>VBAH01000049.1 GCA_005884685.1 Alphaproteobacteria bacterium
GATCTCGCGTGCCTTCTTCGATGAATCGCACCGCGTGTTTCCGGTTCAATACAGCATCGTTGCGCGGCACCTGCGCGATGCCTTCATGTACGTGATCGCGGCGCTGGTGGCGCCCGCCTTCGTCGCGGTCGCGTTGAAGTTCCTGCTGCCGCACCGGAAGATGCTGATCGCCGCGCGCGCCGCGTTCTTCCTCATCGCCACGCTCGCGCTGGCGCCCGGCGTGATGGCGAACATGATCCTGAAGGATTACTGGGGCCGGCCGCGGCCGGCGGAAGTGACGGAGTTCTACGGCCCGGAAAAATTCGTGCCCTGGTGGGATCCGCGCGGCGCCTGCGACAAGAATTGCTCGTTCGTCGCTGGCGAAGGCGCCGGCGGATTCTGGACGCTCGCACCCGCGGCGCTCGCGCCGCCGGCGTGGCGGCCGATCGCCTATGCGGCGGCGCTGCTGTTCGGCGCTGCCGCCGGCGGCTTGCGGCTTTCCGGCGGCGCCCATTTTTTCACCGACGTGGTGTTCTCCGGCGTGTTCACGTTTCTCATCATCTGGATCGTGCATGGCCTGATCTATCGCTGGCGCACGCGCACGACCGACGCGCGGGTCGAGGGCGCCATCGAAAGCATCGCGCCCATGCGGCTGATCGGCCGCCCGCGCGGGCCTTGAGCTTCATCCCATTCCCCCTATAGTCCGCGCGCATTCCTGCAGGCGGAATTTCCATGGCCAAATCCGACGTGAAGAAAGTCGTGCTTGCCTATTCGGGCGGGCTCGATACCTCGATCATTCTCAAGTGGCTGCAGCAGACCTATCGCGCCGAGGTCGTGACCTTCACGGCCGATCTCGGCCAGGGCGAGGAGCTCGAGCCCGCGCGCGCCAAGGCGGTGCTGCTCGGCATCAAGCCGGAGAACATCTTCATCGAGGACCTACGCGAGGAATTCGTGCGCGACTACGTGTTTCCGATGTTTCGCGCCAACACGGTGTACGAGGGACAGTACCTGCTCGGCACCTCGATCGCGCGACCGCTGATCGCCAAGAAGCAGATCGAGATCGCCGAGCAGGTCGGCGCCGACGCGGTCGCCCATGGCGCGACCGGCAAGGGCAACGATCAGGTGCGCTTCGAGCTCGCGTATTACGCGCTCAAGCCCGACATCACGGTGATCGCGCCGTGGCGGGAATGGGACCTGACCTCGCGCACCCGGCTGATCGAATTTGCCGAAGCGCACCAAATCCCGATCGCCAAGGACAAGCGTGGCGATGCGCCGTTCTCGGTCGACGCCAACCTGCTGCACGCCTCGTCCGAGGGAAAGGTGCTGGAAGACCCGGCGGCCGATGTGCCGGATTACGTCTATTCGCGCACCGACGATCCTGAGGATGCGCCCGACAAGCCGACCGTCATCACGGTCGATTTCGAGCGCGGCGATGCGGTCGCGATCGACGGCAAGACACTGTCGCCCGCGACCTTGCTCGCGCGGCTGAACGAACTGGGCAAGCAGAACGGCATCGGCCGGCTCGACCTGGTCGAGAACCGCTTCGTCGGCATGAAATCGCGCGGCATGTACGAGACGCCGGGCGGCACGATCCTTCTCGCCGCGCACCGCGGCATCGAGCAGATCACGCTCGACCGCGGCGCCGCGCACCTCAAGGACGAGCTGATGCCGAAATACGCCGAGCTGATTTACAACGGCTTCTGGTTCTCGCCCGAGCGCGAGATGCTGCAGGCGGCGATCGACAAATCGCAGGAATTCGTCACCGGGCGCGTGCGGCTCAAGCTCTACAAGGGCTCGGTCGCGGTGATCGGGCGCGAGAGCCCCTATTCGCTCTACGACCAGGACCTCGTGACGTTCGAGGAAGGCGCGGTCGCCTACGACCATCGCGACGCCGCGGGCTTCATCAAGCTCAACGCGCTGCGCCTGCGGACCTTGGGGCAGCGCAAGCGAAAGCTCAAACTTTAGCGATCGCGCCAAAGTTCCATTTTGACGGTAACGCTTGACGCTGCCGCGCTTCGCGGCAATTGTGGAACCAGAATCGGGGTAGGGCGGGACATCGTTCGCTGGAGCAGCGTCGACGATGAGCGACCGGCTAACCGAGATGGCAGCGGGCAGCGCACCAGCGCGGCTGCGCGACGATGTGGTCATCGCTTTTCCGACCGCGCCCCTTCACGTCAGTGCGGACGCGATCCTCGCCAGCATCTCGGACGGCATCGTCGCGCTCGATAACGACTGGCGCCTCGTCTACGCCAATCCGGCAGCCCAAGGCATCTGGGGCCGCGATCTCAGGCCGCTGATCGGGAAGTCGCTGCACGACGTGCTCGATATCGCGCCCGACAATCCGTTTCGCCTCGCCTACATGATCTCCAAGAACAACGGCGAGCCGATCGCGTTCACCGGCTATTCGGAGATTTTTGCCGCCTGGGTCGACGTGCGCGGCTATCCGCACCGCGACGGCTACACGATCCTGTTCCGCACCGCCTCGCCGGATCGGCCATCGGTCGGCCGGACGGTGGAAAGCGAGCGCGAGCGCGAGGCGACCCGCTCGATCAACCAGCGCATCTTCGACACATCGCTGGACCTGATCCTGGTGGTGGATCAGCGCGGCGAGTTTCTCCGCGTCAGCCCGAGCTCCGCCGGCATCCTCGGCTACGCGCCGGATGACATGATCGGCCGCAATGCGCAGGAGTTCGTGCATCCCGACGATCTGGACGTCACGCGTGAAAACATGCGGCGCGCGCGGCGCGGCCGCCTTAAGCGCAACTTCGAATGCCGCTATATCGACCGCAACGGCCGCGCCGTGCCGCTGGTCTGGACCGGGATCTGGTCCGAGCCCGACGGGCAGTATTTCTTCATCGGCCGCGACATGACCGAGCGCGTCGCGCTCGAAAGCCAGCTGCGCCAGGCGCAGAAGATGGAAGCTGTCGGCCAGCTCACCGGCGGCGTGGCGCACGACTTCAACAACATCCTCACGGTCATCATCGGCATGACCGAGCTGCTGTCGGAAGATCTTGCGCACGATGCGCAGCTCAAGCCGATCGTCGATGCGATCGACGAGGCCGCGACGCGCGGCGCGCAGCTCACCCAGCGCATGCTCGCCTTCGCGCGCAAGCAGCCGCTGCAGGCGCGCACGCTCGACCTCAACGACGTCGTCGCGCGCTCGGTCAAGCTGCTGGAGCGCATCCTGGGCGAACACATCGCGGTGAACACGGTGCTCGCCGCCGACCTGTGGCGGGCGGTGGCCGATCCCTCGCAGCTCGAGGACACCATCCTCAATCTCGCCGTCAACGCGCGCGACGCCATGCCGGACGGCGGACAGCTCGTGATCGAGACCGGCAACGCGGTGCTCGACGAGCAGTATGCGGCCCACAATGTCGAGGTCACGCCCGGCGAATACGTTTCCGTGTCGATCACGGATTCCGGCAGCGGGATGGCGCCGGACGTGGTCGAGCGGGTGTTCGAGCCGTTCTTCACCACCAAGCCGGCCGGGCAGGGCACCGGCCTCGGCCTGAGCATGGTGTACGGCTTCGTGAAGCAGTCGCGCGGCCACGTGAAGATCTACAGCGAGGTCGGCCACGGCACGCGCATCACGGTGTATCTGCCGCGCGCGCTCGCGGCAGAGCACGGGACGGCGCCCGCGGCGCTGACCAAGCCCGATCTCAGGGGCCGCGAGACGGTTCTCGTGGTGGAAGACAACGGCGCGGTGCGCCGGGTCGCGGTGAACATGCTCAAGGGGTTCGGCTACCAGGTGCGCGAAGCCGAGGACGGGCCGAGCGCGCTCGCCATTCTGCAGGAGCCGGGCAAGATCGATCTCCTGTTCACCGACCTGATCATGCCGAACGGGATGGACGGCCAGGCGCTCCTGCGCCACGCGCGCGCCTTGCGGCCGGAGCTGAAGGCCCTGTTCACCTCCGGCTATTCCGAGCAGTTCATCAAGAGCCGCGGGACGACCGAGGCGGGCGTGGCGCTGTTGAGCAAGCCCTACCGGACGCAGAAGCTCGCCGAGGCGGTACGCGGCGCACTCGATGCGCGAGCGGAATCTTAAGCCAGGCCGTTATGCGGGCGCTTGGGGCGGCCACACCCCGGCAGCCCTGTTGCTCACCCAAGGCGCCGCCGATCGCGTGCAGGTTCGCCAACTTGGCACCAGTGGCGCTGCTCACACCACCGATCTCATCCAGGAGGAGAAAGCCTCGATGCTCGATCGTTGCGGATGATTTGGGACGAAAACGAGATAGAATCCGTAGCCCGGGAGCGAAAACGTGTGCGCCTTGATGAGGGCCCCGCTCTTGAGGTCGCGGCTGATAACCACATCGCTGCAGATCGCGATCCCCTGGCCTGCCGCGACCGCATCAATCGCATGAATCTCCTCGCGGAAGCTTAAGTCCCACGCCTTGTTAGTCTCCGGAATATCTGGATCGACCGAGCGCGCCGTCGCCAGCCAGTGCGCCCATGTTGGCGCCTCCGGGTCGCGATTCAGCCAGTCGAAGTGGATCAGAGGGTATTGCAACAGATTGGCGGCGCGTTCGATTTGCCGGCCGCCATTGGCGAGCAATTCCGGAGTACATACCGGAAAGAAGATATCGCGAAAAATTTCCTGCGCAGCAAGGTCCGCAGGCATCCGGCGCGCATATCGGATCGCTACGTCGGCATTGCCGGCGCGAAGGTCGAGCACCTCGTCGGTCCCGATGATCTCCAGTGGAATCTTCGGGTGCTCATCCCGCCATTTTGGCAAACGCGGGACCAGCCATCGGCTGGCGAATGCATTTGGGCTCGTCACCCGCAACGCACGTTCGCCGACGCCGGCCGATGCCGATGCGATCGCGGTCGCAAAGGAGTCAAAGCCATTTCGAACGACCGGAAACAGGCGCTCGCCCGCTCTCGTCAGCGCAAGCGGCCGCGGGCGTCGACGGAATAAAGGCTGTTTGCAAATCTGTTCCAGCAATCGAATCTGGTGACTGACCGCCGTCGGCGTTACGCCAAGTTCAATTGCAGCCTCACGGAAGCTCATGTGTCGGGCGGCTGCTTCGAAGGCGCGAAGGGATCCGAGCGGCGGGAGCTTTCTCATCGTAATAACCTAGATGAGTTCAATTCATCTAGCGACTGAGATATTCGATTTTGCAGTGAATTGGGAGCCCATGAGACCATCATGGTCTACGGCAATTTTGCCGACGGTTTGCCCCCTCCAGGATAACCAGCATGTTGGCAGTAACGCTCCCGAAGACAGCCAGATACCTTGAGGCGCTCGAAACGCTTGCTCCGCTAGCAGACCAATACCGCTCCTCCTTCGATCGGGACCGCAGGCTTCCGGACGCGGTATTTCGGGCGCTGGCTGAGGCGGGACTTTTTCGCCTGTGGCTGCCGGCGGCACTGGGTGGCCCGGAATTGTCTCCGGTCGAATTCATGCGGGTGGTCGAAGCCGCATCGGCGATCGATGGCTCAATCGGCTGGATCGTGGCCAATGGCGGCGGCATGAGCCGTGCCGGTGGCTATTTGCCCGAGCGCGTCGCACGCGACTGGTTCGCCGACCCTTACGCCTTCATCGTCGCCGCGACGGGCGCAATCGGCTCCGCCCAGTCCGTTGATGGCGGCTATCGCGTCACCGGCCGTTGGCCATTCGGTAGCGGGGCTGCCCACGCCAGCCGATTTATGGGGTTGGCCGCCGTGAAGGACAGCAAGAACCCCGCGCCGATCTGCTGCTACTTTGCCCCCGAGGTCGTGACGATTCATGACACCTGGCATGTCTCGGGTCTCCGCGGCACCGGCAGTTGCGACTTCGAAGTCAAAGACATCTTCGTGCCGGCCGACCACACGCACGACCTTGCTGCACCCGGACCCACCCAACCCGGACTAATTTATCGCATGCCAAGCCTGTCGATCTTCCCTTGGTCGATCACCGGAGCGCCACTGGGGATCGCAAGCGGCGCGCTTGCCGCTTTCACGGAGATGGCGGCCCAAAGCAAGACTCGTTTTGGCGTCACTTCGTGCTTGCGGGATCGTGAGATGATTCAGTCCATGATTGGTCGGGCGGACGCCACCCTTGGCGCTGCCCGCGCATTCCTTGCCGAGACACTGATGGACCTCATCACCGATCTGGACGCCGACGATGACCGGCTGTTGCGATCGCGCGCACGCCTGCGCACCGCCTGTGCGTATGCGGCGGAAGGCTCAGCGGGCGTCGTGCAGATGCTCGCAAAGGAAGCCGGCGCCATTGCAATCTTCGAGTCGAGCAGGCTGGAACGCGCCGTGCGTGACATGGATGCGGCGGTGAAGCATGTTGCGATGAGCCCATACAACTACATCATTGCGGGCCGCCTGCAACTCGGCCTCGAACTCGGTACCGCGCGACTTTGACCAGCGCACCAGAAGATCGCTTCTCATCTGAATGACGAGAAGGGCGGCCGGCCGCGTTTTGTCAGTACACGCGTTATGCCGCGACCTGCTCGTCCTGGCGGGCCGGCGGCTTTTCGGCGGCCATCGGGACGGCGCGCTTCCTGGCCGAATAGTACGACGCGTTCTGGTCGCCGCGCAGCGCTTCGCGGGTGAACGCGATCAGGTGATAGCCCATGAACGCCGCGCCCATCATGCCGTCGATCTGACCGTGTTTCAGCGCCTGCCTGACCATGCGCCAGAACGGCTTGCGGAAATCGGACAAGAGGCCGAGGTGCAGCAGGATACGCCACGCCATCACGGCGCCGCCGCGCAGGTTGTTCCAGGTGAGCTTGCCCTTCGCGGGCGTGACCTTGCGATTGGCGTAGGTCGCTTCGACCTGATGGCGGAAGCGTTCGAACAGCTTCTCGGGGTCGTTCGCATAGGCGATCGCGCGGCGCCACATGTTCACCACGTCGTCGTGCGGACGCAGGAACACGACATTGCTCTCGCGCGCGTCGTCGTCGAGTGAGAGGCGGCCGTCGCGCTTCAACCGGTCCCACAGCGGCGTCTTCGGCAGCGCCTGCAACAGATTGATGGTCAGCATCGGGATCTGCGACAGCTCGATGAAGTCTTTCAGCCGCTGCTCGGTGTCCGCCGTCTCCGAATCCAGCCCGAGGATGATGCCCGACGTGACCTCGATCCCGTAACGGTTCAGCGTCCGGATCGACTCCAGCATCGGCACGGCATTGTTATGCCCTTTCTTGATGGCGTCGAGCGAGGCTGCATCCGGCGTCTCGATGCCGACGAACATGCCGACGAAGTTCGCCTCCTTCATCAGCTCCAGAATGTCGGTCTGCTTGGCAATGTTGAGCGTGGCCTCGCAGGCGAACATCACCGGATAGCTGTGTTTCTTTTGCCAGGCGACGAGATGCGGCAGCATCTCCTTGGCGGCCTTGCGATTGCCGATGAAATTGTCGTCGACAAAGTAGAGCGTGGCCGGCGGGTTCAGCTGCGAGAAGATTAAATCGAGCTCTGCGACGACCTGCTGCGGCGTCTTCATGCGCGGCTGGCGGCCGTAAAGGCCGGGAATGTCGCAGAACTCGCACAGGTACGGACAGCCCGAGGAGAACTGCAGCGTGCCGAGCAGATAGCGGCCGAACGGGATGCGGTCGTAGGCGGGGATCGGGAATTGGGTGAGCGGCAGGCGTTCTTTCGTCGTGAAGACGAACTGCTCGCCGGGTAGGTCGGCGCTGTCATCGAGCCGCGCGATGATCGCATCGGTCGCATCGCCGAGCTCGCCGCAGTGCAGGTAGTCGAAGCCCGGGTACATCTCGGGCGAAGCCGAAACCGAAGGCCCGCCCAGCACGGTGACCTTGCCGGCCGCGCGCGCGCGGCGCTGGATGTCGCGGATCTGCTCACCCTGGATATGCATGCCGGTGACCAGCACCACGTCGGCCCAGGCGAGGTCGGCGCCGGTCGCGGGCTTGATGTTCTCGTCGACGAAGCGGACCGGCCAGCTCTCCGGCATGTAGGCGGCGATCAGCAGCAGCCCCTGCGGCGGCATGAACGCTTTCACCCGGTACATCAGCTTGTAGGCATGCTGAAAGGTGCCGAACGCCGGCGTGTAGCGCGGAAACACGCAGAGCACCCGGCGCCTGTTCTTCACGGCGATAGGACAACGCACGGTCTTCCCCGCAATTTCCCGACGGCGCCGCGATCATAACTCAGAAGCCTTGCCTCGAATCAATGCCTATTGCGGGGTTGTCGCCCGAGCGCCTACGCTCGCGGAACGGGAGCGGGGCGATGGACGGTTTCCTTGTTCACGCGGCGTTCGATGTGCTGGCCTGGCTCGCGGCGGGCGCGGCGGGAATTTGGCTGATGCGCAGTGGGCGCGTCGCGTTCGCCGTGCCGCAGCCCCTGCGTTTCGGATATCTCGCCGCTCTGGTCTTCGGCGCCGGGGTCGGGGCGGTCGTACTCGGCTCGGCCAATCTCTGGCTCTCCGGGATGCCCGGCGTCGCCCGCTCGATCGAAGGCGCGGTCGCGGGCGGCATCGTGGCGATCGAGGCCTACAAGGCCCGTAACGGCATCGCGTTGCGCACCGGCGCCCGTTTCGCGCTGCCGTTCGCGGTCGGCGTTGCGGTCGGCCGGATCGGCTGTTTCCTCTCGGGCCTCGACGACTTCACCTACGGAACGCCCACGCCGCTGCCGTGGGCGCACGACTTCGGCGACGGCATACCGCGTCATCCGGTGCAGCTTTACGAGAGCATCGCGATGGCGGCGTTCGCGCTTTTCTATCTCTGGCGCATCCTGAACCGCGACCGCTTCTGGATCGACCAGGGGTTCTATCTGACCGTCGGGTTTTACGGCCTGCAACGCTTCGTCTGGGAGTTCTTCAAGCCTTACGGTACGCTGCTCGGCCCCTTCACCCTGTTTCACCTCCTCTCGGCCGCGCTCGTCGTCTACGCCGTCGCCATGATCGCCACAGCCCCGAAGTCACAAGGCACCTCGCATGAACGCGCCTTTGCGTAACAGCCGCCCTTACGTTTTCTGGGGCCAGACGCAGTCATTGTGCGAGAAATGCCTCGCGCTGGTGCCGGCCAAGATCGCAATCCACGGCAACGAAGTCTGGTACGAGAAGCGCTGCCGCCAGCACGGCGTGCAGTCGACCCTGATCTCGACCGATGCGGCGTACTGGCGGCTCTGCAAGGATTACATCAAGCCGGGCGACAAGCCGCTCGGCTTCCAGAGCCGCACCGAATTCGGCTGCCCGTATGATTGCGGCCTGTGCCCGGACCACGAGCAGCATTCGTGCCTCGCGCTGATCGAGATCAACGAGCACTGCAACCTCACCTGCCCGGTGTGCTTTGCCGACTCCTCGCCGCAGAAATCGAAGCATCTGACCGTCGAGACGATGGCGCGCATGCTCGATGCGCTGGTCGCGAGCGAGGGCGAGCCCGACCTGCTTCAGATTTCCGGCGGCGAGCCGACGCTGCATCCGGATTTCTTCCGCATCCTCGACGAGGCGCGGTCGCGCCCGATTCGCCACGTGATGATCAACACCAACGGCCTGCGCATCGCGCGCGAGCCGGACTTCGTCGCGCAACTGGCGGAGCGCAAACGCGGGCTCGAGGTCTACCTGCAGTTCGACTCGCTCGAACGCGACGCGCTGATGAACCTGCGCGGCGCGGATTTGCGGCGCGTGCGCCAGGGGGCGCTGGAAAATCTGGAACGGCACGGCATCTCGACCACGCTGGTGGTGACGGTGAAGCGCGGCGTGAACGAGGGCGAGATCGGCGCGCTCGTGCAGCATGCGCTGGAATGGCGTTGCGTGCGCGGCGTGACATTCCAGCCGGTGCAGGACGCCGGGCGCAACGAGGACTTCGACGCCAGGCGCGACCGCGTGCTGCTCTCCGATATCCGCCGCGCCGTGATCGCGGACTCAGGTGTGTTCGGCGCCGCCGACATGATCCCGCTGCCCTGCAATCCGGAGCAGATCTCGATCGCCTACGGCTTGCGCAACGGCCGGCAGGTGCTCCCGGTCACCTCGATGCTGTCGCGCGAGGAACTCGTTTCCACGTTGCCGAACACGATCAATTTCGAAAAGCAGCCGGTGCTGCGCGAGAAGTTCATCGAGCTGTTCTCGCTCTCGTCCGGGCCCAACAATTGCGCCGAGCGGCTGCACGAATTCCTCTGCTGCCTGCCCAAGGTCGAAGCGCCGGCCGCGCTCAGCTACGAGAACGTCTTCCGCGTCGCGATCGTGCAGTTCATGGACCGCTTCAATTTCTGCGTCGGCGGCGTCAAGCGCTCGTGCATCCACTTCGTGACGCCGCACGGACAGATCATACCGTTCGATACCTACAACCTGTTCTATCGCAACGGCCGTATCGAACAGATTCGCGCCGCCATGAAGGCGGGGGCATGACCGTGAGCGATCCCGGCAGCCTGCCACGATGGGTTGCGGGATATTCCACGACGCGACAGTTCATTCTGACTGCGATCGGGATCCTGCTGCTGGCGCCCGGGGCGTGTTCGCTGGTCTTCATCGCCGGCCAGCTTCTCCAGTGGATGAGCACCGGCCGGTTCGACGAATTCATCGGGTTTGCGGCCCTTGTCTGGGTCGTGAGCGCCATCATCGCGCTTCCGGGAATTCTGCTGATCGGGCACGCGCGCCGGAGCGCAGGAGACCGGAGATGAAGCGGGACGCAGCCGCATGAGCGCGGGCGACATTCCTCCGCCGGCCGCCCCGCCGGAGCGGGAGTACATCCTGGAAACGGGCGTGCTGATGTTCTTCGGCATCTGCTTCCTGTTTCCCGGCGCCTGCTCGCTCTACTTCATCATCGCGCTGACGATCGAGAAGCGCGGCAATCCGTTCTCCGATCCCTATGTGAGGATTTTCGCGGTGCTGTGGGTCATCTGCTTCGCCATCGCGGCGGTCGGGGTGGCGATGATCGTTGCGGCGCGCCGGCGACCGCGGAGATCGCCATGAACGCGCCGCCGGCAGAACCGCCGCGCCGCAGCGGCGCTCAAATCGCGCTGACGCTGCTCGGCGTCGTCCTGCTGCTGCCGGGCCTTTGCTCGCTGCTCACGATGCTGACGATGATCCAGGAGATGCGCGACGGCGATTCCCGCATGGTCGACTTCGCCGCAATATGGATCGTCACGTTCGCCATTTCGGCCGCCGGCCTCTGGCTGGTGATAACCCAGCGCAACAAGCGCAAGGACGCGGAGCCTCCGGCATGAAGATCCTCATGGTGCTGATCGGCCTGGTGCTGCTGCTGCCGGGGCTTTGCGCGGTGATCTACCTGGTCACGATGCTGCCGTTCCTGTGGGGCGATCCCGCCACGTTTGGCTTGCTGAGCCTGCTCTGGATCGTCTGCGGCTTCATTACCTACGGCGGCATCCGCCTGATCCAGCGTGGTGCCGGCAAATAGACGCGGGGAGGCGCCGGTGAGTTCGCCAGAATCAAATCCGCCACCGGTCGCGCCGCCGCCGCCGCCGCCGCGGCCCGGCCGCGTCGCGTCGGTTCTCTTGGCCTTGCTCGGCATCGTGATGCTGCTGCCGGGGATCTGCTCGATCGTTTTCATTGCCATCTTGCAGGGTGGCGG
The DNA here is from genome assembly GCA_005884685.1 of Alphaproteobacteria bacterium. Lineage (GTDB taxonomy): Bacteria > Pseudomonadota > Alphaproteobacteria > Rhizobiales > Xanthobacteraceae > PALSA-894. Next base: position 11,454 of record VBAH01000049.1, read on the forward strand.
CGGCGACGGAGTCATCGGCTTGCTCTGGCTGGTCTGCTTCGCGATCTCGGCGGGCGGGATCGGGCTGATTGCGCACGCGGTGCGGGGGCGATGAGCGGATGGCGGAGCGCAGCGGCTGCGCAACGGCCTTGGTGGCGGTGGGCGGGCTGATCCTGACCCTGCCGGGACTGTGCCTGTTCTTCGCATTCGGCTCCGTGATGGAGCGCTATGTCCGGCCCTATCAAACGCTCATCGTCTGGGCGGCGGTCATCGGCCTGATCGGCATCGTCGGCTATCTGATTTACGACTTTTCGCGCGACCCGCCGCGGGGGCCGAACTAACGATTGCCTTTCGGGGCTTCATCCCTATATTGCGCTGCAAAATCGCCGCCTCACCGCGGCCCTTGACCCTTTGGAATCCTTCATGAATCTCCGCAACGTGGCGATCATCGCCCACGTCGACCATGGCAAAACCACGCTGGTCGACCGGCTGCTGCAGCAATCCGGCACCTACCGCGACAACCAGCGTCAGGTCGAGCGCGCCATGGATTCCAACGATCTGGAGCGCGAGCGCGGTATCACGATCCTCGCCAAGGCGACCTCGATCCAGTGGAAGGATACGCGCATCAACATCGTCGACACGCCGGGCCATGCCGACTTCGGCGGCGAGGTCGAGCGCATCCTCAACATGGTGGACGGCGCGCTGGTGCTGGTCGACGCCGCCGAGGGGCCGCTGCCGCAGACCAAGTTCGTGGTGTCCAAGGCGCTCAAGATGGGGCTCAAGCCCATCGTGGTGATCAACAAGGTCGACCGGCCGGATGCGCGCCCGGTTGAAGTCGTGAACGAGGTGTTCGACCTGTTCGCCGCGCTCGATGCGACCGACGAGCAGCTCGACTTTCCGATCCTCTACGGCTCCGCCAAGCAGGGCTGGATGGCGGCGAGCCTCGACGGCTCGCACGGCGATGGCATGAAGCCGCTGTTCGACCTGATCCTCAGTCACGTCAAGGCGCCGGTGGTCGAGGAAGGGCCGTTCCGCCTGCTCGGCACGATCCTCGAAGCCAACCCGTATCTCGGGCGCGTCATCACCGGCCGCATCTCGTCGGGTTCGGTCAAGCCGAACCAGACCGTGAAGGTGCTCGACCACGAGGGCCGGCTGGTCGAAGCGGGCCGCATCATGAAGGTGCTGGCGTTCCGCGGGCTGGAACGCGTGCCGATCGACGAGGCCTCGGCCGGCGACATCGTGGCGCTCGCCGGCCTGCCGAATGCGACCGTCGCGCACACCATCTGCGCGCCCGAGGTCGAGACGCCGATCCCGGCGCAGCCGATCGATCCGCCGACCTTGGCGATGACGTTCCGCGTGAACGACTCGCCGCTCGCCGGCACCGAGGGCGACAAGGTTACCGGCCGGATGATCCGCGACCGTCTGCTGCGCGAGGCCGAGGGCAACGTGGCGCTGCGCGTGCGCGAGTCCGACGAGAACGACTGGATGGAGGTCGCCGGCCGCGGCGAACTGCAGCTCGGCATCCTGATCGAGACGATGCGGCGCGAGGGCTTCGAGCTTTCCGTGTCACGCCCGAAGGTGCTGCTGCGCCGCAACGAGGCAGGCGAACTGGAAGAGCCGCTCGAAGAGGTCGTGATCGACGTCGACGAGGAGCATTCCGGCGTCGTGGTGCAGAAGATGTCGGAGCGCAAGGCCGAGCTCGTCGAGATGCGGCCGTCCGGCGGGCATCGCACGCGGCTCGTGTTCTTCGCGCCGACCCGCGGTTTGATCGGCTACCAGGGCGAACTGCTCACCGACACGCGCGGCACCGCGATCATGAACCGCCTGTTCCACGGCTATACGGCGCACAAGGGCGAGATCGAGGGCCGCCGCAACGGCGTGCTCATCTCCAACGACCAGGGCGACGCCGTCGCCTACGCGATGTGGAAGCTGGAGGACCGCGGCCCGATGATGATCGAGCCCGGCTGGAAGGTCTACCGCGGCATGATCGTCGGCGAGCACACGCGCGGCAACGATCTCGAGATCAACGTGCTCAAGGGCAAGCAACTCACCAATATCCGCACCACCTCGAAGGACGAGGCGGTGCGGCTCACGCCGCCGATCCGCATGACGCTCGAGAAGGCGCTCGCCTATATCCAGGACGACGAGCTGGTCGAGGTGACGCCGAAGTCGATAAGGCTGCGCAAGAAACTGCTCGATGCGAACGAGCGCAAGCGCGCCGAGCGTGCGAAGGAAGCCGAGACGGTGTGAATCGCGGACACGCCAGTCCCGTTTTGTGACACGCGGCGCGCTCTCCGGCGGCACTTTTCCCGCACCAAGTCAAGAGTCCCGACGCCGCAATGCACCTGCTGATGCAGCCGCGCCACGCTGTTCAAATCGTTAACTGTCCGTTAACAGAGGGCTTGAAACTCACCCCGGCACTTTGCTTGAATTCGACTCATGAGCACGACCCTCATCGAGATTCGCCGCGCCAAGCCAGCCGATGCCACTTTGGTCGCGGCAGCTCATGATTCGGCTTGGCGGACCTCCTACCGCGGCATCATCCCCGGCCCCGAGCTCGAGAAGCTGATCAGCCGGCGCGGCCCGGGCTGGTGGGAGAACGCCATCGCCAAAGGGAGCCGCGTGGCGCTGCTGCAGTTCGGCGATCGCGTCGCGGGCTATGCGAACTACGGGCGCAACCGCGCGCGCAGCCTCGTCTACGACGGCGAGATCTACGAGCTTTATCTCTGTCCCGAATTTCAGGGCCTTGGCTTCGGCCGGCGCCTGTTCACCGCGGCGCGGCGCGACCTTGCGCAGAGCGGATTGAAGACCCTGGTGATCTGGGCGCTCTCCGACAACGAGCCGGCGGTCGCGTTCTACAAGGCGCTCGGTGGGCGGGCGGTCGCCCGCTCCTCGGAACGCTTCGGGCAGAAGAGCCTCGATAAGGTGGCGTTCGGCTGGCAGAACTAAACCCACTCCGCTCATTCCCGCGTAAGCGGGAATCCAGTTCTTCGTTTGCCTGGCCCCTGGGTCCCCGCTTTCGCGGGGACGAGCGGTCGAACAATTACAGCGCCGGCGCCGGCACGCCGCGTATTGCACAAGCCGCACGCAGCGTATTCACCAGCAAACACGCGATCGTCATCGGGCCGACACCGCCGGGCACCGGCGTGATTGCGCCCGCGACCTGTTCGGCTTCGGCGAACGCTACGTCGCCGACGATGCGGCTCTTGCCGTCCGCGCCGGCGACGCGATTGATGCCGACATCGATCACGGCCGCGCCCGGCTTGATCCACGCGCCGCGCACCATTTCGGGCCGCCCGACCGCCGCGAACAGGAGGTCGGCGCGGCGCACGACCTCGGCCAGGTCGCGCGTCTTCGAATGCGCCACCGTGACGGTGGCGTTCTCGGCGAGCAGCAGCTGGATCAGCGGCTTGCCGACGATGTTGGAGCGCCCGAGCACCACCGCCTCCATGCCGGCGAGCGACGCATGCACCGTCTTCGCAAGCATCACGCAGCCGAGCGGCGTGCAGGGTGTCAGCGCCGGCAGACCGGTCGCGAGCCTGCCGGCGTTCAGCGGATGAAAGCCATCGACGTCCTTGGCCGGATCGACCGCGCTCAGCACTTTCTGGCTGTCGATCTGCGGCGGCAGCGGAAGCTGCACCAGGATGCCATGGACCGCCGGATCGGCGTTGAGTGTATCGACCAGGGCAAGCAGCTCGCTTTCCGAAACGGACTCCGGCAGGCGGTGATCGAACGACCGCATGCCGGCCTCTTCCGTCTGCTTCGCTTTCGAGCGCACGTAGACGGCGCTCGCCGGATTTTCGCCGACCAGCACGACCGCGAGGCCGGGCGTCAGGTTGTGCTCACGTGCGAGCCGCTGCACCTCTGCGGCAACGCGCGCACGCAACTGCGCCGCGATCGCCTTGCCGTCGATGATGCGTGCGGTCATGACGATCACGTCTATCCCGCGCTGACAAGATTCTCCAGCGCCGCGCCGAGCGCGGCTCCGTCGCCCCCGATCGTCACGCGCTTGATGCGGGACGTCGCCCCACTGACGATGTCTACCTGGGACGGCGGGACACCGAGCGCTTTGGCGAGAAGGCGGCACAGGGCCTCATTAGCCGCGCCCTCGTGCGGCGCGGCGCGCACGCGCGCCTTCAGCACCGCGCGGCCATCGGCAAGCGTCTCGATGCCGTCGATCGCGTCGCGGCCCCCCTTCGGCGTCAGGCGCACCGCGACCACGACGCCATCCGCGGCGGCCGACCAGGCGCACGCCGCCATGGAGGTCAGATCACGTTCGGATAGATGTAGTAGAGGATGACGCGCTCGATCAGGAAGATGATCAGGATCAGGATCACCGGCGAGATGTCGATGCCGCCGAGGTTCGGCATCATGCTGCGGATCGGGCGCAGGGCCGGCTCGGTGATGCGATAGAGGAACTCGCCGACGCTGTGGACGAACGGGTTGCGGGTGTTCACCACATTGAAGGCGATCAGCCACGACAGGACCGCCGCGGCGATCAGCAGCCAGACATAAATCTGCAGGGCGAGCAGGATGACATCGAGAATGGCGCGCATGGACGATCCCGTTTAGGCGGGAGAGGTGTAGCGGTAGCGGCGTTCGGGAACAAGAACCAGAAGAACTGGTGGAGCCAGGCGGGATCGAACCGCCGACCTCCTCATTGCGAACGAGGCGCTCTCCCAGCTGAGCTATGGCCCCTAAAGGACACGCAAAAACGCGAAAACATGCGCCCCGCGCGGCTCTCCAGTGTGGGGGTCATTTACGGCCGGGGGGTAGGGGTGTCAAGAAGCGCCGTCGGGCTGCTTCGCCTCCGGATAGAGCGTCACGACCGCGCTGCCGTCGAGCTCGGAGCGCCCGCTCGCGGCGAGCAGCCGGAAGAGCGTGAGCGCCTGCGCCGCCATCGGCATGGCGACGTGCTCGTCGGCGGCGGCCGCCTGCAGCATTTCGAGGTCCTTGAGGATCTGGCGCACATAGCCGAGCGGCCTGAAATCCTTCGCGATCATGCGCGGGAGCAGCACCGGCATCAGGTTCGAGCCGGCATGTCCGGGCGCGAGCGCCGTCGCGATCTTGGCCGTGTCCACGCCATAGGCTTCGCCAAGCCGCAGCGCTTCGGCGAGCACGCAGTAGTTCGTCAGCACGATCGTCTGGTTGACGAGCTTGGTCGCCTGTCCGGCGCCGTTGCCGCCCATGTGGGTCATGCTGCCGAGGTCGCGCATCAGCGGCGCGATGCGCGCGATCGCTGCATCACCGCCGCCCGCCATGATGGCGAGCGTGCCGGCCTCGGCCGCGCCGGGACCGCCGGACACAGGCGCATCGACGAACTGGGCCCCGCGTGCCGCGAGCTCAGCGGCAATGCGCAGCGTTGTTTTTATCTCGGCGGTCGAATGATCGACCACCACCTTGCCGGCGATGTCGGCCTGAACGATGCCGCGCGAGCCGAGTGTCGCATCCTCGACCGCCGCCGTGTTGATCACGCAGATCAGGATGATGTCGGCTGCCTTCGCGACATCCGCCGCACTGGCAGCCGGCTGCACCCCGCGCTGCGCCGCCTCGTCCATCCGCCCGGGATCGGGATCGTAACCGACGACCGCGTGCCCGGTCGCGATCAGCCGTCTGGTGAAGCCGGTGCCCATCAGGCCGAGGCCGATGAACCCGATACGTTCGCTCATGGCATACCCTCATGCATGCGGCCGCCGCCATCATGATCCGATTCGATCGCGCGATGGTCTAGTGCGGCGAATTTGAAGTTCCTCCAGTAATCGCGGCGAACTCGTAGAGGAACTTCAAATTCAAAAGCGGCCCTAGAATCATAAGTTTGCTAGTGTCCCTTTGATTCCGAAGTTCGCATCAGAATATGCCGCACGGGTATGCGAACTTCGGGATCGGGACACTAGTATCGGCGCGCCGATGATGACCGTTCAACCCGACTCCGTGCTGCGCCACCGGCCGTTCGTCTTGTTCTGGCTCGCACGACTGTCGGTTACGTTCGGCTACCAGATGCTCGTCGTGGCGGTCGGCTGGCAGCTCTACGCGCTGACCGGTGATCCCTTCGATCTTGGGCTCGTGGGGCTGATCCAGTTCATTCCCGCGATGCTGCTGTTTCTTGTCGTCGGGCAGATGACGGACCGCTACGACCGGCGGGTGATCCTCATCGCATGCCAGATGATCGAAGCGATCGCGGCCGCGACGCTGTTTGCTTCGGTCCTCACCGGCGCGATCTCGCGCGATGTGATTCTCGGCACGGCTTTCATCCTCGGCGTTGCGCGCGCGTTCGAGCTCACCGTGATGCAGATCGTGGTGCCGAGCCTCGTGCCCCTGCCGCTGGTGCCGCGCGCGGTCGCGGGCTCCGCGACGGCGAACCAGACCGCAACCATCGCCGGCCCCGCGCTCGGCGGCTTTCTCTACGCGGCCGGCCCGGCTGCGGTGTACGGCAGTTGCCTCGCGCTGTTCGCGACAGCCGTATTGCTGACGCTCATGATCCACATCGAACGCGCCGCGCAGGCGCGCGAGCCGCTGACGCTGTCGGCGTTCTTTGCAGGTTTTGCCTTCATCCGACGCAATCCGGTGATCTTCGGCGTGATCTCGCTCGACCTGTTCGCCGTGCTGCTCGGCGGCGTGACCGCGCTGCTGCCGGTGTTCGCGCGCGATGTATTCGCGGCCGGTCCATGGGGACTCGGCCTGTTGCGTGCCGCGCCGGCCGTCGGCGCGCTGGGCATGGCGCTCGCGCTGACGCGCTGGCCGATCGAGCGCAACGCCGGCAAGGTGATCTTCGCCGTGGTCGCGGCGTTCGGGCTGTCGACCATCGTGTTTGCGCTGTCCAGCACTCTTGTCGTGGCGCTCGCGGCGCTCGTGGTCCTCGGCGCTTCCGACATGGTGAGCGTCGTGCTGCGCATGACGCTGGTGCAGCTCGGTACGCCCGACGACGTGCGCGGCCGCGTCACCGCCGTGAACGGCCTCTTCATCGGGACGTCGAACCAGCTCGGCGAATTCCGCGCCGGCGCGATGGCGTCGTGGATCGGTGCCGTTCCGGCCGTGCTGATCGGCGGCATCGGCACGCTCGTCATCGTGGTCTTGTGGGCGGGGCTGTTTCCGGCGCTGTGGCGCGCCGATCGGCTGGAGGGAAAGCCGTAAAAACTATTCCGCCGCGGCGAGCTGCTGCGGCCGGCCCGCCGAGAGCCAGTGAACGAGGAAATCAGAGAGCCAGGCGCGGACACCGTGGTCATAGACCGGGCGGTCGGCGAAGTGCTCGTGGCGCCGTTTGGCGCCCGGCAACTCCATGCGCGCATGGCCGCGCGTGGTCCAGCGGCACATCATCGCGTGGGTGACTTCGGGATGAAACTGGATCGCGTAGCCGGTGCCGGCGCGGAAGGCCTGCGTGCGGAAGATGTCGCCTTCGGCCAGAAGCTCGGTGCCGCGCGGCAGGTCGAATCCCTCACGGTGCCATTGATACTGGTATTCGGGCCAGCCGCACAGCGCGCGGCCCGCCGGCGTCGGCCGCACCGGATAGTAGCCGACCTCGGCCTTGCCTTCCGGATGGGTGAACACGCGCTCGCCGAGATGCTTCGCCAGCATCTGCGCACCGAGGCAGATGCCGAGATACGGCTTGTTCTCCCGGAGCGGCACGCCGATCCAGTCGGTTTCGGCCTTGATGAAATCGTCCGGATCGTTCGCGCTCTGCGGTCCGCCGAAGATGACGGCGGCAGCATGATCCGCCATCGTCGGCGGCAGCGGATCGCCGAAGCGCGGCCGGCGGATATCGAGCTCATAGCCGCGCTGGCGGAGCGCATAACCGACGCGGCCGGGCGTCGATTGCTCCTGGTGCAGGACGATGAGGACTTTCCCGGTCATGACGTCAGCGGGCTCGGCCGAAGCAGCCATTCGACTCCTAGCGGATTAACAGGCAATTTCAATGCCACGCATGATCCGGCGCGCAGCGGGTACCGGTCGCCGATCAGGATCATGCGCAGGAAAGGTCACTTCGGCCTGCGCCAGCCTTCGGCGCGCCGGCCGCGCCCGCGCTGGTAGGATTCGAGCGCCTTGAGCACGAGCCCGCGCGGCAAAAACTTCGGCAGCAGGCTCACGAGCTTGTTGCCGGCACCCGGAATGACCAGCCGCTTGCCGGCCATGAAACCGTCATAGCCCGCTTGCGCGACCTGTTCGGCCGAGCGGTCGAGCAGGCGCGAGGGCCGCCGCGCATCGATGCCGGCGCGCATCTGGAATTCGGTCTTCACCGGGCCGGGGCACAGCACGGTGACGCGCACGCCGAGGGGCTCGAGCTCGCGCGACAGCGCCTCGCTGAACGAGAGCACATAGGCCTTCGTGGCGTAATACACCGCCATGCCGGGGCCCGGCATGAAGCCGGCGACCGAGGCGACATTGAGAATGCCGCCCTTGTGCTTCACGATGCCGTCGATCCAGCGCAGCGACAGGTCGGTCAGCGCGCGCACGTTGAGATCGATCATCGCAAGCTGTTCGCCGCGGTCGATCTCGGCAGCGGGGCCGTGCAGCCCGAAGCCTGCATTGTTGACCACGATGGCGGGCTCGAGCCCGCGCCCGAGCAGTTCGTGCGCGATGCGGGCCGGCGCGTCGGAGCGTTGCAGATCGGCCGTGATGACGACCGGTTTGTGTTTCGCCCACACGGCGATCTCGGTCGCGAGCAGCACCATCTCCTTCTCGCGCCGCGCGACCAGCGCCACCTCATGGCCGTGGCGCGCGAACACGCGCGCGAGCGCTGCGCCGATGCCGACGGAGGCGCCGGTGATCACCGTGACGGGCTTGAAGATAGACGTCGCCATCCTGCCCCCGCTTGCGTCCGTATCCTAGCTGCCGCTTTCGGCCCTTTCGCCGGCCACGCGCTGGCGCAGTGCGATGCGGTCGCGCGACGACACCCCCAACAGATCGGCGGCGCGCCACATCAGGTTATCCTCGAACTCGTTGACGCGCCCGTCCGCGAACACGATTTCCCACATCATCTCGACGATACCGAGGCGGCCGGGCTCGTCGAGCGTGCGGTTGATCAGGCTGGTGAAGCGATAGAGATCGACCGCCTCGTTGTCGGCCCGCGTGGCGGCATCGATCAGTTCGTCGGTGGCCGCGTCATCGAGCGCGAAGCGCGACTTGAGCACGCCGCGCAGGCGCTCGCGCTCCACGTCGGTCGTGTTGCCGTCGATCGCCGAGGCGTGGATCAGCAGGGCGGCGGCGGCGAGGCGATAGTCGTTTTCCGCGAAACGGCCCGGATGCTTTTCGCCGCCGGTCAGGTCGGAAATGAAATTCTTCAATGAATCCAACATGATGAGTCAATTCCGGTCGGAGTTCGGGTTCACTTGCACGGTGCGTCCGAAAAAGTCGAGCGCATGAGCGCAGGGTTTGCCGGGCCTGCGGGTTAAATAGGGATGGCCGGCGCAAATCGCGACGTTTCCCACAACTGCGCAACGCTCACCGCCGCTTGCGGCGCGACAGGCGCGCGCCGCGCGGGCACACTCGCGCCTGGATGGATGGGCCGGCCGATCATGACCTCATGGCGCGCGCCGCGCAGGGCGACGAGCGGGCGTTCCGGGTGCTGGCGCAGCGTCATGCCGCCCGCGCGCTCGCGCTGGCGCGGCGGATGCTTGGAAGCGAAGCGCTCGCCGAGGAGATGGTGCAGGATGCGCTGCTGCGGGTCTGGATCAATGCCCCACGCTGGCGGCCCGAGGCGGAGTTCCGCACGTGGCTCTATCGTGTCGTGGTCAACCTGTGCCTCAACGCGAAGCGCCGCGCGGCCGAGCTGCCGCTCGATGCGGCCGGTCACGTGGCCGACGCGGCGCCGTCGGCCGACGTGCAACTCGAGACGCGCGAGCGCGACCGCCACCTTGCCGCCGCGATCGATCGATTGCCGGCGCGCCAGCGCGCCGCCATCGTGCTCACCTATCAGGAAGGGCTCGGCAATGCCGACGTCGCGGCCGTGCTGGATACGTCGGTTTCCGGTGTCGAAACCTTGCTGGTGCGCGCCAAGCGCGCGCTACGGTCCGCACTTGCCGAATGACGTGAGGAGAAGCGCATGAGAACCGACCAGGAGCTAGAAGCCACGCTGCGCCGCGTGATGACGTCGCGCGATGCGGACCCGGCCGCCGCTGATCGCGTTTTGGCGCGGCTCGAAACCTTGCCGCCGCAGAAGCGCGCCTTCGCGTGGTGGCCGGCCGCGCTGATGGACTGGAAATTCGCACCGGCCTGGCCGCGGCTTGCCGCGCTCGCCGCCGCCGCCGTGCTCGGCATTTCGATCGGGCTCTCGAACGTCGGCACGCGCATCGCGGCCGATCTCGATCTGGTACGCGTCGCGTCCGCGGAGGATGCGGGTGCGAATGTGTTCGATACCGACTCGCTGACGGGATTGCGGCCATGACGATGGCCATGGCCCTGGAGGATCGCTCGTCGCGCTGGCTGCTGGTCGGCTCGCTCGCGCTCAATCTGTTCTTCATCGGCACCATCGGCGCCTTGGTGGTGCGTCACTACGTGATGCCTGCACAGCCTGCCGCCACCGAACGGCCGCGCACCGCTGCGGCACGCATGGAACGGCTCGCCGCACCGCTGCCTGCAGCCGATGCAGAGAAGCTGCGCGCTGCCTTCCGCGCGCGCGAAGCAGCGGCCGAAAGCGCGCGCGAGGCGCTGAACCGGGCGTTCGACCGCGTCAACGCGGCGCTGCGCAGAGAGCCGTTCGATCCGGCGCAATTGCGGGCAGCGCTCGGCGAGGTCCGCGCCGCCCGGCCGGGCTACGAGCAGGTCATGCAGGAAATCTACCTCACGGCGGCAACCGCGATGTCGGCCGAAGGGCGCGCCAGGCTCGCGGACGGACCGGCCCCGCGCCCGGGCACGGCTCGGTGAAAGCCGCAATGACTCCGGCACGCACATTGGCAGGAGGCGCCGCCCGGTATCGGCAACGTGCGCTCGTGCTCGTGCTCGCGCCGTGCCTGTCGGGCTGCATCCTGACGACCGAAGCACCGACAGGGTCGGTCGTCGACGTTCCGCCAAAATATCGCACCGCATCCGGCAAGCCCTATGTGGCATTGCCGGCGCCGGACTGGTGGCGCGGCTTTCGTTCGCGCGAACTGACCTCGCTGGTCGAGCGCGCGCAGCTTGCCAATTTCGACATCGCCGCCGCGGTCGCGCGCATCGAGCAGGCGGATGCGTCGACCCGGATTGCCGGCGCGCCGCTCTTACCCACGGTCAACTTCGACGGCTCGGTCACGCGCGCCGGCACCGGCACGACGCCCGGCGTCACGACCTATCGCGCCGTGCTCAACGCGAGTTACGAACTCGACTTCTGGGGCAAGAACCGCGCGGCGTTGCGTGCGGCGGAATTCAACGCGATCGCAAGCCGCTTCGACCGCGAGGTGATTGTCCTCTCCACGGTCTCCACCGTGATCAACACCTATTTCCAGGTTCTCGCCGCGCAGGACCGTCTGCGCATCGCGCGCAGCAACGTCGCCGCCGCGACGCGCATCCTCGGAGTCTATCAGGAGCGCATCGCGGTCGGCACCGCCACCGGCCTCGACATCGCGCAACAGCAGTCGCTCGTCGCACAGCAGCGCGCCGCGATCCCGCCGCTCGACCAGCAACTGCGCCAGAACATGGCCACGCTCGCGCTGCTGCTCGGCATAGCGCCATCGCAGCTCACAGTGCGCGGCGGCAGCCTTACGTCGATAGCGCCGCTGCGCCCGTCTCCCGGGCTGCCGTCCGATCTCATCCTGCAACGGCCGGACATCCGCGAAGCCGAGGTTCTGCTTGCTGCCGCCAATGCCAACGTGGAAAGCGCGCGGGCGGCGCTGCTGCCGAGCTTCCAGCTCACCGGGCAGGGCGGATTCGTGAGCACCGCGCTGCACACGTTGTTCGTTCCGCAATCCGCGATCTATTCGCTCGCTGCGAGCGTCGCCCAGCCGGTGTTTGACGGATTTCGCCTGCTGAGCCAGCTCGATCTGCAAAAGGGCCGCCGCACCGAGCTCTTGCAGCTTTACCGCAAGGCCATCATCTCGGGCTTTACCGATGTCGAGCGCGCGCTGATCGCCGTGCAGGACCTTGCCGAGCAGGAGCGCTTGCAGGCAGAGGCCGTAGCGACGGCGCGGCGCGCCTACGAGCTTTCCGAGACGCAACTGCGCGCCGGCACGATCGACATCACGACGGTGCTGAACACGCAGCGCACACTGTTTACCGAGCAGGACCAGCTCGTGGTGGTCCAGCTGACGCGACGGCAGGCGATCGTCAGCCTGTTCCAGGCGCTGGGCGGCGGCTGGGTGCTGCCGGAAGAGATCGCGAACGCGCAGGGGCGGCGCGCGTTGGCGGGCGCAACGTTGAAAGGCCAGTGATGAATTCCCGCCGCATTCTGCCGCTCATCGTCGGCGCATTGGTCGTCGCTGCGGTCGGCGGCTACGTCGTTTACGGCCAGCAGCAGCAGCAAGAGCAAAGGACCAAGCGCGGCCGCGGGGCGCAGGACCAGCCCGCCCCGGTGCTCGCTGCGCGCGCGACCATCGCGGACGTGCCGATCTATCTCGACACCGTCGGCAACACCAAGGCGCTGAATACCGTGACGGTGCGCGCCCAGGTCGGCGGGCAGATCGTCAAGGTCGGCTTCAAGGAAGGCCAGGACGTCACGCGCGGCTTCGTGCTCGCCGAGATCGATCCGCGCACCTATCAGGCGCAATACGACCAGGCGGTCGCCAAGAAGGCGCAGGACGAGGCGACGCTCGCCAACGCCCGGATCGATTTCGACCGCTACACGCGCCTCGCCGCGTCGAATTCCGGATCGAAGCAACAGGCCGACACCCAGAAGGCGCTGGTCGCGCAGCTCGAGGCGCAGGTGCAGGGCGACCAGGCGGCGATCGACAACGCCAAGACGATGCTGAGCTATACGAAGATCACATCGCCGATCGACGGCCGCACCGGCCTGCGCCTGATCGACGAGGGCAATCTGGTGCAGGCGAACGACACCAGCGGCATCGTGGTCATCACGCAAATCCAGCCGATCTCGGTGCTGTTCAACCTGCCGCAGCAGCAATTCCCCCAGGTGAACGCGGCCTTCGCCAAGGGGCCGCTCGAGGTCGATGCGATCGCGGGAGACGGCAGGACGCGGATCGATCGCGGCACGCTGCAGGTGATCGACAACCAGATGGATCAGACCACCGGCACCGTGCGCATGAAGGCGGAGTTTCCCAACGCCAACCTGCAGCTCTGGCCGGGGCAGTTCACCAATATCCGTCTGCTGGTCGACACGTTGCGTCAGGTCGTGGTGGTGCCGACCGCGGCTGTGCAGCGCGGGCCGCAGGGCACATTCGTTTATGTGATCGGCGACGACAGCAAGGTCACGGTGCGCCCGATCACGGTGACGCAGCAGGACGATACCCGCGCGGTCGTCGCGGACGGTCTGAAGGCGCAGGAGCAGGCGGTCACCAGCGGCTTCACGCGGCTGTCGAACGGCACGCGCGTCGCCGTGCAGGCGGCCGATGGCCAGCCGCAGGAGGCCTCGCCCGCCGCAACACCGGCGGCCCCCGAGGCAGGGCAAGGCCGGCGCAAGCGCGAGGGCGCCGAGGGCGACGGCAAAGGACGCCGCCGCTCCGAGAACGCGCCCGCCCCGGACGCCAAGCAATGAACGTCTCCGCCCCCTTCATCCAGCGGCCGATCGCGACCTCGCTGCTCGGCGTCGCGGTGATGTTCGGCGGACTGCTCGGCTACATCTGGCTGCCGGTTTCGGCGTTGCCGCAGGTCGACTTCCCGACCATCCAGGTGACGACGCAGCTTCCCGGCGCGTCACCCGACACGATGGCGTCGCTGGTGACGGCGCCGCTCGAGCGCCAGTTCGGCCAGATCCCGTCGCTTGCGACCATGACCTCGTCGAGCTCCTACGGCATCAGCCAGGTCACATTGCAGTTCGACCTCAACCGCGAGATCGACGCCGCCTCGCAGGACGTGCAGGCCGCGATCAATGCGGCGGGCTCGGCGCTGCCGCGCAATCTTCCCTACCCGCCGATCTATTCCAAGGTGAACCCGGCCGATACGCCGATCGTCACGCTCGCGCTCACCTCCGACACGGTGTCGCTGCGCTCGCTGAGCGATCTCGCCGATACGCTGCTGGCACAGCGCCTCTCCGAGATCACCGGGGTCGGCAATGTGGCGACGCAGGGCGGCATCAAGCCCGCGGTGCGCATCCAGGTCGATCTGCCGCGGCTCGCCGCCTATGGCCTGTCGCTGGAAGACATCCGCCAGGCGATCGTCAATGCCAACGTGGCGGGGCCGAAGGGCGCGTTCGACGGCGCATTCCAGTCCTACACCATCGCGGCGAACGACCAGCTCGCCGCCGCCGAGGCCTACCGCACGCTGGTGATCGCCTACCGCAACCAGAACCCCGTGATGCTGCGCGACATCGCCGACGTCATCGACGGGCTGGAAAACGCCAAGGTCTCGGGCTGGTACGACAGCCGGCAGGCCGTGGTCATCGACATCCGGCGCCAGCCGGGCGCGAACGTCGTGCAGACGGTGCAGAACATCCAGAAGGAATTGCCGCGGCTGCGCCGCATCCTCCCCGTCGGCGCCAAGCTCACGGTGGTGCAGGACCGCACCGACACGATCCGCGCCTCGATCCACGACGTGCAGTTCACCCTCGTGCTGGCGGTCGCGCTGGTGGTGCTGGTGGTGTTCATCTTCCTGCGCACCATCCGGGCGACGATCATCGCCGGCGTCGCGCTGCCGCTGTCGCTGATCGCCACGTTCTGCGTGATGTGGTTTGCGGGTTTTTCGCTCGACAATCTGTCGCTGATGGCGCTCACCATCGGCACCGGCTTCGTGGTCGACGACGCGATCGTGATGATCGAGAACATCGTGCGCCACATGGAAGAGGGCGAATCCGCCTACGATGCGGCGTTGCGCGGCGCGCGCGAGATCGGCTTCACCATCATCTCGCTGACGTTCTCGCTGATCGCGGTGTTCATCCCGCTGCTGTTCATGACCGGCCTCGTCGGCCGCATGTTCCGCGAGTTCGCGCTCACGCTCACCATCGCGGTCGTGGTTTCGGCGATCGTGTCGCTGACCCTGACGCCGATGATGTGCGCCAAGCTGCTGCGCCACGAGCAGGGAACAAGCGGCAATCCGATCACGCGCTGGTTCGGCAGCATGGTCGATCGCAGCATTACGTTCTACGGCCACAGCCTCGAATGGGTGCTGCGCCACCAGAGGCTGACCCTGATCGTCACGGCCGTGACGTTCGCGGCGACGATCGCGCTTTATGTCATCATCCCGAAAGGCTTCCTGCCGCTGCAGGACACCGGGCTGATCACAGCCGTCACCGAAGCCGGCACGGAAGTCTCGTTCGCCGAGATGCAGCGGCTGCAGCAGCTCGTCTCCGACCGCATCCGCAAGGACGCCGACGTCACCGGCGTGATCTCGGTCGTCGGCGTCAGCCCGCTCAATGCCACGCCGAATGCCGGGCGGCTTTCGATCACGCTGCGGCCGCGCGGCGAGCGCAAGGCCGCCGTGGCCGAGATCATCGACCGCCTGAAGCGCGAGATGTCAGACGTTCCCGGCATGACGGTTTACTTCCAGCCGGTGCAGGACATCCAGATCTCGACCCGCCCGAGCCGCGCGCAATACCAATACACGCTGGTCGCGACCACGCCCGAGGAGGTCACCCTCTGGTCGGACCGGCTGGTGGAGGCGCTGCGCGGCAATCCGGTGCTGCAAGACGTGTCGTCGGAAGCGCAGGAGGGCGGCCTGCGCGCTTTCATCAATGTCGACCGCGAGAAGGCGGGACGGCTCGGCATCTCGATGCAGGTGGTCAACGACACGCTCAACGATGCGTTCGGCCAGCGCCAGATCTCCACCATCTACGGGCAGGCGAACCAGTACCGCGTGATCCTGGAGGCGGCGCCGCAGTATCAGCGCGATCCGTCCGCGCTGCAGAAGATTTACCTGCCGGCGAACATCCCGAGCCAGCCGCTGCAATCATCCAGCGCGCAGAACATCCAGCCGCTGTCGAGTTTCGTGCCCGGCGCCTCGAACACACAGGTGCCGCTGTCGGCTTTCGCCGAGATGATCCGCACCACCGCGCCGCTCTCGATCGCGCACCAGGAACAGTTCCCTTCCGTGACCTTGAGCTTCAATCTTGGCCCCGGCGAGGCGCTCGGCGACGCCGTCAAGGTGATCTCTTCGGCGGAGCGCGTGATCGGCATGCCGACCTCGGTGATCGGCAGCTACTCGGGCGACACCGCGGAGTTCTCCAAGTCGCTCGCCGGCGAGCCGTGGCTGATCCTCGCCGCCATCGTGACGATCTACATCGTGCTCGGCGTGCTGTACGAGAGCTTCATCCACCCATTCACGATTCTCACCACGCTGCCGTCGGCCGGCGTCGGCGCGCTGCTCGCGCTGATGCTGGTCGGGCAGGACCTCTCGGTCATCGCGCTGATCGGCATCGTGCTCTTGATGGGCATCGTGAAGAAGAACGCCATCATGATGATCGACTTCGCGCTCGAAGCCGAGCGGCATCACGGCATGTCGCCGCGCGACGCGATCACGCAAGCCTCGCTGCTGCGCTTCCGCCCGATCATGATGACGACGCTCGCCGCGTTGTTCGGCGCGCTGCCGCTGGCGCTGGAAAGCGGCACCGGCTCGGAACTGCGCTTTCCGCTCGGCGTGACGATCATCGGCGGGCTGCTGCTCAGCCAGTTGCTCACGCTCTACACCACGCCGGTGATCTATCTGGCGATGGAGCGCCTGCGTGTCCGCCTGACGCGGCAATCGCCGCCGCGGCCCGCGCCGCTGCCGGCCGAGTGAGGCGAGATGAATTTCTCCTACCCATTCATCATGCGGCCGGTGGGCACCACGCTGCTCGCGGTCGGGCTGCTGTTGATCGGCATCGTGGCCTACCGCTTCCTGCCTGTCGCCAGCATGCCGAACGTCGAACTGCCGACCATCCGCGTCACCGCGAGCCGTCCCGGCGCCGATCCGGCGATCATCGCCGCGACGGTGGCGGCGCCGCTGGAACGCAACCTCGGCACCATCGCGGGCGTCACCGAGATCACCTCGATCTCCTCGCTCGGGCAGACCTCGATCACGGTGCAGTTCGATCTCGCGCGCAACATCGAAGGCGCGGCGCGCGACGTACAGGCCGCGATCAACGCCTCGCTCACCGATTTGCCGAGCGACCTGCCGTCGATCCCGTCGTTCCGCAAGTTCAATCCGGCGGCGGCGCCGGTGCTGATCCTCGCGCTCACCTCGAAGACCATACCGGCGAGCGCGATCTACGATGCCGCCGACACCGTGGTGGCGCAGCGCATCGCGCAAGTATCGGGCGTCGCCGACGTGACGGTGAGCGGCGCCGAGCAGCCGGCGGTGCGCGTGCGCGTCAATCCGGGCGCGATCGCCTCGGCCGGCATCTCGCTCGAGCAGGTGCGCAATGCGATTTCGGGCGCGAACGCGCAAAGCCCGCTCGGCGTGGTCGACGGCAGCGACCTTTCCGAAACTCTCGGCGTGAACGATCAACTGCGCCGCGCGCCCGACTACCGGACGCTGATCGTCAAGAGCAGCAACGGCAACATCGTGCGGCTCTCCGACATCGCCAGCGTGGAACAGAGCACGCGCAACAGCCGTTCGGCCGCGTGGTTCAACAAGCAGCCCTCCGTGCTGCTGATCATCACCAAGCAGGGCGACGCCAATGTCATCGAGACGGTCGACAACATCAAGGCGCTGATCCCGGAAATCAAGAAATGGATTCCGGCCGACATCGACTTCTCGATCCTGTCCGACCGCACCGGCACGATCCGCGCGAGCGTCAACGACATGCAGCTGACGCTGGCCGGCACCATCGGCATGGTGATGCTGGTGGTGTTCCTGTTCCTGCGTCGCGCGACGCCGACGCTCGCGGCCGGCGTGACGGTGCCGCTGTCGCTCGCCGGCACCTGCGCGCTGATGTGGTGCGTCGGCTTCTCGATCGACAATCTGTCGCTGATGGCGCTCGCGGTGTCGGTCGGCTTCGTGGTCGACGACGCGATCGTGATGATCGAGAACGTCTACCGCAATATGGAGCAGGGCCACTCGCCGCTGCGCTCGACGATAGAGGGCGCAAGGCAGATCGGCTTCACGGTGATCTCGATCAGCGTTTCGCTGATCGCGGCGTTCATCCCGCTGCTGTTCATGGGCGGCATCGTCGGCCGCGCGTTCCGCGAGTTCTCGGTCACGCTGGTGTTCGCGATCCTGATCTCGACCGTCGTGTCGCTCACCGTGACGCCGATGATCTGCGCGCACTACATCCGCAGCGTGCCGAGCCGCACCGAAACGCGCTTCGACCGGATGGTCGAGTGGGTGCTGTCGCGTGTCACGCGCGCCTACGCGTCGAGCCTCACCGTGCTGCTGGAGCACCGCGTGCTGATGCTGGTGGTGATGGCGGCGACGATCGGGCTGACCGTCGACCTCTACATCAAGATCCCCAAGGGCTTCTTCCCGCAGGACGACACCGGCCTGATCTTCACCTCGACGCGCGCATCGCCGGATATCTCGTACCGGGCGATGGTCGACATGCAGCTGAAAGTGCTCGACATCGTGCTTGCCGATCCGGCGGTCGCAGGCGTCGGCTCCTCGGTCGGCGGCTCGGCCTGGAGCGCGTCGGTCAACCAGGGCCGCCTGTTCGTCAGCCTGAAACCGCTCGCCGAGCGCGCTAACGTGCCGACGCAGCGCGTGATCGACCGCATGCGGCCGAAATTCGCAAGCATCCCGGGCATCGAGGTCTACATGTTTCCGGCCCAGGACGTGCGCGTCGGCGGGCGCCAGGGCCGCTCGCAATATCAGTTCACGCTGTGGAGCTCCGATCTCGACGAGCTGTTGAAGTGGGTGCCGAAGGCGGTGGAGCGCGTGAAGACCGTGCCCGACGTGGTCGACGTCTCCACCGACCGCGAGCAGGGCGGTTTCCAGCTCAATGTGAAGATCGACCGCGCAGCGGCGTCGCGCTACGGCGTGCGCGTGCAGGACATCGACGCCGCGCTGGCGAACGCCTATGCGCAGCGGCAGGTGTCGACGATCTATACCCAGCGCAACCAGTACCGCGTGATCCTGGAGGTCGATCCGCTCTACCAGCGCGATCCGAACGACCTGTCGCAGATCTATGTCCCGGGCACCGGCGGCGCGCAGGTGCCGCTCTCCAACGTGGCGAAGTTCGAGCGCTCGATCGCGCCGCTGGTGATCAACCATCAGGGCCAGTTTCCAGCCGTCACCATCTCGTTCGGCCTGAAGGAGGGCGTGGCGCTGGAGGCCGCCAGCGAGGACGTGCGCCGCGCGATCCTCGATCTGCGCATGCCGGATATCGTCCAGGCGGAGTTTGCCGGCGACGCCAAGGCGTTCGCGGCCTCCGCGGGCGCGCAGCCGCTGCTGATCCTGGCCGCGCTGGTCGCGATCTACCTGGTGCTCGGCGTGCTGTACGAAAGCCTCGCGCATCCGCTCACGATCATCTCGACCTTGCCCTCGGCCGGCCTGGGCGCGCTGCTGGCGCTGCAGCTGTTCCACGCCGAGCTGACGATCATCGCATTCATCGGCATCATCCTGCTGATCGGCCTGGTGAAGAAGAACGGCATCATGCTGGTCGATTTTGCGCTGGACGCCGAACGAAGCCGCGGGCTCTCGCCGGATCGCGCGATCTTCGAGGCCTGCATCGAGCGCTTCCGCCCGATCATGATGACGACGCTGGCGGCGCTGCTCGGCGCGGTGCCGTTCGTGATCGCGAGCGGCCCGGGCTCGGAAATGCGCCGCCCGCTCGGCATGACGATCATCGGCGGGCTGCTGGTGTCGCAGGTGCTCACGCTCTACACGACGCCGGTGATTTACCTGCTGCTCGACCGGCTGCACCGCCGGCTCGGCGGCCGCGGGCCGCAGGCGCTGCTGGATCCCGAGCCGCCGCCCCTGCCGGCGGAGTAAATGGATTCCGCTCATGCCCGCACCCGGGCCCGACCTGCGGTCGGCCCGAGTGCGGGGACGAGCGGCTAGGTAAGTTCCCTCCGCACCATCGCCGCCCCTTCCGCCAGCGCCTTCAGCTTGGCGAACGCGACCTCGCGCGCCATGTATTTCATGCCGCAATCCGGCGCCGGGATGAGCCGCTCGGGCGCGACATGTTTCAACCCCGCGCGGATGCGCTCGGCGACCTGCTCCGGCCGCTCCACGATCTGGTCGCCGAGATTGATCACACCGAGCATGATCGTCTTGCCCGACAGGGCCTTCAGCACGCCGAGATCGATTTTCGGCTGCGCCGACTCGATCGAAATCTGCTGCGCCTTGGAATCCGCCAGCTCGGACAGGAAAAAATACGAAGTCGGCTTGGTGCTGACCAGGAACGCATAGCCGAAGCACAGGTGCACCACGGTCGGCACCGTGATGCCGTCGAGCGCGCGGTTGATCGCCTTCACGGCAAAGCGCTTGGCGGCGTCCGGATCGTTGCGCAGCCACGGCTCGTCCAGCTGGATCACGT
Source organism: Alphaproteobacteria bacterium (assembly GCA_005884685.1). Classification (GTDB taxonomy): domain Bacteria; phylum Pseudomonadota; class Alphaproteobacteria; order Rhizobiales; family Xanthobacteraceae; genus PALSA-894. Next base: position 31,897 of record VBAH01000049.1, read on the forward strand.
CGGCGCCGGCTTTCTCCAGGTCACGCGCCTCCTCGTTCACCGCGGCCGCGAAATCCATCGCGAGCTCTTCGGCGTCCTTGTAGTGCTCGTTCTTCGCCTGCTGGGTCATGGTGAACGGGCCGGGCAGCGTGATCTTCGCCTTGCGGTCGGTGTTGCGGCGCAGGAATTCCATGTCGCGCACTTCGACCGCGCCGCGGCGGCGCACCTTGCCGACGACACGCGGCATCATGGTGTCGACGCCGGCGCGGTTCTTCACCGTCGCGGGATTGTCGATGTCGATCCCGTCGAGCGCGGTCGCGAAACGGTTGGAATAGCTCTCGCGCCGCATCTCGCCGTCGGTGACGATATCGATGCCGGCGCGCTCCATGTCGCGGATCGCGATCAGGGTCGCGTCGTCCTGCGCCTGTTCGAGGTACGGCTCCGCGACGCGCCACATCTCTCTCAGGCGCACGCGCGGCACGGTCTGCGATTTCAGGACAGCCTTGTCGACCAGCCAGTCCGGCTGCGGGTAGGAGCCGACCACCGTGGTCGGCAGCAGTTGTTCGGCCATGCGCGCGATTCCTGTTTGCCGGACGGTGTTATTTGAACTCGCGTGCGATTGCGACGTTGATCAGCATCGGGCGGTTGCCCGCCAATCCCTTTGCGATCAGGTCGGTTGCCTCGTGCAGGGTTGCGGCGTGTGCGGCCGGCACGCCGAGCGATTTTGCCAGTCCGACGTAGTCGATCTCCGGATTGTTCAGCTCCATGCCCACATAGGTATCGAGCTGGGCGGCGTAGCCGCGCTGGGCAAAGACGCGCTGCTTCAGGATGCGGTACGACGTGTTGTTGAAGATCACGAACACGACGCCGATCTTGTAGCGCGCCGCGGTCCACAGCGTCTGGATCGTGTACATCGCGGAGCCGTCGCCGGAAAGGCAGATCACCGGACGGTCCGGCAGCGCGATCTTGATGCCGACGGAGGCCGGCAGGCCCCAGCCGATGCCGCCGCCGCGCAGTCCGAAGAAGCTTTGCGCGTCTTCGCTGTTGACCAACTGGCGCAGGCCGCCGCTCGACGACACGGTTTCGTCGACCACCACGGCATCTTTCGGCAGGATCTCGCTGATCGCCTGAATCAGCGCGAGCGGCTGGATCGGGGTTTCCGACGCGAGCGATTTCGCGCGCGCGCGCAGCTTCTCGAGCTCGGCCTTGGTTGCCTCGCTCGCCGCCTTGAGGCGCTCCTTTGCGGCGCTCTGCGCGGCAGCCGGCATCGCGGCGCTGATGGCTGCGGTCAACTCGGGCAATGTCGCCTTCGGGTCGCCCAGGATCGCGACTTCCGCCGGGAAGTTCTTGCCCAGCTCCCATGGATCGATGTCGAGATGGATCATCCGCAGGTCGGGGGAAACCGGCGCTACGTCCGCGGGCAACGAGAGCGCGAACAAATCCGCGCCGACCGAGAACAGCACGTCGTGCTGATCGAAGATCTTGCGCATGGCGGTCTGCGAGCGCGCCATCGCGCCGCGGAACAGCGGATGCGAGGACGGAAACGAGGCGGTGTTGGCAATCAGCTCCGCATAGACCGGCGCGCCGATCAGTTCGGCGAGCGCGACCAGTTCGGCGAGCGCACGGCTCTGTGCGACCGCATCGCCGGCCATGATGATCGGGCGCTTTGCGCTCGCCAGAACCTTTGCGGCCGCTTCGATGGCGGCGCGATCGCCGCGCACGCCGGTCGCGACCCGTGTCGGCGCCATCAGGTCGAGGTCGGCTTCGTTCTTCAGGATGTCGCCCGGCAGCGACAGGAATACCGGCCCGGTCGGCGGCGCGAGCGCGGTCTTACACGCCCGGTGCACCATCAGCGGCAGGTCGGCCAGGCGGTGGATCTCGTCCGACCACTTCACCAATGGGCGCGCGATCGGCGGAAGGTCCGCGTAGAGGATCGGCTCGGTGCGGTTGAAGTCCTGGTCGTGCTGGCCGGCCGTGACGAGAATGGGCGAGCCCGCCTTCTGCGCGTCGTAGAGCATGCCCATCGCGTTGCCGAGGCCGGGCGTGACGTGCAGGTTCACGACCGCAAGCTTGCCCGAGGCCTGCGCGTAGCCGTCGGCCATCGCCATGACGACCGCCTCCTGCAGGCCGAGCACGTAACGGATGTCGTTTTCCACCGCGAACGCGTCCATCAGCGCGAGCTCGGTCGTGCCGGGATTGCCGAAGACGACCTCGACGCCTTCCTGCTTGAGGATCTCAAGAAACGCGCGCTTTCCGGAAATGACGGGCAAGGCTTCCTCCGCTTTCTTCTTGTCATCGCCCGCGCATGCGGGCGATCCAGTAACCACCGCTCTTCGTGATCGGTACAGCGTTGCTTACTGGATGCTCCGCCTACGCGGGGCATGACGGTTGGGTACTCTCTATTTCCGCAGCAGGTATTTGTGCTCGCCGCTGAGCACCAATTCGCTGTTCTGGTTATGAATGGTCGCGGCCATCACCACAACGCCGGTCGTGCGCTGCGGGATCAGCGCCGTGATGGTGTGGGCCGGGTAGAGCGTGTCGCCGGGATAGACGCCTTTGAGGAATTGGCACGACTGTTCGATGAAGCCGATCAGCCTGTCGCCGATCATGTGGGGGAACGTGCCGGCGCCGACCGCCGAGAAGGCGAGCACCTGAAAGCCGTGCGCCAGCAAGCCGCGCAAGCCATGCGCCCTGCAGAACTCGATATCGTAGTGGATCGGATGATTGTCGCCCGAGAGCATCTGGAAGGCGGCGAAATGCGCGTCCGTCACGGTGCGGCTCGGGCTGCGATACACCTCGCCGACCGCCAGGTCGGCAAAGCCGCGCCGCTCGGTCACATTGTGTGTTTTCGGATCGAATCCCGTCACGCCCGCCCCATCCTTGCCTTTGTCGTTGGCGGCATCTTAGCTTGCGTGGCGCGGCGGCGGAAACCGCCCGGGGCGATGGGCACCCATGCATCCCGAATTGCGGCTGATCGAGGATTTTCTGACCGATCGCGGCGTGCTGTCGCTGCCCGCGCTGCCGCGCATGCTCTATGTGGTGCGTGGCGCGCTGACGATAGGCCAGCGCGTGCTCGGGCAGGGCGAGACGTATTTCGCCGAGGACCTGATCGCCGCGCATGCCGAAGGAACGGGCGCGACGTTATGGCGGTGGGAACTGTGCGATCCGCGCCAGCCGGCCGCGCCGATCAAGCATCCGAGTGTGAGTTCGCATGTGAAGCTCGTCGCACCGCTCACGACATTGCCGGACGGCGACCTCATCTGGCGCGGCGACAGCGTGGCGTTTCCGCCCGGCGGGTGCGCGTACCTGCACCGTCATCAAGGGCCGGGGGTGCGCTGCCTGATCGAGGGCAACCTGCGCATCGATACCGCGGGGCAGTCGCACACGCACGAGATCGGCGATGCCTGGTTCGAGAGCGGATCGGACCCGGTGTTCGCGCAGGCTGGCAATCGGCCGACGCGCTTCATCCGCGTGATGATCCTGCCGCGCGGGCTGATCGGCAAAAGCTCGATCCAGTATGTCAACGAGGAGGACAAGGCGAAGCCGAAGACGCAGCAGTACCGGGTGTTCGTCGATGCGCCGCTGACGCGGGCTTGACGTGCCCTTCCGCTCGTCCCCGCGCGCGCGGGGACCCAGTGCTGGGCCAAGACCTGGATGCCCGCTTGCGCGGGCATGAGCGGAGAAAACGCTAGCGGCCGGCGCTCTCCTCCCCGGGCGCGTTGGCCTGGATCGCGAGCGCATGCACGCCGCCCTGCAGCTCGGCCGCGAGCGTCGCGTTGATCATGCGGTGACGCTCGATCCGGCTCTTCCCCCGGAACGCCTCAGACACAATATAAACCCTGAAATGCGTCTGCCCGCCGGGCCGGTGTCCGGCGTGGCCTTCATGCTGGTGGGATTCATCGGCGACGCGCAGGCTTTCCGGCGTGAAAGCTTGCGTCAACTTCTCCGTGATGATGTCGGCGGTTCGCATCGGTTCCGTCCCGGGGCCGGAGTGCTCGGTTTGTCTATCCGCTGAAGGTCGAACGCGCGTCATTTTGTTTTGTCAAGCTTGCGGGTGCGTCGCTCGAATCCGCATAATGGTCGGTCATGAAACTCGACTCGCCTTTGTTCAACCGGATTCGGGTCAAGCCCGAGCAGGAGCGCAAGCCGGCAGGGCAGATGCCGGTTTGCCAGTGGCCCGGTTGCGACTGCGAGGCGACACACCGCGCGCCCAAGGGGCGGACGCGCGAGAACCAGTACTGGCGCTTTTGCCTCGATCACGTGCGTGAGTACAATCATTCCTACAATTATTTCGCCGGCATGAGCGACGACGCCGTCGCGCGGTACCAGAAAGATGCCGTAACCGGCCATCGTCCGACCTGGCGGATGGGTTTCAACGGCGGCGCCGACGGGTTCCACGCGAACGGTTCGAGCGATCCGTTCGAGGTGCTGCGCGAACTGGGCACCGGCCCGCGCGCCCGCGTCGAGCGGCCCGCGCCCGAGGCGCGCACCATCCGCAACGCCGAGCGCAAGGCTTTCGACACGCTCGGGCTGGAAGTCGACGCGGCTGCGGGTGAGATCAAGGCACGCTTCAAGGAGCTGGTGAAACGCCACCACCCGGACGCGAACGGCGGCGATCGCTCGCTGGAAGACCGCCTGCGCGAGATCATCCAGGCGTACAATTACCTCAAGTCGGCAAAATTCTGCTGACGTGGGTCGAACGCAAGGGCCGGCCGGTTGCCGGAGCGACCCTTGGGCCGATTAAAGCCATGAAAAATTGTGATATTTGCTGCCCGAAAGGGTAGCTATCGCACTGCACGGGGTTTCTGGTAGTTTCCCGCCGATTATCCGATCCGCATGACGTAATTCGCGCCTCGGGTTCGCCCTGAAGGCCACGGAGGAGCAATGGCTGCCGCTACACAGGAAGTCGCCGGCCTGCCCGACATGAAGGTGTCGGTGCGGCAGGTGTTCGGCATCGACAGCGACATGGAGGTGCCGGCCTATTCGGAACCGGACGATCACGTCCCCGACGTCGATCAGGATTACCGTTTCGACCGCGCCACCACGCTGGCGATCCTTGCGGGCTTTGCGCGCAACCGCCGCGTCATCATCTCGGGCTATCACGGCACCGGCAAGTCGACGCACATCGAGCAGGTCGCGGCGCGGCTCAACTGGCCGTGCGTGCGCGTCAACCTCGACAGCCACATCAGCCGTATCGACCTGATCGGCAAGGACGCCATCGTCATCAAGGACGGCCTGCAGGTCACGGAATTCCGCGACGGCATCCTGCCGTGGGCCTACCAGCACAACGTCGCGCTCTGCTTCGACGAGTACGACGCCGGCCGCCCGGACGTGATGTTCGTGATCCAGCGCGTGCTGGAATCCTCCGGCCGCCTGACCCTGCTCGACCAGAGCCGCGTGATCCGCCCGCATCCGGCGTTCCGCCTGTTCGCGACCGCCAACACGATCGGGCTCGGCGACACCACCGGCCTCTATCACGGCACGCAGCAGATCAACCAGGCGCAGATGGACCGCTGGTCGATCGTCTCGACCTTGAACTATCTGCCGCACGACAACGAGGTCGAGATCGTGCTCGCCAAGGCGAAGGGCTACCGCACGGCGGAAGGGCGCGACATCGTCAACAAGATGGTGCGCGTCGCGGACCTGACGCGCAATGCGTTCATGAACGGCGACATCTCGACCGTGATGAGCCCGCGCACCGTGATCACCTGGGCGGAGAATTCGGAGATCTTCGGCGGCGATCTCGGTTTTGGATTCCGCCTCACGTTCCTGAACAAATGCGATGAGCTGGAGCGTCCGATCGTCGCCGAGTTCTATCAGCGCTGCTTCGGCGTCGAGCTGCCGGAAAGCTCGGTGAACGTCGCGCTCTCGTAACGCCCGATGTCCTCCAACATCAAAGCGAAGAATCCGTCGAAGGAATCCCCGACCGAGCCGTTCAAGCGCGCGGTCGCGGGCTGCATGCGGGCGATCGCGCGCAAGCCCGACCTGGAAATCTCCTACGCGGCGGAGCGCCCCGGCATGGCCGGCGGCAAGGCGCGCCTGCCCGAGCCGCCGCGCAAGCTGAACGCGCAGGATGCCGCGATCGTGCGCGGGCATTCCGACTCGATCGCGCTCAAGCTCGCCTGCCACGACCCGGCGGTGCACCGGCGCCAGATGCCGTCCGGCCAGCAGGGCCGCGCCGTGTTCGAGGCGGTCGAGCAGGCGCGCGTCGAGGCGATCGGCGCGCGGCGCATGCACGGTGTGGCGCAGAACCTCTCCGCCATGCTCGACGACAAATTCCATCGCGGCAAGTTCGACGACATCACCGACCGTGCCGATGCGCCGATCGAGGACGCCGTCGCCATGTTGGTACGCGAGCGCCTCACGGGCCAGGCGCCGCCGCCGGCCGCGCGCAAGCTCGTCGACCTGTGGCGCCCGTTCATCGAGGAGCGCGCCGGGCGCGACCTCGACCGGCTGGAAAAGCTGGTCGAGCAGCAGCGCCGCTTCGGCGATGTGATCCACGATCTGCTCGACTCGCTCGAAATGGGCGACGAGCGTGCGCGCGATTCCGAAGAGGACGAGGACGAATCCGGCGAGAGCGACAGCCAGCAGAATCAGGGCGAGGACGGCGACGCCAAGGAGTCCGAGGACACCGAGGGCATGAGCATGGAGGAGATGGAGGTCTCCGCCGAGGAATTGCCCGACGGTGCGAGCGAGGCGATGGACGCGCCCTCCGCCGACATGCCGGACGATGCCGACATGGGAGACTCGGAAGCCGCCAACGAGCCGTGGCGGCCGCGCCAGCACGGGGCCAACGAGCCGCGCGGGCCCGAGTATCACCCCTACATCGCGAAATTCGACGAGACGATCGCGGCGGAGGATCTGTGCGAGCCAGAGGAGTTGGATCGCCTCAGAGGCTATCTCGACAAGCAGCTCTCGCATCTGCAGGGCGTCGTGTCGCGGCTTGCCAATCGGCTGCAGCGCCGCCTGATGGCGCAGCAGAACCGCGCCTGGGAGTTCGATCTCGAGGAAGGCCTGCTCGATCCGGCGCGGCTGTCGCGCATCGTGATCGACCCGATGCATCCGCTCTCGTTCAAGCGCGAGAAAGACACCCAGTTCCGCGACACCGTGGTGACCCTGCTGCTCGACAATTCCGGTTCGATGCGCGGCCGCCCGATCACCGTGGCGGCGACCTGCGCCGACATCCTCGCGCGCACTTTGGAACGCTGCGGCGTGAAGGTCGAAATCCTCGGCTTCACCACGCGCGCCTGGAAGGGCGGGCAATCGCGCGAGGCATGGCTTGCGGGCGGCAAGCCGCCGAACCCGGGGCGGCTCAACGATCTGCGCCACATCATCTACAAGTCGGCCGATGCACCGTGGCGGCGCGCGCGCAAGAATCTCGGCCTGATGATGCGCGAGGGATTGCTCAAGGAGAACATCGACGGCGAGGCGCTCGACTGGGCGCACAAGCGGCTGCTCGCGCGCACCGAGCAGCGCAAGATCCTGATGATGATCTCCGACGGCGCGCCGGTCGACGATTCCACGCTCTCGGTCAATCCGGGCAATTACCTCGAGCGCCACCTGCGCTGGGTGATCGAGGAGATCGAGACGCGTTCGCCGGTCGAGCTGATCGCGATCGGCATCGGGCATGACGTGACGCGCTACTACCGCCGCGCCGTCACCATCGTGGACGCCGAGGAGCTTGGCGGCGTGATGACGGAGAAGCTCGCCGAGCTGTTCGAGGAGCAGGCCGCTGCCGAACCCGCGCCGCCGCCCCGGCGGAAGATGCATTGATGCATCCGGTCATTCCGGGACGGCCCACAGGGCCGGGCCCGGAATCCATAACCACGAAGCGGGCTTTTGGATTCCGGGCTCCTCGCTTCGCTCGGCCCCGGAATGACGTTATTGCGGGTGCCATCGCTCTCTTCGCCCTCAACACCCTCGCAGCCTCCGCGCAAACCTCCCCACGCCAGCCCGAGCCGCCGGTCAAGATCGAGGTGCTGGCGAAACCGATCGGAGCCTTCGAGCCGCGCGATCCCTCGCGCACGCGCTTCGGCGCGCTCGTTTATCGCGGCGGCATCGAGCTGACATCGTCCTATCGCGAATTCGGCGGCATCTCGGCGATCCGCGTTGCCGCCGACGGCGCAGGCTTTCTCGCCGTGACCGACAAGGGACGCTGGCTGCGCGGCCGTATCGTTTATGACGGAACGCGGCCGGCCGGCATCGTCGATGCCGAGATGGCGCCGGTGCTTGGGCCCGACGGGCGCACCCTCGCGGCGCGCGGCTGGTACGACACCGAGTCGATCGCGCAAGACGGCGGCACGGTCTGGCTCGGCATCGAGCGGGTGAACCGCATCGTGCGCCTCGACGTCGGACGCGATGGGCTACTCGCGCGCGCACATCCGATCACGGTGCCGCCCGGCGTCCAACGGCTGCCGCACAACAGGGGCCTCGAATGCCTCGAGTTCGTGCCGCGCCGGCTACCGCTCGGCGGCACGCTGATTGCGATCTCGGAGCGCGGGCTGGATCGCGACGGCAACATCGAGGGCTTCCTGCTCGGCGGCCCAACCCCCGGCGCGTTCTCGGTCAAGCGCATCGGCGACTTCGATGTGAGCGACTGCGCCGTCACGCCGAAGGGCGACCTGCTCGTGCTGGAGCGAAGCTTCTCGCGCTTCAGGGGCGTCGGCATGCGCATCCGCCGCGTGCCGCTGGCCAGCATCACGCCCGGCACGACCGTGGACGGGCCGGCGCTGATCGAAGCCGACATGGGGCATCAGATCGACAACATGGAGGGCCTGTCGGTCCATCGCGCGGCGAACGGGGACCTCGTGCTGACGCTGATCTCCGACGACAATTTCTCTATCATTCAGCGCACGATCCTGCTGCAGTTCACGCTGGCCGAACCATAGCGTCACGCGATAATCTTTCAGGCGATGGACTGGTCGATGTTCAAGAAGACCATTCAGCCGCTCGACCTGCTGCTCGCGGTGCTCGCCGCGATCGTGCCCGGCGCTGCGATCTTCTATTGGCTGGCCGCGTCCGGCCGGCTGCCGTTCGATTTCCTGTCTGGGGTCATGTATCTGCTCACCGCCGCGTCCGTGATGCTGGGGGTGATCGGCGGCATGATTTGGTTTGCGGTCTGGTTCTTCAGCCCGCATCGATGACTCGGCTGTCATCCCGGGCGAGCGTAGCGGCTATCCGGGACCCACGAAACACCGCTATCAGTTACTTCGCGCGGCCCGTGATACAGGAGATTATCAGGCCGCCTTGGCTTCCGCGGTCTTCTTCGCGATCGCCTGCTTCAGCTTGAGCGCCTTGGGCGACAGCTCCTCGGCCCGCGCCTTCTTGAGGAAGGCGTCGAGGCCGCCGCGATGGTCGACCGTCCTGAGCGCATTTGCCGAGACCCGCAGCTTCACCGAGCGGCCGAGCGCATCCGATATCAGCGTGACGTTCAACAGGTTCGGCAGGAAGCGCCGCTTGGTCTTGATGTTCGAGTGGCTGACCTTGTGGCCAACCTGCGGGCCCTTGCCGGTCAGATCGCAACGGCGCGACATGGTCGAAATCCTTGAATATGTTGGCAAATCCCGCAAGCGGCGGCCGGACCTCCGTGCGGGGATGGGGGACCTATAAGGGCCATGCCGTAAGGCGTCAAGCCACGCGGTGCGGATCACAGATTCGGCGCATTCTCGGTCGATGACGCGAAAATACCAGTCCAGATCGCACGGATCGGCTGGTATCCTGCATCAGGCCGCAGTCGAGTTGGGGAAGGTTCAAACGTTGCGTCATTGCCGGCATGCCTCTCTGATTGCTGCGAGTGCCGTGCTCGCATGCCTTTCCGTCGGCGCGCAGGCGCAGGGCAAGCTCGAGGCGCGCTACAGCGCTTCGCTCGCCGGCATCCCGCTCGGCACCGGCATCTGGGTGATCGACATCGCGCCGGACCAGTACACCGCCGTTGCCAGCGGGCGCACCACCGGCTTGGTCAAGCTGATCTCGGATGGCTCGGGTTCCGGCGGTGCGCGCGGTACCGTGCACGGCGCCACTATGGCGCCGACGAGCTACGCGTCGAGCACCACAGCCGACAAGCACACCGACGAGGTGCGCATGACGTTGCGCGCCGGAACGGTGAAAGATGTGTTGGCCGAGCCGCCGCTGATCCCTTCGCCCGACCGCGTGCCGGTGACCGAGGCGCACCGCAAGGGCGTGACCGACCCGATGAGCGCCGCGATCATCCCTGTCGCCGGGAACGGCGACGTGCTCACGCCGGACGCCTGCAAGCGCAAGCTTCCGATCTTCGACGGCCGCCAGCGCGCCGACATCGACCTTGTGTTCAAGCGCATGGATCGGGTGAAGGCCGACAAGGGCTATCAGGGCCCGGTCGTGGTCTGCACGGTGCTGTACAAGCCGATCGCGGGCCATCGGCCGGAGCGCCCGGCCATCAAGTATCTGGTCGAGCAGCGCGACATGGAAATGTGGCTTGCGCCGATCGTCGGCACGCGCGTGCTGGTGCCGTTCCGTTTCTCGGTGCCGACGCCGTTCGGGCTCGGCGTGCTGCAGGCGACCTATTTCGTCGCGCAGCCGCAGCCGACGCAGGCCGCCCGCCAGGTGCCGGCGCGCGCGCAGACGCAGTAGCGTCTTCCGCTCGTCCCCGCGAAAGCGGGGACCCAGAGCCAAGCGAAGAAAAAACCGGAGTCCCGCTTACGCGGGAATGAGCGGTTTCACGGTTCGTCCTTCGTCACGGCGTATTTCTGCAGCAGCGGGTATTGCAATGCCGCGAACACGAAGGTGAGCGGCAGCACGCCGAACACCTTGAAGCTCACCCAGAAATCCGTCGTCTGCGTGCGCCAGACGATCTCGTTGAGCGCCGCGAGCGCGAGGAAGAAAATCGCCCAGCGCAGCGTGAGCTTGCGCCAGCCTTCCTCGGTCAGGTCGAACACCGAATCGAACACGATCGCGAGCAGCGGCTTGTTGAAGAAAAGCCCCCCGAGCAGAACGCCGGCGAACAGCAGATAGATGATCGTCGGCTTCATCTTGATGAAAGTGTCGTCGTGCAGCACCAGCGTGAGACCGCCGAACGCGACCACGACCACGGCCGTCACCATCGCCATTACCGGCAGGTGGCGCGTCAGCGCATAGCTCAGCGCCAGCGAGACGAGGATCGCCACCATGAATACCGCGGTCGCAACGAAGATGCCGGCCTTCTCGCCGCCCGCCGCTGCCGGCAGCAGCGGGCCGACCAGCGGCAGGAACAGGCCGGGCCGCGAATTGGCGAAAAAGAACAGCAGCAGCGGGCCCATTTCGAGCGCGAGCTTGAGAAAGGGATTGAGCTGCTTGCGTGGTGTCGTAGCGGTCATGATGTCCTGTAGCCCGGATTGAGCGCCAGCGAAATCCGGGATTTTTCATGCCAGATTCCCGGCTTTCGCTACGCCCTACGCCTCGATCCCGGCGATCGCGTTGGCGAAATCCCGGGCCGCGAACGGCGCCAGGTCCTCGACGCCTTCGCCGACCCCGATGAAGTGCACCGGCAGCTTGTGCCTGGCGGCAAGCGCCACCAGAATGCCGCCGCGCGCGGTGCCGTCGAGCTTGGTCATGACGAGCCCGGTGACCCCGGCGATGCGCGTGAACTCGGCCGCCTGCGACAGCGCGTTCTGGCCGACGGTCGCATCGAGCACCAGCAGCACCGCGTGCGGCGCTTGCGGCTCGACCTTCTTCATCACGCGCACGACTTTTTCGAGCTCCGACATCAGTTCGGTCTTGTTCTGCAGCCGCCCCGCGGTGTCGACGATCAGTACGTCTGCCGCGCTGCTGCGCGCCGCGGTCAAGGCCTCGAAGACGAGGCTCGCCGCGTCCGAGCCCTGCTCGCGCGCGATCACGGTGGCGCCGGTGCGCTGCCCCCAGATCTTGAGCTGGTCGATCGCGGCGGCGCGGAACGTGTCGCCGGCCGCGAGCACCACGGTGCGGCCTTCGCGGCGAAAACGCGCCGCAAGCTTGCCGATGGTGGTGGTCTTGCCCGAGCCGTTCACGCCGACCACCAGAATGACGAACGGCTTTGCGCTCGCATCGATCGCCAGCGGCTTCGCCACGGGGATAAGCACCTTCTCGACTTCGCTGGCGAGAATCGCCTTCGCCTCGGTATCGCTCACCTGCTTGTCGTAACGCCCCGCAGCGATCGCGGCGGCGATGCGCGCGGCCGTGTCGACGCCGAGATCGGCGCGGATCAAGAGCTCCTCCAGCTCCTCGATCGTCGCAGCGTCGAGCTTGCGCTTCGAGACGAGATCGCTGATCGCGGTTGCGATCGACGACGAGGTGCGCTGCAGCCCGCCCGAAAGGCGCTGCCACCAGCTCTGTTTGGGGGTGTCATTCATGGTGCGCGCCGTGATAGCGGTTTCGGCATGAACGTGAAAGCGCAAGATCGGACGCACGCGCGGCCGTTCGATCCGAAGAACGCGAGCGAGGAGGAGATCCTCGCGCGCGTGCTTCATCGCGACGGGCTGATGCTGGTGATCGACAAGCCGGCCGGCCTCTCGGTGCATCGCGGACCGAAGGGCGGCCCTAGTCTCGAAGACTGGTTCGACGCGCTGCGCTTCGGCCTGCCGCGCCGGCCGGAGCTCGCGCACCGGCTCGACCGCGAGACCTCCGGCTGCCTCGTGCTCGGCCGCCACCGCAAGGCGCTCGCGCATCTGAGTCTGCTGTTCAAGCACCGCCGCGTCGGCAAGACCTACTGGGCGGTGGTCGAGGGCGGACCGCAGGCCGACGAAGGCGTGATCGACATGCCGCTCGGGCGGCTCGATCCGGATTTCGGCTGGTGGATGAAGCCGGACCCGGAGGGGCAACCGGCGGTGACGAAGTGGACCGTGATGGGGCGCGCCGCCGACCGCACGATCTCCTGGCTCGCGCTCGAGCCGGTCACCGGGCGCACGCATCAGTTGCGCGTGCACTGTGCCGCAATGGGCTTTGCGATTTTCGGCGACGACATCTACGGCAACGAGGCGAGCCAGCGGCGCGCACGGCAGATCAAGTTCGTCGCGCGGCCCGACGCGCCCGGCCTGCAGCTGCACGCGCGCGAGGTGGTGGTGCCGATCTCGAAGAACAAGGAAGCCGTGCGCGTGATCGCACCGGTGCCGCAGCATTTGCGCGCGCGCCTCGCCGCGTGCGGGTGGACCGGGGAGGCGCCGCCGCGCGAGTAAGCGGTAACCTCTCTGCACGCTTTTGCTGGTAATTCCCCGCTATCGTCCCCATGTTAAGGGACCATCCCCATTGTCGGACGATTCGTTGCGCGAGCACGCGATTGCGAACCAGTCAAACTCCAAAGGAGATACTCACATGGCATTGCGTCCCGCGACCAAGATGAAAGCCAAGGAACCGGAGATCGAAACGCCGCGCGATCCCACGCATCAGCGCAAGAAGCCCGAGGAGCGTTATTGGCTCCAGGTCGACCGGCAGACCAAGAAATCGTTCGCGACGCTCCCACCCGCCCAAGAAGCCGGCGAGCTGATCAAGAAGGCGCACCCGGTCGTTCAGGTTTCGATTTATGACTCGGTGGATTGCGTCAATACGCTCATCGGAGCCGACCCGATTCCGGCGCCCGCCGCGGCCGAGGACTGACAACTCCGCTCATTCCCGCGCAAGCGGGAATCCAGGGCCAAAGAACTGGGTCCCCGCGTTCGCGGGGACGAGCGTATGAGGGGTCTACCGATCGCAGCGCTTGCACTGGAACGGCGGCGCGGCCTCGCCCGGCTCGACCATCACGGCGGTGATCTCGCCGCATTTGCCGCATTGGCGCGACAGCTTGGTCGGCAGCTTGGTGACCGGCTTGGTGGCGGCGGCGATCGCGGCATCCGCCTGCGCGCGCAATTCAGCTTTTGAGAGAGGAGGTCCGCGCCGTTGTGCCATGCGCGCTGTCTAACGGGGAAGCGCAGAGAGATCAACCGCGCGCGCTCACAGCTTGTGCCCGAGATGGCGCTCCACCTGGCGGCGCTCCCATTCGCCGTTCAGGAACGGCACCCTGTCGAAGGCGCGCAGGCCGTGAACCACAAGTCCGCAGCCCCAGCCGAGCGCAACCCAGCCGACCCACAGGTAACGCGGATACAGAAGGACGTTGGCGATCGCCAGCACGACGATCGTGGCGCAGTACTGCGCAACGTGAATGTAGAACTCCTTGACCCTGCGCACGCGCGCAAGCGCGATGGTTTCCTCCGCGCTGACGCCTTGAGTGATGCTCGGCTCCATTGCGTCCTCCCGCAGCTTTGAGAAATCGATCTCGAAGACGGCGCCGAGCGCTTTCAGCGATTCGACGCTGGACGGATGCCCGCGCTCCAGGCGCTGGATCGTCCGGACGCTGAGCCCGCTCAACTCCGCCAGTTGCTCCTGCGACCAGCCGCGCTGCAGCCTGAGTTTATGAATCAGCATCGAGAGCCCCGCGGTCGCTGCTCGGGAATTAGGGTGAAACGCGCTCCGCCACCACGTCAGCAACGCGACATTACCCCGACTTCCCAGCGACAGTGGAGCCGGGGGGAGGGGCCGGTCTCAGTGCGCCTGCGCCACCTGGCGCGGCCGCCAGATCGCCGTGTGGGTTATTGCGGCGACGGCTCGGGCGCCGTCCGCGACCACGATTGCGTCGAACACGACGAGCGCGTGGCCCTTGCTCTCGGCGTTGGACCTGATGCGCGCGCGCAGGGTCAGTTCGTCGCCGATGCGCGCAAGACCATGAAAGCGAAGCGCGCTGCCGACATGGATCCACGGCCCGAGCACGACGTTCTGCAACAGCGCCTGGTTGGCGAGCCGCAGGATCTGTCCCGGATGGACGATCCCGTCCGCGCGGTAGAGCGGCTCGGTCTCGCCGATCGCGTCGAGATAGGCGGCGAGCGCGGCGCGCTCGATGACAAGCGGCGCAATGCCGAGCGCGCGCCCGACGCATAGCGATGCCTCGCTCGCCTGCGGCCGCTCGGCCGGCGGAACGCCGGCGGGAAGTGAATCGACCGCGGGCGCAGGACGCGGTCCTGGCATGCATGCGCGACCCGTCGCGCAGCGCGCCCCGTTGCTGTCGACGCTCAGCGCGAGGCCATCGCCTTCCTGTGTTGCGCTCACGTGCGCGATGTCGCCGTCATACACGGGCTTGAGGAAACGGCACTCGGCCTCGCCCTGTTCGAGCCACGCGCGGCCGAAATGCGCGACCGGCACATGCGCCATGTAGGCGAACACCTCGACGCCGGGCACCAGCGCGCCGCGGAAGCCGAACCGGCGCGCGACGGTGTCGTCGTGGATCTTGTTCTCGGATGCGGCCGCGAGGTTGAAGGCGCGGACCGAGTGGGCGGGGAGGGTCATGGGGAGGGCACTCTTAGGCCGTCACCGGGACTTCGATCAGCCCGAGATGCTCGGCCATCGGGCGGAAGTCGCCGTCGTTGTGCAGCAGCGGTCTGCGGTTCTCGATGCACCATGTGCCGATCAGCAGGTCGATGGTCTTGCGGATCGTGATGCCGCGCCGCCGCAGCGCGCGAAAATGCCGCGCCGCCGAGACGGCGATTTCGTGTCCAACCATCGGCACGATGTCGAAGCGGCGCAGCAGCGCCTCGACCTCGCGCGCCGCGCGCTCGTTGTCCAGGCCCTGCAGCACCTCGCAGACCATCAGGTCGCCGACGATGATCTCCTCGGCGCCGAGCAGCGCGCGCAGCCGCCGCACATGCGGCGCGGCACGGCCATTGAGGAAGTCGATCCAGACGCTGCTGTCGACGACGATCACCGCGTGCCCCGCCCCTTGCGGCTGCGCGCGAGATCGCCGCGCCAGCGGTATTTGCCGAACGCCCGGTCCGCCTCCTGCTGGCGCCGCAACCGGACCATCAGGCGCAGCGCCTGCTCCACCGTCTCTTTCTTGGTGGCGCGCCCCGCCGCCTTGCGGGCCTGCGCCATCAGGGTGTCGTCGATGTCGATATTGGTGCGCATGATAGGGGTGGCTCGGGGGATGTGTAGAAATGCATCATATCATACACATCAACATCCGCAATGCATTCTGGCCCGCATGAGCGAAGCGACATCCGGGGCTTGTTTGCGAAGACCTCGGATATCGCTGCGCTCACCCGGGCTATTATCAGGCAATGGAAGGCCGTTAGCGCTGATCACAGACACCAACGTGCTAGGTACGCGAACTCTCGGACCTTTGGCGCTGGCGACCACCCCGGTCAACGATTAATCGTTTCAAATACTTGGCTGGATCGACGCCCCTCAATAAATCGTCTGCCTCAGCCTCTCCGGATACGCCCGGTCATACTCCTCCCCGCCTTCCTTCCCCTGAGTGATCGCGGCCAGGATCGTGCCGTTGCTCGGCAGGCTCGCGCGCTCGACGTGGCGCGAGGCGTCCCACAGCTTCGAGCGGATGATCGCCTTCGAGCACTGGAAATAGACGCGCTCGACATCGACGATGATCACCGCGCGCGGCGTCTTGCCGGCGAACACGAAGCTCTCGGTGAGCGCCGGGTCGGTCGAGATTTTCGCGCGGCCGATCACGCGGAACGTCTCGCCGACGCCGGGCACGAGGAACAGCAGCGAGACGCGCGGGTCGCGCACGATGTTGCGCAATGAGTCGACGCGGTTGTTGCCACGCCGGTCGGGGATCATGAGCGTGTTCTCGTCGGCGACGCGCACGAAGCCGGGCTCGTCGCCGCGCGGCGTGCAGTCGACGCCTTCCGGCCCGACGCTCGCGAGCACGAAGAACGGCGCCTTCTCGATGAAGGCGCGGTACTCGGCGCTGATGTGGTCGATCTCCTTCCACACCGCGGCGCCCGACGGCAGGCCGTAGAGCGCTTCGAGCTGTTCGATGCTGGTGATCTCGTGGTTCGCGGACATCGGTTCGCTCCTTTCACCTTTCCGCTCATGCCCGCGAAAGCGGGCATCCAGTGCTTGGCCAAGAACTGGGTCCCCGCTTTCGCGGGGACGAGCGGATGTCACATGTCATGCGGCAATCAAATGTCTGCCGTCATGGCCGGCGATCGTCACATCGACAATCTGTCCCGGCTCGGCGTGCGATGAAAGCCGCACCGGGGTGAACTGCTCGGTGCGGCCCGTGTCGCTCCCTTCGGTCAGCACGCGGCGGCGCGCGCCGATCTCGCCGTCGAGATGGCGCCGCAGCGCGGCCGCGCCGGCGTCGCGCAACAGCCGCGCGCGCTCCTTGCGCACGGAATGCGGCACTTGCGGCATGCGCGCCGCTGGCGTGCCGGTCCGCGCCGAGTAGGGGAACACGTGCAGGTGCGTCAGTCCGCATTCGTCGATGAGTGCGCGCGAGCGCGCAAACATCGCGTCGGTCTCGGTCGGGAATCCCGCGATGAGATCGGCGCCGAACACGATGCCGGGGCGCAGCCGCCGCACCTGATCGGTGAACGCGATCGCGTCCGCGCGCGAATGACGGCGCTTCATGCGCTTGAGGATCAGGTCGTCGCCGTGCTGCAGCGAGAGATGCAGATGCGGCATCAGCCGCGGCTCGTCCGCGATCGCGGCGACCAGGTCGGCGTCCGCCTCGACCGAGTCGATCGACGAGATGCGCAGGCGTGCGAGCTCGGGAACATGCTTGAGGATCTGCCGCACGAGCTTCCCGAGCCGCGGCGCGCCGGGCAGGCCCGCGCCGTAGCTGGTGATGTCGACCCCGGTCAGTACCACTTCCGCGTAGCCGTGCGCGACGAGCCGGCGCACCTGCGCGACGACCTCGCCCATCGGAACCGAGCGCGAGTTCCCGCGCCCGAACGGAATGATGCAGAACGTGCAGCGATGGTCGCAGCCGTTTTGGATTTGCACGAACGCGCGCGCGCGCCCCTCGAAGCCGTCGACCATGTGCGCGGCGGTTTCCCGCACTGCCATGATGTCGTTGACGCGCGCCTTTTCCTCTTTGTCGAGGCCGAACGATGCTCGCCCCAGAGGATCGCGCTGTTCGGCCCAGAACTCCGGCTCAAGCTTGCGATCATTGCCGAGCACGATCGCGACCTCCGGCATGTCTACGAAGGTCTGCGGCTCGGTCTGTGCCGCGCAGCCCGTGACCACGATTTTCGCACCCACACGCTCGCGCGCGAGCCGGCGGATACTCTGGCGCGCCTGGCGCACCGCTTCCGCCGTCACCGCGCAGGTGTTCACCACGATTGTGTTCTCGAGGCCGGCGCGCGTTGCGGCATTGCGGATCACCTCCGACTCGTAGGTGTTGAGCCGGCAGCCGAAAGTGACGACCTCGACGCTCATGCGACCGCCGCAAACAGTGCGGGATCGAAGCGGCCCTCGAATTCGAACGCCACCGGGCCGGTCATCAGCACATGATCGTCGCTCTCGCGCCATTCGATCGCCAGATCACCGCCCGGCAGCGTGACCGTCACCTTGCGGTCTGCCTTGCGCAAGCGCGCCGCCGCCACCGCCGCCGCACACGCCGCAGAGCCGCAGGCTTTGGTGAGGCCCGCGCCGCGCTCCCAGGTGCGCACCACGATATGCTCCTTCGACTGGACAGCGCAGAGCGAGATGTTGGCGCGCTCGGGAAAGATCGGGTGGTTCTCCAGCAACGGGCCGATCTTGGCGAGATCGTAGGCGTTCACGTCGTCGACCCAGAAGATGGCGTGCGGGTTGCCCATGCTCAGCGCCGAAGGCGAATGCAGGATCGGCTTGTCGATCGGGCCGATCTGGAGCTCGATGCAGCGCGTGTCGGCGAACTCCTCCGCGAGCGGGATCTGGTCCCAGGCAAAGCGCGGCTTGCCCATGTCGACGGTCGAGACCAGCGGCTGCGCGCCACGCCAGCAATTCAAGAGGCCGGCCGGCGTCTCGAAGGTCAGCGCGTCCTTGGCCGTTTCGCGGAACAGCAATTCGGCAATGCAGCGCGTGCCGTTGCCGCATGCGCCCGCCGCCGAGCCGTCGCTGTTGTAGATGCGCACATAGGCGTCCGTGCCCGGCGTGCGCGGCGGATAGAGCGCCATCATCTGGTCGTAGGGCGCGCCTTGCGGCGCGGCGGCCGCGCGCGCGTCGTCCGCCGTAATCGCGGCGGGTTTGGCGCGCATGTCGACCACCACGATCTCGTTGCCGAGGCCGTTCATCTTCACGAATGCGTGGCCTGCGAGCGCGCTCATTGGGCGATCCTTGCGGTCAATGTTATATGGCGAAAGAGCGATGCAGTGCCAGCCGCCATGCGTTGGCGACATGCAGGAGGTCCGATGCGGTTTTCTCGGCTTGCCCCGGTGTTGCTGGTCGCCGGTTCGCTGGCTGGCGCCAGCGTGAGCTTCGCGCAGGCGCCGCCGCCTGCGCCGCCTTCCACGCAAGCGCCACAGCCGAAGCCGGGCGATCCGTTCGGCGAAGAGGTGACGTTGACGGCTAAGACGATGGTCTATGCCAAAGGCTCGGCGAACTGGGATTCGGCCTTCGATACGCTGGTCGAGGCCTTCAAAAACGTCTACGGCGCGCTGCAGAAGGAGGGACTCAAGCCCGCCGGGCCCGCCATGACGATCTACACCGCGACCGACGATACCGGCTTCGAATACCAAGCCGGCGTGCCGGTCGCCGAGGAGCCGAAAGGGCCGCTGCCGGAGGGATTGGCGGTCGGCAAATCGCCCGAGGGGCGTGCGCTCAAATTCATCCACCGCGGCTCATACGATGCGATGGATTCCACCTACGAGGCGATCACCAATCACCTCGACGAGAAGCGGCTGGAAGCGCGCGACCTGTTCGTCGAGCACTACGTGACCGACCCGCTGACCACGCCCGAGGACAATCTGGTGATCGAGGTCTACGTGCCGGTGAAATGACGGCCGTAGGCCGTCATCCCGGACGCGGCACGGCCGCGATCCGGGATCGAACAAGCTCAAGCGACCGCGTTCGCCTTCACGTCCCAGACCTGACCGGGCTTGAGCAGCCGGAATTGCTCCGGCTCGATCCCCGCTTCCACCCGCGCCTTGATCAGCGCCTGCTCGGGAGCGTCGATCGCCTCGTTGGTGAGCTGGAACGTGCCGTAGTGATGACCGAGCGCGAGCTCGGCGCCGCACACCTGAAACGCCCGCACGGCCTCCTGCGGGTTCATGTGCATCTCGCTCATGAACCAGCGCGGCTCGTAGGCGCCGATCGGCAGGATCGCGAGACGGAACGGCCCGTACCGGTCGCGCGCCATGCGGAAATGGTGCCCGTCGCCGTAGCCTGAATCGGCAACGTGATAGATGCGCCCCGCCGGTGTGTCGAACACGAACGACGCCCACAGCGCCTTGTTGCGGTCGGTCAGTCCGCGCGCGGACCAGTGGCGCGTCGGGACCAATGTCACGTCCAGGTGGGGTCCGAGTGCAATACGCTCGTGCCAGTCATAGGCCTCGGTGCGCACGCTCGCGTCGTAGTCCCGGATAATGGTGTCGTTGCCGAGCGGCACGATCACGCGCGGGCGATGCGCGGCGGCGAGCTGCGCGATCGTCTCGACGTCGAGGTGGTCGTAGTGGCAATGCGACACCAGCACGGCGTCGATCGGCGGCAGCGCGCCGAACGGAATGCCCGGATCGTTGACGCGCTTCGGTCCCGCAAAGCTGAAAGGCGAGCAGCGCTCCGACCACACCGGATCGAGCAGGATGTTCAGCCCGGCGGTCTGGACCAGAAAGCTCGCATGACCGACGAACGAGATGCGCCAGTCGTCGGAACCGACGCGCGCCGGCGGCGTGTCGGAATAGGGGCTGGGCGCCCATTCGGGCCATTGTGCCCGGCCGCCCTCGCGCCACCAGCGCAATTGGTCGGCGAAGGTGCGCGGAGCCGGGCCATTTGCATCGAAGAAGCGCGTGCCGTCGAAGTGATCCGACACCGGGCCGTCGTAGTAGCGCGCCGAAGCCGTGCGCACGCCGAAAACACCGGCCACCGCCCCAATGGTGGCAAGGCCTGCAAACACGCGGCGGCGGGAGAAAAGGGGCATGGCGATCTCTAATGAGGGCCGACAAGCCGGACGCCTTCCAGCGGTGCGGCCTTCATGAGTTCGTTGTCCAGTGTGGCGAGCGCCATTCCTTCGCGTTGGGCAAGCTCGAGATAGACAGCATCATAGAAGCTCAACCGGTGCCGCCGTGCGAGCGCAAGCACGGCAGTGTGCTCGGGCAAGGGCGCGTAGTCGATTGCGAAACGCTCCAAGATCAGAAAGAAGTGAGAGGCGTGACCTTCGGTGAGACGACCGCGCCGCTCTCCGTGCAGTGCGACATTGCGAATCTCGAACCACCAGTGCAGCGGGACGAGGGCGCTATCGCGATCACGCTCCAAAAGGTCCCACGCGGCATCAGCGCGCGCGTCGTTTTCATCTTGGAAGCACCAGCAGCCGACCACCGATGCATCGAGAACGAACGGCACGACTATCTGCGGCCTTCGTCGCGCCAGGCGAGAATTTCCTCGACGGTCGCTCGGCCGGCTGTCTTGCGCAATTCCTTCATCTCGGCCATTGCGCGAAGGGCGTCCGCGCGGCGTTCATCAGCCTCCCGGACGAGGCGCGCGATGGGCTTCCCATGCCGCGTGATGACAACAGTCTCGCCGCGCTCGACCTGATCGAGCAGCTCGGCAAACTGCGCTTTGGCCTGAGAGGCTTGAATTTGCTTCATAATGTTTGACCGGTCAGATTGACCGGTCAAACATAGGCTATTCTATCCAGGACTGCAAGGGTTGGGAAAGTTGACTATCTGATGCCCCCGCCCTAGTTCTCCACCCGCTCTCGCAAGAGACCGTAATGCCAATCCGCCGACCGGGTCCCGAAACCGGCGGCCACCGCCCGACAGCGCGACGCGCCCTCGGGCGCGAAAGTGTTTTGGGATGCCTCATCCTGAGGAGCGCCCGGAGGGCGCGTCTCGAAGGATCAGGAGATTGGCCGTCCTTCGAGACGCATGCTTTGCATGCTCCTCAGGATGAGGCCGGAGACCTTGATGTTCGACAGCCTGTCGGAACGGCTTGGCGGTATCCTCGATCGGCTCACCGGGCGGGGTGCGCTGTCGGAGGCCGACGTCGATGCGGCGCTGCGCGAGGTACGCCGCGCGCTGCTCGAGGCCGACGTCGCGCTCGATGTCGCGCGCACCTTCACCGAGCAGGTGAAGACGAATGCCGTCGGCGTTGCGCTGATCAAGTCGGTCAAGCCGGGGCAGATGGTGGTCAAGCTGGTGCACGACCAGCTGATCGAGACGCTCGGCTCGAATGCCGATCCGATCGACCTCAATGCGCCCGCGCCGGTCGGCATCATGATGGTCGGCCTGCAGGGCTCGGGCAAAACCACCACCACGGCGAAGATCGCGCGCCGCCTCACCGAGCAGGGCAAGCGCAAGGTGCTGATGGCCTCGCTCGACACGCGCCGCCCGGCCGCGATGGAGCAGCTTGCGGTTTTGGGTCAGCAGGTCGGCGTCGACACGCTGCCGATCGTTGCGGGCCAGATGCCGCCGCAGATCGCGCGCCGTGCGCTCGAAGCGGGACGCCTCGGCGGCTACGACGTCGTGATGTTCGACACCGCGGGCCGCACCACGCTCGACGACGAGATGATGGCGGAGGCCGCCAGCGTCAAGCAGGCCGCAGGCCCGCACGAAGTGCTGTTGGTCGCCGATGCGCTCACCGGCCAGGACGCCGTCAATCTGGCGCGTTCGTTCGATCAACGCGTCGGCCTCACCGGCATCGTGCTGACGCGGATCGATGGCGACGGACGCGGCGGCGCCGCGCTCTCGATGCGCG
The DNA here is from genome assembly GCA_005884685.1 of Alphaproteobacteria bacterium. Classification (GTDB taxonomy): domain Bacteria; phylum Pseudomonadota; class Alphaproteobacteria; order Rhizobiales; family Xanthobacteraceae; genus PALSA-894. The sequence goes on from VBAH01000049.1 coordinate 54,520, forward strand.
CCGTCACCGGCAAGCCGATCAAGCTGATGGGCACCGGCGAAAAGCTCAACGCGCTGGAAGACTTCCATCCCTCGCGCATCGCCGACCGCATCCTCGGCATGGGCGATATCGTGTCGCTGGTCGAGAAGGCCGCCGCCACGATCGATGCCGAGAAAGCCGCGCGTGTCGCCGAGAAGATGCGCAAGGGCGCGTTCGATCTGGCCGATCTGCGCGATCAGCTGGTGCAGATGCAGAACATGGGCGGCATCGGCGGGCTGGTGGGCATGCTGCCCGGCGTCGCCAAGATGAAAAATCAGATCGCGAACGCCGGCCTCGACGAGAAGATCCTCAAGCGCCAGATGGCGATCATCGATTCGATGACGCCGAAGGAGCGGCGCAATCCCGATGTGCTCAAGGCGAGCCGCAAGCGGCGCATCGCCGAGGGCTCCGGCACCAGGCCGGAGGACATCAACCGCCTGCTCAAGATGCATCGCGGCATGGCCGACATGATGAAGGCGATGGCGAGCCAGAAGCGCGGCCCGATGGCGGGGCTCGCGCAGATGATGGGCTTTGGCGGAGGCATGCCGAGTCCGGAGGAGATGCAGAAGCTCGCCGCGAAAATGCCGGGCGGCTCGCCGCCCGGAATGCCCGGTGGCGGCCAGGGCCTGCCGCCGAAGATGCCCGGCATGCCGTCAAGCCTGCCGCCGAATTTCCCCGGAACGCTGCCCGGCCTCAGCCCGAAAATGCCCGGCCTCGGCGGCTTTCCCGGCCTTGGAAAGAAGAAGTGACCGTCGCCCTCACCCGTCTTTCCGGGGCGCCGCGCAGCGGCGAGCCCGGAATCCATAAGCCCGAGTCGTGGTTATGGATTCCGGCTCTCGCTGAGCCTGTCATCGGGCCGGCCCAAGTGGGCCGGACCCGTTGGCTTGGCCGGAATGACCAGTCTTGATGAGAAAGGAAAACGAATGTCCCTGAGAATCCGGCTCGCGCGCGCGGGCACCAAGAAGCGCCCCGTCTATCATATCGTGATCGCAGACAGCCGTTCGCCGCGCGACGGCCGCTACATCGAGCGCCTCGGCCACTTCAATCCGCTGATGGCGAAGGACAACAAGGATCGCCTCAAGCTCGACCTCGAGAAGGTCAAGACGTGGATGGCGAAAGGCGCACTGCCGACCGACCGCGTGTCGCGCTTCCTCGACGTTGCCGGGCTGATGAAGCGCGAGCAGCGCAACAATCCCGAGAAGGCAAAGCCGAAGAAGAAGGCGCAGGAACGCGCCGCGGCCGCCGCAACCGCCGCCGCTGCACCTGCCGAAGGCGCGGCACCGGCCGCGCCAGCAGCCTAATCCATGCTCCGCTCATTCCCGCACCCGGGCCCGACCTGCGGTCGGCCCGAGTGCAGGCTCCAGCGGGAATCCAAGGCCAAGAACTGGCTCCCCGCGAGTTTATCCCCGACTGGATCGGGGACGGGGACGAGCGGATGACATGAAAGATCGCGTCTGCATCGCGCAGATCGGCGCCGCGCACGGCGTGCGCGGCGAGGTGCGGCTCAAGGCGTTCACCGAAGATCCGCTTTCGGTCGCGCGCTACGGCGCGCTGGAAACCGAGGACGGCAAGCGGCTGGTCGAGATCGAGGCAGTGCGGCCGGCAAAAGACATGCTGGTGGCGCGCCTCAAAGGCATTTCGGATCGCGATGCCGCCGCGCGCCTGACGAACGTGCGCCTCTATGTGGCACGCGAAAAATTACCGAAGGCCGCCGACGATGAGTTCTATCATGCCGATCTCATCGGCCTTGCGGCGGTGACGTCCAGCGGCGAAGCGCTTGGCACCGTGAAGGCTCTGCACAATTTCGGCGCAGGCGATCTGCTGGAAATCGAGCCGGTGACCGGTGGCGCAACGCTCATGCTGCCGTTCACCGAGGTAACCGTGCCGACGGTCGATATCGCCGGCCGCAAGATCGTGATCGAGCCCCCGGGGGATGCGTGATGTGGCGCGCGACCGTCCTCACGATATTTCCCGAGATGTTTCCGGGGCCGCTCGGCGCGAGCCTTGCCGGCAAGGCGCTGGAGAAGGGACTGTGGGCGCTCGACGCGATCGACATTCGCGATCATGCGACCGACAGGCACCGCACGGTCGACGACACGCCGGCGGGCGGCGGGCCCGGCATGGTGATGAAGGCGGATGTGCTCGCACGCGCGATCGATGCCGCCGGCGGGGAGAGGCCGCGCCTGTTGATGTCGCCGCGCGGCGCCCCGCTCACGCAAACGCGGGTCGCGGAGCTCAGTGGCGGCCCGGGCGCCATTGTCCTCTGTGGCCGGTTCGAGGGCGTGGACGAGCGGCTGATCGAGGGCAGGGCCCTGGAGGAGGTCTCGCTCGGCGATTTCGTGCTCTCGGGCGGCGTGATCGCCGCCATGGCGCTGATCGACGCGTGCGTGCGGCTTCTTCCCGGCGTGATGGGCAGGCTGGCCTCCGGCGCGGAGGAAAGCTTCGCCGACGGCCTGCTCGAATACCCGCAATACACCCGGCCGCAGCTCTGGGAAGGCCGCGCCATCCCGGAGGTGCTCACGTCGGGCGACCACGGCAAGATCGCGGCCTGGCGGCGCGGAGAGGCCGAAAAGCTCACCCGCGAGCGCAGGCCGGACCTCTGGGCCGCCCGAAAGTCGGTGAAACCGGACGGGTGACAAGCCCAAAACTTTGCAGTAGAAGCTCGCCCAACCCCATTTGAGCCTGCCGCCTGAGCGCCCCGCGCGTGGCGCCGCCGCCGGAGAATTGCCATGAACCTGTTGAAGCAGATCGAGCAAGAGCAGATCGAAAAGCTCAGCGCCGGGAAGGACATCCCGGATTTCGCCCCGGGCGACACCCTGATCGTGAACGTCAAGGTGCGCGAGGGCGACCGCACCCGCGTGCAGGCCTACGAGGGCCTGTGCATCGCGCGCTCGGGCGGCGGCATCAACGAGAGCTTCACGGTGCGCAAGATTTCCTATGGCGAGGGCGTCGAGCGCGTGTTCCCGCTCTATTCGCCGATGATCGACTCGATCAAGCTCGTGCGCCGCGGCAAGGTACGCCGCGCCAAGCTCTATTACCTGCGCGGCCTGCGCGGCAAGAAGGCGCGCATCACCGAGAAGCAGGACAGCGGCGGCGAGGCCGCGGCCGTACAGGCGAAGGCCGCGGAGTAGCGCGGGCCGTCATTCCGGCCGAGCGCAGCGAGGGCCGGAATCCATAACCACAGGTTTCTCGCTGTCGCTCGATCCACTACACACCGATAGGATCGTGGTTATGGATTCCGGGCTCGCGACCATAGCGCGTCGCAGACGCGCGTTCCCGCGCTGATGGTCGCGCCCCGGAATGACCAACAGGTCGTTCTTCCCACTTTTCCTTGTATTCTCGAACGACTAATACTGCCGCGCAGAAATCGCGCACCGGAACCCCACGGAATGGCAAAGCCCCGCACCCTCTACGACAAGATCTGGGACGACCATCTGGTCGATGAGCAGCCGGACGGAACCTGCCTGCTCTACATCGACCGCCATCTGGTGCACGAAGTGACCAGCCCGCAGGCGTTCGACGGACTGCGCCTGAGCGGCCGCAAGGTGCGCGCGCCGGAAAAGACGCTCGCGGTGGTCGACCACAACATCCCGACCACCGACCGCAGCCTGCCCAACCCCGATCCGGAAAGCGCCGAGCAGATCCGCGTGATGGCGGAGAACGCGCGCGACTTCGGCATCGAGTATTACGACGAGTTCGACCGCCGCCAGGGCATCGTGCACATCATCGGGCCGGAGCAGGGCTTCACGCTGCCCGGCACCACGATCGTGTGCGGCGACAGCCACACCTCGACGCACGGCGCATTCGGCGCGCTCGCGCACGGCATCGGCACATCCGAGGTCGAGCATGTGCTGGCGACGCAGACGCTGATCCAGCGCAAGGCGAAGAACATGCGCGCGGTCATCGACGGCAGGCTGCCGGCCGGCGTCACCGCGAAGGACATCATCCTCGCGATCATCGGCGAGATCGGCACCGCCGGCGGCACCGGCCACGTGCTGGAATATGCCGGCGAGGCGATCCGCGCGCTCTCGATGGAAGGCCGCATGACGGTCTGCAACATGTCGATCGAGGGCGGCGCGCGCGCGGGCATGATCGCGCCCGACGAGAAGACGTTCGAGTATCTCAAGGGCCGTCCCAAGGCGCCGAAGGCGGGCGCGTGGGAAACCGCGATGCGCTACTGGGAGACGCTGCACTCGGACGAGGGTGCGGCATTCGATCGCGAGATCAGGCTCGATGCAGCATCGCTTCCGCCGATCGTCACGTGGGGCACGAGCCCCGAGCAGGTCGTCACCGTCACCGGTCGCGTGCCGCGCGTCGACGACGTGACGGACGCGCACAAGCGCGAGTCGGTCAGCCGCGCGCTTGCCTACATGGGCCTGCAGGGCGGGGAGAAGATCACCGACATCGCGCTCGACCGCGTGTTCATCGGCTCATGCACCAACGGCCGCATCGAGGACCTGCGCGAAGTGGCGCGCATCTCGGAAGGCAAAAAGGTCAACGCCAGCGTCAACGCGATGATCGTGCCGGGCTCCGGCCTGGTGAAGGAGCAGGCCGAGGCCGAAGGGCTCGACAAGATCTTCAAGGCGGCCGGCTTCGACTGGCGCGAGCCGGGATGCTCGATGTGCCTGGCGATGAATCCGGACAAGCTCTCGCCGGGCGAGCGCTGCGCCTCGACCTCGAACCGCAATTTCGAGGGCCGCCAAGGCTACAAGGGCCGCACCCATCTCGTCTCGCCCGTGATGGCAGCAGCGGCAGCCATTGCCGGGAAGTTCGTCGACGTGCGCGAGTGGAAATAGCCTCGGCGCCCCGGCGCGGTTGCGCCGGGGCGTCAGACGGACTGCTCAGGCTAGGCGGCTAGAAGATGCCGAAGCCGAACGGGCCGATCCCGAGCGCAAGGCCCGGCCGATAGTAGCCCGGATAGCCGTAGTACGGGGACCCGTAGCCGTAATAGCTCGGACCCCAATACGGGCGGGCATAATAGCGCGGGCCCCAATACCGGCGGCCGTAATAGCGGTGACGATAGTAGCGCCGCTGTGAGCTCAGCTCGGTCGATTGGGCTCTCTCATTCGCGACACCCGGTTTCTGTTCCGCGGCGCTGGCCTGCAGCGGCAGGGCTGCGGTGGCCATCAGCGTCAGGCCTGCGATACCTGCAAGGATTTTGCTCATGCGTCATCCCTCTGTGACGCCCCGGACGGGATAACGCGTGAGCGGGAAAATTGTTGCCCGCTCGGGGGCTGCGGTTAACGCGCCGCTACCAGCGGAACATGTAGAACGGCGAGCCATAATAATACCGCCGCGGGTGGCGGTAATGGCGGTAGCGCGGCCGGTAGAACGGCCACCAGAAGCGCGGATGCGCATAGAAGAACGGGCTGCGATAGGGATAGCGGTAGTAGCCGTACCGCGCGTGGCGGCGCTTTGATTTTTTCTTCTTCGCTTCGGGGCTTGTCGGTGCCGTCGCGGTTTCGGCCGGTGCCGGTGCGGTGGATGGTGCCGTCGTGGTCGTTGCAGGGGCAGGCGCCGGCGTGGTGGCAGGGGCGGGCGCGGGTGCCGGTGTCGCGGCCGGCGCCGGCGTGGCGGGCGGCGTCGGGGCAGGCGCAGGCGTCGCGGCGGGCGGCGTTGCCGGAACCGGATCGATCGAACCCGGCGTGGAGGTTGCGGCCTGCGCGATCTGCCAAGCAGCGCTCAGAAGTACGATAGCGGAGAGACCGGCGAACAGTCTGGACATGCTCAACCCCCCAACGAGCTCAACCCCCAACGAGCGGCCGTTCACCAGCCGCGTACCCACCAGCAGCGTTGCACCGGCACGATGACAGGTCCGCTCGGGCGCCACTGCTGCGCCAGCCGGAACGTGCAGTCGCGGTACAGCAGCCGGCCCGGATAAACCCGCACGCGCGCGGGCGGCCGGCGAATTTGCGCGGAAAGTTCGGTTGGCGCGGTTGGCGCGGCTGACACCGGCGCTGCCTCCGCGGCGCTGACCCCGAGCGCCAGCGCAGCCACCATCGCGATCGCAACCTTGCGCATCATAGTCCCCACGATCCGCCGGTACGCTCCCGCATCGTCGGCGCTCCGTCAACCGCTTGACGATGGCGTGGAGTGTCCCGCAGCCCTATCTTTGCCCCATGAGCAACCCGCGAGAGCGCGACGAGGAGCAGCGGCGCGAGGCGCTGCGCACGCTCGATACGTTGCGCGAGAGCGACACCTTCGCGACTTCGGCGCTGGCGCGCACCGCGCGGCGTGCGAGCGATCACTTCACTGCCAGGGATGCGATGAAAGATGCGCTCACGCCGGACGGCTCGGTCGACAGGATCGAGCTGTGGGGCCGCCGCATCGGGCGCGGCTTGAGCCTCGCCGGCTTCATCGCGCTCGCGCTTTATCTCTATTTCACCCACTTCGCGAAATGACGATGAATGCAAGCGATCCGCTCGGTTGGCGCGGCACGTCCGCACCCTCGCTGGCCGAATTCGAAGCGCTGGCGATCGAGGCGTTCCGCCGGCTGCCGGAGCAATTCCGGGCGTTGTGCGCCGACCTGGTGATCAAGATCGACGACTTTGCGACCGACGAGGTGCTCGATCATCTCGGTGCCAAGAACGAGTTCGATGTGCTCGGCCTGTTTCAGGGAGTCGGGCTGCCGTTTCGCTCGGAAAGCGCCCCGACACACCTGCCGAACATGATCTGGCTCTACCGCCGCCCGATCCTCGATTACTGGGCCGAGCACGACGAGACGCTGGGCGCGATCATCACGCACGTGCTGGTGCACGAGATCGGGCATCATTTCGGCATGTCGGACGCCGATATGGAGAACATCGAACGGGCGGCGGACTGACCGGTCCATCAGGAACATTGAAAGGCCATATCAGTATTATGCATCGCTCGACCGGTCGCCGAGCCTTTCGCGGCGCCGGCATTTGGGCTAAGACGGCGCCACTCTTCTCGGAAAGCAGTCATGGAAAAGTTCACTAAGCTGGAAGGCGTCGCGGCGCCGATCCACATGATCAATGTCGACACCGACATGATCATCCCGAAGAATTATCTGAAAACCGTCAAGCGCACCGGCCTCGGCAAGGGCCTGTTCGCCGAGAAGCGCTACAAGGACGACGGAGCCGAGAATCCGGACTTCGTGCTCAACAAGCCGGCCTATCGCAACGCCAGGATTCTCGTCGCCGACGATAATTTCGGCTGCGGCTCCTCGCGCGAGCATGCGCCCTGGGCGCTGATGGATTATGGCATCCGCTGCGTGATCTCGACCTCGTTCGGCGATATTTTCTACAACAACTGCTTCAAGAACGGCGTGCTGCCGATCAAGGTTTCGCCGGAGGATCTGGAGAAGCTGTTCGACGACGCCGACCGCGGCGCCAACGCGACGCTCTCGATCGATCTGGAGAAGCAGGAAATTCGCGGCCCCGACGGCGGCGTGGTGAAGTTCGAGATCGACGCGTTCCGCAAGCACTGCATGCTCAACGGGCTCGACGACGTCGGCCTGACCATGGTCAAGAAGGACAAGATCGGCGCCTACGAAGAGAAGGCGCAGGCCGCGCGGCCGTGGATGTGATCAACCGGCATTCGCCGGCCGTGCTGCCTGCACCGTCCGGCCGCGCCGCGGCCGGATCGTCAGCGCGGCGCAGATCGAGGCCGCAAGCGCAAGCGCTGCCGCAAGCCACATCACCAGCCGGATACTGTCGGCGAGCGATTGCCTGACGATCGTCTCGGCGGCTTTTCGATCTTCTCCCCGAACGGTGAATTCCGCGGCGAATTTCCCGCGCGCATTCACGACTGCCTGACGCGCTTCGGCGCTCAGCCGCTGTGCCGCAAGGCTGCGGTCGAGCGCGCGGTTGTGCGCCTCGAGCGCAACGACGCCGAGGATCGCGACCGCCAGCAGGCTCGCAAGGGACGCAACGGCATTGTTGATGCCGGAGGCGACACCCGCCTGGCGCTCCGGCACCGCATTGATGACGGTGGTCGTCAGCGGCGCGACCGTGATCGCCATGCCAAGCCCGAGCACGACCATCGGCAGGAGCATGCCGGCGTAGGAGTCTCCGGCCATCGGCAGCAGCACGAAGCCGACCGCCGCGATGGCAGGCCCTGCGATCAGCGGCAGCCGCGCGCCGAAGCGGTCGATCAATCCGCCGGACCAGCGCGACAGCGCCGCCATGACGATGGTGAATGGCAGGAACGCGGCGCCGGCGAGCGTCGCCGAGAAACCATGCACCTGGATCAGCAGGAACGGCAGGAAGAAGAACGCTCCGCCGAGGCCGGCATAAAGCAGGAGCGTGAGCAGATTCACGCCGGCAAACGTGCGCGACGAAAACAGTTTCAACGGCATCATCGGCGCAGGGATGCGCGCTTCCTCCCACACGAACGTCGCGAGCAGCAGGATTCCGGCGCCCAACGAAGCGACGATGGTCGCGTCGCTCCAGCCGCGCTCCGGCGCGGCGATCAGGCCGTACACGAGACTCCCGAGGCCTAAGAGCGCGAGCAGCGCGCCGCGCCAGTCGAGGCCGCGTGCGGCTTGCGCGTCGCGGCTTTCCGGCACGTGGCGCAGCGCGATCCAGATCGCTGGCAGCGCGATGAACGGGTTGATCAGGAAGATCCAGCGCCACGATACGTGATCGACGATCCAGCCGCCGAGCACCGGGCCGAATGCCGCCGAGATTGCCGAGAAGCCCGCCCACGTGCCGATCGCTTTGCCGCGCTCGCTCTCGTCGAACGTCGCGCCGATGATCGCGAGCGAGCAGGGGATGAGCAACGCCGCGCCCGCGCCTTGCACGGCGCGCGCCGGGATCAGTTGCCCGATAGTGCCTGAGAGGCCGCACCATAGCGATGCGGCTGCGAACACTGCGGTGCCGGCGATGAACACCCGGCGGCGTCCCAGCTGGTCGCCCGCCGCGCCGCCGACCAGCACCAGCGCGGTGAGCGCGAGCATATATGCGTTGACCAGCCATTGGACCGCGGCGGCGGAGGTTTTCAGATCGGCCTCGATAGTCGGCAGCGCGACGTTCACCACCGACTCGTCGATATAGGCCATGGTCGAGGCCATGATCGTGACGGCGAGCACCCACGGCTTGCTGCTCGCTTTGCAATCCGGCGCGCTGCGCACCGCGCGGATCGCCGCCTCGTCGCAGGGGCGTGCTCTCGGATTGAGCATGACGGGTAATAGAGAACTCCGCTCATTCCCGCGCAAGCGGCCCCTCCCTTTACCCTCCCCCGCTTGCGGGGGAGGGTAGGGTGGGGGCGGGTCCCCGCTTTCGCGGGGACGAGCGGAACCCGGCTAGGCGCGCGTCTCGATCGTCTCGGCGATCGCGACGGTGCGCCGCGCCATCTCGGCGTGCATGCGCTCGACCATGCGGCCGCCGATCTGCACCACGCCTTTCTCCTTGTTCTCCGGCAGGTCGAACGCGGCGATCATCGCCCGGGCCTGCATGATCTCGTCCGGCGTCGGCGAGAATGCCGCATTGCACGGCTCGATCTGGCCCGGATGGATCAGCGTCTTGCCGTCGAAACCGAAGTCGCGGGCCTGCGCGCACTCCTGCGCAAAGCCTTGCGCGTCCGCGATGTCGTTGTAGACACCGTCGAGGATGTCGATGCCGAATTCGCGCGCGGCGAGCACGCAGGTCGTCAGCCATGCGGCCATCGGAGCGCGGCCGGGCAGGATGCGCGCGCGGGTTTCCTTGGCGAGATCGTTGGTTCCCATCACGAAGCCGGCCAGCCGCGTCTCGGAATCCTTCGCGCTCGCCGCGATGGCGCGCACGTTGAAGACCGCGGTCGGCGTCTCGATCATCGCCCAGATGCGGGTGCGCTGATTAGCGTGCAGGCTCAGCAGCCGGGCGCCGATCCGCTCGGGCTGATCCGCAGATGAAATTTTCGGAATCAGAATGGCGTCCGGCGCTGCCGCGACGGCCGCATGGAGGTCGTCGGCGAACCACGGGGTGTCGATGCCGTTGACGCGGATGAACACCTCGCGTGCGCCGAACCCGCCGGCCTTCACGGCCGCCACCACCTGATCGCGCGCCGATTCCTTCGCGTCGGGCGCAACTGCATCCTCCAGATCGAGGATCACTCCGTCGACCGGCAATGTCTTTGCCTTCTCCAGCGCGCGGGCATTCGAGCCCGGCATGTAGAGCACGCTGCGACGCGGCCGAATGGTCATCTGCACCCCCAAGTCCCAATGGCGCGAAGCCTAGCCTCCATGGGTCACGCATGCCACTGTTTCGCCGATGAGTTCCCAAACCTATGACGTGGCGATCGTCGGCGGCGCGGCCGTCGGCTCCGCGGTCGCCAATTTTCTCACACACGACCTCGGCTTTACCGGCTCGATCGCCGTGATCGAACGCGACCCGACCTACGCGCGCGCCGCCACGACGCTTTCGGCCGCCTCGATCCGCCAGCAATTTTCCACGGCGGAGAACATCCGGATGAGCCAGTTCGGGGTCGCATTTTTCCGCGACTTGAAGGAACGGTTCGGCGCGCATGCCGATATCGCGTTCCGCGAGCGCGGCTATCTGCTGCTCGCAGGCGGGACCGGCGCGGGCACCTTGGCGGCGAACCACGCGGTGCAGCAGGGCGAAGGCGCCGACATCGTGCTGGTGGATCCGTCCGCGCTCGCGGAGAAATTTCCCTGGCTCAGCACCGCTGACCTGACGCTCGGCGCGTTCGGGCGCACCGGCGAGGGCTGGTTCGATGCCCATGCGCTGCTCACGCTGTTGCGCAACGCGGCCCGGCAAAAGGGCGCGCGCTATATCCACGGCGACGTCGTGGGCATCGAGCGCGTCGGGGCGCGCATCACCGGCGTGACGCTTGCGAACGGTGAACGCATCGCCTGCGGCACACTGGTCAATGCCGCAGGTCCGCAGGCGGGTGACGTGGCGGCGCTTGCCGGCATCGCGTTGCCGGTCGAGCCGCGCAAGCGCTGCGTGTTCGTGGTCGCGTGCCGCACGCCGCTGCCGGGCATGCCGTTGACGGTCGACCCAGGCGGCGTGTGGGTACGGCCGGAAGGTGAGGTCTATATCTGCGGCGTCGCGCCGCCCGCGGACGCCGACACACGTGCGGGCGATTTCGAGGTGGACTACGCGCTGTTCGAGGACGTGGTCTGGCCGGCGCTGGCGCATCGCGTGCCGGCTTTTGAGGCGCTCAAGCTGCAACGCGGCTGGGCCGGGCACTACGACTACAACACGCTCGACCAGAACGCCGTGATCGGGCGCCATCCGGAAATCGGCAACTTCATCTTCGCGAACGGATTCTCCGGCCACGGCTTGCAGCAGGCGCCGGCCACGGGGCGCGCCGTCGCCGAGCTGATCACTCATCAAAAGTTTGTATCGCTCGACCTTTCATTGTTCGGCTATGAGCGTATTGCGGAAGGGCGGCCGGTGAAGGAACTCAACGTCATATGATCGGGCAGGACGACATCCGCGCGGCCTACGTGCGCATCCGGCCGCGTGTGCGCCGCACGCCCGTGATCCGCATCGACGCCGCCGACCTCGGCCTCCCATTGCGCCACCCGCTCACCTTCAAGCTCGAGTTCCTGCAGCACACCGGCACATTCAAGCCGCGCGGTGCGTTCAACAATCTGCTCTCGCGTGACGTGCCGCAGGCTGGCGTCGCGGCGGCGTCCGGCGGCAATCACGGCGCTGCGGTCGCCTATGCGGCGCAGCGGCTCGGGCACAAGGCGGCGATCTTCGTGCCGGATGTGTCGTCTCCGGTGAAGGTCGCGCGCATCCGGAGCTACGGCGCGGACGTGCGTGTCGGCGGCGCGCGTTATGCGGATGCGCTCGATGCCTGCAACGCCTTCATCGCGACGAGTGGCGCGCTGTCGGTCCATGCCTACGATGCGGCCGAGACGATCGCAGGTCAGGGCAGCGTCGGCCTCGAATGGCAAGAAGATGCGCCCGACCTCGACACCGTGCTGGTCGCGGTCGGCGGCGGCGGGCTGATCGCCGGCATTGCGGCGTGGTACGGCAAACGCGTGAAGGTCGTTGGCGTCGAGCCGGAAGGGTCGCGCTGCCTGCATGCATCGCTCGAAGCCGGCCGTCCGGTCGACGTGACGGTCGAGAGCATCGCGGCGGATTCGCTCGGCGCGCGCAACACCGGGCAGCTGGTGTTCGAGATCGCGCGGCAGAATGTCGATCACGTCGCGCTGGTCGCCGACGATGCGATCGTGGCGGCGCAGCAGCTGCTGTGGGATCGGTTGCGCATCGGCGCCGAACCGGGCGGTGCCGCTGCGCTTGCCGCATTGGTGAGCGGCCGCTACCAGCCGCGCGCAGACGAGAACGTCGGCGTGCTGCTGTGCGGCGCGAACGTCGATCTCGGCAAACTTGCGGCGATCGCCTCATGAATTTCCCCGACCGGCTGATCGAGGGCTACCGCGATTTCCTCACCGGCCGCCTGCCGCTGGAGCAGAGCCGTTATCGCGAGCTTGCCGAGCGCGGGCAGTCGCCCGAGATCATGGTGATCGGCTGCGCGGACTCGCGCGTCTCACCGGAGGTCATCTTCAACGCGCGGCCGGGCGAGCTGTTCGTGGTGCGCAACGTCGCCAATCTCGTGCCGCCCTACGCGCCGGACGGCCGCGCGCACGGCGTCTCGGCCGCGCTTGAGTTCGGCGTCGCAGCGCTCAAGGTCCGGCACATCGTCGTCCTCGGCCATGCGCAATGCGGCGGCGTGAAAGCATTTGCCGAAGATGCCGAGCCGCTTTCGCCCGGCGATTTCATCGGCAAATGGATGTCGCTGATGGCGCCGGCCGCCGAGAAGGTCGGGCCGCGCGGCAACCTTTCCGAGACCGAGTATCTGGTCCGGCTCGAACAGGCGAACGTCGCCAACAGCCTCGACAATCTGCTGACGTTTCCGCGCTTGCGCAACCTGGTCGAGACGGGCCGCATCGCGCTTCACGGCGCCTATTTCGGTGTCGCGACCGGACGGCTCTCGGTGCGCGATCGGGCGACCGGTGAATTCACACCGATCGCCGCGGAGGATTACGCGCGGCTGTTCAAGGAGCCGAGGTTTTAGAGGAAGTTCCGCTCATGCCCGTACTCGGGTCGAGCCTTCGGCTCGCCCGAGCACAGGCTCCAGCGGGCATCCAGTTCTTTGGCTCTGGGTCCCGCTTTCGCGGGGACGAGCGGTGCGGGGAATCAAGCCGCCTTGCGCTTCGCGGCGATCAGTTTGCGATTGATCAGGCACTCGGCGATCTGCACCGCATTGAGGGCGGCGCCCTTGCGCAGATTGTCCGACACGATCCACATCACGAGGCCGCTGTCGACGGTCGGGTCCTCGCGGATGCGGCTGATGTAGGTCGCGTCCTCGCCCGCCGCCTCGTAGGGCGTGACGTAGCCGCCATCCTCGTGCTTGTCGATCACCAGACAGCCGGGCGCCTTGCGCAAGATGTCGCGCGCCTCGGCGGCGCTCAACGGTTCCTCGAACTCGATGTTCACGGCCTCTGAGTGGCTGACGAACACCGGCACGCGCACGCAGGTCGCGGTGAGCTTGATTTTGGGATCGAGGATCTTCTTGGTCTCGACCACCATCTTCCACTCTTCCTTGGTGTAGCCGTCCTCCATGAAGACATCGACTTGCGGGATCACGTTGAAGGCGATGCGCTTGGGAAACTTCTTCGCCTCGACCTCATTGAGCTGATAGACCGACTTGGTCTGCGCGCACAGTTCCTCCATCGCATCCTTGCCGGCGCCCGACACCGACTGATAGGTCGAGACGACGACGCGCTTGATCTTCGCCTTGTCGTGCAGCGGCTTGAGCGCGACCACGAGCTGCGCGGTCGAGCAGTTCGGGTTGGCGATGATGCCCTTCTTGGTGAAGCCCCCGACCGCGTCGGCATTGACCTCGGGCACGATCAGCGGAACGTCCGGGTCCATCCGCCAGGCGGACGAATTGTCGATCACCACCGCGCCCGCGGCGGCGATCTTCGGCGACCACTCCTTCGATACCGCGCCGCCAGCCGACATCAGGCAGATGTCGACGTCGGAAAAATCATAGTGCTCGAGCGCTTTGACCTTGAGCGTCGTGTCGCCATAGGCGGCTTCCTGGCCGATGCTCTTGCGCGAGGCGAGCGCCACCATCTCGTCGGCGGGAAATTCCCGCTCGGCGAGGATGTTCAGCATCTCGCGGCCCACATTGCCGGTGGCGCCAACCACGGCGACCTTGTAGCCCATGACCTGGTTCCTGCTGTTGAATGGCCTGTTTAAATGCCCTCGCGCGGCGAAAAGTCAATCAAATCGTGCGAATGGCGGTCATTCCGGGCTCTGATGCGGTGCGCCAAGGCGTAACGGCTCGTTGACCCTTTCGCCGAAAAACGGCCGCTTCGCCGGCATCCGGAAACCTCCGAATAGCGCTGCCGCGCTAGTGCTACGCCCGGGGGGAGCGGCGTGCATCCTGTGTTGCGTAGCGCGAATGCGGCGGCGATGGCTGGGATCTCGGCCCGCGCCCGCGTCGCCTTTGCGCTGCTGGGCATGTTCGCCGTCGAGCTGCAGGCGACACTGGCGCGCCTGTTCGTCTATTGCGCGGCGCTCGGCGCATGCGGGTTTGGCATCGCGGAGTTCGTCGCACGCGGCAGCACCGTGACGCAAGCCGAGCCGGCGGAGTGGCTGGCGGTCAACAGGCCGTTCGCGGCGTTCGCGATGGCGATCCCGGATTTCGAGCCGCCGCGCTATTCGATCTGGCGCCAGGCGAGCGGAGGCGGGCGCAAGGATATCCTCACCTTCGGCGAGCCGGGCGGCGCGACCGCCGTCGTGGAGATCCATCGTCCCGGTACGGACGCCGAGGCGGGCGACAGCGAGGACATCACCGCCAGCATCTCCGAGTTGCGCCTGTCGGCGCCGGTTACGCCGCGCACCATCGATACCAAATTCGGCGTGGTGCTGGTCGAGGCCTTCACCGATCATGCGCCGCATGGCACGCGCAGCTGCCTGCGTTTCAATCGCGGCTTCGAGGAGCCGCGGCTCGAGCTCACCGGCTGGTTCTGCAATCCCGGCCCGGAGCTGGTCGATCGCGGCATGCTCGCCTGCGCGCTCGATCGGCTGTCGCTGCTCGCGGCCGGCACCGAGCCGAAGCTTGCCGCGCTGTTCGCGCGCGCCGAGATCAGGCGCAGCTTCTGCGGCCAGAACGCCGTGTTCGTTGCGGCAACGCCGAAACGCACCGACTGGATTGAAGCTGCGCGCGATCCGAAGCTGCGGCACTAGATTGACGTCCGCTCGTCCCCGCGAAAGCGGGAATCCCCCTTCCTTTATCCCTCCCCCGCTTGCGGGGGAGGGTAGGGTGGGGGTATGGATGCCCGCTTTCGCGGGCATGAGCGGAGAATGACGGCTCATTGCTTGCTGAACGGATTCTGCCAGCCGCCGCGGGCGGCCGGGGCGCGCGGCGGATACGTCGCCTCGAGATAGCCGAGCAGGCGCGCGCGGTCCGCCTCGTCGAGCGCCGGCATGTTGTGGCGGCGGACCATCAGGTTGATCGAGTCCTCCCAGCCGGCGCGCGAGAGGCCCTGCTGCGCCACCAGCTTGAAGCCGTGGCAGGCGGTGCAGGCATAGAAGGTCTCGTCGCGCCCGGCGCCGGCGGGAAAATCCTCGGGGCTTTCGTCGCGCGGGGTGAAGTTTTGCGCGAGGGCGGGCGTCGCCCAGGCGATGAGCGCGCCGACACACAGAAGTGTCAGGCCCCGCGAAAGCGGGGCATCCAGTAAACGCCGAAAGCTCAATGATGGAATGGCGTGCAACAAGTTCTCCGGATGTTTACTGGATCGCCCGCCGCCGCGGGCGATGACGACCCTGCTACCCCACCAGCACGGCGATGCGGTGCATCGCATTCCCGCCGTAGCCCTGCGGATTCCAGAACCCCGCCTGATGCGGCTGCATCACGCCCTTGGAATCCGTCGCGCGCGTCCAGATTTCGAAGTAGCCGTCGCTCGGCAGCTTCACGGTCGCGGTCCAGCGCTGCCAGTCGTATTTGTTCTTCGGCTTGCTTAAGCCCGCCTTGTGCCAGGTCGCGCCGAAATCGGTCGACACATCCACCGCTTTCACGGTGAGATCGCCGGCCCATGCGGCGCCGCGCAGCTTCAGCTCCTTCGTGCCGGCGGAAAACTTCGCGCCGTTCGCCGGATTGGTGATGAGCGAGCGCACCGGCATCGATTCGAGAATGCGGAAGTTCTTCGGATCGCCCTTCTCTCCCGGCACCATCGGCTTGATGGCGACGCGATAGGAGAACTCGGTCATGCCTGCGCCGTCGTGCTCCTTGTCGCGGATGTTGATGCGCGTGAGCCACTTCTGCGAGGCAGAGCCCGGCCAGCCCGGCACCACGAGGCGCACCGGCCCGCCGTGGATGTTCGGCAGCGGCTCGCCGTTCATGCCCCACACGATCATCGTGTACGGGTCCATCGCCTTCTCGATGCGCACGCCGCGCGACAGGCTCGGCTTGCTCGCGTCGCCGGAGAGATGCAGATCGGCCGCATAGTGCGCGGTGTATTTTGCGCTGGATTTCAGGCCGGCGGCCTTGAGCACGTCGGCGAGCGCGATGCCGGTCCATTCGGCGCAGCCCGCGCCGCCGTTGGTCCACTGGTTGCCGCGTGCCGGCGGCGAGAACGCCGAACGGCCGTTGCCGCCGCACTCGAGCACCATGCGCCGCGTCGCGATCCTGTATTTCGACTTCAACTCGCCGAGCGAGAGCTCCAGTCTGTTGTTGACCTCGCCGTCGATGACGATTTTCCAGGCCTCGGGGTCCTTCGCAGGCTCCGGGATCTGCCCGTTGTTGCGGATGTAGAATTTCTCCGTCGGCGTGGTGTCGTCGTCGAGCAGGCTCTCCGGCGTCTCGGCGACGAGCGGACGCTCGCCGAGCACGACCAGGCCCTCGTTCTTGCCGGGGTATTTCAAGTGCTGCGGCCCTTTCGCCGGCGCCGTGCCCTGCGCCGAGGCCGCCGGAACCAGTGTGTCGGAGAACGGCATGCCACTCCCGATAACCGCGCCGATCGCGGCCAGTCCGCTGCCGCCGAGAAATCCGCGCCGGCCGCGGTCGACCGATGCTACCGTCTGCGTGGCGCCGTCGCGAGACAAGTCCGCGCCCTGTCGTCCGGTTTCCTGCGCCATGAGTTTCTCTCCCTTGTGATCCGGCCTGCACGTTATGTTTTCGCCGAATTCCCGGCCGTTATGGAATAAATCTATCGGAGCGCCCGATGCGGTCAATTGTCCCTGTTCCGCCGGGCGCCCCAGTCGCCCGATCAGCCAACGCTGCGCCTGTCATTCCGGGGCGCGCCCGAAAGCGCGTTCACGCGCGTCTGCGACGCGCTATGGGCGCGAGCCCGGAATCCATAACCACAAGTGTTTCGCCGTCGCTCGGTCTGCGTTTCATCTCAGCTTTCATGGTTATGGATTCCGGGCTCCTCGCTGCGCTCGGCCCCGGAATGACGGGCGGCCCTAGCCAACGCTGCGCCGCCCGGGTTGAGCGGGGGCGCCGGGTGCCCCTTGTCCGTTTTCCGCCTCCCCGGAGGGGAGCAGAGCGCCGACAGGCGCTGGTGCGGAAGCGCCGCACCCCGTGACCGTCCTCGCGGATAGGTCCATCTCCGGATCGCCGGAGATCACCGGCCAGTGACGTAGGCCGGCACGCCTCTCGACGCTCTGCGGCGGCGTCTTCCTTACGGCGCCGGGCCGCGCTTTCAGCAGCGCGCTTGACGCGCCGCCGTCAGCCAGCTCCTGGCAGGAGGCCGTTGTACCTCCGGGCGGAGCCTCGACGCCGCCCGGGTGCCCGGCTGACGAGGCCGGACGCGCGGGCGCCGCACCAGTCCGAGGCCCGGAATTGCCGGGCGCCGGCTGCCGGGTCCGCTTGGCCTGTTCTCCGGCCGCGCTTCCCGGCTTGCTCCATCAAACCAGCGTCACCGGTTGACGCCCCTCGACGAGCAAGGCGTGCGCATTATCGGCAAGGATTTTCCGCGCGTGCGTAACTTTTTTTTGCGGCTGTCTCGTCTTGATCCGGGCGGCGCTGCGGCCGGCCGCTGTACGATGGTCCTAAAGGTGCACGGCGCGCATCCATGGGATGTTGCGTGCGGGTGGGGAAACTATCGGAGTTGCCCATGACCATCCGCTCAACTGTCGTTCTCCCTGGTTTACTGCTCGCGACGACGGCCCTGGCAGTCTTCCCGCTTGGTTCGGCTGATGCCCTCACGCGGCGCGAATGCGCCGCGAAATACATCGCTGCGCAGCAGGCCGGGACGGCCAAAGGAATGAAGCTGACCGACTTCCGCAAGGCCGAGTGCGGACCCGGTGCGACGGCAGCGACCACGGCCGCGCCGGCGTCGGAAACCAAACCGGACACAAAGGCCGACACCACGAAGCCGGCGATGTCGGCTCCGGCATCGGCGGCGACCGGCAGTGCGGTCTTCCCCAACGCCGTCGCGCCGAAATATTCCAGTGGGCCTGCCGGGAAGGGGCGGTTTCTGACCTGCCTCGACCAGTACAAGGCGAACAAGGCGAGCAACGCGAATGGCGGCCTGAACTGGATCCAGAAGGGCGGCGGCTATTACGGCGAGTGCAACAAGCGCCTGAAAGGCTAGGCCGCAAGCAGCCGGGGGCGACGGCGCGCCGTTGCGGGGCGCCGATGCCTCGTCCGCAATGATGGAACTTCGCGGTTCCCTCCCGCGTTTCCTGCCTGAGCGCCGAGAAGCCCCTCAGGCGCGCAACCGTGCGAGGGAAGCATGTTCTCCAGGACACTGACGCTGGCGACGACGGCTTTGGCTATCAGCGCGCTCGCGGCCTACGCCCAATCGAGCTCCAATCCATCGATGCAGCCGAACCCCGGCGGCGCGCCCAAGGCCGAGACTCCGGCCCCGAACGCCAAGGCCAAGGCCGCCAAGAAGAAGGCCGACGACCCGAGCCAGAGCTCGAGCACGCCCAGCATGGCGCCGACGCCCGGCACCGCCACCGGCAAGATCGAGAACGAAGGCAAGAAGACCGCGAACGTGAAGGGGAAGAAAAAGCAGGCGACCCCCGCCAACAGCGACTCCAGCACACC
Organism: Alphaproteobacteria bacterium; assembly: GCA_005884685.1. GTDB lineage: Bacteria > Pseudomonadota > Alphaproteobacteria > Rhizobiales > Xanthobacteraceae > PALSA-894. Next base: position 73,522 of record VBAH01000049.1, read on the forward strand.
GAGCATGGCGCCGACCAAGTAGGCCGGCCCGCATGTCGATCGGCGAACCCCGCAGCGATGCGGGGTTTTGCTTTTTGGCACGAGCTTCATGCGGAAGAAGCCGCTCTCCGCCCGCTTGAGCAAACCAAGGTCACCAGCTGACACTCCTCGACGAGCAAGCGAGGTAGGTAAGCGCGGATTTCGAGCGTGCGTATTTTTTGGGCTACGTCCTCCTCGACATCTGGGCGCCAATGGCGTACTAAAGGCGCGTGCCGGTAGCGCCGCTCACGGTCGCGGAGACCCCGCTTTTCCTGCGGCAAGCAGCGAATGTTTGGGACGAAGCCGAGCATGAGGCATTCGTCTCCTTCATCGCGATGCATCCCGCGGCAGGAGACGTGATCCCCGACACCGCGGCGTGCGCAAGGTGCGGTGGAGTCGGGCCGGCACCGGCAAGCGTGGCGGCGCACGCGTGATCTATTTCTATCACGATGCGGGCCGGCCGTTGTACTTGCTGATGGTGTACGCAAAGGCGCAGCAGGAGGACTTGGCCCCCGGCGAGAAACGCGCGGTGCGTGCCCTCGCTGCGGTACTCAAGGGATGACACGAAAAGGACCGACCATGGGCAAGTTCGCCAACGAACTGATCGCAAGCCTGAAACAGGCGGCAGCGCATGCGCAGGGCCGCAGGGTGCCCGGCATGCGCGTCACCGCCGTCGAGATGCCCGACGTGAAGGCGATCCGGCGCTCGCTGCGCATGTCGCAGCAGCGCTTTGCCTCCACCTACCGCATACCGCTTCCCACGCTGAAGAACTGGGAGCAGGGCCGGCGCTATCCCGACGCACCCGCGGCCGCCTATCTGCTCGCGATCAAGCGCAAGCCGCGCGAGATCATGGAGGCGGTCGCAGGCTAGGCGCTTGTAACGAAGTATCTCTGTCGCGCAGTTGCGCGCGTGCATGAAGAACTGAGAGCACGATCGCGCTAAAAGCGCGAGCCCGCTCTCGACGTGGTGACACTCGGCCGCCAAGGCGACGGATTTTGTACGAAACTAAGGAGGAGCACCGGGTCGCGCCCGCCACGGCCTGCCAATAAAAAGCACCTGCTTTCTCATCTCATCACAGTCAAACGAAAGGCGACTTGTCGCCGCATACGCGGCGGGAAACTCTTATTCCGTAGGGCCATCGTGGAAGTAACGTAAGCGAAGGTTCAACGGTGACTGCTCGTTTGTCCGATGGTTGTTCCGCGCTGCGTTCTTCATATGCGCCGGACACAACAGGAGGCGTACATCATGGCAGTAAAGAACCTCGTCCTCGCGGTTACTCTCGTCCTCGGACCCACCTCATTGGCTCTCGCCCAGGCGGACACACGGATCGGGCCAGCAGGCGTGCACCGGACCGCACAGGTCGGGCTGCAGCAGCGCCCGCTCGCCGGCGCCGCGATCGCCCGGCGGCCTTACGCGGCGGCGCGGATGTACCGGCGCGCTTACGGCCCGCTCGTCTCCGCGCCGGTCGGACTGTATGGAGGCTACGGAGCCTACCAGGGATATCAGAGCTATCCCGGCGTGAGTTACCAGGACAATCCGTTCGAGGAGCCCGAGACGCCGGGCAGCAGCGGCTACTAGCGTCCGCGTCCGCCCGCCGGAATCGGCACTCTCCTGTGTGTGCCGCTTCCGTGCGGGCGGTAGAGCGTTTGCCAAGCTTCAGCGTTTGAGAATGGCGAAGCCGAATTCCCGTCCCGTCCCTTGCGCGTAAGCGAGCTTGATCCAGCACATCGCCATCGGTTCGAGGTGGCGGCTCATCGCGAGCGGGCCGACGTCGACCGGCGCGAAGCCCAGCTCCGCGGCGAGCGTCATTACGGTTTGCTTCGCGGCTGCGTCGTCGCCTGCGACCGGCATCATCAGTTTGCCGCCCGGGTAGCGGCTGTCCGCCATGTTGTTCGCGCCGGTGGTGTTGAACGCCTTCACGACGCGCGCGCCCTGTGCGAGCCGCGCCACCGTCTCGCCGGCCGAATCCGAGAAACCGAGCGCGAGCGCGAGATCGGCGGTGAGCGGATTGGTGGCATCGATCACGATCCGGCCCGCGAGGGAGCCGAGCGCCCGCACGGTCGCCTCGATGCCGGTCCACGGCACCGCGAGCACGATCACCTCCGCCTCGCCGGCTGCGGCCTGCGGTGCGACCGCAAAGCCCTCGCGCTTGAGCTCCGCGGTCTTCGCGCCGGCAGGATCGCGTGCCGCGAACGTCACGCTGTGCCCGGCCTTCTTCCAGCCGGTGCCAAGCGCGCGCCCGACATTGCCTGAGCCGACGATGGTGATGTTCATCGCTGAAGTTCCTATCCACTGGCCGCGCGCGACCCAGCTGCGAGGGTTCGACCGCCGCTTCCATGGAACCGAAGTTCCAAATTGACGCTGAGGCAAGCGCGACTAATATGACAACCTTAGCTATAACACGGCGTGTGCGCCGAACAGAGGTTCATTGGGGGGCCAATGCGGCAATCGACGAACAGCCGTGCGGGCGCAAGCAGCGTGTCTCGCCGGACGCTGGTGAATGGCGGTCTGGCCCTCGCCGCAACGGCTCTCACGCCGTTTGCGGCGCGCGCGCAAAGCATACCCGGGCCGCTGGTCGATCCGGCAAAGGCTCTGATCGGAAAGATGAGCGAATCCCTGCTCGGCGATATTGCAGGCCCGTTCGTGAGCGGCCAGATTCTCGACTTCCTCGGGCTCGGCGGCGAGACGGAAAACTACGAGCGCTATTTCGCCGAGATCGAGAAAAAGCTCGACGACATCCAGGAGCATCTCGACGCCATCGACACGCAAATTGGGACGTTGCGCGACAATGTCGAGCGGCTTACCAGTGATACGGCAGCGCTGAGCGAAAAGATCACCGACGTCACCACGCAACAGCTTCTCGGTACTTTTGCCTCGAAGGCCAACTTCATCTCCGAGAACTTCGCATCCTACCAGACGGCGGTTGCGGCGCTCGGGTCGTCGGACAAGGGCAGCCGCAGAGCGGGAGCCCGCCAGCTTTATGAGCTGTTCGGAGCCAACAATGCGCGGGCCATCAGCGTCGCGATGCGCGACATTCAGGATGCGTTCGTGCCGCGCGTCAGCGAACGCTCGGGGCTGCTGCACTATCAAGGCGAGTTGATCGTCGCGGCGATAACCGAATACGCCGCCGACAAAAACAACATGACAATACCAAAATACAACGACATCACGCTGCCAGAGCAGCTGCATCTGCGCGAAATCCCCAACGACGGCGGTGTATGGGCGTTCGAAAACATCCACTCCGGTTCGCATCGCATTGCGCGTGAAAAGCTGGATGGTGTCGTCGCCGATACGATGCGCGCCTTCGTCAGCGCGCAGCTCCAAGGCATGGTGCTGCTCTCCTCGGCCTGGCTCGGCACCATCAACGCGCCGCACCTGCGCGACCATATCGATCGCAACAAACGCATCCTCGCCGAGTTCGGCAAATTTCCCGCCAGCGTGGCGAAGCGGATCGATGATACCGTCGCCGCCAATCTCAAGCGTTTCGGCAAGCCGCTCGGACCGCCGGTTGCGACGGCGGCCAACACGGTCTGGTCGATGTTCGGCGACGGTGACGATCCCAAGACGCCATGGCGCAGCCACAAGGGCAATCCGCTGTCGAACGAATACATCATGTGGCAGCGCTCGACGACGGCCGAATGGAAGGCCTGGAAGCTTGCGTCCGTGGACACGCTCGTGCTCGTCGAACGCCCGTGGCAATACGACAACTGCCGGACCGTGCAGGTGCATTACAAGCCGAGCACGAGTCCGCCGAAATGTGACGGCTGCGGCGGGGAACTCACGTCAGTCCAGCTTCAAGGCCTCGGCAAGCGCAGCATTCCGCGCTTCGACAAGACGGTGCCGAAGAACCTCGCGTTCGTTCGGGTGTTTGTCTAGCGGCCCTCGAATGATCCGGCGGCGCGCTCAGCGCCTGACCGGCAAGAGCTGGCGGCCGAGACGAACCCGCGAGCCGCCCCATCAGCGCAAAGCACGACACGCGTCCCAGCCCCCATTTCGCCGACCTATCCCAACAGCCAATGTCGCGGCGCTGCGCGAAGGGTAATGTTGCACCGCTTCCTGCGCTGTGTTAGCAAACCCGCGATTTTCGCGGGCCAACGGACATTTCGGGAAGCCGCGGAGAAAAGTCCCTATCATTCCAAGGGCTTGGGTGCCGCTGGCGGCGCCTTCGGCCTCTTGGAACCGCAGAAAAAACAGGGCGCGGCGTGGCAGGCGAAAACGGCATCGTTTCCGGCATGGCGGGGCGGTATGCGACCGCGCTGTTCGAGCTTGCGCGCGAGACGAATGCGCTCGATGCCGTGCAGGCCGATCTGGCGGCGTTCGAGGCGCTGCTCGCCGAAAGCCCCGACCTGCTGCGTCTGGTGCGCTCGCCGGTCTTTACCGGCGCCGAGCAGGCGAAGGCGCTCGCCGCAATCCTCGACCGGGCCGGCATCAAGGGCGTGGCGGCGAACTTCCTGCGCGTAGTCGCGGCGAACCGCCGGTTGTTCGCCGCGCGCGAGATGATCCGCGGCTTCAACGCGCTCGTCGCCCGCCACAAGGGTGAGGTGACCGCCGAGGTCACGGTCGCGCAAGCGCTCAACGACGCGCGGCTCGACGAGATCCGCGACGCGCTGCGCCAGGTCACCGGCAAGGACGTGACGATGCACGTCGATATCGATCCCTCGATCATCGGCGGGCTGAAGGTGAAGGTCGGCTCGCGCATGGTCGATGCGTCGCTGCGCAGCAAACTCAATACGATCAAGTTCGCGATGAAAGAGGCACGCTGATGGACATCCGCGCCGCGGAAATTTCCGCCATCCTGAAAGAGCAGATCAAGAATTTCGGCCAGGAGGCGGAAGTCTCCGAGGTCGGCCAGGTGCTGTCGGTCGGCGACGGCATCGCGCGCGTCTACGGCCTCGACAACGTGCAGGCCGGCGAGATGGTCGAGTTCGAGAACGGCGTGCGCGGCATGGCGCTCAACCTCGAGACCGACAACGTCGGCATCGTGATCTTCGGCAACGACCGCGAGATCAAGGAAGGCCAGACCGTCAAGCGCACGCGCGCGATCGTCGACGTGCCGGTCGGCAAGGGCCTGCTCGGCCGCGTGGTCGATCCGCTCGGCAATCCGATCGACGGCAAGGGGCCGATTGCGGCCGACAAGCGCATGCGCGTCGACGTCAAGGCGCCGGGCATCATTCCGCGCAAGTCGGTGCATGAGCCGATGGCGACGGGGCTGAAGGCGATCGACGCGCTGATCCCGATCGGGCGCGGCCAGCGCGAGCTGATCATCGGCGACCGCCAGACCGGCAAGTCGGCGATCATTCTCGACACCATTTTGAACCAGAAGCCGCTCAACGCGCAGCCGGACGAGAAGATCAGGCTGTACTGCGTGTACGTGGCCATCGGCCAGAAGCGCTCGACCGTGGCGCAGTTCGTCAAGGTGCTGGAAGAGCAGGGCGCGCTCGAGTACTCGATCGTGGTCGCCGCAACGGCCTCGGATCCGGCGCCGATGCAGTACCTCGCGCCGTTCTCCGGTTGCACCATGGGCGAGTTCTTCCGCGACAACGGCATGCACGCGGTGATCTGCTACGACGACCTGTCGAAGCAGGCGGTCGCGTATCGCCAGATGTCGCTGCTGCTGCGCCGCCCGCCCGGCCGCGAGGCGTACCCGGGCGACGTGTTCTACCTGCACTCGCGCCTGCTCGAGCGTGCCGCCAAGATGGGCGATGCGGCCGGCAACGGCTCGCTCACCGCGCTGCCGGTGGTCGAGACCCAGGCCAACGACGTCTCGGCCTACATTCCGACCAACGTGATCTCGATCACCGACGGGCAGATCTTCCTCGAGACCGACCTGTTCTATCAGGGCATCCGGCCTGCCGTGAACGTCGGCCTCTCGGTGTCGCGCGTCGGCTCGGCGGCGCAGACCAAGGCGATGAAGAAGGTCGCCGGCCGCATCAAGGGCGAGCTCGCGCAATACCGCGAGATGGCGGCGTTCGCGCAGTTCGGCTCCGACCTCGATGCGACGACGCAGCGCCTGCTGGCGCGCGGCGCGCGGCTGACCGAGCTGTTGAAGCAGCCGCAATTCTCGCCGCTCAAGATGGAGGAGCAGGCGACCGTGATCTACGCCGGCGTGAACGGCTACCTCGATCCGATCCCGGTCGATCGCGTGCGGTCGTTCGAAGAAGGCCTGCTCGGCCTGCTGCGCGGCAAGCACGCCGACATCCTGGAAGACATCCGCAAGACCGGCGACCTCACCAGCGACACCGAGAAGAAGCTCAAGGTCGCGATCGACGACTACGCGCGGAGTTTTGCGTGATGGATATGATGATGTCATCCCGGCCAAGCGAGCGGAGCGAGCGCGAGCCGGGATCCATCTACCCGCGCGCGCCGTCGGCGCTTGCTGATCTATGGATCCCGGCTCGGCGCTTCGCGCCGTCCGGGATGACAGTCTGAGAGCGGGTAGATGGCCTCACTCAAGGACATGCGGGTCCGCATCGCCTCCACCAAGGCGACGCAGAAGATCACCAAGGCGATGCAGATGGTCGCGGCTTCCAAGCTGCGCCGCGCGCAGGCCGCGGCCGAGGCCGCGCGCCCGTATGCCGAGCGCATGGACACCGTGCTCGGCAACATCGCCTCCTCGGTGACGGACGTGGCCGCGGCGCCGAAGCTGCTCGCCGGCACCGGCGAGGACAAGGTGCATCTGCTGCTGGTCTGCACCGGCGAGCGCGGACTTTCCGGCGCGTTCAACTCGGCGATCGTGCGGCTCGCGCGCGAGCACGCCAACCGGCTGATGGGCGAAGGCAAGCAGGTCAAGTTCTTCTGTGTCGGGCGCAAGGGCTATGAGCAGCTGCGCCGCCAGTACGAGAGGCAGATCGTCGACCATCTCGAGCTGCGCGGCGTGCGCCAGCTGCAATTTTCTCACGCGCGCGACATCGCGGGCAAGATCATCGCGCGCTACGAGGCGGGCGAATTCGACGTCTGCACGCTGTTCTTTTCGCGCTTCAGGTCGGTAATCGCGCAGATTCCGACCGCGCAGCAGATCATCCCGGCGGTCTTCCCCGAGAAGGGCGCCGCCGCGCCGGCCGCCTCGTACGAATACGAGCCCGAGGAGGCCGACATCCTCACCGAGCTGCTGCCGCAGAATCTCAGCGTGCAGATCTTCCGCGCGCTCTTGGAAAACAACGCCTCGTTCTACGGTGCGCAGATGAGCGCGATGGACAACGCGACGCGCAACGCCGGCGAAATGATCCGCAAGCAGACGCTGACCTACAACCGCACGCGCCAGGCGATGATCACCAAGGAGCTGATCGAGATCATCTCCGGCGCCGAGGCGCTGTAATGACGAGCAAGCTTCACCGTCCGCTCGTCCCCGCGAAAGCGGGGACCCAGGGTCCGAAGAACGGAAGAACTGGATTGCCGCTTTCGCGGCAATGAGCGGGAGAAGTCGGTGGCGGAACAGTAAAGAGGACTGAGATCATGGCTGCAGCAACCGGAAAGATCACCCAAGTCATCGGCGCCGTCGTGGACGTGCAGTTCGAGGGCCACCTGCCGGCGATCCTGAACGCGCTGGAGACGACCAACGGCGGCAACCGCCTCGTGCTCGAGGTCGCGCAGCATCTCGGCGAGTCGACGGTGCGCACCGTCGCGATGGACACCTCGGAAGGTTTGGTGCGCGGGCAGGAAGTGACCGACACCGGCCAGCCGATTTCGGTGCCGGTCGGCGATGAATGCCTCGGCCGCATCATCAACGTGGTCGGCGATCCGGTCGACGAAGCCGGCCCGGTGAAGACCGCGCAGAAACGCGCGATCCATCAGGACGCGCCGCCCTACACCGATCAGTCGACCGAAGCGGAGATTCTCGTCACCGGCATCAAGGTCGTGGACCTGCTCGCGCCCTACGCCAAGGGCGGCAAGATCGGCCTGTTCGGCGGCGCCGGCGTCGGCAAGACCGTGCTGATCATGGAGCTGATCAACAACGTCGCGAAGGCGCACGGCGGCTATTCGGTGTTCGCCGGCGTCGGCGAGCGCACGCGCGAAGGGAACGACCTCTATCACGAGATGATCGAGTCCGGCGTGAACAAGGACCCGAAGAAGAACAACGGCTCGGCCGCGGGCTCGAAATGCGCGCTGGTGTACGGGCAGATGAACGAGCCGCCGGGGGCGCGCGCGCGCGTCGGCCTCTCCGGGCTCACCGTCGCGGAGCACTTCCGCGATCAGGGCCAGGACGTGCTGTTCTTCGTCGACAACATCTTCCGCTTCACGCAGGCCGGTTCCGAAGTCTCGGCGCTGCTCGGCCGCATCCCCTCGGCGGTCGGCTATCAGCCGACGCTCGCGACCGACATGGGCGCCCTGCAGGAGCGCATCACCACCACCACCAAGGGCTCGGTCACCTCGGTACAGGCGATCTACGTGCCGGCCGACGACCTGACCGATCCGGCGCCTGCGACCTCGTTCGCGCACCTTGACGCCACCACGGTGCTGTCGCGCGACATCGCCGCGAAAGGCATCTATCCGGCGGTCGACCCGCTCGATTCGACCTCGCGCATGCTCTCGCCGCTGGTCGTCGGCGAGGAGCATTACGCGGTGGCGCGGCGCGTGCAGCAGGTGCTGCAGCGCTACAAGGCGCTGCAGGACATCATCGCGATTCTCGGCATGGACGAGCTGTCGGAAGAGGACAAGACGACGGTGTCGCGCGCGCGCAAGATCGAGCGCTTCCTCTCCCAGCCGTTCTTCGTCGCCGAAGTGTTCACCGGCTCGCCCGGCAAGCTCGTCGACCTCGCCGACACCATCAAGGGCTTCAAGGGACTGGTCGAGGGCAAGTACGACCACCTCCCCGAGGCCGCCTTCTACATGGTCGGCACCATCGACGAGGCGGTCGACAAGGGCAAGAAGCTCGCGGCGGAAGCGGCGTAAGTGGCGAGTTGCGAATGGCGAATAGCGAATAGGGAGTAGCGGCAGGTGCGTTAACGAACGGCGGCGTTTCCATTCGCCATTCGCCACTCACCATTCGCTGAAAACAAATGGCCACCTTTCCGTTCGATCTCGTCTCTCCCGAAAAGCTCTTGTTCTCCGGCGAAGTCGACCAGGTCGACGTGCCGGGAACGGAAGGCGACTTCGGCGTGCTCGCCGGCCACGCGCCGACCGTGTCGGCGCTGCGCCCCGGGATCATGACGGTGTTCGTTAACGGCAACGCCCAGCGCATGGTGGTGCTCGGCGGCTTCGCGGAAGTCTCGGCCGGCGGCAAGCTCACGGTGCTCGCCGATCTCGCCGACTCGGTGGAGGACTTCGATCGTGCCGCGCTCGCGGACCGCATCACCGCGCAGCAGGAAAAGATCAAGGAGATGGATGCCGGCAACGCGCTCGACAAGGCGATCGAGCAGCTCGATCATTTCAAGCAGGTGGACAATCACCTGCAGGGGACCGGGATGCATTGACGCCGGCCGTGTAGCCCGGATGAAGCGAAGCGTAATCCGGGAACGGCGTTTCGGTTGAGAGGCTGGCCCCGCATTCCGCCATAGCGCGTCGAAGACGCGCGTAAACGCGCTTATGCCATGCGGGCTACAAGCTATCTCGCAAACCGCGCGAACTCCCGCGCCACAGCCTCGTAAACTTCGCGCCGGAACGGCACCACCAGCTCCGGCACGCGCGCGAGCTCTTCCCAGCGCCAGGCGTCGAACTCGGGCTCCTGATTGTTGCGCCACGCCGTCATCGCGATCTCGCGCTCCTCGCCGGTAAAGCGGAACGCGAACCACTTCTGCCGCTGGCCGCGGAACACCGCCAGCCGGTGCGGCGGGCCGTCGTAGGGCGGGAAATCATAGGTGAGCCATTCGGCGGTTTCGCCGAGATACGCGACGCTCGTCACCCCGGTCTCCTCGTAAAGCTCGCGCTCTGCGGCCGGATGCGGGTCTTCGTCCGGGTCGATGCCGCCCTGCGGCATCTGCCACTCGAAGCCGGGCAGGATGTATTCCGGACCGTCGTGCTTGAAACGATGCCCGATCAGCACGCGGCCGCCTGCGTTGAACAGCGCGATGCCGACGTTGGGGCGGTACGGTTTGTCGGTCACCGCATACTCCGCTCATGCCCGCCCCCGATCAGGTCGGGGGTAAACTCGCGGGCATCCAGTCCTTCATGCAGGGCCCTGGGTCCCCGCTTTCGCGGGGACGAGCGGAGCGAGTGCATCATGCCACCAAATGCGCGAATGCATCGACCACGCGCTGGTACACCGCGCGCTTGAACGGGATCACGAGGTCGGGAAGGTTGCGCATCGGCTCCCAGCGCCACTCGACGAATTCCGGCTCGTGGCCGCCGGCGGGATTGAGGATGTCGATCTCGCCGTCGTCGCCGGTGAAGGCGAGCGCGTACCATTTCTGCGTCTGGCCGCGATAGCGCCCCTTCCAGGCGTGCCTTGCGACCTCCGGCGGCAGGTCGTAGTTCAACCAGCCGGCAATCTCGTCGAGCTTCGCGACCGACGTGATGCTGGTTTCCTCGGCGAGCTCGCGCAATGCGGCCGGCCACGGGTCCTCACCCTTGTCGATGCCGCCCTGCGGCATCTGCCACACATGGGTGAGATCGACGTGCTCCGGCCCCTCGGTGCGCCGCCCGATGAACACGAGCCCGTCGCGGTTGAGCACCATGGTGCCGACGCAGGGGCGATAGGGGAGGGAGGCGTGCTTGGGCATTAGGCTACTCGCTCGCGTCAACTCCCGGTCTTCGGCCGGTTCGCCACCATGCTGACCGGGACCAGCACAATGCCGCGGCCTTCCGCCGCCTTCGCCCATTGCGCGATGCGCTCGATCGAGACGGGAAGCGCGCTGGCGGCGCCGATCGCGACCCCGCGACTGCGCGCGGCTGCTTCCAGCCGCGCCAGCGCGTTGTCGATCTCGGCGGCGGTCGGTATGGCGTCGAGCACGGTGTCGGCTCTGGCGAACGCCACGTTGCCGGCGCCGGACATCTGGCTCGCGACGCTGCGCGGCGACGCGCCGTCGTCGAACCAGATCAGCCCGCGCTTGCCGATCTCGCGGATCACCGGCCCGAGCGCCTGATCGGCCGCGGTAAAGCGCGCGCCCATCAGGCTGGTCACGCCGACATAGCCCGCAAAGCGGCTCAGGAACCAGTGCAGGCGGTCGATGTTCTGCTCGGCGTCAAGCGACGCGAGCAGCGTCTTCGGCCCGGGATCGTTGTCGGGATAATCGAACGGCTCCATGCCGATCTGCAGCAGCACCTCGTGGTTTTCCCGGCGCGCGCGCGCGACCCAGCGCTCCAGATCGGTGCCGTAGGGCGCGAACGCGAGCGTCACCGGCGCGGGAAGCTTTGCCAGCGCTTCGGCCGTGCTGTTCGCGCCGATGCCGAGGCCCTCGATCACGATCGCGATGCGCGGCGCGTCGGCGCGCTGCGGCTTCACCGGCCGCGCGTAGATGTCCGACGGACGCGCGCCGTCGGGCGCGATCTTCGGAATGGCGCCGTGCGCGGACGATTCGAGCAGGCGCTGATCGACCGGAACTTCCGGCTGCGGACCGGGCGGGGGCTCGGTCTTCAGTTCAGTTTTTTTTTGCGGCAGGGCGCCCGGCTGCCCGACCGTGACTTCCTGACGCTTGCCGGTCGTGCCGTCGATGATGGTGACGGTATTCGCCGCGGGCTTGTTGCCGTCGGCGAGCGCCACCGGTGCGGCCGCGGTCGGCTTGGCGGCGGTACCCTGCGCGCCCGCCGGCTGTGCGGCTGTCGCGGCGCTGACCACCGCCATCGGCTCGCCGCCGAACGGCTCGTCGACGAACAGGATCCAGCCGGTCAGCACGGCGACGCACAGGCCGAGCAGGCCGGCCATCGTCCGCACCACCACCGGAATGGGCAGCACGAACCGCCGCTTGCGCTTTGGGGTCTGGCCGAGCGGCTTGTGCAGGTCGTCGGTCGAATCGTCGGCGGACAAGGGAACGGCTCCGGGCTCGCTGTCCCGGACAGCCTAAGCGGCAGGCGTTAACCGAGCGTTTACCGTACCGGCCAGCTGCGCCGCTGGTCCCCGCGAAAGCGGGGACCACCCCCTCCCTTTATCCCTCCCCCGCAAGCGGGGGAGGGATAAAGGGAGGGGGCCGCTTGCGCGGGAATGAGCGGAGGATGGATTCGCCACCAAACGAAAAGGGGCGGCCCGAAGGCCGCCCCTTGATCTCATGCGCGCCGCGCAACCTTACTGCTGCGGCGCCTGCGCCGCCTTGGTGTTCGGCGGGAAGGCCGGATTGGTCTTCGTGCCGCGCAGCAATTCCAGCGCCATGTTGAGCGCCTTGTCGTTCTTCACGTCCGGCGGGATGTAGGACTGCGAGCCGGTCTGCTCCTCGCCTTCCTGCGTCTTGAGGTGACCGCGCAGCGAGGCCTCGCCCTTGGTGTCGGAGCGCGACTTGAGGTCGTCCGGCACGTCCTGCAACACCTCGATCTCCGGCACGATGCCCTTGGCCTGGATCGATTTGCCCGAGGGCGTGTAGTAGCGCGCGGTGGTCAGCCGCAGCGCGCCGTTGTTGTTGCCGAGCGGGATGATCGTCTGCACCGAGCCTTTGCCGAACGAGCGCGTGCCGAGGATGGTCGCGCGCTTGTGGTCCTGCAGCGCGCCGGCGACGATCTCGGAGGCCGAGGCGGAGCCGCCGTTCACCAGCACGATGATCGGCTTGCCGTTGGTGAGGTCGCCCGCGCGCGCCGAGTAGCGCTGCGTCTCCTCGGCATTGCGCCCGCGGGTCGAGACGATCTCGCCGCGCTCGAGGAAGGCATCCGACACCGAGATCGCCTGATCGAGCAGGCCGCCCGGATTGTTGCGCAGGTCGAGCACGTAGCCCTTGAGCTTGTCCTTGCCGAGCTGCGTGGTGATGTCGGTGATCGCCTTCTTCAGCCCTTCGGACGTCTGCTCGTTGAACTGGCTGATGCGGATGAAGCCGATGTCGTCGCCCTCGACGCGCGAGCGCACCGAGCGCACGCGGATGACGTCGCGCGTGATCGACACCTCGATCGGCTTGTCCTGGCCCTTGCGCATGATGGTCAGCTTGATCTTGGTGTTGACCGGCCCGCGCATCTTCTCGACCGCCTGGTTCAGGGTGAGACCCTGCACCTGCTCGCCGTCGAGCTGGGTGATGACGTCGTTCGCCATCACGCCGGCCTTGGCGGCGGGCGTGTCGTCGATCGGGGTGACGACCTTGACGAGGCCGTCTTCCATCGTGACCTCGATGCCGAGTCCGCCGAACTCGCCGCGCGTCTGCACTTGCATGTCGCGGAAGCTCTTGGCGTCCATGTAGCTCGAATGCGGGTCGAGCCCGTTGAGCATGCCGTTGATCGCCTGCTCGACCAGCTTGGCGTCGTCCGGCTTCTCGACGTAGTCGGCGCGCACGCGCTCGAACACGTCGCCGAACAAATTGAGCTGCCGGTAGGTGTCGGCGGCCGCCGCTTTCGCGCTGGCGCTGAGGAACGCCATGCTGCGGGGCTGGGTGGCGGCGAGCGTGATGGCCACACCGGCGGCTGCACCGAGGAGGACCAGAGAAGTCTTGCGTATCATCCGCGAACCTTTTCGCTGTCGTTTGCCGCCCACCATGGGCCGGGATCGACGGGAACTCCGTCTTTTCGAAATTCGATATACAGGATCGGCTGGCTCGATCCCGTCGCTACGGCTGCGGCCGATTGCGGCCCGCCCCCCATGATCGCCACTGGCTCCCCGGTCAGCACAAACTGGCCAATGTCCACCGAGATTCGTTCCATCCCCGCAAGCAGCACATGATATCCGCCGCCGGCATTCAGGATCAAGAGTTGTCCGTAGGACCGGAACGGTCCGGCGTACACCACCCAGCCGTCGCAGGGGGCGGTCACCTGTGCACCGGCCCGGCTTGCAAGAGATAGGCCTTTTTCGGTGCCGCCCAAGCCGTCCGGCACGCCGAAGTCGCGAATCCTGATGCCGTTGAGCGGCAGCGGCAGCGTTTTCTTGGCCGCCGCGAAGGCAATGGCCGGGGAGAGCCGCCCCGGGTCCTGCAGCGCCGCGAGGCTGTTTTTCGGATCGGCCGGCCGGTCGGCGCGGGCCGCGGCGGCCGCGCGGGCCGAAGCGGCGATATCCTGTTCGAGCCGCCCGATCAGATCCTTCAGGTTGTCGGCTTGCCGCGCCAGCTGCACCGCGCGGGCGCGTTCGCCATCGAGCGCCTTTTCGGTCTCCGATTGTTTGCGCTGGCGCTCCGCAACGAGCCCTGTCATGCGTGTTCTTTCCTGCGAAAGTGCGGCGAGATCACGGCCGAGGACGTCCCGTTCGGCAGCTATTTCGTTACGTACTTTCACGAGTTCGGCAAGATCGGCGAGCAGCGTGTCGACCTCGACCTTCATGTCGGGCAGGACCGCCCCGAGCAGTATCGCGGTACGCACCGACTGCAGCGCATCTTCCGGACTGACCATCAGGGCCGGCGGCGGCGTGCGGCCGACCCGCTGCAGGGCGGCCAAAACCTCCCCGATCACGGCGCGGCGGCTGTTGAGCGAGCGGCGCACGGTATTCTCGTTGGCCTGCAGGGCGGCGAGGCGCGTTTCGGCCGCCGCGATGCGATCCTCGACGGCGCGAACGTTGGCGGCGGACCCGATCAGCAGCGCATTGAGCTTGCGCCGGTCCTCGCCGATCGCATCAAGCTCGGCCTTCAGCCGGGCGGCGATCTCGGCGTTCTTCCTCTGCTCGGCCTGGACTTTGTCCAGTTCCTCCTGCCGCGCGCCTTTGGCGGCCTCCGGGGCGACCGCGGTCGCCGACGGGGCGGCGGCAGCGGCAGGCGGCGGGGTAATCTGCAGCGGCTGCTGCGCCTGCCCCGGTCCGGCCAGCAGGAAAACGCCGAGCGCGCCGGCGACAAGCCAGCCGCATCGTCCACCTGGGGAGCCCGAGATCATCGCGCCAAACTACGCCTGAAGGTCGTTGAGGAACGATTAACCTTTCGGATGCGGCCGAAATGGGCCGGAGCGTGCGCCATGATCGGCGGGCGACATTGATTTCCCCGATGATCCGCGCTTCGAATGCCCGATGCCGCCCGCCGACGCCTTCATGGCCGCCCTCCGCCACCATCAGGCCGGCCAGTTCGCCGAGGCGGACCGCCTCTATGGCGAAGTGCTCGCCGCCGAGCCGGGGCACCTGCATGCGCTGCATTTCCGCGGCGCGCTGGCCCATGCGACCGGACGCAACGAGGAGGCCGTCGCGCTGATCGGGCGCGCGCTCGCGCTCGACGAGGCGGTTCCCGAGCTGCACTACAATATCGGGCTGGCGTTGTGGGCGCTCGACCGCCGCGAGGAGGCCGCGCGCCACTGGGCGCGCGCCGTCAAGCTCAATCCGAATTTCGCCGAGGCGCGGCTCAACCTCGGCAATGCGCTGCGCGAGGAGCGCCGTTTCAACGAGGCGATCGCGCAGCACAGTGCGGCGGTGAACCTGCAGCCGCAATCGCCGCAGGCGCACAACAGCCTCGGCCTCTCGCTCGCGAAAGCCGGGCGTGACGACGACGCGATCCACCACTACGAGCGCGCGCTGGCGCTGCGGCCGGACTTCGTCGACGCCTATCTCAATCTCGCGATGTCGCACGCCAAACGCGGCGCCACCGGCCAGGCGCTCGTGCTGACGATGCGCAGCCTCGACATCCGCGAGACGGCGGAGAACAAGGATCTGTTCGCCGGGCTGGTGCCGGCGATTGCGGTCGCGCGCGATGACCCCGACTTGCGCCGCTACCTCCTGCGCGCGCTGGAGCAGGGGTGGAGCGCGCCGAGCGTGATTGCGCGCGCGGCCGTCAGTGCGATCCGCCATGGTCCCGCCAGTGCGCTCATCGCGCGCGCCGCGCAGGCCTGGCCGGCGCGGCTGACTGCGGGAGAGCTGTTTGGCGCAGCGGGACTCGCGGGGCTGAACGAGCCGCTGCTGCTGGCGCTGATGGCGCGCACCGTCGTGGGCGATGCCGGGCTGGAGAAATTTCTCGCGGCCTGCCGGTTTGCGCTGCTCGAGGCGGCCGCAGCGGCGCCGCCCGATGACGCCGCCTTGCTGGAAATCGCCTGCGCGCTCGCGCGCCAGTGCTTCATCAATGAGTACGTCTACGCAACGGACGACGAGGAGGCGGCGCACCCGCGACAGCTGCTCGCGCGGGTCCAAGGGGCGCTGACCGCCGGCGCGGCGGTGCCGCCGCTGCAGGTCGCGGCGGTCGCGGCGTATTTTCCGCTGCAAGCGCTGGGCGCCACGGAGGCGCTGCTGGCGCGCGCCTGGCCGGCACCGATCGCGGCGCTGCTCGACCAGCACATCCGCGAGCCGCTTGAGCAGGCCGCGTTGCGCGCGGGCATCCCGCAGCTCACGCCGATCGAGGACGAGGTCTCGCGCGCCGTGCAGGCGCAATACGAGGCAAATCCCTATCCGCGCTGGATCGCGACGGGAAGTCCTCGGAAATACCCGAGCATCGACGCGTATCTGCGCGAGCGGGTTCCTCTTTCCCCATTCCGCCCGCCCGGCAAGACCGGTGGCCTCGACATTCTCATCGCGGGCTGCGGCACCGGCGAGCATGCGATTCTGACGGCGCAGCAATACGACGGCGCGCGCACCCTTGCGATCGATCTCAGCGGTGCGAGCCTTGCCTACGCGATCGCCAAATCCCGCGCGCTCGGGCTCGATGCGATCGCATACGCGCAGGCGGACATCATGCGGCTCGGCGCGCTCGAGCGCCGCTTCGACCTGATCGAGTCGGTCGGCGTGCTGCACCATCTCGCCGATCCCTATGCGGGCTGGCGCGTGCTGCTGTCGCTGCTGCGTCCCGGCGGCATCATGCGCATCGGTCTCTACAGCGAGATCGCGCGGCAGGGCGTGGTGGCCGCCCGCGCGCTCATCGCGCAGGGCGGCTATGGCACGACGGCGGACGAAATCCGGCGCTTCCGGCGCGACCTGATGCAGGGCGGTCACGAACCGGCGCGCGACATCTTGCGCTTCACCGACTTCTATAGCTTGAGCGAATGTCGCGATCTTGTGTTCCACACGCAGGAGCACCGGATGACGCTGCCGGAGATCAAAGCCTTTCTCGCGGGCGAAGACCTGGAGCTGCTCGGGCTGGAAATCGACCGCGCGGCGGCGCGACAGTACGCGACGCGCTTTCCCGCCGATACCGCGATGACCGATCTCGAAAACTGGCACCTCTTCGAACAGGACAACCCGCGCACGTTCGAGGCGATGTACCGCTTGTGGGTGCACAAGCCGGCGGAGCAAAGCTGATACGCCCTAATCGATCAGCCAGACATCTTTTTGCGGCAGCGACGCGGCTTTGCCGCCCAACCCTATCACGGGTGCGCGGCCATTCGTATTCGGCGGCAACACGGCGCTCGGCGGGCGGCTCAGATAGGCGGGCAGATCCGGCGGCGGCCGGATTATTCGTTCGAGATGGTCCATCTCGTGCAGACGGTCGAACTGGACGGCGAACCCTTCATTGAACTGTCGCACCACATGACCGACCGCACGGCCGACGGCGAGACGGGTGCCGATCTCCGGCTCGATGTCGGCCGACACCGCAACGCCGGAGGGCGAGACGTCGATCACGAAGCAGCTGACCGTGGTGCCGTCCGCGAAAATCAGGTTGGTATGGGGGTTTTCCGGCACGAGGCGGTGCTGCTTGCGGAAATCGATGACGGCGTCGCGCTGTTTCTTTTCCAGCCAGCTGAGCTTGGTGGCGAGGCCCTCGCGCACCTTTCGGGTCGCTGCGATGTCGACCAGGAACCCGCCTTCGACAAGATCGGTGATCCAGCCGTCGAGCTTGCCGAGCTCGCCGAAATAGGAAATCACGCGCTCGCCCTTCGGCCCCAGCACGGGCGCGGCAATCAGCATCTGGAACGGCGAAATACGCTTGGTGCGGCAGGCGAACTCGCGCCGGTTGCCCTGCGGGTCATGCCGGCTGGCAAGGCTGTAGCGTCCGCCGGTGCGGAGCTCGACAGCACGTTGCTGCATGAATTCGTCGAAGGACAACGGACAGCCTCCGCCTAACCGAGCGGCACTCTAAGGTATCCGCGTATAGGAAACCTTGCAGCTCAAAAGTTCCATAAAGTTGAGTTAAGGTTGCGCAAACCGGATCGGGGAAAGCCGGGGGCCCGCCTTCATTCCCGGTGATAGGGGTGGCCCGACAGGATGGTGACCGCGCGGTAAATCTGCTCCAGCAGCATGACGCGCGCGAGTTGATGCGGCCAAGTGAGCGCGCCGAAGGCGAGATGCAGGTCAGCTTGATCCGCGAGGGTCGGCGCGAGGCCGTCCGGCCCGCCGACCAGGAAGGCCACATCCCGCCCCGCATCGTTCCAGCCGCGCAGGCGTTTCGCGAACGCACCGGAATCGAGCGCCTCGCCACGCGGGTCGAGCAGCACGGTCGCGGCGTCTTTCGGGATCACGTTGGCGAGCGCGATCGACTCTTCCAGCATGCGCCGCCCCGCGTCGCGCGCGCGGCTCTCGGCGACCTCGATGACGTCGAGCGCGCGCAGGCCGACCCCGCGGCCCGACTTTGCGGCGCGCGCGCGGTAGCGCTCCGCCAAGTCCTGCTCGGGGCCGCGCTTCAGCCTTCCGACGGCCGCGACGACGATGCGCATCGCATCAGTCTAGCCGCGACCGGAGCTGCAGTCCGGGTCGCTGTCGCCCACCCGTCATGAAGATACCATATATCGAGAAATCTCGACATAAGGACATAACTTGATTATCCTTGCCGCGTGTCACCCCAAGGAAACGCCGATGGCGCGGAATAACCTGGCGGTCGTCGCCCACGCCGGACCTGTTGCCGACGGCGACACGCTGTCGGCGCCGCATGCGCTCGCCGCGCTTGCCGCCTTGGGTCAGCCGACACGACTGCAGATCTTTCAGCTGCTGATGCGCGCCGAGCCGGACGGCCGCGCCGCCGGCGCGCTCGCCGGGGAGATCGGCTGCCCGCACAATACGCTGTCGACGCATCTCGCGATCCTGGCGCGGGCAGGTCTCGTGCGCGGCACGCGCGACGGGCGCGCGATCGTCTATCGCGCCGATGTCGAAGGCATGCGCGGCCTGTTGAACTACATCGTCAACGATTGCTGCAGCGGCCACCCGGAATTGTGCGGCCTTGCGCCCAAGCCCGCGGCCGGATGCGGTTGCGGCCCCGCCGCCAAAGTCACCAAGCGCAAAAGGTGAGCGAGATGCGCGCACCCGAGCAAAATATCTACAACGTCCTGTTTCTCTGCACCGGCAACTCGGCACGCTCGGTCATCGCCGAAGCCATCATGAACCGGCTCGGACGCGGCCAATTCCGCGCCTATTCGGCAGGCAGCCAGCCGAAGGGCGCGGTGCATCCCTATGCGCTCGATCTCCTGCGCAAGCTCAATTTCGAGGTCGACGGCTTCCACTCGAAAAGCTGGACCGAGTTCAGCAAGCCCGGCGCGCCGCAGCTCGATTTCGTGTTCACCGTTTGCGATGACGCGGCGAACGAAACCTGTCCGGTGTGGCCCGGCCAGCCGATGACGGCACACTGGGGCATCCCGGATCCGGCGGCCGCGGAGGGCAACGAAGCGCAACGGCGGCTGGCATTTGCCGAGGCGTACCGCATGCTGAATGCACGCATCTCGATCTTCCTCAGTCTGCCGCTGCGCTCGCTCGACGCGCTCGCGCTGCAGCAGCGCCTCGACGCGATCGGCAAGACTCCCGAGCCCGGCACGCCTGCGTCCGCCGCCTGATGGACGCGCCCGCGCCGCTTCCGCGCCGGCTGCTCGCCGAAGGGCTCGGCACCGCGATCCTGGTCGCGACCGTGGTCGGCTCCGGCATCATGGCCGACCGCCTCGCCGGCGGGAATCAGGCGCTCGCGCTGCTCGGCAACACCATCCCTACCGGCGCAATCCTGGTTGTGCTGATCACCGTCCTGGGGCCGATCTCGGGCGCGCATTTCAATCCGGCGGTTACGCTGGTATTTGCAGGGCGCGGCGCGACGCCATGGAGCGAGGTGGTGCCGTATCTCGTCGTGCAATGCGTCGGCGGCGTTCTCGGCACCATCACGGCGCACCTGATGTTCGATCTCGCGCCGATCATGATCGGCACGACCGCGCGCAGCGGGCCTTCGCAGTGGCTCGCCGAGGCGGTCGCGACCTTCACGCTGGTGCTGACGATCCTCGGCGGCGTGCGCTACGCGCCGCAGGCGATCCCGTGGCTGGTCGGGCTCGTCATCACGGCCGCTTACTGGTTCACCGCCTCGACCTCGTTCGCAAATCCGGCGGTGACGCTCGCGCGCGGCTTCACGACGACGTTCGCGGGAATCGCGATCAATCACGTGCCGGGCTTCATCGTGGCGCAGCTTATCGGCGCGGCGCTCGCCGCAGCCCTTGCAACGGTGTTGTTTGCACCCGAGCGAACGACGCTGCGCGCATGATCACGGGGGTCCCGGTCGGGACCAGCATCGCCGCCTGATCTTGCCGGTTCAGCTCGCGCGTTTGCCGCGGATGCTGCCCGGCGCCCACATCTTTTCGAGGTTGTAGAATTCGCGAACCTCGGGACGGAAGACGTGGACGATCACGTCGCCTGCGTCGATCAGCACCCAGTCGCAATGCGGCATGCCCTCGACCCGCGCGTCAGGCACGCCGGCCTTGCGCAAGTCTTCGAGCACGCGATCGGCGACCGCACCGACATGCCGGTTGGACCGTCCGGAGGTCACAACCATGGTGTCGGCGATGGTAGTCTTGCCGCGCAGGTCGATTGAGATGGTGTCCTCGGCCTTCATGTCGTCCAGGCACGCGAGGACAAGGCGGAGGGTTTCCTCAGGCTCAGGACGCGCCTTGGAAACCGGTTCGGGCTTGTAACGAGCTGCCCGAGAGAGCGCAGTGATGGTCAGGGGTTGTGATCCTTTCGGCTCAAACGCCCCGGACACCCTGCCCGGGGCCTACGCTGAGGATATGCGTGCCCGGTTAACAGTTTCAACCCGGCAGGTGGTCCGCAGCGCCACTTTCTCAGGGCGGCGCGACTTTCATGTGACAGGTTCGGCCGCTCATGCGCGCTTTCGGAGGGCGCGCAGCGCCGTGGACGAGAGCGGCGACTTCAGTCCGTGCAGGAACACCCAGGCGGGCGGGCGTCGGAGCGGCAGCGCGCGCGCGGCCGATTCGCGGATGCGGAAGCGCGCGAGCGCTTGCCCGGCGGTTCCGGCGACGGCGTAGAGGCTCGGGCCGAGGCGATCGACCACTGCGATTGGAACCAGGCCGGCGATGCCGCGCCATTTCTGCCAGCGATGAAAGCTGCGCAGGTTGTCGGCGCCCATGATCCAGACGAAGTGCACGCCGCGGCCGCGCGCCAGCAGCGTGCGCACGGTGTCGTAGGTATATCGGCTGCGCATCTGTGCCTCCACGCCGGTGACGACGATGCGGGGATCGCCGGCGAGTTTTTTGGCCGCGGCGATCCGCTCGGCGAGCGGGGCCAGGCCGCGCGTGTCCTTCAGCGGATTGCCCGGCGTCACCAGCCACCACACCCGGTCGAGCCCGAGGCGCTGCAGCGCGAGCAGGCAGGCGGCGCGATGCGCCGCATGCGGCGGATCGAACGTGCCGCCGAACAGGCCGATGCGGAGCCCGCGCGGGTGCGGGGGGAGACGGATCACGGTCTGATCTGCCCGGTTCCGCGGATCCGGTATTTGAACGTCGTGAGCTGCTCGACGCCTACGGGCCCGCGTGCATGCATGCGGCCGGTCGCAATCCCGATCTCGGCGCCGAAGCCGAACTCAGCTCCGTCGGCGAACTGCGTCGAGGCGTTGTGCAGCACGATCGCCGAATCCACTTGGCTGAGGAATTTCTCGGCTGTTGCCCGGTCGGCGGTGACGATGGCGTCGGTGTGGTGCGAGCCGTAGCGCTCGATGTGCGCGATCGCCGCATCGACGCCGTCGACGACTTTCGCCGCAATGATCGCGTCCAGATACTCGGCCGGCCAGTCCTCTTCGGCCGCCGGTTTCACGCGGGCATCGGATTTCCGCACATCGGCATCGCCGCGCACCTCGCAGCCGGCATCGAGCAGCATCGTGACGAGCGGCTTCAACATTGTGGGCGCCGCCGCACGATCGACCAGCAACGTCTCGGCGGCGCCGCACACGCCGGTGCGGCGCATCTTGGCGTTGAGCACGATGTCCTTGGCCATCGCGAGATCGGCGGCCTTGTCGACGTAGACGTGACACACACCTTCGAGATGCGCGAACACCGGCACGCGCGCCTCCGCCTGCACGCGCGCGACCAGGCCCCGGCCGCCGCGCGGCACGATCACGTCGAGATTGCCGTCGAGGCCGGCGAGCATCAGCCCGACCGCGGCGCGGTCGCGGGTCGGCACAAGCTGGATTGCATCCAGCGGCAGACCGGCGGCGCGCAAGCCTTCGACCAGCGCCGCGTGGATCGCGCGCGCGGAGCGGAAACTTTCCGAGCCGCCGCGCAGGATCACGGCGTTGCCGGCTTTCAGGCACAGCACGGCCGCGTCCGCGGTGACGTTCGGGCGGCTTTCGTAGATCACGCCGATGACACCGAGCGGGACGCGCACGCGCTCGATCACCATGCCGTTCGGCCGCGTCCAGCTTTCCGTCACGGCGCCGACCGGATCGGCGAGGTGGCGCACGGACTCGATTCCGTCCGCCATCGCGGCGACGCGCTTTGTGTCGAGCGAAAGGCGATCGACGAAGGCCGATGTTGCGCCGGCGGCTTTCGCCTCGGCGACGTCCTCGGCGTTGGCGGCGAGTATGCCGGGCTCGCTTGCGCGGATCGCCTTTGCCATCGCGGCGAGCGCGGCATCGCGCTGCGCCGTGGCGCTGAGCGCGAGCGTACGCGCTGCCGTTTTGCCGCGGCGGCCGATGTCGGCCATCGCAGCGGCGATGCCGGTGCCTTCGATGGATTTGAGCGGCGCGGTCATGGCGATTTCCTATCACGTAGGAACTCGCCGAGCGAGAACCAGCAAAAAAGGGCGCCGCGCGGACGCCCTTCGCCGGTTCAGTTACCGGCCGGTCAGGTATTGGCGATCACGATGCCACTTTCCGGCACGAGGTCGCTCAGCATCCCGGCCAGGTAGGCCTTGACGGTATCGTCGTTCCAGTCGGCCGAGCGCCAGACGGTGACCTCCGGGGCGAGCTGTTCGCGTGGTCCGTGCCACGCGACCAGGTAGTCCGACAGCCAGCCCGCGGTCTTGCCGGCTTCGAGCTTGCCGGTGATCGCTTCGAGCAAATTGGCGTCCATGGTGGCATTCTCCGGGCGGGCTGCCCGGACAACGCTTCTGCAGCATTCCAGTTCCGCAGTGCGAGAACTGATTGATATCAGGGGCCTATCTGCGACTCTTGGCTCAGTAGCAGACGTTGATCCAGCGCACCCGCGGGCCCCAGGGGGTCCAGACCCGGCGTGGAACCAGACAGCCGTCGCCGTAGCCGTAGTAGCCCGGGTAGCCCCAATAGGGGTAGCTTGCGGCAAGACCCAACCCGACACCCACGCCGAGCAAGGGGCCGAAACCGCGCCCGCGGAAGCCGCCATGGAAACCACCATGGAATCCACCGCCGTGGAAGCCGTGGCCGCCGAACGGACGCGCCGAAGCATCCGTTGACACGAAAGCGAGGCCGATGAAGGCCGCCGCCAGAATTGCAATCAAAGACCGCATGGCACTACTCCACCAAAAGGCCGCCCCCTCCCACGCGGGATAACACCGCAAAGGCCGCTTCGTTTTCACGGGGTAAAAAGAAAAAAGCACGGCGCGGCATGGCGTGAATGCGCCCACAGGGGTTTGCCATGATGGAACCGCGGGCTAAGCAGCGCGCAGGCCTCGGCCGCTGTTCCAACCGAAAAACATGAAGGCGCCGGCGTGCACGCCCCGCAACAGAAACACGACACGACCGCGACCCTGATGCTGGTCGCGCTCGGTTTCGCGTGGGGCCTGACCTGGCCGGCGATGCGTATCTCGCTCGACGAGATTCCGCCGCTCAGCCTGCGCGTGATGACGCTCGGCATCGGTGCCGGCTTGCTCTTTCTGGTGGGTTGGCTGCAGCGACGTTCGTTTGCGCTGCAGAGCCTGAAGCACATCGTGCATCTTTCGATAGCGGGGATCCTCAACGTCCTGTCGTTCTCGCTGCTCAGCGTGATCGCCATGATGTTCGCCGCGACCGGCCGCGTCGCGATGCTCGCCTACACGATGCCGATCTGGGCCGCATTGTTCGCCTGGCTGGTCCTCGGCGAACGCTTCACGCGCGCGCGGGTGATCGCTCTGCTGCTGTGCGCCGCCGGCATGGGTATCCTGATCTGGCCGCTCGCACGTGGGGGCTCGCTGATCGGCCTGCTGATCGCGATC
Organism: Alphaproteobacteria bacterium; assembly: GCA_005884685.1. Lineage (GTDB taxonomy): Bacteria > Pseudomonadota > Alphaproteobacteria > Rhizobiales > Xanthobacteraceae > PALSA-894. The sequence goes on from VBAH01000049.1 coordinate 97,787, forward strand.
GCCATCGCGGTGAGCTGGGCGGCCGGAACCGTGTATGTGAAATGGGCGCGCCTCACCGGCGACCCGGTCGTGAACGCGGCGTGGCAGGTGTTCGTCGCGTTCGTCATCGTGACGGCACTGCTGCCGGTCTTCGAAGGCTCGCTGCATTTGTCGCAGGCGCATGCGCCGGCGCTGCTCGCGCTGCTCTGGTCCGGGCTCCTCGGATCGGGGATCGCGTATCTCCTGTGGTTCGGTATCATCCGCCGGGTGCCCGCGATGACGGCATCGCTCGGCGTGCTGAGCGCACCGGTGATCGGTGTGGTCTCGACCGCGTTCCTGCTCGGCGAATGGCCGACCGGCGCCGATATTGCCGCCTACGTGCTGATCTTCGCCGCGTCGGTGTGCGTGCTGCTGCCGGGGCGGTAATGCTTCTTTCCCCTCGCCCCGCGAAGCGGGGAGAGGGTGGCGAGGATCGTAGGTCCGAGCCGGGAGAGGGGCAATCGTCATGTCCGGCCCTCTCCCGCCTCAGTTCGCTTCGCTCCTTCGGCACCCTCTCCCGCAAGCGGGAGAGGGGAAAGAAAAAGAGTCACAAAAAACTCTGCGGATCGACGTCGACATCCAGCTTGATGTCGCCCTTGCGTTTCGGCGCCTGTTCGAGCCACGCGCGCATGTAGGCGGAGAGATCGAAATTGCGCGCCGACTTCACCATCAGGCGGAAGCGGTGGCGGCCGCGCACCACCGCGAGCGGCGCTTCGGCCGGCCCGAGCACGCGCACCTCTTCGGTCAGAGGCGCTGAAGCTGCGAGCTTGCGCGCGAAGGCTTCCGTCGCGTGCTTGTCGGCGCCGGTGACGAGCAGGCTCGCGAGCCTGCCGAAGGGCGGATAGGCTGCGCGCTCGCGCACCGCAATTTCCGAATCGTAGAACGCCTCGCGGTCCTGCGCGATCAACGCCTTCATCACCGGATGCTCGGGCTGATGCGTCTGCAGGTAACCCATGCCGCGGCCTTCCTCGCGCCCGGCGCGGCCGATCACCTGATGCAGGAGCTGGAAGGTGCGCTCCGCGGCGCGCGGGTCGCCCGAGCCGAGGCCCAGGTCGGCATCGACGACGCCGACCAGATTGAGCTTGGGAAAGTGATGGCCCTTGGCGACCAGCTGCGTGCCGATCACGATATCGACGCGGCCCTGTTCGATCGCGAGAAACTCCTCGCGCATACGCTCGATCGAGGCGATCAGATCGCTCGACAGCACCATGATGCGGCTGTCGGGAAACAGCATCGCGGCTTCTTCCTCGAGCCGCTCCACGCCCGGGCCGCACGCGACGAACGAATCGGGCGTCTGGCATTTCGGTCAGGCGGCGGGCGGCGGCGTGGTGAAGCCGCAATGGTGGCAGACGAGCTGGCGCTTGAAACGATGATCGACCAGCCAGGCATCGCAATTCGGGCAATTGAGCCGGAAGCCGCAGGCGCGGCAGAGCGTGAGCGGCGCATAACCGCGGCGATTGAGGAACAGCAACGCCTGCTCGCCGCGCTCGAGCGCGGTCTTCACGACGCCGGCAAGGCGCGGCGCGATGAAGCGGCCGCGGGGGGGACCCTCGCGCTTGAGGTCGATCGCCTCGATCGCCGGCTCGCGCGCACCGCCGAAGCGTTGCGCCAGCGCAAGCCGCCGGTAGCGTCCGCGCCGCGCGTTCACGATGGTCTCGACTGAGGGGGTCGCCGACGACAGCACGATCGGGATGTCGGTGATGCGCGCGCGCACCACCGCCATGTCGCGCGCGTGGTAATGCACGCCGTCTTCCTGCTTGTAGACCGCGTCGTGTTCCTCATCGACCACGATCAGGCCGAGATCGGCGTACGGGAGAAACAGGGCCGAGCGTGCGCCGACCACGACGTTGACGTCGCCATCCGCGACTGCGTTCCAGGTGCGCGCGCGCTTGCGCTGCGACAGCTCGGAATGCCATTCGGCCGGACGCACGCCGAAGCGCTGCGCGAAGCGGTCGAGGAACTGCACAGTGAGCGCGATCTCGGGCATCAGGATCAGCGACTGGCGGCGCTGGCGAATGGTTTGCGCGATCGCTTCGAAATAGACCTCGGTCTTGCCGGAGCCGGTGACGCCGTCGAGCAGGTCGACTGTGAAGCCGCCTTGGCGCACCGCGCCGCGCAGGATGTCGGCCGCCATGCGCTGCGGGCCGGTGAGCTCGGGCTCGCGATAATCCGGATCGGGCTGGCGCGCGACCGGCTCGGGCGGCAGCGCCACGACTGCGAGCGTGCCTTCGTCCACCAGGCCGTCGATCACACCCGTGGAGACGCCGGCGTCTTTGGCGGCTTCCGCCTTGGTGCGCAGCAGTCCGTCGGCGAGCGCCGTCAGCACGCGGCGGCGGGCCGGGGTGAGGCGCTGCGGCGGGGGGCCGGCAAGCCGCACCGCGACGCGCTCGCGCTCGGGCCCGAGCTCGCCCATGCGCAGCGCCATGCGCAACACCATGCCCTTGGGGCTGAGCGTGTAGTTCGCGACCCAGTCGACGAACCTGCGCAGTTCTTCGCGCAGGGCTGGGTAATCGAGCTTCGCCTCGACGTCCTTCAGCCGGTTATGCAGGCCGGCACGCACCGGCACGTTGTCGGCCCACACCACGCCCAGCGCCTCGCGCGGCCCGAGCGGCACGGCGACGATGTCGCCCACATGCAGGTTGAGCTCCGGCGGCGCGCGGTACGAATAGGCGTGATCGAGCGCGACCGGCACCAGAACGTCGATGATGCGCTGTGCCATGCCGGACGACTCGGATAGAGCTTTCTTTAAGGGAACGCAGGGGATTATAGGCGGGGTGTCAAGCAACTCGGCTGTCGTCCCGGCCAAGCCAACGGGTCCGCGCGGAAGCGCGGCCCGATGACAGGCTCCGCGCGAGCCGGGACCCATAACCGCGAGACTCACGATGCGGACGGATATGTGGTTATGGGTCCCGGGTCTCGCCACTTGGTGGCTCGCCCGGGATGACCATGAGTGAGAACCTCACCTTCGCCTCCGCCGGCGTCGGCGCCGAGCTGCGCCGCTGGCTCGCGCATCTTGCCGCCGAGCGGCGCATGTCGCCGAAGACCGTCGAGGCATACGAGCGCGACGTGCGCCAGTTCCTGGGCTTTCTTGCCGCGCATCTCGGCGAGGCGCCGTCGCTGAAATCGCTGGCTGCGATCGAGCCGCGCGACGTGCGCGCCTTCATGGCGGCACGGCGGGCCGGGGGGATTGGCTCGCGCTCGCTGATGCGGTCGCTCGCGGGGGCGCGCTCGTTCGCCCGCTTCCTCGAGCGCAACCACAAGGGCAAGGTCGGCGCGCTCGCGGCGGTGCGCGCGCCGAAAGTGCCGAAAACCTTGCCGAAGCCGCTCACCGTCAGCTCCGCGAAGCGGCTGACCGACACCGGCCTGCGCGCGGGCGAAGAGCGCGAGCCGTGGGTGCTCGCGCGCGACGCGGCAATTCTTGCGCTGCTCTACGGCTCGGGCCTACGCATCTCGGAAGCGCTTGGGCTGACGCGCGAGGCTGTCCCCACGCCCGGCAAGGGCGACGCAATCACAGTGCGTGGCAAAGGCAACAAGACGCGCATGGTACCGGTGCTGCCGATGGTGCTGCAGCTGATCGACGATTATGGGGCGCTCTGTCCCTACGATTTGCCGGATCATGGCCCGATCTTCCGCGGCGCCAAAGGCGGGCCGCTCAACCCTCGCATTGTGCAGCTGACCATGGCGCGGCTGCGCGGCGCGCTCGGCCTGGCCGAGACCGCGACGCCGCACGCGCTGCGCCATTCCTTCGCCACGCATCTGCTTGCGCGCGGCGGCGACCTGCGCGCGATCCAGGAGCTGCTCGGCCACGCCTCCTTGTCGACCACGCAGATCTATACGGCGGTCGACAGCGAGCAATTGCTGCAGATCTATCGCAGCGCCCACCCGCGCGCCTGATTTCCCTTGCGCCGCGCCGGAACTTGGGTTCAATCGGCGTGGGGCCGACAGGGGGAGACTTTACATGGCCGGGGCGCACGAGAATCTCGAGACGGCCGAGCACGCGCAGCACGCGGCGCACGAAGGTGGCCGGGACAACAAGAAGATCGCGCTGGTCATCTCGGTGCTGGCGCTGTTCCTGGCGTTCTCGGAGACATTCGGCAAGAGCGCGCAGACGGCCGCGCTGAATGCGCAGATCGAAGCCTCGAACCTGTGGAATTTCTTCCAGGCCAAGAACATCCGCCGCACCCTGACCATCGTGGCGAGCGAATCGGCCAAGATCGATCTTGCGACCGCGCCCGACGAGACGCGTAAAACACTGATCGCCAAGCAGATCGAGCAATGGGACAAGACCGCGGCGCGTTATCGCTCCGAGCCGGAGGCGGGCGGCGGCAAGGGTGAGGGCACGCAGGAGCTGTCACGCCGTGCGCAGGAGATGGAAAAGGCCCGCGATCTCGAGCTCAATAAGTACCACAACTTCGAATTCGCCTCCGCGGCGTTCCAGATCGGCATCGTGCTGTGCTCGGCCGCGGTCATCACCGGCATCGTGGCGCTTGCCTATGGCGCCCTTGCGGTGGGCCTTCTCGGCGTGGTGTTCATGACCACGGGATTTGTCATGCCGACGTTCCCGCACGACCTATTGCATTTCGTCGAGGGCTTTTTCGGCGGCGGCGGCGGGCATCACTAGGCGCACATTTGGCCCGTAGCCCGGATGGAGCGCAGCGAAATCCGGGACCGTTCTTTCAGATAACAGCAGACTCCGGATTTCACTTCGTTGCATCCGGGCTACGTCGCATCACTCCGCCGGGTGTGCCTGCACGCGCCGGCGAATGCGCGCGAGACGGCGAAAGAACCGCCCCGAGCGGCCGGGCTTCATCAGCCAGCGCAAGCGGCGCAAAGCGTGCCGAATGCGGGCCTTGATCGGATCGATCAACGCGTGCGCCTTGGCGAGCCAGACGAGCATCAGTTCGTAGAGCCAGCGGAACCAGGCCATCTGCAGCAGCTTCGGCCTTGTCACGTCGAAAATGAACGCCGTGACGCCGAGGCCGACCAGCTTTGCCAGCACGAGGACGAGGATCGCGGGAATCCACTGGCGCTGGACCAGCAGATAGACCTCGAGAAACTTTAGCGGCAACAGGACGATAAACGGGATCACGAATACGACCAGCACCGCCCAGGGCGGCAGCCATTCGACCAGCGTGGCGAGGCGCGCCTTGAGCCTGTCCCACGCGATGACGTTGACGACGGCTGCGATCAGCGGGCGCAGATGCTCCCACAGCCACGCTTCCACCAGGAAGAAGAGGGCGAGCACGATCCAGAGCGGTTTGAGGACGCGGCGCATCGGACAGGAATATAGAACGTGAGCGCCTTCAAGGCACTCCGTCATGGCCGGGCTTGTCCCGGCCATCCCGCTTAGGCGAGCACTGCCCTCCTAAGCGACGACGGCATCACATATGGATCGCGCGCTTGCCGACCGCCAGCGCGGCCTCCTTCACGGCCTCCGACAGCGTCGGGTGCGGGTGGCAAGTGCGCGCGATGTCCTCGGCCGAGCCGCCGAATTCCATCGCGACGGTTGCCTCGGTGATCATGGTGCCGGCATCGGCGCCGACGATGTGTACGCCGAGCACGCGGTCGGTCGCAGCGTCCGCGAGGATTTTCACGAAGCCATCGGTGGTCTGGTTCACCTTGGCGCGGCCGTTCGCCGTGAAGGGAAACTTGCCGGCCGTGTAGGCGATGCCGGCCGCCTTCAGCTCTTCTTCGGTTCTGCCGACCGAGGCGACTTCGGGATAAGTGTAGATCACGTTCGGGATGGCGTCGTAATTCACGTGGCCGGCCTGTCCCGCGATGATCTCGGCGACCGCGACGCCTTCGTCCTCGGCCTTGTGCGCCAGCATCGGCCCGGCGATCACGTCGCCGATGGCGTAGATGCCGGCGACGTTGGTCGCGTAATGCGCGTCCACCGTGACGCGGCCCTTCTCCATGGCGACGCCCAGTTCGGCGAGGCCGAGCCCCTCGGTGTAGGGCACGCGCCCGATCGCGATCAGCGCGACATCGGCCTCGATGGTCTCCGCGGAGCCGCCCGCGGCCGGCTCGACGCTCGCCTTCAGGGTCTTGCCGGATGAGTCGATCGTGGTGACCTTGGATGAGAGTTTGAACGTCATCCCCTGCTTGCCGAGAATGCGCTGGAACTGCTTGCCGACCTCGGCATCCATGCCGGGCAGGATGCGGTCGAGGAACTCCACCACCGTGACCTCACTGCCGAGCCGGCGCCACACCGAGCCGAGCTCGAGCCCGATCACGCCGGCGCCGACGACGAGCAGCCTGGCCGGCACCTTCTCCAGCGCGAGCGCGCCAGTCGACGACACGATGCGCGTCTCGTCGATCTCGATGCCCTTGAGGCGCGCGGCATCCGAGCCGGTCGCGATGACGATGCACTTGGTCTCGACGGTCTGCGTCTTGCCGTCGCCGCCCGTCACCTCGATCCTGCCCGGCGCGACGATCTTGCCGCGGCCGATGAAGGCGTCGATCTTGTTTTTCTTGAACAGGAACGCGACGCCCTTGACGTTGCCGTCGACCCCCTCGTCCTTGAACTTCTGCATTGCCGCGAGATCGAGCTTCGGCGCCGGCACCTTGATCCCCAAGTGCTCGAACTTGTGGCCCGCCTCCTCGAACAGTTCGGACGCGTAGAGCAGCGCCTTCGACGGGATGCAGCCGACATTGAGGCAGGTGCCGCCGAAGGTCTTGTCCTTCTCGACCACGGCGACCTTCAGCCCAAGCTGTGCGGCGCGGATCGCGCACACATAGCCGCCCGGGCCGGTGCCGATGACTGTGAGGTCGTAGGTCGACATCAAATGCTCCGCATCTTTTCCTCGTCATGCCCCGGCCTTGTGCCGGGCATCCAGTCTTCAATTGCGATTGGAAGCAAGACGTGGATGGCCGGGACAAGCCCGGCCATGACGGAAATCAAAGGTCCAGCACCAGCCGCGCCGGGTCCTCCAGCACGTCCTTCACGCGCACCAGGAAGGTCACCGCCTCGCGGCCGTCGACGATGCGGTGGTCGTAGGAGAGCGCGAGATACATCATCGGACGCACCTCGACCTTGCCGGCGAGCGCCACCGGCCGCTCCTGGATCTTGTGCATCCCGAGAATGCCGGACTGCGGCGCGTTGAGGATCGGGGTCGACATCAAGGAGCCGTAGACGCCGCCGTTCGAGATCGTGAAGGTGCCGCCCTGCATCTCCTCGATCTTGAGCTGCCCGTCGCGCGCGCGCCGTCCGGCGTCGGCGATCTCCTTCTCGATCTGCGCCAGCGATTTGCCATCACAGTCGCGGATCACCGGCACCACGAGGCCCTTCTCGGTGCCGACCGCGACGCCGATGTGATAGTAGTTCTTGTAGATGAGGTCGGTGCCGTCGATCTCGGCATTGACGGCGGGGATATCCTTCAGCGCCACCACGCAGGCGCGCACGAAGAAGCCCATGAAGCCGAGCTTCACGCCGTGGCGCTTCTCGAACAATTCCTTGTACTGGTTGCGCAACGCCATCACGTGGCTCATGTCGACCTCGTTGAAGGTCGTGAGCATCGCGGCGGTGTTCTGCGCGTCCTTCAGGCGGCGCGCGATGGTCTGGCGCAGCCGCGTCATCTTCACGCGCTCTTCGCGCGCGGCGTCATCGGAGGGCGACGGCGCACGCACCTGCACGGCGGCGGCGGGCTGCGCCACGGGCATCGGCGCGGCGGCAGCGCGCTCGATCGCCGCCATCATATCGCCCTTGGTGACGCGGCCGTCCTTACCGAAGCCTTCGACCTTGGCCGGGTCCATGCCGGTCTCGGCCGCCATCTTGCGCACCGAGGGCGCGAGCGGCGCGTCGGCGGCCGGGATCTTCGGCGGCGGCGTTGGGGCGGGCGCGGGCTTTGCTTCAGCCGGCGCACTCTTTGCGGGGGCGGCCTTCGCGGCGCCGGCGCCTTCCCTGATCGCGCCAAGCAGCGCGCCGACCGCGACCGTCTCGCCGTCCTTGGCTGAAATCTCGGCGAGTGTGCCGGCCGCGGGGGCCGGAACCTCGATCGTCACCTTGTCGGTTTCCAGTTCGACCAGCGGCTCATCCACCGCGACCGGATCGCCCGGCTTCTTGAACCATTTGCCGATCGTCGCCTCGGTCACCGACTCGCCGAGCGTGGGGACGCGGATTTCAGCCATGGTTTCTTCCGTTCTCACTCTCCGTCGTCATCGTCCGCGAAGGCGGACGATCCAGTAAACGCGGGCATTCGCGACGAACGCGACGCCGGCGTTTACTGGGTCCCCGCCTGCGCGGGGACGACGCAAAACAATTACCCCAGCGCCTCTTCGAGAAGCGCCTTGAGCTGCATCTGATGCTTCGACATCAAACCCGTCGCGGTCGATGCCATCGCGGGCCGGCCGGCGTAGCGCGGACGGCGGTGCTTTGCCTGAATCTGGTTGAGCACCCATTCGATGAAGGTATCGACGAAGAACCAGGCGCCCATGTTGCGCGGCTCTTCCTGGCACCACACCATCTCCGCCTGCTTGAAGCGCGACAGCTCCATCATCAGCGCCTTGGTGGGGAACGGATAAAGCTGCTCGATGCGCAACAGGTAGACGTCGTCGAGTCCGCGTTTCTCACGCTCTTCGAGCAGGTCGAAATAGACCTTGCCGGCGCACATGACGACGCGGCGGATCTTGGCGTCCGCCACAAGCTTGATCTTCTCGTCCGTGTTGGTCTGCGCATCGTCCCACAAGAGGCGATGGAACGTGGCATCGGGGCCGAGCTCATCCAGCCGCGATGTCGCGCGCTTGTGGCGTAGCAGGCTCTTCGGCGTCATCAGGATGAGCGGCTTCCTGATCTCGCGCTTCAACTGGCGACGCAAGATATGAAAGTAGTTGGCCGGCGTGGTGCAGTTCGCGACCTGCATGTTGTCTTCGGCGCACATCTGCAGGAAGCGCTCGAGCCGCGCCGAGGAATGCTCCGGGCCCTGTCCCTCGTAGCCATGCGGCAAAAGACAAACCAGCCCCGACATGCGCAGCCACTTGCGTTCGCCGGAAGAGATGAACTGGTCGAACACCACCTGCGCGCCGTTGGCGAAATCGCCGAACTGCGCCTCCCACATGGTGAGCGCGTTCGGCTCGGCGAGCGTGTAGCCGTACTCGTAGCCGAGCACGGCTTCTTCCGAGAGCATCGAGTTGAGCACCTCGAAGGTGCCCTGTTTCTCGGCGAGGTGATTGAGCGGCGTATGGCGCCCCTCGCTCTCCTGGTCGATCAGCACCGCGTGACGCTGTGAGAACGTACCGCGCTCCGAATCCTGCCCCGACAGGCGCACCCGATGGCCGTCAAGCAGCAGAGCCCCGAAGGCGAGCGCTTCGGCCGTCGCCCAGTCGATGCCCTCGCCGGTCTCGATTGCCTTGCGGCGGTTGTCGAGGAATCGCTGGATCGTGCGGTGCACGTGGAAGCCCTGCGGCACCGTGGTGATCTTCTGCCCGATGTCGCGCAGCGTCTCGAGCTTCACGCCGGTGTTGCCGCGGCGCGGATCGTCGATGTCGTCGGCGAACTTGAACTTGGCCCATTGTCCGTCGAGCCAGTCGGCCTTGTTCGGACGATAACCGGTGCCCGCCTCGTACTCGGCATCGAGCCGCGCGCGCCAGTCGCCCTTCATCTTCTCGGCTTCGCCTTCGGTGACAACGCCCTCGGCGATGAGTTTTTTCGAGTAGATCTCGAGCGTGGTCGGATGCGCGCGGATTGCCTTGTACATCAGCGGCTGGGTGAATGCCGGCTCGTCGCCCTCGTTGTGGCCGAAGCGGCGATAGCAGAACATGTCGATGACCACCGGCTTCTGGAATTGCTGGCGGTATTCGGCCGCAACCTTCGCCGCATAGACCACGGCTTCGGGATCGTCGCCGTTCACATGGAAGATGGGCGCCTCGATCATCTTCGCGACGTCGGAGGGATAGGGCGAGGAGCGCGAGTAACGCGGATAGGTGGTAAAGCCGATCTGGTTGTTGACGATGAAATGGATCGACCCGCCGGTGCGGTAACCTTTCAGCCCCGAGAGCCCGAAACATTCCGCCACCACGCCCTGGCCGGCGAACGCCGCGTCGCCGTGCATCAGCAGGGGCATCACCATGGTGCGGTCTTCACGCGTCGCGCCATGCTGGTCCTGCTTGGCGCGCACCTTGCCGAGCACGACCGGATCGACGATTTCGAGATGCGACGGGTTCGCGGTGAGCGAGAGGTGCACCTTGTTGCCGTCGAACTCGCGGTCCGACGACGCGCCGAGGTGATACTTCACGTCGCCCGAGCCTTCGACGTCGTCGGGCGCGGCCGAGCCGCCCTTGAACTCGTGGAAGATCGCGCGATGCGGCTTGCCCATCACCTGGGTGAGCACATTGAGCCGCCCGCGATGCGGCATGCCGAGCACGATCTCCTTCACGCCGAGATTGCCGCCGCGCTTGATGATCTGCTCGAGTGCAGGGATCAGCGACTCGGCCCCGTCGAGCCCGAACCGCTTGGTGCCGGTGAACTTGACGTCGCAGAATTTCTCGAACCCTTCGGCCTCGATCAGCTTGTTGAGGATCGCGCGCTTGCCCTCGCGCGTGAACGTGATCTCCTTGTGCTCTCCCTCGATGCGCTCCTGGATCCAGGCCTTCTGCTGCGCGTTCGAAATGTGCATGAACTCGATGCCGAGTGTCTGGCAGTAGGTGCGCTGCAGGATCGCGACGATCTCGCGCATCGTGGCGAACTCGAGCCCGAGCACGTGGTCGAGGAAGATCTTGCGGTCGAGATCGGCATCGCCGAAGCCGTAGGAGCGCGGATCGAGCTCCTCGTCGTCCTTCGAACCCTCCAGACCGAGCGGGTCGAGGTTGGCGTGGAAATGGCCGCGGATGCGATAGGCGCGGATCAGCATCAGCGCGTGGATCGAGTCGCGCGTTGCCTGCTGCACATCGGCGGCGGTGAGCTCGACGCCGGCGCCCTGCGCCTTGGCGCGCACGCTGTCACCGAGCTTTTTCTCGGCGTCGGCCCACTGGCCGTCGAGCGCCGAGAGAAGCTCGTTGCGCTCGACCAGCGGCGGTTTCTTCCACGAGGCGCCGCGCGCGCTCCGTGTCACGTCGGCAGACTGATCCTTCAGGCTGGCGAAGAACTCGCGCCACGCGGCATCGACCGAATTCGGGTCGGCCTCGTAACGGGAATAGAGATCCTCGATGTAGGCGGCGTTGCCGCCGTAGAGAAAGGAAGAGCGCGCGAAAGCCGCGTTCGCATCCTGACGTGACATCTGCCGCATCCCAGTCGTGGCAGGCGCGGTGCGCGCCAAATCAGCCGATTCTGGCTCGAATCCGCTCATTCCCCGGTGAGCGGATCGCCTTGTAGCCTATTTAGGCGACCGAGATGGCAATTAAAAGAACATGAAATGAATCAGGATTTCAGTACTTCGACGAGGGTCTTCCCGATGCGTGCCGGCGAGGGCGAGACCGTGATTCCGGCCGCCTCCATGGCGGCGATCTTGCTCTCCGCGTCGCCTTTGCCGCCCGCGATGATCGCGCCGGCGTGGCCCATGCGGCGGCCGGGCGGGGCGGTGCGGCCGGCGATGAATCCGACCATTGGCTTCTTGCGTCCGCGCTTTGCCTCATCGATCAAAAACTGGGCGGCGTTTTCTTCCGATGAGCCGCCGATCTCGCCGATCATGACGATCGCCTCGGTCTGCTTGTCCGCCAGGAACAGCTCCAGCCCCTCGATGAAGTCCATGCCCTTGACGGGATCGCCGCCGATGCCGAGCGCGGTGGTCTGGCCGAGCCCTTCGCGGGTCGTCTGGAACACCGCCTCGTAGGTGAGTGTGCCGGAGCGCGACACGATCCCCACCTTGCCGGGCTTGAAGATGTTGCCCGGCATGATGCCGATCTTGCATTGCCCCGCCGTCATCACGCCCGGACAGTTCGGGCCGACGAGGCGCGACTTGGAGCCGGCGAGCGAGCGCTTCACCTTCACCATGTCGGCGACCGGAATGCCTTCGGTGATGCAGACGATCAGCGCGATCTCCGCGTCGATCGCCTCCGCGATCGCATCGGCCGCGCCGGGCGGCGGGACGTAGATCACGCTCGCGTCGCAGCCGGTTTTCTCTTTCGCCTCCTGCACGGTGTCGAACACCGGAAGGCCGAGATGCGTCTGGCCGCCTTTGCCGGGCGCGGTGCCGCCGACCATCTTGGTGCCGTAGTCGATCGCGGCCTGCGAATGGAACGTGCCGTTCTTGCCGGTGAAGCCCTGGCAGATGACCTTGGTGCTCTGGTCGATGAGGATGGACATGCTGGGCCCGTCGTTACTTCGGTCTAAGAATGAGATAGAGGTGGATGCTTGGCTCCAAGCGGGGACTGAGATCCTGGAGCTGCAGGTTGAGACCGTCGGACCCAAAGGGCCACCTTGTCACACGGTTACCGTCTGTCGATATATCATCGCTTGTTGGCGGTCCGAGTTTCATTGCGGCAACCAATTCGGGCCGAAACTCGTGCCCACGCACATCGGTCGCAGCGATGCCACAGATATTCGCTTGGGCCGATTCCTTACGCGACTCGGCGATTACAAACTCGTGCTCGCCGGTCTTGAGATGGACAACCCACACTTTTGCACGAGTGGCGACCCCATTTTCGGGGGGCCGCTGCAGGTCCTCCCGAAGCGCCAATCCCATCGCGGCTGCCTTTGCCTCGCTTTTGGCAAAATCGAGTTGCTCCCCAACGCACAGGGTCTTGAACGAGCTGATGAGCGAAGAAGCGCGCTCGTCAGCGTGGCTGACGTCGAGGAGACAACAAAGCACCAAGGCAACGCAAATAGGGCGCATCACTCCCCCTTCACCGCCTTCACGATCTTCTGCGCCGCGTCGTCGAGATCGTCCGCCGACGTCACGTTGAGATTCGACTTGGCGATGATCTCCTTGCCCTTCTCGACGTTGGTGCCTTCGAGCCGCACCACCAGCGGCACGCGCAGGCCGACTTCCTTCACGGCCGTCACCACGCCCTCGGCGATGATGTCGCACTTCATGATGCCGCCGAAGATGTTGACCAGGATGCCCTTCACGTTCGGGTCGGAGGTGATGATCTTGAATGCGGCGGTCACCTTCTCGGTGGTCGCACTGCCGCCGACATCGAGGAAGTTCGCGGGCGCCATGCCGTAGAGCTTGATGATGTCCATGGTGGCCATCGCGAGGCCGGCGCCGTTGACCATGCAGCCGATCTCGCCGTCGAGTGCCACGTAGTTGAGGTCGTACTTCGAGGCCTCGATCTCTTTTTCGTCTTCTTCGGTCTCGTCGCGCAGCGCCGCGACGTCAGGGTGGCGGAACAGCGCGTTGTCGTCGAAGCCAACCTTGGCGTCGAGGCAGATCAGCTTGTTGTCCTTGGTGACGACGAGCGGATTGATCTCAAGCAGGCTCATGTCCTTCAGCGTGAACGCCCGATAAAGATCGGTGATCAGCGGGCTCATCTGCTTTTGCAGATCGCCGGTCAGCCCGAGCGCCTTGGACAGGCGCCGCACATGATGCGGACAGACGTTCGCCACCGGATCGACCGTGATGGTGACGATCTTGTCCGGCGTGTCGTGTGCGACCTTCTCGATGTCCATGCCGCCTTCGGTGGAGGCGACGATCGCGACGCGCGAGCTCTCGCGGTCGACCAGCATCGAGAGGTAACACTCTTTCTCGATCGCCGAGCCTTCCTCGATGTAGAGCCGGTTGACGACCTTGCCCTTGGGGCCGGTCTGGTGCGTGACGAGCGTGCTCCCGAGAATGCGCGTCGCTTCCTTCTCGACGTCCTCGATCGACTTCACCACCTTGACGCCGCCGGCCTTGCCGCGCCCGCCCGCATGGATCTGCGCCTTGACGACCCAGACGGGGCCGCCGAGTTCTTTCGCGCCCTTGACGGCCTCAGCGACGCTCATCGCCGGGAAGCCGCGCGGCACCGGCACGCCGAATTTCGCGAGGACCGCTTTCGCCTGGTACTCGTGGATGTTCATTCAAGGCCCCGCCGCTGCCGTCATGCCCCGCGAAGGCAGGGCAGCCAGTACCCGCAGATGAAAATTGCCGGCACGACCGTGTATCAAACTCACTCCAGCGTTTACTGGATCGCCCGCCTTCGCGGGCGATGACACCACACCTTTACTTCCCGAGCGTCGGCGCGATCTTGCTGCAGGCGTCGACCAGCGTGCGCACCGCTGTCACCGACTTGTCGAACATTTCCCGCTCGGCGCCGTTGAACTCGAGCTCCATCACGCGCTCGACGCCCTTCGCGCCGATCACCACCGGCACGCCGACGTAAAGGTCTTTTACGCCGTATTCGCCGTTGAGGTAGGCGGCGCATGGAAGCACGCGCTTCTTGTCCTTCAGGTAGCTTTCTGCCATCGCGACGGCCGAGGAAGCCGGCGCGTAGAACGCCGAGCCGGTCTTCAGCAGATTGACGATCTCGCCGCCGCCCTTGCGCGTGCGCTCGACGATCGCATCGAGCCGCGCCTGCGTGGTCCAGCCGATCTTGACGAGATCGGGCAACGGAACGCCTGCGACTGTGGAGTAACGCACCAGCGGCACCATGTCGTCGCCGTGACCGCCGAGCGTCATCGCGCTCACGTCTTTCACCGACACGTCGAATTCGTCGGCGAGGAAATAGCGAAAGCGCGCGCTATCGAGCACGCCCGCCATGCCGACCACCATGTTCTTGGGCAGGCCGCAGCATTTCTGCAGTGCCCACACCATCGCGTCGAGCGGGTTGGTGATGCAGATGACGAAGGCGTTCGGCGCGTATTTCTTGATGCCGGCGCCGACCTGATCCATCACCTTGAGATTGATGCCGAGCAGATCGTCGCGGCTCATGCCCGGCTTGCGCGGCACGCCGGCGGTGACGATGCACACGTCGGCGCCTTCGATGCCCTCATACGAATTGGTGCCGCCGTATTTCGCGTCGAAGCCCTCGACCGGTGAGGATTCCCCGATATCGAGTGACTTGCCCTGCGGAACGCCCTCCATGATGTCGAACATCACGACATCGCCGAGCTCTTTCAGGCCGATCAGGTGAGCGAGTGTCCCGCCGATCTGACCGGAGCCGATCAATGCAATTTTCTTGCGCGCCATCTGGGGAAATGTCCTTAAGATGCAGCCGAGGGGAAGCCGTGCTGCGCGGCGTGAATAGCCGTTTCGGGCGGAGCGTTCAAGCCGAGGCCGGCGGCGGGGCGGGAGGGCAGGATGGCAGGCGCAACGCTGCGGCGCGTGTGGCAGGCACTGGGGCCGGGGCTCGTCACCGGCGCGGCCGACGACGACCCGAGCGGCATCGCGACCTATTCGCAGGCTGGGGCGCAATTCGGCTATGCGCTCACCTGGACGATGTTTCTCACCCTGCCGTTCATGGCGGCGATACAGATCATCAGCGCGTGGATCGGCTGGCAGACGCGCAAGGGGCTCGCGGCCAACCTCGCGCGTGAGCTTCCGCAACCGCTGCTGCTATCGCTGATCGCGCTGCTCGTCGTTGCCAACACCATCAACATCGCAGCCGATCTCGCCGCGATGGGCGAGGCGCTCAAGCTCGTGATCGGCGGTCCGCAGGTTTTCTACGCGCTCGTGTTCGGCGGCATCTGCCTGATACTGGAGGTGTTCGTTCCCTATCACCGCTACGCGGGCATCCTGAAATTCATGGCGATGGTGCTGCTGCTCTATGTAGCGGCGGCCTTCACGGTGAACGTGCCGTGGGGCGAAGTGGTGCGCGCAACCCTGCTTCCCGCGGTCTCGTTCGACCGCGACCTGATCCTGACCGTGGTCGCGGTGTTCGGGACGACCATCAGCCCGTACCTGTTCTTCTGGCAGGCCTCGCAGGAGGCCGAAGAGTCGCGGCTGAGCCATCGCATCCGGCACGGCAAGACGCCCAAGGGTGCGCACTTCGGTCACATCGTGACCGACACGTGGATCGGTATGATTTTCTCCAATCTCGTCGCTTTCTTCATCATCGTCACGACCGCGGCGACGTTGCACGTCGCCGGTGTCAGCAAGGTCGACAGCGCCGCGCAGGCCGCCGAGGCGCTGCGCCCGATCGCCGGCAATCTTGCGTTTTTCCTGTTCGCGCTGGGCATCATCGGCACCGGAATGCTGGCGGTGCCGGTGCTCGCCGGCTCCGCGGCCTATGCGGCGGCCGAGACATTCGGCTTGCGCGGCAGCCTCGAACTCCCGGCGAGCCGCGCGCTCGGTTTCTACGCGATCGTTGGAGCCGCGACGCTCGGCGGCGCGGCACTGACGGCGACCGACATCGACGCGATCACCATGCTGTTCTGGTCCGCGGTGATCAATGGCGTCGTGGCCGTGCCGATCATGCTCGCGATGATGTGGGTCGTGACGCGTGGCGTGACCGGGCACCCGCTCGCGTTTCCGCGCTGGATCAAGGCGCTCGGCTGGCTTGCGACCGTGCTGATGGCGCTCACCGTTGGCCTGCTGATTTGGTCGAGCGTGACGGGTAACACGTAGCACCCCATCCGCTCATGCCCGCTAAAGCGGGCATCCAGTTCTTGGCTCCCGGTTCCGGCTTTCGCGGGGACGAGCGGAAACCGGCGCTAAGTCTCGACGATGCCCGCGCTCGAGCCGGATGCTGCTTCGACGCGCCGCCCGTGCGGAAGGGCGAGGTATTCGGCCGAGCGCATTTCGATCAGCCGCGAGGCGGTGCGCTTGAACTCGTTTGCCTCGTAGCCTTCGGCCGCAAGATAGAGTTCCTGCGGCTCGGCCTCAGCTGATGCGACGAGCTTCACGCCGTTGTCGTAGAGCGTGTCGATCAACGCGATGAAGCGCTTGGCTTCGTTGCGCTGCGGATAATCCATCACCGGTATACCCTCGATGATGAGCGTGTGGAATTCGTGCGCAATGCGCAGATAGTCGCTTGCGCCGAGCGGCTGGCCGCAGAGCTGGCGGAAGGAAAAGCGGGCCACGCCCCTCTCGGCTTCCGGCACGCGGATCATGCGCCCTTTGGCGGCGATCTCGCATGGCTCGCCCGAGAGCAGGCCAGTGAGGCGTTGCCAGGCATTGTCGAGCGCGACCTCGGCGTCTTCATCGGCCGGCACGTACCAGACCGGCTGGCTGCTCAGCTTCTCGAGCCGGAAGTCCTTCGGCGCTTCGAGCCGCACCACATCCATATGCTGATGCAGCAGCGCGATGAACGGTGTGAACAGCGCGCGATTGAGTCCGTCCTTATACAGCTCGTCCGGCTCGACATTCGACGTTGCGACGACCACGACTCCGGCCTCGAACAGCCGCGTGAACAGTCGCCCGAGGATCATCGCATCGGCGATGTCGGTGACGTGAAACTCATCGAAACACAGCAGCCAGGCTTCCTCGGCGAGGGCCGCTGCGGTGTGCGCGATCGGATCCCCGTCGCCGATCTCACCCGACTTGATGTGCTGGCGGTAGATGTGCACGCGCTCATGCACGTCGGCCATGAATTCGTGAAAGTGCACGCGGCGCTTGCGCTTCACCTCGCTCGCGGCGAAGAACAGATCCATCAGCATGGTCTTGCCGCGCCCGACGTCGCCGTAGACATAAAGGCCCTTGATCGGACCTTCCTGCTTTGCATTTTTTCCAAACAGCCATCCGAGATGCGAGGATTTGCGCGAAAGCCGGTGTTGCGCGAGGCGCTGCTCCAGCCGCGTCAATCGCGCGGCGACGGCTTCCTGCGCGGGATCGCGCTCGATCTCGCCTTCGCTGACAAGTGCGGCGTAGCGTTCGGTGGCGGTTGAAGGCATTCGGAGTGAATGAGCCCGGAAACGTGTTCCGGCGATCGAGTACGGATGGCATGTCAGGTATGCCGCCGCGCGGCCGCGATGTAAATCCGCTTTGCAGGACATCGATTCCATCGGCACGCAGCGGTCGCGCGGCGCCGCCGTTCAAGTTTTTGTGTTTCGCGCTTCGATTCTCGTGAGCGCGGCGTGCCGGCACCCGTCAGTGCCCCTTGGATTGTCCAGCCACCGAGCCATTTTCCGGAAATGTTCTCGCGCGCGCGACACACACGATACGGCCGCGATACGCCACCGAAATCCACGGCACCGTGCGGAAAGACTTTACACATGCCGATCACGAGCGCTTCACGGATTTCGTGATCTCAGGCGACGCCTCGTGATTTCCTATTGATCGAGCGACCGCGTATCTCCGCCGCATCAGTCGGGCGACGAAGTCTCCGACGATGGAGTCGAAGGAAAAAGAAAAAATTCGGCTTCAAACCAACCAGACTCTAGAACGAGGAGATACGACAATGAAGAAGATCCTGATCGCCACCGCTCTTGTGCTGGGCACCGCCTCCGCGGTGTTTGCCGAAGACTCGAGCTCGTCCTTCCCGCAGAACATCTATGGGCCGTCCGCGACCCAGCAGAAGGTTCTCCATGGCCGTGACGTCGCGCTGACGGGCCGTCCGGCCGTGATGGTCCACTCCCAGGCCGATCGCGCGAGCAACCCCTACGCCGGCGGCGGTTTCTAAGCTTCAGACGCCCCCCCAGAACCGGCGTTTCCCCCCGCGCCGGTTCGCCCCCCAGGACAGCCGGCTTCCCCCAGCCGGCTGTTCTCTCGTTTCATCGGGGCCTTTCTCAAGTCCCGATGCATTGCCTCGGCTTACGCAACGATAGACGGCACGCATGCGCGGTGCTGTTCTGCGCGCGGCGCAGAGCGGTTGCGAGATTGTCACTTCTGCGTCGTTTTCTTGGCGCGGCGCTTTTTTCATTCGCGCGCTTGCGCGATGGCGCTCACACCGATCACGGCGCGATCACGAAATAGCTAAGCGTTCGCCGCGCCTCGTGATTGGACGTGGCGCAAGGCCTCCATAGCTTCCGTGCATCGCCGGGGCGCAAGACCTCGACGAAGGAGTCGCGAAAAACACGACTTCAACAACAGCAGACTCACAACTTCGAGGAGTTACCATCATGTTGACCAGGACCAAGATCGCCCTCGCCACGGCGCTGTTTGCCGTCACCAGCACCGTTGCGCTGGCGCAGGGCTTCGACCCGAACCTCGCGAATCGCTATCCGGCGAACGCCAATCCGGTCGCGCAGGCTGTGGGCCCTCATGCCTCCCTGCATTCCGCGCCGGTGCGCCTGCAGCAGAGCCGGAATGTCGGCCTGACGAGTGAGCCGTCCGGCGTCTTCACCGGTCAAAGCGAGTTCAATATCGATCGCGCCGACCGTGCGTCATCGCCCTACGCGGGCGGCGGCTTCTGATCCAGCCGGACCCCCCGCCCGGCGTCGTCCCTCACGCCGGGTTACCCTGGAGCAGCCGGCCGTGTGCCGGCTGCTCCGTTTTCAGGGGGATGAATCGCGCGCCAATTGCGCTGATTTAGAGCAGGAATGGTGCGCCGCAGCATGGGTGCCATGCGCGTTTATGCCGTTGATTTACTTACCGTTGTATCTGGCGTGGCGTGCGCCTTGTCAAAGTGCCGTTGCATTGCAACATTACCCGGCCGGGCACGTTGGAGTTACACAGATCCGTGGGGCGCTTTGCCAGCAACAACAAGAACGGAAACCCGATGCACGAGGCCTCGATCGACGGCGTGATCCGCAAGATCTGGATCGACCGCGCTGGCCCCTATCGCGACCACCTGCTGCGGCTCGACAAGGAAAGCCGGCGCAACCGCTTCGGCGGTGCGGTGTCGAGCGAGTTCATCGAAAATTATGCTGAGCTTTCGCGCGGGCTCGATTGCGTGATGCATGGCTATTTCGTCGACGGAACGCTGCGCGGCGTCGCAGAGCTGCGTCCGCTCGGCCACGAGTTTGCGCAGGAAGCCGAAGCCGCGTTCTCGATCGAGCAGCCGTGGCAGAGTCACGGCGTCGGCAGCGCGCTGCTCGAGCGCACGCTGCTGGCCGCACGCAACCGCGGCATCAAGCTGCTGCACATGGCGTGCCTCGCCAACAATCAGCGCATGGTCGATCTGGCGAAGAAATTCGACGCCGAACTGACCTTCGATTTCGGCAGCGTGGTCGGCGAGGTCGAGGCGGCGCATCCGACGCCCATGTCGCTATGGCGCGAGCTTGTGGCGGACAGCCACGGCTTTGCCACCGCGATGCTTGACGTGCAGAGCAGGATGCTCAAGCCGGCGTAAGCAGGAGGGCTCCGCTCATTCCCGCGCAAGCGGGAATCCAGTCTTCTTGGCTCTGGGTCCCCGCTTTCGCGGGGACGAGCGGACCGGGAAGGCCGCTACACCTGCCGCTCGACCATGTCCGCCTTGATCTCGGCGATCGCCTTCGCGGGATTGAGGCTCTTCGGACACGCCTTGGTGCAGTTCATGATGGTGTGGCAGCGGTAGAGCTTGAACGGGTCTTCCAGCGAGTCGAGCCGCTGGCCGGTCGCTTCGTCGCGCGAGTCGTTGAGCCAGCGCCGCGCCTGCAGCAGCGCGGCGGGGCCGAGGTAGCGCTCCGGATTCCACCAATAGCTCGGGCATGAGGTCGAGCAGCAGGCGCACAGGATGCACTCATAAAGGCCGTCGAGCTTGTCGCGCTCTTCCTTCGACTGCCGCCATTCCTTTTCGGGGGTCGCCGTGACGGTCTGCAGCCAGGGCTGCACCGAAGCGTGCTGGGCGTAGAAGTTGGTGAGATCGGGCACCAGGTCCTTCACCACCGGCTGGTGCGGAAGCGGGTAGATCTTGATCGGCCCGCTTTTCACCTCGTCCATGCCGCGCGTGCACGCGAGCGTGTTGGTGCCGTCGATGTTCATCGCGCAGGAGCCGCACACGCCCTCGCGGCAGGAGCGGCGGAAGGTCAGCGTCGGGTCGATCTTGTTCTTGATGTAGATCAGCGCATCGAGAATCATCGGCCCGCAGTCGTGCGTGTCGACATAATAGGTGTCGATGCGCGGGTTCTCGCCATCCTCCGGATTCCAGCGGTAGATGCGATATTCGCGCAGCTCCTGCGCGCCGGCCGGCTGCGGCCAGGTCTTGCCCTCGCGGACCTTGGAGTTTTTCGGCAGCGTGAATTCGACCATGATCTGTCTTCGTGCTGGTTGTTGGGTTGTTTTGCGCGCAGTCGTTCCATTCAGATGAGGACGGCCACCAGGAGAACGCCGCCGCCGAGAGCGAAATAGGCAACGGAGCAGATGATTGTGGCGTCCACCAGCAAGTGCACATGCGGCGGCGGCGTCAGGTTCAGCTGCTTTCCGAGCCGGACGACCTCGACATGCATCTCCCTTGCGCTGGCGATATGACGCCAGGCCATCGCGGCGATGGCGAACGACAGACAGACGGGGACCATGAAAAAACCCAGGCGTGAGGCAGGCGGGATGCCGGCCTTGTTGCCCACCGCATACGCCATGATGCCGCCCACCACGGCGGCCGCAAACACACTCACCTTGAGAATGAGCTCGAGGTAGTACTTGAACAGGTCAACATAGAGCGCGAGCTTCGCGCGATCGTCCATCGGCAGCGCAGCTGGAGCCTCTGTTGCCGCGGCGGACATCAGTACACCCGCGCCTTCGGCTCGATGTAGGCGATCTCGTTGGTCATCGTGTAGGTGTGCACCGGGCGGTAATCGATCGTGACCTTGCCGCTCGCGTCGTCGAACCAGGCGAGCGTGTGCTTCATCCAGTTCGCGTCGTCGCGATTGGGATAGTCCTCGCGCGCGTGCGCGCCGCGGCTTTCGGTGCGGTTGCGCGCGCTATCCATGGTGACCACCGCCTGCGCGATCAGGTTGTCGAACTCGAGCGTCTCGATCAGGTCGGTGTTCCAGATCAGCGAGCGGTCGGTGACGCGCACGTCCGGCACGCCGGAGAACACGTCGTGGATCAGCTTGTGGCCTTCGTCCAAAACGTCGCCGGTGCGGAATACCGCGCAGTTGGTCTGCATCACCTTTTGCATGGTCAGCCGCAGTTCGGCGGTCGGCGCGCTCCCCGCGGCGTTGCGGAATCGGTCGAGGCGGGCGAGCGGCCGCTCGGCTGAATCGGCTGGCAGCTCGGGCTGATTGTCGCCGGGCACGAGCTTCTCGGCGCAACGCAGCGCGGCGGCGCGGCCGAACACGACCAGATCGATCAACGAATTCGAGCCGAGGCGGTTGGCGCCGTGCACCGACACGCAGGCCGCTTCGCCGAGCGCCATCAGGCCGGGCACGATCGCATCCGGATCGCCGTTCTTCTTGGTCAGCACCTCGCCGTGATGGTTGGTCGGGATGCCGCCCATGTTGTAGTGCACGGTCGGCAGCACCGGGATCGGCTCGCGCGTGACATCGACGCCGGCGAAGATGCGCGCGGTCTCCGAGATGCCGGGCAGCCGCTCGTGCAGCACCTGCGGGTCGAGATGATCGAGGTGCAGGTAGATGTGATCCTTCGCCTTGCCGACGCCGCGGCCCTCGCGGATCTCGATGGTCATCGCGCGCGACACGACATCGCGCGAAGCGAGGTCCTTCGCGGAGGGCGCGTAGCGCTCCATGAAGCGCTCGCCTTCCGCATTGGTGAGATAGCCCCCTTCGCCGCGCGAGCCTTCGGTGATCAGGCAGCCGGCCGGATAGATGCCGGTCGGATGGAATTGCACGAACTCCATGTCTTCGAGCGGCAGCCCCGCGCGCAACACCATCGCGTTGCCGTCGCCGGTGCAGATGTGCGCCGAGGTGCAGGAAAAATAGGCGCGGCCATAGCCGCCGGTCGCCAGAATGGTGATCTGCGCGCGGAAGCGGTGGATCGTGCCGTCATCCATGTTGAGCGCAACGACCCCGCGGCAGCGGCCCTCGTCGTCCATGATCAGGTCGATCGCGAAATACTCGATGAAGAACTCGGACGAATGGCGCAGCGCCTGCCCGTACATCGTGTGCAGCATGGCGTGGCCGGTGCGATCGGCGGCCGCGCAGGTGCGTTGCGCGGTACCCTTGCCGTAATGCGTGGTCATGCCGCCGAACGGGCGCTGATAGATCTTGCCGTCCTCCTCGCGGCGCGAGAACGGCAGGCCCCAGTGCTCCAGCTCGTACACGGCAGCCGACGCATTGCGGCACATGTATTCGATGGTGTCCTGGTCGCCCAGCCAGTCGGAGCCCTTCACCGTGTCGTACATGTGCCAGCGCCAGTCGTCCTCGCCCATGTTGCCGAGCGCGGCCGCGATCCCGCCCTGCGCCGCAACGGTATGCGAGCGGGTCGGAAACACCTTGGTGATGCAGGCGGTGCGCAGGCCCGCTTCGGCGCAGCCGACCACGGCGCGCAGGCCCGCGCCGCCCGCGCCGACGACCACGACGTCATAGGTGTGGTCCTCGATCGGATAGGCGCGGCCGTTCACCGCCGGCGCGCCGTTGCCTTTGCCGTTATCCGCCATGTCCTAGACTCCATTACTCAGCTTGAGGACGGCGTAAATCGAGGCGAGCCCAACGACGCTGCAGAAGAACATGTTGCCGAACAGCGCGAGATACTTCGCGACCGGCCCATGCACGTAGTCGACGATGATCTCCTGCATGCCGATCCACATGTGATAGGCGATGCTCGCGACGAACAGGATCACCACGATCGCGACCAGCGGCGACCCGAGCACCTGCCCGGTGGTGGCGTGACTGCGGCCGAGCAGCGCGATGACGATGGCAATGAACGCGATGGTAAGCGGCACGCCGGCGACCGACGTAATACGCTGGTGCCAGAACGTCTGTGTGCCTGTGTGCGCCGAGCCGTAATAGCGCGCAGCCGCCGGCGGGTTATGGACGGTTTTCGTTTCGTGTGCCATCAGCGCATCACCAGATAGCCGATGGTCCACACGATAAGCGTGAGCACGATCGACCCCCCGATGGTGGCGCGCGCGAGCCAGTCGATCTCACCGTCGCCGAGGCCGCGGCCGGTGTCCCAGAACAGGTGCCGAATGCCACCGAGCGTGTGATGGACGAGCGCCCAGGTATAGCCGAGCAGGACGAGGCGCCCGATGAAGGTGCCGTAGAACCATTGCACGTTGGCGTAGGCGCTCGGGCCCGATGCGGCGGCGAGTAGCCACCAGGCAATGAGCGCAAACCCGAAATAGAGGACGAAGCCGGTGACGCGGTGAAAGCCCGACATCAGGAAAGGCAGCGTCCACTTGTAAATCTGGATATGCGGAGAGAGAGGTCGCTCCCGGCGGGACAGGTTCGCCTCGGCCATGTTCACGCTCCGACTTTATCCGCGCGGCTTGGACTCGTTGGTAGCCGATGCGTCATGCTGCCGCAACGCAGAAGGGCGGAAATCACCGCAAAACACCGCGGCCTCGACACTTCGCTGTTCACGAAGTATGGTCTTTTCGATTTGGCCCAACAATGACTATTTGGCGTAGTCAGCCTTCGTGAATGGCGAAATGAGCATGCGCTTTGACATCACCGATCTCAGCCTGTTTCGCCATGTGGTGGAGGCGGGCAGCATTACGCATGGCGCCGAGCGCGCGCATCTCGCGCTCGCCGCAGCGAGCACGCGAATTCGCCAGATGGAGGAGGCGCTCGGCGCGGCGCTCCTGGTGCGCGGACGGGGCGGCGTGACGCCGACGCAGGCCGGGCGCACGCTGCTGCAGCACGCGCGCACGATTCTCGCGCAAGCCGAGCGCTTGCGCGAGGACCTCGGCGCCTATGCGGGCGGACAAGCCGGCCAGGTGCGGGTGCTGTCGAATACCAATGCGCTCACGGAGTTTCTGCCTGAGACGCTGAGCTCGTTCCTCGCCGCGCATCCGAATGTCAGCGTCGATCTCGAGGAACGGCTTTCCGACGAAATCGTCGGGCTGATCGCCGAAGGCGTCGCCGACATCGGGGTCGTTGCCGGCACGGTCGATCCCGGGCGGCTCACGACGTATCCGTTCCGCACCGACCGTTTCGTGCTCGTCGTCGCGCGCGATCATCCGCTCGCGCGCCGCGCCAAGGTGAGCTTCGCCGAGACGCTCGACTACGATTACGTCGGGCTCGATCGGGCGAGTGCGCTGCAACGCTTCCTCGCCGACAAGGCGAACCGCGTCGGCCGCCCGTTGCGGCTGCGCGTGCAGCTGCGCAGCTTCGATGCGGTGTGCCGGCTGGTCGAGCGCAATGTCGGCGTCGGCATCGTGCCGGAGACGACGGTGCGCTGGGCCGCCAAGGCGATGGAGATCAGGGCGGTACCGCTCACCGATTCGTGGGCGCTGCGCGATTTGTCGATCTGCGTGCGCGACTACAAGGCGCTGCCGCCGTACGCGCGCCAGCTCGTCGACCACATGCGCGAGGCCCGACGGGAGATTACGTGAATCACCGCGGCATCAGCACCCAGTAATCCAGGTCGAGGATCACGGCCGGGTGGTCGCCGCCCTCCTGCTTGAGCGGAAAGTCCGCGCACGGCTGATCTTTCGTCGCGACGGTGCGCAGGCGCAGCGCGCCGACATCGGAACGTCCCGGCAGATCGGCCTTCGCCAGCACCTCCGACCACGCGAACACCGTGCAGCCGGCGAACAGCGGCGCAACGTGGCGTCCGCCGTTGATCGCCGTGACATGGAACGCATTGGCGAGCCCGTTGAACGACAGCGCGCGCGCGAGCGAAATGACGTGCCCGCCATAGATCAGGCGGCGGCCGAAACGGTCCTTGCTCATCGCGAACTGGTTGAAGTGCACGCGCGCGGTGTTCTGGTAAAGCCGCGTCGCCAGCTGGTGCTCGGCTTCCTCGACGGTCACGCCGTCCATGTGGTCGATCTTTTCGCCGGCCTGGTAGTCGCCGAAGCGGTGCGGCGAGCCGGCGAGCGCGAAGTCGTAATGGCGCACGACCACCATCGGGCAGGCTTCGCCCAAGCTTGCCGGCTCGACCGCCTTGGGCAATTCCGGCACGAGATCGCCCGGCGCGGCCGCGGCCTCGTCGCGCTTGCGCACCATCACCCAGCGCACGTAGTCGAGCACCTTGGTGCCGTCCTGCTTGAAGCCGGACGTGCGCACGTAGACGACGCCGGTCTTGCGGCTGGAGTTCTCCCTCAAGCCGACGACTTCCGAGACGGCCGTGAGCGTGTCGCCCGGATAGACCGCGCGCAGGAAGCGGCAGTCCGCATAGCCGAGGTTCGCCACCGCATTGAGCGAGATGTCCGGCACCGTCTTGCCGAACACGATGTGGAAGACGAGCAGGTCGTCGACCGGCGAGCCCGGATAGCCGATCGCGTAGGCGAACGGGTCGGACGATTGCGGCGCAAAACGCGCCCCGAACAGCGCGTTGTAGAGTGCGACATCGCCGGGCGTCACGGTGCGCGGGGTCGCGTGCCGAATCACCTGGCCGAGCCGGAAGTCCTCGAAAAAATTGCCGGGCGTGGTTTTGGTCATTGCCATCCCCTTCGTCATGGCCGGGCACCCGGGTCCGGCTCCGCCGGCCCGAGTGTAAACTTGCCCCCGGCCATCCACGTCTTTATGCACCCTCAAGAAACAAGACGTGGATGCCCGGCACAAGGCCGGGCATGACGAAGTGAGGACCCATGCCCACCTACAATCTCCTGCTTCTCCCCGGCGACGGCATCGGGCCGGAAGTCATGGCCGAGGTGAGGAAGCTGATCGCCTGGATGAACAGCCATGGCATGGGCACGTTCGCAACTGAGGAGGGCCTCTGCGGTGGCTGCGCCTACGACGCGCATGGCGTTGCCGTCACCGACGAGGTGGTCGAGAAGGCAAAGGCCGCGGACGCGGTGATCTTCGGTTCGGTCGGCGGGCCGAAGTGGGACAAGGTGCCCTACGAGCATCGCCCCGAAGCCGGGCTGTTGCGCCTGCGCAAGGACCTGCAGCTCTACGCCAACCTGCGTCCGGCCGTGACCTATCCGGCGCTCGCCGACGCCTCCTCGCTCAAGCGCGAACTGGTCGAGGGGCTCGACATCATGATCCTGCGCGAACTGACCGGCGGCGTGTACTTCGGCGAGCCCAAGACCATCACCGATCTCGGCAACGGGCAGAAGCGCGCCGTCGACACGCAGGTCTACGACACCTACGAGATCGAGCGTATCGCGCGCGTCGCCTTCGAGCTTGCGCGCAAGCGGCGCAACAAGGTCACCTCGATGGAAAAGCGCAACGTGATGAAGACCGGCGTGTTGTGGAACGAGGTGGTGGGACAGGTGCACGCCCGCGAGTTCAAGGACGTGCAGCTCGAGCATGTGCTGGCCGACGCCGGCGCCATGCAGCTCGTGCGCAATCCCAAGCAGTTCGACGTGATCGTCACCGACAACCTGTTCGGCGACATGCTCTCCGACGTCGCCGCGATGCTGACCGGTTCGCTCGGCATGCTGGCATCGGCCTCGCTCGGCGAGGTCGATCCGAAGACGAAGAAGCGCCGCGCGCTGTACGAGCCGGTGCACGGCTCGGCGCCGGACATCGCCGGCAAGGGCATCGCGAACCCGATCGCCATGATCGCGTCGTTCGCGATGGCGCTGCGCTATTCGTTCGGGATGATCAGAGAAACCGACCTGATCGAGGCTGCGATCGCGGCCGCGCTCGCGCAAGGCTTGCGTACGGCCGACATCGCCTCGGCGGGAATGCAGACGATCGGCACCGCCGCGATGGGCGATGCGATCATCGGCGAGATGGAGAAGCTGGCTGCCTAGAGCGCGCGGCTGTCCGGCAAAGGGCGGCGCTGGCGCGCACCGATCGCTCAGTAAAAGTAATATGTGTACGGATTGTAGCCCGGCAGCTCGAACGGCATCGGCAGCGGATAACGATGAATGCCGTTCGGATCCCATGAACTGGTGGGGGCAAGCCAGCTGTAGGTCGGCGCGTTGGCGTAATCCATGAACTTGCGATCGCCCGGCAGCACCTCGGTGCCGCCGTCCAGGTAGCTGCGCGGCTTGACCGTAATGCGGGTGCGCGCGCGGCCGGTTTCGTCGATGATCGTGATGCGCTCGGTCTGGTCGCCGCGATAGACGCGCCGCTGCGCGTCGGCCGGGGTTGCGAGCGTGCCGAGCGTGATGGCCGCAACCGAGAATGCGAGCAGGGGGACAAAACGCATGGGTGACCTCTTCGGCGACTCAATCACGTCAGCTTGCCGGTTGTTCCTTAAATAGTTCCGCACAATAGCGGGTCAATTGCGGCGCGGCCGTCACTCTTTTGCAACAGGAGGGGCCGAATTTGCCATTCGTGGCAAGCGCTTGCGCGAAAACAGCCCGGCGCGCCGCATATACGTTCCGCCAAGCCCGCTGGGTGAAGGTGCAATGCGGGCTACGCGGATGTGACGGCCTCTGCGCCTTCCGCCGTACCCCTGGGCAGCTCGGAGCGCTGCTCGCAGGGCTTTTCGGCCCGCGTCAGGTTGAACGCCGTGTTGATCAGCGCGATGTGCGAAAATGCCTGCGGAAAATTTCCCAGCGGGCGGCGCGCGCGCGGGTCATATTCCTCGCTCAACAATCCAACATCGTTGCACAGAGCGACAAGCTTCTTGAACAGCCGCTCGGCATCGTCGCGGCGCCCGAGCAGCAGATAGGCGTCGGCAAGCCAGAAGCTGCAGGCCAGGAATGCGCCTTCGCCGGCGGGCAGGCCGTCTTTCGACTTGAGCGAGTCGTAGCGCAGGACGACTCCATCGACGACGAGGTGGCGCTCGATTGCCGCGACCGTGCCGCGATAACGCGGATCGTCAGGCTTGATGAATCCGATCGGTGCGAGCAGCAGCAGGCTCGCATCGAGATCGTCCGATCCATAGGAGCGCGTGAAGGTCTTGCGCTTCTCATTCCAGCCTTTGTCGCAAACGTCGTCGTGAATTTCGCGGCACAGCGCGCGCCAGCGCTCGACCGGGCCGGATAGACCGAACATTTCCGCGCTCTTGAGCGCGCGATCGAATGCGACCCATGCCATCGCCTTCGAATAGGTGAAGTGCACCGGCTCGCTGCGCACCTCCCAGATGCCGTGATCGGGGTTCGGCCAGATCTCCGCCAGATGCTTGAGCAGTGCGAGTTGCACGTCCCAGCCGGCCTCGCTCGCCGGCAGCCCGCCGCGCCGGCCCTGGTGTAGCGAGTCCATGATCTCGCCGAACACGTCGAGCTGCAGTTGCGAGTGCGCCGCATTGCCGATGCGTACGGGCGCGGAGTTCTCGTAGCCCGGCAGCCAGGGGACTTCCCATTCGGTGAGGCGCCGCTCGCCCGCGACGCCGTACATGACCTCCAGCTGCTCGGGGCGCCCCGCGACCGCCCGGATCAGCCAGTCGCGCCAGCACTGGGCTTCCTCGTAATAGCCGGCGTTCATCAGTGCGAGCAGCGTCAAAGTCGCGTCGCGCACCCAGCAATAGCGATAGTCCCAGTTGCGCGGTCCACCGATGCGTTCGGGCAGCGACGTGGTCGGTGCCGCCACCATGCCGCCGGTCGGACCGTACGTCAGTGCCTTGAGGGTGATGAGCGAGCGCGAGACCGCGTCCTTCCAGGGGCCATGAATCCGGCCCTTGCGCGCCCATTCCTGCCAGTAGCTCTCGGTGTCATTGAGCGCCGCGTCGGCCGCGAACGCTTCCGGCACGGGTAAATGCGACGGCCCATAGCTCATGACGAAAGGAACGCGATCGCCCTCGCCGACAGTGAACTCGCCGACAGTGGTGAAATTCTCGCCGCGCAGATGCACCGGCGTGCGCAGCACCACCATGTCGGGGCCGGCGATCGCGCGCAGCGTTCCGTCGTCGAGCTTGCGCACCCACGGCACGATCGCGCCGTAGCCGAAACGGAGGATCAATTCCGCACACATCGCCACGCGGCCGCGCTCGCCGACAACGATGCGCACGCAATCCGGATTTCTGCCGCGGATCGGCATGAAGTCGATCAAGGTAGCGGCGCCGTCGGCCGTCTCGAAATGTGTTTCGAGGATCAGCGTGTCGGGCCGATAGCGGCGCGTGACGCGCTTGATGTCACCCTGCGGCGCGATGCGGAAGCGCCCGTGCTCGGGTGTGCCGAGCAAAGCCGCGAAGCATGCATCGGAGTCGAAGCGCGGCCAGCACAGCCAGTCGATCGAGCCGTCGCGCGAAACAAGCGCGGCGCTTTCGCAGTCGCCGATCAGCGCGTAATCTTCGATGCGGCTGGACATGGTGATCCTTTTGGCGTGATCGTGTCCGAAAACCGGTTCCCCTCCCGGATCCCGTCGGGGATATGCTTGTTCGGGATCATGCCTGCGCGAAATCGATGACGACCTTGATGTCGCCTTTCTGTTTCGTAAGCGCATCCGTGAAGTTGTCGAGCGGCACGCGCCGGGTGATCAGGCGCGCGAGCCAGTCGCGATCGGCGCGTGCCAGCGCATCGGCGGCAGCCGCATAGTGCCGGCGATTGGCATTGACGGTGCCGAACACGGTGCCGTTGTTGAGCACCATCATGCGATTGAATGCGCCGATATCGAACTCGCGTTTGGCCGGCGCGCCGACCCCGGCGAGGCAGATGACGCTGTCGGCTGCGACATGCGAGAGCAGCGCCGCGATCACCTGCGGCACGCCGGTGCATTCCATCACCAGATCGGGCGCGAGCGCCGCAAGCTCGTCGAGTTCGCCCGAATGATAGATGCCGCCGAGATCGCGCACGAGCGCGGGTTTCGGGCCGCTCGCATTGTGATCGTAGACATGCACCTCATAGCCGCGCTGCGCGCCGAGCAGTGCGCCGAGCAGCCCGATCGGGCCGGCGCCCGTGACGAGCAGCGTGCGCGCCGGCGCGCTTTTCAGCCGCCACACGCGATCGCAGTGATCCCAAGCCTTGGCGACGACGCTGGTCGGCTCCAGCAGCACGCCCAAAATGCCGAGCGCCGGGTCGACTTTCACGGCGAAGTCCGGCGCGATGCGGAAACGCTCCGCGCCGAACCCGTTGCGGCCCTTGATGCCGTGTTCGGTGTAAAGTCCGTTGCGGCACATGTCCCATTCGCCCGTGGCGCAAGCCGGGCAGGGCACGGGATCCGGCTGGCGCACGATGCCGACGATGTGTTCGCCAACGGCAAAACCGCAACGGCTCGGCGCCTCGCGCACGCGGCCGAGCGACTCGTGGCCGAGGATCAGTCGCTTCTGACCGTCCGGCGCTTCGCCGTAATGGCCGGCAACGATCTCGTGATCTGTGCCGCAGACGCCGAGCGCGATCGTGTCAACGAGGATCGCGCCGTCGTCTTTCGGCGGCTCGGGGACATCTTCAAGTCTTGCGGAGTTTGCAACGCCTGGAAGGATCGTGATCGCGCGCACAGGATCGGCCCCGATCAATGACAACCCCCGCAGATGACGCCCGACCCCCGGAAAAGTTCCCTACGCCTGCCCGAGCACGAGGTCGTCCCGATGCACCATCTCGGCACGTCCTCCGATGCCGAGGACCAGCATGACGTCGCCGGAGGATTTGCCGCGGATCTTCTCGGCATCCTCGGCGTCGTAGGCCACGAGCCCACGTCCGATCTCGTGACCGTCCGGCCCGCGCACGATCACGGCATCGCCGCGCGCGAAGCCGCCTTCGACCCTGACGACGCCGACGGGCAGCAGGCTGTTGCCGCGGCGCAGCGCCGCGACCGCGCCGGCATCGATCGTCAGCGTACCCTTTGGTTCGAGCGACCCCGCGATCCATTTCTTGCGCGCCGTCACCGGATTGGCCGGTGTGAGGAACCAGGTGCAGCGGCCCTTGCCGGCGATCGCGTGCAGCGGATGCTCGATGCGCCCCGACGCGATCACCATGTGGATGCCGCCGGTGGTGGCGATCTTGCCGGCCTCGATCTTGGTCGTCATGCCGCCGCGCGACAGCTCCGAGCCGGATGCGCCTGCCATCGCCTCGATCTCGGGCGTGATGCGCACGACCAGCGGGATGAGCCGGGCGCTCGCGCCGTCCTGCGGTGGCGCGTCATAGAGGCCGTCCACATCGGAGAGCAGCACCAGCAGGTCGGCGCTCGCCATCGTGGCGACGCGTGCGGCGAGCCGGTCGTTGTCGCCGTAGCGGATCTCGTTGGTGGCGACCGTGTCGTTCTCGTTGATCACCGGCACGCTGCGCCATTCGAGCAGCTTGGCGATTGTGCTGCGTGCATTGAGATAGCGACGGCGTTCTTCGGTGTCGCCGAGCGTGACGAGGATTTGCCCTGCAGAAATGTTGTGGCGGCCGAGCGCCTCCGCCCAGGTGCGCGCGAGCGCGATCTGCCCGACCGCGGCCGCGGCTTGTGAGTCCTCCAGCTTGAGCGGCCCGCGCGGCAGCTTCAGCACCGCGCGGCCGAGCGCGATCGCGCCGGACGACACCACCAGAATGTCGCGCTTCTCGCCGTGCAGCCGCGCGATGTCGTCGGCGAGCGAGGCGAGCCACGTCTCGTTGACCCGGCCGGCCGCGGCGTCGACCAGCAGGGACGAACCCACCTTGACGACGATGCGGCGGAAGTCGGCGAGACGGGGTGTTTTCATAGCGCGGCGCGGATGTCAGTCAGCGGGAAGTCATCGCCCTTAAAGAGCAACGGCGCCTCATGAAGCTTTGCGACCGCATACGACATGCAGTCGCCGAAGTTGAGTTTGGCCTTGTGATAGCCGCGCCCGAACCGGTCGAACGCGGTGCGGGCACTCTCGAACAATTGCCGGTCGAAGGCGACAATACGGAGTCGCGGCGCACCCAACACCATGTCGAGCACATCCAGGCCACGTCGGAAGGGAATTGATTTGAGGACCATATGACATTCCAGAATTGTCGGCCAACCAATGATGCAAGCCTCGGAGCCGATAAGCTCCGCGAAGACGCGCGCCTCCCGTTCTTCAAGCGCGATAGCGGCGATTGCCGACGTATCGAGCGCGATCACTTGGGCAGGCCACGTTCATCGTACAGATGGGAATGGTCAGACGTCGTGCCGGGTCTTGCGACGGCCGCACTGCGGTGTGCCAAGGCCAACAGCTCGTCCACGAACGCGCGCTGCGTCTTGGTCAGCTTCTTGCCGGTCTTCGTTTCGCGATAGCTCAACAGGGCGGCAAGCACGACGTCGGCGCGCGTGCGCCCGGTTCGCTGCGCGATGTCGTTTGCGATTTGGTAGGCCTCATCGCTGCGAATATTGAGTTGGCGCGCCATGTGCTAGCTCCCGATACGTTCCTGCTAGCATAACATCGGAGCGATAGCGCGGCAACTGCCTTACGGAGACCAAGCCTCTGTTTTTTCTTCAGAAAAGCTCGCCCGCTCGCCGTCGATCACCTTGACGAGCCCGCGCAACACGTCGGTCACGCCCTCCTGCGCGATGGCCGAGAGCACGAGCGGCGTTTTCTTCGCGGCACGCTTGAGCCGTGTGACCTGCTCCTTGAGCTGCTCGGGCGAGAGCGCATCCGCCTTGCTGAGCGCGACGATCTCCGGCTTGGCAGCGAGGCCGTGGCCGTATGCCTCCAATTCGTGGCGCACCGTGTTGTAGTCCTTGCCGGCATCCTCGCCGGTGCCGTCGACGAGGTGCAGCAACACGCGGCACCGTTCGACATGCCCGAGAAAGCGATCCCCCAGGCCGACGCCCTCGTGCGCATCCTCGATCAGGCCGGGCAAGTCGGCGAGCACGAATTCGCGGTTATCGATGCGCACCACGCCGAGCTGCGGATGCAAGGTGGTGAACGGATAGTCGGCGATCTTCGGCTTGGCGGCGCTGACCGCGGCCAGGAACGTCGACTTTCCGGCGTTCGGCAGGCCGACGATGCCGGCGTCCGCGATCAGCTTCAGCCGCAGCCGGATCGTGCGCTCCTCGCCCGGCAGGCCGGGGTTGGCGTGGCGCGGCGCCTGATTGGTCGACGATTTGAAATGCGCGTTGCCAAAGCCGCCATTGCCGCCGCGCGCGATCACGACGGTCTGGCCGACTTCGGTGAGGTCCGCCAACAGCGTCTCGCCGTCCTCCTCGTAGATCTGCGTGCCGGCCGGGACCCTCATGTTGATGTTCTTGCCGTTCGCGCCGTGGCGATCCTTGCCCATGCCGCCGCGCCCGTTCTGGGCGGTGAAGTGCTGCTGGTAGCGGTAGTCGATCAGCGTGTTGAGGCCGTTCACCGCGGTGACGATCACGTCGCCGCCGCGCCCGCCGTCGCCGCCGTTCGGCCCGCCGAACTCGATGAACTTCTCGCGCCGGAACGACACGCAGCCGTTCCCGCCGTCGCCGGAGCGGATATAGACCTTGGCCTCATCAAGAAATTTCATGACGCTGAGATAGGGCCTATGCGTCCGCGCGGCAATCGTCAGGGTTGCGGCGCATGGCTGCCAACTCTAGTTTTCGCGTCCCCATCGGGACCGCCATGACTTCCCTGCCGTCGACTTCCTCCCCCGCAACGGGCCGTTCGGCCGCGCTTGCCGGCATCGGCTTCATGCTGATGGCGGTGTTCCTGTTCGCGCTCAACAGCGCCGTGGGCAAGTGGCTGGTGGCGAAGTATCCGGTCGGCGAGTTCATGCTGATCCGCAGCTCTTTCACCTTGCTCTTCCTCGCGCCATTCGTCTGGCGCGCGGGACGCGCGGCATTCGCCGATGCGCCGCGGCCCGGGCTGCAGGTGCTGCGCGTCGTCTTGTCGGCGCTTGAGGTTGCGATGTTCTTCTGGGCGGTCTCATACCTGCCGCTCGCCGACACCACGACGTTCTATCTCGCCGGCCCGATCTACGTGACGGCGCTCTCCGTGCTGCTGCTGCGCGAGCGGGTCGGCTGGCGGCGCTGGACCGCCGTGCTGGTCGGCTTCACCGGCGTGGTGATCGCGCTGAGGCCCTCGTCGTCGAGCTTCACGCTGCCGGCGCTGATCGCGCTCGCGGGCAGCGTGACCTACGCGCTGGTGATGATCACGACGCGCATGCTGCGGCAAACCAACGATATCATGCTGATGACGACCTACTTCATCGGCGCGGTCGCGTTCGGGGTTGCGACCGTGCCGTTCGGCTGGGTCGCGCCGAGTGCCTACGACTTGCTTTGCCTGGCTGGTGTCGGCCTCTCCAACATCATGGCGCAGTTCTGCGTCATCCGCTCGCTCAAGCTCGCATCAGCGAGCGTGGTGGTGCCCTACCAGTACACATTGATCGTCTGGTCCGTGGTGTTCGGCTGGCTGATGTTCGCCGAACTCCCCGACGGCTACACCGTCGCGGGCGCGGCGATCATCGTGGTCGCGGGGCTCTATATCTTCTGGCGCGAGCAGGCGAGGGCGCGGCGCGATCCGGCGATCGCGCCGCCGCCGTAGCTTCTTGCGCGCATGATCCTGTCCCAAACCGGGGCCGCTTTTCAGATCGTGCGTTACGCCACCCGCTTCACCGGACCCCAGCTTTTGAGCGCGGTCCAGATGCCGCGTTCGAGCCGGAAGCGATCGACCGGCACCGAGGAGCCGAGCGCGCGGATGCGGCAGAGGCCGACGCCGGTCCACTGGAAGCCGCACTTCTCCAGCACGCGGCGCGAGCCCGGATTGGTCACACGCACGCAGGACTGCAGCGCCTGGTGTTCCAGATCGGTGAACGCGTGATCGATCAGCGCGCGCACGGCTTCGGTGACGTAACCTTTGCCCCAGTAGCGAAACCCGAGCCAGTAGCCGATCTCCGGCACGGGTCCGTCGCGCATGTCGAATCCGCAGCCACCGATCACGGTGCCGTTCGAGAGCGTGATCAGGTAGGTCTCGCCTTCGAGCGCCGCACCCGCAGCGACGATCCAGCTTTCCGCGTCCGCTACCCGATACGGGTGCGGGATGCGCGCGGTGTTCTCGGCAATGCGTTTGTCATTCGCGAGCGCCGCAACCGCTTTCGCGTCCCCGAGCTGCGGCGCACGCAAAACCAGCCGCTGCGTCTCGAGGACGGTAAGTAATCTTTCGGCGAGTGCCGTCGGTGGGAGAGTTTCGAGGCAGGTCATGACCGGGCTCCTTTCAAGCACCGAGGGGGAGCCGGCATCCCGTCTCCCCCTCGGTCTTGGAACCCAATTAGGTCATCCAAGGATCCGCCGGGGCTAAGGGTGCCGGCGGATCTTGCAAATCCACCGTCTATTCGGCCGCAGCCTCCGCCATCGGAAGGACGGATACGTAGGTGCGGCCTTTGGCTTTGGTATTGAACGTCACGCGACCATCAATCTTGGCGAACAGGGTGTGGTCCTTGCCGACACCGACATTGTGGCCGGGGTGCCACTTGGTGCCGCGCTGGCGCACGATAATGTTGCCGGCGATACAGGCTTCGCCGCCAAACAGCTTGACGCCGAGGCGCTGACCGCCCGAGTCGCGCCCGTTGCGCGATGATCCGCCGGCTTTCTTGTGGGCCATGGAGTGCTCCGAACTCTCTCTTTATATATACCGCGCATTCGTGATGAATGCATCAACTGAATAGCGCCTGACTCATCACTTCTTTTGACGTTTGCCTGCAGGCTTGGCGGCGGCGGGCTTTTTCGCCGCAGGCTTTTTGGCGGAGGGCGCTTTGGCCCTGGTTTTGGCCTGCGGCTTCTCGGTCGCGGCGGCCTCGCCAGCCTCCGCCGGCGCCTCGGCCGGCTTGGCCTCGGGCTTCCGCCTTGCCGTGACGGTCGGCTTCGCGCCGTCAGTGAGGATCTCGGTGACCCGGATCAGGGTGAATTCCTGCCGGTGCCCGCGCTTGCGGCGCGAATTCTTGCGCCGGCGCTTCTTGAACGCGATGACCTTCGGCCCGCGGCCCTGATCGAGAACTTCGGCCGCGACCGAGGCGCCTGCGATGGTCGGAGTGCCGAGCGTCACACTGTCGCCGCCGACCACCAGCACGTCGCCGAACTGGATGATCTCGCCGGGTTCGCCGGGGACCTTCTCGACCTTCAACTTGTCCTCGGCGGCAACGCGGTACTGCTTGCCGCCGGTTTTGATGACTGCGAACATTTTTCCCTCGTGTTCGGATTCCGCGGCTCAGGGCGACCTTCGAGGGTCACTTGGCCCGGCTTCTTGTTCAGTCGGATTGTTTGATGTTTTCACCCGCCTTTAGGCGGCAAAAACGTAAGCGGACGGGGCAAGCCCGTCGCGCGGGATGCTTATGGCGGGCGGGAACAGGTCTGTCAAGGAACCGGGCCCCCGGAAACCACGTTGTCGCGCGGCACAGGAGGTTCCATGTCTGACACCGTGGTGACGGCTGCGCTCGGCAAGCACGGGGCGGAGAGGCTGCCGGCGGTCGACGTCGACAGCTACAATCTCGAGCTCAAGGATGACGAGGGCTTCCTTGGCGATCGCGCCAGCCGCAAGGCATTTCATGATATCCTTGAGAATTGGCGCAAGCCATTGCGCAAGCTCGGGAGCGATCCTTTTGGCGAAACGCCCTCGGATGATCTCAGCCGCTCCAAGCTCGACCAGATGCTCAAGGAGGGAAAAGACCTCGAGGCAATTGCCGTGGTCCAGAGCGCGATCGAGGAGTACGCCCAGGAACTGGCTCTTGTGGTGCGCCGCTTCCTGAAGGCAAAGGCGTGGGAAGGCACCGAGCGCATCGCCATGGGAGGCGGCTTCCGCGAAAGCCACATCGGCGAACAGGCAATCGCCCGCGCCGATCTCATCCTGAAGGCGGACGGCATCAAAGTGGATCTGGTGCCGATCCACAATGACCCGGATGAGGCCGCGCTCATCGGCTCCCTCCACCTCGCACCGGCCTGGATTTTCAAGGGTCACGACAGCATTCTGGCGATCGACATTGGCGGCACGAATATCCGCGCAGGCGTCGTGTTGCCGAACGTCGCGAGAGCAAGCGACCTCACCAAAGCTTCGGTGTGGAAGTCCGAGAAGTGGCGCCACGCGGATGAAGAGAAGCTCAACCGTGAAAAGGCAGTCGATGAACTGGTCGGCATGCTCAGGAACCTGATCAAGCGCGCCAAGAAAGAAAGCTACAATCTCGCGCCATTCATCGGCATCGGCTGTCCCGGCAAGATCGAGGAGGACGGCAGCATCGCCAAGGGCGCGCAGAACCTGCCGGGCAACTGGGAAAGCAGCCGTTTCAACCTGCCGGAGCGCCTTGCTCAAGCGATTCCGTCAATCGACAATCAGGACATTACGATCCTGATGCACAACGATGCGGTGGTGCAGGGCTTGAGCGAAGTGCCGTTCATGCAGGACGTCAAGCGCTGGGGTGCGTTGACGATCGGAACCGGGCTCGGCAATGCGCGGTTCACCAACCGGCGCAACGGCAAGGAGGCGGCCAAGGACTCCAGCAAAGTGTGACAGCGAGATCGTGTCGGACGCCCGTTGTCGCTGGCCGCAGTTTACGACACGAGCGCAGGCTCGGCCCATCGGATTGCACGTTCCGCTCAAACCTTGTTTCAATCTCCAGCCTTCGCTACATACTCGCGCGTTGCGGGGTCACCCCCGCGCTCGCCCCCGATGGAGAGGTGGCAGAGTGGTTGAATGCACCGCACTCGAAATGCGGCATACGGGCAACCGTATCGGGGGTTCGAATCCCTCCCTCTCCGCCAGCTTATTCAGCTAGCAGCGCGGTCCGCCGACAAGGGCCGCGGCCCCAAGGTTGATCGAAGCGGCCGCCCCGCTGGACAGCGCGAAGAATCGCGTCACAATCTCTGACTGCGCAATCTATGACTGCGCAGGCGGGGAGGGGCGCGCCGGCGCGATGGCGCTCGCTTGCCTGACGACACCCTTTGACCAATCCGGCAGGTATCGTTCGATGGAGAAATCGATGCTTCCCTCGAACGTGGCGCCGCATCCAGCGGAGAGTCCCGCGCCGCTTCGGCCCAGACACGGCTGGTTCCAGCTTGCATTCGTCTCGCAGGTTCCCGAGGGCATCAGTTCGTGGAAGATCGGCGCACTGCGCCTCATCCTGGTGCGCGCCGAAGCATCAATTCGCTGCTTCGATGCCAATTGCCCGCATCGCGGCGCACATCTCGGCGTCAGCGGCCGGCTTGAGGACAACGCGATCGTCTGTTCCTACCACGGCTACCGCATCGGGCTTGGCGCGCAAGCATGCTCCGGTCGATTCATGCTGCGCGAATTTCCCACGCTGGTCGTCGGCTGCATGGTGCTGGTGCGCGTCTCCGAGGAACGGCAGTTCGACCTTGAGGCGGTGCTCGCCGCGCTGACAAGCGAGCATTCCTTCGTCGAGGCGCTCCACCTCGAGGTGCGCGCGCCGATGAGTCTTGTCATCGA
The DNA here is from genome assembly GCA_005884685.1 of Alphaproteobacteria bacterium. Lineage (GTDB taxonomy): Bacteria > Pseudomonadota > Alphaproteobacteria > Rhizobiales > Xanthobacteraceae > PALSA-894. The sequence goes on from VBAH01000049.1 coordinate 136,621, forward strand.
GAACGGATTCGATGCCCGGCACTTCGAGGGCATACACGGCATCACAGTGCGGGATTTCGAGGTGGCACCGCGCGCGCGCGGCGGATTGCAAGCGCGCGGGTTGTTCCTTGCGCCCTTCCGCCAGCGCCGCGACGGGACGCCGCTGACGACGCTCTCGCCGGTGCCGTTCGAGGCAGATGCGTTCAGCCCCGGCCTCATCCTGGTTCGGCTCGGCGGTGACCATCCCTACGGCGTGATGACCGGCGCGACCGACCGCGGCGACGGGAGCTGCGAGGTACGATTGACGTTCGTCCTGCCGAAGGCCGCATGGGGCGACACGCCCGACCCGCAGCGCTATCAGCCTCTCATTCGCTACAGCCGTGCCGGCATCGAGGATGACCGCCGCGTGTGGGAGAGCATCGCTCCCGACTTCGTTCCCGATCTGGTGCCCGAAGACAGATCCATTACCCGGTTCCGGGCGTTCTGCGCCGACTTCTATTGAGCGCGAGACGATGGCCGAGCACATCGCCGACTTCTGCGAAGGCATCAAAGCCCGTGCGCGCATCCAAGCGGGCGAGAAAATCCTTTGGGTGCACGGCTATACGATCGATTCAAGCCTGTGGACCGAGCTGTGGAATGCGCTTCCCGGTTACAGCCATATCGGCATCGATTTGCCGGGGCATGGGCTTTCGAGTTCGCTCGCCGCCGGGCAGACCTTGCGAGGGCTCGGTGAGCGGCTTGCCGCGGCGGCGCTGCGCGAAGGCATTTGCCATGTTGTCGGCTTGTCGCTCGGCAGCATCATTGCGTTGCAGATCGCGTTGAGCCGCCCGGCGGATTTTGCATCCTTGTGCCTCGCCGCACCCGCGCTTGCCGGCGGGCCGGCGGACGCCGGCGTCGGTGTTCGCTATCGCGAAATGGCGCAGCTTCATCAACGCGGCGCGCCTGCCGCCGCGATGCGCAGCCTCTGGATGAGGTCACCGCCCGATCTGTTCCGCCACGCGGCGGCGCGTCCGGCCCTGTGGGAGGCGCTCTGCAAGGTGATCGAACGCTACACCTGGGACGAATTCCGGGGGCCGGGGGTGGCGCGGCTCGCGATCGAAACCCAGACGCTGGCGGAGCTACGTGCGCTTCGCTGTCGGACGCTCGTGCTCGTCGGCGAGTACGAGTTTCCAGCGTTCCGGCAGACTGCATCGCTGCTCGGCACCCACATCACGGAGTGCGCAGCGGTCGAGCTCGCCGCCGCCGGCCATCTTTGTATCCTGGAGCAACCCGAACTCGCCGCCCAGGCGCTGACCCGGCATTGGGCCGCCGCTTCGCCTAAACGAAGATCGAGTGCGGGTTGAGTTCGTCTTCGCGGCAAGGCCGATCAATCCACCCGAGCGCGACTGGCGTCTCGTAGAGACGGCCGGGCCCGAGGCGTCGCCAGAAATGACGCAGCCCGGGCACGATCACGCGGCAGACGTTCATGCCGATGTCTGGTCGCGTCATGTCCAGTGCGTAAACCGGGAGCCCGCAACTGCGCGCGCGCACGAGGCACTCCTCCGCATCCAGGCCGATGTCGTCCGTTGCGGTCGAGACGAAATCGCATGCGCGTCGGGGAGGGATTGCCGGGGCGGGCAGGAGATAGGGCTCGCTGGCGCGGGTGGCAGTCCGCCACCACGCGATGGCCTCTTCTTCCGGCCAGGCATAGAGCGTGTGCCCGGCGGCATCCCGGCGCGAAACCGCGGGTAAGAACTGGTTGAGCTCGCGCAGCGCGCCGCTGAGCGCTTCGCGCGCCGACAGGTGCGCCGAGAAGCCGAAAATAAGGTCTTCGGTGTGTCGGTCGACGCGCGCGGACAGCGCCGCGAAAGTCGGGATGCCGAGGTCGGTGGTGAGATCCAGCACCCATATTTCGCGTCCGAGCGAAGCATAATGGCTGCGCAATTGCTTCCACTGCGGCAGGCTGAAGCTGTCGACATCGACGCCCGGCCGCCGTGCGCGATTGTACCACCACAACGCCACGCCATCGCGCTCCACCAGCTCATAGAAAGCGTAGGTGAACGCCTCGGCCGGCGTGCTGCCGGCTGCGCAGCCGTTGGTATCTCCCGCAAAGAAGAAATGCCGGGCGCTGTCAGCATGCCCGAAGTAGCAAAAGCTGGTCGGAAAAAACCGGAAACGATTGTCGGTGAGCGACCAGACCGGGCTCCAGTCGATCTCGACGTCTTCCCGGAACGGATTGGGCACAACATGGAACTGACTGCCCTGTTGCGCCGCGTTCCAGGTCGTGCGGTTGCGATATTGTGTTTCGCTGAAATGCAAAACCTGCGCCGGGTGAACAGCGGCCGGGCCGAGTTGTGCATAGCTGGCGCGGTGTGTCGCCTCCTCGCCGCGGAAAACGCTGGAATACCGCTCGACCGCTTCGCCGATGGCGCTCGCCTGCGCCTCTGCCCGCGATCCACCCTTGCCTCCGGTGCGCGTTGCCAGGCTGCGGCGAAGCCATTCGACCGTGTCGAGGCCCATCGAGAAGTTGTGGCCCGAGCTCACGTTGTAGGACAGGCCGTGCACATCATGGTCTGCCGGGACAAGCCAGCTGACGACGCCCGAGATCGGACTGACCAGTCCAGCGAAGCGGTGCGCGACCTCGTCCGGCCAGAGAACGCGCTGCTGGCCGGGCGCTTTCGCGGATCGCCCGAGGCGCGCGGGCCGCGGCTCGCGGTGCTCTTGCGGGGTGCCGCAAATCGGGCATTGCGGTCGCCGCGTGACCTGATGCCATCGGGTGGAGCGATCGCGCCAGTCGAACGTCAGAAGGCGGTCTGCGAGCCGCTCCGGCCGTGCGATCATTGCGGCGATTTCGTGCGCCGCGAGACTGCTGGCCATCGACAGCGTCAGCGGCGTCGTCGGCCAGGGACGCTCCGCCGGCGAGATGCCGCTCTTGCGTGCCACGAAGTCTTCGGCCTGGAAGTTGAGGCGCAGGCGTTGCGCGAGGCATTCCCAACAGGCCGAATGGTGTGGTTGCAGCAGCGGGCCGATCCAGATGCAGCGCCCAGTCAGCTTCACCGGCAGCCATGGCTGCCCGTCTGCAAGCGCGCGCCGATTGACTTGCGCCAGCTCCGCCTCGCGGTAGTGCCGGCACACCACCACCCGGAAGGCAGCAGCGGCAGCATCCATTGCGGTGATGCCGACCCCCCGCAAGGCAAGCCGCAGCGGCTCGGCATCCGCGCCGCCGCAGCTTTCGACATGCACCGATGACGCCGAATTCGCCTCGATGTCCGCCCGCCGCTCGCTTGCGAGGACGCCGGCAGCGCGAAGCTTGCCAAGCACGTAGAAGAATTCTCCCGGCGAGAGGCGGTCTCTGGTTGCCTGCAGGAGCTCGGTTTCGCTGCGCGTCCCGTCGAGCAACGCCATCACTTTGGAAAAGGCCTGTCCGGTGAAGATATGCCGATCGCTTTCGCCGACGACCAGCGCGCCTTGCTGCGTACTGAGCGCAAACAGGCCCGCGCGCAACGCGATGCCGCCGATATCAGCCTCCATTGCGACACCCGCTCGCGAGGAAGCCGACGAACATCACGAACGCCGATTCGGCCGACTTGAACGCCTGATAGTTTGCGTGCAGTAGCCCGATGTCCCCGACTTTGAGCGGTGCGGAGCCGCGCGCCGCAAGCGCACGTTCGGGGTGCAGCTGCGGCAGGAAGGCTTCGCGCCCGAGCGCATCGCTGTGATAGGCAAACAGCTGCAGCTTCACATCCGCATAGCCGGCTTCGGCGAGAAGCCGCCATAGCTTGCGCCCGATATGCCGGTCGCTTCCACCGCAAGGCAGCGGATCAGCCTGCATCGCGGTGACGCCGCGAAAGCCCGGAGGCACCGGATCAATGATGCCCCACAGTCCGTCGTCGATGTCGATAACGACATGCCGCCCGCCCGCGCGGAGCACGCGATACGCTTCGCGGACGGCCGCGTCGGCGTCGTCCAGGTGCTGATAGAGATAGCGCGAAAGGACCCAGTCGAAGCGGCCGTCGGCAAAGCCGGTGCGGTACGCCGACGCGTGGACGAATTCGACGCCGTTTCCAAGGCGCCGCGCCGCATGGGCAAGCAACGACGCATCGTGATCGACCGCCGTGATGGGGCTGTTCGGCAGCGCCCGGCGCAATCTGGCGGTGATGCAGCCCGGCCCACAGCCGAGTTCAAGGACGGCCATGCCGTCGCGCAGCCCGAGAGCCGCCATATGCTCGAATTCGAGAGGCCAGCTCAGTGCGGCTTGCGCCTCCAGCCGATCGATTTCGCCGGCGAGCCCCCTTGCGCCCCCATGCGGATCATAGCTCGACATTGGCGCCGGCGTTCCGAGTTCTTTTGACGGCCGTCACCGGCAGTCCGTAGCGCGGACGCAGGGTCACCAGCGCCTGCGGCTCGACCGGGTGTCCGGCGCGCAGCCGTACCGAGAACCGCCGCAGGATCAACGGAAGCACGATGCGCATCTCGAGCGCGGCAAAATGCTTTCCGACGCAGTGGCGGGGGCCGCCGCTGAATGGCAGGTAGCTGAATTCCGAAACGGCGCCATGGTCCGCTTCGCCCAGGAACCGTTCCGGGCGGAAGGTCTCGGGTTGGGGCCACAAGTCGGCGCGGCGATGCAGCAGGAACGGGCTGAAGACGACCAGCGTTCCAGCCGCAATGCGGTAGCCTCCGATCTCATCGTCGTCGAGCGCGCGGCGCGACATCAGCCAGATGGGTGGATAGAGGCGCGCGGACTCCTGAATCACGGCCCAGGCATAGGGCATGCGTTCGGTCGTTTCGGCCGTCGGCGTCCGATCCCCGAGGGTGTCCGCGATCTCCTGCAATACCGTTCGTTCGGCGTCTTGATGCGTGGCGAGGAGATAAAGCGTCCAGGCAAGCGCCTTGGCGGTGGTCTCATGGCCCGCGAGCAGCAGCGTCAGAACCTGATCGACGACTTCGGCGCGGGCGACTGCTTCACCGACGGATGCAATCCCGGTGTCCCGCAACATGACGGCCAAGGCGTCATCGGCTGTGGCGTCGCGCGACTCATCCTGGATCACGCGGGTGACTGTCTCGCGCACCACCGCCAGCGCTTTCGCGAAACGCCGTGCGGTCGCCGCGTCCGTTGGATCGAGATGGCCCATGGTCTCGTTGAGATCCTCGACGGCGGTCCCGAAGCGATCGGACTGCGGCGCCACGTCGTAGCCGAACAACGCACGGGCGACGATGCGCAGCGTGAGGTCCGACATTGCCGGCACGAGGTCGAAGGAGGCCGCGGCGCCTCTCGCCTCCCAGCGGTCCAGCATGCTCTCCGTCGCTTCGATCATCACCGCGACGTACTGGCGGATGGCGGCGGGGTGGAAGACGGGCTGCAATGTCTGCCGCTGCCGCTTCCACGTCGCGCCGCTGCTGGTGAGCAGCCCGTCGCCCAGCATCGGCTTGAGCATCATCAGGTCGGGCGTTCCCTCCTTGCCGTAGTTGCGGAAGTTCTCCAGCAGCACGTGGCGGACGAACTCCGGACGGTTGACGAGGACCGCCGACCATCCGGGGGCCCGATACGCGACGATGTCGCCATGGCGCGCGGTGAGATCGCGGATGAACTGGAGCGGATCGCTGCGGATGTCGAGCAGCGAGAGCGGCTCGGGCGGCCCCGGAATGACGGAGCGCGGCGGGCTTGCGCGCGCGGCGGGAGCCTTGCTCATGAGGCCGTCTCGCCGGTAATGCCGAGCTGCCGCAGCATGCCAAACGTGTCGAACACGCTCCAGACCTCGGCGATCCGGCCGTGTTCGATGCGGAGGAAATCGCTGCCGCCCGCGCTGAACGCGCGCCGGGTCGCGGGATGTCCGAGGAACGGGGCGGTGTGCACTCCGCTCGTGACGGTGCGGGTGGCGACGCAATCGTTCTCGGTCAGCAGATGTTCGACGCGCGTGCACAGCGATGCAAATCCGGCGCGATAGGCGACGAGCGACTGCCGGAATGCCGCATGATCGAGGCTGCAGCCGCCGACATGGTGCTGGCATGCCAGCGTGACAAGGCGCGCCAGCGCGTCATCGTCGGCGGCGTTGAGCGCATCGTAATACCGCATCGCGACTTGCCGGAGGTGTGCATCAGGCATGGAGAGCCCGCTCCCGCGTTCCGAGCATGAATTCTCCCACGGCGGCTTCGCCGTAGCCGTCGAGGCCCGCGGCCTGGGCGAAGAATTCCGAATCGCCCCCGCCGAGCGCGCAGGGTGCGAGCCCCATGGCGGTCGCGGTGAGGTACATCGTCTGATACAGCGCTCCGACGTTCTTGAGCACGATCGCATAAGCGATCGACTGATACTTCCACTGCAGCCTGCCGATGCGCGCCGTCAGCACGAAATAGATTTGCGGCCGCGACTTGCGGTCCGCCGTGATCCAGGCAAGCTCGAGCAGGCGATCGATGTTCTCCGCCGGACAAGGCAGCGCTTCCAGGCAGTGATCGAGCGGATCGTAGCGATAAAGCCCCCGCGCCAGTCCCTCGGCCTGGCCGACCACCGGATAGAGCACGAGCTCGTGGATTGCGCCTCCCCCCGGATGCGGGCGGAAACTGTAGTCGAGATCGTCCGGTCCGGTGGGAATGAGCGTCTGAATACGGGCAGCCCGGAACAGGAATTCGCCGAGCTGTGCGGCCGTGACGGCTTGCGGCCCATAATCGCGGATCGAGCGGCGCGCCTCCGCCACTGCGCAGAAAGGGGGATCGGTGCGCTTGAGGCGGTCGAGGTCGGGCCGTTCGAGCGCAATGCGCGGATGCGACGTCGGGGCGCCGAGCAAGGATGGCGGCGCATCGCTCGAGCGGCGGTGAAAGGTCCCGCCATAAGGGTTCGAGTGCCGTCCGAGGCGGCTGCGGCTGTGAAACAACAGATCATGGAATTCCCACCAGCCGACGGGTGCTTTCTCCTCCACCTCCGCCTGCTCGCCGGACGCTGCCACCAGGGCGCGCGCGTTGGCGAGCAGCGCGAGAAAAACCTGCGCCGTTGCGGCATCAGGCAGCAGCATTTGCGCCGCCAGGTCCGCGGCTGACATTCCTTGCGCCAGCCGGAACAGCGCTGCCGCCGCGGCGGGGCTAAGCTCCACCCGCGCCCGCCCAAGCGGCGTCTCAAGGATGAAACGCTCGCCCAAACGACGCAGATAAGCGAAGCGCGAGAGACGATAGGCCGCGCTTGGGTCGAGGCGGCGTTGATCGAATATCTCACCGCCGGTGAGCCAGGTCAGCCGGGCAAACTCTTCGCCGCCAATGCGCAGGCAATAGTCGAGGCAGCCGGCTTCGCCGAGGCGATGCTGCAGCGCCAGGCAATCCAGCAGATCGCCGCCATGGTCCTCGCAATAGAAGCGGAACAGGTCGGCGGCGGGCAACCCGCCGTTGGCGAGGCGCTCGAGCACGGGAGCCGCCGCAGATCCGGAGCAGGCGATTTCCAGCCGGCGCAGCTCCACGGTGGTTTCACCCGCCGGGCCGGTCGCGATCCTCGCATCCCGATTGAGTGCGATCAGAAGCGGGGAACCGGAAGCGGTCATCGGGCGAACCTCAAAAGAAGATCGCGACGGGATTGAGTTCGTGTTCGTGCAGTGGCCGATCCGCCCATCCCATTGCGGCCGGCACGCCGAACAACCTGCCGGGCGCAAGCCGGCGCCAGAAATGGCGCAAGCCGGGCGCCACCACCCGCGCGACGGGAATGTCGATATCCGGTCGGGTCTGCACGCATACGAACGGCTCGATCCCGACCTTCGCCAAAGCGTGGACGCAGGCGCCCACATCGGCCAGCGGGTCGGCGCCCGGGCGCGTGACGAATTGCGCAGCAGTCCGCTTGGGCGCCTGGCTCGGCGCGAGGTGCGGGTTCTGCGCGCGCCTGCCGGTGCGCAGCCAGTCGATCGCATCCTCGTTGCCCGTGGTGTAGATCGTCTCGCCGCGCGCGTTGCGCTGGGCGACGATCGGATGGAACTGGGCGAGTTCGCGCAGCGCGCGGGCGAGCGCCACCTTGGGGTCGAGATCGGCGCCAAAGCCGAGCATGATCTCCTCCGCGCCGCCATCGAGGCGGGCCGAAATGCCGGCAAACACCGGCACCCCGATATCATGCGTGAGATCGAGCACCACGAGATCGCGTCCGACCGTCCGGTAGTACGAGCGCAACTGATCAGCGAAGGGAAGATCGAACGACGCAGTGTCGATTTCCGGCCGGCTCAGCCGGTTATACCACCAGATCGCCACCGCATCGCGCTCGATCAGCTCCATGAGGCCGGAACGCACCGCGGCTTCCAACGTCGGCCCGGCCGCGCAGCCGTTGCTGTCGGCAAAACAGAAAGCCAGCGCGGCCTCGGGATGACCGTAATAACAGTAGGCGCTCGGAAGGTAGCGCCGCTCGCGCGATGCGAGCGACCACACCGGGGTCCAATCGATCGGCTCGGCGGAATCGAGGCGGCGGGGAACGAGCTCGCGGGCGGCGCGCTGGCGCGCGTTCCATTCGCCCGCTGCCGCGTACTGCGCCTCGCTGTACAGGAGGCAGGCGGCAAGATCGATTGCGGCGCCGCCCAGTTCGGCGCAGCTCGCCCGCGTCACGCTTTCCTCTTCGCCGCGCCATATGCCGGAAATGCGCTCGACCGCTTCGCCGAGCGCAGCGAGCTCGGCACTCTCTTCGCCCAACCCGGCTCCGCCGCTGCGGCCGTACGCGTTCTCCTCCAGCACGGCGATGTTTTCCCGCACCATCGGGAATTCGTGGGTTGCGACGAAATTGTGCACCAGGCCGCGTACCGGATCCTCGGTCTTGCGCAGCGAGGCCACGATTCCGGTGACCGGATCGACCAGGCGCCGAAGCTTCGCGAGGGAATTGCGCTGCGTCTCGGCGGGGGCTGCGAGCGGTGCAGACACCAGACGGGGTGGATGCTCGGGGACCGGGCCCGGCTTGCCGCAGGCGGGGCATTGCGGGCGACGCACCAGCGCATGGCTTCGCAGCCGCGCATGCGCGAAATCGAAAGTCAGCAGCTCGGCCTCGGCGGGCGTCGCTGCCGTGATAAAGCGCACGATCTCGAGCGCCGCGAGGCTGCAGGCAAAATCTTCCCCGCCAGCCGTCCGGTGCGGCGGCACCAGCTCATAGGCCGGCTTTCCGGTCTTGGCCTCGATGAAGCGCTCCAATTCGCGGTTGCGGTTGAGCCGATCCGCAAGGCATTCCCAGCATGCCGTCTGATGCGGACGGAAGATCGGTCCGATCCAGATCACCGCGCCGAGCGGCCGCACCAGCATCCATGATCGGCCGCGCAGCAGCATGTCGTCGTTGATTTGGCGCAGCTCGGGACGAAGGTAGTCGTCAGTGACGACCACGTTCAAATCGCCATCGTCACCGCCGGGCGCGACCCCGGCGAGCTGCAGTGCCGCGCGCAGACCGTCCGGAGCCGCCGCGCCGACCGCCGAAAGATTGACCCTTGCGGTTGTCAGGCGCTCGGCCGCGGTCGCGGGCGCAACACCGAGCGTGTCCCAGAACGCGAGCCGGTCCGGAGTCTCTGGCGTATCGAGCGCGGCGTCGCACAGATAGCCGCGCGCCTCGCCCTGCATCACCGCGTACCAAAGCTCCGGAGGAGACAGGGCATCCGCGGTCAGCTGCGCAAGCTCTGACATCGTGTGCCGGCCGTCGAGCAGGGGCGCGAGGGTCGCCAGCGGCTCGCCGGTCACGAAACTGTGGCCGATCTCTCCGACCACGACCAGATCGGACGGTGGAAAATGCTGGATGCGCTGGTGATAGCGGAACCGCGGCCGCTGCATTCACAGCACCAGCGCGCGCTGCTCGGCGGCCGCTCGCGCAGGAGGCGCGCTTGCGCCGATCGCCGGCTCCAGGCGCCGGATCGGATAGCTGAAATCGGCGCGCCGGTAGTACTGCACGAGCACGTCCTCGCACCAGGCGTCGCGCGTTACCCACACGGTGCTGCTGCGGTCGATGCGATAGCGGGTCGGCGTGCGGTCGAGCTCTGCCGGTCGCCCCGCAATCACGTCGGTCACGAAGCCGTGGAGGTCGCACGACAGCGCGAGATCGAGATCCTCGAATTCCTTGGGCTGGCGCAGAAGCGCGCGGCTCAACGCGACCGCCTCGCGGGCGAGCCCGACCTGATCGTGCTTTCCGCGCCGTTTGAGCCACTCCGCCAGCAGATCGGCCACCTCGCGGTAGAACGCATCGATCTTGCGGCCGCGCACCAGGTGAATCAGGGCGTATTGATCGGCCGGCCACCAGACATTCAGCCACTCGGAGCTGGGGATGTATTCGGGCTCTCCACGCTGGATGCGCAAGGCTTGCGCGGTGAAGATCGCCGCCAGCCCGGCACAGACCGGGTAGCGCTCGGCGTCGGCGTCGAGGATCGCCTGGTAAAGTGCCCGGTAGCGCAATCCGCAAAGGCGCCGCATCGCGATCGCGGCCACTTGCAGCACCCGGTTGAAATGCAGGCAGTCGACCGCCCAGGCGAATACGCGGGTCCGCACCCAGTCAGCGCGGTCCATGGTGCGCGTTGCCACGATGGTATTGAGATATTCGGTTGCCTCGTCGCGATCGCGCCGGTCGAGTCCCTCGTGCTCGTGCACGATCGGCACCGGCACGTATTCGATTCCGTGTCTTTGCTGGTAGGCCGCATCCCCCATCTCGGCATTCGGCAGAACCGAGCAATTGTAGAAGGCGACGCGGTTGTGCTGGCCGCGGTCGATGACCTCATCGAGGCCGTCGGCAAAACTGTCATAGGTTTCGCCCGGCAGCCCGACGATCATGTCGGTGTATGTTTCCACCCCGGCGTCGCGAAAGCGCGTGTGCAAATCATGGAACGACTCGAGCGAGATGTTGTCCCGCTTGATCGCCTCCAATGCGTCCTTGCTGACCGACTGCAGCGAGAGGGTTGCGCCGAAATGCACCAGCTTCGAGGCGCTGAAGATCCGCTGGATCTGGAACGAGCGCTCGGTGGCGTTCTTGGAGTTCTGGATGCTGATGGCGACCGGCAGTCCGGCCGCCTCGTAGCGCTCGACCAGCATCTCGGCGATCTCGCGGTCGCGCGGCAGGATCCCGAAATTGGCATCGCAAATGAACAGGTGGGTGACCTTGTTTGCGACGAACCAGTCGACTTCCGCGGCAAGGCGGCCGAAATCGAAGCGGTTGACCTTGGCGCCGACCGCAGATCCCCAGTCGCAGAAACTGCAGGAAAACGGGCAGCCCCGGTTGGTCTCCCACATCACCAGCCATTTCTTGGCCGGATTGGCCGAGATCAGCGGGTCGAACACGCCGTCCGTGTACGGGGACGGCAGCGCGGCGAGGTCGCGCGCGCGGGGGGCGCGTGCGGTGCGCACGAGCTCCCCGGAAGGCGCGATATAGCTCAGCGACGGGACGTCACCAAAGGAGCGCTGCTCGACCCGCTCGAGGATTTCAAGAAACACCTGCTCGCCTTCACCGTGGATCGCGAGATCGACGTGGCGATGAGCGCGCAGGAAATCCTCCGGGTTATCGGGGACCTGCGGTCCGCCGAACACGATGAGGGTGTCGGGGCGCCGACGCTTGAGCTCTGCCGCGATGCGCAGCGAAAGATTGATGTTCCAGACGTAGGTGCTGAAGCCGACGATGTCGGCTGCCAGCAGCGCTTCCACGGCCTGCGCTACCGCAATGCGCCGATAGATCGGCGGCAGGAAGCGAAAGTCTGCGGGCGAGCGTGCGTGCCGTTGCGCGTAGGCCTGCAGCAACCCGACTGAAAGCGGCAGATAGACATATTCGGTTGCCGGCACGACCGCGTCGATCTGCTTCGGCACCAGGACGCCATCGTGGAAGCAATGTTGCTGCCGCTGCCGATGCTGCCAGTTCAGCTCGGCGATCTGGACCAGGCCGACGGTTATCATGAACCCATCATCGCGCGCACGCCCGGCGCCGTGGCACTGGCAGGCCAGCGGTTACGGCGCTGGCCTGCGAACGTGCTGCGGGTCAGGTGCAGGTGCAGCAGGGAGTGCAGGTCGTGTTGGTGTCCTGCGCGGCTCCGCCGCCGACCGATTTCGGCTTCGAGGGGATAAACAGGTCGTAGGTGCCGGACTTCTCGCCGGCCTGCCAGTCTTCCCACTGCTCGCCGAAATCGCCCTCGCCGGTCGGGACCATCTCGACCACGCGGACGGTTGCGCTTCCGGGAACGCTGATGCCGTAGGTTCCAAGAACTTTTGCGGGATCGTCCTTCAGCTTGCCGATGAGCGAAGGATCGGACCAAGTCGCGGCGACGAGTTGGCCGTAAGCATCGCGGAAGGCGGCTTCGGTGGTAGCCATGGGGGGTCCCTCGTGTTCAGGTGGTATTTGTCGTGGCGGAGCCGCACGCGAGATTTCAAAGCGTGCGTAAGCTTAAGATTGTAGGAGGCACATGCCTTAGTCAAGGGACAAGCGGCATGCCGGCCCGGGCATCGGCGAATCGAGCAATCGCGGCGCCCTATCTGGTTCGTCACGCGGGCGCGCAAGTTCCCGGCGCAATGGATGCACTAGTCGCCGCGCCCCTCGACCGGCTTGATCGCGACCTCGCCGGCGGAATGCTCGCCGATCGCTGCCGCGATCGCGGGGTCGGACAACAGCGCTTGGATGAACGCCGGCCGCGCTTCAACTGAAAATGACATCAGGTTGGGGAACAGCTTGCGCGCGGGCGCGGGAAGGCCGGACGCCGCTGCGGCGCGCGCCAGCGCCGCGTCGACGGCACTCGAGATTGCGTCCGGGCCGGATCGCTGCGCGGGCGCGTGCAAGGTGAACACGACCGGGAGGCGGCCTTCGGGTGCGCTGGCGGTCAGTGCGTTCTGCAGCGCGGGATCGACAAGCGCGGCCACATGCTTCTCCTTCGGCTCGGGCGGGTGACCGCGCCCGCGACCTGGCTCAGCCCACGGCGGCGGTGAGGCTGGCGAGCGCCGCGGGTCCGAACGGCACCCCGTGATTGCCGCGATCCTCGGAGATCGAAGCCGGCCGGGTCGAGGCCGCAAGGATCGCCTGCTCGATTGCCGCGATGTCGGCGCTGGGCTTGGCTTCCATCAGCAGCGCCGCGAGACCCGAAATGTGCGGGGCTGCCTGCGAGGTTCCGTATTTCTTGGCATAGCGCGCGCCGGGAATGCACGACAGCACCGCGGCGCCGGGTGCCACGATGTCGGGAACGACCGGGTTGACGGGACGGTCGAAGCGCTGGCTGCACGAATACGCCGAGACGATCATGCTCGGGTCGAGGGCGCCGACGGAGAGCGCTTCGGCATAATTGCCGGGCGAACGGCTGGTGCCTTCCCCGTCGTTGCCGATCGCGAACACCGGCAGAATGTCGCGGCTGCGCACGATCTGCACAATCGGCAGGAACGACGGATCGTAGCCGGGGACGCCGACCGACATGTTGAGGATGCGGATTCCCTCGCCGATCGCCCAGTCCATGCCGGCCAGGATGCGGCGGGTGACCTGCCCCCCTTCGATCACCTTGGCGCTGATCAGTTGCGCGCCGGGGGCCACCCCGAAGGTCGACGCTGCGGTGGTCCGCGCCGCGATGGTGCCGGCCGTATGGGTGCCGTGATCGCCCGAGTCCGTCGTCGGGGCGTCCGGCACCAGATTGCCGGCAGCATCGAATTCGGCGAATGCCTTGATGGCGCCGGCGAGCGCGGGATGCGCGCCATCGATTCCGGTGTCGAGGTGGCCGACCGCGATGCCGCGGCCCGTGTAGCCTGCGTCCCATAACTGCGGAATGCCGAGCTGTTTCAATCCCCAGGTGATCTCCGGCGCCGGCGCCTGGGGTTCCGTCGCGACCGCGCGGATGAGAGTGAAGACCGGGGCAGGGAGCACAGCCTCGACCATCTGATGCGACCTGAGCGCCGCCAGGCCGCCGGCGTCGATTTGGCCGATCATGATGCCGAGGTTTGGCAGCAGTTTCGCAGCCGGCGCCGTTTCTCTGGCGGCGCCAAGGACAGGCGTGAAATGCTTATTCAACACCGTGGCGTCTTCAACGGCGTTGGCGCGCGCCTCACGATCCGGCGACATCTGGTTCTTGAGCACGACGATGACGTCGGCGCGCCCGGATGAGTCCAGCCTGATCGCAGCCGCCATGTGTCCCCACCGTTCTCTGCTGCCTCAGGGCACCCGGTTTTGGCACCGATTGCAAGCCCCCGCTTTCGGCGCATCAAGGTTGCGTTCGAAATCGGCCGGAGCCGCATTCCCGCGCGCCGCTATCGCTCACACGGCAAGGGCCGCGCGTATCTCCTGAAACAGCGCGTCGCCGAGCAGCGGCTTTTCGATCAGCGCGGTTCCGGTGACCGCGGCGCGTTCGCGCACGGCGGTGCTTGGGTGCGTCGTAATGAGGATCGCGGGTGCGGCAACGTGACGGCGCCGCAATTCGGCCAGCAAGTCCAATCCGTTCATGCCCGGCAATTTGTAGTCAATCACGAAACAGCCGGCCCGCAATGCGCGCGCGTCCTTCAGAGCGTCGCCGCCGTTTGCGAAAGCAAGCCCGGTAATGCCCTCGCTGTGCAATGAAAAGACGAGCGAACTGCGGATCGCCGGATCGTCATCCACGATCACGACGATCGGGTTGCCGCGACTCTGCTGGACGCTTGCCATCTGGACCCTGCGCGCAATCACCAGCCAACCAAACAGCCAGAGCGCGCGTGATGCGGCATTGACCTGGGTCAATACGAGGCGCGGCCACGCCTACTCGTCCGAGGCCTTCAACACGCCGGAGAGTAACGCCATGCGGACGAGATCGGACAGACTCTCGGCATTCATCTTGGTCATGACGTGGGCGCGATAGATTTCGATCGTGCGCGGGCTGATGCCGAGATCGAATGCGATCATCTTGTTCGGCTTTCCCGCAACAAGCCCCTCCAGCACCTCCCGCTCGCGATTGGACAGCGCCGCCAGCCTTTCGGCGAGCCGGGCGCGTTCAGCCTCCTTCCAGACGCTCTTTTCCCATTGGCCGAGCGCTGCTTTCACCGCGGCGAGCAGCACCTCGTCGTCGAACGGCTTCTCGATGAAATCGACCGCGCCGATCTTCATCGCCTCCACGGCGAGCTGGATATCTCCATGGCCGGTAATCACGATCACCGGCATGGCGGTCTTGAGCTCCTTCAGCCGGCGCAGGAGATCGATGCCGCTCATTCCCGGCATGCGCACATCCGTGACGATGCAGCCGGGGTCGACGCCAGGCAGGGCCGCGAGGAAGGCGGCTGCGGACTCATAGGTGCGGACCCCGATGCGTGCCGTCTGCAATAGAAACGCCAGCGACTGCCGAACCGCGTCATCATCGTCGATGACGTGCACGAGATTACTGGACTGCATCGCCGAGATCCTCGTTCGTTACGCCTGGCATCGTGAGACGAAACACCGTGCCGCCCCCTTCGTTCGGCTCCGCGGTGATCTGTCCGCCGTGGTTTTCGACAATCGAGCGCGAAATCGAAAGGCCGACGCCCATTCCGAAGCGCTTGGTCGTGATGAACGGTTGAAAGAGCTGGGCCGAAATCCCCGGCGCGATGCCGGGCCCGCTGTCGGCGACGCTGACCTCGACCAGATCGCCGTCGCGCGGACGGCTCGCGATGAGAAGCTCGCGGCGCGGCGATTGCTCCATTGCCTCGATCGCGTTGCGCACGAGATTGAGGAGAACCTGCTGGATCTGCACCTTGTCGACCAGGACAAGATCGTGAACGGGATCGATCTGGAAGCGTACGCGTATGCCGTGCTCCTTGGCGCCGACCAGGGCCAGCGCGCTTGCTTCCTCGACCAGCTTCTTCACGCTCTCGATGCGCCGCTCGCTCTCGCCGCGCGCCACGAAGTCGCGCAGCCGCCGGATGATCTGGCCGGCGCGCAACGCCTGCTCGGCGGCCTTCTCCAGCGCGTCGCGCACGACCGCCGAGTCCTCGTCGGAGCGGCCTTCGAGAATCCGCCGCGATCCTTTCATGTAGTTGGCAATTGCCGAGAGCGGCTGGTTGAGTTCGTGCGCGAGCGCGGACGCCATTTCACCCATCGCGGTCAGACGCGAGATATGAACGAGCTCGGTTTGCAGTTCCTGCAGTCGCGCTTCCGTTCTCTGGCGTTCCGTCAGATCGCGGATGAATCCTGTGAAAAAGCGCGCATCGGCGGATTTCATTTCACCAACCGAAAGCTCCATCGGGAAGGTGGAGCCATCCTTGCGCTCGCCGACCACGACGCGGCCGATGCCGATGATGCGCCGCTCGCCCGTGCCCAGGTAGCGCGCGAGATAATCGTCATGGCTCTCGCGATAAGGCGACGGCATCAGCATCTTGACGTTCTGGCCGAGCGCCTCGTCGGCCGAATAACCGAACAGGCGCGAGGCCGCCGTACTGAACGATTGCATCGCGCCGCGCTCGTCGATCACGATCATCGCATCCGGGATGGTTTCGAGAATGGAGCGAAGATGCGCTTCGCGCGAGAGCGCATCCTGCGTGCTGGTGCTCGCGCGGACGCGGCTTTGCCGCAACGATCCCCCGATCCACGACACGCCGGCCCCGATGGCGGCGAATATCGCGCCGTTCGCGATGTCGCTGGGGCCGAGCCGGAAGCGAGCCGCGGATGCGACAACCAGAACGCCGAGCGCGGTGGCGACGAGACCGGGACCGAGCCCTCCGAGCCCGGCCGCTGCGAGCACGGCGG
The DNA here is from genome assembly GCA_005884685.1 of Alphaproteobacteria bacterium. Taxonomy (GTDB): domain Bacteria; phylum Pseudomonadota; class Alphaproteobacteria; order Rhizobiales; family Xanthobacteraceae; genus PALSA-894. The sequence continues at coordinate 153,188 of VBAH01000049.1, forward strand.
GCACGAGGATCAGATAGGCCGCCTCATCGCTTGCGACCGGCGCGAGCGCGAGTTTGGCGGCAATGGCGAGCGCGACGGTGAGCGGCGCCACCGCGTAGCGCGCGACCTCGCGCTTCACCGCGGCCTCGAACGAGAGCCCGGGAGATCGCGCAAGCATCTCGTCATTGAGACCGCTCCAGTTCACCCAAGGAAATCGAATAATTAGGTATGAATGCGGCGCCCCGCGCCCCGCCTCAGGAACAATCCTTAGGGTCAATATCTGAATTTTCCAAGGACCGTTTCGCTCCTACGACGGCTGCGCAGTCACAACCGAGGGCACGTCCATGTTGGCTCACACCGCGCAGACAGAGTCTTCCAAGCATGCCGGATACGGCGCCAGAGCCCGGCCCGTGATGGCTCCTCATCCGCTCGAGGATTCGTTCGATTTGATGGGCGCGCCAATGCCGTTCGCGCGCAACATGGAGATCTACGGCGAGAACGAACCAGCCGATTACTTCTACAAGGTGCTCAGCGGAACCGTGCGCACCTACAAGGTGCTCTCCGACGGCCGCCGCCAGATCGGCGCGTTCTACCTGCCGGGCGACGTATTCGGCATCGAGAACGGGCCCGAGCACGCATTCTCCGCCGAGGCGATCAGCAACGCCAAGGTGCTGCTGATCAAACGCAGTGCCGTGACGGCGCTGGCGTCGCGCGACAACACCGCCGCCCACCAGCTTCTCGGCTTGACGGCGCGCGAGCTCGGACGCGCGCAAAACCACATCATGCTGCTGATCAAGACCGCGCAAGAGCGCGTTGCCGGATTTCTGCTCGAAATGGCCGAACGCGGTCAGGCACCCGGCGAGATCGACCTCCCGATGTCGCGCCAGGACATCGCGGACTATCTCGGCCTCACCATCGAGACGATCTCACGCACGCTGACGCACCTGGAGAATTGCGCCGCGATCTCGCTGCCGACGTCACGGCGCATCGTTCTGCGCGATCCGGCCGCGTTGCGGCAGCTCAACGGCTAGGCGTTCTGATCGCGCGAGAAACCCACCGAGAGCTTCGCCATGCATACTCAGCACCAAGGCTTGTTCGGGACGATCGGGACCTTGTGGCACAATTGGCGCAAATGCCGCGCGACGGTCGCCGAGCTCGGCAGCTACGAGACGGCGCGCGTTGCGCGCGACGTCAACGTGAGCACGCCCGAACTGACGACGCTTGCTGGAAAATGGCCGGATGCCGCCGACTTCCTCTCGCAGCGCCTGGCAGCACTTCAGCTCGACGAGACGGCTGTCGCAAGAACCGAGCCGCAGGTCCTGCGCGACATGGAACGGGTGTGCGCGCTGTGCAACGAGAAGCCGCATTGCGGCCACGACCTCGATCGCGATCCCTCGAACGCCGAGTGGCGCGATTACTGCCCGAACGTCGACACGCTCGACGCACTTGAAGCCGAGCGGGCACTGCGCCGCCTCGATCGCAAGCACAACCGATGAGGTCGTCGCCATGAACTCCGCGATCCTCGCCGTCACCGCCATTGCGGCATCGGTCCTGCTCGCCGCGCAAGCGCACGCACAGCAACCGGCCGCGCAGCGCGGCCTGAATTTTGCGCGCACGCACTGCGCGCAGTGCCATGCGATCGACAAGGTCAGTCCGAGTCCCTTGCGCGAGGCCCCGCCGTTCCGCGCGCTGCACCTCAAGTATCCGGTCGAGAGCCTGCAGGAGGCGTTCGCCGAAGGGATCGTCACAGGCCATCCCTCGATGCCGCAATTCCGGCTCGATCCGGGTCAGACGACCGACATCATCACGTTCCTTAAGACCTTGGAGTAGCGGAGCTCCGACCTTCCGCCAGTTGATCTGCATCAAAGGGCAGATTGGCGCATCGGCCGATGGTGCGTGGAATCGGCCGGCGTGCGACGCGGGCAAGTACGCAGAAGCGGGGACATCATGGCGCAGGCAACCGTCGCACCGAAATCCATGACCTTCGGCGAGGGCGGCACGGCCATCGCCTTCACCGTGCTGGCGCTGCTGAGCATCGTGGTCGCGGCGAAAGCGTACACGCCGGAATATGGCTTCCATGCCTATCTGTTTGCCGCCGGCAGCGTCGCGGCGGTGTTCGCGCTCTTCAATCGCTACTTCGATCGCCCGGCTGCGCCGGCGCCGCTCGTGATCGACGGCAAGCCGAACTACAACATGGGCCCGGTCAAGTTCGCGACCGTGATGGCGGTGTTCTGGGGCATCGCGGGATTCACCGTCGGGCTCTATGCGGCGCTCGAGCTCGCCTTCCCGGTCCTCAACTTCGATCTGCCGTGGATTTCGTTCGGCCGCATCCGCCCGCTGCATACCTCCGCGGTGATCTTCGCATTCGGCGGCAACGTGCTGATCGCGACGTCGTTCTATGTCGTGCAGCGCACCTGCCGCGCGCGCATGGTCGGCGACATTGCGCCGTGGTTCGTGGTGCTCGGCTACAACTTCTTCATCGTGATCGCCGGCACCGGCTATCTGCTCGGCATCACGCAGGCGAAGGAATACGCCGAGCCCGAGTGGTACGCCGACCTCTGGCTCACCGTCGTGTGGGTGGTGTACCTGCTCGTGTTCCTCGGCACGCTGATGCGTCGCACCGAGCCGCACATTTATGTGGCGAACTGGTTCTACCTCGCCTTCATCCTCACCATCGCGGTGCTGCATCTCGGCAACAATGCCGCGATCCCGGTCTCGCTGTTTTCGTCGAAGTCCTACATCGTCTGGGCCGGCGTGCAGGATGCGATGGTGCAGTGGTGGTACGGCCACAACGCGGTCGGCTTCTTCCTCACCGCCGGCTTCCTTGCGATCATGTATTACTTCATCCCGAAGCGCGCGGAGCGGCCGGTCTATTCATACCGGCTCTCGATCATCCACTTCTGGGCGCTGATCTTCCTCTACATCTGGGCGGGCCCGCACCACCTGCACTACACCGCGCTGCCCGACTGGGCGCAGACGCTCGGCATGACGTTCTCGATCATGCTGTGGATGCCGTCCTGGGGCGGCATGATCAACGGCATGATGACGCTGTCCGGCGCGTGGGACAAGCTGCGCACCGATCCGGTGCTGCGCATGATGGTGGTGTCGGTCGCGTTCTACGGCATGGCGACCTTCGAAGGGCCGCTGATGTCGGTGAAGGCGGTCAACTCGCTCTCGCACTACACCGACTGGACCATCGGCCACGTGCATTCCGGCGCACTCGGCTGGGTCGGCTACGTGTCGTTCGGCGCGATCTACTGCCTCGTGCCGTGGCTGTGGAACCGGCCGCTCTATTCGGTGAAGCTCGTCAACTGGCACTTCTGGATCTCGACCATCGGCATCGTGCTCTACATCACGGCGATGTGGGTGTCGGGCATCCTGCAGGGGCTGATGTGGCGCGCCTACACCGCGCTCGGGTTCCTCGAATATTCCTTCATCGAGACCGTCGAGGCGATGCATCCCTTCTATGTCATCCGCGCGCTGGGCGGCGCGCTGTTCCTCGCCGGCGCGCTCTTGATGGCGTGGAATCTGTGGCAGACCGTGAACGCCAGGCAGGCCGAGCCTGCGGCCACGCCCGCGCTCGTTCCGGCGGAGTGAAATCCATGTCGCTTTGGCACAAGCACGCGATCTTCGAGAAGAACTCGATCGTCCTGGTGATCGGCGTGCTGGTCGTGATCGCGATCGGCGGGCTCGTCGAGATCACGCCGCTGTTCTACCTCAAGAGCACGATCGAGAAAGTGGACGGGGTGCGCCCCTACACGCCGCTCGAGCTCGCCGGCCGCAACATCTACGTGCGCGAGGGCTGCTACAACTGCCATTCGCAGATGATCCGCGCGCTGCGCGACGAAGTCGAGCGTTACGGCCACTACTCGCTGGCGGCCGAAAGCATGTACGACCGGCCGTTCCAGTGGGGCTCGAAGCGTACCGGCCCGGACCTCGCGCGCATCGGGGCCAAGTATTCCGACGAGTGGCACCGCGACCATCTGCGCGCGCCGAAGTCGGTGGTCCCGACCACCGTGATGCCGGCTTATCCATGGCTCGAGGCGACCGAGCTCGATTTCGCGCACATCGAGGACGAGCTGAAGGTCAACGCCGCGCTCGGCGTGCCTTACTCGCCCGAGATGATCCGCGAGGCGCGCGCAGACGTGAAAGCGCAAGCCACGACCGACGCGCCGGACGCCGCGGCGCTGCTCAAGCGCTATCCGCGCTCGCAGGCGCGCGACTACGACGGCAACCCGGCCCGCATCACGGAAGCCGACGCGCTGATCGCCTATCTGCAGGTGCTCGGCACGCTCGTCGACTTCAAGCTCTACGACGACAAAGCCAACATCCGGTGACGTGATGAATCCGACCTACCGCGCGCTCGCCGAATTCGCCCAGAGCTGGGGCCTCGCCTATTTCGTCGCGATTTTCCTGGTGGTGCTCGGCTACGCGCTGTGGCCCTCGCGCCAGCGCGAGTTCGACGAAGCCGCCCACATGCCCCTGCGCGAGGATTGACCCGTCATGGCCGACAAGACCCATGTTGATGCAGTCACCGGCACGGCAACGACCGGGCACGTGTGGGACGGCATTCGCGAGCTGAACACGCCGCTGCCGCGCTGGTGGCTCTGGCTGTTCTACATCACGATCGTGTGGGCGGTCGGCTACTGGATCGTCTATCCGGCCTGGCCGCTCGTCACCGCGTTCACGACCGGCACGTTCGGCTGGGCCTCGCGCAGCGCGGTCGTGACCGACCTGAACGAGTTGAAGACCCTGCGTGCGCCGATGACGACGAAGCTCGCCGCCACGGCGCTCGCCGACATCAAGAGCGACCAGGCGCTCGCCGACTTCGCCTACGCGCAAGGCCGCTCCGCGTTCCGCGAGAACTGCGGCCCATGTCACGGCGCCGGCGGCGGCGGCGCCAAGGGCTATCCCAACCTCAACGACAACGACTGGCTGTGGGGCGGCACGCTCGAGCAGATCCGGCAGACGATCGAATTCGGCGTGCGCTCGGGGCACGCCAAGGCGCACGAGAGCCAGATGCCGGCGTTCGGCCGCGACGGCATGCTCAAGAGCGACGAGATCGTCACGGTCGCAAATTACGTGCGCGCCATCGCCAATCTTGCGACCAGGCGGGGCACCGACCTTGCGGCCGGTAAGAAGCTGTACGCCGACAACTGCGCGGTCTGTCACGGCGCGGAGGGCAAGGGCAACAAGGAACTCGGCGCGCCGGACCTGACCGACGGCATCTGGCTGTTCGGCTCCGACGAAGCGTCGATCATCGAGGTAATCACCAATTCGCGCGGCGGCGTGATGCCGGCATGGGCCGGCCGGCTCGACCCGGAGACCATCAAGGCGCTCGCCTACTATGTCCACACGCTCGGCGGCGGGGAGAAATGACTCGTGGCGGAAGTCAACGCCCCAACGTTGCTGGCGCTTGCCGAGGACGCTGAAGTCGGGCGCGCCGGGCTGAAGGTCGTCGCAAATCCGCCGCCGCTCGACCCGGCGGACGAGGAGTGGGCGGACGACACGCCGCTGTATGAAGCGCGCCGCAAGATCTACCCGCAGCGCGTTCACGGCACCTATCGCCGCATCAAATGGGCGGTGCTGTTCGTCACGCTCGGGATTTACTATCTCACGCCGTTCCTGCGCTGGGATCGCGGCCCGAATGCGCCCGGTCAGGCCGTGCTGATCGATTTGCCGAACCGGCGCTTCTACTTCTTCTTCATCGAGATCTGGCCGCAGGAGATCTACTACCTCACCGGCCTGTTGATCATCGCCGCGATGACGCTGTTCCTGATGAACGCGCTCGCCGGCCGGGTCTGGTGCGGCTACCTCTGTCCGCAGACGGTGTGGACCGACCTGTTCCAGACCATCGAGCGCTGGTGCGAAGGCGACCGGCGCGAGCATCTGCGGCGCGACCGGGAGGGGTGGACGCTCGAACGGGTTGGCCGCGCCGGCGCGAAGCATTTTCTCTGGCTGATGGTCGCGTGGTGGACCGGCGGCGCATGGGTCCTCTATTTTGCCGACGCGCCGACCCTGGTGCGCGATCTTGCGACCTTCCATGCGCCAATCATCGCCTATGTGTGGATCGGCATCCTGACGGTGACCACCTACGCGCTCGCTGGGTTCATGCGCGAACAGGTCTGTCTTTACATGTGCCCGTGGCCGCGCATCCAGGCGGCGCTCACCGATGAGCACGCGCTCAACGTCACCTACCGCTACGACCGCGGCGAGCCGCGCGGCTCGCTGAAGAAAAGCACCGCGCTGCGCGCGCAGGCTCTGCCGTCGGGCGACTGCATCGAATGTCTGCAGTGCGTGCATGTCTGCCCCACCGGCGTCGACATCCGTCAGGGCCCCAATCTCGGCTGCATCCAGTGCGGGCTGTGCATCGATGCCTGCGATGCCGTGATGGAAAAGATCGGCCGGCCCACGCGGCTGATCGCCTACGACACCGATCTCGGCATCAAGGACCGGCAGGAAGGGCAGCCCACGGTCTATCGCTTCGTGCGCATGCGCACCGCGTTGTACGCGGCGATCATCGTACTGGTCGGCGGCATGATGACCTTCACGCTTGCGACACGCGATGCGCAGGGCGTCAGCGTGATCCACGACCGCAATCCGGTTTTCGTGCGCCTGTCCGACGGTGCACTGCGTAACGGCTACACGGTGCGCATCGCCAACAAGCGGCCCGAGCGGCGCGAGTTCACGCTGAGCCTCTCGGGACTGTCCGGCTCGCTGCTCGATGTCGTGCAGACGCGCGATGACGGCCGCTTCGTCGTCGAGGTCGGTCCGGACCAGACGCGCGAAGTGCGCGTCCTCGTCACCGAATATACGGATTTTCTGCCTGCTTCCACGCCGGTGACCTTTCACCTCTACGACGCCAGGAGCGGCGAGCGCGCCTCCGCGAGCGATTATTTCCGCGCGCCGGAAGGAGGCTGAGATGGTTCGCGCCAGCGACAACAAGGCGCCTCGCCTCGTGACCGGCCGCACGGTGCTGCTCTGCCTGATCGGCTTCTTCGCCGTCGTGTTCGCCGTCAACGGCATCATGATCCGGGCGGCGGTGTCGACCTTCGGCGGGGTCGAGACCTCCAGCTCCTATCAGGCCGGCCTGGCGTTTTCGCGCGAAGCGGCAGCCGCCCATGCGCAGGACGCGCTGCACTGGCGGGTGACCGCGCAGGTCCGGCCGGCGCGCGACGCAACGCTGGTCGAGATCGAGGCCCGCGATTCAGCCGGACGACCGCTCGCAGGCCTGACGGCGACCGCGCATCTCGTGCATCCGAACGACCGGCGCGCCGACCGGGAGGTGAGCTTGAGCGAAGGCGCGACCGGACAGTTTCGCGGCAGCGCCGGCGCGCTCGTCGGGCAGCGCGACATCATCATCGAGCTGTCGCGCGACGGCGAGCGGCTGTTCCGCTCGCGCAACCGCGTCGTCCTGAACTGAGGTTTGTCGTGGCCGAGACGCTCGACCTTTCGCTGTTCGTGCGCCACCATGAGGGCACCGCGCACATGGACCTCGCGGTCGAGGGAGTTGGCTGCGCCGCCTGCATCCGCAAGATCGAAGGCGGATTGAAACGCATTCCCGGCGTCGTCGAGGCGCGGCTCAATTTCACCAACCGGCGGCTTGCGGTCGACTGGCGCGAGGACGAGCTTGCCGCCGCCGACGTCATCGCGGCGCTGGAAGACATCGGCTATCAGGCTCATCCCTTCGAGCCGGAGCGCGCCGAGGCCGAGGAAGCGCAGCATATGCGCTGGCTGGTGAAGTGCCTGGCGGTCGCAGGCTTCGCCGCGATGAACGTCATGCTGCTCTCGGTGTCGGTATGGTCCGGCAATCTGGACATGAGCCAGGAGACGCGCGACTTCTTCCACTGGCTCTCGGCCATGATCGCGCTGCCGGCCGCGGCTTACGCCGGTCGGCCGTTCTTCCAGAGCGCATGGCGCGCGATCAAGGCGCGCGCACTCAACATGGACGTGCCGATCTCGCTCGGCGTGATCGCGGCGCTGGGCATGTCGCTGGTCGAGACCGCAGGCCACGCCCATCACGCCTATTTCGATTCCGCCATGATGCTGCTGTTCTTCCTGCTGTGCGGGCGCACGCTCGATCATGCGATGCGCCGCAAGACGCGCGCGGTCGCCGGCAACCTCGCAGCGCTCAAGGCAGACTTCGCTCATCGCTTCGAGGCAGGCGAGGTCGTGCGCGTGCCGGCTGCCGCGCTGCGCTCCGGCGACCGGCTGCTGCTGCGCCCCGGCGACCGGGTGCCGGCCGATGGCGTCGTGCTCTCCGGCACATCCGAAATCGACGACAGCCTGGTGACCGGCGAAACCGCCCGGCGCGCGGCCGTGGCCGGCGCCGCGATCCACGCCGGCAGCGTAAACTTCTCCGGCACGCTCACCATGCGGGTGACCGCCGCAGGGACCGGCACGCTGATCGACGAGGTCGAGCGGCTGCTCGAGAAGGCGGTGACGGCCAAATCGCGCTACGTGCGCCTCGCCGACCGCGCGGCCCGGCTTTACGCGCCCATGGTGCACGCGACCGCCGCGCTGACGCTTGTCGGCTGGCTGGCAGCGGGCGCCTCCGCGCATGACGCGATCGTTACGGCGATTGCGGTGCTGATCATCACCTGCCCCTGCGCGCTGGCGCTCGCGATTCCCGCCGTGCAGGTGGTCGCCTCGGGCGCGCTGTTCCGCGCCGGCGTGATCCTCAACGCGGGCGATGCGATCGAGCGGCTCGCCGAAATCGACACCGTGATCTTCGACAAGACCGGGACGCTCACTTTGCCTGAGCCGCGCGTCGACAACGCCGCCAAACTCCCGCCGGACCTGCTCGAGCGCGCGGCCCGGCTGGCACTCTCCAGCCGTCATCCGCTCGCCGCAGCCGTCGCGCGCGAGGCGCGCGCGCGCATTCCCTGCGAGGGCGCGATCGAGGAAGCCGGCCAGGGCGTGCGCGCGATGATCGACGGCGCGGAAGCGCGGCTCGGCAAACCCGCGTTCTGCGGCATCCCGGATGAAGCGCAGGATGCGTCCGGTGTCTCGACCATCGCCTTCAGTCATGCGGGGCGCGCCGTCACCCTGACGGTGCAGCAGAAAACGCGCCCGGATGCAGCCGGAACCGTCGCGGCGTTGCGCGCGCGCGGGCTCGATCTGCTCATTCTCTCCGGCGACCGGCCTGCCGCCGTCGCGCCGATCGCCGCGCATCTTGGCATCGCGGACTGGCGCGGCGGACTGAACCCCGCGGAGAAGATCGCCGCAATCGAGGCGCTCAAGGCCAAGGGCAGGCGCATACTGATGGTCGGCGACGGCCTCAATGACGCGCCCGCGCTTGCCGCCGCGCATGTCTCGCTCTCGCCGATCAGCGCGGCCGACATCACCCAGGCGCACGCCGACGCGGTGTTCCTCGGCGAGCGGCTTGCGCCGGTGCTCGACGCCGTGACGATCGCGGCTGACGCGCGCCGCTTGATGCAGCAGAACCTCTGGCTTGCGGCGATCTACAACGCCGTGGCGGTGCCGGTCGCCATCCTGGGCTACGCCACGCCGCTGATCGCCGCCGCCGCGATGTCCGGCTCCTCGATCCTGGTGACGCTCAACGCGCTGCGGGTCGGCGTGCGCAAGGGCTCTTCTGCCGAACCGGCCGGCGCACTGGCAACTGCGGGCGCGCCATGAACGTGCTGGTGTATCTCGTTCCGATGGCGCTTGCGCTCGGCCTGACCGGCCTTGCGGCATTCCTCTGGTCGCTGCGCGCCGGCCAATACGAGGACATGGACGGCGCCGCGCTGCGCATCCTCGACAACGACGACATGGGCGACAACACGCAAGGCGGGCGCTAGCGCGGGCTCGGCGCCGGCGCCGATGCGGTGAGGACCTGCACGGACCTGATTGCCTTGTCGTCGTCAGCGGGCGCTCTTCGCCAGCGCTTCAAGCCGTCCGGCGAGCTGCTTGAGCTGCCATTTCGCGGCAAGCCGGGCTGCCTTGTCCCAGGTGGGAGTCTGATCGCGCAAGGCCGGCAGCGGCGCCTTCGGGTTCATCGTCGCAATCGAACGAAACAGCCGCAGGTTCTTGGCGTGCGCGGGAAAGCGTCCGGCGGCGAGCAGCTCTTCAATTGTGCCGTACTTGCGCAGCAGCGCTGCCGCGCCGGTCGCGCCGACGCCGGCAAGGCCGGGCAGCTTGTCGGACGGATCGCCGCGCAACGCGATGAAGTCGGGCACTTGTTCCGGTTCGACGCCATAACGCTCGCGCACTTCGGCCGGGCCGATCCGCGCCATTTCGCCGGCGCGCACGGGGTAGAGGATCGTGGTTCGGTTCGACGCGAGCTGAAAGGTGTCGCGATCGCCGCTCGCGACCAGCACGGTGCCCTTGCGGCTCTCTTCGGCGGCGGCGGCGGCAGCGAGGAAATCGTCGGCCTCATAGCCCGCCCGCTTGGCATTGGCGAAGCCGCATGCTTCCACGAGCTTCGGCAGGATCCTGAGCTGTTCGATCAGCGCGTCGTCGAACTGGCGCCCGCCCTGATAGGCGGGGAATTGCCGATGCCGGTAGGTCGGTGCGAAGAGTGTGTCCCACGCGACCAGCACGGCGCGCGGCTGCTCCTGCTGATAAAGGCGCAACAGCATGTTGGCGAAGCCGAGGATCGCGCCGGCGGGTTGGTCGTCGTCGCGCCGGATGGTCTTGGGCAGCGCGTGATAGGCACGGTGCGCAAACGAATCGCCGTCGATCGCAAGCAGCGGCCGCCTGGCGGATGAGCTGCGTCTCGCCGGTGCGGCCCGCGCCACCGTTTTGGATTTGCGCACCCGCCCGCCGCTCGTCGCTGCGCTGAGTTCAACGAACACGGGCGCATGGTCGCTGGCGTTGGGCTTGCCGCGCACCGCGCGGTCGACGCCGGAGGATTTCAGCCGGCCGCTCAAATGAGGACTGAGCAGGATATGGTCGAGGCGCAGTCCCGCGTCACGCGGCCAGCGGTTCCGCATGTAATTCCAGAAGGTGTAGATGCGCTCGTCCGGATGCAGCGCGCGGATCGCGTCGGTCCATCCCTGCTCGAGCAGCCGGGCGAAGGCGGCGCGGCTTTGCGGCTGCACCAGCGCGTCGTCGTCGTAGGAGCGGGTGGGATAGATGTCGCGCTCGGTCGGCACGACATTGTAGTCGCCGATCAGCGCGACCGGCACGTCGGCGGCTTTCAGCGCGCGGGCGTGGCTGATGAGGCGCTCCAGCCAGGCGAGCTTGTAATCGAATTTGGCGCCCGGCTGCGGGTTGCCGTTCGGCGCATAGAGGCAGCCGATCAGGATGCCGCTCACCGCCGCCTCGATGTAGCGGCTCTGCGCATCGCCCGGGTCGCCCGGCAACTCGCTGCGCGTCAGCACCGGCTCGGCCCCGCGCGCGAGGATCGCGACGCCGTTCCAGGTTTTCTGCCCGCGCCAGACGGCCGCGTAGCCGGCGCGGCGGAGGGCCGCGACGGGAAATGCCGCGTCCGCCGATTTGAGCTCCTGCAGGCCGACGATGTCGGGTCGCGCGCGGCGCAGCCACGCGAGCAGGTTGGGCAGCCGCTTGTTGATGTTGTTGATGTTGAATGTGGCGATCTTCATGGCGTCGACAGCCAGCGACGCTCCGATCTGCGGCACATCACGGTGCGAAGATCAGGACGTCGGATCGTGCACGGCATGCATGTACGCTTCCGTACTGACATCAGACTCGAATCCAGCTTCGCGGCGCACTAGATTTTGAATGCAGCCTTCGCGGAAAGGCGCGTGCGGTTTGGTCGAGCAAAGGTCCACCGCCGTGCGTGATTGGCCGTTGGTCGGGCAGCAGGTATCGATGTCCATCAATTACGCGAAAACCATACCGGCTGTAAAGCGTCCGGGGTTGCCGCAGGTCGAAGCTCCTGCCGTGAGCGGCGTGAGTGAACGGCTTATCCGCAGGCTCACGGTCAGCACCTCGCTGGAGGCGGCCGACATCGAGGCGATTGTGCGCCTCCCGATGATCGTCAAGGACCTCCCGGCGCAGGCAGCGATCGCTCGGGAGGGTGAGAAGCCGGCCCAGTGCTGCCTGCTGATCGACGGGTTCGCCTGCCGCTCCAAGACCACCGACGTCGGCAAGCGGCAGATTCTGTCAATTCATATTCCCGGCGATGTGCCGGATCTGCAAAGCCTCCATCTTCATACCATGGACCATGACCTCACGACGCTCTCCGCCAGCAGGGTCGGGTTCATCGCGCACGATTCGTTGCGCGCGATCACGCGCGAGCGGCAGCTGGTCGCGGAAGCGCTTTGGCGCGAGACGCTGATCGACGCGGCGGTTTTTCGCGAGTGGATCGTGAACGTGGGACGCCGGCCGGCCACCAGCCGGATGGCGCATTTCCTGGCTGAGATCGGCAAGCGCATCGAGGCCGTCGGCCTGGCGCACGCCGACGAGTACGACCTGCCGATGACGCAGATCGACATGGCGGATGCGCTCGGTCTCAGTCCGGTGCACGTCAACCGCGTCATCCAGGAATTGCGCCGCAGCGGCGTGCTCGAGCTGCGCAAGCACGCGGTGTCGATCCGCGATCTGCCGCAACTGATGCAGCTTGCGGATTTCGACGATCTTTATCTGCATCAGAATCAGGCTGTTTAGCGGGCACCTGCGAATCGCCGGCTAGTTTCTCGCCCGCGCTCGCCGGAAGAGCCGGCGATATTCCGCCTCCGGCCCGCCGTAACAGTTGCTCGCGATTTGCTCCAGGCCTGCGCGGTCGAGCACGGTGACCTCACCCCTTGCGGATTTGATCGAGCCTTTTTTGACCAGCGCCTGCAGTGTTTCGGTCACGCCCGCGCGCCGCACGCCGAGCATCAGCGCAAGGAATTCATGGGTCAGCGGAATGGTGGCGGTACCGGTGCGGTCATGCGCCATCAGGATCCAGCGCGCCAGCCGCTCATCGAGACGGGCGCGGGCGTTGGCGATCGCCGTGTGGGATGTCTGGACAAGAAAACTCTGCACGAACCGCAGCAGTGTGTTCTGAATGCTTGCGTTCTTCGCAACGGCCTTGCGCAGCGCATCGGATGCAATCCGCAGGCCGTGTCCGCTCACCTGCATGTAGGTGTTGTTGGGCGTCTGCTCGTCACCGAGCAGCACCGGCAGGCCGGTCATGCCCTCCGAGCCGATCAGCCCCACTTCCACGGGGGTATTATGCGACTGCACTGCGACCACCGAGGCGATGCCGCTCTCGGGGAAATAAACATGTTCGATCGGTGTCGCCGGCCTCTCAAGCGCAAAGCGGACCGGCAACTCGATCGGCTCGAGCTTCGCCTGCAGCAGTTCAAAATCCTTTGGAGACAACGAGGCGAGCAGCCGATTGCGGGTCTGTGCCGAGGGCATTCTTGACTTCCGGTAGGCGGGCAAGAGCGCGTGCTCCCGATGCCCGCGTCCCAGCCGGTTGCGAGCGTCGTATCTGCTTACCCGCACCGGAGCGGCGAAAGAACCGACCTGCGTACGGAATCGTACTGAAAATCTTCTGATTTCAACACCTTGCCTGCCGCGTGCCGAGCGCTTCCATCGGACCGAACCCGGCCCGATCCGTGAGGGGTCGCGTTCCCCGACAATCGACTGCATCGGAAGTGTCCAAGCCGCCTCGCAATTGAGCACTCTCTCCTTCGGGCGGAAGGTCACTTTGGCGTATCGCGCGCCCTGCATGCGTTGTGGCCGCCGGGCGCACTGGGAAAGTCGTTCCAAATCAAAGCCTTGCCCGATCGCACCGCGTTCGGCCGCGCGCTGGCACGCGCCTTGCGGGTTTCCTTCCCGCCCCTTCGCAGCCTCGCCGGAGATGTTCGCATGAAGCGTCGTGATTTCCTCAAATCCGCCTCCGCGCTCGCGGCGAGCGGCGTGTGTGCGCCGGCAGTCTTTTCGCCCGCCAGGGCGCAAAGCCGGCAGGAAACCTTGCTGATCGTCTCGGAGAGCGGACCGAACAACATCGACATCCACGGCGTCGGCACCAATGTGCCGGGCTACGAGGTGTCGTGGAATTGCTACGACCGGCTGATCAGCCACGAGATGAAGACCGGCCCGAACGGCGTTCCCTACTACGACCGCGACAAGTTCAAGATGGAATTGGCCGACGACATGAACGTCGGCGACATGTCGGTCACCTTCATGCTGAAGAAGAACGCGGTCTTCCACGACGGCACGCCGGTGACGGCGAACGACGTGAAGTGGTCGCTCGACCGCGCCGTGACGGTCGGCGGCTTCCCGACCTTCCAGATGGGCGCGGGCTCGCTGACCAAGCCCGAGCAGTTCGTCGTGGTCGACGACAATACGGTGCGCGTCGACTTCGCCAAGAAGGATCGCCTTACCATTCCCGATCTCGCCGTGATCGTGCCGTGCGTCATCAACGCGGGACTGGTGAAGAAACACGCCACCGAAAAAGATCCATGGGGCATGGAGTACACCAAACAGAACACCGCAGGCTCGGGCGCCTATCGCGTGGTGAACTGGACCGCCGGCACCGAAGTCGTGATGGAGCGCAACGACAAATGGGCAGGCGGGCCGCTGCCGAAGGTCAAGCGCATCGTCTGGCGCATGGTGCCTTCGGCCGGTAACCGCCGCGCGCTCCTCGAGCGCGGCGATGCCGACATCTCCTACGACCTGCCGAACAAGGATTTCGTCGAGCTGAAGGACGCCGGCAAGCTCTCGATTGTGTCGACGCCGTATTCGAACGGCATCCAATACATCGGCATGAACGTGAAGCAGCCGCCGTTCGACAATCTCAAAGTCCGTCAGGCGGTCGCTTGCGCGATCCCGTATCAGAAAATCATGGACGCGGTGCTGTTCGGCCTGTCGAAGCCGATGTTCGGTGCGCCGGCCGATGCGAAGACTGAAGTCGCCTGGCCGCAGCCGCACAGCTACAACACGGACATCGCCAGGGCCAAACAACTGCTCGCCGAAGCCGGCTATCCGAACGGGTTCGAGACCACGCTCTCATTCGACTTGGGCTTCGCAGGCGTGAACGAGCCGCTCTGTGTGCTGACGCAGGAAAGCCTCGCACAGATCGGCATCAAGACGACGATCAACAAGATCCCCGGCGCGAACTGGCGCACCGAGCTGAACAAGAAAGTGCTGCCGCTCTACACCAACGTGTTCTCGGGTTGGCTCGATTATCCCGAATACTTCTTCATCTGGTGCTATCACGGCAAGAATTCGATCTTCAACACGATGAGCTACCAGTCGAAGGAGCTCGACGCGATGATCGACGGTGCCGTGGACGCAGCGGCGGTCGGCGACAAGGCCAAGTACGAGAAGGACGTCAAAGGCTTCGTCGAGCTTGCGTACGCCGACATGCCGCGCATCCCGCTGTTCCAGCCGTATGTCAACGTCGCGATGCAGAAGAACGTCAGCGGCTACCAGTACTGGTTCCACCGCAGGCTCGACTACCGCGCGCTGACGAAGGGGTGAAGGTGGCGAATAGCGAGTGGCGAATAGCGAATAGGGAGTAGCAAACGGTGAAGAGCGCTCAGCACCTTCCCCCATTCGCCATTCGCCATTCGCCACTCGCCTCGCTCCGACAGGAGCGAGCCCAATGCTGACCGTCATCCTCAAGCGCCTGCTCATCGCGATCCCGAGCCTGATCGGTGTCGTGATCGTGACGTTCCTGCTCACGCGCGCGTTGCCGGGCGATCCGGCCGCTTATTTCGCCGGGCCTGCCGCCACCAAGGAGGCGATCCAGGAAGTCCGCGTGAAGCTCGGCCTCGACAAGTCGCTGCCGCGGCAGTTCATGCGCTATGTCGCCGATCTCGCGAAGGGCGATCTCGGGCAGTCGCTCACCACCGGCCAGCCGGTCGTGACCGAAATCCGCAACCGCCTCCCGGCGTCGGCCGAGCTGACGCTGCTCGGGCTCATCGTGTCGGTCGCGATCGCGATTCCGCTCGGCATCTTCGCGGCCGTGAAGCCGAACTCGTGGATCGACCACACCTGCCGCGTCATGACGACGGCGGGCGTCTCGCTGCCGGTGTTCTTCACCGGACTGATACTCGTTTACGTCTTCTACTATCTGCTCGGCTGGGCGCCTGCGCCGCTTGGGCGGCTCGATATCTTCTTCTCCCCGCCGCCGCCGGTGACCGGCTTCTACCTGATCGACTCGGCTGTCGCCGGCAACGTCGAGACCTTTCGTGCCGCGCTCAACCAGCTGTTCCTGCCCGCGGTCACGCTCGGCATCTTCTCGCTCGCGCCGATCGCCCGCATGACCCGCGCCTCAATGCTCGCGGTGCTCGCGTCGGATTTCGTGCGCACCGCACGCGCGAGCGGACTCACGCCGTTCACCGTGGTCGTCACCTACGCGTTCCGCAACGCGATGCTGCCGGTGGTGACCACGCTCGGCATGGTGTTCTCGTTCCTGCTCGGCGCGAACGTGCTGGTCGAGAAGGTTTTCGCCTGGCCGGGCATCGGCTCCTACGCGGTCGAGGCGCTGATCGCCTCCGACTTCGCGCCGGTGCAGGGCTTCGTGCTCACGATGGCGATCATGTACGTGCTGCTCAATCTCGCGATCGACGTGCTCTATGGCGTGATCGATCCGCGCGTGAGGCTCGAGGGATGAGCGAAGCCGCGCTGCCCAAGCAGGGCGTGCATTCGTCCGGTCTCGCCGCGACGCTCAAGCACGCGCGCTACATCATCGGCGAAAATCCCGTGACCGGCTTTGCGTTTGCGCTATTCGTGCTGATCGTGTTCGCAGCTCTGCTCGGCCCGCATATCGTCCCCTACGATCCGCTGGCCAGCAACACCGCGATGGCGCTGAAGCCCCCCTCGCGCGCGCACTGGTTCGGTACCGATCAGCTCGGCCGCGACGTGTTCAGCCGCGTCATCGCGGCGACGCGGCTCGATTTCATCATTGCGGTATTTTCGGTCGCGCTGGTGTTCCTGATGGGTGGGCTCGCTGGGGTCGCGGCCGGCTTCTTCGGCGGCTGGACGGACCGGATCGTTTCGCGCATCGCCGATACCATCATGGCGTTCCCGCTGTTCGTGCTCGCGATGGGCATCGTGGCCGCGCTCGGCAACACGGTGCAGAACATCATCATTGCCACCGCGATCGTGAACTTTCCCCTCTACGCGCGCATCGCGCGCACGGAAGCCAACGTGCGGCGCGAGGCCGGTTTCGTTCAGGCCGCGCGGCTCTCCGGTAACGGCGAGACGCGCATTCTGCTGACGCAGATCCTGCCCAACATCATGCCGATCATGATCGTGCAGATGTCGCTCACCATGGGTTACGCCATCCTGAATGCGGCGGGCCTCTCGTTCATCGGGCTCGGCGTGCGCCCGCCGGACGCCGAATGGGGAATCATGGTCGCCGAAGGCGCCGCCTTCATGGTCTCCGGCGAGTGGTGGATCGCGTTCTTCCCCGGGCTCGTTCTCATGATCGCGGTGTTCTGCTTCAACCTGCTCGGCGATGGCTTGCGCGACATCGTCGACCCGCAACGGCGCACGTGATGGCACGAAACTCTCTTTCCGCTCGTCCCCGCCCTCGGGCCGGGCCTTGGGCGGCCCGCCCAAGGACAGGCTCCAGCGGGGACCCAGCGCTTTGGCCAAAGAACTGGATGCCCGCCTCCGCGGGCATGAGCGGAGTTCGGGGACAATCATGAGCGGCGGCCTGCCCATGAGCAATCATCCGCCCGTGCCGCTGCTCGACATCAAGGACCTCACGGTCGAGTTCTCCACCCGCCGCGGCATCGTGCGCGCCGTACAGAACATCGATCTGCAAGTCGCAAAGGGCGAAACCGTCGGCATCGTCGGCGAGTCAGGCTCGGGCAAGTCGGTCACCTCGTTCGCCGTGATGCGTATCCTCGACCGGGCCGGGCGCATTGCCGAAGGCTCGGTGACGTTTTCCGGCATCGATGTGCGCGCCGCGGACGACAGCCAGATGCGCGACCTGCGCGGGCGTGAAATGTCGATGATCTTTCAGAATCCGCGCGCCGCCTTGAACCCGATCCGCAAGGTCGGCGTGCAGATCGAGGACGTGCTGCGCCAGCACGCGCAGGCCGACTCCGATGCGATCACCAGCAAGGCGATCGAAATCCTCGATCAGGTGCGGATCGCGCGCCCGCGCGAGCGCTATCACGCCTATCCATTCGAACTGTCGGGCGGCATGTGCCAGCGCGTGGTGATCGCGCTCGCGCTCGCCTGCAAGCCGCAGCTCCTGATCGCTGACGAGCCGACCACCGGCCTCGACGTCACCACGCAGAAGACCGTGATGGACCTCGTCACCGAGCTTACGCGCGAGCGCGGCATGTCGACGATCCTGATCACCCACGATCTGGGGCTTGCGGCGGTTTATTGCGACCGCGTGGTGGTGATGGAGAAGGGGCACGTGGTCGAGAGCGCGGTGTCCGCGGCGATCTTCAAGGCGCCGGCGCATCCCTATACGCGCAAGCTGATGCGCGCGACGCCGCGTCCGGGGGTCGGCCTGCGCGACCTGTTGCCGGAGGAAGCGCTGCCCGCCGACGAGCCCCTCTTCCGTCATGCCCGGCCTTGTGCCGGGCATCCAGGTCTTGGCAACGATACAAAAGACGTGGATGGCCGGGACAAGCCCGGCCATGACAGTGAACCGCTCCTCGTCGTCGAAAAGCTCGTCAAGGAATATCCGCGCCGAGGCCTGACCACGTCGCTGTCGAAGCTGTTCCAGCGTGGACCCGCGCCCGAGCCCGACGTGTTCCGCGCGGTCGACGGCATCAGCTTCACGATCGCTCGCGGCGAGAGCGTCGGCCTGGTCGGCGAGTCCGGCTGCGGCAAGTCCACCACCTCGATGATGGTGATGCGGCTGATCGATACGACCGACGGCGCCATCCGGTTCGGTGGCGACGACATCGGGGCGATCCCGGCCAAGGAATTCGCAACCTTGCCGCTGCGCAAGCGCATTCAGATGGTGTTCCAGGACCCGACCGACAGTCTCAACCCGCGCTTCACCGCGGCGCGCGCGATCGCGGACCCGATCCTGCGGCTCGGGGACGTACGCGGGCGCAATGCCGTGCGCGCGCGTTGCGAGGAGCTGGCAGCGCAGGTCGGGTTGCCCGTCGAACTCCTCGACCGCTTTCCGCACCAGCTCTCCGGCGGGCAGAAGGCGCGCGTCGGTATCGCGCGCGCGATCGCGCTCAACCCGGACCTGATCATCCTCGACGAGCCGACCGCCGCGCTCGACGTCTCGGTGCAGGCGGTTGTGCTTAACCTTCTGCAGGACCTCAAGGACACGCTTGGCATGAGCTATCTTTTCGTCTCGCACGACCTCAACGTGGTGCGGCTGCTGTGCGACCGCGTGATCGTCATGCAGGCGGGCAGGATCGTCGAGCAAGGTGCGACCGGGCGCGTGCTGTTTGCCCCCGAGGCCCAATACACGCGCGACCTGCTTGCCGCGATTCCGCATCCGCCGGTCTAGTCAGCGCGTCTCGGCGAGCTCCCGGGTGGCGCGCGCGGCCGCGCAGGTGTTCGATCTCCGGCGCAGACGCGTCCCGCGGGACGCCGGGACCGGCGGCCTAGACTCCGAGATAACGGTGCTGCAGCTCGGGCGCACGGCCGAGCTCGTGCGAGGTGCCGCTCCAGACGATGCGGCCGCGTTCGATCATGTGATGGCGGTCGGCGATGCGGATCAGCGCCTCGACGTTCTTGTCGATGATCAGGATCGATTGCCCGGCGTCCTTCAGCCGCATCAGGCATTGCCAGATCTCGGCGCGGATCAGCGGGGCCAGCCCTTCGGTCGCCTCATCGAGAATGAGCAACCGCGGATTGGTCATCAGCGCGCGGCCGATGGCGAGCATCTGCTGCTCGCCGCCGGAGAGCTGATTGCCCATGCTGCCGCCACGCTCGGCGAGCCGCGGAAACAACGCGTGGATCTTCTCGAGCGTCCAGGCGGGATCGTCGTGGCCCGCCGCGGTCGCGACCAGATTCTCGTGCACGGTCAGATTCGGAAAGATGCGGCGGCCCTCGGGCACCAGCCCGATGCCGAGGCGCGCGATCCGATAGGAGGGGAGTGCGGCGATCTCCCGGCCGGCAAAGCGGATCGAGCCCGCGCGCGCGGGCGTCAGCCCCATGATCGAGCGCACGGTCGTGGTCTTGCCCATGCCGTTGCGCCCCATCAAAGTCGCCATCTCGCCCGCCGCGATATCGAACGACACGCCGAACAGCACCTGGCTGCGGCCGTAAGCCGTGTCGATGTCGCAGAGCTGCAGCAGCGGCTCAGCCATCGAGCGTCACCGCCTGCTGCTCGCCGAGATAGGCGCGGCGAACATCCGGATGGGCGCGGATCGCGGCCGGCTCTCCCGACGCGATGACCCGGCCGTAAACCAGAACAGAGATGCGATCGGCCAGTGCGAACACCGCATCCATGTCGTGCTCGATCAGCAGGATCGTGACCTCCTGCTTGAGCTGGCGCAGCAACGTCACCATTTGCGCGGATTCTTCCGCGCCCATGCCGGCCATCGGCTCGTCGAGCAGCAGCATGCGCGGCCCGGCGGCGAGCGCCATCGCGATCTCGAGCTGGCGATGTTCGCCATGACTCATGTTGGCGACGATCGCGTCGGCGCGTCCGCCGAGGGCGACGCGTTCGAGCGCGGCTCGCGCGGGTTCGCGCAGCGCCGCTTCCGTCCGCGCGTCGCGCCAGAAATGAAACGAATGTCCGGCATGCGCCTGGACCGCGAGGGCCACGTTGTCGAGCGCGGTGAAGTCGAGGAACAGCGAGGTGATCTGGAACGAGCGGGCGAGCCCGAGCAGGCTGCGCCGGTAGACCGGCAGCGGCGTGATATCTTCCCCGGCAAAACGGATGTGCCCGGCCTGGGGCGTGAGTTCGCCGGTGATCTGCCCGATCAGGGTCGTCTTGCCGGCGCCGTTCGGGCCGATGATGGCGTGCAACTCGCCCTGCGGAACCGCCAGGCTGACGTCGTCGGAGGCCGTCACGCCGCCGAAGCGCTTGGTCAGCCCCTCGATCGCGAGCAGCGGCTCAGCCATGACGCAGCCTCAGCACGCCGTCGATGCCGCCGCGCGCG
This sequence comes from Alphaproteobacteria bacterium, assembly GCA_005884685.1. GTDB lineage: Bacteria > Pseudomonadota > Alphaproteobacteria > Rhizobiales > Xanthobacteraceae > PALSA-894. The sequence continues at coordinate 174,118 of VBAH01000049.1, forward strand.
TAAAGCACGACGAGCAGCAGCAGGGGACCGACGATGATCTGCGAGTATTCGGTGACGCCGGAGAGCGCCTCTTCGAGCACGAGCAGCGCGACCGTGCCGATCAGCGGGCCGAAGGCCGAGCCCATGCCGCCGAGCACGACCATCACGATGAGATCGCCGGAGCGGGTCCAGTACATCAGCGCCGGACTGATGAAATTGGTGTGATTGGCGAGCAGCACGCCGGCAAGGCCGCACAGCGTGCCCGCGATGACGAAGCAGACCAGACGGTAGCGATACACCGGAAAGCCGATGGAGCGCATGCGGCGCTCGTTCGAGCGCGCGCCCTGGATCACCATTCCGAAGCGCGAATTGACGATGCGCCAGACCAGGTAGATCGCGCCGAGCAGCAGTACCAGGCAGATGTAATAGAAGACGGTCTTGTTGGAGAGATTGACCAGCCCGCCGAATTCGCTGCGCCGCTGAATGGTCAGTCCGTCGTCGCCGCCATAACGATCGAGTCCGTTGGCGACGTAATAGACGACCTGTGCGAACGCGAGCGTGATCATGATGAAATAGACCCCGCGGGTGCGCAGGCTGAGCGCCCCGACTCCCAGCGCAAACAGGCCCGACAGCAGCAGTGCGAACGGCCATTGCACGAAGCCGCTATTGACACCTTCCTTCGCGAGGATGCCGGCCACATAGCCGCCAATGCCGAGGTAAGCGGCGTGGCCGAAGCTCACCATGCCGCCGTAGCCCATGATGAGGTTGAGGCTCACCGCCGCGATCGCCAGGATGATGATGCGGGTGAACAAGGTCATCATGAACGTGTTGCCGGTCGCCGCCGCATAGACCGGCAGCAACGACATGATCACGATCAGCGCGACCACGACCGCATTTGCTGGGGTCACCCGGGGCTTCATTTGCCCGACGCCGGGAACAAGCCTTCGGGCCGGAAAATCAGAACGAGCGCCATCAGGGTATAAATCAGCATCGACGACAGCGCGGGCCCGGCGCTTGAGCCGGCGCTGTAGCTCAGGAAATGCCGCACCAGGTCCGGCACGAATGCGCGGCCGATCGTGTCGATGATGCCGACGGTGACTGCCGCAATGAACGCGCCGCGGATCGAGCCGATGCCGCCGATAATGATGACGACAAACGCCAAAATGAGGATGTTCTCGCCCATGCCGATCTGTACGAACGCGAGCGGCGCCTGCATCATGCCGGCGAAACCGGCGAGCGCGGCGCCGAGACCGAACACCAGGGTGTAGAGCAGCTTGATGTTGACGCCGAGTGCCCCCACCATCTCGCGGTCAGAGGCGCCGGCGCGGATCAGCATGCCGATGCGGGTGCGCATCACCAGAACGTAGAGCAGCAGCGCGACCGCGAGCGTCGCGATGATGATGACCAGCCGGAATGCCGGATAATAAACGCCCGGAAGCACCTGGACGGCGGTGAGCATTTGCGATGGCAGCGAAATGGTCAGGCCGGCCGGGCCCCAGATCAGCCGCACCAGATCATTGAAGAAGATCAGCAGCCCGAAGGTGCCGAGCACGTGGTCCAGGTGATCGCGTCCGTACAGCGGCCGGATGGCGATCACCTCCAGCACCATGCCCGCGATGAACGTCGCCACAACGCCGAGTGCGATGCCGGCAACGAAACTGCCGGTCACGCCGACGAGCGTCGCGGCGAAATAGGCGCCCAGCATGTAGAGCGACCCATGCGCCAGGTTGATCAGGTCCATGATACCGAAGATCAGCGTCAGCCCGGCCGCCAGCAGGAACAGCAGCATGCCGAGCTGCATGCCGTTGAGGCATTGTTCGATGAGATAAAGCATCCCCGCAGGCCCCGACTCTCAACCCGCCTTACGCCGGCAACACCCCGAGCATGATGAGGCCCCAGTAACCTGTGAAAAACAAGACGGCAGAAGCGCACGCGCTCCTGCCGTCCATGAGAGGTTCGAGCGATGCCGGCTAGTTCGGCATCTTGCACTTCTGGAAGTGCTTGTCCTGATCGTTCTCCACGATGGTGGCCATGGTCTTCATCCGGAACTCGTCGCCCTCCTTGACAGCTTCCTGAAGGTAGAAGTTCTGGATCGGGATGTGGTTCGGCCCGAACTTGAAGTTGCCGCGGACCGACTTGAAATCGGCTTTTTCTGCGGCGCGGCGCATCTCGTCCTTCTTGCTCAGGTCGCCATTGACCGCCTTGACCACGCTGTCGAGCAGCGGCACGGCATCGTAGGTCTGCGCGCCGTAGAAGGACGGGTCGGTCTTGTGACGAGCGCGGAAGTCGTCGACGTACTTCTTGTTGGCCTCGTTCGGCAGGTCGCGCACCCACTCCTGCGCTCCGGGAATGCCGAGCGCCTGATCCTTGAGCCGCGGCAGCGACAGGGAATCGATGGTGAACGCGGTGTAGAGCGGGATCTGGCCCTTCAGGCCTGACTGATTGTATTGCGTGATGAATTGGATGCCGGGCCCGCCGGGATAGAACGCGAAGATCGCGTCGGGCTTGGCGTTGCGCGCCTTGGAGAGCTCCGCCTGGAAGTCGACCTGGGCCGGCCATGCGGTCAACTCGCGGCCGACGATCTGGCCCTTGAAGGTCGCCTCGACGCCCTCGAGCATATCCTTGCCGGCGGCGTAGTTCGGCCCGATCAGGAAGGCCGTCTTGACGCCCTTCTGATTCATGTAGAGGCCGATCGCCTGCGGCGTCTGGTCATTATTCCACGCAGTCGAGAACACGTAGGGCGAGCACATCTCGCCCGAGAGCTGCGAGGCGCCGGCGTTGGTGACGACCGTGAACGTCTTGGAATCGATGATCGGCTTGAGCGCAGCGATCAGCACGTTCGACCAGATGATGCCGACAATGAAATCCACCTTGTCCGATTCGATCAGCTTCTGGACTTTCTGCACGCCGACCTCGGGCTTGATCTGGTCGTCCTCGTAGATGACCTCGACCGGCAGCCCGCCGAGCTTGCGGCCGTGATGGTCAAGCGCAAGCTCGAAGGACTTGCGCATGTCGTCGCCGATCGCCGCGGTCGGTCCGGAGAAGGTGGAGACGAAGCCGATCTTTACGGTCTTCTGTGCGCTCGCAGCGCCCGCCGAAAATGCGAGCAGCGCGGCGGTAAGCATCAGGGTCTTTCGCATCGTGATCCTCCCAGCATTTTTTGGCAGCAAGCCTTTGATTCTGCTTGCTATCCAGCGTGCCGAAGGTCGCCCATCCTTCGGAAAGCACAAGCCTAATCGGAATAGCACGGACACGTAAGGGGGCATTTCGCCCCGCTCTCGCCTGTGGCTGGCGATTTTCCCGGCTCATGCGTTGTAAGTTCGACCTGAACGGAGATGCCTCATGTCCAAGGCAGTGAAGTCAGCGCGACCCTCGCGCGAGCAGGCCGAAGCGGCCGTGCGCACGCTGATCCGCTGGGCCGGCGACGATCCGGCGCGCGAAGGCCTCGAAGGAACGCCGGGGCGGGTCGCGCGCGCCTATCAGGAGTGGTTCGCGGGTTACCGCGACGATCCGAATGTGCTGCTGCAGCGCACGTTCGAAGAAGTGGACGGCTACGATGAGGTTGTCGTGTTGCGCGACATCCGGTTCGAATCGCATTGCGAGCATCACATGGCGCCGATCGTCGGGCGCGTGCACATCGGCTATCTGCCGCGCAGCCGCGTGGTCGGTATCTCCAAGCTCGCGCGCCTGGTCGAGGCGTATGCCAAGCGGCTGCAGATCCAGGAGCGGATGACGGCGCAGATCGCCAACACGGTCAATCAGGTACTCAAGCCGCAGGGCGTCGCGGTGGTGGTGGAGGCGACGCACGGCTGCATGACGACGCGCGGCGTGCACAAACACGGCGCGAGCCTGGTGACGAGCCGCATGCTCGGCGTATTCCGCCGTCAGCCGCAGACCCGGCAGGAGTTTCTCGCCGCGCTCGATCTGCGCGGCGGCGGGTTCACGGCGAACGCGCTGATGTGAGCGCGCGCAAAGCCGGTCCTCAGAAACGCCGCGCCGTCGCGGAGCCGTCAATGCATTCGAGCCGCCCGGCGCGATTGAGCGTATGGAGGCGGCGGCCCGGCCACTCGGGTCCGGGCCGCAGCACGGTTTCCACCTGCTGGGCAAAGCCTGCGTCGTCAAGCCGGGTAATCTCGGCAAGGCCGAGCGCCGCGCCGTAGCCGGCGGTGCAATCCTGGAACGGCCGGATCAGCCGGCCGTTCCGCCGAACGACGCGCCCGGCGGGCCGCGCGGTCGCGATGTCCACGAGCACTGGATTGCCGCGATGCGCGCTCCAGGGCCCGAGAAGCTCGGGCGCCGACCAGATGTGCAGCGCGTCGGAAAATGCTCCGCCGCCGCGCACGGTCGCGAACATCCACCAGCGCCCGTCATGTTCGAGCAGTGTCGCGTCGCTTGCCTCGATCCCGGTCAGCAATGTCGCCTGCTTGACCCAGCGGTCGGGAAACGCATCGGCGCGATAGAGGTCGACCGTTCCGGTTGCGACGCTCTCGGGCACCATCCAGACCGCACCCTGATGCTCGAAGACGAATGGATAGGAAAGATGCGAGCCGGTATCGAGCACCGGCCGCGGAACGCCGGACGGTCCCGCCGCACCGAACTCGACCGCCGAAATCACGCCGTAGCCGAGTGCGTGCGCGAAATCTTCGACGAATACGAACAGGCGGCCATCCCGTTCGATCGGGAAAGGATCGGCGTAGAAACGCCGCCTGTCGTCGGCAAGATCGCGCCAGCCGCTTTCTGGATGGGCACGCAGATCGATGACGTCCGCGCCGTCCACGAAACGCCAGCCCACGCGCCAATGCGGCGCATTGTAACAGAGCAGATAAAGCCGCCGCACGGCCGCGCGTGCAAGCGATTTCGCAGCGAACCGCGCCACCATGCTCGTATCGAGTGGGCTTGCCTGCGCATGCGCATCGATGCGCGCAGCGCCGCCGTCGAGCGCCGCGACGATCAGCATTCTCGTCCGCGCCAGCAGATCGCGGTAGGCGAGCCTCACGATGCCGGCAGTTTCGGTTCCGGGATGGCCGCTGACGACGACGGCGCCCGTCGCGCCGTCGCGGAGCGCGACGACGGGCGTGCGCGACTGCATCAACGCGGCGAGTGCCGCGGCTTCGTCTGCAACCCCATCGAAGGCGACCCGCCAGGTGCGCGGCCCGCCTGCAGTGTCCGAATTGGGGATACCCGGCGTGAAGTCGAGCACGAGATCGGGTTGTTCGGACGTAGCGCCAAAGCGGGCGAATTCCACAGGTTCGGCACTCCGCGTATCGTCCGCGGGCAATCCGTAGACCAATCGCTCCAGGGCGAAGAGAAGCGGGACAGCGGCCGGTAACGATGCGCCGCCAGGGTTCCATTCGACCGAGACCTGCGTGCCTGGCCGGCGCGCCAATGTCTCGGCGAGAGCGACATGCCAGCGCCGGAGGCCCTTTGGGTTGAGGCGGAGGGTGAGTTGCATGCAGTTCCGGGGCGGCAAGTTGCGAGATTTCGCTCCGGTCGCAACCTGCGGGGTTCCGACCGACTTCAGGGCGAATTGATAGATCAATTTCGCCAGCCGGTGCCGACGACGTGACGGTAACCTTGCCGCCAAAAACTTGAACCCATTGGCAGGATTTCGGTGTTAAGGCGCAGAGGCGATGAATCTCATCACGCGCCACGCCTGCATGGATTCGATGACGTACGCGCCGCCGCGGCCATGTGCTCGAGCCGACGCCGCGGCAGCGCAGCTCGTTGTCGCGGCGCAGCCGGCATTCGATTTCGCGAGCGCCGAGTATCGCGCACTGCATCGACGCTCGCGTGCCACTGCGTTTCAGGGCGCACACTGGCTGGCGGCGCTGCATCATGATGTCGCACCATCGGTCGGTGCCGATCCCGTCACAGTCGCGGTGCGCGATGCGACGGACGGCCGCCTCGTGCTGGTGCTGCCGTTGGCGCGCAATCGCGCGCGGGGGGTAACGTTCCTCACCTTCGCCGACTTCGGGCTGTGCGACTACCTCGGGCCGGTTTACGACCCGGCCGATGCGGCGCTGCTGCTCGCAGATCCCGCCCTTCCGCGGCGGGTCGCGGCTGCGTTGCCGCGCCACGATGTGCTGCGCTTCGACAAGCTGGCGCCCGGCGATGTGCTGCTCGAGCGGCTGTTTCCGCACGCCTATCGGGCGCGCATGCGCGTGTCTGCGTATCCCGTGGAGATCCGGTCGGATTGGGAGAGTTGGCGTACGCGGACGCTCGATATCGGCTTCCGCCGCGACCTTGACACAAAGCGGCGCCGCGTCGCGCGCCGCGCGGCGCCGGCATTCGTGCTGCTCGATGATCCGCTCGAAATCGTCCGCGCTTTCGATGCCCTGCGCGCGTTCCGTGTGACACGCTTCAAGGAGCGCGGCGCAAACGACGTGATCGACAGCGAAGCCGTGTTTTCGTTCTATCGCAACATTGCGATCGAAGGCGCGCACGACGGAACGGCGCGCACGTTTTGTCTCTATCTGTCGGGCGAGCCGGCCGCGGTGATGTTCGGCATCGTCGACCGCGGGACGTTCTCGCTGATCCTGGTCGGCTTCGACCTCGCACGCTATCGCCGCCTGTCGATCGGGTTGCTGGCCATCGAGGATACGTTGCGGGCCTCGTTCGAGGCCGGGGACAGCGTCTACGATTTCACGATCGGCGATTATTCGTACAAGACCCAATTCGGCGGACAGCCGAACCCGCTGTATGAATGGCATCAGGCGCGCACGCTGCGTGGTCACGCTGCCGTGCTCGCCATTACGCTTGTCCGCGAAGCAAAGCGCACGCTCAAGCCGCTGGTCAGGCGTGCCAAAGAGCACCTCGCCAAGAGTGCATCCGCAGCGAACTGACGGGCGCCGTGCTCGCTCTCACACTTAACCAAATCAGAACAATCAGAGTTAATGGCGCGCCGTTAACGCTGCAAATGATGGCTTGCCGCTGCGCTGGTCCATATCTTGCGACAACTTGAAGCAAATCGGCGCCGGTGTTCCAGAACGAGCCTCGGCGCGCAAGGTGGGCTGAATGTTGCAGGAGAGAGTTTCCGAGCCGCTGCGGCGCGTGGTGCAGCACCCGACGGCGGCAGCACCGTCGCGGAGCGACGATCCGCGCGTCGATCTGAAAGAGCTCATCCGCATCATCAAGCGGCGCCGCGGATTGATCCTGTCGATCGCCGCGGTGCCGGTCCTGCTGGCGCTGGTCTATGACCTGTTCGCAACGCCGCTTTACACGGCCTCCACGCAGATTCTGATCGATCCGCGCGACCGTCGGATTGTGAGCAACGAGGTGTCGCCGGAGGCGCTCGCCGCCGATGGCGGCGTGGCGGTGGTGGAAAGCCAGCAACTCGTGATCACGTCGGACGTCGTCCTGCGCCGCGCGATCGCGCGCGAGCATCTCGATGGCGATCCTGAATTCGGGGCGCCCTCCAACGGCCTGCTCGCCGTCGCGCTGCGCAATACGCTCGGCGCTGTCGGCATCGAGAGTGACACAAGCGATCGCGGCGACCCGCAGCTCAAGGCGCTGCGTCAGTTGAAAAAGCGGCTCGGCGTGAAGCGCTCCGACAAGGCGTTCGTCGTCGACATCTACGTCTCGAGCGATGACCGGGCGAAGTCGGTGCGCATCGCCGATGCAATCGCACGCGCCTATCTCGACGATCAGGCCGAGGCGCGCGCGGCCGCGTCGGGCAGGGCATCGAACGCGCTCGGTGCAAGGCTCGATACCCTGCGCCGCCAGGTGCAGCAGGCCGAAGACCGCGTGGTGCAGTACCGGGAGCAACACAAGATTCTTGCGGCCGGCGGCATTCTCGTCAACGAGCAGCAGCTCAGCGAGATGACCATCCAGCTCAACGCCGCGCACGCGAAGACCGCGGAGGCGCGGGCGCGCTACGAGCAGATCGCGGGCGCGCGCCGTTCCGGCACCGCGTCGGGTGCAACCCCGGAAGCCGTGCTGTCGCAAACGATTGGTCAGCTCCGCGCGCAGTATGCCGAGGTGGCGCGCCAGCGCGCCGAACTTGGCGCCCTGGTCGGCCCGCGCCATCCCTCGATCGCGACGCTGGATGCACAGATCCAGGGCGTGCAGAAGCTGATCAACGAAGAGCTGTCCCGCATCGCGGAGGCGGCGCGCAGCGCGTTTGAGCGCGCGCAGGCAAACGAACGGGCGCTCGAAACGAATCTGGAAACGCTGAAGCAGAGCGCGATCTCGACCAATCAGGCATCCGTTCAACTGCGCGAGCTCGAGCGCGAAGTCGAAGCGAGTCGCGCGGTGTATCAGGCGTTTCTGATGCGCGCCCGGGAAACCGGGGAACAGCAGTCGATCGACAGCACGAACGCGCGCATCATCTCAAAGGCAACGCCGCCGCGCGACAAGAGCTGGCCGCCGCGCCTGCTGTTGCTGGCGATTGCCCTGGTGGGCGGCCTCGGTGTCGGGGCGGGCGCAGGCCTGATGCGCGAATATCTCGACGAGCGCATCTATTCGCGAGAAATTTTGCAAGACCTCACCGGCGTGCCGGTGCTTGCGGTCGTCCCGAAGCTTTGGGCGCGCGCCGGCTGGAGCCGATGGGCGAGCTTCCTGCGCGCCCGCCGACAGAACGAGGCGGGCGAACCGGATCGACGGACGGCGCAGCTGATCGCCGCGATGCGCCGCCTGTCCGACTCATTGTTCGAAAACAGGCCGCAGCGCGGGCGCAGCTTGCTGATGACCTCCGCCACGGCGGGAGAGGGGCGAACCACGATCGCGCTCAATCTTGGCCTGACCACCGCCGCCTCCGGCTGGCGCGTGCTGCTGATCGACGGCGATTTCGAACGCGGCACGCTGTCGAAAACGCTCGAGGCGGGCGGCAATGCCGGCCTGTTCGATCTGATCGAAGGGCGCGCAATGGTGTCGTCGGTGGTCCTGAGCGATCCGGAATCAGGGTTGAATTTCCTGCCGCTCGGCAACGCGACGCTTCCGGCGAGCCGGGAGCCGGACCCCAAGACCATCGCGCAGAAGCTGAGCGAGCTGGCGAACCAATACGATCTCGTCATCGTCGACAGTGGCGCTGTGCTGGCCGACAACTACGTGCGGGCGTTCGGCGAATTCGCCGACGACATCGTGTTCATCGTCCGCTCTGGCGGCCCCAGGCGTGACGCCGTCGTGGCCGCGATCGACGCGTTGCGCATCAACGCGCGAAAGATCCGCGGGACCGTGCTGGCCGCCTGCGACGAGGTCGCATAACGCCATGACGATCGCCGCCCACGATGGGCATTTTATTCGGGGCCGCGGAGCGGAGTTGATCGCGCGCGGCGCAAGGCCGCTTGCACCTGTGTTGACCGGCGGGCTGTTTCTCGTCGTCGTCTTCCTGCTCTTTGCGGTGTCATCCGGGATGCTCGGCGCGCTCGGCATCAACCACGGCGGCATCACCGGCGCGGTCGCATCGAAGATCCATCCGGCGACGTATCTCTCGTTTGCGGCGCTTGGGCTGTTGATGGCCGCCCGGCGCAATCCGGCATCATTTTTCGCGAGCGTGATCACGCGGCAACCGGGAACGCTTGCGTTCCTGATCACGATCCTGTTGCTCGCGGCCTACATCGTGCTTGGCGAGCGCAAGGGCATCGCGACCATCTTTGACACCTATCTGCTTGCGGTCGCGGTCGCCCTGATCGCGGCCGAGCTCGACCCGCGCGATCTTGGACGCGCCGAGCGGCTGATCCACGTATTGCTTGCGGCAAACGCAGCGCTTGCGCTTGTTGAATATGCGATCGGCTACCGGTTCTTTCCGTTCCGCTTCGAAGGCGTCGAGCTTGAATGGGATATGCGGTCGACCGGTCTGAGCGGTCACCCGCTCGAGAACGCGCAGCTGACGAGTATTTACCTTGTGGCGCTGCTGGCCGGCGGCGGCGCGAGCATGCCGGCTGCGCTGCGTCCAGCCGCCGTGCTGCTGCAGCTTGCCGCACTGGTGCCGTTCGGCGGGCGCACAGCCATGCTGCTGACGCTTGCCATGATGGCGGTGTGGCTCGTTCCGCACATTGTGCGCCTGCTTCGCGGCGGGCGCATCTCGCTCATCGCGCTGGCATCCCTGGCCATCTTGCTGCCGATCCTGCCGCTCGCGATCGCGGCGTTCGCGGCCGGCGGTTTCTTCGATGTGCTGCTCGTCCGGTTTTCCGACGATAGCGGCAGCGCCAAGACCCGTCTCGAGATGTTCGAGATTTTCCGTCAGCTTTCCGCTCACGACATCCTGCTCGGCGCCAGCCCCGACATGATCGATTCGATCCGGCGTTCGCTCGGATTGGAGCTTGGCATCGAGAATCCGCTTGTCCGGTTTGTGCTTTACCAAGGCGCGGTCTTCACCGGTTTTCTGACCGTTGGATTGGTCCTGTTCCTGGTCGAGATCATGCGCCGGCTGCGGCCGGGCTACGGCATCGCGTTGCTGTCCTTTGTCATCCTCGTGAATTCCTATGAGAGCATTTCCAACAAGACCGTGGGACTCGCGCAATTCATCGTTCTGATGATCGCGATGTTCCACAGACCTGAACCTGCCTGGCTTGCCTTTGGGGGAGACGGCCGGCTGCAAACCAGACCCGCAACACAGCCAAGCGAGGTATCGACATGAGTGCATCGACGAACGTCGTCATCATCGGAGCTGGTCCCTACGGCCTCTCGATCGCCACGCATCTGCGCGAACGCGGAATCGAATTCCGCATCTTTGGATCGCCGTTGCGCTCGTGGCGCTCGCAAATGCCGCAGGACATGTTTCTCAAATCCGAGGGGTTCGCGTCGAATCTCTACGATCCGCAGGGCGAGTTCACGCTCGAGCGGTTTTGCGCCAACAACGGGCTTGGCTACGCACATCACGACAGTCCCGTGTCACTTGAGACCTTCACCGCCTATGGGACCGCGTTTCAGCAGCGCCTGGTGCCCGATCTCGAGGACGAGTCGGTGATTGCGCTGACACGCGTGCCGGAGGGGTTCCACCTCACGCTCGACAACGGTGAGACCCTGACGGCGCGGCGCGTGATCGTGGCGGTTGGCCTGAATGACTTTCGGCAGATGCCGGCGCAACTTGCGACCCTGCCACCGGGGCTCGTTACTCACAGTGCCGAACATCGCGACCTGAGCTGCTTCAAAGGCCGCGACGTAAGCGTGATCGGCGGCGGCTCTTCGGCGCTCGACGTGGTGGCGTCGTTGCGCGCGTCCGGTGCGCAGGCGCGGCTCGTCGCGCGCCGCCCCGCACTCAGATGGAACATGCCGGTCAAGCCGCACCCGTGGCGGAGGTTGTACCCGAACTCAGGATTGGGCGCCGGATGGCGCAACGCCTTCTTCGAGCATGCGCCGATGGTTTTTCAATATCTGCCGCAGGAAACCCGCATGCACATCGTGCGCCGCTGGCTCGGGCCGGCGGGCGGATGGCCGGCCCGACAGGCGGTCGAGCAGGGGCCGGTGCTGCTCGGTCAGTCGCTGCGCGCGGCGGAGTATCGCGACGGTCGCGTGCAGTTGCGCCTTTTGAGCGGTGACGGCAGAGAAACCGTCGTTGCCACCGACCACGTCATCGCCGCAACCGGGTACAAGGTTGATCTGCGCCGGCTCGGCTTTCTCGGCAGCCAGATGCAGACGGATCTGCGCACGGCCGATCACACGCCGATCCTCTCGCCGAATTTCGAGTCGTCGGTTCCCGATCTCTATTTCGTCGGACTCGCGGCGGCGAACACGTTTGGTCCGGTCATGCGGTTTCTGTTGGGAGCGCGCTACACCGCACGCCGGCTCGCGCGCCACCTGTCCCAGCCGCTTGCACCGTAACGGGGTGAAGTCCGCACGATGTTTGCTGGCGCGCCAAGCGGCCAAGTCCCTGCCGTCGTTGTCGGAGGCACCGACAACTGCGGCGGGCTCGGCGTTGTGCGCAGCCTCGGGCAAGCGGGCGTGCCGGTCATCGCTGTCGACAGCGAAGCGACCGCGCCGGCACTGCATTCACGTTACGCCCGCAAGGTGCTGATGCCGGAGCTGAGCGGGCGCTCGCTGGTACAGAATCTTCTGGCGCTGCAAGCGGATCTTGATAGCCGGCCGGTCCTGTTTCTCACCAGCGACGAGGCCGTGCTCGCGGTTTCGGAACATCGCGCCGAACTGCAAGGAAGCTATCGCCTGCGTCTGCCGGATCACGACGGCCTCGCGTCCTTGATGAAAAAGAGTGATTTCCAGAAGTTCGCCGTCGCGCACGGGTTTCCGATCCGGCGCTCGGTGCGGATCAGGAGTGCGAACGATCTTGCAAGTGTCGCCGGACTGAACTTCCCCGCGGTCGTGAAGCCTTCGGTCAAGACCGAAGACTATTTGGCGCACGGGTTCGAGCGCGGGTATCCGGTGTCGTCGCTGGAGCAGGCCGAGGCCGTGATCCGCCGCATCCTTCCGGTCCTGCCGGACCTCATCGTTCAGGAATGGATCGAAGGGCCCGACAGCGCGATCTACTTCTGCCTCATGTATCGCGGAGCCGGCGGCCCCGTGGCGTCGTTCACGGGACGCAAGCTGAGCATCTGGCCGCCGGGCGTCGGCACCACGGCGAGCTGCATGGCGGCTTTCGAGGCGCACGACGAATTGCATCGCCTGACCGAGGCATTCTTTGCCGCCGCATCGTTCGTCGGGATGGGCAGCATGGAATACAAGCGCGATGCCCGCACCGGCGAATTCTTCATGATCGAGCCGACCGTCGGTCGGGTCGACTGGCAGGAAGAGATTGCGACATTGAACGGCGTGAATATTCCGCTCGCCGCCTACCGGCACGAAATCGGCGGCGAGGCACCGGCCGCAGTGCCAACGCCGCCAGTCATCTGGCGCGACCGCGCACGGCACTGGAAGGCAACGCGTCTCAATCCTGCCGCCGCGGTCTGGCTCCCTGGCACCCAGGTGCGCGATGCCTATTGGCGGCCCACCGATCCGCTGCCGGCGCTGTTCCATGCGCTCACGGCGTTCATGCGCAGCCTGCGCCGCGCGCTGAAACGGCGCGAGACGCGCCGGTCGGGCAAGGCATTCAGCGTCTCGACCCGCTGAAGCGCGTCCCGGGATCGCGCAAACCGAGCGCCGCCGTGATGGCAGGGTCGAAGTTGCGGGTGGCGTCGTCCGTCGTCAGTCCCATGCCGTCGAAGAAATTCCAGAACGCCCACGGCATGCCGGCAGCCTCGCAGGCCCCGCGCACGTCGGCGATGTAGCGCGTGCGATCCGGCGCGGATGCTGCAACATATCGACGGTCGCTGCGCAGCGCACCAAATTCGCCCAGCAGAATGCGGGTGCGGTCGACACGGTGGCGATCGGCCCAGGCGGCGACGCGGGCGAAATGGCGCTCGATGAACCGGCGGTCCGGCCTTGCGTCGAAATATTCGGTCAGCACGCGCTCGATGGTCGCGGCGATCGCGCGCTTCGCACCGTCCGGCGTCAGCTCATCCACGGTCATCCGTGCCATCACCGCCGCGCGTGTGCGCTCCCGCGATCCGGCGGCGGCAGGCCACGGCACCGCGTTGAGGTAACGGTACATCGGCTCCGACGTCATCCACGGCGCACCCTGATGGCTGAAAACATAGGGCTCGTAGAAGTGGAACGTGTAAAGAATGTTGGTGTCGCTAAGCGCCTGCGCGTCCAGCGCCTCGAGTCCGTCGATCATGCTGCCGCACGCGCCGGTCGCAACCAGTGTAAGGGAGGGTGCTGCGAGGCGGGCGGTGCGCAGCAGCTCGGCCTGCATGACGACCCAGTCGGCCGCGCTGCAGCGCTGCGGCGGCTCGTTGAGCGGCTCGAATGCGACGCGTGCCGGATCAAACCGCGCAAGCTGCGCGGCCATGTCATGCACGAGTCCGAGATAATGGGTAAACAGCGGCGCGCTGACGTCGCCGACAAGCCTTTCCGAATTCCAGTAATGCGTCGCATTGTTGGGATGCAGATTCACGATGACGGAAAGATCCTGCGCGAGCGCGAGCTCGACCGCAGCGGCGACATCCGCGAACAATCGCCGCCGGCGCTCCCCCGAAAATGCCAGCAGCGGGCCCGGATCGACCGGCAGCCGCACGAAATCGATGTCGGCACGACGCAGGGCAGCGAGATCGTCACGTGTCGGAACCGGGCGGTCCGCCTGATACGGCGGCCAATCGTATGCCGTGCCCGGGGAGGGAAACTCGCGCGTCAAGGAAAACCACGGCCACACGTTCATGCCGCGCCGGAGCTGGATGGTGGGCTGCCCGACTGGCGCAGCGCGAACGATAGCGGGTGCTGGCAATGAGCAGGCGAACGCGCCGACTACCTGGCGCCTTGTGAGCCGCGCCCGGATCACGGCAATCGCGCCCGCCGGGGTTGCTCGTTCCGCGCGGACGCTTCCGGCACCAGGACATAGCCGCCGAGCGCCGCAAGCTCGCGCTCGTATTGCGACAGAATATCCGCCCAATCGAAATCAGCCGCCGCACGCAGGCGTGCCGCAGCGCGCGCACGCGCAACCGCGAGGTCGTCAGCGAGAATGCGCTCCATCATGCGCTCGCATTCATCGGTGTCGGAGAAGAAGAACTGCTCGGCGCCGGCCGTCCATACATTGAAGCGATTGCGGTGCGCCAGCACGGCGTTGCCGCACCACAGCGCCTCGACCAGAGAAGGATTGGTCCCGCCGACCATGTGCCCATGGCAATGCGCCCGCGCATGAAAGCGAAGCGCGTGCACCGTCGCCTTGTCGTAGATCGGGCCCGGAAAGATCACTTCATCGCTCGCCGCTTCCGCGACGGCCGCATGATAAGGGTTGTCCGGGTCGATGCGGCCGAGCACGGCGAGCTTGGCTCCACGCCGGTGGCGCGAAAAGGCCCGCACGAGCGGCAGGATGTTGTTGTCCGGCTCGATCCGCGCGATGGAGATCAGATAATTGCCGGGGGCGAGGCCGAGGTCCCTGACCGGCGCAACAAGCGCGGCGGTCACCTCGTCGCCGCCGTAAGGGATCGTCGCGATTGCGCCACGCGGGCGCCGCGTCGCCAGGTGATCGGCGATCGCCGGATGGTCCGCCACCAGGCGCTGGCCGAGCCAGGCGCCCGCCCATTCATTGAGGTAGAACCACAGGCGCACCGGCAGGCTCCATTTCGGGCGCTGCCATTCGATGCCGTCCATGTTGATGAGAATCTTGCGGCCCTTGGTGCGCAACAGCGCAAGCAGCAGCGCGGTGTTGTAGCCGAGCACCAGACAGACGCCATCCTGCGTGGCGGCATGGCGGATCGAATGCCAGTCGAACGCAATCGTGCCAAGCGCGCCGGCGCGATCGACTTGCACAGTGATCCGTTCGACGCCGCGCCAGGTGTCGGCGGAAAATCGTTGCATCACCTTTGGAACGTCGTGCTGGCAATACACCGTCACGCGCCAGCCGCGTTCCACCAGGAACAGCGACAGCTTCTCGGCGAAGCTCTCGAAGCCGCCGTGGGCGGCCGGCAGGCCGCGCGTTCCGAGGATCAAGACACGAGGCCCGGCTTCCAGCATGATGCGACCTGAATCGACACAATGTCCGTCCCGGAGAGGGATGGAATTCACGGTCTCTGCCCCTGATCGCAAGCGATGTGCCACACCCACCGCGCCGAGCCCGTTAACTATCGAATCGCGCATCGCGCCTGTTAACGACACCGGCACAATTGAACTGACGGCCGCAATGAGCGGTGGACCTTCGAAGGGGAGAGGGCCACACCTTTGTTATCGCGTTCAGTTTTCTTTGTGCGGCGGCCATGCGGATCCTGTGCGTTCATCAAGGCTACGAGCTCTACGGCTCGGATCGCGCGTTCATCGATTCGGTCGCTGCGCTGCGCGAGGCGTGGCCGCAGGCCGACATCGAGGTGGTGCTGCCGCATGACGGGCCGATTTGCGCGCCGTTGCGGGCGTCCGCGACGCGTATCGCCATCGAGCCGCTGCTCATCCTGCGCCGCCGCGGCCTCGCCAAGCTGATCGCCGCAGCACCGTTGCGCATCGTGCCGGCGCTCTGGCGTGCGGTGCGCCGCATGCGTTCGGCCGATCTCGTCTATGTTAACACCGTGGTGGTGCTCGACTATCTGCTCGCAGCGCGCGCGTTCAGCCGAAAGACGCTGGTGCACGTTCACGAAATTCCGGACGGGCGGAAGCTCCAGCTGTTCCGTCAACTGCTGCGCTGGACGCGCGCGGAAGTGATCTTCAATTCGAAGGCGACGCGCGCCGCATATCGGCTGCCGGCTGCTTGCTCTCAGCACGTCGTCTACAACGGCATCGCGGCGCCGGCGTTCGCGACGACGGTGCACTACGACGGCAAGCGCCCATTGCGGCTGCTGATGCTGGGCCGCATCAGCCGCATCAAGGGACAGGATCTGCTGATCGCGGCTCTCGCGCAGTTGCCGCAGGATATCACGCAACGATTAGAGGTCCGCATCGTCGGCGACTCGTTCCAGAACGATGTCGTGCGGGAAACCGCGCTGCGCCAGACGGTGAGCGCCGCCGGTCTCGACTCGGTCGTGCGCTTCGAGCCGTTCCGGCAAGACACCGCGCCGCTCTACCGTTGGGCCGACGTCGTGGCGGTGCCGTCGCGCCTGCCGGAGTCGCTCGGACGCGTGGCGATCGAGGCGATGGCACATGGCCGACCGCCGCTGGTGGTGCGGCTCGGCGGCCTTCCCGAGGTGGTCGAAGACCGCGTTACCGGCTGGATCGTGCCGCCGAATGACGCAACCGCGCTGGCGCGCACCGTCGCGGCGGTCGTGACGGATCCCGAGGGTTGGCGCGGATATGGCGCGGCCGCGCGCGTGCGCTTCGAGACCATGTTCGCAGCCGCGAGCATTGCCCGGCAATTGCAATCGATCGTGCGCGCTCGCTTCGGGACGCACAGCATCGACGCCAAACCATCCCCCTCGCTCGCCTATGACTAGCCGCATCCCGCGCGATCTCGTCCGGCTCGGACGCAACTTCCTGCTCTCGCTCGGCGGCGAGGGGCTGCAGAGCGGAATCCATTTCGTTCTCAACCTGGTTCTGATCCGGATCCTGTCGCCGCATGACTTCGGCATCTTCGCGATTGCGTTCGTGCTCGGCGGCATTTCGCTCACCTACGGCAATGCGCTCGTCTCCACGCCCGCGGCCGTTCTGATTCCGCGCCTGAAAAGCCGGTGGGCGGCCGACTTTCACGAGGTGGTTTTCGGCTCGATCGCGCTCGCAATTGCGGCCGGTATTGCGCTCGTCGTCACGGCGGGCCTGTGGTTGGCGACGGGGCAAATGACGGAAGCCATTGCCGGCGGGGCGTTCGCCGGCCTGTGGACCCTGCGTAATCATCTGCGCTGCGTGATGTTCGCGCGCCACGCGATCGTGGCCGCTACGCTGTCCGACTTCAGCTATTCGATGAGCGGCGTGCTGTTCGTTGCCGGCGCGCTCGTCCTGCTGCCCGACCTGCCGCAACTCACCGGCGTGCTGCTTGCTCTGACCGCCGCCAACATCGTTGCAGTTTTCGTGGCGCTGCGCACGCGCGGACACCGCGCGCGCGTCAGTTTCCGGCGTACTGTCTGGCGCCGCTACCGAACGATCTGGTCTGATGTGGCATGGTCGCTGTTCGGGACCACCACATGGGCCATCCAGGGCCAGGGACTGATGTTCCTGGTCGCCGCCATCGTGGGTCCGGCCGCCTATGCGCCGCTCGCGGTCGGTGTGGTGCTGTTCACGCCGTTGCGCCCCGCCATTTCGGCTTTCATCAATGTGTTCCGCCCCGATTTCGGTGCCGCGCTGGCGAGAAAGGAACTTGGCCGTTTGCGCGTCACGATGCTCTCGATCACCGCGCTGATCTTTCTTGCCTGTGTTGCGGTGGGGGGCGCGATCTGGCTGGGCTGGCCGCTGCTCGAGACGTATCTCTTCGCCGGAAAGTTCGACGGCGCACCGATGCCCCTGATCGTCGCGCTGTCGGGCGTCGCAGCCGCAACCTATTTCACCTACAACGTCCCGCTTGCGCTCGTTCAGGGCGCCGGCGAATTCAGGCCGGTCGCGCTCGCGACGACATTCGGCGCCATCGTCGGTCTCACGTCGGTCGCGATCCTGCTGGCCGTGACGTCGGTCGCCTGGTCGCTGGCAGGCTTCATCGCCGGGGAAGCGATGTGCGGGCTCTACCTCTGGATCGCGGCGCAACGCATTCTGCGCGCGCACGCGATCCCGCTGCGGGCGCAGGCCGCTGCCGCCGGATACTGACGGGGTCGATCAACCGGCCGCGTGCAGCGCCGCCCACACGCGCGACGGCGTTGCCGGCATGTCGATGTGACGCACGCCCCTGTGGTGCAGCGCGTCCACGATCGCGTTGATCACGGCCGGCGGCGAGCCGATCGCGCCGGCTTCGCCCGCGCCCTTGATGCCGAGCGGGTTTGCGGTGCAGCGCACGTTGCGCGTCGTGAACGAAAAGAACGGCAGGTTGTCGGCGCGCGGCATCGCGTAATCCATGAAAGTGCCGGAGAGCAGCTGGCCGTCCTCGTCGTAGACCATTTCCTCCAGCAACGCCTGGCCGATTCCCTGCATCACGCCGCTATGCACCGGGCCTTCGAGCAGCAGCGGGTTGATCACATCGCCGCAGTCGTCGACAATCGTGTAGCGCAGGATCGTGGTGACGCCGCTGTCGGGATCGATCTCGACCTCGGCGATGTGGCAGCCGTTCGGGAAGGTCGCGGCGGCCGGGTTCTGCACCTGGGTATAATCGAGCCCCGGCTCCATGCCGGGCGGAAGCTTCGCGGGGTCGCGCGCGGCCCTGGCGACGTCGAACAGATCGACATGGCGGTCGGTGCCGACGATGCGGAATTCGCCGTCGCCGAACTCGATATCGGCGGCAGACGCCTCCAGCAGATTCGCGGCGATCTGCTTGCCCTTGTCGATGATTTTCAGCGACGCCTCGTGCAGCGCGGAGCCTGCGACCGGGAGCGCGCGCGAGCCGCCGGTCAAGCCGCGCGGGCTGCGGTCCGAGTCGCCGTAGACCACATCGATCCGGTCGGCATCGATGCCGAGCCGGTCCGACACGAGCTGCTTGTACGAGGTGACGAGCCCGGTGCCGTATTCCTGGTTGCCCATCACCAGATCGACGCGGTCGCCCTTGAACTCGATCGACGCGGTTTCGGGGAATCCGCCGCCGCAGCGCTCTGTGTAGGTCGCCATGCCGATGCCGCGCAGCTTGCCGCGCCTCTTGCTCTCTTTCTGTCGTGCCCTGAAGCCGTACCAGTCGGCCTTCTCCATCGCGGCCTGCATGATCTCGACGAACTCGCCCGAGTCGAAGGTGAGCTTGGTGGGCGACGTGTAGGGGATCGCCTTCTTCGGGATGAGGTTGATCTTGCGGATGCGGTCCGGCGTCATGTTCATCTCGCGTGCGGCGGCGTCGACCAGCCGCTCGATCAGGTACGACGCCTCGGGCCGCCCCGCGCCGCGATAGGCGCACACCGGCACCGTGTTGGTGCACACGCCCTTCACGTTGATGGCGATCGCCGGCGTGGTGTAGAGGCCGGAGACGAGATCGGTCGAGCGCGTCGGGATGAACGGACCCATCGGCGAGAGATAAGCGCCGACATTGGCGATCAGCGAAACGCGCAGGCCGAGGAATTTGCCCTTCTGATCCATCGCTAGCTCGGCACGCGCGAAGTGATCGCGGCCCTGATTGTCCGAGATGAAGCCTTCCGAGCGGTCCGATTGCCAGCGCACCGGCCGCTTGAGCTTGCCGGCCGCCCACACCACCAGCACCTGCTCGGGATAGACGAACGCCTTCATGCCGAAGCCGCCGCCGACGTTCGGCGGCGTGACGACGCGCAGCTTCTCCTTCGGCACCTTCAGCACCGCCTCGGCGAGCGGATCGCGCACGAAGTGCGAGCCCTGCGTGCCGGTGTAGAGCACGGGACGTCCGGCCGCCGCGTCCCAGTCGCCGATCGCGTTGCGCGGCTCCATCGAGTTGGCCACAACGCGATTGTTGACGATCTCGAGCGTGGTGACATGCGCGGCCTTGGCGAAGGCGGCGTCGGTGGCGGCGAAGTCCGAGGTGTCGTTGTCCCAGTCGAACACCAGGTTGCCGGAGATCGAGTCGAACAGCTGCGGCGCGCCGGGCTCCAGTGCGGCGCGCGCGTCGGTCACGGCCGGCAGCGTCTGATAGTCGATCTCGATCGCTTCCGATGCGTCCTGCGCCTGCGCATAAGTCTCGGCGACCACCAGCGCGACCGGCTGGCCGAGATGGCGCACCTTGCCAGCCGCGAGCGCCGGGCGCGGCGTATCGTGGCGCGGCGAGCCATCCTTGTTGTTGAGCGGTGCGTGGCAAGGCACGTCGCCGAGCCCGTCGGCCTTCACGTCATCGCCGGTGAGCACCAGCAGCACCCCCGGCATGCCGCGCGCCGCCGCCGTGTCGATGCTGCGGATGTTGGCGTGCGCGACGCGCGCGCGCAGGACGTAAGCCTGCGCCGCCTTGTCGAAGTGCATGTCGTCGGTATACCGGCCTTTGCCGGTGATCAGGGTCTGGTCTTCGAAACGCCGGACAGGCTGGCCCACGCCGAATTTCATGATCGCTCCTGAGTCAGGGGTTGGCGGCCCCGGCCACTCGACATGTCGATAGGCGCGCTGCAAGCTGGGCGTCAAGCGTCGTAGCGCGCATGGGAGATGCCCGCATGTTCAAGCTTGCGATGGCTGCGTTCGCCGGGGCGCTGTGCGCTGTTCCTGCGGCAGCCCAGGACTATCCGAACAAGCCGATCAAGCTGATCGTCTCGTTCGGTCCGGGCGGCGGGGCCGACATCGTCGGCCGCATTCTCGGGCAGTCGATGGCGGAAAAGCTCGGCCAGCCGGTGGTGATCGAAAATCGCCCGGGTGCAGCCGGCACCATCGGCAATGAGGCAGTCGCGCGCGCCGAGAAGGACGGCTACACGCTCGGCATCATGACGGCGGGACAGATCATCGCGGCCGTGATGAACAAGTCGCTGCGCTACGACACCGCGACCGCGTTCGAGCCGATCGCGCAAGTCGCGACCGCGAGCCTGATCATCGTGGCGCGTCCGGACTTTCCCGCCAACAACGCGAAGGAACTTGTCGCGCTCGCGAAACAGGACCCCGGCAAGCTGACCGTCGCGAGCCCCGGTTTCGGCGCGACGCAGCACATGTCGGCGGAGCTGTTCAAGCAGACCGCCGGCATCGACATGCTGCCGGTGCAGTTCCGCACGTCGCCGGAGGCGATCACCGCGGTGCTCGGCAAGCAGGTGGACATCCTGTTCGATACGGTGCTCGCCGTTCTCGGACAGGTGCAGTCCGGCCAGCTCAAGGCGATCGCCGTCACCGGAAAGGACCGCTTTCCGATCGTGCCCGATGTGCCGGCGGCCGCCGAGTCGGGTGTCGTGCCCGGCTACGATGTGACCACATGGTACGGCTTCTTCGGCCCGCGCGGGATGCCGCCGGACATCGTCGCCAGGCTCAACAAGGTGCTGAACGAGAGCATCAGGGAGCCGGCCGTCGCCGAGCGCCTGATCAAGGCGGGCGTCGCCGTGCAGGGCTCGACGCCGGAAGCCTTCGGCAAGTTCATGGCGGACGAGCTCGCGCGCTGGAGCAGGGTGCGCGACGCGGCCGGCATTCCGCAGCAATAGGAGAGCGCATGGACACGCAGGAGGAGCGCGGCCTCAAGCTGCGCACCGAAATGTTCGGCCGCGAAGCGGTCGAACAGCGCATGACGGCCTTCGGCGAGTTCGGCAGGCCGCTGCAGCACATCATCAACGCCTACGCCTACGGCGACGTATGGCAAGGCGCGGCGCTGCCGCTTGGCGTCAAGTCGCTCGCGATGATCGCCATGATGGCGGCGGCGGGCCACCCGAACGAGCTGCGCGTGCACCTGAAGGGCGCGCTGAAGAACGGATGCAGCGCGGAACAGATCCAGGAGATCCTGCTGCTGGTCGCGCTCTACTGCGGCATCCCGGCCGCGAACGAGGCGCATCGCGTCGCCGTTGAGGTATTGCGTGACGAGAACTTGATGTGATGCAGCTTCGCACAGCGCCCATGCGCAATAAGCCTAGCGAGGCAGCGGCAATGGTCTAAGGTCGCGTCAGCCCGGCGCCCACAAGCCGGGAACCAGCGTTGGAAATGCTCGACCGGACCGGGACTTCCATTTCCGCCGACCTCACCCGCGACGCCGCCGAGGCGCCGTCCGGCCCGCTGCGGTTCGCGATGCTCGCGCCGTTCGCGACGCGCAGCTTCCGCTTCCAGTGGCCCGCCGACCTGCTCACCTCGTGGGCGTTCGAGATGGAGACGATCATTCTCGGCTGGTACGTGCTGGTCGAGACCGGATCGGTGCTGTGGCTCACGGTGTTCGGCGCCTCGCAGTATCTCGGCACCCTGATCGCGCCGCTCTACGGCGTCGTCGGCGACCGGCTCGGGCATAAATCGCTGCTGCTCGGCATGCGCGCCGCCTATGCGGTGTTCGCCAGCGCGCTGCTCACCCTCGCGCTGCTCCATGCAGTGAGCCCGCTCGCCGTTCTCATCGTCGCGACCCTGATGGGCCTGGTGCGCCCCTCGGACTTGGGCGTGCGCAGCGCGCTGATCGCCGAAACCATGCCGGCGCGCACGCTGATCAGCGCACTCAGCGTGTCGCGCACCACGACGGACTCCGCGCGCGTCGCGGGCGCGCTGCTCGGCGCGAGCATCTTCACGTTGTTCGGCCTCGTGCCGGCCTACGTGATCATCACCAGCTTCTATGTCATCGGTACGCTCCTGATGCTCGGCGACACCGCACCGCTGCGGCGCATTTCGCTCGCGATGACGCCGGAGGAGGCGGCCGGCAAATCGCCGTGGCGCGACCTGAAGGAAGGCCTTGCCCACACCTGGAACACGCCGGTGCTGCTCGCGTTCGTTTCGCTCGCATTCCTGACGAACCTGTCGGCGTTTCCTCTGACCAACGGGCTGATGCCCTACGTCGCCAAAAGCGTTTACGGGCTCGACCAGACCGGCCTCGGCTTGCTGGTCGCGAGTTTCGCGGGCGGCTCGCTCGCCGGCTCGCTCATCCTCAGCAATCTGAGCGGGGCCTTGCGCCTTACGCGCCTGATGATCGTCGCATGCATGGTCTGGTACGCGATGCTGCTTGCGTTCGCGCAGATGCCGCGCCCGGCCTATGCGGTTCCGTGCCTGATCGCGGCCGGCATCATGCAGAGCTTCAGCATGGTGTCGCTGCAGATCATGCTGCTGCGCGAGGCGGGCGAGCGGTTTCGCGGCCGCGTGATGGGCGTGCGCATGATGGCGATCTACAGCCTGCCGCTCGGGCTGCTTGCCGCCGGGCCGCTGATCGACCGCATCGGCTGGCGCGGCACGGCATCGCTTTATGCGCTCATCGGGATCGTATTTACCGTTGTCATCGCGCTGCGCTGGCGCTCAGATTTGTGGCGAGCATGAGTGAGATCAACCGCGCGCCGATCGCGGCGATCCGTGCACTGATCGAGGATGCGCTGACGGCCGCCGGCCTTCCGCGCGAGGATGCCGCGGTGTGCGCACGGCTGATGGGCGAAGCGGATCTGACCGGCGCGGACGCGCATGGCGTGTTCCGCCTGCCGCAATATGTCCGGCGGCTGAAGGCGGGCGGCTTCAACAAGCGACCAAACATCAGGGTAGACCGCAACGCGCCCGCGACTGCGCTGGTCGATGGCGACAACGCGATGGGGCATCTGGTGATGTCGCGCGCGGCCGAAACCGCGATATCGCTCGCGCGCGAGACCGGCGTGTCGTGGGTCGGCGTGCGCCGCTCCAACCACGCGGGGCCGGCCGGGCTCTATGCCGAGATGCCGGCCGCGCAGGGCATGATCGGACTGTATGCCGCGGTCGCGAACGCGAACCATATGGCGGTGTGGGGCGGCGCCGACCCGCTGCTCGGCACCAATCCGCTGGCGATCGGTGTCCCGAGCGGCGCCGGGCCGATGGTGCTCGACATGGCCACCACGGTCGTCTCCTACGGCACGGTGAAGAACTACGCGCTGCAGGGAAAGCCGATGGAAAAGGGCTGGATGGTGAACACCGCGACCGGCGAGGACATCGTCGACGCCAGGCGCGCCGCCGAAGGCCTGCTGCTGCCGATCGGCGGCTACAAGGGCAGTGGGTTGGCGGTGATGCTCGGATTTCTCGCCGGGCCGCTCAACCGTGCGGTGTTCGGCCGCGACGTGATCGATTTCAATGCCGACGATGCGAGCGAGACCAACACCGGCCATTTCA
>VBAH01000050.1 GCA_005884685.1 Alphaproteobacteria bacterium
TTACCAGTTGCGCCGGCATGCCTGCTGGCGAGGTCGAGCCGCTGATGACTCTGTTGCGCCGCTACGCGACCGAAGCCGCGCGCGAGGAAGCACGCATGTTCTGCGACGAGCTCGTCGAGATCGGGAACATGAGCAACATTGTGCCCGCGAACGACACCAGGCGGGCGGTTGCGGCGTAGCGAGTGAGGCCTTTCCCGCTCATTCCCGCGCAAGCGGGAATCCAGTGCCGGCAAGCGGGAAAGAACCGGGTCCCCGCTTTCGCGGGGACGAGCGGACGAGCTCAGGTCGTCGGCGCCAGCGACGGCGACAGGATCGATTCGAGCGTATCCGGCCGGTCACGGTTCTCATGGACGAGGAATTCGTCCGTCACCTGACGCAGCTTCTCGGCAAGCCGGGCGGCATTGGCATTGCTGTCGCCGCGCGTATTGCGGTGCGTGATCGCGCGGATCGCGTCGACATGCTGGTCAACCAGCGGCAGCGGCAGCCGCGGCGCGTCGGGCGTATGCTCGATCAGCCGGCACAGGCTGTCGGCGACCGGCGCCACCATTGGAAAGCCGAACGTCGCAGCCTGGCCCTTGATGTCGTGGGCGGCGCGGAACAGCACATCGCGATTGCCTGGCGTAATGCCGGAGGCCTTGATGGCATTGCGCGCGGCATCGAGCCGCACGCATTCCTGCTCCATCCAGATCGAGAAATCGTCCGCGAGCTCCGCGAGCGCGGCCTCGGCGCGGGCGACGGGATCGAAGTCGATCTTGGCGCCGGGCTTTACCTTCTCGACCGCCTTCTTGAGCTTGTTCGGCGGAACGATCACTTCATGGTCGGCGAAGGTCGACACGGCTGCGAGATTCGCCCTCTTCTCACTCATTCCCGTTTTTCCTGTTTCACTCACGCCAATGTTCTCGCTTTTTCAAGCAACGGCTGTTGTTTGATGACTTCGGCCTTTCCGCCCTTGCGCCGCTCGGGGCCGGCGTAATTGGGATTGGTATTGCGCCGCCGGTCCGGCCCAAAATAGCTGCGCGTGCGGATGAACGGGCGCGGATTCGCCACCACGTTGAGCACGCGCTGATACAGTCCCTTCGCGGAGATCGGCTTCGCCAGGAATTCGGTGACGCCGGCGTCGCGCGCCGCGATCACGCGTTTTTTCTCCGAATGGCCCGTGAGCATGATGATCGGCACATACGGATTGTTGTTCGCTCCGGGCTGACGGATCATCTGGGTCAATTCCATGCCGTCGAAGATCGGCATCGCCCAGTCGGTGATCACGATGTCGGGCGAATAGTGGGTGAATGCCTCGAGCCCGGCCGCACCGTCTTCCGCCTCGTAGACCTCGCGCGTGCCAAAGCCATGCAGCAGCGTGCGCAGGATGCGGCGCATGTGCGCGTTGTCGTCGATGACGAGGAAACGCAGCCGGTTGAAATCGATGCGAACCATTCGCAGCCTGAAAGAGCGCGCGGGCGAAGTCGCCGGCGCGTCCCGTTGAGGCTAGGCAAACGTCATTAACGAATGGTTTAGGAAGCTGTCATTCCGGGGCCGCAGGGCGCGCCCCGGGATGACAGGTCAGTACCCGAACTGCTCGCGCAGGATGCGCTCGTCGAGGCTGTGGCCGGGGTCGAACAGCATCGGAATCGCGATCTTGTGATCCATGCCGACCTCGACGCTGCGCACGTCGCGCACCTCGTCATGGTCGGCAACGGCGGCCACCGGGCGCTTGTCGGCCTCGAGCACCTCGATCACCACGCGCGCCGAGTCGGGCAGGAGCGCACCGCGCCAGCGGCGCGGGCGGAACGGGCTGATCGGGGTAAGCGCGAGCAGCGGCGCCTTGATCGGGATGATCGGGCCCTGCGCCGAGAGGTTATAGGCGGTCGAGCCGGCAGGCGTTGCCACCATCACGCCGTCGGCGACCAGTTCGGCCAGACGCTCCTTGCCGTCGATCAGAATGCGCAGCCGCGCCGCCTGGTGTTTCTGGCGGAACAGCGAGACTTCGTTGATCGCATAAGCCTCGTGTGCCCGGCCGTTGGCGTCGCGTGCGCACATCAGCAGCGGGTGAATGAGAGTCGTTTCGGCGTCGGCCAGGCGCTCCGCCAGACCGTCTTCGCGGAAGTCGTTCATCAGGAAGCCGACCGTGCCACGGTGCATGCCGTAGATCGGCTTGCCCGAGGTCATGAAGGCGTGCAGGGTTTGCAGCATCAGGCCGTCGCCGCCGAGCGCGACAATGATGTCGGCCTCGGTTGGTGCCGCGTCGCCATAGCGCTCGGCGAGACGGACGCGCGCCTCCTCGGCCTCGGCGATCGGGCTGGCGACGAAAGCGATCCGCGGGTTGCGGGATTTGGTCATCGGTTCGGTCCGGCGGCTTCGCGCAGCCGGCCGCTGGGAGGATGCTCATGAACGCCGAGCGCGCGGTCTTCGTCTATACGACCTATCCGTCCCTTGTCGAGGCAGAGCGGATCGGAAAGGCGGTGCTGGAGCGCCGGCTGGCGGCCTGCGTGAACATCCTGCCGGGGATGATCTCGCATTACTGGTGGGAGGGCGCAATCGAGCGCGGCGAGGAGGTCGTGATGATCATCAAGACGCGCGCCTCGCTCGCGGACGCCGTGCGCGCGGCCGTGAAGGCGATGCATTCCTACACGACGCCGGCGATCCTCGTGCTGCCGATCGAGGGCGGCGAGCCGGGCTATCTGGAGTGGCTGATGCAGGAGACAGAGGCGAGGTAGTCGTCATTCCGGGGCGGCCCGCAGGGCCGAGCCCGGAATCCATAACCACGAACCTCTCGTTTCGAGCCACACCCGCGCGACCTGTGGCTATGGATTCCGGGCTCCTCGTGGAGCCCGTCATCGGGCCGGCCACTTCGGGCCGGACCCGTTGGCTCGGCCCCGGAATGACGCGAACTCAATACGTCACAGTGCCTTCCATGCCGCCCTTGAGGTCCTGGTACTCCTTGCAATCGGTGCCGCAGATCAGGCGGATCTTTTCCAGGAAGTCCGCGGCCTTGAGCATGTTGCCCTGCTCGACCTGCCACATGCCGTAGTATTGCCAAGTGCGCACATGCTGCGGATCGGACGCGAGCGCGCGCTCGTACCAGACCCGCGACAGCTCGTAGTCGCCGAGCTTGCGCGCGGTGTAGCCGAGATAATTCGCCACATCCGGCACGTCATCGGCATCGAGCTGCTTGAACGCCGTGAAAGCGGCGGCGTACTGCTCAGCCTGGACCAGCTGGAACGCCAGCATGTAGCCGTCGCGGAAATCCTGCTCGGACTTCCGTTCCTTCTTGCTTTTCTGTCCGGTTTTACTGCGCGGCTCGCCGGACTCCTTCTTGATCGGATTCGGATCCCGGCTGTCCGGGGGCCCGCCGCTGCCGCCGGCCGCGAGAGCGCCGGCGACACCGAGCGAGAGCGCGAACAGTGACGCGGCAGCCGCAACGCCAAGACGCGTCGTCATTGGCCTTCCTCCCCCGCGTTCATGGCAGCAGAGCCGGTCAATACGTGACCGTGCCTTCCATCCCGCCCTTGAGGTCCTGATATTCCTGGCAGGCCTTGCTGCCGCAGATCGCCTCGATCTTTTGCAGGAAGTCGGCCGCCTTGAGCATGTTGCCCTGCTCGACCTGCCACATGCCGTAGTACTGCCACGTCTTCACATGCTGCGGATCGATCGCGAGCGCGTGCTCGTACCAAACCTTTGACAGCGCATAGTCGCCGAGTTTGCGCGCCAGATAGCCGAGCTCGGTTGCGACGTCCGGATGGTCGCCGGCGTCGAGCGCCGTGAAGGCCGCGAACGCGGCCGGATAGTCGCCCGCCAGCTTCAGCGCATAGGCGGCGCGGTACTGGTCAAGGAATTCCTGCTCGGACTTCTGCTGCTTCTTCTTCGTCGAGCCGGTCTTCGCCTTGGGCTGGCTGCCTGAACTTGACGGCGGCGGCGGATTGGTCGGGCGCGGATCGGGCTCGCCGGCCGCAAATGCGGCTCCAACGCCGAGCGACAGGGTGAACAGCGAGGCGGCGGTCAGTACGGCGAGACGACGGATCATGGGGCTCCCTCCCTTGAGCGAAACGGACGTCAGTATAGCATATGACGGAGAACACGGCACCGCCGAGGGCATTCCGGCACGGAATTTCAACTCGCCGTGATCAGGGCTCCAGTCCGGAGGCCGGCGCAACCGAGCCCCCGGCCGGACCGAGCTAATTCGTCCGCACCTTGACACCCGCGTACACTGCGGCGCCGGGCGAGCGATACGAGTACACCTCCTCGTAACGGCGGTCGAACACGTTCTCGGCGCGCAGGTAGACGGTCGACCACGGTGTCGTGTCATACGAGATCATGCCGCCGACCAGCGTGTAGGCGGCAAGCGTCGTCGGCTGCGAGGGAAACGTGAAAATCGTGTCCGGCATCTGGCCGTTGTAAACCACGTTGAGCGTCGCCTTGCCGCGCCCTTCGAGGAAGAGCGCCGTTGCGGAGCCTGACGCCGCATGCATCGGCCGGCGGATTTCCGGCATCCCCTTGTCGTCGCGCGCATCCGTGTAGGTGTAGGTGCCGGCGAGGGTGAGCCAGTCGAATGGCCGGAACTTGGCCGTGACCTCGACGCCCTGCCGGGTCGATGGGCCGGTCAGGTTGTCGACGGTGGTTTTGAAGTTCGGCAGTGACTTCAGGACGATCTCGTTCTCCAGCCGCGAGTTGAAATAGGTCACATCGAACAGGACGCGCCCGTTCCAGAATGTCTGCTCGAAGCCGGCATCCCAGCCGATCGAGCTTTCCGGAACGAGGTTCGGATTGGGCTGGAACGTCGTGACCACAAACCCGAACTGCTCGATGAAGCTCGGATTGGTCACGCCGCGCCCGACCGAGGAGTGCAGCCGCGCGCCGGTCATGCCGAGCTTCTGCGACAGCGAGTAGCGCCAGGTGTATTCGTCCTGGAACGGGTCGTTGAAGTCCTGGCGCTGCGCGATCGAGATCGTGGTGCCGGTGCGCAGCAGGTCGAGCACGTATTCGCCGCCGACGCTGTTGGTGGTGCGCGCATGCCCGGCGCGCGCCGCGTCGAGGTCGGGCCCGAACAGGAAAAAGCTGTCGAAGGAGAAATATTCGCGCCGGTTTTCCAGGAGGCCGGTGATGCGGTGCTTCTCGCCGCCCAGGATGTCGCTGTCGAGCAGGGTGCTGCTCTTGTAGGTGAGCGTCTGCGCGGTGCCGAGCGAAGCCGAGGCTCGCATGAAGTTCTCGAAGCCGGTCACGCCGGTCCGCGACGTGGTCCACTTCGCGGACTGGATCCAGCGGTCGTCGAACAGCTTGAGCGTGCCCTCGAGGCGCGCCAGCGTCTCTTCGGTCACCGTGTTGTAGCCGGGTGCGTCGACGACGAGGCCGTTGTTGAGGAAGAACGGATCCTGCGGGTCGGTCTCGGCATTGCGGTGGAGGTGGCGGATGAATCCCTCGACATTGAAATACGGCGTCAGGTCGACGCCGGCCTTGCTGGTGATCGCATAGCGCTTGGCGCCGTCGGTCTCGAGCCCGTCGCGCGCAATATTGAAGCCGTTGGTGGTCGCGTAGGTGAGGGTGGTCGCGCTGTAGAGCGGTCCGAGCGCGCCGCGGAATGTAGCCGCGCCTTCCGCGGACTTTTGCGTGCCGCCTTCGACGCGCGCATTGAACTCGGGCTTGGCCAGGCCGCGTCCCGACTTCGTCTCGATGGTGAGCACGCCGGACAGCGCGTTCGCGCCATAGAGACCGGACTGCGGCCCGCGCAGCAGCTCGATGCGCTGGATGTCGTCGAGCGGGATGTCGGCGAAATTGTACTCGCCGTCGCCGACCGCATTGGCGGGAACGCCGTCGATCATCACCAGCAGATGGTTCGCCTCGGTGCCGCGCACGCGGAATTGCGTGAGCGAGCCGCGCGAGCCCGACTGGTTCACCGCGACGCCGGGAAACGTGCGGATCACATCGGCGAGTTGGGTGAAGCCGGTCGCGCGGGCTTCCTCCCCGCTCATTGCGGTGACTGCGGAGCCGGATTTCGAGGCTTCGATCGGGGTGAGGCTCGGCGAGACGACGACGAGCTCGGGCAGAACGGTTTGGGCGTTCGCAAGCGTCGCGAACGCGATCAGTGCGCCGGCCGCGAGGCCGCAGACAAGTTTAAGTGCGTTGGAGAGGTTCGACATGACATGCCCCCAATAGGGTTGACCATGTCGCGAGGACGCGAGCGCTGCGCGCCGTTGTGGATCTGAGAGAAACGCCCCACCCGAATGCCCCGCGACGGTTTCAGCACGTCACCGCTGCGGAGAGCCGCCCCGAGTGCACGCCCCGTGCATCGGAAGGGTGACTGGTCCAGGCAGGTCTCCTGACTTGCGGGTCGTTGCTCTCCTCCGCCTTCCCGCGGCTTGCGCCGCAGTGGCATCGTGGAGGAGCGCTCGCCGCTCACAGTTGCGGGGGCAGCTCCGGCATCGATTCGCGGCGACACGCCGCAATTCTCACCGAATTCCCTTTTGGCCGGCCCCAACCGGGGGACGGCACACCTGTACCGCTTGCGAGTGAATGTGGCGGCGAGGGGGGAGTCAACGGGCGCGGGTGGAAGTGAAAGTCTTTTGTCGGCGCTGTTGCCGAAATGTCAGACGTTGATATCCCACAACACCGGCACATGCTCGTAACCGGTCGTGGTCTTCACGATATGGCCGCAGGCCGGGAACGGGAAGTGATAGCCCGTCACCAATGTGCGGTCGGCGGCGGCGCGGTCGAGCAGTTTCCTGCGCGTCGCGACCGCCTGCGCGCCGTCGATATCGAACTGCGGCTGCCAGTCGGGATGGCGCGCGAACAGTGCGGGATGCTGCGTCGTGTCGCTCAATACCATCAGCTGTTCCTTGCCGGACTGCAGCGCAAACACGGCGTGTCCCGGCGTGTGGCCGGCGGCGTCCACCGTCTCGATGCCGGGCGCGACGACTTTGCCGGGCCGGTAATGCGTCACGTCCTTGGCGATGTCGGCGAAAATGCGCCGTACGTTGTGGAACACGATCTTCAGGCCTTCGGGCGCCGCCCGCATGTTCGCGTCGTCGTTCCAGAATTTCCATTCGGCTTCCGGCACCATGATCTCCGCGTTGGGAAAGATCAGCGCGTTGTCCTTGGTCTTGATCCCGTTGATGTGATCCGGATGGAAATGCGAGATCACGATCTGGTCGATCGTCTTCGGGTCAATGCCGGCCGCCTTGAGGTTGTCGCTGAACGAGCCCGCGGTGGAGGCGATCTGCCCGCCAGTGCCGGTGTCGAGCAGGATCAGCTTCTTGCCGGTGTTGACCAGCACGGTGGTGAACGGCGTGGCGAGCTTTTCCTCCGGCATGAAGGCGTCGGACATCTCGCGGCGCACTTCGGCATAGTCGGCATGGCGCACGAACTTCTCGTCGATCGGCCGGTACCACACGCCGTCATAGAGCGCCGTGATCTCGAATTCGCCGACGCGATAGCGATAGACGCTCGGCGCCTGCTTACCCGCGGGCGGCGTCGCGGCTTCGGCCTGAGGCGCGGCCGCGCCGGCGGCGGCCAACGAAGCGCCCGCAATCAGATTGCGGCGGGTGAAATCGGTCACGCGGAGCCTCCGTGTGCGAGACGCGTCCCTTTTATCGCCGATGCGGCGAGAGCATGGCTGCGGCGCGACCCCTCACACAGAGTTGAACACGGGCGGCAGCGAGAAATTCCGCTCACAAGTCGGCGCTACACAGTCGCGGGCCGCGGGGTCTCGGTTCTAGGGGCAGCCTGCTCGACCTCTTCGAGCGAGCGCTGTGCCGGTTCCACGCCCCAGGCCCACACCACGACGATCTGCACCAGCACCAAACCGATCATCAGCCACAGCACGCCAGGCAAAGCGTAATTCGCCATCAGCGCGCCGACAATGAACGGTGAGACGACCGTGGCGCCGCGGCCGAATGTGTTGCAGATGCCGTTCGCGCGCAGCCGGATCTCGGTCGGAAACAGTTCCGGCGTGTAGACCCCGAACAGGATCGCGGTCTGCACGTAGATCGCGGCGATCAGCGCGAAGCCGACCGAGAGCACGATCGCCGGGTCGGAGGCTGCGTTGAAGCGCGCATAGATCCAGCCGAGCATGATCGTAGCGATCGACGCGCCGATAATGCTCCAGCGCCGCCCGACGAAGTCGGAGGTCCACGCGCCGATCGCGCAGCCGACCAGCGAGGCCACCGCGAGCACCACGGTGTAGCCGAGCGAGTTCGCGATGGTGAGGCCCTGACGCAGGAAGAACTGGGGCAGGAAGATCACGAATCCGAAGATCAGCGTGTTGATGGTGATCAGAACCCAGCAGCCGACGATCATCCGCTGCAGGATCGGCGGGCGCAGCATGGCGGTGGCGTCAACTTGCGGCGCGGGCGCGGCCGTGGAGGGCGCGGGCAGGGGACCGGCGGTCGCGGCTTCCTTTTCGATCTCCTGCATCAGCGCTTCCGCTTCGGCGATGCGGCCCTTCGCTTCGAGCCAGCGCGGGGACTCGGGGAGCGCCTTGCGCAGGTACCACACGATCAGCGACCCGACGCCGGCGATGATGAACATCGGTCGCCAGCCCCAGGCCGGAATGATCAGGTAGCCGAGCAGCGCCGTGACCGGGAAGCCCGCGACAACCAGAAACGCCATGAACGAGAGCCAGCGGCCGCGCGATCTGGGCGGCACGAATTCAGTCAGGGTCGAATAGCCGACCACGATCTCTGCGCCGAGGCCGAGCCCCTGTACGAAGCGGCAGGCGATAAGCTGGTTCATGTCCTGTGCGAAGGCGGCCGCGAGCGAGGCAAGCCCGAACACCAGCAGGTTCACCTGATAGGTGAAGCGGCGGCCGTATTTGTCGCCGACGAAACCGGTGAGCAACGCGCCGATCGTCATGCCTACGAAGGTGAGCGAGATGAACTGCAGATTCTGCGGAATGGTCGAGAACTTGCTCTGCAAGGTCGCGGCGAGCACACCGCCGGCGACATAGAGATCGTAGCCGTCGAAGAACATCCCGGCGCCGACCAGCCAGAAGATGCGATAGTGAAACGGGCTGATCGGCAGGCGGTCGAGACGCGCGCCCGCATTCACGATGGTGGCCATGTGTTTCCCCCGTCCCTTGCCTCACTTTGCGGAGGCACTCTCAAATCGTAGGCGGAACGCGGCCGCGCCGCCATAGGTCTCAGTTGCCGCTTGCCGCCTTCAGGATCGGGGACCAGCGCGCGACCTCGGCCTTCAGATATGCCGCAAATGCCTCGGCGCTGCGCTCGCCCTTTGCCGGGACCGTGCCCCCGAGATCGCCGACGCGCTTCTGCACACTCGGATCATCCAGCGCCTGATCGAGCGCGGCGTTCAGCTTCTTCACAATGTCCGGCGGCGTCCTCCGCGGCGCGAACATCGCAGCCCACACGCTCATCCGATAATTCACGCCGGCCTCGGCCGCGGTCGGCACCTCGGGCAGCGTGACGAGGCGCCTGTCGCCCGACACCGCATAGGCCTTCACGGCGCCCGAAGTGATCTGCCCGATGACGCTCACCGCCTGCTCGCACAGGAAATCGATGTGGCCGCCGAGGAGATCGTTCATCGCCGGTCCGGTGCCGCGATAGGCGATTGTGTTCGGATGCACGCCAAGTTCGGCGGTGAACAGCAGGCACGCCATATGCGAGGAAGCGCCGACGCCGCCGTGTCCCTGCTTGATGTCGCCGCTCTTCTGTTTGAGCGACGCAACGAACTCCGTGAGATCTTTCGCCGGAAAATCCTTGCGCGCGACGATCACGACAGGGGCGTGCGCCGTAAGTCCGATCGGCTCGAAGTCGCGCAGCGGATCGTACCTGGCGCCAGCGACGAGGATCGGCGCGGCGACATGCGAGCCCATGCTGGCGGCCAGCAGCGTGTAGCCGTCGGGCGCGACTGCGGCGACGCGTGCGGAGCCGATACTCCCGCCGGCGCCGCCGACGTTCTCGATCACCAGGCTTTGGCCGAGAACCTTGCCCATCTGCTCGGCGACGATGCGCGCGACGACATCGCTCGGTCCGCCGGCCGGGAAGGGGACGACGACCGTGATCGGGCGCGACGGATAAGGCTGCGCCTGAGCGGACGCAACGGAGAACATGGCGGCAAGCGCCGCCATCATCATCCTCATGTCTCACTCCCGCGTTGCTCTTCGTCGCCCCGCGAGCAGTGCTATTCCGCCGCCACCCTTTGCGCCGCGCTCCCGCGCGTCTTCAGCACAACCTTGATGGCGTCGTCGATGCGCTCGCGCGCGTATCGGATCGCGGTCGGCAGGTCTTCCAGCGGAAACGTGTGCGTATGCACCTTGGTGGCATCGAAGCGCTTCTGCGCCATGAAGGCTTCGGCGCGGTGCGTCGCGCTCTTTCCCTCGCCGCGAATGCCGTAAAGATAGATGTTGTTGCGCACGATGTGCGCCACATCGACCGGCGTTTCCTCGTGCGGGAAGGCCGCGAGGCACACCTTGCCGCCGCGGTTGACCATGCGGATCGCCTCGTTGACGGCATTCGGCGCACCCGAACACTCGATCACATAGTCGACGCCCTTGCCGCCGTTGAGCCTGCGCACGGCTTCGACCGCGTCCTCTTGTCTGGCGTTGACAACGTGATCGGCGCCAAGCTCCAGCCCGATCTTGAGCCGGTTGTCGCGCGTGCCCGTGAGGATCACCGGCTGCGCGCCGAGCGCCTTGGCGACTGCGACGCCGAGCAATCCGATCGGCCCCGGTCCGGTGACCACGACGCTCTCGCCCGCGACCAGCCCGCCCAACTCGGTCAGCCCATACATCGCCGTGCCGGCGGTGACGACGAGCGTCGCTTCCTCGTCCGACATCGCATCCGGGATCGCGACCAGCGTGTTGATGTTGTTGACCTGATATTCGCAGAAGCCGCCATCGGTGGTGAAGCCGTTGGCGCGGTGCCCCTTGTCGACGTCGCCGTAGTTGAGGCCGTAGTTGTGGCACGAGGTGTACATGCCGGCGCGGCAGCGCTTGCACTGGCCGCAGCCCGCATGGATCTCGACCGTCACGCGCTGGCCGATCCTGTATTCGTCGACGCCCGGACCGAGCGCCGCGACCGTGCCCATGTATTCGTGGCCCGGCGTGAAGTTCTTGTTGAACGGCATGCCGCCCTGAATGGAGGCGGGTGGACCGTGCCAGATGATCTCCAGGTCGGTCGCGCAGATCGCGACCGCATCGATGCGCACCAGCACCTCGGCGCGCTTCGGCACCGGCACCGGTTTGTCGATCAGCTTCAGCTCGCCCGGGTCGCCGAGCACCCAGGCGCGCATCGTGTCGGGCACGGGCATGTCATTCGCCGTCTTGACGCCAGGGGGTGCATACATCGGTTTGTTCCCCGTTATTCCGCCGCGGCCGGCGCACGAGACTGCGCATTGAGGCCGCCAAGCTCGGACGACAAAGCGCGCACCGCGGCGGTGACCTGCTCGCGCACTAGCGCCAGGTGATCGTCTTTCGCCCGCATGGTCGGCGTGGATGCGCTGATGGCGCCGACCACCGCCCCATTGTGATCGCGGATCGGCGCGCCGATGCAGATGACGCCGGGCTGATACTCCTCGTCGTCGATCGCGTAGCCGTTGCGGCGTACCTGGCGCAATGCCTCGATCAACGCGGGCCACTCGGTGATGGTCTTCGGCGTGAAGCGTGGAAGGCCGTTGGACAGCACACGACGCATGTCGTCCTCGGGCAGCCATGCGAGCATCGCCTTGCCGGTGGCGGTCGCGTGCGGCGCGTCGCTCTTGCCGAGCGTGCCGGTGTCGACCCGCACCGCGTGGCGCGACTCGCGCTTGGCGATTTTCATCATCGCGTCGCCCTGCAGCACCGCGAGGTGGACGGTTTCGCCGGTCCGCTCATTGATCCGCTCGATGAATGGCGCAGCGCGCGCCGGCAGGCCGACTTGCAGCGAGGCATTGCACAGATAGTGAATGCGCGCGCCGAGCGCGT
Source organism: Alphaproteobacteria bacterium (assembly GCA_005884685.1). Classification (GTDB taxonomy): domain Bacteria; phylum Pseudomonadota; class Alphaproteobacteria; order Rhizobiales; family Xanthobacteraceae; genus PALSA-894. Next base: position 11,906 of record VBAH01000050.1, read on the forward strand.
AGGAGCGCCGCACCGGGACCTTGGCGACATAGCCGCGCTGCACCAAGGTCGAGAGCAGATGATGGCAGGTGGAGATGTTGAGTTGGGTACGGCGTGAAAGCTCGGTCAGCGTGCACTCGCCGCCGGCCTCGGCGATTGCCTCGAGCAGGGTCATGGCGCGGTCGACCGACTGGATACTGTGGCGTTCGGAACGCTCGCCGGGCAGCCCCCCGGCAGTCCGGCTGATCATCTGGTCCAAGGCATTTCCCCGCGTTTTTATGAGGCGGCGCAAGGAAATAGGGGCGGGGTCCGCAAGTCAAGAAGGATATGAGATGGCGAAGCTTGGTTTCGCAGCTTGAAACTCGGTTCAGGCCGCCCGCTCGCCTGGTCGGCTTGTCATCGAGCGGTCGAGCCGGGCGCTGTAGCGCGAGAGGGAGAAGCATAGCGACCAGAATACCAGTGCGGCGAAGAGATACCCCGTGGTGCGGATCTGATCGCCGATCAGCCATTCGGGATCGGAAAACGCGATCTGCAGCACGGCGAGGAATTCGACCAGGCCGATAATCAGCACGACCGTCGTTTCCTTGATGATCGACACGCAGGTGTTGATCATGCCCGGCATCACGATGCGCACGACCTGCGGCAGCACCACGAGCGCGGTCATGCGCCAATAGCCAAGTCCGAGGCTGCGCGCGGCCTCGCGCTGGCCATGCGGAATGGCCTGCAAGCCGCCGCGGAAGACTTCGGCGAAGATCGCGGCATTGAACAGCGTGAAGGCGATCAGCGCGCGCACCAGCCGGTCGGATTCGAAGCCCGCTGGCACGAACAGCGGAAACATCACCACCGCCAGGAACAGCACGCCGATCAATGGCAGGCTGCGCCACAGCTCGATGAAGGTGGCGCAGGCATAGCCGATCACCGGCATTTCGGAGCGGCGGCCGAGCGCGAGCAGAAGGCCGAGCGGGATCGCGGTCGCGATCGACCATGCGGCAATCACGATGTTGAGCATGATGCCGCCCCAGTCCGTGGTGGGGACGGGCTTGAGGCCGAGGAATCCTCCCGCGAGCAGGGGCGCCGCGACGAGCGGGAGCATGCAAAGTGCGGCAAGCCCGACGAGCTTGCGTGCGCCCGCGCGGCGCACCGGCAGCAGCATCACGGCGATCGCGAGCACCGCGAGCGCTGCAACCACATCGACGCGCCAGCGTTCGGGCGCGGGGTAGGGGCCGTAGAGCAGTTGGTCGAAGCGCAGGCGGATGAACACCCAGCAGGCGGCGTCGTGGCCCTCGCAGGCCTTGCTCGAATTGCCGCTCCATACGGCATCGATGACCGACCATTTGACGAGGTCGGGCAGCAGCCAGGCGAGCAGCAGCACCGCGGCGATGGACAGCGCGACATTGGCGGGCGTCGCTACGCAGCTTCGCAGGAATCCGCCGAGCCTGCCCATCACCGCTCCACCAACTGGACGCGGCGGTTGAGCAGATTGATCGCGGCGCCGATCGCGAGCCCGATCAGCGCATAGCTCGCCATGGTGATGAGCATCACCTCGAGCGGCTGGCCGGTCTGGTTGAGCACCGTGCCGGCGAAAACCAGCATCAGGTCCGGATAGGCGATCGCCGCGGCGAGCGAGGAATTCTTCAAGAGCACGATGTATTGCGTGCCGAGCGGCGGCAGGATCACGCGCAACGCCTGCGGGATCACGATGAAGCGGTTGATCGCGCCGCTGCGCAGGCCCAGCGCGCGCGCGGCATCGATCTGTCCCACGGATACGGCGCGGATGCCGGAGCGCACGATCTCGGCGATATAGGCCGCGCCATAGAGCGACAGCGCGATCGCCATCGCGACGAATTCCGGAATGACGGTCATGCCGCCGGCAAAATTGAATCCGGCGAGCGCAGGCACGTCCCACGACAACGGGAAGCCGGTGAGCCACGCGACAAGCAGCGGCGGTGCGAGGAGAAACAGCGCGATCGCGCGCACGCTGTGCAGGCCCGTGCCGCTACGCATGCGGTGGCGGTTGTTCATCCAGGCGAGCACAATTCCGACCAGCACCATTACGGCAATGGTCGTGAGCAGCGCGCAGAAACCAGGCTCGAAGATCGGATAGGGCAGAAACAGTCCGCGCTTGTTGAGGAACGCGATGCCGAAAAAATCGAGGCTCTGGCGCGGGCCGGGCAGCGGACGCAGCACGGCGAAGTACCAATAGAATAGCTGCAGCAGCAGCGGAATGTTGCGGATCACCTCGACGTAAGTGGCGGCGACTCCGGCGACGAGCTGGTTGGTGGAGAGCCGCGCAAGCCCGATGACGAAGCCGAGCAGGGTGGCGAACACGATCGCGATTACGGTCAACACCACCGTGTTGATGAGCGCGACCAGAAACACATCAAAGTAGGTCGCGGCCTCGCCGAAGCTGATCAGCTTCTGCGCGATCTCGAAGCCCGCCGGCCGCGCCAGGAAAGAGAAGCCGGTGTTGATGTTCAGCCGCGCGATGTTCGAGACGACATTCGCAGCCACCCAAGCGAGAAAGGCCGCGATCAGTGCCAGCACGATTGCCTGGATCACAAATGCGCGCCACGCGAGCGAGCCATGCGGCAGAGCGAACCGCGCGCGATGGGGTGGACTGAGAACGTCGGTGCTCATCGATTTCTCGATCCGCTCGTCCCCGCGAAAGCGGGGACCCAGAACCAGAACTGGATTCCCGCTTTCGCGGGAATGAGCGGGAGGGGTTAACGGAACGGAGGCGCGATCAGCAGGCCGCCGTCTTTCCAGAGCTTGTTCTGGCCGCGGCTCAAGCCGAGCCGCGTGCCTTCGCCGAGGTGCCGCTCGAAAATCTCGCCGTAGTTTCCGACCTGCTTGATCGCCTTGTAGGCCCAGTCGGCCGGAAGGCCCGCCTTCTGTCCGAGATCGTCGCCGACGCCGAGCAGGCGCTTGATCTCCGGCACCTCGCTCTTGAGCATCTGATCGACATTTGCCTGCGTCACGCCGAGCTCCTCCGCGGCAATCAGCGCAAAGAAGGTCCAGCGCACCACGTGCGCCCACTGGCTGTCGTTCTGGCGCACGAGCGGCCCGATCGGCTCCTTCGAGATGATCTCCGGCAGGATGACGTGCGCGTCGCGGTTCTTCAGCTGCAGGCCGCGCGCGGCGAGCGCGGAGCGGTCGTTGGTCCACGCGTCGCAGCGGCCCTGCTCGTAGGCATTGCGCGCCTCGTCGAGGTCCGCGAACGTGACGATGCGGTAGTCCATTTTGCGCGCGCGGAAATAGTCCGCGATGTTGAGCTCGGTGGTCGAGCCCTGCGCGACGCAGACCGACGCCCCCTTGAGGTCGTTGACGCTCTTCACGTTCATCGCCTTGGGCACCATGAAGCCCTGGCCGTCGTAGTAGATCGTCATCACGTAATCGAGGCCGGTGCCGTTGTCGCGGTTGTAGGTCCAGGTCAGGCGATGCGTGAGCACGTCGACGCCGCCGGTCGTGAGCGTTGCGAACCCATCGCGCAGGTTGAGCGGCGAGAGCTGCACCTTGTCGGCGTCGCCGAGCACGGCGGCGGCGAGCGCGCGGCAGAGGTCGACGTCGAAGCCGCGCCGCACGTTCTTGTCGTCGGTGTAGGCGAAGCCCGGCAGGTTCGGCGCGGTGCCGCAATTCACGGTGCCGCGCTGCTTGATGGTGTCGAGCGTCGCGGCATGCGCGGACGTGCAGACGAGCGCGGCGACACCCGCCGCGGCGAGAAGAATTTTCATGCGTGCCCTCCCGAGGCTCCCGATTTCCGCACGTCCCCGCGAAAGCGGGGACCCAGTCCTTGGCCAAGAACTGGATGCCCGCTTCCGCGGGCATGAGCGGAGAGTGTGTTACTGCGGCCGCGGCCGCTCTTCGTAGTAATTCAGCTTCTCTTGCAGCGGCGTGTCGTGCACGCGGATGAGGAACGCGGGCTCCTTGGCGGCCGTGTGTTCGATCAGCGAGAAGCATGGCGCCGAGAACGTGTCGCCCTGCTTCCAGGCAAACGTCTCGCCGTTGATCGTCGATTTGCCCGAACCCTCGACCACGTGGTGCACGGCGGAGGTCGAGCGCAGCGGCGGCTTCACGGTCTCGCTCGCGCGCAGCATCACGGCGGTAAATCCCATGGTCGGCAGGCACGCGTCGCCGGTTTCCGGATTGACGTAGTCGAGCTCGACCGGCTCGCCGCGCGGCGTGTGCTCGGCAAGTGCGCGCAGGCCCTGCACGGCATTCGTCCAAGGGTAGCGCATCATCGGGTAGCTCGGGCGTGCCTGACCGTTGCGCCTCGCCGGCACCATGCCGGGCGTCGCGTACTCGACCTCGGAGGCATCGGGGCGGTTCTTCGGCGCCTGCAACTCGCGCTCGACCGAGTAGGCGGCTTCGAGATCGACGAACAGCGGCAGATCGAGCGCATCGAGCCAGATCACCGGCCCCTTGCCGTCGTGGCCATGATCGTGCCACGCGCCGCCGGGCGTGAGGATCAGGTCGCCGCGCTCCATCATGCACTTCTCGCCGTTGACGATCGTATAGGCGCCTTCGCCTTCCACGACGATCCGCGCGGCGCTCGGCGTGTGGCGATGCGCCGGTGCCTTCTCGCCGGGCAGCAGCAATTGCATGCCGCAGAAGATCGGGCCGGCAACGCGCATCGCGCCGGGGCCGCGGCCCGGATCGGACAGGATCAGCACGCGCCGCTCGGCTTTCTCGACCGGCGTCAGCTCGCCGGCGCGCAGCAGCAGCGGGCGGATCGTGTCGAACGGCCACAGACACGCCTTGCTCTGCGGCACCGGCGTGTCGTGCGGCAGGGCCTTGCGTATCAGCGGCCACAGCGGCGTGGTGTTGGCGTTCTGCACCGCCTCGCGATAGTCGAGCGGCAGCTCTTCCATGGTGCCGAGGTGGGTGGTCATGGTTCCTCGCCTGAATTTTGAGCCATCCGGCCGTGCGTGGGCCGATTCATAAGCCTAAGGCAGTGTTGCGCCAAGCCGTCGCGCGACGAATCAAAACCAGAAAGGGCGCATCTGCCAGTCGCGCCGCCAGCCGGTCAGGTGGCCGCGGCGGAATTGCAGCACGATGCGCGTGTCGACCGGGTAGAAGCCGGGCACCGAGGCCGGCCGCTGCACCAGATAGCGCTCCGAGCCGCGCGCGCCCGAGAGATAGATGAGCGGCGCCCCAACAAGGCGCGCAACCTCGTCCTGGGTCATGCCGAAGGTGAACAGATCGTTGTAGGTCTGCGGGTAACGCGCCGGACCCGCCTGCGCGGCGCAAGCCGCCAACAGCGAGACGAACGTAGCGGGAAGGAGACGCCGCATCTCGCCAGCATGCGAGCGGGGCGGCGTATGGTCAACCCGCCTTATCCTGCTGCTTCATCAGTTCGCGTGCGAGGCGCTCCTGCAGCTCCTGCGGCACGTCGAGCCCGATGAGCTTCCAGGTGAACCCGCGCAATCCAAGACGAACGCGGAATTGGCGCTCGCGCGGCGCATCCGCCGGAAGCCGCAGGCGGAATTCGCCGATGCCGTATTCGGAATTGGAAAACAGCTGCCAGGCGCTGCCGAGCGAATTCCAGTTCGGCGCGCGGAACTCAGGCGGGGGGTCGCCGAGCACGTTCCTTGGCCAGCCGTTTTCCAGCAGATCGCCGAGGGTGACGCGCGTCAGGAGCCGCGCGATGATCGGATCGGCGACCGCGGACGCAAGGCCCGCGATCAAGCTGCCGCGCTCGACCGGCAAGCCCGCGAGCCGCGCATAGGCCTGCACGATCTGTCCGCTGAGCGAGCGGCCGAGCGCGACGAAATCCACGCGCTCTTCGATTTTCGCAATTTCGCGGGACTGCGCGGCGCGCGCCAAGTCGTACAGCCCGACGAAGGGCCACGCGCACCAGGCCAAGCCGGCCAGGACAACAATGAGGATTGCGACCGTCGTCTTCCGCATCGGTGGCGCAATGACGGCACATTGAGGCGGCTTTGCGGTACTATACCAAGATAGCGTTGCAAGTTACGGCCGCCCAATTTGAAAATGATATCGCGCGACGCGCGGCTACTTGATTCAATTGCTTCGCATTCACTGTGCGCGCACGAAAAGCGGTGCACTGCGACGCAGCGTCAAACCCTCCTCGCGTTTGCGCATTATGGGTGCCAATCGCCGGAACACGGGGACGAGATCATGCACGCATCATCGGAGTCTTTCGTTTGCGCGGAATGTGGAACCGCAATGGAGCGCGTGCACGGCGCACCCGTGTTGCAATCTCTCGCGGCCCACGCGGTGCATCGCTGCGGCGGCTGCGGCCACATCCTGCTGGTGCAGGAGAAGGCGGGCGAATGGAGCCTCGGCTGGCTCAACTCGTTTGACGGCGGCCGTGCAATCGCCTGCGCGGCGTTCGTCTAGGAGCACACGCCGGGAACAGGTTAGACGCTACGCGTACCGATGCGTTGGTGCCACAGCCAGAAACCGGCAAAATCAGCTGCGTCCGTCTTCCCCATTGCGGCCGGTTGTCACCCGGCGCATGCGTGGCAGCAACGCGGTAGAGGCGGGGAAAGTTCGCGCTGCGGCGCGGGGTCAGCCGAAAGCATTCAACAGGCCGGTGAGCAGCGACACCAGGCTTGTTCCAAGGCTCTGCAGGATCGTGATGATGGCAAGCGCGATCCCGGCGCAGATCAGGCCGTATTCGATCGCGGTCGCGCCTCGCTCTTCCGCGAGCAGTTTCTTGACTGTTGAAAGCATCCCGGTTCTTTCATTGGCGGTTGCGTGAACGCAACCTGTGCGGCAGAAAACTTTCGTCTCCGCCAACCGGATTGGTAAAATTCAAGACGCGCGCGTCACGACCGGTTCCATCACGGGAACATGACGAAAGGAAAGCTCCGGCGGCCGCCGGCTTGGCCGAGCAGGCGGCCGACCGTGGTGGCCGCCCACGAGTCGCGGATGAGCCAATGGTGCCGGATGAGGGGATTGAACCCCCGACCTTCGGTTTACAAAACCGCTGCTCTACCGCTGAGCTAATCCGGCCGCCCATTTTCGCGATGCGAGCGAAATATCAGGCGCGCCGACGCCTCACAAGACCGCTGTGCCTTCCGCCTAATGATTGCGTCGTCTGACGCCTTCAGCCGACGCGTCCACAACGGAGGGCGGTCGAGCGGAGGGATCAGGCACAGCCGCGTCGCCGCGCGCGGTATACCAACTGCCTACGCCGATGAACCTTTGCTCCTTTGCCCGCGCCGACTTCAGGCTGCATTTTGGAATCCCGAACGGAGGAATCCAAAATGAAGCTCCCGATCGCACTAGCGTCAGCATCGCTGCTGGCAATGGGATTCGTCACCGCAATCCCCGCGCCCGCCAGCGCCGTCATCTACTGCACGTATACAGGTTATCCCGCCGGCTGCATCGCAAGGCCCGGCGCGGTGTTGCGGGCGCGACCAGTCGCCGGCGTCGGCGTCGGCGCTCGGGGTGTTGGCGTGCGGGCCGGCACACCGATGAATCGCGGCGGTCCGGTCAATCGCGTCGGCCGGCGCTAAAGAGGCGCAACGTCGAGCCCGCGGAGCTCGTCTCTTCAGGATCGTGCGGCTGGGGGTGTGCGCTCGTCGCGTGATAGTCACGCGCTTCTCTCCGAAGTCAGGCCTGGGCGCACACCCCCTTTCTTTTCTCTCCATCAAACGAAAACGCCCCGCATGGTGGGGGCGTTTGGTCCGAAGGAAGGCCCGGCGGGGATACCGCCGGGCCTCGTGGCGTTTAGATACGCGTGATGTCGCGATCCTTGGTCTCAGGCAGGAAGAGCAGCGCGATCACGAAGCTCATCGCGGCCACGACGATCGGGTACCACAGGCCGGAGTAGATGTTTCCGGTTGCGGCCACGATCGCGAACACCGTCGCGGGCAGGAAACCGCCGAACCAGCCGTTGCCGATGTGATAGGGCAGCGACATGCCGGTGTAGCGGATGCGGGTCGGGAAGAGCTCGACCAGCCAGGCGGCGATCGGGCCGTAGACCATGGTGACGTAAACCACCAGGATGAACAACAGCAGCGTCGTCATGACGTAGTTGATCTCAGCCGGATTGGCGCTGGCAGGATAGCCATGCTTCGTGATCGCATCATTGAGATCCTTCAGGAAGGTCGGCGTGCCGGCGGTGAGAACCTGTTCGCCGACTTTGACGGTTACCGGCGAGCCAGGGGCCGCTACCTCATTCGCATAGTTCACCGAGCGGGCAACGAGCGTTGATTTCGCGACGTCGCAAGGACCGGTGTAGCTCTCCGTTCCTGTCAGCTTGAGCTGGAACGCGCAGGTGGCAGGATCGGCGACGACGGTCACGGGCGAAGCGTTGAGCGCTTTCTCCAGCGCCGGGTTGGCGAAGTGCGTGATGCCCTGGAAGATCGGGAAGTAGGTCACTACCGCGAGCAAGAAGCCCGCCATCATAATCGGTTTGCGGCCGATCCGGTCCGACAGCCAGCCGAAGAAAATGAAGCCCGGTGTCGCGAGCAGCAGCGCGATCGCGATCATGATCTGGGCCGGGACGGCGGGGACCTTGATGGTTTGGGTCAGGAAAAACAGGGCGTAGAACTGTCCGCCGTACCAAACGACGGCTTCGCCGGCGGTCGCGCCGAGCAGCGCCAGGATCGCGATCTTGGCATTCGACCAGGTGCCGAACGCCTCCGTGAGCGGCGCCTTCGACTGGCTGCCTTCTGCCTTCATCTTCGCGAACAGCGGCGACTCAGCGAGCCTCAGCCGGATCCAGATCGAGACGCCGAGCAGCATCGCAGAGAGCAGGAACGGAATGCGCCAGCCCCATTCGAGGAAATCTGTCTCGCCCATTGCTGAGCGGATGCCGAGAATGAGCAGCAGCGCCATGAACAGGCCAAGCGTGGCCGTGGTTTGAATCCACGAGGTGTAGAAACCGCGCTTGCCGGGAGGCGCATGCTCTGCCACGTAAGTCGCGGCACCCCCGTACTCGCCGCCGAGCGCGAGCCCCTGGAACAGGCGCAGCACGATCAGCAGGATCGGAGCCGCAATGCCCCACGTCGCATAGGTCGGCAGAAGGCCGATCAGGAATGTGCCAAAGCCCATCAGCGTCATAGTGACGAGGAAGGTGTACTTGCGGCCGATCAGATCGCCCAGCCGGCCGAAGAACAGCGCGCCGAACGGACGCACCGCGAAGCCGGCGGCAAAGGCCAAGAGTGTGAAGATGAAGGCGGCGGTTGGCGCCACGCCGGAGAAGAACTTGCCGGCCAGCACGGCCGCTAGCGTGCCGTAGATATAGAAATCGTACCATTCGAAAACGGTGCCGAGCGATGAAGCGAAGATGACCATTCTCTGTTCGGAGGTCATCCTCCCGCTCCGTTCGGAGCCGATTGCCATGGTCGCCATGAAGTCCCCCTTGGGTTCTGTGCCGCGCACAACGTCAGCGCGCCGCCGCGCGGTGTTGTGTCCGGAGGCGACGCTAGTCACGCCGGGGAACAGCGTCTTTCCGCAAGTTGTCTTAGACGAAAGGTCTATATCGGCCTGGCTATACCACTGAGTTTCTTGATAAAATTTTACATTGTGGTAGCGGGCGCCCGTGCCGTCCGCGGTACAGCAATTGGTCGCATATCAGCGCGCTAACGACGCGCGGCGGCAGTCGCGCTCACAGCATCGTCGTCGCGCGGTCGAGCACCGTGATCAGCCAGTCGGCGGCTTGCAGCACCGCGGCGCGCTGCACCAGCGAGGCCTTGCGGAAAGTCGAATTGAGCAGCGTGCGCGCGCGGCCGTGTCCCGGATGCGACATCGCCCTCTCGCCGAGCGCGGAGAGCCGCGCGATCAGTTCATCGCGGCGGCGTTCGAGCTGATCGTAGCGCGAGCGAAAGCTCGCCGCGGCTGTCCTGGTCCTGGCGCGCCGGTTCGGCATGGCACATGCGAAATGCCATGGTCCATGCACGCGTGCAATCATGCGAAAGACGGGGTTGCGCGAAAGAACTTCCGCTGCGCCCGGCGACCCGCAGTTAATGTTACCGGATGATTTCGGCCGCGCGTTAACCGCTTCCCGCGGGCATTTTCGCTAAACAGGGATGCGAATATTTCGACGTCGTCCAGGTCCCGAATGCGCGTCTGTCATTTACTCTTCGCCGCAGTTTGCGCCGCCTCATGGGCGGGCGCTGCGCCGGCGCGCGCGCAGACCGGCCCGGTGGTGGCGATTCCCGGCAAGCCCGGCGTGCCGGTGATCATCAACGGCGTGATCGTCGACGGTGCGGTGATCTGGGGCGACTGGGGCCTCGCACGGCCCGGCCACGGCGAGCTGGTGATAGAGGGGCCTGTCGGACTCGCGGAGCCGTGGGATGCGCGCGGCTATTACCCGCTGACCGGCCGCGCGCCGCGGCTCGGCCGTTACGAGATCGATCCGCCGAAGCGGCATCGCCCGCATCCAACGAGTTACCGCCGCGACTGGTCGGCGGGATCCGAAGTCGGTGCACCGGTCACGGACTATCCGCCGTTCGATCCGCCGCCGGTGATCATGGCGCCGCGCGAACGGCGGCACTGACGAGCAACTCGGGGCTCAGACCCCAAAGACCAAGGCTTCAACACGAAGCCAGTAACAAGGGAGCGTAAGATGTCTGGACGTCCCGTCCGCTTACTCGCCGCCGCCGCGATCGTGGCTGCGGCGAGCACTGCCTCGATCACTGCCGCCTCCGCCGGCTGCTTCAGCGGGTGCGGTTATGGCTATGCGGCGCAATACTCCGCGCCGGTCGTCTACGGTTACTCCTATGCGGCGCCGGTGAGCTACGCATCGCCCTGCAGCCCGTGCGGCGGCGGCGGGTTGTTCGGCTATGGTGGCTTTGCCTCGTATGGCTATGGCGCATCGTACGGCTACGGCGCGCCGATGCATGTCGTGAACCAGGGGCCGGCTTACGACGCTCCGGTGATCGGCGGAGTCGAGCCGGGGCCGGCGTATGAGGAGGGCGGCTATCCTCCGTACTACGGCGATGCCGGCGTCGGATATGGCGGTTACGGCTACGGCGGTTACGGCTACCGCGGGCTCGGTTACCGCGGTTTGGGCTATCGCGGCCTCGGTTACCGGGGCTATCGCGGCCTTGGCTATCGCGGCTTTGGCTATCGCGGCCGGGTCGGCTTCCGCGGCGGCATCGGTTATCGCGGCGGCATGGGTTATCGCGGAGGCTTCGGGTATCGCGGCGGGTTCCGCGGCGGGTATCGCGGCGGGTTCCGCGGCGGCATGCGCGTTGGCGGCATGGGCCGGGTCGGCTTTCGCGGCGGGATGAATCGTCCCGGCATGGTGACTCCGCTCGGACGCGGCGGCTGGCGCCGCTAAGCGCGCCCAGTCATCCGACCACACAGGCGGCGGGCGAAAGCCCGCCGCTTTTGTTTGTCAGGACTTCTCGCGCAAGGCGGCAGTCGCCGCATACAGCGCGACCGCCGCAGCATTGGATACGTTCAGGCTCTTGATTGCGCCGGGCAGATCGACCCGCGCGCGGATGTCGCAAGTGGCCCGCGTGAGCTGGCGCAGCCCGCGGCCTTCTGCGCCAAGCACCAGCGCGAGCGGCTGGCGTAGCGGTGCCTGCGACAGATCCGTCTCGCCCTCGCTGTCGAGCCCGACTGTGAGGAAGCCGCGCGCTTTCAGGTCGGTCAGCGCACGCGCGAGGTTTTGTACCGTGACGATCGGCACGAGATCGAGCGCGCCCGACGCCGACTTCGCCAGCACGCCGGTTGCTTCCGGGGAATGCCGCGCAGTCGTGATGACCGCGCTCACCGCGAAGGCCGCGGCCGAACGCAGGATCGCGCCCACATTGTGCGGGTCGGTGATCTGGTCGAGCACCAGCACGGTAGCGCCCTCGATGTCTTCGATGTCGAGCGGGGGAAGCGGATCGGCTTCGACCAGCAGCCCCTGATGCACGGCATCGGGCGAGAGGCGCGCCGCGATCGCCTCGGGCCGCACGATCTCCGGCGTGACGGGGAGGGCGAGGCCTTCGGACGCGAGGCGGTGCGCGGCGTTTTCAGTTGCGAGGATTTTCCGGATCGCGCGCCGCGGATTGGCGAGCGCGGCCGCGACCGTGTGCCAGCCATAGAGGATCGCAACGCCGTCCGGAATGCCGGGCCGCACCGGTTTCGGCTTCGGCGCGAAGCGGCTCTTGTCGCGCGGCTTGCGCCGTCCGGCCTGAGGCTTGCGCGGATCCCATTTTCGCTCGGGCATGCTGGGTGATCCCACGCGCGCGGACGTTTGGCTAGCTGCGTTTGCGTTTCGCGAAGTCCGCCATCATGCGCGCCGGCTCGTCGGTCGAATACGCTTGTGTAAAGCATTCGATGCCGGCGCGAACCGCTTGGGCAACCGTCATATCCTCCCAGTCGCGGATCAGTTTTTTCTGCCGCCGCACCGCCTGCGGCCCGGCGGCGAGCAGCGCAGCGAGACGCTTATCGACTGCGGCATCGAGCGCGCCCGGCGCGACCACCTGCTCGACCAGCCCCCAGGCGAGCGCAGTCGCGGCATCGATGTTCTCGCCGAACAGGAGCAATTCGCGCGTGCGGCCCCATCCGATCAGGCCGGGCAGCAGCGCCGCCTCGACCACCGACGGAATGCCGACCTTCACCTCCGGCATGCCGAATACCGCATTGGAGGATGCAATGCGCAGGTCGCACGCTGCCGCAACCTCCAGGCCGGCTCCGAGGGCATAGCCGTTGACGCGCGCGATCGCCGGCACCGGCAGCTCGCGCAGCGCGTTGCAGCTGCGGTGCACCAGCGTGATGAAGGCCTCCGCGTGTTCGGCATCGAGCGTGGCCATCTCGAAGATGTTCGCGCCGCCGATGAACGCCTTCTCTCCGCCGCCGGTGAGTACCACCGCGCGCAGGTCGTCGCGCTTCGCAAGCGCCTCGAGCTCACCGACGAACGCGATCATCAGGTGGCTGTCGAGCGTGTTGAGCTTTGCGGCATTCTCGATCGTCACGCGCGCGATTGCGCCGAGCGTGCGCTCTTCGATGAGCACCTTGACGGAGGCTGTGGTCATGGCTTGCCTTTTTGGGCGGAACGCCGGGCGGCCGTTTCCGGTTGACACTGGTCGGAGGCGTCACCATAACACCCGCCCGCGGGTGTTCCGCCCACAAGTGGAACGCCTGCAGTTTCGCCTGAAATTTCATGAGCTTGGCGAACGGGGGAATGTCCCGAGCGGCAAAGGGGGCGGACTGTAAATCCGCTGGCTTAGCCTTCGTAGGTTCGAGTCCTACTTCCCCCACCATCTTCAGGTGTCAGTAATCAGGGATCAGGTATCAGGAAGGCACTGTTGCTTCTGATGCCTGTTTCCTGATTACTGATTCCCGATGCGGGTGTAGCTCAATGGTAGAGCAGAAGCCTTCCAAGCTTACGACGAGGGTTCGATTCCCTTCACCCGCTCCAGCCGCTCGCGTTACTTAGCCCGAATTTGGTTGACTCGATCTACGTGTTCTTGCTGACCCCAAATTCCAACCGCTGATTGCTTTTTCCCTTGCGGTGTGAGCGCCGCTTTGTCACGCGGTGTAATAAGGGCGGGGGTTTCAATGTTGCGCAGATTATTCGCGCTTGCCGCGGTGGCGGTGAGCTTGGTTGGCTGTGTCACGGCTTCGAACACGATTTCGGCCGATCAAGTCGCGACATTTCGTCTTTCCGGCGTCAACGTGAACTTCGCGCCGGACGTCCACATCTGGTGGGGCGACGGCGAACGAGCCTTCGCAGCCTCGAAGGGGCAGCCAGCGACTGAATCGGACGTTCTTGCAAAGACCCCGGAGGGCCAAGCCTACCTGCGCAACACGATCGCCACCAAGGTGAAGGCGGCGGTAGAGCGGAATTTGGCCGCAACGCTGGTCGGAACGCGCCCCGTACGCGTGGAAGTGAGCGTGAAAAATCTGACGATCGCGTCTGCCATACAGCGGGTCATTGTCGGAGGACATCACTCGATGACGGCCGATGTAACCCTTGTCGATGCCAAGAGCGGCGCGATCATCGTTCCGTATACGGCACAGTCGACGATGTCGTTCGCCGGACAGGGATTGGCGGGAGCAGTCGTCGACGCCGCGCTGTTCGCCGAGCCGATCGACCGGGTCGTCAACAACTATGCGGAACAGTACGGCGATTGGCTGTTGCGGAAATAGGCGAGCGCGACCGCATACGATACGTGGCACGCGGAGCGCAAAGAGGACGTAAGCAAGATTCCGACGATCCGGGCGAGGGCGGCGTAGCGGACAAGTTTTCCCCCGACGGCTTTTGAGGCAAGCTCGCCCGCGTAGCGTCAGCGAAGGCGGGCTCCGTTCTGACATGGGTCGCACTTACGAGGAGTTCGAGGTCGGGCAGCGCTTCGAGACGCCGCACCGTACCGTGACCGAGGCCGACATCGATTCGTTCGCCGGACTGACCGCCGACTTCAATCCAGTGCACATGGATGACGTGTTCGCGGCGGAGAATGGTTTTGGTGGCCGCATCACCCACGGACCGATGATCGTCGGGATGGCGTTCGGGCTCGCCTCGCGTGCCGACGTCATGGACGGCACTGTCCTCGCCCTGCTCGAAATCGGGTGGAAGTTCATCAAGCCGGTGCGTCCCGGCGACACGATCTCGGCGATCTTCACGGTGATCGAGAAGCGCCCAACCCGTGCGCCCGACCGCGGCGTCGTCACGTTGCAAATCGACGTGCTCAATCAGCACGGCGATGTCGTGCAGACGGGAACCGCAACAGCATTGATCCGGGGGAAGAGTGCGAGCAGCGGCTAGGCGGCTGCGGCGCGAGAAAGCTTGGAGGGAAGTCCAACAGAAAAAAGCCCCGCTGGAGCGGGGCTGCGAGGAGTCTCTTCAACAATGACTCTACTGCTTCGGCGCCGGGTTGGCCGGTGCGGCCGGTGGCGTCGGCGCGGGGGCGCTCTGCGTCGCCGGCGTGTTGTTGGCCGCCGTGCGCACGCTGTCGCTGTTATAGGTGACGACGAAATATCCGCCGATGATCAGGATCGCGGCGAGAATCAACGCCGGCACCGCAAAGCTGGCGTCGTCGTTGCTCGCACGCGGCGGATAGTCCGGGTTGTCCACGCGACGCGTATCAAGGTCGGGACGGTCCTCCATCATTGGAACTCTCCTCCGGTCATTACCATCGTGTAACCAACGCCAAGAGGCCCCGGAAGGTCCCGGGGAACCATTATGAAGAGGGAGAAGGCGCCTAGTCCCGAAGCGGGGCGAAAATGCCCCCCTCGATGCGGATACCAGCAGGTGACGGCGCCAATTCGGCCCGCTATACAGCGGCGCGCCTAGGAGTGTAGCTCAACTGGCTAGAGCACCGGTCTCCAAAACCGGGGGTTGGGGGTTCGAGTCCCTCCACTCCTGCCATGCGGCGGGAGGGCCCTTGGGATAGCCGTCCGATTGATGCATGCTTGGCGCCTCACACTTTCATGCAGAATGCCGTGCATGGCGCTCCAACGCCATTCGGACGATCTTGCGGATGAACCTGTCGTAGCCGACACGACCAAAATCAGTCGTCGACGACTTTCGCGACAGGGCTGAGTTCGGGTTTGCCTCGATGAATACGATGTCCTGGTTTCTGATCCGGAAATCTAGTTTGCAGTAAGAATCGATCTTAAGCGCTCGGTAGGTGCCTCGCGCCACGCGCTCGATCTCGCCCTTGAACGAAGAAATCAGGTGAGTGGGGGTCCGGTAATGAATGCCGAACCGCTTGCGGTACCGTCGGTCGAATTTGATGCGCTGGGTGGCAAATGTCACCGGTGAGCCTCGCGGGAACACCAACTCGCGGATTGAGTCCACCGAAACGGTGTCGATTCCGGATAAGGTAACGATGACGTCGCGACCCTCTATGAATTCCTCGCAAATAATGGGGCCGCTGGATTGGCGAGCCAGTCGTTTCAGTTGCCGCCGCAAGGCGGCGACGCTCGTGACATAGGAGTTTGCCGTGATTCCTTCGGATCCATCGAGATTCAGCGGCTTGACGATCAGCGGGTGATCCATTCTGCGCGGTGGCGCATCGTGGCCGTTCCAGATGAAGCTTCGGGGCACCTTAAGGCCGGCACTCGCCACGACAAGCTTCGACAGATACTTATTCCGCGAGATCGCCAACGAAGAGGCCGATCCGCCGGTATAGGCAATGCCCTCTACTTCCAGCACCCCGGCGACGATGCTGTCGTTCGCTCGGTGACCCCCGACGTGCTCGACGAGATTGAAGACGACGCGAGGCCTGAATGCTCTGATCTTCGCGATTGTCGCGACTAAGTCCGGTGTTGCCGGAACGACTAGCAGGCTGTGGCCCATGCTCCTGAGAGCGTCGGCGACATAGTATTCCGTATCGAAGTAGCGCACCGGCCTGTGGTTTGAAAGGTCGGGATCGCTCGGGTCATACATCTCCTCATCGACCAAGATCACGATGCGCAAGTGCTCTCTCCGGCTATGCTTTCGAACGCGAGAATGCAATCATCAATAGTTAGATTCATTCGCGCAAGCGCCGCCTCGAAGGCGCAGCGGAGATTGGGGATGGTGGGGACTGGTCGGACTGTAAGTGCGATTTTCGCTGCGTTATTGCTCGTCACCTGCCAAGCTTCAGCTCAAGACACGCTGAGGATTGCTACCGGTAGTCGGGGTGACTGGAATGGCATGGTTGGCGAACTTGGCCAGCGCGCAGGAATTTTTAGGAAGCATGGCATTGTCCTCGATATCTTATACACGGCCGGCAGTGGGGAGACCCTGCAAGCGGTGATTTCAAACTCGGTCGATGTCGGAACGGCGGTCGGAACCATCGCAGTGATGGCTGCTTTCTCCAAGGGCGCGCCGGTCCGCATCATCGGCGCGGAAACGACCGGGGCGGCAGAATATTGGTATGCATCCACATTATCTTCGATCCATTCTCTGAAGGACACCGATGGCAAGACGATCGGCTATTCGACCAACGGAGCGTCCACGCATCTCGTCGTGATGTCTTTCATGAGAGAGTTGGGCCTGAAAGCCAGGCCGGTCGCGACGGGTAATTCGGTGTCGACGCTCACGCAAGTGATGTCCGGGCAGGTCGACGTCGGCTGGGCGTCGCCCGCATTCGGCTTGAAGGAACTCAAAGACGACAAGATCCGCATCGTTGCCCGCGCGAGCGATCTCGCGGTCGTGCGGGGACAAACCATTCGCGTGCTCGCCGTCAATGCCGAGACGCTTGCCAAGCGCGGCGAGTTGCTTGCGCGCTATATGACGGCTTACCGCGAGACTCTTGACTATATGTACGGCAGTGATCCGAAGGTGATGCAGGATTATTCGGATTTCGCCGGAACTTCGCTGGCATTCGCCCAGCAGACCCGGGACGAGTTCTATTCGAAGGAGATGCTCAATCCCGATGAGATCAGGGGGGTGGATGTCCTGATGCGTCAGGCGATCCAGTTGAACTTCCTTGCGGCCCCCTTGACGTCTGAGCAGCTCAACGCGCTGATCCGAATTCCGTCGCGCGCAGTCCGAACGCCGTGATGTTCGGCGCTTGACGCCGCCGTCCCCCGGGATTAGGAACTTCGCCATCGCCCAGCGGCCCGGTCACGGACTTCCGCGGCGAACGTACCCCCAAAAAGGATCTGTCTGGGTCGTCCTTGTAAGGTTGGGCGGCGCGTAGCTATTTGGGTTCGGTCACGGGGAAGCGGCGGCAGCAGGCAAAGAAGTGGAAATGGCGAAGTTCAACCCGTTCAAATTTATGCAGGAAGTGCGTCAGGAGACCAACAAGGTCACCTGGCCCTCGCGCAAGGAAACCGGGATCACCACCGCGATGGTGTTCGTGTTCGCCGCGGCCGCGGCGATCTTCTTTCTGTTGGCGGATCAGGTGATCCGTATCGCCGTCACGCTCGTGCTCGGCATCGGAACATAGAGATTCAGGGAGCGCTCCAGTGGCGGAAGCAACCACGGAAACCAAGCCGAAGCGCTGGTACATCGTCCACGCCTATTCGAACTTCGAGAACAAGGTCGCGGATTCGATCCGCGAGCAGGCCAAGCAGCGCGGCCTCGCGCACCTGTTCGACGAGGTGATGGTGCCGAAGGAGAAGGTCGTCGAGGTCAGGCGCGGCCGCAAGGTCGATGCCGAGCGCAAGTTCTTTCCCGGCTACGTGCTGGTGAAGATGGACCTCACCGACGAGGCCTATCACCTGATCAAGAACACGCCGAAAGTCACCGGCTTCCTCGGCGCCGACAAGAAGCCGATGCCGATCTCGGAAGGCGAGGCGCAGCGCATCCTCAGTCAGGTGCAGGAGGGGATCGAGCGGCCGAAGCCTTCGATCACCTTCGAGGTGGGCGAGCAGGTGCGCGTCTCCGACGGGCCGTTCGCGTCGTTCAACGGCACGGTCGAAGAGGTCGACGAAGGCCGCTCGCGCGTGAAGGTCGCGGTGTCGATCTTCGGCCGCGCGACGCCGGTCGAGCTCGAATTCGGGCAGGTTGAGAAGCTGTAACGCTTCGCCGTGCCATGAGCGCGCAACTCACGAGCCGGATCAACGGCATCTACGCGCGCTCGATCTATCTGCCGCTGTCCGACTTCGGCCGCGAGCTGCGCACGCTCAGCCGCCGGGTGCGCAAGGTCGAGCGCGGGCAAAGGGCCACCCTGCCGGTCGCGGACTGGCGCGAGGCGATCGACGTCCGGCCGATCCGCATCGTCGCGCCGGAAAAGAATTCCGGCGACGTCAATCTCGGGGAACTCGCCGTGCTGGCGAGCGCGGCGGCGGCGACGCGCGCCGGCGACGAGATCGTCGAAATCGGCACGTTCGACGGGCGCACGACCCTCAATCTTGCCGTCAACGCAGCCCCGCAATACCGCGTTTTCACACTCGATTTGCCGCCCGAGGCCGCGCCAAAATTCGACCTCGCGCCGGGCGAGCGCGCCTATGTGGAAAAACCGCGCTCCGGGCGCCGCTTCCTCGACCCGCCGCCCGAATGGCGTGCGGCGGCCGGGCGCATCAGCCAGCTGATGGGCGATACCGCAACCTTCGACTGGTCGCCGCATGTGGCCCGCGCGGGCCTCGTGTTTGTGGACGGATCGCACGCCCATGACTATGTGATCGCGGACTCCGATACCGCGTTCCGCCTCGTGGCCAACAAAGGGATGGTCATCTGGCACGACTACGGTGTATGGGAGGGCGTCACCCGCGCACTCGATGAGATCGAGGCAAGCCGTCAGCTCGGCCTGCGGCATGTCCGCGGAACGAGCTTGGTGGTGTGGTGCAATCAGTGAGGGGTCCGCTCGTCCCCGCGAAAGCGGGGACCCAGAGCCCGGAAAAGAAAGAACTGGATTCCTGCTTGCGCGGGAATGAGCGGAGAGTTGGAAAACGTGGGAGGTGAG
This sequence comes from Alphaproteobacteria bacterium, assembly GCA_005884685.1. Lineage (GTDB taxonomy): Bacteria > Pseudomonadota > Alphaproteobacteria > Rhizobiales > Xanthobacteraceae > PALSA-894. Next base: position 31,138 of record VBAH01000050.1, read on the forward strand.
GCGGCCGCCAGCCGTCGAGATCCGCACCACTGACAGGAGAAGCGCATGGCGAAGAAAGTCACTGGATTCCTCAAACTGCAGGTGCCGGCAGGCGCGGCCAATCCGTCGCCGCCGATCGGCCCCGCGCTCGGTCAGCGCGGCTTGAACATCATGGCGTTCTGCAAGGACTTCAACGCAAAGACCTCGCAGCTGGAGAAGGGCGCGCCGATCCCGGTCGTGATCACGATCTACGGCGACAAGTCGTTCACCTTCGAGATGAAGACGCCGCCGATGTCCTACTTCCTGAAGAAGGCGGCAAAGCTCGAGAGCGGCTCGAAGACGCCGGGGCGCGAGAGCGCCGGCAAGGTGACGGCCGCGCAGGTGCGCGAGATCGCCGAGAAGAAGATGGCCGACCTCAACTGCGACACGGTGGAAGCCGCGATGCGCATGGTGGAAGGCTCGGCCCGCTCGATGGGCATTCAGGTGGGGGGCTGAGCACATGGCAAAGGGCAAGCGCATCGACAAGGCACGCGAGGGCGTCGACCCCGCGAAGGCCTATCCGCTCGATGAGGCGGTGAAGATCGTCAAGGAGCGCGCCAAGGCGAAGTTCGACGAGACCGTCGAGGTCGCGATGAACCTCGGCGTCGATCCGCGCCATGCCGACCAGATGGTGCGCGGCGTGGTCAGCCTGCCGAACGGCACGGGCCGCACGCAGCGCGTCGCGGTGTTTGCGCGCGGCGCCAAGGCCGACGAGGCGCGCGCCGCCGGCGCCGACGTGGTCGGCGCGGAGGACCTCGTCACCGAGGTGCAGGGCGGCAAGATCGACTTCGATCGGGTCATCGCGACGCCCGACCTGATGCCGCTGGTCGGCCGCCTTGGCAAGGTGCTGGGGCCGCGCGGCATGATGCCGAACCCGAAGGTCGGCACCGTCACCATGGACATCAAGTCCGCGGTCGAGGGCGCCAAAGGCGGCTCGGTCGAATTCCGCGTCGAGAAAGCGGGCATCGTGCAGGCCGGCGTCGGCAAGGCGTCGTTTACCGCCGAGCAGCTGGTGGCGAACATCAAGGCCTTCACCGACGCGGTGCAGAAGGCGAAGCCCCCCGGCGCCAAGGGCCACTACATCAACCGCGTGGCGATCTCCTCCACGATGGGCCCGGGCGTGAAGATCGACACCGCGAGCCTGGTGAGCAATTCCGGGGGCACGTGAGCGGCCGTTTTGCTCGCGGTGCGATGACCCAGGCGTGACGCCGCCGGCGTCACGCCCCATCCGGCGCATACCCCTCGGGCACGTCCTTCGCAGCCTCGGCAGCCGCGAACACCTCGAGCTTGCGGAGGAGTCCCTGAAAGAACTCGTCGGGGTCGTCCGGTCCGCGATCGCCTTCCGGCGGAGGGTATTGTCGCAGCAAGCCGGTGAGCTCGCGCAAGGTCCGCGTCAGTGACGTGAGCGCGCGGGCAGCGCGTTCCATCTCGCGCGGCGGCATCGGCCCGGCCGCAAGCTTTGCGACCGTCGCCTCGATCGCCGGCAGCAGGCGCGCGACCGCGCCCAGGAGCTGCGGCACGATCACGGCCGGATCGGGTGGCGCCGCTTCGCTCACGGGGATGAGTGGCGCGGGCTGCTCGGCCGCGACGTCGCCCGGCGCCGCAACCGCCTGCGAGAATGCGGCAGGCTCGATCGGCGCTAACGCCGGAACGAGCGACGCGGCGTGTTCGATTCGCGGCGGCATCGGCGGCGGGCCTTCGGCCGAAATCGGCTGGCGCCGCCGCGTCCAGCGCCAGCGCCGCATGCGCTCGCGCAGCGTGCTCGGCGAGACGCCGTTGTCGAAGCAGATGTCGTCGATCGGCTTGTCGGTGTGCTCGTACTCGTAGCGGATTCGGATCCAGGTTTCGGGGGAGGGTTCGGGGAGCATGGGGGTCCTTTCGGATGACGGAATCCCGCTTGTCCCCGCGGATGCGGGGACCCAGCGTTTTGGCCAAAGAAAAGAAGGGGATGCCCGCGTCCGCGGGGCATGAGCGGGAGGGTGATGCAGCGGCGCTGCGAATCAATTGTGGGAGAGTGCGCCTGTGATAGCCGAGCAGCGACTCGCTGTCAAGGACTATACTCATGCGCTAGGATCATGCCATCAGGCCATTCCGGCCGGCATGATGCTTGGAACTTTTGCCGTTCGCTCCGCGTTCCACCGACGAAACGCAGGAGCGGACTGTGCCAGCCATTGATAACGTCAAAGAGCACATGGAAGTGATCGGAGCGGACGGCGCCCATGTCGGGACCGTCGACCGCGTCGAAGGCAAGCGCATCAAGCTGACGAAAAAGGATAGCGGAGAGGGAAGCCACAAGGGGCACCATCACTTCATCGACGGCAGCCTCATTGCCGAGGTCGAGGGCGATAAAGTGCGACTGTCCGCGAATGGCGACGTCGCGGTGACGATGGAGCAGGAGCGGTGAGAGCTGCTATCTCGCTCTCAGATTACCGCGCCCGCCTCCTCCCGTCCGTGTTAGGTTGCCGGCGAGCCTCTCGGAGTGCGTGGCAACGACCTCCGCGACGGCGTTGGCTTCCGCCGCATTCGCGAGCCGATCCAATTCCAGCAGGATAACGCCGCGCAGCGCGAGACGCTGCCGAACGGCCATTTCGCCGAAATCGCGGTCCTCGGTGATCAGAATGCGGCCGTCGGCATCCGCTGCATTCAGGATGTCGTCGTCCGGCGCGCCCGGTATCGTTTCGGCAACGGACAGCACGTCGTGACTTTCGTCGCGAAGGCGCTCGATCACGAGGCGGGAGACATTCTCATCTGCGAGAAAGCGCATCAGTCGGCAGCGAGCACCGTCTCATGCTGCATGTAGTCGGCCGCAAACCCTAACGCCGCCCGTAGATCATCCTCGGTGAGTTGCGGGTGCGCTTCGAGCACGTCCGCGAAAGAACGGCCCGCAGCGAGCTTGCGCAGGATGTGCTCGACCGTGATGCGCGTGCCCTTGATGCACGGTTTGCCCATCATCACGGCGGGATCGATGGAGATGCGGACGTGTGTCATGGCTTTGCGCCGTTCAATGAACTGGCGGCGAATGATAGCGGAAAACCGGACTGTGATAAATACGGCCCGGGGTCATTGGCCAGCCGGCACGGAAGTATTGAGATGCCAAGGACGAAGAGCTTCAAGGAGCTGGTGCAGCGCGAGGCGAAGGCGGACAAGAAATTCGCCGAAGCCCTGCTGCGCGAGGGCGTGGATGCGATGCTGAGCGGTGACGTCGAGACCGGCAAGACGATCCTGCGCGACTACATCAAGGCGACTGTCGGGTTCGAAAAGCTGGGAGCCGCGACCGGCGCGCGCCCCAAGAGCCTGATCCGCATGTTTGGTCCGCGCGGCAATCCGCAGGCCAAGAACCTGTTCAGCGTGATCGGCTATCTGCAGAGGCGCGCGGGGCTGCGGCTGCACGTGCCGATGTAGCGGAGCATCGGTCGGCTGACGGTCACAAAAAAGGCCGCCAACTAGGGCCGCCCTGCGCCGGGCGGACGACGTTTCCGTCGAAAGCGACCTCACCGCGCGCGAACTGATCCGCGCTCCACGCGGGCGCGTCGTCCGGATCAACGAAGCTGCGTCTCGAAGCGCGCTTTTTCGCGGGCATTGCAGGTCCTCAAACGATATGCAGTCCCGGCTCCATACGCTCGTGCAACACGCGCACGATCTCGACCACGCCTGGCTCCTCCACGCGATAGAAGATCATGTGCACCGGCCTTCCGACAGGTGCCTCGCGGCTTTGCTCTCGGCTGTGCCGGATGTGGAAGCTGCGAAGGCCGGGTCGGACGCCGCTGTGGTCGGACGTCGAGCGCCCCTCCGGCATCTCCGCCACACGCTGCAGGGCTGCCAGGAGGAGCGAGGAATAGCGCATGCGGGCGTCCCGCCCATGTCGCTCCTCGCTCGTCCGCAAGATCGAGCTGATGTCACGTCTGGCCGATGCCGTTAGCCGGTACCGCGCCATAGAAGTCTAGACGCGCGGAGAATCGACGAGTCCATCGAGCCAAGCCTCAAGCTCGGCGTCGTCAACCTCCTCGTAGTCGCCGCGAGCGAGATCGGCGAGCCCCAGATCGATACTTTGTCGCAGACGTTCGAGCTTCAGCGCTTCTTCGGCGCGGCGTTGCTGTAACGCGCGGATCGCGTCGCGCACCGCTTCGCTGGCGTTGCGGTACTCGCCCTTTTCCAAGACATCATCGATGAAGGCGTCCTGCTCCGGGGTCAGGCTGACGTTGCGCGTCGGCATGGCCAGATTCTCCTGCGTATCGATCCCAAACATAGCAATTTTGGCAACAGTTGCCAATTCCGGCATGCTCGGAAGTGTTAGGCCAGTTGCACCAAGAAGCCGAGGATTCGGCTTGCCAACCCCGGTTCTTCGGTCTATTCACCCCGCGTCATGGCGTGCCGGCCCACTTGGCGGCGCGCCTTTGTGCGCTTTACCGAAAACAAGGTGGCAGGAACCCGGTCCTTATCCAGCATCCTTTTGGGATTCGGACAGGAGAGGGAACCGGCCGCACTTTTTCAGTCAAGCGTCCTGTCCGAGACTGCAGGCGCCGGCTGCCGGCTTAATAGAACCGGCCTGCATAGACGGGTGAAGACGGATATTCCGGCGAGAAGCCGGCGGTATCGGTTCGAACCTTTGCACTGGCGTTACGGGCGCGTGGCCCGGGCGTCCGGCGGACAGGCTTTCGTCGTCGTCTGCCGGAATCGGTCCTTGCGCCCCTTGGGCGCCCGCACCGAAGCCCGGACGGCTGGTGCAACCCGGCGGCGCGGACTCCGCTAAGGAAGTCTTGGCCGCCAACCGAAGAGAGTCGCTCAAGTGGATCGCGCGGAAAAGAAAGCGGCCATCACGGCGCTCAACGGGGTCTTCAAGGCCTCGAACGTCGTTGTCGTCGCTCACTATTCCGGCCTGACCGTCGTCCAGATGCAGGCACTGCGCAAGCAGATGCGGGCCGCTGGGGCGTCGGTGAAGGTCGCGAAAAACCGCCTCGCCAGGATCGCTCTCGAAGGCACGGATGTCGCCTCCATCGGTCCCCTGCTGAAGGGGCCGACCCTGATCGCAACGTCGAGCGATCCGGTGGCGGCGCCCAAGGTCGCAATCGACTTTGCCAAGGGACACGAGAAGTTCGTGATCCTCGGCGGAGCGATGGGCAAGACCGCCCTGGATCAAAACGGCGTCAAGGCGCTCGCCTCGCTGCCGTCGCTCGACGAGTTGCGCGCCAAGCTGGTCGGCCTTCTGGTCGCGCCGGCGACCAAGATCGCGCAGCTTGCGACCGCACCGGCCGGCAAGGTCGCGCGCGTCGTCCAGGCCTATGCCTCGAAGGGCGAAGCCGCGTGAGGCTTTCCCGTTAACCCATTGGTTCGAACCGGATAAAGGAACTTTGAGACATGGCTGACCTGAGCAAGATCGTGGACGAGCTGTCCAGCCTCACCGTGCTGGAAGCCGCCGAACTGGCGAAGCTGTTGGAGGAGAAGTGGGGTGTGTCGGCCGCTGCTGCTGTCGCAGTTGCCGGACCTGCCGCTGCTGCTGCCGCACCGGTCGAGGAAAAGACCGAATTCACTGTGGTTCTGGCCGCGGCCGGCGACAAGAAGATCGAGGTCATCAAGGAGGTCCGTGCGCTCACCGGCCTCGGGCTGAAGGAAGCCAAGGACTTGGTCGAAGGTGCGCCCAAGCCGGTCAAGGAAGGCGTGAACAAGGAAGAGGCGGAAAAGGTGAAGGCCCAGCTCGAAAAGGCGGGTGCGAAGGTTGAGCTGAAGTAGGCGCGAGCAGACCCAGGGGCTCCGGACCCGAGCGCGGTCCGGAGTTCCGCAGTCGAACCGAGACAGCCGGGTCAGGCCCGGCGATCGCGGGAAAAGAAGTGAACACGGCATTGTGTTGGGAAATCCGGACCTTATATCCCGGCTTCACCACATTCGATGCCTAGCGGCGAGATACGCCTAGAGCGAGTCGGCAGGGCAGGCCGGGTCGCGGCGAATACGGCACCTGACGCCTGTCCGGACGGTCGCGATTGGATGGCGGCCTTCCGGAGAGCCGTTTGAGGGGCCCTTAAGCGGTTTGGAGAAGAGACCACATGGCAACGGCGCAGACTTTTATTGGTCGCAAGCGCGTTCGTAAGTTTTTCGGAAAAATTCAGGAAGTCGCGGAGATGCCGAACCTCATCGAGGTTCAGAAGGCGTCCTACGATCAATTCCTGCAGATCCATGAACCGACCGGCGGCAGGCCCGACGAGGGCCTGCAGACCGTGTTCAAGTCCGTGTTCCCGATCTCGGACTTTTCCAACACGTCGATGCTCGAATTCGTCAAGTACGAGTTCGAGCCGCCGAAGTATGACGTCGACGAGTGCCGCCAGCGCGGCATGACCTACGCGGCGCCGCTCAAGGTGACGCTGCGCCTCATCGTGTTCGACATCGACGAGGAGACGGGCGCGAAGTCGGTCAAGGACATCAAGGAGCAGGATGTCTACATGGGCGACATCCCGCTCATGACCAACAACGGCACGTTCATTGTGAACGGCACTGAGCGCGTGATCGTCTCGCAGATGCATCGCTCGCCTGGCGTATTCTTCGATCACGACAAGGGCAAGACGCACTCCTCGGGCAAGCTGTTGTTTGCTGCCCGCATCATCCCGTACCGCGGCTCCTGGCTCGACATCGAGTTCGACGCCAAGGACATCGTGTACGCGCGCATCGACCGGCGCCGGAAGATTCCGGTGACGTCGTTGCTGCTCGCGCTCGGCATGGACGGCGAAGAGGTGTTGCGCACTTTCTTCAAGCAGGTCGTCTACAAGCGCACCAAGGACGGCTGGCGCATGCCGTTCGACGCGAATCGCATGCGCGGCTACAAGGCCGTCAACGATCTCGTCGATGCCGATAGCGGCAAAGTGGTGGTCGAAGCCGGCAAGAAGCTGACCGTGCGCCAGGCGCGCCAGCTCGCCGAGAAGGGCCTCAAGGCGCTGCGCGTCACCGACGAGGAATTGATCGGCCATTACATCGGCGAGGACCTCGTCAACCCGAAGACCGGCGAGATCTACGTCGAGGCGGGCGAGGAGATCACCGAGAAGAACCTCAAGATCCTCAACGAGGCCGGCTACAAGGAACTTCCCGTTCTCGACATCGACCACGTCAATGTTGGCGCGTACATCCGCAACACGCTCGCGGTCGACAAGAACATGACGCGCGAGGATGCGCTGTTCGATATCTATCGCGTGATGCGTCCGGGCGAGCCGCCGACGGTCGACACCGCCGAAGCGATGTTCAAGTCGCTGTTCTTCGATCCGGAGCGCTACGATCTCTCCGCGGTCGGCCGCGTGAAGATGAACATGCGTCTCGAGCTCGACGCGCCCGACACCATGCGGGTGCTGCGCAAGGAAGACATCGTCGCAGTCATCAAGACGCTGGTCGACCTGCGCGACGGCAAGGGCGAAATCGACGATATCGATCATCTCGGCAATCGCCGGGTGCGTTCGGTCGGCGAGTTGATGGAGAACCAGTATCGCATCGGCCTGCTGCGCATGGAGCGCGCGATCAAGGAGCGCATGTCGTCGGTCGATATCGACACCGTCATGCCGCAGGACTTGATCAACGCGAAGCCGGCTGCCGCCGCGGTGCGCGAGTTCTTCGGCTCATCCCAGCTCTCGCAGTTCATGGACCAGACCAACCCGCTGTCCGAGATCACGCACAAGCGTCGTCTCTCGGCGCTGGGGCCCGGCGGTCTCACGCGCGAGCGCGCGGGCTTCGAGGTGCGCGACGTGCACCCGACGCATTACGGGCGCATCTGCCCGATCGAGACGCCGGAAGGCCCGAACATCGGCCTGATCAATTCGCTCGCAACGTTCGCGCGCGTAAACAAGTACGGCTTCGTCGAAACGCCGTACCGCAAGGTGAAGGACGGCCGCGTCACCGACGATGTGCATTACCTCTCCGCGATGGAGGAGGGCCGCTACACCGTGGCGCAGGCGAACCAGCCGATCGACAATCGCGGGCGCTTCACCGAAGACCTGATCGTGTGCCGCCATGCCGGCGACGTGCAGATGGTGACGCCCGACAAGGTCGACTATATGGACGTGTCGCCGAAGAAGCTCGTTTCGGTGGCCGCGGCGCTTATCCCGTTCCTTGAGAACGACGACGCCAACCGCGCCCTGATGGGCTCGAACATGCAGCGCCAGGCGGTGCCGCTGGTTCGCGCCGAGGCGCCGTTCGTCGGCACCGGGATGGAGGGCACGGTCGCGCGCGACTCGGGCGCCTCGATCGCGGCGCGCCGCACCGGTGTGGTCGACCAGGTCGACGCCACCCGTATCGTTGTGCGCGCCACGGAAGATCTCGACCCGACCAAATCGGGCGTCGACATCTACCGGCTGATGAAGTTCCAGCGCTCCAACCAGAACACCTGCATCAACCAGCGTCCGCTGGTGAAGGTGGGTGACCACGTGAGCAAGGGCGACATCATCGCGGACGGTCCCTCGACCGACCTTGGCGAGCTCGCGCTCGGGCGCAACGTGTTGGTCGCGTTCATGCCGTGGAACGGCTACAACTTCGAGGACTCGATCCTCCTCTCCGAGCGCATCGTGAAGGACGACGTGTTCACGTCGATCCACATCGAGGAGTTCGAGGTGATGGCCCGCGATACCAAGCTGGGCCCGGAGGAAATCACGCGTGACATTCCGAACGTGTCGGAAGAGGCGCTGAAGAATCTCGACGAAGCCGGCATCGTCTACATCGGTGCGGAAGTACGCGCCGGCGACATCCTGTGCGGCAAGATCACGCCGAAGGGTGAAAGCCCGATGACGCCGGAGGAAAAGCTTCTGCGCGCGATCTTCGGCGAGAAGGCCTCCGACGTGCGCGACACTTCGTTGCGCGTGCCGCCGGGCGTACAGGGCACCGTCGTCGAAGTGCGCGTGTTCAACCGCCACGGCGTCGACAAGGACGAGCGCGCGCTCGCGATCGAGCGTGAAGAGATCGAGCGGCTTGCCAAAGACCGCGACGACGAGCAGGCGATCCTCGATCGCAACGTCTACGGTCGCCTCGCGGAACTGCTGGAGCGCAAGGTCGGCATTGCCGGTCCGAAGGGCTTCAAGAAGGACACGCATCTGACCAAGGCGGTGCTCGAAGAGTACCCGCGTTCGCAGTGGTGGCAGTTCGCCGTCTCCAACGACAAGGTGATGGCGGAGATCGAGGCCATCCGGAAGCAGTACGACGAGAGCAAGAAGGGCCTGGAGCAGCGCTTCCTCGACAAGGTCGAGAAGCTGCAGCGCGGTGACGAGCTGCCGCCCGGCGTGATGAAGATGGTCAAGGTCTTCGTTGCGGTGAAGCGCAAGATCCAGCCCGGCGACAAGATGGCCGGCCGCCACGGCAACAAGGGCGTGGTGTCGAAGATCGTGCCGGTCGAGGACATGCCGTTCCTCGAGGACGGCACGCATGCCGACATCGTGCTCAATCCCCTCGGCGTGCCGAGCCGGATGAATGTCGGACAGATCCTCGAGACGCATCTCGGTTGGGCCTGTGCGGGCCTTGGCCTGAAGATCGGTCAGGCGGTCGACGCCTACAATCACCGCGACGGCAAGCGTGACACCAAGCCGCTCAAGGAGATCCTCAAGAAGGTCTATGGTGACGACGAGACCATCAAGTCGCTGGGCGAGAACGAGCTGGTCGAGCTCGGCGGTAACCTGCGGCACGGCGTGCCGATCGCAACGCCGGTCTTCGACGGTGCCAAGGAAGCCGACATCGAGAAGATGCTCGACCTCGCAGGGCTGGAGCATTCCGGGCAGGTGACGCTGTTCGACGGACGCACCGGTGACACGTTCGATCGCAAGGTGACGGTGGGCTACATCTACATGCTCAAGCTCCACCATCTCGTGGACGACAAGATCCACGCGCGTTCGATCGGACCGTACTCGCTGGTCACGCAGCAGCCGCTCGGCGGCAAGGCGCAGTTCGGCGGCCAGCGCTTCGGCGAAATGGAGGTGTGGGCGCTCGAAGCTTACGGCGCGGCCTACACGCTGCAGGAGATGCTGACGGTGAAGTCGGACGACGTGGCCGGCCGCACCAAGGTCTACGAGGCGATCGTCCGCGGCGACGACACCTTCGAGGCGGGCATCCCGGAGTCGTTCAACGTGCTGGTCAAGGAAATGCGCTCGCTCGGCCTCAACGTCGACCTGCACAATTCCAAGCAGGAGCGCGGCGGCGCGACGGCGGAAGCAGCCGAGTAATCAAGGCGGGGAGCGGCGAGCGCGCCGCTCCCATTCTCGCCCGCCAACCGGCCGAAGGCCGGCGTGATCGAAAGATCGGGCGGGCAGGTAACGAGAGCGTTGCCAGACGAATTTGGGCCGCCGAGGCGGCCAAGGAGACGATGATGAATCAAGAAGTGATGAATCTCTTCAGCCCGCAGATCCCGGCGCAGGTCTTCGACCAGATCCGGATTTCGATCGCGAGCCCGGAGAAGATTCTGTCCTGGTCCTACGGCGAAATCAAAAAGCCCGAGACGATCAACTACCGCACGTTCAAGCCGGAACGCGACGGCCTGTTCTGCGCGCGTATCTTCGGCCCGATCAAGGATTACGAGTGCTTGTGCGGCAAGTACAAGCGCATGAAGTACAAAGGTATCATCTGCGAAAAGTGCGGCGTCGAAGTGACTCTCTCGCGCGTGCGGCGCGAGCGCATGGGCCACATCGAGCTGGCCGCGCCGGTTGCGCACATCTGGTTCCTGAAGTCGCTCCCGAGCCGCATCGGTCTCTTGCTCGACATGACGCTGAAGGACCTCGAGCGCATCCTCTACTTCGAATACTACGTGGTGATCGAGGCCGGCATCACGCCGCTCAAGGAGCGCCAACTCCTGTCCGAGGACGAGTTCCTCAAGGCGCAGGAGGAGTACGGAAACGATTCGTTCACCGCCAAGATCGGCGCGGAAGCGATCCGCGACATGCTCCGCGCGCTCGACCTGCAGAAGCTCGCCGCCGACCTGCGCGTCGAGATCGCGGAATCGACCTCGGAGTTGAAGCCGAAGAAGCTCGCAAAGCGCCTCAAGTTGATCGAGGCGTTCATGGGGTCGCACAACAAGCCCGAGTGGATGATCTTGACCGTGGTGCCGGTGATCCCGCCAGACCTGCGGCCGCTCGTTCCGCTCGACGGCGGGCGTTTTGCGACGTCCGACCTGAACGACCTCTACCGCCGCGTCATCAACCGCAATAACCGTTTGAAGCGGCTGATCGAGCTGCGTGCGCCCGACATCATCATCCGCAACGAGAAGCGGATGCTGCAGGAAGCGGTCGATGCGCTGTTCGACAACGGCCGGCGTGGCCGCGTGATCACGGGCGCGAACAAGCGCCCACTGAAGTCGCTCGCCGACATGCTCAAGGGTAAGCAGGGCCGCTTCCGCCAGAACCTGCTCGGCAAGCGCGTCGACTATTCCGGCCGTTCGGTCATCGTGGTCGGTCCGGAGCTCAAGCTGCACCAGTGCGGGCTGCCGAAGAAGATGGCGCTCGAGCTGTTCAAGCCGTTCATCTACTCGCGGCTCGACGCGAAAGGTCTCTCCACGACCGTGAAGCAAGCCAAGAAGCTGGTCGAGAAGGAGAAGCCGGAGGTTTGGGACATCCTCGACGAGGTGATCCGCGAGCATCCGGTGCTGCTCAATCGCGCCCCGACTTTGCATCGCCTCGGTATCCAGGCGTTCGAGCCGGTGCTGATCGAAGGCAAGGCGATCCAGCTTCACCCGCTGGTCTGTGCGGCGTTCAACGCCGACTTCGACGGCGACCAGATGGCCGTGCACGTTCCGCTCTCGCTCGAAGCGCAGCTCGAAGCGCGCGTCCTGATGATGTCGACCAACAACATCCTGCATCCGGCGAACGGCCAGCCGATCATCGTGCCGTCGCAGGACATCGTGCTCGGCCTCTACTACCTCTCGATCATGCGCGACAACGAGCCCGGCCAGGGCAAGCTGTTCGGCACCATGTCCGACATCGAGCATGCGCTGAACGAGAAGGCGATCACGCTGCACAGCAAGATCAAGTATCGCTGGGAAGGGCTCGACGAGAACGGCAAGGAAGTCACCCGCTGGTACGACACCACGCCGGGCCGCGTCATGCTCGGGCAGGTGCTGCCGCGCTCGCCCAAGGTGCCGTTCGACGCCGCCAACCGGCTGATGACGAAGCGCGAAATCTCCTCGATGATCGACACCGTCTACCGCCACTGCGGTCAGAAGGAGACCGTGATCTTTTGCGACCGCATCATGGCGCTCGGCTTCCATCACGCCTTCAAGGCCGGCATCTCGTTCGGCAAGGACGACATGGTCGTGCCGTCCTCGAAGTGGAAAATGGTCGAGGAAACCCGCTCGCTCGCCAAGGAATACGAGCAGCAGTACCAGGACGGCCTGATCACCCAGGGCGAGAAGTACAACAAGGTGGTCGATGCGTGGGCGAAGTGCACCGACCGCATCGCCGAGGCGATGATGCAGGAGATTTCCGCGGTGAAGAAGGATGACAAGTCCGGCCGCGAGGTCCCGGTCAACTCGATCTACATGATGGCGCACTCCGGTGCGCGCGGCTCGCCGGCGCAGATGAAGCAGCTCGCCGGCATGCGCGGCCTGATGGCGAAGCCGTCGGGCGAGATCATCGAGAGCCCGATCATCTCCAACTTCAAGGAGGGGCTCTCGGTGCTCGAGTACTTCAACTCGACGCACGGCGCACGCAAGGGCCTCGCCGACACGGCGCTGAAGACCGCGAACTCGGGTTATCTCACGCGCCGCCTGGTCGACGTTGCGCAGGACTCGATCATCACCGAAGAGGACTGCAAGACCAAGGCCGGCATCAAGACGCGGGCGATCATCGACTCCGGTCAGGTGGTGGCCTCGCTCGGCACGCGCATCCTCGGCCGCACCGCGGCGGAAGACATCCGCGATCCGTCCGGCAGCACCGTGCTGGTCAAGCGCAACACGCTGATCGAGGAGCCGCAGGTCGAAATTATCAGCTCGGCCGGCGTGCAGGAGGTGCGCATCCGCTCGGTGCTCACCTGCGAGACCACCAACGGCGTCTGCGGCAGGTGCTACGGGCGCGATCTTGCCCGCGGCACGCCGGTCAACATGGGCGAGGCGGTCGGCGTCATCGCGGCGCAGTCGATCGGCGAGCCGGGCACGCAGCTCACCATGCGCACGTTCCACATCGGCGGTGCGGCGCAGATCAACGAGCAGTCGTTCATCGAGTCGAACTTCGAAGGCGCGGTGAAGATCAAGAACAAGAACATCGTGCGCAACTCGGATGGCGAGCTGGTGGCGATGGCCCGCAATATCGCGGTCGCGATCGTCGATCAGGACGGCACCGAGCGAGCGGTGCACCGCATCCAGTACGGTGCGCGCATGAAGGTTGACGAGGGCGATCACATCAAGCGCGGCCAGCGCATCGCAGAGTGGGATCCGTACACCCGTCCGGTCCTCACCGAAGTCGCCGGCACCATCGCCTTCGAGGATCTGGTCGAGGGCCAGTCGATGACGGAGTCGCTCGACGAGTCGACTGGCATCGCCAAGCGCGTGGTCATCGATTGGCGCACCGGCTCGGCACGCGGACAGCAGGACCTGCGCCCCGCGATCGTGATCAAGGGCAAGGACGGCAAGGTGCTCAAGCTGCCGCGCGGCGGCGAGGCGCGCTATCTGCTCGCGGTCGATGCGATCATCTCGGTCGATCCGGGCGCCTCGATCGGCGCCGGCGACGTCATCGCCCGTATCCCGACCGAAAGCGCCAAGACGCGCGACATCACCGGCGGTCTGCCGCGGGTGGCGGAGCTGTTCGAGGCGCGCCGGCCGAAGGAGGCCGCGACCATTGCGGAAATCTCCGGCACGGTGCGGTTCGGCAAGGACTACAAGAACAAGCGCCGCATCACGATCGAGCCGAACGAGAAGGGTGCGGAGCCGGTCGAGTACCTGATCCCGAAGGGCAAGCACATCCATCTGCAGGATGGCGATGCGATCGAGAAGGGCGAATATATCGTCGAAGGAAACCCGGCGCCGCACGACATCCTGGCGATCAAGGGCGTGGAGGAGCTCGCGAACTTCCTCGTCAACGAGATCCAGGAGGTCTACCGCCTGCAGGGCGTGGCGATCAACGACAAGCACATCGAGGTGATCGTCCGCCAGATGCTGCAGAAGGTCGAGATCACCGACGCGGGCGAGACCGACCTGATCTCCGGCGAGCAGATGGACAAGATCGAGCTCGACGAGCTGAACGCGCGGATGAAGGAGGAAGGCAAGAAGCCCGCCAAGGGTCATCCGGTGCTGCTCGGCATCACCAAAGCGAGCCTGCAGACCCGCTCGTTCATCTCCGCGGCTTCGTTCCAGGAGACGACGCGCGTGCTCACCGAGGCGGCCGTCAACGGCAAGCACGACACGCTCGAGGGTCTCAAGGAGAACGTCATTGTCGGCCGGCTGATCCCGGCGGGCACGGGCGCGATGATGAACTCGCTGCGCGAGATCGCGGTGAAGCGCGATGCCCTCATCGTCGAGGAGCGCGAGAAAGAGCAGGCGGCAAAGATCGCCGCCCAGCCGGAGGCGCTGCCCGCAGCGGAGTAAAACGGGCTCTTTCGCCCGGTTTTCCAGCGAAAATCAGGGCCGCCCACGGGGCGGCTCTTTTTTTCGCGCTGCAACGAACTATCTAGTGGATGTCGTTCGCGCCCATTTTGCCGGCTGCGGGCGGCGCGAGAGTCGGCTGAGGCTTGGCATCCTCGGGCCGCGTGCGAACTTCCCGGAAAGCCGCATGTTTTCGGGTGTTTGCATACTTGACACCCCCCGAAACGGCCTCTACAAACCGCCCACTTTTCGGCAGGCGGTGAGTTTCCAGTATCCATCGGCGCGCCTCGCGCTGCGATCGAAGAAACTCAAACGCTGCCTCTGACAGCCAAGTGTCAGAACTGCGGGTGCAAGATCGTGGCTCGTTTTGCCGCGGTCCTCTGTGAACGGATGAGCGCTCTTCCGCAATTCATGCGGATGGCGCGCTCGTTGTTTTGGCGCGGATTCTCCGCGCCTTCGTGCGAGGGGACGGAAGTCCCAAAAGGGTGAAGGCAAGGCATGCCGACGATCAATCAGCTGATCCGCCATCCGCGGGTGCCGCAGAAGTCGCGCAAGAAAGTGCCGGCGCTGCAGCAGAGCCCGCAGAAGCGTGGGGTTTGCACGCGTGTCTACACGACGACCCCGAAGAAGCCGAACTCGGCCCTGCGCAAGGTGGCCAAGGTGCGCCTGACCAACGGCTTCGAGGTGATCGGCTATATCCCGGGCGAGGGGCATAACCTGCAGGAGCACTCGGTGGTGATGATCCGCGGCGGCCGCGTGAAGGATCTGCCGGGCGTGCGCTACCACATCCTGCGCGGCGTGCTCGATACCCAGGGCGTGAAGAACCGCAAGCAGCGCCGTTCGAAATACGGAGCAAAGAGGCCGAAGTAGTCGGCCTCTTGGCGGAGCATCCCCGGGCAAGCGAAGCGCGACCCGGGGATCTCGAGAGGTGAAGTCTAAGACGTGGATGGCCGGGACGAGCCCGGCCATGACGAAGAGAGAGATCAAGGACTAGTCGATGTCCCGACGCCACAGTGCCGAGAAGCGCGAGATCAATCCCGACCCGAAGTTCGGGAACATGGTCGTGTCGAAGTTCATGAACTCGATCATGTACGAGGGCAAGAAGTCGGTCGCCGAGGCGATCGTCTACGGCGCGCTTGACGTGATCGAGGGCAAGACCAAGCAGAACCCGATTTCGGTGTTCCAGCAGGCGCTCGACAACGTCATGCCGTCGATCGAAGTGCGCTCGCGCCGCGTCGGTGGCGCCACCTATCAGGTGCCGGTCGAGGTGCGCACCGATCGCCGTCAGGCGCTCGGCATCCGCTGGATCATCATCGCGGCGCGTGAACGCAATGAGAAAACAATGGTGGAGCGGCTCTCGGCCGAACTCCTCGACGCATCGAACAACCGGGGGAACGCCGTAAAGAAGCGCGAAGACACGCACCGGATGGCAGAAGCCAACCGCGCGTTCGCGCATTACCGCTGGTAACGGCACAGGAACCGAAATGCCCCGCGCGCACCCCATCGAGGACTACCGCAACTTCGGCATCATGGCTCACATCGATGCCGGCAAGACGACGACGACTGAGCGGATCCTCTATTACACCGGCAAGAGCCACAAGATCGGCGAAGTGCACGACGGCGCCGCGACCATGGATTTCATGGAGCAGGAGCAGGAGCGCGGCATCACGATCACATCGGCCGCCACGACTGCGTTCTGGAACGAGAAGCGGCTCAACATCATCGATACGCCCGGCCACGTTGACTTCACCATCGAGGTGGAGCGTTCGTTGCGTGTGCTCGACGGCGCAGTCGTCGTGCTCGACTCCAACCAGGGCGTCGAGCCGCAGACCGAGACCGTCTGGCGTCAGGGCGACAAGTACAAGGTTCCGCGTATCGTCTTCGCCAACAAGATGGACAAGATCGGCGCGGATTTCTTCCAATGCCTGAAAGACATCGTGGATCGCCTCGGCGCCAAGCCCGTCGCCATCCAGCTGCCCATCGGCGCGGAGAACAATTTCAAGGGCCTCATCGATCTCGTGCGCATGAAGGGCGTGGTGTGGGACGAGGAGACTCTCGGCGCCAAGTATCACGACGTCGATATCCCGGCCGACATGCTCGAACAGTCCAAGGAATACCGCGAGAAGCTGGTCGAAGCGGCAGTCGAGCTCGATGACGATGCGCTGACCGCCTTCCTCGAAGGCAAGGAGCCGGACGAGGCGACGCTCAAGCGGTTGATTCGCAAAGCCGTGATTACCGGCGCGTTCTATCCGGTGCTGTGCGGCTCGGCCTTCAAGAACAAGGGCGTGCAGCCGCTGCTCGACGCGGTGGTCGATTTCCTGCCGTCGCCACTCGACGTGCCGGCGATCAAGGGCGTGGACGACAAAGGCAACGAGGTCGAGCGCAAGCCGGACGACAAGGAGCCGATGTCGCTGCTGGCGTTCAAGATCATGGACGATCCGTTCGTCGGCACGATCACGTTCTGCCGGATCTACTCGGGCACGCTCACGAGCGGCACCGGCGTCATCAATTCGACGAAGGACCGCAAGGAGCGCATCGGCCGCATGCTGCTGATGCACGCGAACAACCGCGAGGACATCAAGGAAGCCTATGCGGGCGACATCGTCGCGCTCGCCGGCCTGAAGGAAGTGCGCACCGGCGATACGCTGTGCGATCCGAACAAGCCGGTGATTCTCGAAAAGATGGAATTCCCCGAGCCGGTGATCGAGATCGCGATCGAGCCGAAGTCGAAGGCCGACCAGGAAAAGCTCGGCGTCGCGCTGGCAAAGCTCGTGGCCGAAGATCCGTCGTTCCGCGTCAATACCGATCAGGAGTCGGGGCAGACCATCCTGCGCGGGATGGGCGAGCTGCATCTCGACATCAAAGTCGACATTTTGAAGCGCACCTACAAAGTCGAGGCGAATATCGGCGCGCCCCAGGTCGCCTATCGCGAGAAGATCACGCGTGCCGTTACCAAGGACTATACCCACAAGAAGCAGACCGGCGGTACCGGCCAGTACGCGAAGGTCAAGCTCCTGCTTGAGCCGCTGCCACCTGGAACGGGCTTTGAGTTCGAGAGCAAGATCATCGGCGGCAATGTGCCGAAGGAGTACATCCCCGGCGTCGAAAAGGGCATCGAGTCGGTGCTTGGCGCTGGCGTGCTGGCCGGCTTCCCGGTGGTCGATCTCAAGGTGTCCCTGATCGACGGCGGCTATCACGAAGTCGATTCATCGGCGCTCGCCTTTGAAATCGCCTCGCGCATGGCGATGCGTGAAGGTCTGCGCGAGGGCGGCCCGGTACTGCTCGAGCCAATCATGAAGGTCGAGGTGGTGACGCCGGAGGACTATACCGGCTCGGTCATCGGCGATCTGAACTCCCGACGCGGCCAGATCCAGGGGCAGGACATGCGCGGCAACGCCAACGTCGTGACCGCGATGGTGCCGCTGAACAACATGTTTGGTTACGTCTCGAACCTGCGCTCGATGAGCCAGGGCCGCGCGACGTTCACGATGCAATTCGACCATTACGCGGAGGTGCCGCGTGCGGTCGCCGAGGAAATCCAGGCGAAGTTCGCCTGACGCACCTGGAAACTTGAGACTTAGGACCAACGGAGACCGCCATGGGTAAGGAAAAGTTCAATCGCGACAAGCCGCACTGCAACGTGGGCACGATCGGCCACGTCGATCACGGCAAGACGTCGCTGACGGCTGCGATTACCAAGGTTCTGGCGGAAACCGGCGGGGCGACCTACACGGCCTACGACCAGATCGACAAAGCACCCGAGGAAAAGGCGCGCGGCATCACGATCGCGACGGCACACGTCGAATATCAGACGAAGAATCGCCACTATGCGCACGTCGACTGCCCAGGCCACGCCGACTACGTGAAGAACATGATCACCGGCGCCGCCCAGATGGACGGCGCGATTCTAGTCGTGTCGGCCGCCGACGGCCCGATGCCCCAGACCCGCGAGCACATCCTGCTTGCGCGCCAGGTCGGCGTTCCGGCGCTGGTCGTCTACATGAACAAGGTCGACATGGTTGACGATCCGGAGCTGCTCGACCTCGTCGAGCTGGAAGTCCGCGAGCTCCTGTCGAAGTACCAGTTCCCGGGCGACAAGATCCCGGTGATCCGCGGCTCGGCGCTGATGGCGCTGGAAGACAAGAATCCGGAGCAGGGCAAGGAGTCGGTGCTCAAGCTGATGCAGGCGGTGGACGAGTACATCCCGCAGCCCGAGCGGCCGATCGATCTGCCGTTCCTGATGCCGGTGGAAGACGTTTTCTCGATCTCCGGCCGCGGCACCGTCGTGACCGGCCGCGTCGAGCGCGGCGTCATCAAGGTGGGCGAGGAAGTCGAGATTGTCGGCCTCAAGGACACGCAGAAGACCGTCGTCACCGGCGTCGAGATGTTCCGCAAGCTGCTCGATCAGGGCCAGGCCGGCGACAACATCGGCGCGCTCTTGCGCGGCACCAAGCGCGAGGAAGTCGAGCGCGGTCAGGTGCTGTGCAAGCCGGGTTCGGTCAAGCCGCACACCAAGTTCAAGGCCGAGGCCTACATCCTGACCAAGGAAGAGGGTGGCCGTCACACGCCGTTCTTCACCAACTATCGGCCGCAGTTCTACTTCCGCACCACCGATGTGACCGGAATGGTGCATCTGCCCGAGGGCACCGAAATGGTGATGCCGGGCGACAACATCACGATGGAAGTGCACCTGATCGTGCCGATCGCGATGGAAGAGAAACTGCGTTTCGCGATCCGCGAGGGTGGCCGCACCGTCGGTGCCGGCGTCGTCGCGAGCATCATCGAGTAGGCGAATAGCGAATGGGGAGTGGCGAATAGTGAACCATCTATTCGCCATTCGCCACTTACCACTCGCCCTTAGCGGCGGCGACCAAGAAAGATACCGAAGATGAACGGCCAGAACATCCGCATCCGGCTCAAGGCGTTCGATCATCGCATCCTCGACACGTCGACGCGCGAAATCGTCAACACGGCGAAGCGCACCGGCGCGCAGGTGCGCGGACCGATCCCGCTGCCGACCAAGATCGAGAAGTTCACGGTCAACCGGTCGCCGCACGTCGACAAGAAGAGCCGCGAGCAGTTCGAGATGCGCACGCACAAGCGTCTGCTCGATATCGTCGATCCGACCCCGCAAACCGTGGACGCGCTGATGAAGCTCGACCTCGCCGCGGGTGTCGACGTCGAGATCAAGCTCTGAGCCGTTTTAAGGAATCGAGGACACTCCCATGCGTTCCGGTGTGATCGCACAGAAGGTCGGAATGACCAGGGTCTTCACTGACGCCGGCGTGCACGTGCCGGTGACGGTGCTGCGCCTGGCGAATTGCCAGGTCGTCGCCCACCGCACCAAGGACAAGAACGGTTACGTCGCGCTGCAGCTCGGCTCCGGCACGCGTAAAGTCAAAAACGTCACCAAGGCCGAGCGCGGCAACTTTGCCGTCGCGAAGGTCGAGCCGAAGCGCAAGGTCGCGGAGTTTCGGGTCAGCGAAGACGCGCTGATCCCGGTCGGTGCCGAGATCACCGCGGACCACTTCGTGCCCGGTCAGTATGTCGATGTGACCGGCACCTCGATCGGCAAAGGCTTCGCCGGCGGCATGAAGCGCTGGAATTTCGGCGGCCTGCGCGCATCGCACGGTGTGTCGATCTCGCACCGCTCGATCGGTTCGACCGGCGGCCGCCAGGACCCGGGCAAGACCTTCAAGAACAAGAAGATGCCTGGCCACATGGGTGTCGAGCGTGTCACCACGCTCAACCTCAAGGTCGTGCAGACCGACGTGGAGCGCGGCCTGATCCTGATCGAGGGCGCGGTACCCGGCGCAAAGGGCGGCTGGATCACGGTGCGCGACGCCGTGAAGAAGGCGCCGCCGAAGGACCTGCCGACGCCCGGCAAATTCCGTCAGGCCGCCGAGAACGGCGCGTCGGCGGCGGCCGCAGGGGGCGCGTGATGGACATGAAAGTCACGACGCTCGACGGCAAGGAAGCGGGCTCGGTCACGCTCAACAAGGAAATCTTCGGGCTCGAGCCGCGCACCGATCTGATCCAGCGCTGCATCGTCTGGCAGCTCGCCAGGCGCCGCGCCGGGACGCATGCGGTGAAGAACCGCGCGGACATCCACCGCACCGGCAAGAAGCTGCACGCGCAGAAGGGCACGGGCGGCGCCCGTCACGGTTCGGCGCGTGCGAACCTGTTCCGCGGCGGCGGCCGCTCGTTCGGTCCGCATCCGCGCGATCATGCGATCGACCTGCCCAAGAAAGTGCGCGCGCTCGCGCTGCGTCACGCGCTCTCCGCCAAGGCCAAGGACGGCGGCATCATTGTGCTCGACGATATTGCCGCCAAGGACGCCAAGACCAAGGCGCTGACCGCGCAGTTCGAGAAGCTCGGACTTGCCAATGCACTGATCGTCGGCGGTGCTGAGATCGAGGAGAACTTCGGCCGCGCGGCGCGCAACATTCCGAATATCGATGTGCTGCCGGTGCAGGGCATCAACGTCTACGACATTCTGCGGCGCCAGCAGCTCGTGCTGACCAAGGCCGCGGTGGAAGCCCTGGAGGCGCGGTTCAAATGAGCACTCCGAACGATCCGCGCCTGTACGACGTCATCCTCTCTCCGGTGATTACCGAGAAGGCGACGATCGCGTCCGAGCACAACCAGGTGATCTTCAAGGTCGCCCTGAAGGCGACCAAGCCGCAGATCAAGGAAGCGGTTGAGAAGCTGTTCGACGTGAAGGTGAAGGCGGTCAACACGTTGACCCGCAAGGGCAAGTTCAAGGCGTTTCGCGGCCGGCCGGGTATGCAGTCGGACATCAAGAAAGCGATCGTGACGCTCGAAGAGGGTCACCGCATCGACGTGACCACCGGACTGTAGGGCGGGAGAGCCAGATGGCACTGAAGAGTTACAATCCCGTCACGCCGAGCCAGCGCCAGCTGGTGCTGGTCGACCGCACCGGGCTGTACAAGGGCAAGCCGCTCAAGGAGCTGACCGAAGGCCAGACGTCGAGCGGCGGCCGCAACAATAACGGCCGCATCACGACGCGCTTCCGCGGCGGCGGACACAAGCAGAGCTACCGCAAGATCGACTTCAAGCGGCGCAAGTTCGACGTGCCGGCCAAGGTCGAGAGGCTCGAGTACGATCCGAACCGCACCGGCTTCATTGCGCTGCTGAAGTACGACGACGGCGAGCTCTCCTATATCCTGGCGCCGCAGCGTCTCGCGGTCGGCGACACGGTGGTCGCGGGCGAGCACGTCGACGTGAAACCCGGCAATGCGATGCCGATGGCGAACATGCCGGTCGGCACCATCGTGCACAACATCGAGTTCAAGGTCGGCAAGGGCGGGCAGCTCGCACGCTCGGCCGGCAGCTACGCGCAGATCGTCGGGCGCGATCAGGACTACGTCATCATGCGGCTCAATTCAGGCGAGCAGCGCCTGGTGCTCGGCCGCTGCATGGCGACGGTCGGCGCGGTCTCGAACCCCGATCACATGAACATCTCGATCGGCAAGGCCGGCCGCAAGCGCTGGATGGGCCGCATGCCGCACAACCGCGGCGTTGCGATGAACCCCATCGATCACCCGCACGGCGGCGGCGAAGGCCGTACCTCCGGCGGCCGCCATCCGGTCACCCCGTGGGGCTTTCCCACCAAGGGCAAGAAGACGCGCAACAACAAGTCGACGCAGAAATTCATCGTGGCGAGCCGCCACGCGCGCAAGAAGTAGAGGCATCATGACGCGTTCGGTCTGGAAAGGTCCGTTTGTCGACGGCTATCTGCTGAAGAAGGCAGAGGCTGCGCGCCAGTCGAGCCGGCACGAGATGATCCGCATCTGGAGCCGCCGCTCGACCATCCTGCCGCAGTTCGTCGGGTTGACGTTCGGCGTCTACAACGGTCACAAGCACATTCCGGTGCAGGTGACCGAGGAGATGGTCGGTCACAAGTTCGGCGAGTTCGCGCCGACCCGCACGTTCTACGGCCACTCATCCGATCGCAAGGCCAAGCGCGCGCCCGGGCCTGCCGCCGCGCCTGCGGCGTCGAGCTAACGTTGAGGAACGCTTAAGCGATGAGCAAGAAAGCGCACGAGCGCAGCCTCGCCGAGAACGAGGCTCAGGCGGTCGCCCGGATGCTCCGGGTGAGTCCGCAGAAACTCAATCTCGTCGCGGGACTGATCCGCGGCAAGAAGGTCGCGATGGCGCTCGCCGACCTCGAGTTCTCGCGCAAGCGGATCGCCAAGGACGTACGCAAGTGCCTGCAATCGGCAATCGCGAACGCCGAAAACAATCACGAGCTCGACATCGACGATCTCGTCGTCGCCGAGGCCCATGTGGGCAAGGCGCTCGTGCTCAAGCGGTTCTCGCCGCGCGGGCGCGGCCGCATGGGACGCATCATGAAACCGTTTTCGAACCTCACCATCGTGGTGCGTGAGGTCGAGGAAGCGGCGCCGGCCAAGGCATAGGCGGAGCAAAGGTCATGGGTCAGAAAGTCAATCCGATCGGGCTGCGCCTCGGGATCAACCGGACGTGGGACTCGCGCTGGTATTCGGGCAAGAACGACTACGGCAAGTTGCTGCACGAGGACATGAAGATCCGCGAGGTCTTGTCTGAAGCGCTGAAGCAGGCCGCGGTCTCGAAGATCGTGATCGAGCGTCCGCACAAGAAGTGTCGCGTGACGATCCATTCGGCACGCCCTGGCGTGGTGATCGGCAAGAAGGGCGCCGATATCGAGAAGCTGCGCAAGATGGTTGCGAAGCTCACCGATAGCGACGTCGTCATCAACATTCTCGAGATACGCAAGCCGGAGCTTGACGCGCAGCTTGTCGCCGAGTCGATCGCGCAACAGCTCGAGCGCCGCGTGGCGTTTCGCCGCGCGATGAAGCGGGCCGTGCAATCGGCAATGCGTCTCGGCGCGGAAGGAATCCGCATCAACTGCGCGGGCCGTCTCGGCGGCGCCGAGATTGCGCGCATGGAGTGGTATCGCGAAGGCCGCGTGCCGCTGCACACGTTGCGCGCCGACGTCGACTTCGGCGTCGCGACCGCGTTCACCACCTACGGCACCTGCGGCGTCAAGGTCTGGATCTTCAAGGGCGAGATCATGGAGCACGACCCGATGGCGCAGGACAAGAAGATGGCCGAGGGCGAGGCCGGCCGGCCGCGCCGCGACGCGGCCTGAGGCATCCGGGACATAAAGACGATCAGTCATGCTGCAACCGATCAAGACCAAGTTCCGCAAGGCGCACAAAGGCCGCATCCGCGGCCTGGCGACCAGCGGCCAATCGCTCGCCTTCGGCGAATTCGGATTGAAGGCGATGGAGCCGGAGCGCGTCACCGCGCGCCAGATCGAGGCGGCGCGCCGCGCGCTCACTCGCCACATGAAGCGCGCCGGCCGGGTCTGGATTCGCGTGTTTCCGGATGTGCCGGTCACCAAGAAGCCGCTCGAAGTGCGCATGGGTTCGGGCAAGGGCGGCATCGAGCTGTGGGTCACCCGCGTGAAGCCCGGCCGCATCCTGTTCGAACTGGATGGCGTGCCGGTCCAAGTCGCCAAGGAGGCGCTCGCGCTTGCGGCCGCCAAGCTGCCGATCAAGACGCGCTTCGTTCAGCGCATCACGGAGTAATCGAGATGAAAGCCGGAGACGCCAGGGCGATGACGCCCGACCAGCTTTCCGATGAGCTCATGAAGCTCAAGAAGGAACAGTTCAACCTGCGTTTCCAGCGCGCGACGGGTCAGCTCGAGAATACCGGCCGCGTACGCGAGGTGCGCCGCGACATCGCGCGCATCAAGACCGTCGCCGCCCAGAAGCGCGCGGCCGAAGCGAAGAAGTGAGGAGAGATTAATGCCGAAACGGATGCTGCAGGGCACCGTGGTGAGCGACAAGCAGGACAAGACCGTCATTGTCCGCGTCGAGCGCCGCTTCACGCACCCGGTCCTGAAAAAGACCGTGCGGCGGTCGAAGAAGTATCACGCGCACGACGAGAAGAACGAGTTCTCGATCGGCGATCTCGTGTGGCTGGAAGAGCACCGGCCGATTTCGCGGCTCAAGCGCTGGACCGTGGTCCGGGGCGAGAAGCGGGCCAGGGTGTAACGCGCATGGCGCATAGGAAAGAGGAAGAGGTGCATCGATGATCCAGATGCAGACCAACCTCGACGTGGCGGACAATTCCGGCGCGCGTCGCGTCATGTGCATCAAGGTGCTGGGCGGGTCCAAGCGGAAATATGCCACCATCGGCGACGTCATCGTCGTCTCGGTGAAGGAGGCGGCCCCGCGCGGCCGCGTCAAGAAGGGCGAGGTGATGAAGGCTGTGGTGGTGCGTATCCGCAAGGATATCAAGCGCCCGGACGGCTCCGTCATCCGCTTCGACAACAACGCCGCGGTGCTGATCAATCCGCAGATGGAACCGGTCGGCACGCGCATCTTCGGGCCGGTGCCGCGCGAGCTGCGCGCCAAGAACCACATGAAGATCATCTCGCTCGCGCCGGAGGTGCTGTAATGGCGGCGAAGATCCGCAAGGGCGACAAGGTCGTGGTGATTACCGGGCGCGACAAGGGCCGCTCCGGTGAGGTGATCGAGATGCGTCCGGCCGAGGGCCGCGCGCTCGTTCGCGGCATCCACATGGTCAAGCGCCACCAGAAGCAGTCGGCGACCCAGGAGGGCGGCATCGTTTCCAAGGAGGCGTCGGTGCATCTGTCCAACCTGGCGCTGGCCGATCCGAAGGACGGCAAGCCGACCCGCGTCGGCTTCAAAATCGTTGGCGACAAGAAGGTGCGCTTCGCCAAGCGCTCTGGAGTTGAGATCGATGGCTGAGAAAGAAGACAAGAAGCCAAAAGCCGCCAAGGAATCGAGTGCCGACAAGGCCCCGAATCCCAAGGCCGAGCGCGCCGCCAAGGCCAAGGCAGATGCCGCCGCGAAGGCCGCGGCGCCAAAGGTCGCGCGCGAGGCCGAGCCGAAGGAGCCGGCGCGCCTGCACAAGCATTTCGATCAGGTTGTGCGCGAGAAGCTGACTCAGCAGTTCGGCTACAAGAACCGCATGGAAGTGCCGCGCCTCGACAAGATCGTGCTCAACATGGGCGTGGGCGAGGCCGTCAACGATCGCAAGAAAGTCGACCTCGCGGCCGCCGATCTCTCGATGATCGCCGGGCAGAAGGCCGTGATCACGCACGCGCGCAAGTCGATCGCGACGTACAAGCTGCGCGAGAACCAGCCGATCGGCTGCAAGGTCACGCTGCGCCGCCGGCGGATGTACGAGTTCCTTGACCGCCTCGTGAACATCGCGCTGCCGCGCGTGCGCGACTTCCGCGGGCTCAATCCGAAGAGCTTCGACGGCCGCGGCAACTACACGCTCGGCATCAAGGAGCACATCATTTTCCCGGAGATCGACTACGACAAGGCGGAGTCGATCCTCGGCATGGACATCGTCGTCTGCACGACGGCGAAGAACGACGAGGAAGCGCGCGCGTTGCTTACGGCATTCGATTTTCCGTTCCGGCAGTGAGCAGGCATTGAGGCCTCGCTCAAACGCGGAAGGGCTAAGGAGAGCTTGATGGCGAAGACCAGTTCAATCGAGAAGAACAAGCGGCGGATGCGGCTTGCCAAGCGGTACGCGGGACGGCGTTCGAAGCTGCGCAAGATCGCGCGCGACAAGAGCGTGTCGATGGAGGAGCGTTTCGCGGCGACGCTGAAGCTCGCCGAGCTGCCGCGCAATTCCGCCAAGGACCGGGTGCGCAACCGCTGCGAAGTCACGGGGCGCCCACGCGCCTATTACCGCAAGCTGAAGATGAGCCGTATCGCACTCCGGGAGCTCGGCTCCAAGGGCGTGATCCCCGGCCTCGTGAAGTCGAGCTGGTGAGGAGCGTCGCATGGCATTGAACGATCCGATCGGCGATCTGCTCTCCCGCATCCGCAACGCGCAGATGCGCAACAAGTCGAAGGTCTCGACCCCCGGCTCGAAGATGCGCGCGCGTGTGCTCGAGGTGCTCAAGAACGAGGGTTACATCCGCGGCTATTCCTCGGTTGAGCACAAGGATGGGCGCAGCGAGTTCGAGATCGAGCTGAAGTATTTCGACGGCGCGCCGGTGATCCGCGAGATCGAACGCGTATCAAAGCCGGGGCGGCGTGTGTATGCATCGGTCAAGGCGCTGCCGCGCATCAACAACGGTCTCGGCGTTGCCATCCTGTCGACGCCGAAAGGCGTGATGGCCGATCACGAGGCGCGCGACCAGAACGTGGGCGGCGAAATTCTCTGCACCGTGTTCTAGGGCAGGGAAAGGGAAGCGAAGTCATGTCTCGCATCGGAAAAAAGCCGGTCTCGATCCCATCGGGCGTGACGGCGAACGTCGAGGGGCAGACCGTCAAGGTCAAAGGCCCGAAGGGCGCCTTGCAGGTGGTGCTGCCGGACGACGTCGTGGTGAAGATGGACGCGGGCGCCGTGAAGGTCGATCCGCGCAACGAGACCAAGCGCGCGCGCTCCATGTGGGGCACTTCGCGCACGCTCGTCTCCAATCTCGTCACCGGCGTTACCAAGGGCTTCGAGAAGCGCATCGAGATCAGCGGCGTCGGTTACCGCGCCGCGTTGCAGGGCAAGAATCTGCAGCTCGCGCTCGGCTACAGCCATGACGTGGTCTATCCGGTCCCGGAAGGGATCACGATCGCAGCGCCGAAACCGACCGAGATCGTGGTCACCGGCATCGACAAGCAGAAGGTCGGCCAGGTGGCCGCCGAAATCCGAGCGTTCCGTCCGCCCGAGCCGTACAAGGGCAAGGGTGTGAAATACGCGGGCGAATACATCTTCCGCAAGGAAGGCAAGAAGAAGTAACGGAGCCGGTTATGGCCAAGTTCAAGAATTCAACCGAGCGGCGCCAGGCGCGCGTGCGCCGCGCCGTCAAGGCGGGCGCGAAAGGGCGGCCGCGGCTCTCCGTGTTCCGCTCGTCGAAGCACATCTATGCGCAGATCATCGACGACCTGAAGGGCGGCACCGTGGCCGCCGCCTCGTCGATGGAAAAGACGATGCGCGACGGCGGCAAGACCGGCGCCAACATCGAGGCCGCCAAGGCGGTCGGCAAGCTGGTCGCCGAGCGTGCTGCCGAGAAGGGCGTCAAGGACGTGGTGTTCGATCGTGGCCGCTATCTCTATCACGGCCGCGTCAAGGCGCTGGCCGATGCGGCGCGCGAAGCCGGGCTCAAGTTTTGAGGATAATGACAGATGGCACATGAACCGCGCGACCGCGATCGCTCCCGCTCCCGTTCCCGTGAGCGCGATGAGCCGAGCGAGTTCATCGACAAACTCGTCCACATCAACCGTGTGGCCAAGGTGGTGAAGGGCGGCCGGCGCTTCGGCTTCGCCGCGCTCGTCGTGGTCGGCGACCAGAAGGGCCGCGTCGGGCACGGCCACGGCAAGGCGCGCGAAGTGCCGGAGGCGATCCGCAAGGCGACCGATGCGGCCAAGCGCAACCTGATCCGCGTGCCGCTGCGCGAAGGCCGCACGCTGCATCACGACGTGCTCGGCCGGCACGGCGCCGGCAAGGTGTTCCTGCGCGCGGCGCCTCCCGGCACCGGCATCATCGCAGGTGGTCCGATGCGCGCGGTATTCGATGTGCTCGGGATGCAGGACATCGTCGCCAAGTCGATCGGATCGTCGAATCCCTACAACATGGTGCGCGCGACGTTCGATGCGCTGAAGCACCAGGATTCGCCGCGCTCGGTCGCGCAGCGGCGCAACATCAAGGTTTCGGCGCTTCAGGCGCGGCGCACCGGCGTCGACAGCGAAGCGGCGGCCGACTGAGGTCTTTCATGGCAAGCAGCAAAACCATCAAGGTCGAGCAGACCGGGAGCCCGCAGCGGCGCCATCACACCCAGCGCGAGACCCTGATCGGGCTCGGGCTGAACAAGATCGGCCGCATCAAGGAATTGCCCGACAATCCCGCGACGCGCGGCATGATCGTGAAGGTCAAGCACCTCGTTCGCGTCGTCAGCGATAAGTAAGGATCGACTTATGAAGCTCAACGAGATCGCCGATCGGCCCGGATCGCGTAAAGGTCGTATGCGCATCGGCCGCGGCATCGGCTCCGGCAAGGGCAAGACCGGGGGCCGCGGCGGCAAGGGCCAGACCGCGCGCTCGGGCGTGCGCATCAAGGGGTTCGAGGGCGGGCAGATGCCGCTGCACCGGCGGCTGCCGAAGCGTGGCTTCAACAAGCCGTTTCCGCTCAAGCTCCACGAGGTCAACCTCGGCCGCGTTCAGCAGGCGATCGACGCCGGCAAGCTCGACGCGAACGCCACGGTCGACGCGGCCGCCATGATCAAGGCCGGGCTGCTGCGCCGCGCGCACGACGGCGTGCGGCTGCTCGGCAACGGCGAACTCAAGGCGAAGGTCGCGTTTTCGGTCTGGGGTGCCTCGAAGTCCGCGGTCGAAGCGGTCGAAAAGGCTGGCGGCTCGGTCACG
Organism: Alphaproteobacteria bacterium; assembly: GCA_005884685.1. Lineage (GTDB taxonomy): Bacteria > Pseudomonadota > Alphaproteobacteria > Rhizobiales > Xanthobacteraceae > PALSA-894. The sequence goes on from VBAH01000050.1 coordinate 60,082, forward strand.
ATCCTGGCGCCGAAGGAAGCGGGCGAATCGGCCGCCTGATCACCATATAGCGGCGGGGCGCACTGCGGAGCGACGGGCCATGGTTTCAGCGGCGGAACAACTGGCGGCAAACCTCAACTTCGGCGCGCTCGCCAAGGCCGAGGAATTGAAGAAGCGCATCTGGTTCACGCTGGGTGCGCTGCTCGTTTATCGGCTCGGCACCTACATTCCGCTGCCCGGCATCGACCCTTCCGCGTGGGAACAGATCTTCCGCACCCAGGCCGGCGGTATTCTCGGCATGTTCAACATGTTCTCCGGCGGCGGCATCCACCGGATGGCGATCTTCGCGCTGAACATCATGCCGTACATCTCGGCCTCGATCATCATCCAGTTGATGACGACCGTGTCGCCGACGCTCGAACAGCTCAAGAAGGAAGGCGAGCAGGGCCGCAAGACCATCAACCAGTACACCCGTTACCTCACGGTCTTGCTCGCCGCGTTTCAGGCCTACGGCATCTCGATCGGGCTCGAGGGGGCCGGCAACGTCGTCTCCGATCCGGGCTGGTTCTTCCGCATCTCGACCACGATCACGCTCGCCGGCGGAACGATGTTCCTGATGTGGCTCGGCGAGCAGATCACCGCGCGCGGCATCGGCAACGGCATTTCGCTGATCATCCTGTCAGGGATCGTGGCCGAGCTTCCTTCCGCGCTGTTCGGGATGTTCGAGTTGGGCCGCCAGGGCGCATTGTCGACCGGCATCATCCTCGCGGTGATCGTGATGGCGGTCGTCGTCATCGCGTTCATCGTGTTCATGGAGCGCGCGCAACGCCGGCTGCTGATTCAGTATCCCAAGCGCCAGGTCGGCAACCAGATGTTCGAGGGGCAGTCCTCGCATTTGCCGCTCAAGCTCAATACCTCGGGCGTGATTCCGCCGATCTTTGCTTCATCGCTGCTGCTGCTGCCGACCACGGTCGCGAACTTCAACGCCGGCCAAGGCGGCGAGTGGATGACCTGGATCACGACGCAGCTCGGCCACGGCCGGCCGCTGTTCCTCGTGCTCTACATTGCGCTCATTGTGTTCTTCGCCTTCTTCTACACCGCGATCGTGTTCAACCCGACCGAGACTGCGGACAACCTGAAGAAGCACGGCGGCTTCATCCCCGGCATCCGGCCGGGCGAGCGCACGGCCGAATACATCGACTATGTGCTGAGCCGCATCACGGTGGTCGGTGCGGCGTATCTCGCGATCGTGTGCCTGATACCGGAAATCCTGATCAGCTACGCGGCGGTGCCGTTCTACTTCGGCGGCACCTCGTTGCTGATCGTGGTGAGCGTCACCATAGATACGGTGGCGCAGATTCAGGGCTATCTGCTGGCCCATCAATACGAAGGACTGATCAAGCGTTCGAAGCTGCGGGGGCGGCGTAGATGAGGTTGATACTGCTCGGTCCGCCGGGGGCCGGGAAGGGGACACAGGCTCAACGCCTCGTCGCCAAACACGGGATAGTGCAGCTCTCGACCGGTGACATGCTGCGCGCCGCGGTCAAGGCCGGTACCCCGGTCGGGCTGACGGTCAAGGACATCATGGATCGGGGCGAGCTCTGCCCCGATGACATCGTCGTTGCGATCATCGCCGATCGTATCGTTCAGCCGGACGCCAAGAACGGCTTCATCCTGGATGGCTTTCCGCGCACCGTCCATCAGGCCGAGGCGCTCGAGCACATGCTGCACGAAAAGGGCCTGGACCTCGACGGGGTGGTCGAACTGAAGGTGGACGAGGGCGCGCTGATCCGCCGGATCGAGTCGCGCATCAAGGAAACGCTCGCGCGGGGCGAGGCGCTGCGCAAGGACGACGATCCGGAGGTGCTGAAAACGCGCCTGGACGCCTATCGGCGCCAGACCGCCCCCCTGATCGACCACTATCGGGAGAAGGGGCTGTTGCGGGCTGTGGACGGCATGAGGCCGATCGACGAGGTTTCGGCGGCGATCAACTGGATCTTCAGCAAGCCGTCAACAAAGCCTGCCAACAGACAGAAAACACAAGGGAAAGCGGCAAAGCCGGCGGTTGCCGAATCGCCGGCGAAAGCCAAGGCAGCGCCGAAGAAGGCGCAGACTGTCGCCAAGGCGGCACGCGGGGGAACTGCGCGAAAACCGGCCGCCCGGAAGGTGGCCAAGAGGATCAAAAAGACCGCGAAAAAGACTGCGAAACGGAAGGCGGGACGGCGTTAATTCTGTCATCCGAAGAGGTTGACGGGAGGACTTGGAATCCTTTAATACCCGGCATCCGTTTTGCATAAGCACGACGCCGATGCCGGCCCGGGCCGAGGGGCGGGTGTCGTCGCGGCATTTCGCGTTCTCTCCGCGAACCGGGAGCGGAGAAAACGGCCGGCGAGTGCCGGCAACAGGAGCAAACACGTGGCTCGTATCGCTGGTGTCAATCTTCCGACCAACAAGCGGGTTGTTATTGCGTTGCAGTATATCCATGGCATCGGACAGAAAAAGGCCTCCGAGATCATGGAAAAGCTCGACCTTCCGGCCGAGCGGCGCGTGTCGCAGCTGACCGACCAGGAAGTGCTGCACATCCGTGAGATGATCGACCGCGACTACGTGGTCGAAGGCGATCTGCGGCGCGAAGTGCAGCTCAACATCAAGCGACTGATGGATCTCGGCTGCTATCGGGGCCTGCGTCACCGGCGCGGGCTTCCTGTGCGTGGGCAGCGCACGCACACCAATGCCCGCACGCGCAAGGGGCCTGCAAAGGCCATCGCGGGCAAGAAGAAGTAATTCGCGTCTCAAGAACAGTCAGGCCGGTTTCGGGCTGGTCCGAACCGCGCCGCAACAGGGTTGAGCATGGGCAAGGAAGCCACACCGGGACGCGTTCGCCGCCGCGAACGCAAGAATATCGCTTCGGGCGTCGCGCACGTGAATGCGTCGTTCAACAACACGATGATCACCATCACCGACGCGCAGGGCAACACGATTGCTTGGGCCTCGTCGGGCAGCAACGGCTTCAAAGGCTCGCGCAAGTCCACGCCATTCGCCGCGCAGGTCGCGGCCGAAGATGCCGCGAAGAAGGCGATGGAGCATGGCATGCGCACGCTCGAAGTCGAGGTCGCGGGCCCCGGCTCGGGACGTGAGTCGGCTCTGCGCGCGCTGCAGTCGGCGGGCTTCACCGTCACCTCGATCCGTGACGTGACGCCGATCCCGCACAACGGCTGCCGGCCGCGCAAGCGCCGGCGTGTCTGAGATTTTATCCGGCGGGACGCGTCGCCCGCCGCCGTTTTCCTTCCCGCTGAGCGGAGCGGGGATGTTGGGGTTAAGCCCCGCGCCGAACGAATCGAGATGATGATGACTGTGATCCAGAAGAACTGGCAGGAACTGATCCGCCCGGAAAAACTCCAGGTGGCGGCCGGAAACGACGCCAAGCGCGTCGCGACGGTGGTGGCCGAGCCGCTCGAGCGCGGCTTTGGCGTGACGCTCGGAAACGCGCTGCGGCGCGTTCTGCTCTCCTCGCTGCAGGGCGCGGCCGTGCAATCGGTGCACATTGACGGCGTGCTGCATGAGTTCTCGTCGATCCCCGGTGTTCGCGAGGATGTCACCGACATCGTGCTCAACATCAAGGACATCGCCATCAAGATGCAGGGCGACGGCCCGAAGCGCATGGTGGTGAAGAAGTCCGGCCCCTCGACGATCACCGCGGGCGACATCCAGGTGGTCGGCGACATCGTGATCCTCAATCCGGACCACGTAATCTGCCATCTCGACGAGGGCGCCGAGATCCGCATGGAATTCACGGTCGCGACCGGCAAAGGTTACGTGCCGGCCGAGCGCAACCGTCCCGAGGACGCGCCGATCGGCCTGATCCCGGTCGACAGCCTGTTTTCGCCGGTGCGCCGGGTGTCCTATCGCGTCGAGAACACCCGCGAAGGGCAGATCCTCGACTATGACAAGTTGACGATGCAGATCGAAACCAACGGCGCGCTCTCGCCGGAGGATGCGCTCGCCTATGCGGCGCGCATCCTGCAGGACCAGCTCAACGTGTTCGTGAACTTCGAGGAGCCGCGCAAGGAAGTTGTCTCGGAAGTCATTCCGGATCTTGCCTTCAACCCGGCATTCCTCAAGAAGGTGGACGAACTCGAGCTCTCGGTGCGCTCGGCCAACTGCCTGAAGAACGACAACATCGTCTACATCGGCGATCTCGTGCAGAAGACCGAAGCCGAGATGCTGCGCACCCCGAACTTCGGCCGCAAGTCCTTGAACGAGATCAAGGGAGTGCTGGCGCAGATGGGCCTGCATCTCGGCATGGAAGTGCCCGGCTGGCCGCCCGAGAACATCGAAGAGCTGGCCAAGCGCTTCGAGGACCATTACTAACCAGGGGACAGTAATCAGAGGTCAGTAATCGGAAGCCTTCTGATTACTGATTACTGAAAACTGATATCTGAAAATGCGTCACGGCAATGCCCACCGCAAGTTCAACCGGCGCTCCAATCAGCGTACCGCGTTGTTTCAGCATCTCGCCTCCGCGCTGATCAAGCATGAGCAGATCGTCACCACGCTGCCGAAGGCGAAGGACCTGCGCCCGATCGTGGAGAAGCTGATCACGCTGGCAAAGCGCGGCGATCTTCATGCCCGTCGCCAGGCGACCGCGGAACTACGCGACCCGCCGATGGTCAAGAAGCTGTTCGACGTGCTCGGGCCCCGTTATGCCTCGCGCAACGGCGGCTATACCCGCGTGCTCAAGGCGGGCTACCGCCACGGCGACTCGGCGCCCGTCGGCGTGATCGAGCTGGTGGATCGCGATGTCGATGCGCGCGGCAAGGACTCCGGACCGGTCACGGAGCGGCGGACCGAAGAGGCTCCGGCCGCGGCGTAATTCGCATGGTCAACTGTTAGATGAGAGGGCGGCTTCGGCCGCCCTTTTCGTTGCGCGTTCGGACGGTTCCGCCCGAAACAAACAATACAATTTTGATGTGGAGGAGTCCCGTTAGGTCGGCCATCTAGCGGGCGCGCTCGCTAAGCTGCCGCGCAATCTCGGGGAGGTTCTGCATGAAATTTCGTTCTGCACTGATGTTCGCCGTTCTACTCGCCGCAACCGGTTCGGCATTCGCCGAGACGCCGGTTGAACGCGGGAAATATCTCGTCAACACGATCATGACTTGCCAGAACTGTCACACGCCGAAGGGCGAGCGCGGCGCGCCGATCTTTGAGCGCGATCTCTCGAGCGGGCTGTCGTGGGACGAGCCGCCGTTCAAGGTGACGGCGTCCAACATCACGCAGGACAAGGAAACCGGGATCGGCTCGTGGACCGATGAGCAGATCAAGACGGCGCTGCGCAAGGGTCAGCGGCCGAATGGCGTGCATCTTGCCGCGATCATGCCGTCCGACTTCTATGAAATCCTCACGCCCGGCGATCTCGACGCAATCGTGGCGTATCTGCGCACCGTGAAGCCGGTGAAGCAGGAGACGCCGACGCCGGAATATCGCATCGCGCTGCCGCGCCACATCCCGTCCGGTGCCGAGAAGCCCTTTAACGAGTCCGACATGGCCGACAAGGTGAAGAAGGGGTTCTACCTTGCGACCATCGGACATTGCTTCGAGTGCCATACGCCGATGGGCCCGAAGGGCCGCGACTTCGAGAATTCCTACGGCAAGGGGGGCTTCGAATTCCCCGGTCCGTGGGGCGTTTCCGTCTCGCGCAACATCACCTCGCACAAGGAGAAGGGCATCGGCGCCTGGACTGACGACGAGATCAAGCGCGCGATCACCAAGGGCGTGCGCAAGGACGGCTCGCCGCTGAAGCCGCCGATGGGGTTCGGATTCTACGCCAACATGACCGAGGCCGACCTCGATGCCGTCGTCGCCTATCTGCGCACGGTGCCGGCGAAGGAGTAGGGGGCGGGAGAGCAGTAGTCTTCGGGCTGTCATCCCGGGCGAGGCCGAAGGCCGAGACCCGGGATCCATCTTTCCGCCAGCATCAAGCGCAGTGATACATGGGTCCCGGATCGCCGCGCGGAGCCTGTCATCGGGCCGCGCTTCGCGCGGGCTCGTTGGCGCGACGTCCGGGATGACAGCCGAGCGAAGTCACTTCTTCCCGCGCCGCCGCTCGCCGATCTTGTCGTAGACGCTGACCGGCGCGAAATCGTCGGTGAGCAGATCGCCGCTCTGGCGCGTGTTGTCTTTCTCCGTGCGCCGGGCGAGCAGGGCGGGGAGCGGGAAGCGGAAGCCGAATTTCTCCTGTAATGCTGCCGCGCGCGTGTCGAGCGTCGCTTGATCCGGCGCGGGCTCGGCCGTCGCGACGGTCAGCACCTCTCCCTCGCCGGAGGGATAGAGATGCACGCTCGGGAACACCGCGCGCAGCGTCAGTAGGGTCGAGGCATAGAGCTTGGTGCCGTCGTGCACGTTGAACACCGCCGCGCCGCCCGGCGTGAGCCGTTGTTTCAGCAGGGCGTAGAATTCCCTGGTCAGCAGGTGGAACGGCACATAGCCGCCCTGGAAGGCGTCGACCACAATCAGGTCGTAGCTGTCCTTGTGGCGGTTGAGATAGACACGTCCGTCACCCTCGATGTAGCGCACGCGCGGCGTCTCGATGATGCCGAAGTATTTCTTCGCGGCGGTCAGCACGCCGGGGTCGATTTCGACCGTGTCGATCCTCGCTTCGGGCATGAAGCGGCCGAGATAGGTCGACATCGATCCGCCGCCGAGTCCGAGCATCAGCACGCGTTTCACCTCCGGCGGATAGGCGAGGCCAGCCATCATCACCTGCGTGTATTTCACCCGCAGGTCATCGGGGTCGGTCAGGTTTGCGACCGACTCGGTGTAGTCCTCACCCTTGTATTGGAACGAGAAGGTCAACTCGTTGCGCCGCTTGCTGATGAAGATGTCGTTGTATTCGGTTTCGATGTGCGCGACGCGGCCGTCCTTTTGCTTCAGCATCTCGGCGCGGATTTGCGGATCGATCAGGTCCTCGGCGTGCAGGCTTGGTAGGGCAAGCGCCAGGATCGCGAACGCCAGCGAGGCGCGCCTGAATTTCGGCGCCAGGATCAGCAACACCCCCGAGAGCGCGCCGGCGATGCCGAGCGTGAACGTGATGGCGCGCGTGCCGATCGAGGGAATCAGGATGAAAGTGGTGCCGAGCGTGCCGATGATGCTGCCGAGCGTCGAGACGCCATAGACCGTGCCCGAGACGCGACCGGAGCTTTGCGCCGAACGCAGCAACAGGCGGATGCCGAACGGCGAATACATCCCGAGGAACGTAACCGGAAAGAACAGGATGACGAACGCGGCGGCGAGGCTGCCGATGCGCACGTCATCGAATGCCGCGAGCACGGACTCCATCATGTGCTCGGAGAATGCGGGCAGCACCAGAATGTAGAGCGAGCCGACCAGCACCGTCGCACCCAGCACCGTGGCGGACGGGTAGCGGTCCGCCGCAACGCCGCCGATGAAATAGCCGGCACAGAGCGCGGCCAATACCGTGGAGATCAGCGAGGCCCAGGTATAGATGCCGCTGCCGAAATACGGGTTGAGATAGCGCGAGCCGAGCATCTCGAAGCTCATTACGATCGCGCCGGTGACGAAGGCGACGAGATAGATCGTGGCGGCGAAGATGGATGAGGCGCGCAGGCCTGTGGTTTGGTCCATGCCGCGACACTAACAATCCGGCGCTACGCCCGGAAGCTCCGGCCTGCGCCGTTCAGTTCGCATACCCCGTTCTGATCCAACGAGCCCAGTCCTCGCGGCCCTTCGACGCAGCGCGCGCGGCGGCGCCTTCCCAGTCATAGGCCACAACGCGCAATGACACCTGCCATGGCTCGGCGGCCTTGGCGCGTTTCAGCACCGCGTAGCGGGCGTGCGGCGCTCCCATTTCCATCGAATGGGGCGCCGGTTCGCGGTCGCTGTAGGCGGGGAGTCCCACGCTGCCGGGATTGACCACGGTGCGGCCGTCGGTGAGGCGCACAATGCGCGACACATGCGTGTGCCCGCACAGTACGATCGGCGAATGCTCGCTGCCGAGGCGCCTGCTGACTTCAGCCTGCGTCGCAAGCCGCACCTGGCCGTCCGGCTGCACGGTTTCCAGAAGATAGGTCGTATCGTTGCCGGGCGTGCCGTGACACAGGAAGATGTCCTCGATTGTGGCGGTTTCTTCCAGCGTGGAAAGCCAGGCGTGATGATGATTCTTCAGCTCGGCAAACGCCGCTGCGTCGGATTTACCCATCTTCTCCACCGGCCGGTCGAGAAGCTGCCGGTCGTGATTGCCGCGCACCGTGGTCCAGGCAAGGCTCATCAGCACGTCGATGGTTTCCGCCGCTTCCAGCGGACCGGAAGCGCAATCGCCGAGATTGACCACGCGGTCGGGGGCGACCTGCTTCAGGTCTTCCATCACGGCGCGTAGCGCGCGGATGTTCCCGTGGATATCCGCAACGACCGCGATGCGCATTATTCGGCGTGCTCCCTGGCATAGGCCGCGACCTCGGCGTGAGTGGCAAACCACACGCCCGGCCGCGACTTCGCGTGGCGGATCAATTCCTCGATGATCCAGATGCGCGAGCGATAGCCGATGATATGCGGGTGCGTGGTGATCTGGCAGATGCCACCCTCATCGTAGGCCGCGTCGAACTCGCGGCGGAAGATGTCGAACACGGCCTCCACCGGCATCTGCGGGCGCAGCGACTGGAAGCGGTGCATCAGGAAATAGACCGCGTCGTCGCGCACCCATTCGACCGGCAGCTCGACCACGCCGCTCGGTTCGCCTTCGAGCAGGAGCTCGTAGCAGTCCTCGTCCGCCATCAGCGAAGAGTCGTAGAGCAGCCCCATTTCCTTGGTGATGCGCAGCGTGTGCGGCGAGAAATCCCACGAGGCGGTGCGCGCGCCGACCGGGCGCACGCCGGTGATCTTCTCCAGCGTGTCGGCGGCGCGCTGCATCAGGTCCTTCTCGGCCTCATAGGGCAGCACCGAATTGAGCTCGTGAATCCAGCTATGGATGCCGATCTCGTGGCCCTCGGCGATGACCTGACGCTGTTCGTCCGGATGGAGCAGGGCGGCCACCGCCGGCACGTAGAAGGTCCCCGGCACGTCGTACTTCTTCAAGAGCCTGAGGATGCGCGGCACGCCGACGCGGTTGCCGTATTGCCCCCACGCCATGCGGCCGATGGACTTGCCGCCTTCGCGCAGCTCGTTGGTCTCGTGGTCGCTATCGAACGAGATCGCGAAGGCGCAACGCGCGCCGTTCTTCCAGGTCTTCGGGCGCAGGCGGCGCCCGGCACGCACCTGATTGACCAGCTTGCGCCAATGCGCTTCCGGCCACTGCCAAGGTTCCAGCGGCTTCTGTTCGTTCATGGGTTTCTCCTGGGAGGCAGTTAGGTCGGCGACCCCATCACGGGAAGGATCTGCCCGGTGATCCAGGAAGCATAATCCGAAGCCAGGAACATGACAGCATGCGCGATGTCTTCGGGGGCCCCCATCCGGCGCATGGCAATGCGTTCGACGAACTGTTTCTGCCCCTCCGGACCCCAGCCTTCCCACTGCGGCTCATAGTCCGGGCTGGTGCGCAGGAACCCGGGCGCGACGGTGTTGACCGTGATGCCGAATGGGCCGAGCTCGGTCGCGAGCTGACGCACCAGGCCTAGCTGGCCGTGCTTGGCCGAGGCGTAAGCCTGAATACCGGTCAGGCTCGGCGCCAGCGCGGCCCGGCTCGAAATGGTGACGATGCGGCCTTTGCCGGCACGCTTCATGCCGGGCGCAACGGCCTGAGCGAACAGGAAGGCGCCGGTGAGGTTGGCGTCCACGATCTGGTGGAAGTCCTCGACCGGAACGTCTTCCAGCGGCTTCGGCCGTTGCCCGCGGATGCCGCCCGCCACATAGACGAGCACATCGATCGGACCGCCGGCCTGGGCCACCACGGCCTTGACCGATTCCTTGTCGGTCACATCGACCTTGGTCGCGCGGATCGTGCCGCCGGCGCCCTTCGCCGGTCCGGCGAAATGCGCGGCCTCCTCAAACAGCCGGTCGCAGGCAATAACGTCGCCGCCATTCTCGGCGAACGCCATCGCAATGGCGTGGCCGATGCCGCGTGCGGCGCCGGCCACGATGACGTGCTTGCCTTCGAAGGTGATCAGCATCAGCCAAGCGGCTCGTGCGCCGTTTCGCGCAAGCCCGCAATGACGATCGCCGACACGATCGCCGACGCGATGACGTAATAGACCGGCGAGATCGGCGATTTCGTCCACTCGATCAGCCAGGTGGCGATGAACGGTGCGAAGCCGCCGAAGATCGCGACCGCCAGCGCATAGCCGGTCGACATGTAGGTTGAGCGGGTTCGTGTCGGGAAGATCTCCGAGATCGCTGCCGGACCCGCGCCGGAGAACAGCGCGATGGTGAGTCCGATCAGGAGTTGGATCAGCAGGATCGTCGTGAGCGAGGCCCCGCCCAGCATGATGCTGAAGAGCGGGTAAGGCAGGAAAATGAAAGCGAGACAGCACGCGAGCAGAAACGGCTTGCGGCCGTACTTATCCGAAAGATACCCGAAGACCGGGATCGCGATCATCAGAAGCAACAGTCCGGCCGTGTTCGACCACAATGCCGCAGCACGGCTGAGATTTGCATATTTCTGCGTGAAGGTCGGCATGTAGGCGAGGAAGATGTAGAACGACACAGTCCACAGAATCGTGAACCCGAAGGCGCGTGCCGCGAGCACGACCGGCGAGGAGAAGTCATCAGCTGGCGCGAGTGGCGCGGCTTCGGCCTTACGATAAGCCGGCGTTTCGTCGATGGACCGGCGCATCCAGATACCCACCGGTCCAAGAATGCCTCCGAGCAGGAAAGGAATGCGCCATCCCCAGCTTTCCATCGAGGCCGGGTCGAGTACGGTGTTGAGCAACGCTGCGGTGCCTGACCCGAGCAAAAGGCCCATCACCACGCTCATTTGTTGAAAGCTGCCATAGTAGCCGCGGCGCCCTTCCGGTGCCCATTCGACGATGAAGGCGGTAGAGCCTCCCCATTCGCCGCCGGCCGAGAAGCCCTGCATGAGGCGTGCAATCACCAGGATGGCGGGCGCGAGCAGACCGATGGAGGCGTAGGTCGGGATCAGGCCGATAATGACGGTACCGACGGCCATCAGGAAAATCGTGGCCAGCAAAGCGGTCTTGCGTCCGTACTTGTCGCCGATCCAGCCGATGACGATTCCGCTCAGCGGTCGGGCGAGAAAACCGATTCCGAAAGTCGCGAAGGTCGCGAGCAGGGCGGCAGTTTCGTTGCCCGGCGGAAAAAAGTTCTTTGCGATGATGGTCGCGACATAGCCGTAAACGGCGAAATCATACCACTCGAGCACATTGCCGATCACCGCGGCGGACACGGCCCGCCGCGTTTGAATTGCTTGCGCATCCATTTTTTCGCTCCCCCGTGCCCCAGAAAAAGCGCCGTTCCCCCGCGGCCCCTTTTGGGGCGCTGTTTCGGGCAGTGTGGGACGAACCCCGGGGGCGCGCAATCGTGCAGCAAACGTCGCATCGTGCCCCACTACACGCGATGGCTGCACCCTGTTTCACGCCGGGAAATCCGCCCTTCAACTGGCTGTGTTAAGCCTCTATATCTCGGGCCGAAGCACGGACCTGATCCCCATGATTCTCCGTCTGATTTCAGCCATCGCCATTGCCCTCGCAGTCGCCCAGCCGGCCGCAGCGCAGGACCGCCGCGTGCCGGCGTCGACCACCGACCTGCGCCTCTCCTACGCGCCGGTGGTGCAGAAGGCGGCGCCGTCGGTGGTGAATGTCTACGCCGCCCGGGTGGTCGCGAACCGCAATCCGTTCATGGACGATCCCTTGTTCCGCCGCTTCTTCGGCGGCGGCCTGCCGCAGGAGCAGGTGCAGCGCGCGCTCGGCTCGGGCGTGATCGTCGATGCCGGCGGCCTGATCATGACCAACAACCACGTGATCGAAGGCGCGAGCGAGGTGAAGGTTGCGCTCGCCGATAAGCGCGAGTTCGAGGCCGAGATCGTGCTGAAGGATGCCCGCACCGACCTGGCGGTGCTGCGCGTGAAGGACGGCAGAGAGCGCTTCACCGCGATCGAGCTCGGCGATTCCGATGCGCTGCAGGTCGGCGACGTCGTGCTGGCGCTCGGCAATCCGTTCGGCGTCGGCCAGACCGTGACGCACGGCATTGTATCGGCGCTGGCACGCACGCAGGTCGGCATCACGGATTATCAGTTCTTCATCCAGACCGACGCGGCGATCAACCCGGGCAACTCGGGTGGCGCGCTGGTCGATCTTGGAGGCCGCCTGGTCGGGCTCAACACGGCGATCTTTTCGCGCTCGGGCGGCTCGCAGGGGATCGGTTTCGCGATTCCCGTGAACATGGTGAAGGTCGTGGTCGCGTCGGCCAAGAGCGGCGGCACCAGCGTGAAGCGCCCGTGGCTCGGGGCCAAGCTGCAGGCGGTGACGCCCGACATTGCGGAGAGCCTCGGGCTCAAGCGCCCGGCCGGCGCGCTGGTCGCGACCGTCACGGAGAAAAGCCCGGCCGCGCGCGCGGGCCTCAGGACCGGCGATCTGATCGTCGCGATCGATGGACAGACGGTCGATGACCAGAATGCCTTCGACTATCGCTTCGCCACCAAGGCGCTGGGGGGGCAGGCGCAGATCGGCATCTTGCGCGGCGGCAAGGAAATGAAGCTCTCCGTCGCACTCGAAACTGCGCCCGAGACGCCGCGCGACGAGCTCGTGATCCGGGCGCGCTCGCCGTTCATGGGCATGAAGGTAGCCAATATCTCGCCCGCGCTCGCCGAAGAGCTGCGGCTCGATGCCTCTGCCGAAGGTGTGGCGGTGCTCGATGTCGCCGACGGTTCGCTTGCCCAGAACCTTGGCTTCCAGAAAGGCGATGTGATCGCGGCGGTGAACAACGAGAAGATCACGCGCACGCGCGATCTCGAGCGGATCGCCAAGGAATCCACACGCCGCTGGGCGATCACGCTGGTGCGTGGCGGGCAGACGCTCACCGTCCAGTTCAGTGGATGAGCACGCGCTCCAAACGCGCACCGAGCCTGTTCGAAGCCGCCGGTCTCGAACACGACGCGCCGCGTCCGCTGGCCGACAGGCTGCGGCCGACGAAACTCTCCGAAGTGGTCGGGCAGGACCACCTGCTCGGGCCGGACGGCGCGCTCACCCGCATGCTGGAGACGCGCTCGCTCGGCTCGCTCATTTTCTGGGGCCCGCCCGGCACCGGCAAGACGACGGTGGCGCGGCTGCTCAGCGAGGCGACGGCACTGCACTTCGAGCAGCTTTCCGCAGTGTTTTCCGGCGTTGCCGACCTGAAGAAGGTCTTCGAAGCGGCGCGGGCGCGGCGCGAAACCGGGCAGGGCACGCTGCTGTTCATCGACGAGGTGCATCGCTTCAACCGCGCGCAGCAGGACAGTTTCCTCCCCGTGATGGAAGACGGCACCGTCGTGCTGGTCGGCGCCACCACCGAAAACCCGTCGTTCGAGCTCAACGCCGCGCTCTTGTCGCGTGCCCGCGTACTGGTGTTCAAGCCGCTCGATGCGGACGCGATCGAGCTGTTGCTGTCGCGCGCCGAGGAGATCGAAAGCCGCAAGCTGCCGCTTGATGCCGATGCGCGCGCCTCTCTCGTGCGTATGGCCGATGGTGACGGACGGGCTGCACTGACGCTCGCCGAAGAAGTCTGGCGCGCGGCGCGCGCGGGCGAGACGTTCGACGCGGCGCAATTGCAGGAGATCGTGCAGCGGCGCGCGCCGATCTACGACAAGAGCCAGGACGGTCACTACAATCTCATCTCCGCGCTGCACAAGTCGGTGCGCGGCTCCGATCCCGATGCTGCACTCTATTATCTCTGCCGCATGCTCGATGCTGGCGAGGACCCGCTCTACCTCGCGCGCCGCGTGGTGCGCATGGCGGTCGAGGACATCGGGCTTGCCGATCCGCAGGCGCTGGTGATCTGCAATGCGGCGAAAGATGCGTATGATTTTCTCGGCAGCCCCGAGGGCGAACTCGCGATTGCCCAGGCCGTGATCTACATCGCGACCGCGCCGAAATCGAACGCCGCCTACAAGGCTTTCGGCGCGGCGATGCAGGTTGCCAAGACCGCAGGTTCGCTGCTGCCGCCGAAGCACATCCTTAACGCGCCGACGAAACTGATGAAGGAAGAGGACTACGGCGCGGGTTACGACTACGACCACGACGCGCCGGATGCGTTTTCGGGGCAGGACTACTTCCCGGAGGCGCTCGGCCGGCAGCAGTTCTACGATCCGCCGGAGCGCGGCTTCGAGCGCGACATCCGCAAGCGGCTGGAATATTGGGCGAAGCTGCGCAAGGAACGCAATTCGTGAAGCTGATTGCGGTGGCGATAGCCGCTTTGGTCGGTGGGGCGGGAAGTGCCGTCGCGGCGGAACCCCAATTCGGGCGCTGGGCGGTCGATGCTAGGCATTGCTCGGGCGACACCAAGGCAGGGCCGCTGACGGTCACCGCAACCTCGGCGACGCTGGCGTCGGAATACTGTACCTTCGGAAAAATGTACAAGGCGGCCCGCGCGCTCTACATCGAGGGGCGCTGCTCGAACGGGATGCGGCATCCGATCACGCTCGCAATGATGGGCGACCGACTCGCCGTGACGTGGAACGGCGAACGCACCGAAATGAAACGCTGCCCATGAAGAAACGTGGAGGCCAAAGGCGTGGCGCGGCCCGCAATGCGGGCCTCGGCCGCAAGACCGGCCGGGGGTGGGCGCCACCTGCGGGCTCGCGAGAGGGCGCGCCCGGCGGCGCCCGCGACAAGCCGCGGTCGTTCGGACCGCGCAAGCCGAAGGGCGCGTTCGGCGCGCGAGCTTCGAAATCTTTCGAGCCGCGCGAGGGACGCGAAAAGACCGCGTTCGCAGGCCGCGACGAGGCGCGGTCGTCATTTGTGGAACGCAAGCCAAAGGGGCGGCGCGGGGCGCGGGAGGAGAGACCGCGATCTCCGATAGGGCCGCGCTGGCGCACCGATGCGCCGCTCGAAGAGCAAGGCGGGCGGAAAGGCAGCTTCGACGCGCGCAAGCCGCGTGATCTGGATACCCGCAAGCCGCGCGGGCGTTCGTTCGACGCCCGCGCGCCGCGCCACCTCCAGCCGGCGCCGGAGCCCGAACCGGCTCCGTTGCCGGAGATCGCCACCGGCGTGCAGACCGTGACGGTCGGCGCGGACGAAGCCGGCATGCGGGTCGACCGCTTCTTCGAGGCGCGATTTCCCGGACTGTCGTTCAGCCATATCCAGCGCATCGTGCGTAAAGGCGAGGTGCGGGTCGACAGCAAGCGCGTCGACACCAAGGATCGGCTCGCGCTGGGCCAGCAGGTGCGCATCCCGCCGCTCAAGCTCAACGTGCCGAAGCGCTCGCACCTCTCGGCCGAAGACGAGAAGACGCGCGATTTCCTAAAGTCGATCACGCTGCACGAAGACGCCGACGTGCTGGTGCTGAACAAGCCGATGGGGCTGTCGGTGCAGGGCGGCTCCGGCACCACGCGACACCTCGACGGCATGCTCGAAGTGCTGCGCCAGCCGGGGGTCGATGGTCAGCGCCCGCGCCTGGTGCACCGGCTCGACAAGGATACGGCGGGCTGCCTGCTGGTCGCAAAGACTCGTTTCGCCGCGGCCGCGCTGGCGAAAACGTTCCGCACGCGCGCGGCGCGCAAGATCTACTGGGCGCTTACCGCCGGCGTGCCGAAGCCGCGACAGGGGCGCATCTCGACGTTCCTCGCCAAGGAGGAGCGCGAGGAGGATAGTTTCATGCGCATCGCGCAGCATGGCGAGGAGGGCGCGAGCCACGCGGTCACCTATTACGCGGTGGTCGAGCCATCGGCGAGCGCGCTCGCCTGGGTGTCGCTCAAGCCGGTCACCGGGCGCACGCACCAGCTGCGCGCGCACATGGCGCATATCGGGTATCCGATCGTCGGCGACCCGAAATATTTCCGGATCGAGAATTGGGAATTGCCCGGCGGCATGCAGAACCGCCTGCATCTGCTCGCGCGCCGCATCGTGGTGCCACATCCGCGCGGCGGCGTAATCGACGTGACCGCGCCGCTCCCCGCCCACATGCAACAGACCTGGAGCCTGCTCGGGCTCGATGCCGCCCGCTACGACCCGATCGTCGAGGCGCCAGAGGAATGACCATGTTGTGATCGGCTACGCCTGTTGCCGCGGTCGCGCGTGACGTAGCTTTGGCTGGCGGGCGGGAAAGCGGAGCAGGTCGCATGCGCCCCACAATCGCGGTCCTCATCGTGTTGGCGGCGCCTGCGGGCGCATTGGCGCAAACAGGGACACCGCCGCTGCTCATTCCCGCGCCGCCGCCGCCGCCGCCGCCGCCGTTGTTCGTACCGCCCCCGGTCCCCTCGGTCGTGACCCCGCTGCCGACCCCGAGCTACGGCGTGCCCCCGGGTGTCGGCAGCAACGCAAACGTCCCGCTCAGCAGCGGCGGGACTGTGCGTTCGGTCTATCGCGGCTCGGATGGCGTCCAGCCGAGAAAGAAAAAAAAGCGCTGGCGCAAGCGGCCCTATCAAAGCTCGACGCGATAGGCGTCCTGCTCCCTGGTGAGATATCGCCACGTGCGCCTTGACAGGCAACCAATTGGTTGCATATTGTCGCCATGGACAAGGTGTTCAAGGCACTCGCTGACCCGACCCGACGTGACTTGCTCGACCGCCTGCGCGCCGAGAACGGACAGACACTGGGCGAATTGTGCGCACGCCTCGCGATGACGCGGCAGGCGGTGACCAAGCATCTCGTCCTGCTGGAGGAGGCGAACCTCGTCGCCACCGCGCGGCGCGGGCGGGAGAAGCTGCACTACCTCAACCCGGTGCCGATCAACGAGATCGCCGAACGCTGGATCGGGAAATTCGAAAGCGGGCGGCTTCAGGCGCTGAGCGACATCAAGAGAGCGTTGGAGGAAGGGACAGGAGAGTCACGATGAGCAAGCCGAAGTTCGTGTACGTCACCTATATCCGCACGACGCCCGAGAAGCTCTGGGCGGCGCTGACCGATCCGCAAACGATCAGGAAATACTGGTTCGGCATCACGGCGCAAAGCGACTGGCAGCCGGGCTCGCCCTGGTCCCTCAAGTTCGAGGACGGCCGCACCGCCGACAGCGGCGAAATTCTGGAGGCGGTTCCGGGGAAGCGCCTCGTCATTCGCTGGCGCAACGAGTTCAAGCCGGAACTCAAGGCCGAGGGCTGGTCGCGCTGCACGATGGAGATCGAGATGGCGGAATACTATCCGGACTTCGGCGGCAAGGCGGCGAAGCTCACGATCAGCCACGAGCTCGAAGGCGAAGGGACCAAGCTCGTGGAGGCAGTATCCGGCGGCTGGCCGAAGATTCTGTCGAACCTCAAGTCGCTGCTCGAGACCGGCGACGTCGCGTTCGAGAGGTAGGCGGCCATGGCCGACGTGAGCAAGTTCAAGCCCAAGACCGTTTACGTCACGTATATCGATGCGCCGCTCGAAAAGGTCTGGCGGGCGCTGATCGATCCGCAATTCACCAGGCAATATTTTTTCGGCTTCGCGATCGAGATCGAGCCGCGCAGCGGCGGCGCGTTCCGCCTGCTGGCGCCCGACGGCGGCACGCATGTGAGCGGCGAGGTCGTCGAATGGTCGCCGCCGCACCGGCTGTGCGTGACGTGGCGGGTCGCCGGCATGAAAGACTTCGGCGAGTTGCCCGAGTGTCTCGTCAGCTACGATATCGCGCAGGCGGGCGGCAGCGTGCAGGTCACGATGACGGAATCGCATTCCTGGGACGTGCCCGATGCGATCCTGCGAGGCGGGCAGTCCGGCTGGCCCAAGATCCTGTCGAGCCTCAAGAGCGTGCTGGAGACCGGCAAAGCGCTGTCGATCGAGACCGGAATGCCGGCAGGGTTTGTCGACGCCGTGAAGAAGGCGGTTGTCGAAAAGCCGTGGCTCCGGTCCTCATCCTGAGGAGGCCGCGAAGCGGCCGTCTCGAAGGATGGCGGCAAGCGCGGTGTTCGTGGCCATCCTTCGAGACGCTCGCTCCGCTCGGCTCCTCAGGATGAGGGCTGCGTGAAGCCTAGCGCAAACTCGCGTTGAACTTCTCCAGCGTCGCGGAGCCCGGGCACAGCTCCTTTTCGCCGAGTGAATTGAGCGGCGCGTCCACCGTGGCGAGATGCGCGTGCAGATCGTCCGGATCGCTGTCGACGTAGAGCAGCCCGGTGACGATCTGACCTTCGGCCGCGTGGTGCAACAGGAAGCTCATCGCGGCAAGCTTGTCGTGGATGTTGTACTCGGCGTTGAGCTTGCGCAGCGCGATCTTCGAGCCGTCGTGCTGCTCGACGATCTCGACGGTGCCGGGCTCGTAGTCGACCGTGATCGGCGTGCGGCCGGTGATGAAGTCGAGCCGGTTGACCGCCTCGTTGTGCATGCGCACGAAGTCGAAGCTCTTGGTCGAGCCGAGGTGATTGTTGAAGGCGACGCAGGGGGAGAGCACGTCGATGAACGCCGCGCCCTTGTGCTCGATCGCCGCCTTGATGATCGGCACCAGCTGCTCCTTGTCGCCGGAGAACGAGCGCGCCACAAAGGTCGCGCCAAGCTGCATCGCCATGGCGACGAGGTCGATCGAGCTATCGTTATTGACTGCACCGCGCTTCGCCTTCGAGCCGCGGTCGGCGGTGGCGGAGAACTGTCCCTTGGTGAGGCCGTACACGCCGTTGTTCTCGACGATGTAGACCATGTTCACGCCGCGCCGGATCGCGTGGGCGAACTGGCCGAGGCCGATGGAGGCCGAGTCGCCGTCGCCGGACACGCCGAGATAGATGAGATCGCGGTTGGCGAGATTGGCGCCGGTCAGCACCGACGGCATGCGCCCGTGCACCGAATTGAAGCCGTGCGACTGGCCGAGGAAGTAGGTCGGCGTCTTCGACGAGCAGCCGATGCCGGAGAGCTTCGCGACGCGGTGCGGCTCGATTGCCAGCTCGAAGCAGGCTTCGATGATCGCGGCCGAGATCGAGTCGTGACCGCAGCCCGCGCACAGCGTCGAGACCGAGCCTTCGTAGTCGCGATGGGTATAGCCGAGCGCGTTCTTCGGCAGCGCGGGATGGTGGAATTTCGGCTTGACGATGTAGGTCATGACACGACTTTCCGCAGCGGCGTGACTTTCAGCGCATCGAGGTGGTCGCCGATCGCGCTGGCGATGAAGCGCGCGGTGATCGGCGTGCCGTCGAAGTGCAGGATCGGCACCAGCCGCGCCGGATCGATGTTGCACTCGGTGGTGATCAGCGTGCGCAGCTGGCTGTCGCGGTTCTGCTCGACCACGAACACGAAGTCGTGGTCGGCGATGAAGCCGTCGACGTCCTGATGGAACGGGAAGCCGCGCACGCGCAGCATGTCGAGCGGCATGCCGCGCGCCGCGATCATGTGGATCGCCTCGTCCATCGCGGGCGAGGTCGAGCCGTAATAGATCGCGCCGTATTTGCTCGGCTTGCCGGCATCGCGTCGCACCGGGCGCGGCACGAGGCTTTTGGCGGTCTCGAACTTGCGCAACAGCCGCTGCATGTTGTCGGCGTAGGGGCCGCCCTCTTCGGTGTAGCGCGCGTAGCGGTCACGCGAGGTGCCACGGGTGAAGAACGAGCCCTTGGTCGGATGCGTGCCCGGCAAGGTGCGGAACGGGATGCCGTCGTTGTCGACGTCGAGGTAGCGGCCGAAATCGCGGCCGGCTTCGAGCGCCTGCGCCGTCATGATCTTGCCGCGGTCGTATTGGCGCGTGTCGTCCCACTTGAGCGGACGGCACAGGCGGTGGTTCATGCCGATGTCGAGATCGGTCATGACGAAGATCGGTGTTTGCAGACGGTCGGCGAGGTCGAACGCCTGCGCGGTCATCTCGAAGGCTTCGGCCGGGTCCTCGGGAAACAGCAGCACGTGCTTGGTGTCGCCGTGCGAGGCGTAGGCGCAGGAGAGCACGTCGCATTGCTGCGTGCGCGTCGGCATGCCGGTCGAAGGGCCGGCGCGCTGCACGTCGACGATCACCGCCGGGATTTCGGCGAAGTAGGCGAGGCCGAGAAACTCCTGCATCAGCGAGATGCCGGGACCCGACGTCGCGGTGAACGCGCGCGAGCCGTTCCAGCCCGCGCCGATCACCATGCCGATGGAGGCAAGCTCGTCCTCGGCCTGGATGATGGCATAGCGGTTCTTCTTGTTGCCGTCCGCGCGGTAGCGCGAGCAGTGGCGCTGAAATGCCTCGGCGAGCGAGGAGGAGGGCGTGATCGGATACCAGGCGCACACGGTGGCGCCGCCATAGACCGCGCCGAGCGCCGCCGCGCTGTTGCCCTCGATGAAGATACGGTCGCCGACCGCGCTCGCCTTCTTCAGCTTGAGCCCGATCGGATGCTCGAGATTCATCGTCACGTAATCGCGCCCGAGGTGGAGCGCGTGCACGTTCGGTTCGATCAGCGTGTCCTTGCTGCGGAACTGCTCGGCGATCAGCTTCTCGATCGCGCCGACATCCATGTCCAAGAGCGCAGAGAGCGCGCCGACATAGATGATGTTCTTGAACAGCTGGCGCTGGCGCGGGTCGATGTACTCGCGATTGCAGATCGCGGTGAGCGGCACGCCGATCACCGTGATGTCGTCGCGGAAGCGCGCGGCCGGCAGCGGCTTGGTGTTGTCGTAGAACAGATAGCCGCCCTTCTCGATCGAGGCGACGTCCTTGTCGAAGGTCTGCGGGTTCATCGCGACCATCAGGTCGACGCCGCCGCGTGCGCCGAGATGGCCCGCTTCGGTGATGCGCACCTCATACCAGGTCGGCAGCCCCTGAATGTTCGAGGGGAAGATATTGCGCGGGGATACCGGCACGCCCATGCGCATTACGGACCGGGCGAACAGCTCGTTGGCGCTGGCCGAGCCTGATCCGTTGACGTTGGCGAACCGGACGACGAAGTCGTTTACGCTCTCGATCGGCATGCTTGTTCCGCTTGCGTCATTTCGATCAGGTATTTCTGCATGTCCCAGGCGCCCGTGGGACAGCGCTCGGCGCACAGCCCGCAGTGCAGGCACACGTCCTCGTCCTTCACCATCACGCGGCCGGTCTTCAGGTTGTCGGCGACGTACAGGTCCTGCGTCAGGTTCTGCGCCGGGGCCTTCAGGCGGGTACGCAGGTCGGCTTCCTCGCCGTTGTGCGTGAAGGTGATGCAGTCCATCGGGCAGATGTCGACGCAGGCGTCGCACTCGATGCAGAGCTGCCCGGTGAACACCGTCTGCACGTCGCAATTCAGGCAGCGCTGCGCTTCCTGGAAGGCGAGCTTGTCGTCATAGCCGAGCTCGACTTCGGTGCGGATGTCCTTCAGCGCGATGACGTTGTCGCGCGTCGGCACGCGGTAGCGTTTGTCGTTCGCGATGTCGTTGTCGTACGACCACTCG
The DNA here is from genome assembly GCA_005884685.1 of Alphaproteobacteria bacterium. GTDB lineage: Bacteria > Pseudomonadota > Alphaproteobacteria > Rhizobiales > Xanthobacteraceae > PALSA-894. The sequence goes on from VBAH01000050.1 coordinate 81,441, forward strand.
TGGATGCCCATCTTCTGGCTGACGACCTCGACCGCGGGCAGGGGGCGAACATTCATGTCCTCGCCGCTCAGGTACTTGTCGATCGAGACGGCCGCCTCATGGCCGTGCGCCACCGCCCAGATGATGTTCTTCGGGCCGAACGCCGCATCGCCGCCGAAAAATACCTGTGGATTGGTCGAGACGAACGTCTTCGGGTCGACCTTGGGCATGTCCCACTGGTCGAACTCGAGCCCGATGTCGCGCTCGATCCAGGGGAACGAATTCTCCTGGCCGACCGCGACCAGCACGTCGTCGCATTCGAAATGCTGGTCCGGCTCGCCGGCATTCACCAGTTTGCGGCGGCCCTTCTCGTCGTATTCGGCCTTCACCTTCTCGAAGGTGACGCCGGTGAGCTTGCCGTCCCGGTGCGTGAATTCCTTCGGCACGAGGTAATTGTGGATCGGGATGCCCTCGTGCATCGCGTCTTCTTTTTCCCAAGGGCTCGCCTTCATCTCCTCGAAGCCGGAGCGCACGATCACCTTCACGTCCTCGCCGCCGAGGCGGCGTGAGGAGCGGCAGCAGTCCATCGCGGTGTTGCCGCCGCCGAGCACGATCACGCGCTTGCCGATCGAATTGATGTGACCGAACGACACCGACGACAGCCAGTCGATGCCGATGTGGATGTTCTTGGCCGCTTCCTTGCGGCCCGGAATGTCGAGCTCGCGCCCGCGCGGCGCGCCGGAGCCGACGAACACTGCGTCCCACCCTTCGGCGAGCAGTTTCTTCAGGCTCTCGACCGGCCGCCCGCCGCGGAATTCGACGCCGAGATCGAGGATGTAGTTGCACTCCTCGTCGATCACCTTGTCGGGCAGGCGGAACTTCGGAATCTGCGAGCGCATCATGCCGCCGGAGCGGAAATCCCCGTCGAACACCACGCACTCGTAGCCCATCGGCGCGAGATCGCGTGCGACCGTGAGCGAGGCTGGCCCGGCGCCGACCAGCGCGATGCGCTTGCCGTTGCGCTTACCCTTCTCGACCGCCTTCGGCAGCCGCTCCTTGATGTCCTCCTTGTAGTCGGCGGCGACGCGCTTCAGGCGGCAGATCGCGACCGGGTCCTTCTCGACGCGGCCGCGCCGGCAGGCCGGCTCGCACGGCCGGTCGCAGGTGCGGCCGAGAATCCCCGGAAACACGTTGGACTTCCAGTTGATCATGTAGGCGTCGCCGTAGCGGCCCTGCGCGATCAGCCGGATGTATTCGGGCACCGGGGTGTGCGCGGGGCAGGCCCACTGGCAGTCCACGACCTTATGAAAATAATCAGGCGCGGCGATATCGGTGAGTTTCATTGACTCCTCGTGCTCGCGCCCCTCATGCGAGAAGGGACTCGCGCGGCGCCGCCCAGAACAGTTCGTCCCCAGGATCGGCTTGTCGGCGCCGATTCCGGGCAGGAATTTAGTGGAGCGGACCTCCGAAAGCCACCGCTACCATGGTCACACGCATCAGGATTCCCACGGATGGTTGCCCGGATGCGGGACGCTCTCTATATCGGAATTCTGGCGGGAATGAAGCGAAGATTCGTGGCTAAACCATTGAAATTAGTCATTTTTGACTGCGACGGCACGCTTGTCGACAGCCAGCACATGATCGTCAGCGCCATGACGCAGGCCTATGGCGCGCACGGTATTCCGCTGCCGGAGCGCGAAACGCTGCTTTCTGTGATCGGGCTCTCGCTGGGCGAGGCCTTCACGAAGCTCGGCAACGGCGCCACGAACTTTCCGGCGGAAAGCCTTGCCGCGCATTATCGAGACGCTTTCCACGCAATGCGGCGCCCGGGCGCACCTGTCGAGCCGCTCTATCCCGGCGCCGCGGAGGCGATCGCGGCGCTCGCGCTGCGCGACGATGTTTCGTTGGGCATTGCCACCGGTAAGTCCCAGCGCGGCGTGCGGATGGTGCTCGGACATCACGGTTTGCTCGAGCATTTCATCACGATCAAGACCGCGGATGATGCTCCGTCGAAACCCGATCCGGGGATGGTCATGCATGCGATGCGCGAGGCGGGGGTCGAGCCCACGGACACCGTCGTCGTCGGCGACACCGTCTACGACATCACGATGGCGCGCGCGGCGGGCGCCGCGGCGATCGGAGTCGCGTGGGGCTACCATCGGGCCGCGGCGCTGACCGAATCAGGAGCCTGCGCGGTGATCCATGATTTCGCGGAGCTGGTTCCGACTCTCGAAGAGATCTGGACAGTGATGCACCGGTCGCGCCAAGTTTGGCCATAGTTTCGTCGAGCGCGGTGCACGCGTTAACAAGTGTGCGGTGCAGTTGGCACGGCAAAACTGCTGCAACCGAACGCCCGCGAAGGAAAATCCGTCTGTGGGCGCTGGTATATCAGCGCCTCTCGCGCCATTCGCGCCAAATCCAACGATTTCACAACAATCGCGTCATGCGTACGCCGCATGGGGTCGCCGCCGGAAACCGGATAGCTCGCGCCAAACTTTGCGCCGATTGGGGCGTTATTCATCATCCGCATCGGCGTGTTGCATATCCGTGCGTGCGGTCAGCTTCTTCGCAAATTCTGGGGAGCAAGCCATGTCGCCAACCCGCTATTTCCTCGTTCAGCACGATGACGAGTGGATGATCAAGTTCGCCGACGAAGAGTTCGGCCCGTACAAGAGCAAGGCCGAGGCGATGCTGTTCGCGGTTGAGGCCGCGCGCAAACTCGCCGAGCGCGGCGCCGATACCGAAGTGTGCCTGATGGGCGAGAATGGCTTCTTCCACGCAGAGTGGACCAACACGCCGCCCCAGCAGCCGGCGCTGGCCTGATGCCTACCAACGTCTCGCTCACCGACCGGATCGGCAACGGCATCGTTGCGGGCTTCATCGCGACGCTGGTGCTCTCGGCGCTGCATGAGCCGGTCACCCTGCTGACCGCGGCAGTCGGCGTGCGCGCGCCGGTCGCCGGCCTCTTGTTCCATTTCTTCGTCGGGACCCTGTTGTGGGGCAGCGTCTTCGGCCTCGTGCATGATTATCTGTTCGGCCCCGACTGGCTGCGCGGGGTTATGTTCGCTGGCGGCGCTGCGGTTGTCGTGATGCTCGTCATCGCGCCGCTCACCGGCTCCGGCCTTTTCTGCCTCAAGCTCGGCGTTTTTGCCCCGGTCGTGGTTGCGCTGTTTCACTTGGCCTATGGCGCCATACTCGGCGCGATCTACGGCAAGCTGATCGATACCGACGAGGCGCGTGCGCATCTTCATCACGCCCACCATTGAGCCTTGATTTGCAGCCGGGCGACGACCTATCTGCCTGACGGCAGGTAGGTTTGTTCATGCGCGATATCCTCGAAGACCTGTTCGGTAACGAGCCGCTCGATCCGGTCGAGGCGGCGCGGCGCAACATGCGCCCGAATCTGCGCAAGCGCTTCTATCAGGCGGCGACGGCAGGCGAGGGCGTGCCATATCCGCTCCTGCTCGATGGGCGTCCGGTGCGGACTCCGGCGGGCAACATGCTGGCCGCGCCGACCCTCCCGCTCGCGCAGGCGATCGCGGCCGAGTGGGAGGCGCAGGGCGAGCGCATCGATCCCGCCGCCATGCCGCTGACGCGGCTCGCCAACACCATCATCGACGGAGTTGCGCCCAACGCCGAGCCGGTCACGCAGGAGATCGCGCAATACCTCGGCTCCGATCTCGTGTGCTACCGCGCCAGTACGCCCGAGGGGCTTGTCGCCAAACAGGCGCAACATTGGGACCCTATTCTTGCCTGGACCTGCGCGGCCCTTGGCGCGCGCTTCGTTCTGGGCGAGGGCGTGATATTCGTCGCGCAGCCCGAAGACGCCGTGGCGATGGCGCGCGCCGCCATCCCGTCCAACCCGTGGCGGCTCGGCGCCATCAGCCTGATCACCACGCTCACCGGCTCGGCGCTGATCGCGCTTGCGGTCGCGGGCGGAAGGCTGGGGGTCGAGGATGCGTGGGCGGCCGCGCATGTCGATGAAGACTGGAACATGGATTTCTGGGGGCGCGACGAGCTTGCGATGCAACGTCGTGCCGCGCGCTTCGCCGACATGCAGGCGGCCGGGGCGGTCCTTTCCTCGACCGGATGAAGATGGTTTCCGAAGCGTTAACGAACGCTTCACCCTCGCGCCCTATACCCGGCAGACGGTCCACCGAGGGTCGCCCGTGGACAGCATTCATCTGCCGAACGCCATTGCGCTTCCGAACGCGTTCGGTGCGCCCGGCACGCCATTGCCGCCAGGGCAGGTGGTGCAGGCGCTCGTGCTCGCGCTGATCGAGAGCGACGTATTCCGCCTGCAACTGCCGCAAGCCGTCCTCGACGTGCGTTCCGACGTGGCGCTGACGCCCGGCAGCACCATCATGCTCGCGACCAAGGGCGGCGGCGCGCAGGCGACGCTCGTCATCTATGCCGATGCTTCCGCTGCGGGGGCATCCGGGCAGCGCGCCGCGCCGAACGTTGCGCAGCGTGCGCCGATCGGCGAAGCGGTGATCCTGGCGCGCGTACCGCCAGCGGTGCCGGCCCAGGCCGGGATTGCCGCATCGCCCGCGGTATTGCGCGACGCTGCGCCGATCACCCCCGCCGCCACGCTGCGTCCGGATGCGCCCGTGCGCGTCCTCACCCCTGAGCAGGCGGTCGGCGCGGCGGTAAGCGCCGCGGCAACCCGCCAGAGCGGGCTGGCGCCGCTGTTCGCCGACGTGGAACACGTGGTGCAACGAACGAGCGCGCTGCCCGCCTTGGTGCGTGCGGCGGCGAATGAGCTTCTGTCGCTGCGCGTTCCGCTCGGCGCGCACATCACGGGTGCCGAGGTGAAGCGGGCCTTCGTACGCTCCGGAACGCTGCTCGAAGCGCGCCTCGCAACCGATGCGCCGCCAAGCGCACCATCAGCCCCCGCGCGGCCGTCTGCGCGGAGCGGTGGGCCGCCAGCGGAGGACCTGAAGGCCGCGCTTCTCATCTTCCGCCAGGTCTTGAAGACCTGGGCCGCGAGCGAGCCTGCGGTTCGCACGGCGCCGTCGGTTGCGGCCGCCGGTGCAAATGCGGATGGGGTGCCGCGGCCGTCGCTGCCCGCGACAGACGCGACAATCAAGGTTCTCGCGGGAGCCCTTGCCGGAGCGGCCGAAGAGCCGGTGGCGCCCAGCGCGGGCTTGTCGGCCGAGCAGGCGACGATGTTGGCAAGAACGGTCGCGACCGCATTGTCGGCGCGTGAAGCGCCGCTGCAGCAGCCCGCGTCGAGTCAAAGCGGCCCGCCGCCGCCCTATCGCGGCGCGCCCCTCGCCGCGCAGGCGCCGGCCACGCCGTCGATCGGGCCGGATACCGCGCCCCACGAGATCGCCGACAGGCTGATTGCGCAGACCGATGGCGCGCTTGCGCGCCAGACGCTGCTGCAGGCCGCGTCGTTGCCCGACCAGCCCGACGTGCCGCGCGCGGATGCGGCACAGCGCTGGAGCTTCGAGATACCCTTCGCGACGCCGCAGGGCACGTCGATCGCGCAGTTCGAAGTGAGCCGCGATGCGCGTGCGCCAAAGTCCGATCCGCAAGCGCGGACATGGCGCGCGCGGTTCTCGCTCGACGTGGAGCCGATGGGGCCGGTGCATGCACTGGTCACACTCGCCGGCGCGCGGGCGAGCGTCACGCTTTGGGCGGAGCGCGTCGCGACGGCGACACGGCTGAACGAAAGCTCGGCCTTGCTCAGCGAGGCGTTGCGCGCCGCCGAGCTCGAGCCGGCCGAATTCCAGCTGCGCGTTGGAGCGCCGCCCGCGATGCGGCAGGCTGCGCCGGGCCGCTTCATGGACCGCGCGTCATGAGCAAGCCGCCCGCACTTGCCGTCGCGCTGCAGTACGACAAGTCCGCCGTGCCGGTGCCGCGCGTCGTCGCGAAGGGCCGCGGCGAGGTCGGCGAGGCGATCCTGGCGCTCGCAGCCGAGCACGGCGTGCCGATCGAGCAGAATGCCGCGCTCGCCGAGGCATTGTCGCAAGTCGAACTCGGCGAGGATATTCCCGACGCGCTCTATCGCGCGGTCGCCGAGGTGCTGATCTTCATTTTGCGGACGTCAGGCAGGATCGGCTAGCTTCCGCTCAATGCGCCGCCGATGCGGCCGAGATGCGTGAAGCCGAAACCCGCGCCGTACTTCAGGCCGAGCCCGAGAGCGCGGTCGACCCCGATGTGCGCCGCCCAGACGAGCGCGATCTGGATCAGATCGAACGACGGCAGCAGAAGACCGAGCGCCCCAAGAACAAGCGGCACGAGGGTAACGTGAAACGTGTTGTACGCCATCGCGCCGGGGCGCGTGCCGATCAGATACGCGGCGAGGCTGAGGTCGGGCACGAGGATCAGGGCGAACCACCACCAGTTTCCGCCGAGCCGGTGAAACATGAACACCGCGGCGAGCGCGAGCGCCGCACCCTCCAGGCGCAACAGCAGGCGCGGCAGGCCCTCGACGGCGCCGGCGTGTCGCTGAATCATGAATTCCTCCTCCGGATGAGGTCGGCGGCGAGGTTGCCCCCTTCACGCGCCAATGACAATGTTGTCGGGCCGGGCAGGGGATCGGTCACGCGATGAAAGACATTCTGGAAAAGCTCGAGGTGCGGCGCGAGAACGCGCGGCTTGGCGGCGGGCAGGCGCGCATCGATGCGCAGCACAAGCGCGGCAAGCTGACCGCGCGCGAGCGGGTCGAGCTCCTGATGGATAAAGACTCGTTCGAGGAGTTCGACATGTTCGTCGAGCACCGCGCCACCGATTTCGGCATGAACGAAGGCGCGAAGATTCCGGGCGATGGCGTCGTCACCGGCTGGGGCACGGCGAACGGCCGCACGGTGTTCGTGTTCGCCAAGGACTTCACCGTGTTCGGCGGCTCGCTCTCGGAGACCCATGCGCTCAAGATCCAGAAGATCCAGGACATGGCGATGAAGGCGCGCGCCCCGATCGTCGGCCTGTTCGACGCGGGCGGCGCGCGCATCCAGGAGGGCGTTGCTTCGCTCGGCGGCTATGGCGAGGTGTTCAAGCGCAACGTGATCGCGTCGGGCGTGATCCCGCAGATCTCCGTCATCATGGGGCCGTGCGCGGGCGGCGACGTCTATTCGCCGGCGATGACCGACTTCATCTTCATGGTGAAAGAGACGAGCTACATGTTCGTCACCGGACCGGACGTGGTGAAGACCGTGACCAACGAAATCGTCACCGCCGAAGAGCTCGGCGGGGCGAGCGTGCACACCACCAGGTCCGCGATCTCTGACGGCGCATTCGAGAACGACGTCGAGTGCCTGCTGCAGATCCGCCGGCTCTTGGATTTCCTGCCCGCGAATTGCGCGGCGGGCGTGCCCGAATGGCCGAGCTTCGACGACATCGAGCGCGCGGATGAATCGCTCGACACGCTGATCCCGGACAATCCGAACAAGCCCTACGACATCAAGGAGCTGATCCTCAAGGTCGCCGACGAGGGCGATTTCTTCGAATTGTCCGCGGCATTCGCGAAAAACATCGTCACGGGCTTCGGCCGCATCGCGGGGCGCACCGTCGGGTTTGTGGCAAATCAGCCGATGGTGCTCGCGGGCGTGCTCGACTCGGATGCATCGAGAAAAGCCGCGCGCTTCGTGCGCTTCTGCGACGCCTTCGGCATTCCGATCGTGACCTTCGTCGACGTGCCCGGCTTCCTGCCGGGCACCGCGCAGGAATATGGCGGGCTGATCAAGCACGGCGCGAAGCTGTTGTTCGCCTATAGCCAAGCGACCGTGCCGCTGGTCACCGTGATCACGCGCAAGGCGTTCGGCGGTGCCTACGACGTGATGGCCAGCAAGCACATCGGCGGCGACGTGAACTACGCCTGGCCGACCGCGCAGATCGCCGTGATGGGCGCGAAGGGCGCGGTCGAGATCATCTTCCGCGCCGACATCGGCGATCCTGCCAAGATCGCGGCACGCACCAAGGAATACGAGGACCGCTTCCTCTCGCCGTTCGTCGCCGCCGAGCGCGGCTACATCGACGAGGTGATCATGCCGCACGCGACGCGCCGCCGCGTGGCGCGCGCGCTCGCGATGCTCAAGGGCAAGCAGGTGGAGCTGCCGGGCAGGAAGCACGATAATTTGCCGTTGTGATTGGGAGCGCGGCGGCGGCGCAGCATGCGCGGTCCGACCCTCCGCCTTGTGGGGAGGGTCGGCGAGCAAAGCGAGCCGGGGTGGGGGGCGATGCCGACAGTTCTTCGCTGGGGACCCTATCGCGCGATATAATCCGCCACTTGAAGACTCATCGCGATCAACTGGTGAGCGCCTGGAATGAGCACTTTGGAGATTGACGTCGGCGACCTGCGTGCTTCTTCAGTTGCGTTCACCGCGACTGAACTGGTCGTGACGCTGGCCGACGGACGCCGCATCGCGACGCCGCTCGATTGGTATCCGCGGTTGAAGGGCGCGACCGCGCCGCAGCGCGCCAATTTCGAGATCATGCCCATGGGTATTCATTGGCCGGAGATCGACGAGGACTTGAGTGTCGCCGGGATGCTGAAGGGGAATCGCGCGGTTCGTTAGCTTGAGAAGAGCGCCGACTACATCGACGAGGTGATCATGCCGCACGCGACGCGAAGGCGGGTCGCGCGCGCGCTCGCGATGCTCAGGGGCAAGTAGGTGGAGCTGCCCGGGCGCAAGCACGATAATTTACCGCTTTAGCCCAATCGCGCATCGCGCCGCGCCACACAGTCACACTCGACGGCCTTGCACGCGGTTGAGTCTCCTGCTTGACTCCCGGTCAAGGCGAACGGGGGCGGGCTATGCCGGGATCGACGCGAACGTGGTCGCGGGCCACATTCATTTTGGCGGCCCTGTTTCTGACGGCTTGCGCGCAGCTTTCCGGCACGGTTCGGGTGAACGTCGGCGTCGGGCTGATCGAGGATCAGCCGGCGCCGAATTATGCCGCGCTCTACCTCCCATACGCCAGAATGGCGTCGATCGCGTACACCGACGTGAAGTTCCTGAAGGGCGGCGCCGGGCCGACGCGGTACTGCCCGGATGCGTACCGCCTTGCGCACGAGCGTCCGGATACCAGGGACCAGGCGGAGCGCAATCCCAATAACCTCGAGTGGCTGAACGAGCTGCAGGCAAACGGCTGGCGCTGCATCTACGCGCTCAACGATCCGCGCGAATGCCCGGCCGACAATCCGTCGTGTGACCCGGTGCGCGGCCTGGAATTGCATGTCTGGATGAAGGGCTGCGAAGCCGTGATCGCATTCCGCGGCACCGATTACGACCAGCGGGGCGACTGGCAATCGAACCTGCGCTGGTTCCTCGGGCCATTGCATCTGTTCGACGAGTACCGCCAGGTCGAATTCCATATGTCGTCGATCCTTGGCCGCATCAGCAGGGTCTGCCGGTCCGCGCACATTGTCACCACCGGCCATTCGCTCGGCGGCGGGCTGGCGCAGCGCGCCGCCTATTCGGCCGGCGGCCGGATTCGTTTCGTCTACGCGTTCGACCCGTCACCGGTGGTCGGCTATTTCGACCTTCCGCGCGAGGTGCGGATCAAGGCCAGAACGGGTCTCGGCATCGATCAGGTCTACGAGGTGGGCGAGGTCCTCGATTTTCCCCGCTTCTTCCTCGGCGGCTTCGCCAATCCGCAGCCGTGCAATCCGCGCGTGCGGATCGTGCGCTTCAACCTGACCAACACCGGAAGTGCCGTCGAGCAGCACGCGATGCAGGCGCTCACCCGGAAAATGGAACGGCCCGCGAGGTACGGAAATCCCGCCAAGGCGCGGGAGGAGAGCAAGGCGCGCGACTGCACCTTCGTGACGCCTGCGCCGGTGTAGGCGGCTCCCGATCACTCACCCGCAAGCTTATTGCCGGGCGGAACGCGGACGCAAACGCAACCGCCGTTCGGAAGCACGATAACGCGGCGCGCATCCCGGAGCGCTTCCGGCGCGGCTCTCGCGCCGCTATGATAGCCCGGACATGACCAGGAGCAGAACGATGAAGCGCGTGACAGTCGCAGCCACAATCCTGACGTTGGTGTTTATCGGCGCTGCCAGCGCCCAGCCCGTCCCATCTCCCGTGCAGCCCGCACCGGTGAAGCGAACCATGCTCGGCAAGGTCGAGGTGCCGGGCGCGAACTACGATGTGATCACTGCGCTGGTCGAGATTGCGCCCGGCTTCAAGGCCGGCCGGCACAATCATCCCGGGACCGTGCAGGCGCAGGTGCTGGAGGGCGAATTCTGGTACGTGCTCGACGGTCAGCCCGAGAAGGTTGCCAAGGCCGGCGAATGGCTGGAGATCCGCGACGCCGCCGTCCACAACGAAGGCGCGCAAGGTTCAGGGCCCGCGAAGCTGATCGCGATCTACACCGTGGAGCGCGGCAAGCCGCTGGTGAACCCGATCAAGTAGGAGCGGCAAAAAAATGCCTACGTTCTTTGTCGTCCGCGCGACCATCCCCGATCTCGCGCAGCGCGCGGCGTTCGACAAATGGTACGCCGAGGAGCATCTGCCGGACGCCGCCCAAAGCTTCGGCGCGCAGAAGGCGTGGCGGTTCTGGAGCGAGACCGATCCGGCGGTGCATCAGGCGACCTACCAGTTTGCCGACCGCGCCGCGCTCGATCACGGCACGCGGCCCGAGAACATGAAGCGGCTGGTCGCGGATTTCGACAAGGCTTGGCCGCATATCAAGCGCAGCCGCGACATCATGACGCTCGCGCAGGAGTGGGGCGCGTAGCGGCTTTTCCGTCGTTGCGAGCCAACGGGTCCGCGCCTCGCGCGCCCGATGACAGGCTCCGCGAAGCAATCCAGGGGCTCTGGATTGCTTCGTCGTATGCGCTCCTCGCAACGACGGGGCTTACCCGCCCGACTTCGCCGCTGGCGCGCCCGGCGGCAATACCGCGTTGGTGCTGGCGGGCGCGGGCGCCGTCGCGGCTGATGCGGCGGGCGGCTGGTCCGGCTTGTCGCTGCGGTGATTGATGCTGGCCGCCGCAATGAATACGGCCGCGGCAAATCCGAGCAGGATCGCCCAGCGCTTCGCGCTGCTGCCGGGGCGTTCCTCCGGAGCGAGCACCGGGCCGGTTTCGCGGTCGGCGATATTGCCACGATCGGTCATGGCTGCGTCTCCTGTTTGCCGGGATAACGGGTGCGCACCGCATGCGGTTCCGCGTCGCCCGACGGGCCCTCGAGGTGCCAAATCCGGTTGACGATCGCCCTGCCGCCGAAGCGCGACATTTCTGCGTTCCGACACTTGAAGCTGCGGAGGGAGATTTCATACACTTCGGCAATTCCCGACTCATCACCGCAGCGCAGGGGGAGATCATGCCGAGGCCGAAGACCAAAGACTGGAGGGCGCTCGAGAACGAACATCAACCCTCGGGGCTGCACGTGATTGTGAACGGACTGGTCGAGCTCGAGCCCGACCAGCGTCCGGTCCTGACCGAGCGCGCCAGCCGGGCGGGGCAATTGGGGCTCGCGCTGACGACCGAGCCGTCAGACGAGCCGGATTTCGACGGCAAGGTCTGGAAAGCGGCGAGCTTCCACAAGGAAGTGAAGGAGAACCAATACAACAGCGTGCGGGTGATGTCGGGCGACATGGTTGTCGCCGATTTCCCGGTGCTCGACGACAGCGAGCATGCGCGGCTGCTGGCCAGGCAGACGGCCGTGCAGAACGCAGCGATGGACGTCAAGAAGAAGGCCTCGACGGCGAAAAAGGTGGTGAAAAAGGCGGTCGAGGCGGTGAAAGAGGTGGTGGGCAAGGTCGCGCAAGCCGTCACCGGGCCGGCAAAGAAGCGCAGCAAGCCAGCGAAGAAGGCCAAGAAGGCCAAGAAGGCCAAGAAAAAGGCGCCGAAGGCGGTTGGCGGATGGGCAAAGGGGCGCGCCGGAAAGACCGCGAAAAAAGCGTCCAGGGCGAAGACAAAGAAAGCGGCCAAGAAAGCAAACAAGAGAGCAAAGAAGACCAAGGCAAAGAAGCGCGGACGGTAAGTCCGCGCGCCGTGCGTGCGCGTATCCTGGTCGTGGCGTTGCTGCTCGCGGCTGCACCCGCGCAGGGACAGGACGCACTCGTCACCTTCAAGTCGCTCGGTCCGGACGTCGCGCTCGAACTCGCGCGCGCGGCGCTCGCCGTCTGCCGCGAACGCGGCTACCAGGTCGCCGTCGCGGTCGTCGATCGCTTCGGCGTGACGCAGGTGGTCCTGCGCGACCGCTTCGCTGGCGCCCATACGGTGCCCACCGCGACCGGAAAAGCATGGACCGCGGTCACGTTCCGCACCCATACCAGCGAATTGGCCGGCATCAGCCAGCCGGGCATGCCGCAAGCCGGCCTGCGCACGCTTCCGGGCGTGGTCATCCTCGGCGGCGGCATGGTGGTCGAGGCCGGTGGCTCGCTGGTCGGCGGCGTAGGCGTC
>VBAH01000051.1 GCA_005884685.1 Alphaproteobacteria bacterium
CAACCGTCAGTCCATGCTCCAGTGCTGTGGCGGCGATTGCACCGTCGAGATTCTTGTTCCCGATCTTTGCCGAGAGACGACCCCAGCGCCGCGCGACATTGACCGTAAGTGGCAGGATGCGATCGACGTAAAGGCGCAACGTGGCATCGAGCCATATCTCAAGGCCTCGTGCGAAGTGCGGGTCGACATGTCGTTGCCGCTCGATTCCAAGCTCGATCTCGAAAGGCGTGATCGTCGATAAGAACACATCGGTAGGCGAGACCTGCGCGATCCAGGCAACGACGTTGTCATTGCGTTTTGGCCGTCGCAGATCCGAGACGATATCGGTATCGAGTAGGAACATCCGGCTAGAAATCGATCGTCCGGAACACGATCTCCGGCCGCTCGAAGTCTTCCCCGCCTTGAGGGATCGCTAGCAGATGATCCTTGAAGTTTGGCGCACGCGCGCGCTCGAGTTGGCGCAACCGCTCGTAGTCGGCGGCGTCGAGGACAACGACGGCAGGCTTACCGTGCTTGGTCACGGTCTGGGGAGCGCGGCGTGCAGCGTCGATCACAGCGCTGAACTGATTTTTCGCGTCTTGCACCGACCAGGAAGAGCGCGCCATGACAGTTTCCTTCTAGCCAGAAATTCTGGCTAGAAATAGGCGTGTATGACATGAAGGTCAAGGGAAACCCATCCCCACCACGCCCATGTCTGTCCCGACCGGCGAGCGCGGCAAGCTGCTGCAACGCATCCACGTGCAGTTGGCCAAGCTCAACAACGCCGAGCTCGCGCGCGCCGTGAAGATGCTGAAGGCGCTGGAGTGAGCCGAGAAGGAGGAGCCGCGCAATGCGCTCCGCTTTATCGTGCCCTTACGGGCACACGCGGCTACGAGCATGATTTCAGCAGGATCAAGGTCACGATCACCGAGATCGCGATCGAACCCGCAACGCCCAAGCCGTTGGAGAAGAAGAAAAACATCGCAGACGCCCTTTGAAAAGCTAACGAGGTTGCGGTGCCCCGTGTTCCCGGCGAATCAGGCTTCGTCTTTCCCGGCCTTGCGAACGTCGCCTCGGTCGGTTCCCCGTGGTAGGTTACATGTAACCTTCAGGGAGCGTCCCGTGACGTCACCGGCCGAGCGAAAGAAGGCGACCCGCAAGAAGGTCGCGTCCCATCGCGCCAAGCTGCGCGCGCAGGGGCTGCGCCCGATCCAGATCTGGGTGCCGGACACACGCTCGCCCGAGTTCGCCAAGGAAGCGCGGCGCCAGTCGCGCGCAATCGCGCGCAGTCCGCAGGAGAAGGAGGATATGGCCTTCGTCGAGTCGCTTTCTTCCTGGCTGTGGGAGGATGGCTCTCCTTGGCGGTGGGACGATAAGTGAAGCGCGGCGAGGTTTGGACCCTCGCCGGTGCAAGCCACTATGGCGGAAAGCCGCGTTCTGTGGTGATCGTGCAGGACGATCGCTTTGACGAGATCGCCTCGATCACCGTTTGCCTACTCACGAGCAACGGGACGCAGGCGCAAGCGTTTCGGGTCCCCGTCGACCCGACTGAAGCGAGTGGCTTGGCTCAACCGTCATGGCTGATGGCTGACAAGATCACGACAGTGCCCAAAGCGCGCCTCGGCCGCCGCATCGGGCGTCTCGACGACGAAACGATGCTGCGGCTCAATCGCGCCATGCTGGTGTTTCTCGGCCTTGCGGGCTGACGCCGCCCGCGAAAAAAAGTTACGCACGCTCCTCAAACCCACCCGTATCCTCCGCGCACCCTGCTCGCCGAGGGGCGCCATCATGAGGCGTCTTGGTGGCGGAGCAGGCCGGAGGCGGGACCGGAGAACTGGTCCTCAATCCGGCGGCGGGCGCCCGGCAATTCCGGGCCTTCGACCGGTGCGGCGCCCGCGCTGCCGGCTCGCAACCGGCACCCGGGCGGCGTCGGGGCTCCGCCCGGGGACACAATGATCCCCTGCCAGGAGCTGGCTGATGGCGGCGCGTCAAGCGCGCCGCTGAAAGCGCGGCCCGATGCCGTAAGGAAGACGCCGCCGCAGAGCGTCGAGAGGCGCGCCGGCCTACGTCACTGGCCGGTCATCTCCGGCGATCCGGAGATCGGCCCAACCGCGAGGCGGCCACCGGGTGCGGCGTATCCGCACCAGCGCCTGTCGGCGCTCTGCTCCCCTCATTTTTTTTCGGGGAACGGAAAACGGACAAGGGCATCCGGCGCCCTCCTCGAAACCGGGCGGCGCAGCGTTGGCTAAAGCCGGTTCAAAAGGCGTAAGCTCCGTTCGCGGGCGCCGCGACGCAAGGGAACACCACAATGGTCTTCAGACCGAATTACCGGCAGCAGCGCTCACAACGCGACCGCTCGGCGAAATCACGCCAGGAAGAAAAGATGGAGAAGCTGCGCGAGCGATCGGAGAAGCGCAAAGCCGAGCGCGAGGCGGGCGGGCTTCCGCCCGAAAACACCGAGCCTTCCGAAGGCGAGCAGCGCTGAGGCATGTCTACAAAATCTCACGGAGGAATTATGCGCAGCGTAGACCGGCGTTCGGCGCTCATCGGCGGCGCGACGCTCGCGCTCGGGCTCGGCAGTCAGGCACGCGCGCAGCAAGGTCTCGCGCAGGCGCCGGCCGAGCGGATCGCCGCCGCGCGCGCCGAGCACGCCAAGCTCGCCGCACAATGCGACGCGCAGTTCGTCGGCCTGCCGTCGGCGACCGCGCCGCGCTCGGAGGTCGGCGGGCATCCGTGCCAGGGCATCTACTGGACGCCGAAGGGGCAGCGCCCGCGCGTCGCGCTGATCGCGACGCATTACAATGTCGATTTCGCCGAGCATTATCTCGCGCCCTACATCGCGTCGCGTGGGCTGGGCTTCCTCGGCTGGAACACGCGCTATCGCGGCAACGAGGACCTGTTCACGCTCGAGCACGCGCTGATCGACATCGGCGCCGGCGTGACATGGCTGCGCCAGCAGGGCGCCGAGCGCGTGGTCATTCTCGGCAATTCCGGCGGCGGTTCGCTGATGGGCGCGTATCAGGCCGAGGCGACGACGCCGACCTTGCACGCCGCGATGAAGGGGGCCGCGCACGATGCGCTCGCCAATCTCCCGAAATCCGATCTCTACATCTCGCTCAACGCCCATGCGGGCCGGCCGGAGGTGCTGACCAGCTGGCTCGATGCGTCGGTGACGGACGAGCGCGATCCGGTGGCGACCGATGAATCGCTCAACCCGTACAACAAGGAAAACGGCCCGCCGTACTCGGAGGAATTCATCACGCGCTATCGCGCCGCGCAGCGCGCGCGCAACCAGCGCATCACCGACTGGTGCAAGGCGGAGCTGGCGCGGCTCAATGCGGCGGGAATCCCGGATTTTCTGTTTCCGCTGTTTCGCGCCTGGGCGGACTTGCGTTTCATGGACGGGCGCATCGATCCGTCGGATCGCGTGACACCGGGCTGCTATCGCGGCGATCCGGCTGTGGCGAACCGCGGCTTCGGGCTCGGCCGCGCCAACACGCTCAAAAGCTGGCTCTCGATGTGGAGCCTGGAAACCTCGAAGTGCCAGGGCCCGGAGCAGCTCGCGAAGTTCGCGATCCCGGCGCTGGTGATCCAGAGCCGCGCCGATCAGGGCGTGTTCCTGAGCGATGCGCGCAAAATGTTCGCGGCGGTCGGCTCGAAGGACAAGGCGATCGAGCTCATTCCGGGCAACCATTATCTCGAGGACGGGCCGGACCATCGCCACCGCGCGGCCAGCCTCATCGCGGATTGGGTGAAGGCGAGGGCGTGACACCTTCCGCTCGTCCCCGCGAAAGCGGGGACCCAGCTCTTGGCCCTGGATTCCCGCTTACGCGGGAATGAGCGGAGCTAGGAGGTTGCTCCAATGTACCAATCCGCGATCTGGCTCCCGGTCCAGAGCGCCACATCCTTCTTCGCCGCGATCATCTCGATGATTTGGCGGAAATACTTGAGCCGGTGCGCGGCGCCGAGGATGTAGGGATGCTGCACCAGCGCCATCACGCGCGCGCCGTCCGCCGCATCGGCATAGATCTGCTCGAACTGGTCGCGGGCGCGCTCGAAGTATTCGCGTGCCGGATGATGCTGGATCAGCATCATGGCGACGTCGTTGCACTCCTGCGTGTAGGGCACGTTCAGAATGCGCCCGGTGCGCGTCTTGAGCCACACCGGCTGGTCGTCGAGCACCCAGTCGCACACGTAGTCGTAGCCTTCCTCGGAGAGCAGGTCCGGCGTCTCCCAGGTCTCCGTGAGCCCCGGTCCGAGCCAGCCGCGCGGCGGCTTGCCGCTGGCCTGCGCGATCACCTCGCGCGTGCGGCGGATGTCGGCGCGCTCGTCTTCCACCTTCTGCATGTTGCGCTGGGTGAATCCATGCCCGATGAATTCCCACTTGCGCGCGTTCGCAGCCTGGACGATCTGCGGATAGGCGGCGATCGCCGAGCCGTTGATCGCGAGCGTCGCCGGCACCTTGAAGTCGTCGAACACCTTGAGCATACGCCAGAAGCCGACGCGGTTGCCGTATTCATGCCAGGCCCAGTTCGGAATGTCGGGCGAGGGCGCGCCGCCCGCCGGCGGGGTGAGCACGGTGCGCGGCATGGGCTGCAGGATGTCCCACTCCTCCACGTTGACGATGCACCACACCGCCATGCGGGCGCCGCCCGGCAGCTTCAGCGGCTTGCGCTCCGCAATCGGCGAATAGGCGATGCGCTCGGTCGGCAGCAGGCCGACGGGCGGATGTTTGGGGGCGTCGTTCATTCTGCCGCCTTCTGCGCGGCGCCGGTCTGCGCCAGGTACCAGTCGAGAATCTGCTCGCCGTTCCAGTGCAAGACACCGTCATGGCGCGCGACATGATCGTAGATCTGCTCGAGGTACTTGATGCGATGCGGCTGGCCCGAAATGTACGGGTGGATCGCGAGCGAGCAAATCTTGGCGCGGCTCGCGCCTTCCGCATAAAGTCGGTCGAACTGGTCAATCGTGCGTTTGAGCAGATAGTCGCTCTCGTGATGCTGCACGATCATCATCGGAATGTCGTTGAGCTCGACCGAGTAAGGGAGCGTGACGAGCGGCCCCTTCTCGGTGCGGATGACCGTCGGTTCGTCGTCGTAGACCCAGTCGCCGATGTAACGCACGCCCGCGGCAGCGAGCAGCTCCGGCGTCTCGTAGGTTTCGGTGAGGCCCGGTCCGAGCCAGCCGGCCGGGCGCTTGCCGGTGAATGTCTCCAGAATGCCCATCGCGCGCGCGATCATGGCGGCCTGGTCGCCCTCCTTGTGGATCGGCCCCTGCTCGTAGGAGTGGCCCATGAACTCCCAGCCGTCGTCCTTCGCCTGTTGCGCAACGCGCTGATAGTCCTCGCACACGCGCGCATTGATCGAGAGCGTCGGTTTGATGTTCAGGCGGGCAAACAGATCGAAGAAACGCCACACGCCGACGCGCATGCCGTATTCGTGCCAACTCCAGTTCGGCACATCCGGCAGCATCGGCACGCCGGTCGGGGCGGGGAGCACCTGGCGCGCCATCGGCTTGCCGATGTCCCACACTTCGAGGTTCACGATGGTCCAGAATACGACGCGCGCGCCGCCCGGCAGCTTGAGCGGCGGGCGGTCGACGATGGCCGAATAGTCGGCGCGCTCGCGCGGGATCATGGGGTTTGGCATGGGTGGTCTCGTCATTCCGGGGCGCCGCGCAGCGGCGAGCCCGGAATCCATAACCACTACCGCTACCGAAGTCACTCAGGCCGTGCCACATCGCGAATTCTGTGGTTATGGATTCCGGGCTCCGGCTTTCAGCTGGGCCCGGAATGACGGAGAGACTGTTGCGCATCCTGATCGTCGGCGCAGGGATCGGCGGGCTGACGGCCGCGCTCGCGCTGTTGCGCGAGGGTCACGATGTCGCCGTGTACGAGCAGGCGCCGCGGCTCGCCGAACTCGGCGCGGGCGTACAGATTTCGGCGAACGGGTCGCGCGTCCTGTTCGCGCTCGGCCTCGAGGATGCGATCCGCCGTGTGTGGTGCGAGCCGGCGGGCAAAGAAATCCGGTTGTGGAACACGGGCGAGACCTGGAAGCTGTTCGATCTCGGCGCCGAGTCGGTCGCGCGCTACGGCGCGCCGTATTTCATGATCCATCGTGCCGATCTGCACCGCGTGCTGATCGATGCGGTGCGGGCGCTTGCGCCGGATGCGATTCATCTCAATGCGCGCTGCGCCAGTTTCGATGACGATGGCCGCGCTGTCACGCTGCGCCTCGCGACCCACGAGCACGTGACCGGCGGCGTCCTGATCGGTGCCGACGGCGTGCACTCGCGCATCCGCAACATCCTCGTCGGCGACGACAAGCCGGAATTCACCGGCTGCATGGCGTGGCGTGGGCTCGTGCCGACGGAAAAACTGCCGCTGCACATGCGGCGCAATGTCGGAGTCAACTGGGTCGGCCCCGGCGGCCACGTCATCAACTATCTCCTGCGCCGCGGTGAGATCTTCAACTTCGTCGGCGTGGTCGAGCGCGACTGGCGCGTGGAATCATGGACCGAAATGGGAACGCGCGAGGAATGTGCAGCGGACTTTTCCGGCTGGAACCACGACATTCATGCCATCATCCGCAACATCGAACAGCCATACAAATGGGCGCTGCTCGGGCGCACGCCGCTGACGCGCTTCTCCCACGGCCGCGTCACGTTGCTCGGCGACGCCGCGCACCCGACACTGCCGATGCTGGCGCAGGGCGCCAACATGGCGATCGAGGACGGCCTGGTGCTGGCGCGCTGCCTTGCGGCTTATGGCGACGCCGAGACGGCGCTCGCCCATTACGATGCCGCGCGCGTCGCGCGCACGGCGAAGCTGGTGCAGGGTGCCAACGACATGGCAAGGCGATTCCACAATCCGGCGCTTGCGGACGCAACGGGTGCGAAGGCCTACGTGGACGCGCAATGGAGCGAAGCCACGGTCAAGCAGCGCTATGACTGGATCTTCCAGTACGATGCTGCGCGCGTGGCGGTCTGAGCGATGACACGCCGGTATCTCTTCCTTGTGGTCGCGATCTTCGCGCTCGCATTCCTGGTGCCGGCGTGGCCGTGGCTTTCCGGCGCGGTGACGGTGCCCTACGACGCCAAGTCGACGTTCTTCCCGCCGGTCGAGTTCATGGCGCGCGCATTCGCGACCGGCGAATCGCCGCTCTGGACACCGAACGTGTTCGCCGGCTGGCCCAACATCGCCGATCCGCAATCCATGCTGTTCTCGCCGCTGCACGTGCTGCTCGCGCTGTCGAGCGCTGCGCCCGGATTCCGCGCCAATGACGCCGTCACGTTCGCCTATCTGTTCATCGGCGGGCTCGGCATCATTCTCTATTTCCGCGACCGCGGCTGGCATGCGGCGGGGGCGCTCACCGCGGCGCTTGCCTTCGCGTTCGGGGGCGCCGCGAGCGCGCGGCTGCAGCACACCGGACAGGTGATCAGCCTCGCCTGGCTGCCGGTCGCGCTGTTCCTGCTGTCGCGCGCGCTCGAGCGCTCCTCATGGCGTTGGGGTGCGCTCGCCGGGGGCGCGGCCGCGCTGATCGTGCTCGGCCGCGATCAGGTCGCGCTGCTCGAAGTCTACGTGCTGGCAGGGTTCGTGCTGGCGCACTGGTGCGGCGCAGGCTGGCGCACGCGTGCGCGGGCAAGCATCGCGCCGCTGATCGCCGGCGGTATCGCGGGGCTTCTCATCGTCGCGCTCCCGATCGTGTTCACCGAATTGCTTGCAAGCGACTCGAACCGGCCGGAGATCAGTCTTTACAACGCGGGACGCGGCTCGCTGCACCCGACGCATCTGCTTTCGCTCGCCTTCGCCGATCTGTTCGGCGCGATGGATCCGAAGGTTGATTTCTGGGGCGCGGGCGGCTTTGCCTGGAACGAGCGCTTCGGGATGGCCGACCTCTTTCTCGCGCAGAACATGAGCCTGCTTTATTCGGGCGCGCTCGCGCCGGTGCTGCTCGTGATCGGCGCCACGCGCGGCCTGTTGTGGTCGCGCGAGATCCGCTTTTTCACCATCGTCGCGGCGCTGACCGCGCTCTTCATGTTCGGCTGGTACACGCCGGTGTTCCACGCGATGTACGAGGTGATGCCCGGCGTGAAGCTGTTTCGCCGCCCGGCGGATGCGACCTTTGTTTTCGGCGCACTGATCGCCGTCATGACCGGCTATCTCGTGCACCGCTGGCTCGGCTGGATTGCGCCAGCCAACCGCGCACAGCGGGCGATCGAACTCGCCATAGCGGGTCTTGTCATCGCGTTCACCGCATGGCTTTCCATCACGACGGTCGGGTTAACGCTGGCGCTGAAGCCGATCATCACCGGCACTCTCTGCATCGCGCTCGCCATCCTCGTGCTGTTCCTCGCGCGGCGGCTCAATTCCGGCGCGCCGCTCACCGCAACGCTGCTGCTCGTTGTGTTCACGACCGCCGATCTCGCCTGGAATAACGCGCCGCACGAATCGACCGGCCTGCCGCCGGCACGCTACGACGCCCTGCGGCCCGGCACGCGCAACGAGACCGTCGCGCTGATCAAGCAGCGCCTCGCGGCTCAGCAGCCGAACCATCGCGATCGCGTCGAGCTTATCGCAATCGAATATCACTGGCCGAACATCTGCATGATCCACGGCTGCGAGCACGTGTTCGGGCACAATCCGCTGCGGCTCAAATGGTTCTACGGCGCGACCAACGTCGGTGACACCGTAGCGGATACGCGGCAGCGGCGGTTCTCAGCCCTCTATCCATCGTATCGCTCGACCTTCGCGGACCTGTTCGGGCTGCGCCTGATCGCGATCAGGATGCCGGTCGAACAATTCGACAGGGGGCTGAAGCCGGGCGACCTGAATCTTATCGCGCGCACCGGGGATGCCTACGTTTACGAGAACCCGCGCGCGCTGCCGCGCGTGATGATGGTCGGCCACTGGACGCTCGCGAATTTTGACGAACTGACCGCGAGCGGCTGGCCGCCTGATGTCGATCCGGCCAAGACCGTGCTGTTGGAGAAGGCGCCGCCGCTGCCGAAAGTCGACGCCGCCGGCACCGCGCGCCTCATGCGCTATGCCAACACGGAAATTGTTGTCGAGGTCGACTCGCCGTCCGGCGGCATGCTGGTGCTGAACGACGTCTGGCATCCGTGGTGGCGCGCTACCGTCGGCGGCGTCGAAACCGAAATTTTGCGCGCCAACGTGATCTTCCGCGCCGTCGCGGTGCCGCCGGGGAAATACACGGTGCGGTTCATGTTCGAGCCGTTGCGCGGAGCGTGGCAGGAAATACGGGATAAGGTGAGAAGGAAATGAGGTGGTCATTCCGGGGCGCGCCGAAGGCGCGAGCCCGGAATCCATAGCCACAAGGCCATCCGAATCTCTCGGTTCGTGGTTATGGATTCCGGCTCTCCCCCGGCTCAAGGCCGGGGTCGGCCGGAATGACCAGCTATTTCCGGAAATCCCTAAACACCATGTCCGGCGCGCTGGTGTTGTGGCGCGAGGGCACGAGCCGCCCGGCCCAAAGCTCGACTGCGCTCGCGCGCTTGAAGTCCATGATGCCGGCGCGCTCCCAGCTTTGTGCGCCCTGCGCGCGCCAGCGGAGTTGCGCCACGTCGTTGTTGATCTCGGTGACGAACATCGAGCGCAGCGCCGCGAACGGCAGATCGCCGACCGGATCGAGCGCGACGTCGAGCACCTGCCGGTCGGTGTCGAGCGCTTCCAGCCGCACGGTCGCGCTGCCGCCGCGCGTGAAGGCGAGACGGAATGTCCTGGTGTTCGGATCGAACACCACCTCGCGGATATCGACGAACGGCCGTTCCTTGAACTCGATCGGCCCGAGCATGAACGAAGAGCCGTAGGCGCTCCATTTCAGGTTCGCGGGCGGCAGCGGACGCGCGCGCCAGTAGCCGTCCTGCGGATAGAGCACGAGCACTTCCTCGGCACGATCTTGCGCGCGCACCCAGAGCTGCAGCAACTGCAGGCCGGTCTCGATGCGGTCGCCGACGCGCACCGGAACGATGTTCTTGCGCCAGAAGTTCGGGATGGTGAGGCCGACGAGCTGCAGGTCCGGCGTCTCGAAGATCGTCACGCGGCGCGGCTTCTCGGTGATGAATGCCGCGGCCGCGAGGTCCGGACAGTTGTGCAGGTCGAAGGCCGAGCGGTCGACCACGATGGTGCCGACATAATTCGGGTGAACGGCCTCGACGGTGAAGTGGCGCACCTCGGGCGAGGTCAGCTTCAGATACACATTATCCTTTTCGGCGCACAGGGTCGGCTCGCTCGCGTTGACGACCTCGACGGCGAGGTCGTCGGCGGCAAGGACGGGCCAAGCGAACAGAACGGCCGCAACGCAGCTAAGCACGCGCCGCATAGACATCCCCAGAATTTGCCTCCATCGGCAGCGCATCGAGCCAGCGGCCGATCGCCTGCGCGTTTTGCCAGTCATCATGCACCAGCGTCTGGCTTTCGCCCAACGCCGCATTGTAGCGGGTGTAGCCCAGCTCCTGGCAACGGACGAGGCACGCGCGCGCGACCTCGCGCTGGATCGTGGTAAATTCGAACGAAAGCGCCGCGACCGGCTGGCTCAGCCCGGCCAGGGCCTCGGCCTCGAAGCCCTCCACGTCGATCTTCATGAATGCCGGCATGCCGTGGCGCGCGATGAGCGCGTCGAGCGTCGTCATCGGCACCGTGACGGCTTTGTCCCAGTGCTGGCCTTCCCAGCCGGGCGCACCTTCGGACGCCTTCACGAAATCTCGCGAGGCGGTCGAAACGGTCGGATTGTCGACATTGATCTTCAGTTCGATCGTGCCTTCGGCGCGCCCGACCGCGACCGGCTCGACCGTCACAGAGGGGTCGCGTCCGTAGATCAGCCGCAGCGTCTTGACCAATGCAGGGTTTGGCTCGCAGGCGACGACGCGGGCGCCAAGCCGGCGGAACGCCGCGATGCGGTCGCCGACATGCGCACCGACGTCGAGCACGAGATCGCCCGGCTTGACGAAGCCCGCGTAGAGCCTGTCCATCGCGGCGCGATTATGCCGTCCGCCGTAGTAGATCGAGAGAGAGCGGATGACGCCGCGCGCAGTGCGGAATGCCTCGCGCACGGCTTTAGTCCGCGCGCAGCGCGGCGGCCTCGATCGCCGGCAGCGCGAGCCGGCGCAGCGCGGCGGGCGGCGCATTCTCTTCCGGCAAGGCGCCGATGCCGGCGCGCATCAGCATGCGCCCGACCGCGGGCCACGACGTGATGACGGCCAGCGGGATCGACAGCGCCGGCCCGCCGGCGATGAACAGCGCGTAGGGGATTGCGGCCGGCACCGTGAAGGCAAGCACCAGGATGCAGCTCCAGCCGAGCAGCGTGTGGGGCCAGAGCTGCCGCGCCGCGTCGCTCCACGGGACCGCGTGATCGTCGCGCGCCTGGCCGCCCCAGCCGATCTTGCGGCCGAGCACGAGACCGGCGAGGAACATGGTGTGGCCGACCCACATGATCGGCGAGAGCAGCAGAAAGAAGATCGTCTCGGCGATCGTCGAGGCGATGAAGCGCGCCGCGCCGCCGAACGCGCGCCGCAATTGCGGCCGCGACAGGACATCGATCACCGTCGCGATCTTCGGCGCGAACCACATGAGCAACGTAATGACGAACAGCCCCATGGCGGCATCGGGGCGGATGAAATTCGCCGGGCCCTGAATGGCGACCGCGAGCGTGCCGAGCACGAGCAACCCCATCCAGGCGGGCGAGCCCAGAAACATCAGCATCGCGAAGGCAATCTGGTAGCGGCTCACCGGCTTGAGGCCCGGCATCACCAGATAGGGCCAGTACTGCATGTTGCCCTGCGCCCAGCGCAGGTCGCGGCGGATGAATTCGAGCAATGTCGGCGGGTTCTCCTCCCAGCTCGCGCCTTCCTCGGGCAGCACGCGCACCTCGTAGCCGGCGCGCCGCATCAGCACCGCCTCGATCTGGTCGTGCGAGAGGATGTGTGTGCCGTCCGGGCGCGGCGGGATGTAGCAATGCGCGATGAACGGGGCCAAGCGGATGACCGCGTTGTGGCCCCAGTACGGTCCGCAGTCGCCCTGCCACCACGCGCTGCCCAGCGTGTAGGAGCGCATGCCGAGCCGCATGCCGAACTGGAACACGCGCGCAAACGCGCTGGTCGAGGGCATGCCGACCACGAGACTCTGCAGGATTCCCAACCTGGGCTCGACCTGCATGATGCGCACCATGCGCAGGATCGAGTCCGCGGTCTGGAACGAGTCCGCATCGAGCACGACGGCGAATTCGTAATCTCCGCCCCAGCGGGTGCAGAAGTCGAAAATGTTGCCGGCCTTGAACGCGGTGTTCTAGCTGCGCCGCCGGTAGGTGAGTGCAATGCGGTCGTGCCACTGCGCCGCCAGCGCCGCAAAGCGTGGCTCCTCGATCGCGGCGATCTCGGGGTAGTTGGTATCGCTCAGGATGAAGACATGGAATTTCTCCGCCACACCCGACGCGACGATGCCCTCCATCATCGGCTCGATGTTGCGGATGACGCGCTCGGTGTCCTCGTTGCGCACGCACCACAGGATCGCGGTCTTTGCCGTGATCGGCTCGTCGCCCGTGACGCGCGCCGAAACCGGCGTCACGGCGGCGACCGGATCAGCCGAGCGCATGATGAACAGCCCGATGGTGGCGTTCCAGAAACCGATCACCGACCACGGCAGGGTCACGGCGAACAGCACCACCAGAATGAGGTCGAGCAGGCCGAACCCGCCGGCAGTCAGCGCGAACGACAAGAGCCAGATCAGCCCGGCCATCGAGGCGGTGACGATCAGGGTGAAGAACACGCGGCGGCCGGCAAGTGGGTCGGACCTCTCCCGCTCATTCCCGCGCAAGCGGGAATCCAGGACCAAGGTTGCCGCAGGGACGGGGTCCCCGCTTTCGCGGGGACGAGCGGCTTCTGCGCTGTCGGACATCAGTGTCATGGGTGCTTTTTCGGGCCGCGCAGGATATAGCGGGCGGCGTGCGGGGAAGTCCAATTCGGGATCAATCGGTGGCAGCAAGCGCCGAACAGGCGGAGGCGCTCTGGTATGTGGCGCCCGGCAAGGCCGAAATCCGCTCCGAGCGCCTCGCGCCGGTGTCGCCGGGCCAGGCGCGCCTGCGCGCGGTTGCGAGCGCGCTCAGCCGCGGGACCGAGCGGCTGATATTTTCGGGTCGGGTGCCGGAGAGCGAATTCGAGCGCATGCGCGCGCCATTCATGAGCGGGGCATTCCCTTTTCCCGTCAAATA
Organism: Alphaproteobacteria bacterium; assembly: GCA_005884685.1. Lineage (GTDB taxonomy): Bacteria > Pseudomonadota > Alphaproteobacteria > Rhizobiales > Xanthobacteraceae > PALSA-894. The sequence continues at coordinate 13,203 of VBAH01000051.1, forward strand.
TGGCTACGCGATGGTCGGCCGCGTCGAGGAAGGCCCAGCTGACCTGGAGGGTCGCCTCGTTTTCGCGCTTTATCCGCACCAGACCGTGTTTAACCTTCCTGCCGAAAATATCCTCCCGCTGCCCGACGGGTTGCCGCCCGAGCGCGCGGTGCTCGCCGCCAACATGGAGACGGCGCTCAATGCCACCTGGGACGCAGCGCCGGGACCCGCCGGCCGCATCGCAGTGGTCGGCGCCGGGGTGCTGGGACTTCTTGTCGCGCGGCTCTGTGCGCGGATGCCAGATACGTCCGTGGTCGTGGTGGATATCGAACCGTCGCGCGCCGCCATCGCGGCGAAGCTGGGTCTTGCGTTCGCGGCGCCTGGTGCCGCGCCGCAGGACTGCGATCTGGTGATCCACACCAGCGCCTCGGAGGCAGGACTGCGGACCGCGCTCGATCTGGCCGCCAACGAAGCGACGGTCCTGGAGCTTTCCTGGTACGGCGCAAACGACGTGCGCGTGCCGCTCGGCGGCGCATTCCATTCGCGCCGGCTCAAGCTCGTCTCCAGCCAGGTCGGGCAGGTCGCGCCATCGCGGCGCGCGCAATTCACGCATCGCGACCGGCTCAAGGCCGCCCTCGATCTGCTCGCGGCCGATCCGGCGCTCGATGCGCTGCTCGCGCCCCCGGTCGCATTCGCCGAACTGCCCGCGAAGCTGCCCGATATCCTCAATCCCACGAGCGGTGTGCTGTGCCAGCTCATCCGCTATTAAGGAGCATCCGTGTACGCCGTCGAAGTTTCCGACCACATCATGATCGCCCACTCGTTCAAGGGTGCGGTCTTCGGCCCCGCGCAGGCGCTCCACGGTGCGACTTTTACGGTCGCGGTCGCGTTCTTGTCCGAGACGCTCGATCCGAACGGCATCGTGGTCGACATCGGCTGCGCCATCGACGTGCTCAAGGCGGCGCTGAAGGTCGTGAACTACCAGAACCTCGATGACATTCCCCAGTTCAAGGGGGTCAACACGACGACCGAATGGCTCACGCGCTGGGTATTCGACCAGTTCGCCGACGCGGTAAAGGCCGGCAAGCTCGGCCGCACGGCACGCGAAATCTCCGCGATCCGCGTGACGGTCGGCGAGTCGCCGAATGCGCGCGCCTGGTACGAGGCGCCGCTTTGGTGAAGGGCGATATCGCGTTTGCGGTGCCGGGCGATCTCGATACGCCGACCGGCGGCTATGCTTATGACAAGCGCATGATTAGCGAACTGCGCGAGCTCGGCTGGCGGCCGGAGGTGTTGAATCTCGGCGAGGGGTTTCCACGGCCGAATGCGCTGACGCGCGCGAGCGCGCGAGCGCGGTTGAACGGCGTGCCGAAGGGCCGCCGGATCGTGATCGATGGCCTGGCGTTCGGCGTCATGCCGCAGGAGGCTGAAGCGCTCAGCGTGACCCATCCGCTGATCGCGCTGGTGCATCATCCGCTCGCGCTGGAAAGCGGGGTCAGTGAGGCCGAAGCGGTCGCGCTGCGCGAGAGCGAACGGAAGGCTTTGTCGTTTGCCCATGCGGTCGTCGTGAACAGCCGGACCACTGCGCGGGCGCTCGCCGAGTACGGCGTTCCGGGCGAGCGCATCACGGTCGCGCCGCCCGGCACGGATTGCGCACCGTCAATCCAGCGGCACCATTCAGGTCCCGTCGCGCTGCTGGCGGTCGGCTCCATTGTGCCGCGCAAGGGCTATGACGTGCTGGTGCAGGCTCTTGCCGGCCTCATCGATCTGCCGTGGCATCTCACCATCGTCGGCGATGATCGCGATCCCGCGACCGCCGTCAGGCTGCGCGCCTACATCGCGCATCACAAGCTCGGCCCACGCGTATCCTGCCTCGGTGCCGTTCAGCCGTCTCGTCTCGCGCAGCTTTATGCCACCTCGGATCTCTTCGTCCTTCCTTCGCGCTATGAAGGGTTCGGCATGGCTTACGCGGAGGCGATCGCGCATGGTCTGCCGGTGATCGGCACCACCGCCGGTGCGATTCCTGACACAGTCTCTGCGGAAGCTGGCGTCCTGATCCCACCGGACGATGTCCCCGCGCTCGCCGCGGCGCTGCGCCGCCTGATCGAAAATGCCGAGGACCGGGCAAGCCTCGCCGCAGGCGCCCGCAAGGCGGCCGGGACCCTGCCGACCTGGGCTGAATCCGCCAAACTTTTCTCTGACGCCATCGAGAGGGTCGTATGAGCTTCTCGTCCACCTGGCTCACTTTGCGCGAGCCTTACGACCGGCGCGCGCGCAATCCTGCCGTCCTGGAGGCGGTCACCGCCTGGGCAGCCGAACGCCCGTCGATCGCGATCGTCGACCTCGCCTGCGGCCTCGGCTCGACCCTGCGCGCGATGACCGAACGTCTGCCGAAGCGGCAAAGCTGGCGTCTGGTCGACAACGACCTGAGCCTGCTGGCGCGCGCGGGCGCGCTCGAAAAACCACCCGACCGTTCCGTGACGCCCGTCCCGGTCGATCTCGCACGCGATCTGGAGGCGGCCCTCGACGGGCCGGTCGAGCTCGTCACGACCTCGGCGCTGCTCGACCTTGTCTCGCACGAGTGGCTCGACCGGTTGGTCACCGAGGCGGCCGCGCGGCGGCTGCCCGTGTACGCGGCGCTGAGCTACGACGGCCTGGCGACGCTCGATCCGGTCGATGTGCTCGATGCCGCGGTGATCGATGCCGTCAATCAGCACCAGCGCGGCGACAAGGGGTTCGGACCGGCACTCGGCCCGGAGGCGGCCGCAACCGCGCCGACCCGCTTCGAAGCGCTCGGCTACACGGTCACGCAAGGCGCCTCGGACTGGGTGTTCGGACCGAAGGACGCCGAGATTCAGACCGAAGTGCTCACCGGATGGGCAGTCGCGGCGCGCGAAATCGGCGAGTGCTCGATCGGCGACATCATCGGCTGGCTGGCGCGGCGGCGGGATCACATCGCGGCGGGCCGCTCATCCATGCGCGTCGGTCACGTCGATTTCTTCGCCCGGCCGATAGCGATGCGCTGAGCCGACAGATCACAGTCGAGCAGCACTTCCTCGCCGATCAGGTGCGCCCGCATCGGGGCGCGCAGCGCCTGGTCGGCGGTGAGGATCGGCTTGAGGGTAATGCCGGCCTGCCCGGATCCGAGCAGGGTTGGCGCGACCATCACGTGCAGCCGGTCGAGGCAACCGGCTGCAATAAAACGTGACACCGTATGTGCGCCGCCCTCGATGAGAATGCGGCCGAATCCTCGCTGCGCCAAAGCTTGGAGGATCGCCGCCGGGGCGATTTCCCCATTCGCAGCGGGTACCTCGACGATCTCAACACCGGCCGCCAGGGGGGGCCGAACGCCTTGCGCCGTGATCACCAGCCGGCGAACGCCATCGTCACTCAGTACGCGCGCGTTTGGCGGCAGCCGTCCCCGCGGATCGAGCACGATCCGCGCCGGGCTCGGCCCTGCGCACCGGCGGACGGTGAGTTGCGGGTCGTCGGCGACCGCAGTGCCGATCCCGACAAGGACCGCGTCCACCAAAGCCCGTAGCCGGTGCAGATGCGCCAAACCGGCCGGTCCGTTGATGTATTTGGAGTGGCCCGTGACCGTCGCGATCCTGCCATCAATCGACTGTCCAATCTGGCCCACGACCACGAGGTGGTCGATCGTTCCCCGACGCAGGGGGCCGAACCTTGTCTCCCAAGGCTCCGGGAGGGGGGCCAAGGAGGTGCGAAATTGGCTTGGAACCTGGAACCAATCCCGCGCGTTACCGGCGGGGTCATCAGGCTCACCCTGATGAGTCATGTCTTCGCATGGGCCATTACTAGACACTGAAAGACGCGAGACGCCGACTTCATGATCTACAGCGATTAACGGCCGTTCATGGAGCGGGGACTTCATCCTGCCATACTAATCTGATACGCAGAAACTTGAAGGCCGAAGAACAGTAGCTGGAATAACACTGTAGTTCACGGTTTTTACCCTGTCATATGGAATCCTCAAGCAACATGAGTAAATCAAAAAACGGGAACGGACACGCGGGGAGCGGAGTGTTCGGTTCACCGGATCGCGTGCTGGTAAAGCGTGGACTGGCAGAGTTCCGCAGCGGCCGGCCGGTCGTATTCTCCTCACCCACAGCCAAGTTCCTGATTGCGCTGCCGGTCGACGGTCTCGACGAGGCGCGCCTGCATGCCTTCGAGCATCTCTGCGCGCCTGCGCAATTGCGGCTCGTGGTGACGGCGCGCCGCGCGCGCGCGCTCGGCCTGGAAGCGAACGGGCCGGTCGCGCTGAAAGTGGCGAGCGGCACCGATGCGGCGGCGATCTACTCGCTCGTGGCCGACGCGGATCCGGATGAGGATGCCGAGCTTGACGGTCAGGCCGACGAGCGCGCGGCCGCCGCGATCGAGCTTGCCAAGATCGCCCACCGGCTGCCGGCGCTGCTCGTCGCAGATATCGCCTCGCCGACCGCCGCGATGGTTGAGCCGCCGCTCATCGTCGTCGGCGCCGACGCGGTGATGAAATTCCGCCGCGACGATGTGCACTCGCTGGAAATCGCCGGCGAGGCCAAGGTCCCGCTGCAGGGCGGGCTGTCGACGCGCTTCGTCGTCTTCCGCGATGCGGTGGGCGGCGGCTCCGTCGCTGTCATCGTCGGCGAGCCGGATTTTTCGAAGCCCGTTCCGGTGCGGCTGCACTCGGCGTGTCTCACCGGCGACGTATTCGGATCGAGCCGTTGCGACTGCGGCGATCAGCTGCGTCTCGCGACCAAGCGGCTGAACGAAGAAGGCGGCGGCGTCATTCTCTATCTCGAGCAGGAAGGGCGTGGCCTCGGCCTCGCCAACAAGATGCGCGCCTACGCACTGCAGGATAAAGGGCTGGACACGGTCGACGCCAACACGACGCTCGGCTTCGATGACGACGAGCGCGACTATGGCATTGCGGCGCGCATGCTGCAGAAACTCGGATGCACGAGCATCTACCTGATGACCAACAATCCCGCGAAGCTCAACGGCCTGAGCGGGCTTGGGATCGAGGTGGTCGGGCGCAAGCCGTTGCATGCGCCGATCAACGCGCACAATCGCCGCTACATGACCGCAAAGGCGATGCGCGCCGGCCACAAGCTCGACCACCTGATCGCGGCGCTCGCTGCCGAAGGCGGCGAGGTGCAGACGGTGGTGCGCGCGGCCGAAGAGGTCCGCTAGAAGACAAAATCGTTTCTACTCTGGATCGGCGCGACGGCAGAGAGCCTCGCGCCGATTTTCCGTGCGGCGATGCCATTGCGCCCGCCACCCGCAACCCATTGTCAATTCAAGCTTTCGCCGCTCCCTTTACGGGACGCTAACCATGATCTTGGCGGCCGAGGCACCCGCGGCGGCCTTCACCGTTTGTAGAGTGTCCCTGCAGTAAGCAAGAGCACGGGTTGCAGGACGGCACTGTATCGAGTGGACCATTGGGCCGGCGGGAATGTCGTTCGAAGTCAACACACTGTTCCTGCTCACCATCGACGTCGAGGCCATTCTCGGGCTGCTGCTGCTGCTGGTGTGGGTGCAGAGTACCCGCGTGCACGCCGTCGCCTGGTGGGCCTCCGCGCATCTGTTGCGCGCGGTTTCGGTGATGCTCTACGGCCTCTACGGCTCGGTGCCCGATCTCCTCTCGATCGACCTGCCCAATGTGCTGTTGTTCTCTTCATTCGGCGTGACCTGGAACGGCGCGCGCGTGTTCAACGGCCGCGACGCGCTGCCGGGCTCGCTGATCGCCGGCGCCGGCGTCTGGCTGCTCGCCTCGCAGTGGCCCGGCTTCGAAGCAGGCTCGGAAGTCCGCGGCCAACTCTCCGCGCTGATCATCGCGACCTACACCTGGCTCACGGCCTATGAATTCTGGCGCGCGCGTCGCGAGCCCCTCGTGTCGCGCTGGCCGGCGATCGTGTTGTTCTTCACGGACGGCGCAATGTTCCTGTTGCGCACACCGCTCAACGCGCTGCTGCACGGGAAGGATGCCGACACCATCCTGTCGAGCGCGTGGCTGAGCGTGCTCAGCCTCGAAGCCTTCCTGATGACGATCGCGACCGCCTTCATCCTGCTCGCGATGTCGAAGGAGCGCACCGAATTGCGCCACAAGACCGCCGCGATGACCGACCCGCTCACGGGCCTTCTCAATCGCCGCGCGTTTCTGCAGGATGCCGAGACACTATTGCAGCAGCAGGTCGCCCGCGACCGTCCGATCGCCGTGTTGCTGATCGATCTCGACCATTTCAAGTCGATCAACGACCGCTTCGGCCACGCGGTGGGCGACAAGGTCCTGCAGATCTTTGCCAAAACCACGCGCGCGGGTTTGCGCCAGGCCGATCTTGTCGGGCGGCTCGGCGGCGAGGAATTCACCGTGGTGCTGGCCGATGCCGGCATGGATAACGCCTATCTGGTGGCGGATCGCCTGCGCCGGGCTTTTGCGGCCGCGGCGGCCATGGTCGACGGCGAGATGATCCATGCGACGGCGAGTATCGGCGTGTCGGTAATCGTCGATCCGCGCCAGGATCTCGCCAAGCTGATCACGCTCGCCGACCAGGCGCTTTATCTCGCGAAGGCGCGCGGGCGCAATCGCGTCGAGGTCGCGCCGATCGAGGTCGCAGATGAAATCGCCGAGTTGCCCGCGATCGTGCGCGTGGAGCGCAGCGCGGCTTGATCCTCATCCTTCCGGGTGACAGGCGCGCCAGATCTTCGCCGGCGTCGCCGGCATGTCGATGTTGACGCCGCGACCGTCGGGAATTGCGTTGGCAATCGCATCCATGATCGCGGCGAGGGACCCGGTGGTGCCGGCTTCGCCCAAGCCCTTCACGCCGAGCGGATTGGTGGTCGCGGGCACATTATGCCCGGCATCGACGATCGGCGGCATGTCCATCGCGCGCGGCATCGCATAGTCCATGAACGTGCCGGCGATGAGCTGGCCGTTGTCCTCGTCGTACACGGCGTTTTCCATCAGCGCCTGCCCGATGCCCTGTGCGAGCGCGCCGACAAGCTGGCCCTCCGCAAGCGTATGGTCGAGCACCACACCGGCATCATCGACAGCGGCATAAGCGACAATCTCCGTGATGCCGGTATCCGGATCGATCTCGACCTCGGCGACATGGCAGCCGTTCGGGAACGTCTGCGGCGTGTCGACGGTGGCTTTTGTGTCGAGCGTGTCGCCGCTCGCCTGCGCGCGCTCCGCAACCGCGAACAGCGAGATGCGCCGGTCGGTGCCGACCACTTCGAAATAACCCGCCCGATATGCCACATCGGCGTCCGCCGCTTCCAGCATTCCGGCGGCGATCGGCTTCGCCTTCTCCAGCATCAGGTCCGTCGCTCGATAGAGCGCGCTCCCGGCCGTCATGGTGGAGCGCGAGCCGACGGAAGGGTTGCCTTTCAGGTCCAAATTCGTGTCGCCATGCCGATGCTCGATCTGCGCCGCCGGAATTCCGAGCCTGCCGGCGATGAGGCGGGGAAACACCGTGGCGTGACCCTGTCCGGTATTCTGCACCCCGATGCCGAGCACGAGTCTGTCTCCGCCGGGGAAAAGCAGCGCCGCGCTTTCCGTCGGCAGCGCGCCGGCATGCTCGAGAAAGCACGACACGCCGATGCCGCGCAGCTTGCCGCGCCGATACGACTCGCGGCGGCGCTTCTTGAACTCGGCATAGTGCGACAGCGCGAGAGCCTTCTCGAGGATCGGCGCGAAGTCGCCTGAGTCGTACGTCGTGCCGACCGCCGTCTTGTAGGGAATCGATTTGCGCGGAATAAGATTGCGCCGCCGCAGCCGGACCGGGTCGATGCCGGTGACCCGCGCGGCCTCTTCCACCAGCCGCTCCAGTGCATAGTTCGCTTCCGGCCGGCCGGCACCGCGATAGGGACCGGTCGGGACCGTGTTGGTGAATACGCACTGCACGCCGACGTCGATCAGGCGAATCGCGTACATGCCGGGCAGGCAACGCGCGAAGTTGTTGGTCTGGATGTTGGCGCCGGGAATGCCGATGTAGGCGCCCATGGCGGCGAGGTGCCGTACACGCAACGCCAGGAACCTGCCCTTCTCGTCGAGCGCAAGCTCCATGTCGGTGATCGTGTCGCGCGCGTGCTGATCGCTGAGGAACGCTTCCGAGCGGGTCGACATCCAGGCGACCGGGCGGCCGGTCAGCTTGGCAGCAACCATCAGCGCGGGATATTCCGGATACGCGAGCGTCTTCACGCCGAAAGCGCCGCCCACGTCCTCGGTGATGACGCGCACCTTTTCCCGCGTCAGCCCCATCATGGCGATGAGCTGCTCGCGCTGCGGATAGGCGCCCTGCGAGCAGCAGCGCAGCGTGTAGGAATCTTTCGCGGCGTCGTAGTGCGCCTGTGCGCCGCGCGGCTCCATGCTGGCGACGATGAGGCGCTGGTTGCGCACCGAGACTTTCGCCACATGGGCGGCCTGCCCGAACGCCTTCTCGATCGCGCGCAGCGTGGCTTCATCGTTGGGCACCGGACCGGGCCAGTCGAGCGCAACGTTGCCAGGCGCTTCGGGATGAAGTTGCGGCGCGGCCGCGGCCATCGCGGCGCGCAAGTCCGCGATGGCGGGGAGCTCTTCATACTGGACCGTGACCAGCTCGGCGGCGTCCTGCGCCTGCGCCTGTGTTCCGGCGACGAGCAGCGCGACCGCCTCGCCCGCGTACCTCACGCGGTCGCGTGCCAGCGCGGGACGGAACGGCATCACCAGCTTTTTGCCGCCGCGCCCGACCAAAGGCGGATTGACCGATGTCGAGCCGACGCCCGCGGCGTCCATCTCCTTGTGCGTCAGGATCGCAATGACCCCGGGCGCCGTGCGCGCGGTCTCCAAGTCGATCGAGCGGATGCGCGCGTGCGCATGCGGAGAGCGCACGAACACGCCATGTGCCTGGTTCGGCTGCGGCGCGTCTTCCACGAAGCGGCCGCGCCCGCGCACCAGCGCGTCGTCCTCGACGCGCGGCTCGAAATGAGGATGCTTGTCGGTCGTCTGGTCCACGCAGGCCACCTCCGGTTGGCCTCCAGTCATAGCGCGCGGTCGAGCAACATCAATGGGGGCTATGGCTCCCTTTCACAGCGGGAAAGACGAGGCTATTCGGGGACGACCGCCGTCGCCTCGATCTCGATCTTGGCGGCCTTCTCGACGAGGCCGGCGACCTGCACGACCGCCATCGCCGGATAGTATGGGCCGATCGTCGCGCGGTAGGCGCGGCCGAGATCCCTGAGGCTTGCCCGGTACTCGGCGAGATCGGTCACATACCAGGTCAGGCGTACGAGATGTTCCGGTCCCGCGCCGCCCTCGCCGAGGATCTTCAGAATATTCGAAAACGTCTGCCGCGCCTGACCGGCGAACGTCTCGGAGAAGTTGCCCATCACGTCCCAGCCGACAATGCCGCCGGTGATCACGATGCGGCCTTTCGCCGTCATGCCGTTGGCGTAGCCCTGTGGACGCGGCCAGCCTTGCGGCAGCAGCGTGCGCGGCAGTTCATCGTCTTCGGGCGGCTTGACGAACAGTGTTGGTTTCCGTGCCATGGTGGTGATCCCGGCCTACCCTTAAGAGGCGAGTTTTCGCGAGACTTGTTCGGCCGCAAGGCGGCGCAATTCAAACCGTTGCAGCTTGCCGGTCTGTGTCTTCGGCAATTCGGTTACGAATTCGACGGCGCGCGGATACTTGTAAGGCGCGATGCTCGCCTTGACGTAATCCTGCAGCGTGCGCGTCGTCGCGGCGTCGCCGTTGTAGCCGGGGCGCAACACCACATAGGCCTTGACGATCTGCCCGCGCTCTTCGTCCGGCACACCAACCACGCCGCATTCGGCGACCGCCGGATGCAGCAGCAGCGCGGATTCCACCTCGGGCCCCGCGATGTTGTAGCCGGCCGAGATGATCATGTCGTCGGAGCGCGCCTGGTACCAGAAGTATCCGTCCTCGTCGGTCAGGTAGGTGTCGCCGGTGACGTTCCAGCCGTGCTGCACGTACTTCTGCTGGCGCGCGTCGGCGAGATAACGGCACCCGGTCGGGCCACGCACTGCCAGATAGCCGACGGTGCCGGGCGGGCAGTCGCGGCCGTCATCGTCTATCACCTTGGCCTCATAGCCGGGCACGGCCTTGCCGGTCGATCCGGCGCGGATTCCGCTTTCGGGCGCGCCGATGAAAATGTGCATCATCTCGGTCGCGCCGATGCCATCGAGAATCTTCAGGCCGGTGGCCTTGTGCCATGCGTCGAACGTCGCCTTGGGCAGCATCTCGCCGGCGGAGACGCATTTGCGCAGCGACGAGATGTCATGCTCGGCGAGCTTCGGCAACATCGCCCGATAGGCGGTCGGCGCCGTGAAGCAGATCGTGGCGTTATATCTTGCGATCGCCGGCAGCAGCACGTCAGGCGGCGCCGATTCAAGCTGAATCGAGGCCGCGCCGATCCGGAACGGGAACAGCACGTGCCCGCCGAGGCCGAAGGTGAAGGCGAGCGGAGCCGAACTGATGAAGCGATCGTCGCGATCCGGCTGCAGCACATATTTCGAATAGCTGTCGCAGCTCGCCAGCATGTCGCGCTGGAAATGCATCGTGCCTTTCGGCTCGCCCGTGGTGCCGGAGGTGAACGCGATCAGGCAGACGTCGTCGCTCGCGGTGTCGCAGGCCGTGAAATGCTCGTAGCCCGGCTTTGCCATGAGTGCTTCGAGCTCGCCATTATTCCAGTACACAACGCGCTGTAGCTCGCGCGCGAGCGGCCTGGTCTTATCCATCTCGTCGGAAAGCCGCGCGTCGCATAGCGCGAGCTCGATCTTTGCCTTGCTCACCGCATACGCCAACTCCTTGGCGCGCAGCAGCGGCATGGTGGCAACCGTGACGCCGCCCGCCTTGATCACCGCCAGATAGGCGGCGATCGCCATCGCACTGTTCGGCGCGCGCAGGAGCACGCGATTGCCTGGGACAAGTCCAAGGTCGCGTGTCAGGACATTGGCGATCCGATTGATGCGCTCGGCAAGCTGCGCGTAGGTCCACGTTTCGGTGGGCGAGATGACGGCGATGCGGTCGCCTTCGCCGGACGCGACCCATTTGTCCACGAATTCCGTCACGCAGTTGAGCCGCTCCGGATACTGCAACTCCGGCAGGGTGAACCTGAACTCCGGCCACTCGTCGCGCGGCGGCAGATTGTCCCGCGCGAAGGTGTCGACATGCCCCGATGGATTCATCGACTTCTCCATCATTCCGCCGCCAGCGCCGGGCGCGCCGCGCGGTTGCGCAGCGCCTCGCGCGCAATGACGATCTTCTGTACCTCGGTTGCACCCTCGTAGATGCGCAGTGCACGGATCTCGCGATAGAGCTCCTCGACCTTTTCGCCCTTGGTGACGCCGCGCCCGCCGTGCAACTGGACGGCGCGGTCGATCACGCGCTGCGCGGCTTCGGTCGCGAACATCTTCGCCATCGCGGCTTCGCGTGTGACCCGTGCGGCGCCTTTGTCCTTTACCCACGCCGCGCGATAGACCAGCAGCGCCGCGGCGTCGACCTCGGTCGCGCTGTCGGCGATCGCGGCCTGCGTCATCTGCAACTCGCCAAGCGGCGCCCCGAACAGGTTTCGTGTTGCGGCATGCTCGACGGTTTGGTGCAGCGCGCGCCGCGCAAAACCGAGCGCCGCCGCGCCGACGGTCGCGCGGAAGATATCGAGCGTCGCCATCGCGACCTTGAAGCCTTCGCCCGGCGCGCCGAGGCGGCTGGTGAGCGGGACCCGGCAGCCGTCAAACTTCAGCGTGGCGAGGGGATGCGGCGCGATCACGTCGATGCGTTCTGCGATCGTCAGCCCCGGCGTGTCGGCGTCGACCATGAAGGCCGACAATCCCTTCGCGCCCGGCGCTTCGCCGGTGCGGGCGAACACCACATAGTGGTCAGCGATGCCGCCGTTGGAGATCCAGGTTTTCACACCATCGATGCGCACATGCGCGTTGCCGTCCGGCGTCGCCGTGGTTGCCATGGCGGCGACATCCGAGCCGGCCTCCGGCTCGGACAGCGCAAAGGCCGCGATGGCCTTGCCGTCGCGGACCGGCGGCAGGTACTTCTGCCTCAGCTCGGGTGTGCCATAGAGCGAGATCGCACCGGTGCCGAGCCCCTGCATGGCAAGCGCGAAGTCGGCGAGTCCGTCGCGGAACGCCAAGGTCTCGCGCGCGATGCAGAGCGTGCGCACGTCGAGCTTTTCGTGCAGTCCGCCGAATTCGGCTGGTACGCACGCTTTGAGAAATCCTGCCTTGCCGAGCGCTGCGACGCGCGCGCGGCAGGCTTCGTCCACGCCGTCATGCCCCAGGCCAGGCAGGGTCGCGTCCGCCCAGCGCGCGAGCGCGTCCGCGAAGCCGCGATGGTGCTCCTCGAAGAACGGCCAAGTGAGCGTTTCAGAGAGTGGCATCGGACTCTCCGCGCGCTCCACCTCCCCCTGAAAGGGGGAGGTATGCCCTCGGGCTTGACCCGAGGGTCGACGTGGCCCGGATCATGTCCGGGCTAGGCTCCGCACGTCGGGTGGGGGTCATGGCTTGCGCTGATCCCCACCCGGCGACCTGCGGTCGCCGACCTCCCCTTTTCAAGGGGAGGTATGGAGAGACCTGAGCGTGCTCCGACATCTAGTTGCCCTCGAACACCGGCTTCTGCTTTGCGGCGAACGCCCGGTAGGCGCGCGCGAAGTCTTCGGTTTCCATGCACAACGCCTGGGCGACGGCTTCGGCCTCGATCGCCTGCTCGACCGACATCGCCCATTCCATTTCCAGCATGCGCTTGGTCATGCCATGCGCGAATGTCGGGCCGTCGGCCAGTTCCGTGGCAAGCTCGGTCGCCTCGGCGAGCACCACTTCGGCGGCGACGACGCGATTGAAGAAGCCCCAGCGTTCCGCTTCCTCGCCGTTCATCACGCGGCCCGTGTAAAGCAACTCGGACGCGCGGCCCTGCCCGACGATGCGCGGCAGGATCGCGCAGGCGCCCATGTCGCAGCCGGCGAGGCCCACACGATTGAACAGGAACGCGACCTTGGCCTTCGCGGTTCCGAGGCGCATATCGGAGGCCATCGCGAGGATCGCGCCTGCGCCCGCGCACACGCCGTCGATCGCCGCCACGATCGGCTGCGGGCATTGGCGCATCGCCTTCACGGCCTCGCCGGTCATGCGGGTGAATTCGAGCAGGCCCGCGGTATCCATTTCGACCAGCGGGCCGATGATTTCGAACACGTCTCCGCCGGAGCAGAAGTTGCCGCCTTCGCCGGTGATGACGAAGGCCTTCACGGCTTTGTCCTTCGCGGCGGCGCGAAAGATGTTGGCGATCTCGGCGTAGCTTTCGAAGGTGAGGGGGTTCTTCTTGTCCGGCCGATTGAGCGTGAGTGTTGCGACTTTGCCCTCGACGGTCAGGCGCACGTGCTGCGCCTTGTAGCCCGAGAGCGGCAGCGTGACCGGGTTCGCGATCATTCGGCGCTCCCGCTCACCGCTCGGCGCGCGGATGTCTTGGCTTTGCCCAGCAGGCTCATCAGCGTCTCGATCTCGCCCGCCGCCAGCCCGGCGAAAAGCTCTGCGATCCACTCCTCGTGCGTGCGCGCCATCGTGCGGAACGCGCGGCGGCCCTCGGCCGTGAGGCTGACGATTTGCGCGCGACGGTCGTTGGCGGAGGCGCGGCGGTCGAGCAGGCCCTGCTCGACCAGCCGTTCGGCCAAGCCCGTCACGTTGCCGTTCGAGACCATCATGCGCTGCGACAGCTCGCCGAGCGTCATGCCGTTCGGCGCCTTGTCCAGCTGCGCCATCAGGTCGAAACGCGGCAGCGTGACGTCGAACTCGTCGCGCAGCCGGCGGCGCACCTCACCCTCGATCAGCGTCGTGCAGGTGAGCAGGCGCAGCCACAGCCGCAGCTCCGCCTCATGATCGGCCGGGCGCTCGGCGACCTTGGTTTCGGCATCGAGTGGGATGGTTGTGCGCTCGTCCATCAAATTTCTCCGCCCGCGACGGTCAGCGTCGTGCCGGTGATTGCGCTTGCGCCGGGGGAGCACAGGAACAGCACCGCGGCCGCCACCTCCTCGGGCATGATCAGACGGCCGATCGGCTTGTCTTTCAGCATGTCGGCGACAGCCTGCTCTTCGGTTCGCCCGGTCTTGGCTGTGACGAAGTCGATCGCGGCGCCGACCAGATCGGTGTCGGTGTACCCGGGACACACGGCATTCACCGTGACGCCGCTCGTCACCGTTTCCTGCGCGAGTGCGCGCACGAACCCGATGGCGGCGTGTTTCGCCGCGCAGTAGGCCGTGACGTAGGCGTAGCCCTTCAGCCCGGCGACGGATGAATTCACCACGATTCGGCCGAAGCCGCGCTTGACCATGTCGCCCAACACGGCGCGGGTGGCATGCACCACGCCCATCACGTTGAGGTCGAACATGCGGCGAAACTGCGCAGCGTCCGCCTTCAGGAACGGCGTGCTTTCGCCCGTGCCGGCATTCGCGATCAGGATGTCGATTGGCCCACGCTCGGCGGCCGCCAGCTTCACGGCCGTGTCGAGCGCGCGTTCGTCGGTCACGTCCGCGAGCGCATAGCCCTTGGCGTGTCCGGCCCTCACCGCATCCTTCAGCGCGACTTCCTGCCGTCCCAACACCGTGACGGCCGCGCCTGCGTCCGACAGCGAGGCCGCGATGGCCCGGCCGATGCCGCGCCCGCCGCCCGTAACCAGAGCATGCCGCCCCTCGAGGATGGCCATTACCGACCTCTGCGGCCCCGACTCCAGCGGGGCAAATTACTTTAAGCTTCAAATTTCTAGGCTTCAAGCACCGTACGACGCTTGCACCGAAATTATTTTAAGCTTAAAGTAATTCGGCGTCGAGGTCGGAGAAACCTCATGAAAGTCGATGTCATTGGCGGCGGCCCCGCCGGTCTCTACTTCGCGATTCTGGCGAAGAAGGCCTGGCCCGCGATGCGCCTCACGGTCTTCGAGCGCAACCGGCCGGACGACACATTCGGCTTCGGCGTCGTGTTCTCCGACGAGACGCTCGAGACGTTCGAGAAATACGACCTCGAAAGCTACCGGGCGATCACCGCGAACTTCGCCTATTGGGACGACATCGAGATCCACCACAAGGGCGCGCTGCATCGTGTCGGCGGCAACGGCTTCTGCGGCTGCGCGCGCGTCACTTTGCTGCGGCTCTTACAGGAGCGCGCCCGCGCGCTCGGCGTCGAACTGGAATTCCAGGCCGAATACGATCCAGGCGCCGCGAGCGATGCCGACCTGATCGTCGCGGCCGACGGCATCAACTCGCGCATCCGCGCCCGCCATGCCGATGCGTTCAAACCCGGCGTCGATTTGCGCCCGAACAAGTTCGCCTGGATGGGCTCGACCCGGCCGTTCGATGCCTTCACGTTCTTCTTCCGCGAGACCCAGCACGGCATCTTCATCGCCCACTGCTATCAGTACGAGCCCGGCCAATCGACCTGGGTGATGGAGACCGACCCGGAGACGTTCGCACGCGCCGGGCTCGACAGGCTCGACGAGGCGCAGTCGGCGAGATTCCTCGAAGGCGTGTTCGCCAAGGAACTCGCCGGCCACAAGCTCATCGTCAATCGCTCGCTCTGGCGCAACTTCCCGACCATCCGCTGCGAAAGCTGGACGCACGACAACATCGTGCTGATCGGCGACGCCAAGGCGACCGCGCATTTCTCGATCGGCTCCGGCACCAAGCTGGCGATGGAGGACGCGATCGCGCTTTACGAGGCGTTCCGTGCGACCGGCGGCATCGCAGGCAAGTCTGCGCAGCCTGCGGAAACAAAATTGCACGTCAAGCGCGCGCTCGCGCATTACGAGACCGCGCGGCGGCTCGAGGTCGAGAAGACCCAGCATTCGGCCGACGTATCGCTCGTCTGGTTCGAGCACGTACGGCGCTTCTGGGACATGGACCCGACGCGCTTTGCGTTCGGCCTGATGACGCGCTCGAAGGCGATCACCTACGACAATCTCGCGCTACGCGCGCCTGACTTCGTCGCCGAGGTCGACAAGGTGGTGGCGCGCGACGTACGCGGCCAAGGCTTCGATGTCGATCTGGTGAAGCCCGTTGTGCCGATGTTTCAGCCGTTCCGGCTGCGCGGCATGACGTTGAACAATCGCGTGGTCGTCTCGCCCATGGACCAGTATTCGGCGATCGACGGCATGCCGACAGATTGGCATCTGGTGCATCTTGGGAGCCGCGCGACCGGCGGCGCCGGGCTGGTCTTCACCGAAATGGTCTGCGTGTCGGCCGATGCGCGCATCACGCTCGGCTGCACCGGCCTTTACAACGACGCGCAGGAGGCGGCCTACCGGCGCATCGTCGATTTCGTGCACACCAACTCGACCGCGAAATTCTGCCTCCAGCTCGGCCACGCAGGGCGCAAGGGCGCCACCAAGCTGATGTGGGAGGGCATGGACCAGCCGCTTTCCGAGGGTGGATGGCCGGTGCTCTCGGCCTCGCCGATTCCTTACTACCCCCACAGCCAGGTCCCGCGCGAAATGACCCGCGCCGACATGGACAAAGTTGTCTCCGATTTCGTGCAGGCGGCCGAGCGGGGCCATCGCGCCGGCTTCGACATGCTCGAGCTGCATTGCGCGCACGGCTATCTGCTCGCAAGCTTCATCTCGCCGCTGACGAACAAGCGCACCGACGGATACGGCGGCCCGCTGGAGAACAGGTTGCGCTTTCCCCTCGAAGTCTTCCGCGCGCTGCGCCAAGTCTGGCCCGACCAGAAACCGATGTCGGTACGCATCTCGGCAACCGACTGGGAGGAGGGCGGCCTCTCCGGCGACGATGCCGTTGCGGTCGCGCGCGCGTTCGCGCAAGCCGGCTGCGACCTGATCGACGTATCCACCGGCCAGACCACGCCGGACGCCGAGCCGGTGTATGGCCGCATGTTCCAGACGCCATTCGCCGATCAGGTCCGCAACGAGGCCGGCCTCGCCACGATGTGCGTCGGTGCGATCACCTCGGCCGATCAGGTCAACACGATCGTGGCGGCGGGCCGCGCGGATCTCGTCGCGCTCGCGCGGCCGCATCTGGTCGACCCGTTCTTCACCATGAAGGCGGCGGCCTGGTATGGCGCAACCGACATCCATTGCCCGCCGCAGTATCTCGCCGGCCGCGACCAGATCTTCCGCGACTCGGTGCGCGATCGCGCAGACCTTACCGAGCTCAGGCGCAAGGCCAAGCCGAAGGGCCACGCGACGCCCGGCTGGAAGCAGGCCGCGGAGTAGTTACACTCTCCCACATGGCTGGGGACCATACGGCGCGCGACCGGCACCTGTTCGGGGCCGGTCCCAAGCGGCTGCTGTCGCTCGATGGCGGCGGCGTGCGCGGCGTCATCTCGGTTGCATTCCTGGAGCGGATCGAAGCTCTTCTGAGCGCGCAGGCGGGCGTGGATGCCCGGCTCGGCGACTGGTTCGATCTGGCCGGCGGCACGTCGACCGGCGCAATCATCGCAACCGGCCTGGCACTCGGAAAATCGACCCGCGAGTTGAAGGACATCTATCACCAGCTCGCGCCGCATGCGTTCCGCCGCTCGCGGTTTCGCATCCCCTTCCTGCAGCCGAAATTCGATGTGGCGGGCCTGCGGCGCGAGATCGAAGCCATTGTCGGCGACCAGACGCTCGACTCGCCCGCGCTGCGCACCGGGCTCGGCATCGTGGCGAAGCGCGTCGATACCGCGAGCCTCTGGATCGTGGCGAACAATCCACGCGCACCCTATTGGGAGACGCCGCGCGACGGCAACTTCATCGGAAACCGCGAGTACAAACTGACCAATCTCTTGCGCGCCAGCACCGCGGCCCCGACCTACTTCGAGCCGGAGTCCATTCCGATCCTGGAGAAAGCGCACGGTCTGTTCATCGATGGCGGCGTGTCGCCGCACAACAACCCGGCGCTTGCGCTGTTCATGATGACCCAGTTGAAGCCGTATGGACTCTGCTGGGAGACGGGACGCGACAAGCTCACGATCGTCTCGATCGGCACCGGCGGCTATCGCCAGCGGCTCGATCGCGCCGCGCTCGGACGAATGCAGAACATCACCGTCGCGCTGCACGCGCTGAAGACCGTCATGGACGACTCCCAGGGTCTCGCGCTCGCATTGATGCAATGGTTCGGCGAGAGCCCGACGCCGTGGCTGGTCAATTCCGAGATGCAGGATCTCATGCACGACCTGTTTCCGGCCGGGCCCTTGTTTCGCTTCCTGCGCTACGACGTGCGGCTTGAATCTGTTTGGCTCACGGAGCATCTCGGGGTGACGCTGAGCGAGAAGGATCTGGCACGCGTTCGCGAAATGGACAATCCGGACAGCATTCCGCTCGCCTACGAGATCGGCCGGCTCGCGGCCGAGCGGCAGGTCAAGCCGGAGCACTGGAACGGTGAAGCGCAGACACCCCGTCCGCCGCTCTGATCAGACCTGCAAGTAGCGCGTCCTGATGCTGGCATCCGCGGCGAGTGCCGCCGAGGTGCCGGCCCAAACCACGTGCCCTTTCTCGATCACGACATGACGATCCGCAATCCTGGTCAGGGCGTCGAGGTGCTTGTCGACCAGCAGGATCGCCTGGCCTTCTTCTTTCAGACGCGCGAGGCACGCCCAGATTTCGGCGCGGATCAGCGGCGCGAGTCCTTCGGTCGCTTCGTCCAGAATGAGCAGTTTCGGGTTGGTCATCAGCGCGCGGCCGATCGCCAGCATCTGCTGTTCGCCGCCGGAGAGCTGATTGCCCATGTTGCCGCGCCGCTCGGCGAGGCGCGGCAAGAATTCGTAGACGCGCGGCAAGCTCCAGGCGCTGCCATGACGCGTCGCAGCGGTTGCAACGAGATTCTCCTCGACCGACAGCGTCGGAAACACCTGCCGCCCTTCGGGCACGAGCCCAAGGCCGCGCTGCGCGATGCGATAGGGCGGCCGCCCGAGCAATATCTCACCGTCGAACCGCACATCGCCGCCGCGCGCGGGCAACAGGCCCATCAGCGTGCGGATGGTCGTGGTCTTGCCCATGCCGTTGCGGCCGAGCAGGGTCACGACCTCGCCTGCACCGACGGAAAAGGTTACGTCGAACAGCACCTGCGCGGGGCCGTAGCCGGCGGCGAGTTTTTCGACGGTCAGCATGGCACCCCTATCGAGGAGCGTGTCATGCCCCGCGAAGGCGGGGCATCCAGTAAACACCGACCACGCAGAAACTCTCCGCCGGTGTTTACTGGATCGTCCGCCTGCGCGGACGATGACAGGGAGAGAGCGAGCATCACGCCATCTCCTCGCCGAGATAGGCGGTGACGACTTGGCGGTCGGCGCGCACCTGCGCTGGCGCGCCGCTCGCGAGTATGCGGCCGTAGATCAGCACGGAGATGCGGTCTGCGAGCGCGAACACCGCGGTCATGTCGTGCTCGACCAGCACCATCGGGAAGCGGCCCTTCAGCGAGCGCAGCACGGCGACCAGCCGCTTGGCCTCATCGTGGCCGGTGCCCGCCATCGGCTCATCGAGCAGCAACAGCTTCGGCTCCATCGCGAGCGCGATCGCCAATTCGAGTGCGCGCTTCTCGCCATGCGAGAGCTCGCCGGCCAAGGCGCCCGCGCGTTCCGCGAGGCCGACCTGTCCGAGTGCAGCCAGCGCGGGTGCATTCAACGCGCCGTCTTCGGCGGCGTTGCCGAAAAACCGGAAGCTGGTGCCGCTGCGCGCCTGCACGGCGAGCGCGACGTTCTCCAGCACGGAAAAGCGCGGCAGGATCGAGGTAATCTGGAACGAGCGGGCAAGGCCGCGTTGCGCGCGCCGGTCGACCGCCATGCCGGTCACGTCTTCGCCCGCGAACACGATGCGCCCGGCATCGGGCGCGAGCAATCCGGAGATCTGGTTGATCAGCGTGGTCTTGCCGGCGCCGTTCGGTCCGATGATCGCGTGCAACTCGCCCGGCATCACATCGAGCGTCACGTCGTCGGTGACGCGCAGGCCGCCGAAGTTCTTGGCAAGGTTCTCGATGCGCAGCACGGGTTCAGCCACGGAGCATCCTCCGCAGCTTCTCGGCGACGCCGATCAATCCGCCGCGCGCGAATACGGCGACGAACACGAGCAGCGGCCCGAAGATCACCTTCCAGTGCTCGGTGATGCCTGACAGCCATTCCTCGGTGAGCAGGAAGGCGGCCGCCCCGATGATCGCGCCGTTGAAGGTGCC
>VBAH01000010.1 GCA_005884685.1 Alphaproteobacteria bacterium
CGATCGCTACCCGCGCCGACGACGTCAACAACACGCTCAAGGCGACCGGCGAGTCGCTCGTGCTCGACCTCACGCTGCGCGGCGGCGACGTCGTCGGCAAGCTGGAAGAGACCGGTGCGCGCATCACCGAGACCATTCTCACGCGCGGCGGCAAGGTCTCGGATACGTTCCGCGAGGCGGCCGAGCAGCTCGAGAGCACCATCAATGCCAAGGGCGACAGCGTGCGCGAGCTGCTCGCCTCGCGCCTGCAATCGTTCGAGGAGATGTTCACCCACGGCGGCGCCGAGCTCGCCGAGAAGATCACGCGCGACTCCCAGTCGCTGGGCGGGCTGATCACGCAGCACCTCGGCGAATTCGACCGTACCGTGAAGGTTTACGGTGGCGAGCTGGTCGAGCGCTTGAGCCAGCGCACCGAGGAGGTCACCGAGGCGATGCGCACGCATGTCGACAGTTTCGACAGCCGCGTCGGCGCGCGCACGAGCGAAGCCGCGACCGTCATGGACGAACGCATCGCGCGTCTCGGCGAGGCGCTCGACGGGCGCGTCCACTCGCTCAACGAGGCGCTCGGCGCGCGCGTGATGGAGATCGCGAAGTCGCTCGCCGACGGCGGCAAGGAAGTGGTCGGCGCGCTGGAGAGGCGCATCGACGAGGCGAGCGGCACGATCAACTCGCGCAGCACGGCGCTCGCCGACGCGCTGCATTCCAAGGCCGACGAGATCGACAAGACGCTCGGCGCTCGCTCGCTTGAGATCGCCAACACGCTCGATGCGCGCATCACCCGCTTCCAGGAACTTCTGGTCGGCCGGGTCGAGACCGTGGCGTCACAGATCGAAGTGCGCGGCCAGTCGGTCGGCAATGCGATCGTCTCGCGCATGGAGCAGCTCAGCCAGTCGATCCGCAGCAATGCGGGCGAGGCGGAGCGCTCGCT
Organism: Alphaproteobacteria bacterium; assembly: GCA_005884685.1. Classification (GTDB taxonomy): domain Bacteria; phylum Pseudomonadota; class Alphaproteobacteria; order Rhizobiales; family Xanthobacteraceae; genus PALSA-894. The sequence goes on from VBAH01000010.1 coordinate 929, forward strand.
CGGGCAGCTCGCCGCCTCGACCGTCGAGGCGATCCGGGCCAGCGCGCATGACGCGGAGCGCACGATTACGGCAACCTCCGCCGGCGTCTCCGGCGCGATGAAGCAGGACGCGGGCGAAATCGAGCGCGTGCTGACCGCTGCCTCCACGGCCGTGAGCGGCGCGATGCGCCAGGACTCCGAGGAGGTCGAGCGCACGCTCACCTCGGTGTCCTCGCGCGTGTCCTCGGCGCTGCGGCAGGATGCCGGCAGCGTCGAGCAGCAGCTCAACGCCGTGTCGCTCAACATCAGCGCGGGCCTCAAGCAGAATGCGGACGAGGCCGAGCGCACGCTGCTTAGCGCCTCGATCAAGATCACCGGCACCTTGAAGCAGGAGGCCGAGGATGCCGAGCGCACGCTTGTCGCCGCGTCGGCGCGCGTCAGCAACACCCTGAGGCAGGATACGACCGACGTCGAGCGCGCGCTCAGCACCGTTTCCTCGACGATCTCCGGCGTACTCAAGCAGGACGCAAGCGAGGCCGAGCACGCGCTTACCACGGTGTCCGAGATCGTCAGCGCGGCGCTCAAGCGCGAGGCCGGCGAAGTCGAACGTGCCCTGGCGGCGGCCTCCACCAATGTCAGCACGACGCTGCGCACCGATACCGAGGACCTGCGCCGCGAGGTCGCCGCGATGTCCTCGGACATCAGCGCCGGCCTGAAGCAGGACGCGGTCGATGTCGAGCGCCAGCTGACGATGGCGTCCGGCAATATCAGCTCCGGCCTGCGCAAGGATGCGACCGATGTCGAACGCACGCTGTTGACCGCGTCGTCGTCGGTCAGCGCGGGATTGAAGCAGGATGCAACGGATGTCGAGCGCGCACTCGCGACGGCCTCGTCGGCTGCCAGCGCGCTGTTGAAGCAGGAGTCCGTGGATGTCGAGCGCGCCCTCGCGACCGCTTCATCCACCATACGGGACCATTTGAAGCAGGACGCCGGCGACGTGGAGCGCGTACTTGCGGCGGCATCGTCCAGCGTCAGTGCGCAGTTGAAGCAGGACTCGACCGAGATCCATGGCGTCCTCGGCGGACTGGCAACGACCGTCTCCGAAGCGATCCGCGACAGTGCGCAGGGCATCGAGCAGTCGCTCAATCATCTGCTCACGACCACGACCGAGGCGATCCGCTCCAGCGCGCAGGACGCCGAGCATTCGCTGGGCAACCTGTCGGGTACGACCACGGAAGCGATCCGCACCGGCGCGCTCGATGCCGAGCGTACGCTCACGGCCGTGTCCACCGGCGTCACCACCGCGATGAAGCAGAACGCAGGCGAGATCGAGCGCTCGCTCGGACAGCTCGCGGCGACGACCTCGGAGGCGCTGCGCACCAGCGCGGAGGAAGCAACGCGCAAGATCACCGTCACCTCGACCGAGGCGAGCGGCGCGATCAAGCGCGGCGCCGGCGAAGCCGAGCGCGCGCTGAACACGGTCGCGACCGGCGTCACCGCTGCACTGAAGCAGAACGCCGGCGAGGTGGAGCGCACGCTGCTCGGCGTCAGCGCCGAGGTCGCGCGCGGGTTCACCGCGAAGGCCGAGGAGCTGACCGCGAACATCAACCAGCGCGGCACCGATCTCAAGCGCGTGCTCGACGAGAAGACCGGCGTGTTCCTGAGCACGTTCGGCGCGCAGGGTCAGAAATTCTCGACCGAGCTCGAGCGTATTACCCACAATGCGGTGCAGTCGATCGATGCGAAGGGCGTGACCTTCGCCAAATCGATGGCGCAGAATAGCGAAGAGATCGCCAGGCAGATCAACGACGCCAGCAGCAAGGCGACCGCCTCGATCACGCGCACGGTCGGCGAACTCGACACCGCCGCGCGCGGCGCGATCGAGCGCTCGCAGAAGGCCGCTTCCGCCGCCGTGACCGAGATGATGGAAACGCACGGCATGCTGCGCAACGACACCTCCGCGCTGTTCGAGCGGCTGCGCGAGGCGAACGTGCTGCTGCAGGAGGTGCTCGGCGGCGCAACCCAGAACCTCAGTACCATCGAGACAAATCTGTCCGGCCGCGTGGCCGAATTCGTCACGACCATGAACGACATCGGCGAACGCTCGGGCGCATCGAGCGCCCGCTTCGAGGAGCAGATGAAGGCGTTCCAGGCCGGCACCGCCACGATCCTGCGCGACGTGGCGGTTGCGGCCGAGAAGTTCGACGTGCAGGGCAAGGCGCTTGCTGCCGCCGCCGAGCAGATAGACACCAGCAACCGGCGCACCGAGGACGTGCTGACCGACCGGCGCGAGGCGCTGGAATCGGTCGTCAACCAGGTCGACAGCAAGGTCGGCGACCTCGACCAGCGGCTCAAGCGTTTCTCCGCGCTGCTGGCCGAGACGTTCGAGGCCGCCGAGGGCCGCGCGCGCGACATCGCGCGCGTGCTTGCCGAAGCCTCGACCGAAGGCACCAAGGCGATCGCCAACCAGTACGAGCTGGTGCGCCAGACCAGCGACGAGGAGCGCAAGCGCACGGTCGAAGCGCTGCATTCGATCTACGAGCAGGCCACCGGGGAGACTTCGGCGCTGTTCCGCCAGACCAGCGAGCGCTTCATCGAGATCGTGCGCCAGATGCGCGAGATGAGCGCCGCGATGTCGCGCGAGATGGAGTCGACGCGCGGCGAACTGCGCAAGGGCATCCTCGAGCTGCCGCAGGAAACCGCCGAGAGCGCGGCGCAGATGCGCCGTGTGATCGTCGAGCAGATCGATGCGCTCGCCGAGCTCAACCGCATCGTCGCCCGCCATGGCGGCGCGACCGGCGAGCAGCAGCAGCAGCCGGCGCGCCGCGCCGAGCCGATGGCGGCGAACGGCCGGGCTGACAGCCGCGCCAGGATGGAGCCGGCGCCACGTGAGACGATCGCGGGCGGACGCAGCAATCCGCCGCCGCGCCGGCCGGAGCCGCAGGCCCCGGTTCCGGACGGACGCGGCGGTTGGCTCTCCGACCTGCTCGGACGCGCCTCGCGCGATGAAGGCGAGCCTGCGCCGGAAAACCGGCAGGCGCGCCGCGCAATGGAGTCGCTCGACAGCCTCTCGGTCGATATCGCGCGGATGATCGATCACGACGCGGCAGCCGAATTGTGGGAGCGCTACAAGCGCGGCGAGCGCAACGTGTTCACGCGCCGGCTCTACACCTTGCAGGGGCAGAAGACCTTCGAGGAGATCCGCAACCGCTATCGCAGCGACCGCGAGTTCAAGTCGACGGTCGACCGCTATATCGGCGAGTTCGAGCGGCTCTTGAACGAGGTGTCGCAGGACGAGCGCGGGCAGGCGACCGCGCGCAGCTATCTCACCTCCGACACCGGCAAGGTCTACACCATGCTCGCGCACGCGGCGGGGCGCTTCGAATAGACGTGTAGGGCGCAAGTCAAGCGAAGCGCACTGCGCCTTTCCGCGCCGGCCGGCGCAAGGCGCTTCGCCCCCGCCTTCGCGGGGGCATGCTTATTGCGCCCGACGGCTTGTCGTTTGCGTGCGGTTCTGGCATCGCGGCACGCATGGGCCTTTCCCTCACCGTGCGCACCGAATGCTGGCCGATCGCCGGCGCGTTCACGATCGCGCGCGGCGCGAAGACGGAAAGCCGCGTCGTCCTCGCTGAGGTTGACGACGGGACGCGCATTGGCCGCGGCGAATGCGTGCCCTACGCGCGCTACGGCGAGACGGTCGCGGGGGTCACTGCGGCGCTCGAGGCGATGCGCGCGCCAGTGACCGGCGGCCTGTCGCGCGAAGCCTTGCAAACCGCGATGCCGGCGGGCGCCGCGCGCAACGCGCTCGATTGCGCGCTGTGGGATCTTGCGGCGAAAGCGAGCGGCAAGCCGGTGCATGCGCTCGCAGCGCTGCCGCCGCCGCGCGCACTGGTGACGGCCTACACGATCTCGCTCGGCACGCCGGCCGCTATGGCCGAGGCGGCCGCTCGGGCCGCCGGGCGCAAGCTGCTGAAGGTGAAGCTCGGCGGCGAGGGAGATGCGCCGCGCATCGCCGCAGTGCGCGCGGCCGCGCCCAACGCGGAGCTGATCGTCGACGCCAACGAGTCATGGCACGCCGACAATCTCGCCGAAAACCTCGCCGCCTGCGCTGCAGCCGGTGTCACGCTGGTCGAGCAACCGCTGCCGGCCGGGGATGACGCGCCGCTCGCGCAAATCGCACGCCCGATTCCGGTATGCGCCGACGAGAGCGCGCATGACCGCGCCTCGCTGGCATCGCTCGCGGGTCGATACGATGCCGTGAACATCAAGCTCGACAAGACCGGCGGACTGACCGAGGCGCTCGCCATGGCGCAGGAGGCGGAGCGGCTGGGCTTTTCGCTGATGGTCGGCTGCATGGTCGCGACATCGCTCGCGATGGCGCCCGCGATGCTGGTCGCGCAACGCGCGCGCGTGGTCGATCTCGACGGGCCGCTGCTGCTCGCGCGCGATCGCGACAATGGGCTGCGCTATGAGGATAGTCTTGTGTATCCGCCAACCTCAGCCCTGTGGGGCTGAGGCATCGGCGCGCATCGAGCGCGCGGCGAGCAGCGCAAAGCCCCCACCGGCTGCCGCCAGCGCTGCCATGGCGCCGTACGCGAAGCTTCCGCTCGCGCCGTAGAGAACACCCGCCAACACCGAGGCCGCCGCCATCATCAGACTGTTCGCGGTCGCGATGTCGCCCTGTGCGGCGGCGCGGCTGCCCTCGGGCGCCGACTGGCTCAAGTACTGCATCGTGCCGAGATGCGTCGCACCGAACGAGAGCGCGTGCAGCAGCTGCAGCGGCGCGAGCAGCACGAGCGGCGGGTCGAACACCATCAGAACCCAGCGGACGATCGCACCGGCGGCTCCCACCAGCATCAGCGTCACCGGCCGGGTCACGGGAAGCCGTCCGGCAAATGCGAACAGCACGATCTCGGCTGCGACCCCAAGCGCCCACAACACGCCGATGGTCATGCCGTCGAATCCCTTGGCGCTCCAATCGAGCGTCGAGAAGCCGTAATAGACGGCGTGGCTCGCCTGAATCAGGCTGCCGGCCGCGGCGAGGACAAGAAACAGCGGTTGACGCAGATGGCTGTGGACCGGTTTCTCCGCGCGCGGGCCCGGCTGCTCGCGCGGTTCGGGCAGCAGCAGCATCGCCGCCAGGGCGAGCGCGCAGTTGCCCGCGCAGATCACCCAGATGAGATGCCCTGGCGCCAGCACATCCAGCAACAACCCGCCCGTGAGGTTCGCCGCGATGAATGCCACGGAGCCCCACAGGCGCACCGGACCATAGCTTCTCCCCCGCCGCGCGAGCCCCTTCAGCGCATAGGCATCCGTCAGGGGCAATACCGGGGCCGAGACGAACGCCAGCCCCACTGCCGCAATCAAAACGAACGCAAAGCCGCGCGCGCCCGCGAGCAGCGCAACCGCCGCGAGGCTCACCAGCGCGGTCACCACGATCGCGCCGCGCAGCGAGCCGTAGCGGTCCGCGATCCGGGTGCCCGCAGGCGTCGCCGCCACCCGCACGGCCTGCATCGCGGCCAGCACGATGCCGATCGCGGCCGGGTCGAGCCCGCGCGCGCTCAGCCACACCGGAAACAGCGGCAGGTGCCAGCCGGCGATCGCGAAAAACGCCGCGTATACCAGCGCCAGCCGCCACGCAAACGAGTCGTTAACGATTGCCGGTGTGGGGTGTGCCATTAAACTGGTCGTGACGATTCGTGCGGTAAGGTTCTGTTCGCGAATCCCCTACGGATCCATGCAGAATGGCTAACCTACCGGTTCCGGCCCCGCTGAGCGACGCCGACTACGAGGCGATCGAAGGGGCGGTGATGGAGACTGCGCGCGGGCGTTGGTTCCTCGCCGAATTCGCGCGCCGCAACCGCAATGCCGACACCACGATGCTGCTCAAGGCGCTCGATCGCATCGAGGGTGCGATGCGCGGTGAGCGCTCAGTCGAGCCGGTCGAACGCATCCGCTTCGATCTGGTCGAGATGTCGAAGGCGATTGCGCGCACCAAAACCGAGATCGCCGCGATCAAGCCCGATGCCGATCATCAAGGCAAGTTCGGCGAGGCGAGCGAGGAGCTCGACTCGGTGGTGCAGGCGACCGAAGCCGCGACCTCCGAGATATTGGCGTGTGCCGAGCACATCCAGGAGATGGCCTGGACGCTGCGCGAGCAGGGGATCGACGGAGCTGTCTGCGACCTGCTCGATGCCAAGGCGACCGAGGTCTACACCGCCTGCTCGTTCCAGGACCTGACCGGCCAGCGCACGCGCAAGGTGATCGGCGTGCTGCGCTACCTGGAAGACCGCATCAACGCGATGATCGGCATCTGGGGGCTCGACGGCGCGATGGCGGCGGAAGCCGCGGAGACGCGCGCGGTGGAGAGCGGCAAGGCTCTGCTCAACGGCCCCGCCAGACCGGGGCAGGGGCTCGATCAGGCCGACGTCGACATGGTGATGGGCCCGGCGGCGAACTCGCACGTGGACCAGCTCTCGCCGCCGCTGCAGCCGGAAGAAGAAAATGCCGCCCATGCTCCGGCCGCGGCTGACGTCGCCATTGCCCAGGACGAGGCGCCTGACAGCGAACCGGAAGCCGAACCGGGCGCCGCCGAGGTGCCGCGCCCCGTGGCGCGCGCCGCGCCTGCCCATGATCCGCTCGAATCGTTCATGGCGCTGAGCGCGGAAGAGAAGATCGCGCTGTTTACCTAGCGCTCGGCGTCATTCCGGGGCGCGCCCAACAGCGCGTTTACGCGCGTCTGCGACGCGCTATGGGCGCGAGCCCGGAATGACGGCGGAGTTCGTCACGCCACCAGTCGGTGAAACAGCTCCGGATCGACATTGCCGCCCGAGAGCACGGCGACCACGACCTTGCCCTTCACGTCCACCCGCCCCGCCAGTAGCGCGGCGAGCCCGATCGCGCCGCCCGGCTCGACCACCAGCTTCAGCTCGCGGAACGCAAACGATACCGCTCGTGCGACGTCCTCGTCGCTTGCCGTGATGCCCTGTCCGATCAGCTTGCGGTTGATCGCGAACGTGATGTTGCCCGGCGTGTTCGACATCAGCGCATCGCAGATCGTGCCGCTCATGCGCGCGTTCTTCTCGTGCTTGCCAGACCGGAACGAGCGCGCGGTGTCGTCGAATCCTTCCGGCTCCGCGGTGTAGATTTTCGCCTCCGGCGCGCGCGCCTTGACCGCGAGCGAGATGCCGGCTGCAAGCCCGCCGCCCGAGGCGCCGATCACGACGACATCCGGCTTGAGGCCGAGCGCGTCGAGATCCTCCATGATCTCGCGTCCGGCCGTGCCCTGGCCCGCGATGATCATCGGGTCGTCATACGGCGGCACCAGCGTGGCGCCGCGCTTCTGCGCGATTTCGCGCGCGATCGCCTCGCGGTCTTCCCTGTCGCGATCGTAGAGCACGACCTCGGCGCCGAGCGCCGCGGTGCGGTCGCGCTTCGGCTTCGGCGCATCCGACGGCATCACGATGGTCGCAGTCATGTCGAGGAGCTTCGCGGCCGCGGCCACGCCCTGCGCATGATTGCCCGAGGAGAACGCGACCACGCCGCCCGCGCGCCGGTCGGCCGGCAACGACGAAAGCTTGTTGTAGGCGCCGCGGAACTTGAACGAGCCGGTGCGCTGCAAGGTCTCGGCCTTGAGGAACACGCGCGCGCCGGTCGCGGCGTCAAGCACCGGCGAGGAAATGAGCGGCGTGCGCAGCGCGACGCCCGCGATGCGGCGCGCGGCCGCGTCGACATCGGCCGCCGTCGGGGCCATGGCTTCGGGTTTTTCCGACATGGCGGAACCGTACTGCCGCGATGTGCCGCGAGCAAGGACGCAAACCGCAATGCGGTTCCCTCAATGACCGGAGACCACTATGGTGCGCGCTTCGTGTCCGATCGGAAGGAGCCTGCCCCATGGATCTCGGCATCGCCGGCCGCAAGGCCATCGTCTGCGCCTCGAGCAGGGGGTTGGGACGCGCCTGCGCGTTCAGGCTCGCGGAGGCCGGCTGCGAGGTCGTGGTCAACGGGCGCGACAAGGGCCGGACCGAAGGGACGGCTGCCGAGATCGCGAAGCAGACCGGCGCAAAGGTCATTCCGGTGGTGGCGGATGTCTCGACCGCCGAAGGACAGGCCGCGCTGTTCGGCGCGATTCCCGAGCCGGATATCCTGGTGAACAACAATGCGGGGCCGCCGTTCCGCGATTTCCGCGAGCTCGACCGCGAGAAAATGATTCAAGGCGTCATCGCCAACATGGTCGTGGCGGTCGAACTCATTCAGAAAGTGATCGATCCGATGCAGGCGAAGAAATACGGCCGCATCGTCAACATCACGTCGGGTTCGGTCAGGATGCCGCTCGCCGGGCTGGATCTGTCATCCGGCGCGCGCGCCGGATTGACGGCGTTCCTCGCGGGCGTTGCGCGCCAGGTGGCCGCCAACAACGTGACGATCAACTTCATTTTGCCGGGCACGTTCGCGACCGACCGCCTGATGACGAACATGGAGGCGACGGCGAAGAAGCAGGGCATCACGGTCGAGCAGGCGAGCAAGGCGCGGATGGCGACGGTGCCGGCGAAGCGATTCGGCGAGGCCGACGAGTTCGGCGCGGCCTGCGCGTTCCTGTGCTCGGCGCATGCCGGCTACATCACGGGACAGAACCTGCTGATCGACGGCGGCGTCTTCCCGGGCGCATTCTAGGCGCCGGCGGCTACTTGCCGAGCGATTTGCGACCGGACCCCTTTCCGTCCTTGCCGTCCGCCGTCGCGATCACGCCGTAGTCGGCGGATTTGCTGCCGTAGGCCGCGACCGCGTAACCCTCGGCGGCCAAGCCGCGCTTGAGCAGCTCGCGCACCGCCGCAGCGCGGCTGGGCATTCGCACCTTGAAGCGGAAATCGTCCAATACCTTCAATTCCTCGGGCGAGAGCATGATTTGCAGCCGCTCGCCGCGGGTTGCTTCGTCGGACATGGCTTGCCCCTTAAACCCTACCCATTCTGTGCCGAATAACGTGTTGGCGCAATATGAGTTCCTTACTCAATCACCGCCTTTCGTGATTATAGAGTAGCTTTGGTATATTTGTGAAGTAACCCAAGTATTTCATGCACCGCAATTGGTGGATACACAGCAGGATCAGTAGTGCAAAAGTAATTGTTGCTATATTCTTAAGAGAGACTATGTTGTCCTCATGAAAACATCAGGACTCGACGTCGCACCGGTCAACCTGACCCATGGGCCGGCTTGTGCGACCTGCAATGGACCGACGCGTCTGACCGGCATCGAGCCGCATCCCATGCGTCCCCGTACCGATCTGCAAACCTTCCAGTGTCTCGTCTGCGACGGCGTGCAGACCGCCGTCGTTTCGCTCGTGCACTGATCTGGGAGACTACGGGAGCTTGGGCTTCGCGTCGGGGCGGGGCAGTCTCGTTATCCCGGAGGTATTCGTGAAGATGGTCGCGGAATACCTGGAACACGCCATCCAGTTTGCAAAAATGGCGGCAGAGGCGAGCGAGTTCGCCCTCAAGGAATCGTTCGCCAAACAGGCTCGCGCCTACCGCAGCCTCGCCGCTGAACGGGCCGAACGGCAAAATCTTGCCCGCTCGTCATCCAACTCCGACAGCACGGGCCTTGCTTGAGCGAACGCGCGTTGAGGGAGCGCGCCTTCAGCGCCACCTCGACGGGTTGCCCGGCTAGGAGCGGCGCTCGGCGGTCCATGAGCCCGAGCATTCGCCCGAGCCGGCGGTCCAGCGGCCCGAGCCGCCGTTGGCCGATAGTTGGCCGGTGCCCTTGGCGCTCTGGCTGCCGCGCGAAACCGTCACGGTGACGGCCCCGTTCGCGCCGACGCTGCCGGATACGTTGAAAGAGGCCTCACCCGCATAGCCGACCGAGCCGTTGCTGATGCGCACCGGATAGCGGTAGGCGCGATCGCACTTGCCCTGCTCGGTGACGATCAGCACGCTCCAGGTTCCGTCGAGGCTCTGCTTGCCGGCCGAGATCGGAGCCGGTGCGGCGGGCAGGGCGCTGGCGGCAAGGAGCGCGCAGGCGGTGAAGGTGCAGGCGATGGTCTTGTTCATCTCAGTCCCCTGTTATCTCGATTTCGTTACGGCCGGTGTAGCGGGCTCTCGTTTCCGGCTGATGTTGCCAATGTTTCGTGTGTGTCAGGTGCTCGTCGCTCTGTTTCGCGGCGGCTTCCGCGTTGATGACGATCGGACCGCGCCGCCTTCGACACCGCGCAAAGAAAAAGGCCCGGCGTGAGCCGGGCCGAAGTCTGGAGGTCAGAGAGAAAGTGTCAGGAGCGGCGTTCGGCGGTCCATGTGCCGGAGCAATCGCCGGAGCCCGCGACCCAAGTGCCGGATCCGTCGGTTTCCGACATGCGGCCGGTGCCCTTGGCACTCTGGCTGCCGCGCGAAACCGTCACGATCACGGCGCCGTTCGCGCCGACGGTGCCGGACACGTTGAACGAGGCCTCACCGGCGTAGCCGACCAGGCCGTTGCTGATGCGCACCGGATAGCGGTAAGCGCGATCGCATTTGCCCTGCTGGGTCACGATCAGCACGCTCCAGGTGCCGTCATAACTCGCCTTGCCGGCGGAAATCGGCGCAGGAGCGGCCGGGACCGACGACATCGCCAGGATCGCCAGAGCGGCAAGCGCGGAAGCCGGGCGGATCGTCTGGGTGAGGGTCATGGCAAGCTCCTTCGAATTTCGTTGGTGCGAGAGTTAACCCACGCGTGTTTCTGCAGGATGTTGCGATTGTGTCGTCTGTGTCGCGCCCCGTTGAATGTATGTCGCGGCAGATGGTTAATGGGTTCAACGAAAGCGCAGAAAAAGCCTGGCGCACCCGGCGCCAGGCTCTAAGCCATTGATGGGATGGGCTTTAGGAGCGGCGTTCGGCGGTCCAGGTGCCCGAGCAGTCGCCCGAGCCCGCGGTCCACATGCCGGAGCCGTCCGTTGCCGACAAACGGCCCTGGCCATTGGCGCTCTGGCTGCCGCGCGCGACCTTGACGGTCACGGCGCCGTTGTCGCCGACTTTGCCGCTCACCGTGAAGGAGGCATCGCCCGCGTAGCCGACCGAGCCGTTGTCGATCTGGACGGGATAGCGGTAGGCGCGGTCGCAGCTGCCCTTGTGGGTCACGATCAGCACGCTCCATTTGCCGTCGTAATTCGAACGCGCCGACGCGGGAGCCGATGCCGGGACCGTCGCGGCCAACAGCGCGATGGCGGCGAACGTGGGAACCACGGCTTTGATCGGGCGGGTGAATCGGGTCATGGCAGCCTCTCCAGATCGACTTTCCATCGCTTAACGATTTGCCCTCTTGCGAGGTTCCTCAGCGATGCGCTCGGCCTACATTTGGGGTCGTTACGCGCGATTGCCCTTCATTGTTTCGTCGCGACAGGCGGAAACAGGTTCAAAACGCCGTGTTTCCGATGTGAAGCGCCGGCTGCCATCCGGCGATCACATGCGGCCACTAAAGCGCCGGAAACGTTGAATTTGGCTAAATTGATCGCAGATCCGCGCCCGCCGACCGGCCCGGCGCGCAAAACACGGTTAGTTTTGTCTGAACGGCGCTATTTGCCGGCCGGCAGCGAGCCGCGCAGCGCCTCGCCCGCTTCCTGCACGAACGGGCTTTCGCCGCGCCCGCGCGCGACGCCCGAGGCGAACAGGTCCTTCATGAATTCCGGGTCGAACGCGCCCTTGCCCTGCTGGTCGCTCGCGAGCGCCGGATAGGCGAGATTGAACGGGACGCCTGAGCGCTTCGCCGCCGCATAGGCGCGGTCGATCCCGATGCGCAGCATCGTCTGCACGCCGATATTGATGGCATGACCGAGCACGAAGATCAGCGAGCGCTCGGTCATCTGGAATTCCGGCGCCAGCCGGCTGTTCGCGATCAGATAGAGCGCGCTTGCCGGCAGCTTCGTGCTACTCGATGTGTTGAGCATCGATTCGGGCGCGACGAAAATCTGCGCCGTCAGTCCGCCATCGGCGTGCATTTCCTGGGTCTTCTTGCCGTTCGCCTCCACCTCGATCAGCACCGGCGGAAAGAGACCGGGGATGGCGGTCGACGCGGCCAGGATGTCGCGAAACAGCTTGAGCGCCGCTTCGTCGCCCTTCGCGGCGATCGCGCCCATATTCCAGACCACGCCGCGCCCGGCATCGAGATTGGTCGTGGCGACGAACAGGCGGCGCCCGCGCTTGTGGCCTTCGGCCACCTCGGCGAGCAGTTCGGGCGTGACTTCCTTGGCGATCAGCCGCTTGAGCGGCCACGTGTCGACCAGGCTCTCCGGCGTCTTGACGTCCTCGAAGATGTCGCCCGCGTTGTATTCGGTATAGGCGCGCTTGAGGCCCGGATCCTGCGAGGGTCCAATGAACGCATAGGGTGCCATCAACGCGCCGGTACTCACGCCGGTGACGAGGGAAAATTCCGGACGCTTGCCCGATTCCGACCAGCCGTTGAGCAAGCCCGCGCCGAAAGCGCCGTCGCCGCCCCCGGTCGAGAGCGCGAGCCAGGGGCCGGGCGTGGAGGGCAAGGCGGCGAGAAAGTCTTTTTCCGAGTCGGCCCAGAAGCGCGCGTCCGGAACTCCCGGGATGACCGCGATGGCTTGATCCTCGGCGGTGAAGTCGGGACGCGTCGGTTGTTCGGCCTGCTTTGCCGGCTCCGGCTTCTTGTCGGCATACCGCGCGCAGCTGCGCGGGTTGGACTTGGCAAATTCCGGCTTGGCGCAGCGCGCGGCGAGATCGCGCGGCTTCTTGCCCTGGGCTGAGACAGGCTCACCCCCTGCGGGCAGCGCAAGCACGAGGAGCGAAGCGGTCAACGCGGCCGTCAGGAAGCGCATGTGCGTGTCCAGGAAGGAGGAGCAGCATGACGGGGAAATCACGCCCGAGCGGCAAACGCAAGAGCAGGGTGTTTCGGTCTTCGTTGCGGGTCGCGTGGCCCGATTACGGTCTGGTCTGCGTGTCGTGGCGCGGCGGTGTGTCGTAGCCGTGGCGGCTCGAGTAGAACAGCAGCGCCATGAGGCCGCATCCGATCAGCAGCGAAAAAGCGATTCCGAGCCACATCGCGATGTATCCGGTCGTCGGGATGTCGGGCCCCTCGATCGCGTTCCACGAATACACCGCGAACCAGGTCGCGGCGGCGAGCAGAGCCACCAGCGGCACGATAATGAGCAGTCGTCGCATGGCCCGGGCCTATTTCGGCTGGACGTTCGGATTGCCGCCGGGCGAGCCAGGCGGAGGAATGACTTTCAGTGTGCCGCCCTCCTCGGGTTTCTGCTGCATCTGCGGATCGACGCCGGCGGGCGGACAGATCACGCCCTTCGAAGCGGCGAGTTGATCGCTCAGGGTCTTGTTCGACTCGCGGCCCACCGCCGGTGCATTCGGCCCGGCGCCGGGCGGGCAGTCGGCCCCCACCGGGCGTTCCGGCGCAGCGGTCTGCGCCTGCGCGAGAATTCCGGCGGGCGTCGCGACCAGAAGAAGCGCCAGTAAAACGATGCGCAGCATCTCGATGGCCTGTCGTGTGAGCAGTTGAAATAAACGCATGGCGCGCGGCGCCGTTCCCCACGCTGGGCTTCGCGGAACCGGAACGGACCTCTCCCTGCATCGTTGAAATCACGAGGGCGGCGCAGCGTTTGCTTGCAGCGCGAGTTCCGCCTGCCGGCGCCCACAAACCGAAAAAGCAATGTGAAAGGATCACGCCATGGGCCTCTTTACCAAGGACATCCAGACGATGGACGATCTGTTCGTCCACACCCTGCGCGACATCTACTATGCTGAAAATCAGATCGTGAAAGCGCTGCCTGACATGATCGAGAAGGCGACCGATGCGCAGCTCAAGCAGGGCTTCCAGAGCCATCTCGCCGAGACCAAAAACCACGTGAAGCGCCTCGAAGAGGTGTTCAAGATGCATGGCGTCGAGATCAGCGGCGTCGACTGCCCGGCAATCGACGGCATCATCGAGGAAGCCGACGAGGTGGCGGGGGAGGTCGCGGACAAGAAGGTGCTCGATGCCGCGCTGATCGGCGCCGCGCAGGCGGTCGAGCATTACGAGATCGCGCGCTACGGCACGCTGATCGCCTGGGCGAAGCAACTCGGCCGCAACGACTGCGCGTCCATGCTGCAGAAGAACCTCGACGAGGAGAAGGCCGCGGACAAGAAGCTGACCACGCTGGCGGAGAGCTCGGTCAACCGCAAGGCCGCCTAGCGGCAGCGCAGCCAACGCAACAAGGCCCGCGAGCTATCCGGCTCGCGGGCCTTTCGCATGAAAATTGTGTCCGGGCGGTCAGCGCCGCTCTGCGGTCCACGACCCCGCGCAGGAGGACGCCGAGCCGGCGCCCTGCCACATTCCCGATCCATAATTGTTCGAGAGCCGGCCTGCGCCGCTCGCGCTTTGCGAGCCGGCCCAGACCCGCACCCGCACGGCTCCGTTCGGAGCGACGCGTCCCTCGACGTTGACGGCGGCGCTCCCCTCGTAGGACACCCTGCCATTGCGGATCGACAGGCCGTAACGGTAGGCGCGGTCGCACGGACCGCTGTTGGTCACGATCAGCACGCTCCAGTTGCCGTCATAGTTCGTGCGGGCGGCGGCGGGCTCGGGAGCAAGGGTGTACGCAAGAGCGAGTCCGGCGAGCAGCGAAAGCAGCGGACGGGCGGGGGTCATGGAAAACCTCGGTGGCGTTGCGTCAGCTGAACATGCATACCGGCAGGAGTGAATCAAGGCCGGTACGATTGAACACGTAGGATCGCGGGGCGGGGGATGGTAGGACCGGACCGGGGTGAGGCGAATTCATCCACAGGTGAAAGCGATGTTGTTTATGCGTACAAGCCGTCGCTGATGGGAGCGCCGTTCGAATTTCAACTCACGTCGCATGCACTCGAGTGGCGCCGTGGCGGCTCGACGGGTCGTGTAGCGTATGACCGTATTCGGCGCGTTCGGCTAAGCTTTCGCCCGATGACGATGCAGAACTATCGTTTTCTCGCCGAGATCTGGACGGCCGATGGGCCGAAGCTGCAGATCGCGTCGACCTCGTGGAAAAGTCTCGTCGAGCACGAGCGGTTCGACGCTGCTTATCGGGCATTCGTAACGGAGCTGTGTCGGCGGATCGGCGCGGCCGGCGGGCCGGCACTGTTTCAGGCCGGATCGCCCGGCGTGTTCTATTGGCCCGGCGTGCTGGTATTCGCCGGCGCCTCGCTGGCGATTGCCGCGCTGATCGTGCGTGCGCTGCAGGCGGAGGCCTGGAGCGGCGCCGCGTTCATTGCAACGTTCTTGGTGTTCTTCCTGTGGCAGGCCGGTGCGTTCTTCCACCGCAACCGGCCGGGTACCTTCCCGCCTAATGCGGTGCCGGAGCCGGTGCTGCCGAAGCGCTAGCGGGCTTGCGCACGACCAAAACCGAGCACTTGGCGTAGCGCACCATATGCCCGGCGTTCGAGCCGAGGAAATAGGTCTTCATCGCCGGCCGGTGCGAACTCATCACAATGACGTCGCAGCCGAACACCTTCGCCTCTTCCAGCACCTCGTGGTAGATGCCGCCTTGGCGCACGACGGTCGAGACCTTTCCGGGGTCGAGCGCGCTGTCCTTCGCGATGGTCGCGAGCGCATCTTCGGCCGAACCACGCTGCTGCACGTCGAAGTCGGGCGGCACGTATTCGGCGAGCATCACCGGCGTCATCGGAATGACATTGATCAGCCGCACCGCGCCGCCCGAGGCGCGGGCGAGCTCGACAGCGGTATCGAGCGCAGGTTTGACGAATTCCGGATCGGCCAGATCAACCGGCACGAGAATTCTCTGGAACATGGCGAGCTCCTCCCAGTAGCGCGCGCAGCCGTAATGGTTAGTCTAGCCGTCCGGAAGCGCCTTGTCGCGTGCCGCCTCTTCGCGGCGGCGCAGCAAGTCGCCCGCGATGTCCGACAGCCTTGGCTTCGCCAGCGCCGCAAAGGGCAGGGGCCGCGCCACGTCGATCGCCGCCAGGCCGAGCCGGGCGGTGAGCAGCCCGTTCAGGACCCCTTCGCCAAGCCGCGCCGAAACCCTGGCCGCCACTCCGTGGCCGACCATTTGCTGGATCAGGCTGTCGCCGGCCGCGATCGAGCCGGTCACCGTCAGATGCGCGATGATGTGGCGCACCAAGCGGACCAGCCCGAGCATGCCGGGCCGCCCGCCATAGAGCGCGGCCAGGCGCCGGATCATGCCGAGGGCCGCGAACAGCACGAAGGCCATGTCGAGGGCGGCGCGCGGCGATACCGCGGTGACGATCGAGACGCGCGTTGCCGCGCGGGCCACCATGCGCGCGGCCTCCTGGTCGAGCGGCGCCATCAGGGCGCGTTCGGCGATGTGCAGCAGGTCGCGCCCGTCGATGATTTCGGTGCGATGGCTTTCCAGCTCGGTGCGGCTGCGGGCAAGTTGCGGCGTTGCGGAGAGCAGGGCAGTCAGTTCAGACACGATCGCGCGCGCGGAATCACGGTCGTCTTGCAGAAGAGCGGCCTCGGCGCGCGTGCGCAGCCGTTCGATCGAAGCGAGGCGAAGAAGCCCGGCTATCTCCTTGACGCAGATCACGATCAGCGAGAGCCCGGCGAGCGCCGCAAGCACCAATCCGAGGCCGCCGAGCCACGTCGCGCGCGTGTAGAGATCCTCGATCAGCGCGGTGGTCGCGAGGCCCGTGCCGAGGGTCACCAAGCCGGCAAGCGCGGACCAGAAGACAGCGCCCCACGGAAACCGGCGCTTCACGGGAAGCGGCGGCGCGATCGGCACCGGCAGGTCGAAATCCTCCGGCTGCGGCACGACGCGCACGGTGCCCTTTGCGGCACGCGCGTCTTCCTCCGCCACGATGACGTGCGGGTCGTCGAGCCGGAATGCCGCGGGTCTGCGAGTCATGCGAGCCGGTCTCCAAGCAGGAATTGCAGCGCACGGGCGAGGCGGAGGTGGGGCAGGGTGGGCGTGCCCGCGCGCCCCGCCTCGCCCGGCGGCGGGCGGAAACGCAGAAAGCGGTAGTCGCTCTCGTCCGACGCGGTGAGCCCCCTGAATCCATCGAACAGTGCGGCCGGATCGTCCGGCAGATCGCCAGGAAACGACGCAATCTCGGTCTCCCCGTCGAAGCTGTCGCGGCCAAACGCCTCTCCTGCGAGCGGCTTGCCGGTGATGGCGGGGAGTTTCTCGCGCCCGCGCGCGACCATCGCCTCGCGCGTCGCGCGCACCGCGGCGAGTGCAATCACATCGACGGTTGCGCCGGAAAACTTCGCACGCTCGATGGCGCGCTCGGTCATGCGCGCGAGGAAGCGCTCGAGCTTGTCGTGGCTGGTATGGTGCAGGTGGTCCGCTTTGGTGGCGGCGAACAGAATGCGGTCGATCCGCGGGCGGAACAGCGCGCTCGCGACTGTCGATCGGCCGGTACGGAATGAACCGAGAATTGCGGCGAGTGCGTTCTCGAGGTCCTTCACGGCGTCCGGGCCGGCATTGAAGGCCGCAAGCGCGTCGACCAGCACGATCTGGCGGTCGAGCCGCGCGAAATGCTCGCGATAGAACGGCCGTACCACGACGTCTTTATACGCTTCAAAGCGCCGCTCCATCATGGCCGCGAGCGAGCCGGGCGATGTCTCCGTGCCCGCAAGCTCCAGCGGCGCGAAGGTGAGTGCGGGCGAGCCGGCAAGATCGCCGGGCATCAGGAAGCGGCCGGGCGGCAGCAGCCGCATGGCGTAGCGCTCGTTGCGGCAAGCCTTCAGGTAATCGGTGAACAGCGCTGCGGCCAGAAGCGCCGACTGCTCGTTCTCGGGCGCGTCCGGATCGAGCGTGGCGAGATGGTTGTGCCAGCGTGCCGCGAGCACCGCGCGCGGACCTGAGCGCGACAGCCTCAGCGTATCGGCCGACCATTGCGCATAGCCGGTCGTGAGCAGCGGCAAGTCGAGCAGCCATTCGCCCGGATAGTCGACGATGTCGAGCGTCAGGGTGCGGTTGCGCGAGCGCCGCCGCGCCGACTGGTATTCGATGACGAGTCGAAGCTCGCTGATGCGGCTGGTCGATTCGGGCCAGCGCCGTTCCTCGGTGAGCGCGTGCACATGTGTCTCGTAATCAAAGCGCGGCACCGCATCGTCGGGCTGCGGTTCGAGCCGCGCGCGCGCGATGCGCCCGCTCGACAGTGCCTCGAACACCGGCAGCCGGCCCCCGTGCAGCAGCTGATGCACCAGCGCGGTGATGAACACGGTCTTCCCCGCGCCCGAAAGGCCGGTGACGCCAAGCCGGACCGTCGGATGGAACAGGCCCAAGCCGAATTCGCCGAGCGCGCGGCCGGCAAGGCGGATTTCTTCCGTGATGTGGGTGAGTGAGGGCATTTGGGCCGACTTGAGATATGCGCCCGGGGCCTCGCGCACCAGTCAGGCGGTCTCGCTGTCGAGCGCCTTCGGGACGACGAAGCGGTCGAGCCGGCCAGCCTTGGGATGCAGCTTGCCCCAGTCGTCGAGCGGGAAATCGATCACAGCAAGCGCGCCGGTCGGGAATTTCTCGATCAGCTGCTGGCGCGCCTCGACGTCGCCCGCCGCGATCAGCAGCGAGGCCAATTCGGCCATGCCGGGATTGTGGCCGACGAGCAGCAGGCTGTGCACCGCTTTCGGCGTCGCCTTGATGACGGCGAGCAGCGTGTCGGCACCCGACTCGTAAACGCGCTCCTCCTGCCGGATTTGCGGCGGTTCCTTGAAGGCGGGGAGAACGTGCTCCAGCGTTTCCGCCACCCGCACGGCCGGGGAGGCGACGATCAGGTCGGGCACGAGTGCGTGGCGCGCCATGTAGGCGCCCATCCTGGGGGCGGCTGCGCGGCCGCGTGCACTCAGCGGCCGCTCCAGGTCGCGCGCGCCCGGCGCGGACCAGTCGGATTTTGCGTGGCGCAACAGTATCAGGCGGCGCATCGGCGGATGGTTCCGATTCAGGGCTAGTATGCCGTCAGGGGCCGCTTGCGAGAACCCCGGCAAACGCGGCATCAAGGGGCGATGACCGAACCTCCTCAGACTTGGTACGCCACAACCTCGGCCGCGGCGCCGGCGCGTCCGGCGCTGACCCACAATCTCGATGTGGATGTGTGCGTCGTCGGGGCCGGGCTTGCAGGCCTGACCGTTGCGCGCGAAGTCGCGCGGCGCGGCTGGTCGGTGGCGGTGCTCGAGGCCGGCAAGGTGGCCGGCGGCGCCTCGGGCCGCAACGCGGGGTTCGTATCGCCTGGATTTGCCGAGCGGATCGACGCAATCGTCGAGCGCGTTGGCCTGCCGCGCGCCAGGGAATTGTGGACACTCTCGGAGGCTGGCGTTGAATACGTCCGCCGCGCGATCGCCGAGACGGCGATGCCCGGCGTCGAGCCGCGCGACGGTCGTCTCGCGGTGCGGCGCACGGATGACGAGGCCGGGCTGATCGAGCATGTCGCGATGCTGCGCGTCGAGTTCGGTGCCGACGTCGAGGCGTGGCCGACCGATCAGGTGCGCGAGGTGTTGCGCAGCGGGCATTATTTTCAGGCCGCGCATTACGCCAAGGCCTTTCACATTCATCCGCTGAATTACGCGCTCGGCCTGGCGGCGGATGCGGAACGGCATGGCGCGCGGATTTTTCAAGACACGCAGGCGATCGGGATCGATCCGGCGGGCGTACGCAAACGGGTAGAGACGCCGCATGGATTGGTGCGTGCGCACCACGTGGTGCTTGCCGGCAGCACCGGCATCGGTTCGCTCGATGAGCAGATCGCCACGACCGTGCTGCCGGTTTCCACGTATGTGGCCGTGACGGCGCCGCTCGGCGAAAAGCTGTTCGATGCGGTGCGCTACACCGGTGCGGTCGCGGATACGCGGCGCGCCGGCGATTATTACCGTATCGTCGCGGACGACCGGCTGCTGTGGGGCGGCCGCATCACGACCCGTGCCGCGCCATCGAGGCGCCTCAAGGCGCAGATGCGCCGCGACATCCTGAAGGTCTACCCACAGCTCGGTGTGGTGGAGATCGAATACGCCTGGGCCGGCACGATGGCCTATGCGGTGCACAAGATGCCGCAGATCGGCGAGCTTGCGCCCGGCTATTGGCTTGCCAGCGCCTTCGGTGGCCACGGGCTGAATACCACCGCGATGGCGGGCGAGATGATTGCGCGCGCGATCCTCGATGGCGATGACCGCTGGCGGCTGTTCTCGTCCTATGAGCTGGTCTGGGCGGGGGGCCGTGCCGGCCGCGTCGCCGCGCAGGCCGCCTATTGGTCGATGCAGGCGCGCGATGCCTTGCAGGGCTGGATCTCGCGCTATCGCGATTCCGCCCGACGCGAATCGGACGAACGCCAGGCGCGCTGGGCCGCCGAGAAGGCCGCACGCAAGGCGGAAGCCGAGGCGCGCCGCGCCGAGGAGGAAACCAGGCGCATCGCAGAAGCCGAGGCGCGCCGCCTCGCCGCCGAGGAAGCGCGCAAGGTCGCGGCGGAAAAAGCGTTGCGCGCGAGGCAGGAAGTGGAGCGGATCAGGCAGGAGCGCGCACGCGCCGCCGAGGAAGCAAAGCATGCCGCCGAAGAGGCCGCGCGCGCCGCCGCCGAAAACGCGATGCACGACGCGGCAGAAGCCGCAACTGCGCTCCCCCGCCAGATCGGGGAACACAAGGCACTGACGGCGGACGCGGTCGTTGCGGAAATGCCCGCCGCAGGTGAGGGGGCACCAACCATTGCTGAAACACGGAAGGTTCGCAGGCCGCGCAAGCCGCGCGCGTCCAAAAAGAAAAAAGAAGTAGCCGAGCCGCTGCCGCCCGCGACGTGACAATACCATGCACGCATGGCCGTGATGTGCGCTATGCGGCGCGGATTCGCCAATAGAACCTGAGAAGATCGCCCATGAAGCATATGCTCGAACTCGCCCTCGACACGTTCGGCGACATCACCGACGGTACGGATGGAAAGCCGCTGCATGCGGCGCAAGTGATCCGCAACCTTGTCGACGAGGCGGTTCTCGCTGACGACGTCGGCGTCGATGCCATCGGCGTCGGCGAACATCATCGAGCGGACTTCGCAGTTTCCGCGCCGGAAATCGTGCTCGCGGCCATCGCAAGCCGTACCAGGCGAATCCGGCTCGGCTCGGCTGTGACGGTGCTGTCGTCGGACGATCCAATCCGGGTGTTTCAGCGGTTTTCCACCATCGATGCGATCTCGAACGGGCGTGCCGAGGTTATCCTCGGCCGCGGTTCTTTCGTCGAATCGTTTCCGTTATTCGGTTTGGACTTGAAGCAATACGAGGAGCTCTTCAACGAGAAGCTCGACCTGTTTGCCGCGGTGCTCAAGGAGCAGCCGGTGACGTGGCAGGGCGCGCTGCGGCCGCCGCTCAACGATCAGAGCGTCTATCCGAAGACAGAGTCGGGTCACCTTACGACCTGGATCGGCGTCGGCGGCACGCCGCAATCAGTGATGCGTGCCGCGCATTACGGTATGCCGATGATGCTGGCGATCATCGGCGGCGATCCGCAGCGTTTCGTGCCGTTCGCGGATCTTTATCGGCGCGCACTCAAGGAGATGGGCAAGCCGGAGTTGCCGGTTGGCGTGCATTCGCATGGCTACGTCGCGGAGACGGATGCGCAGGCGCGCGAGGAGCTGTTCACCGACTACAAGCGCATGCGTGACAAGATCGGCGCCGAGCGCGGCTGGCCGCCGATGAGCCGCGCCGATTTCGAACGCGAGATTGCGCACGGGTCGCTCTATGTCGGATCGCCCGAAACAGTCGCGCGCAAGATCGCCGGCACGATCAAGATGTTCGATCTTGCCCGCTTCACCATGAAGTACAGCGCGGGGCCATTGTCCCACACGAAGGCGATGCGCTGCATCGAGCTTTACGGGCGCAAGGTCATGCCGCTGGTCAGGGAGATGGTGGGCTAACGCGGCTGTCATCCCGGCCGAGCGCAGCGAGAGCCGGGATCCAGTAAACACCGTCGGAGCGATGTCGCACTGCCGGCGATTACTGGATCCTGGACAGCCGCTTCGCGGCTTCCGGGATGACCGACGGGGTTACCGCCCCTCTCTCCGTGCCATGAAGGCGAGCCGCTCGAACAGGTGCACGTCCTGCTCGTTCTTGATCAGTGCGCCGTGCAGCGGCGGGATCAGTTTCTTCGGGTCGCGCTCGCGCAATGTTTCCGGTCCGATGTCCTCGACCATCAGCAGCTTGAGCCAATCAAGCAGTTCCGAGGTCGAGGGTTTCTTCTTCAACCCCGGCACTTCGCGGATTTCATAGAACAGCTTGAGCGCCTCGGCCACCAGCCGCTGCTTGATGCCGGGGAAATGCACATCGATGATGGCGCTCATCGTGTCGGGATCGGGAAAGCGGATGTAGTGGAAGAAACAGCGGCGCAGGAAGGCGTCGGGCAATTCCTTCTCGTTGTTCGAGGTGATCACCACGATCGGACGCCGCCGCGCATGCACGGTTTCGTGCGTCTCGTAGACGTAGAACTCCATCCGGTCGAGTTCCTGCAGCAGGTCGTTGGGAAACTCGATGTCGGCCTTGTCGATCTCGTCGATCAGCAGCACCGGCCGCTCGTCCGACACGAAAGCGTCCCACAGCTTGCCGCGCCGGATGTAGTTGCGGATGTCGGCCACGCGCTGGTCGCCGAGCTGGCTGTCGCGCAGGCGCGAGACCGCGTCGTATTCGTAAAGGCCCTGCAGCGCCTTGGTGGTCGACTTGACGTGCCATTCAATCAGCGGCGCGGACAGCGCCTTGGCAATCTCGAGCGCCAGCACTGTCTTGCCAGTGCCGGGCTCGCCCTTGACCAGCAGCGGCCGTTCCAGCGTGATCGCCGCATTGACGGCGACCTTCAGGTCGTCGGTCGCCACATAGGCCTTGGTGCCTTCAAAACGCATGCCGGGTTCCTTCGTTGCGGCGCACCCTAGGGCGCGGCCGGGCGTGCGGCAAGGCAGCCGATAACGCGCGTTTCGCAGGATTGTGAGAGCAATTGACCACCGCGGGCACCCGAATGGTCTATAGAGTGCGTGTGAGAGGACAGAGCACCACCTGGGAGGTCGCGCTCATGATCGGACGATTGTTTGCTGCCGCCTGGGTGCTCGCAGCCGCCATAAGCGGGGCACCGGCACAGGCGCCGAAGACCACCACGGCGATCTTCGCCGGCGGTTGCTTCTGGTGCGTGGAAGCGGATTTCGACAAGGTGCCGGGCGTCATCTCGACCACCTCCGGCTACATCGGCGGCACCCTGAAGAACCCGACCTACCAGCAGGTATCGGCCGGTGGCACGGGCCATGCCGAGGCGGTGGAGATCGCATACGATCCCGCCAGGGTGACTTACGCGCAGCTGCTCGATGTGTTCTGGCGCAACATCGATCCGCTGGTGAAGGACAAGCAGTTCTGCGACTCCGGCGATCAGTATCGCAGCGCCATCTTCTATCGCACCGACGATGAGAAGAAGCTCGCCGAAGAGACCAAGAAGAAGGTCGAGGGGAAATTCGCGCCGCGCACGGTCTACACGCAGATCGTCAAGGCCGACACGTTCTATCCGGCCGAGGACTACCACCAGGATTATTACAAGAAGAACGAGTCCCGATATAAATTCTACCGCTGGAACTGCGGGCGCGATCAGCGCCTCGAGCAGCTGTGGGGCAAGAAGGAGCAATCATGATGACGAGGCGCACGATGTTGCTCGGTACCGCAGGGACGCTTGCCGCATTCTCTCTCTTTCGATGGAACTTGGCCATCAATGCGGCGCCTGCTGCCAAATTCGAGATCGAGAAAAGCGACGAGGAATGGCGCAAGTTGCTCACGCCGGCGCAGTACGACGTGCTGCGCAAGCACGGCACCGAGCGCGCCGGCACGAGCCCGCTCAACGCCGAGAAGCGCAAGGGTGCATTCGCGTGCGCCGGCTGCGACCTGCCGCTGTTCTCCTCCGACACGAAATACGAGAGCGGCACTGGCTGGCCGAGTTTCTGGCAGCCGCTGCCGGATGCGGTCGGCACCACCGTCGACAAGTCGTTCTTCATGACGCGCACCGAGGTACATTGCCGCCGCTGCGGTGGGCATCTCGGGCATGTGTTCGAGGACGGGCCGAAGCCGACGGGCTTGCGCTACTGCATGAACGGCGTGGCGCTGAAGTTCACGCCGGCGCCAGCGAGCGGGCCGGCATAGCTCAGCTGTCATCCCGGCCAAGCGGCGCAAGGCGCCGCGCGACGGGACCGAGCAAACGCCGCCGTCGAGATCCGCGAGTCTCGTGAGGCCGGTGATTACCGGGTCCCGGGTCTCGCTTCACTCGCCCGGACGACAGTGGTGCCGCTGGGCAAAACCTGCCGCACTCGGCAATTCCGCGCTGGCGCGCCGAGGCGGGTAGTCTTGCTAACCCATTGACCCGATGGCCAATCCACCCTGGCACGCTGCTTGCGACGCCCTCGCCTGAACGTGCGGCCGCGCGAGCGGCGCTTCGATCAGGCTGGAGGTTGGTCATGGGTATTTTCGGCGCACTCACCACCGCGGTGACCGGGCTTCGCGCGCAATCCTTCGCGCTCGAGAACATCTCGGGCAACATCGCGAACTCGCAGACGACCGCCTTCAAGCGCGTCGACACGAGCTTCATGGATCTGATCCCGGACAATCCACCCTCCAAGCAACTGGCCGGCACGGTCGTCGCCAACGCGCGCGCGACCAATACGGTGCAGGGCGATTTCCAGTCGGCCTCGATCGGCACCTTCATGGCGATCAACGGCGCCGGATTCTTCGTGGTGCAGAAGCCGGAAAGCTTCGTCGACGGCCGCCCGACCTTCAGCGGCAGCGACCTTTACACGCGGCGTGGCGATTTTCAGACGGATAAGGACGGCTTCCTGGTGAACGGTGCCGGGTATTACCTGATGGGCATTCCGGTCGACGCGAAGACCGGCAATCTCTCCGGCAGCGTGCCGGAGATGCTCAAATTCCAGAACGACTTCCTGCCCGCGCAGCCGACGACGCAAATCCAGTATCGCGCCAATCTCGCGAGCTATCCACTCACGCCGCACCACGATACGAATGTGCCGGGGTCCGAACTGATCGACCCAAAAACCTTCTCTGCCAATCCGGTCGCCGGCGCGCCGTCGCCGGCGAAGATCACCGGCTTCGGCGCGACGCTGCTCGCCGACGCGGACGCGCTCATCACCGGCACGCAGGTCCTGCCGGCGACCTTGACGCAGACGGGCACCTTCATGCTCAACGGCGCCGCGGTCAACGTCACCGCCGGCATGACGCAGGCGCAGCTGCTCACCGCAATCAACACGGCGAATGCGGGCGGCCTGCCAGCCGGCATGAAGCCGGCCGTCATCACCGGCGGGCATCTGGTGCTCGAGAGCGTCGATGCCGACACGGCGATCACCATCAACAGCGCGAGCCCGCCGATGCTCGCGGAACTTGGGATTTCCACGGGGGTGGTCGATCCGACCAACCTGCTCACCCAAAGCGCGGTCGGCACCGGCCAGACGATGACGATCCAGGTCTCCAACGACACCACGAGCTTCGCGACATTGACCGTCCAGTTCGGCAATGGCGGCAGCAACGTCTCCACGTTGGCCGAGCTGCAGGCTGCGCTCGGCGGGCTTCTCGGCGGCACCGCCAACGTCGGCGCGAACGGCAATATCACCGTCACGGCGACCAATCTCGGCGACAAGATCCAGGTCGGCGGCACCGCGACCGCTACGAATTTCGGTATCCATACGCCGACCGCCTATTCGTCGAACCAGCAGGTGCTTGGCCTCGACTCGAGCGCCTTCATCGACCAGTCGATCGGCGGCGGCGCCATCACGGCTTATGATGCATCGGGTGCGCCGGTGAACATGCAGCTGCGCTGGGGCAAGGTCGATTCATCGAACCTCGGCGCGGGCCACACCGACACCTGGAACCTGTTCTATCAAAAGGACAGCAACGCGACGGGCAACGAGGTCGCGTGGCAGAACGCCGGGGTGAACTACACGTTCGATCCGAACGGGCAGATGAACCCGCTGATCGCCAACACCACGCTTTCGAACGTGACGATCAACGGCGCGGCGCTCGGCACGATCCAGATCGTGCACGGCGCGGGCGGCATCACGCAGTTCTCCGACTCGAACGGCACCGCACAGGTGAACCTGATCCAGCAGGACGGCTTCCCGGCCGGCTCGCTGCAGACGATCTCGATCAGCGACAAGGGCCGCGTGGTCGGCACTTACTCGAACGGCCGCACGCTCGATCTTGCGGAGGTCACGCTCGCAAACTTTAACGGATCGAACCAGTTGAAGCGGCTCGACGGCGGCGCGTTTGCGGCGACGGACGAGTCCGGTTCCGCGGTGCTCGGCGCGCCGGGCAAGATCGTCGCCTCGTCGCTCGAAGGCTCCAACGTCGATATCGCGGACGAGTTCACCAAGCTGATCGTCACGCAGCAGGCCTACTCGGCCAATACCCGCGTCGTGACCACCAGCAATCAGATGGTGCAGGACGTCCTGAACATGCTGCGCTGATCGCGCGGCCTTAGCGTGGCGTAGGCAACATGGGTCTCGCACAAGCGCTCACCTCGGCCGTCGGCGGTTTGCGCGTCACGCAATCAGGCCTTGCGCTGGTCGCGAGCAACATCGCTAATGCGGAAACGCCGGGTTATGTGAAGAAGACCGCGGTGCAAGTCGCGGCCGCGTCCGGTGACGTCACAATCGGAGTCCGCCTCTCCTCGATCAACCGCGAGCTCGACCAATATTTACAGCGCCAGTTGCGCACGGAGACCTCCGGCGGCGCATATGCCAGCACGCGCACTGACTTCTTTCAGCGCCTGCAGGGCATCCTCGGGCAGCCCGGCGCCGACAATGCGCTCGAGACAGTGTTCAACAATTTCGTCTCTTCCGCGCAGGCGCTGTCGACCTCGCCGGATTCGAGTGCCGCGCGCTATTCGCTGCTGACCGCCGGCCAGACGCTGGCGCAGCATCTCAACGGCATGACCGCCGACATCCAGGGGCTGCGCAGCGACGCCGAGCTCGGTCTTGCGGATGCGGTCAACCAGGTGAACAGCGCGATGCGCCAGATCGCGGCGATCAACCGCCAGCTCGGCCAGAGCAGCGTGCAGGACGCAACCGCCGCAAGCCTGCAGGATCAGCGCGATTTCTACATCGATCAGCTCTCGCAGCTGATGGACATCAAGGTGGTCGCGACCGACCACGGCAAGGTCAACATCTTTACCCGCTCCGGCACGCAGCTGGTCGGCGACCAGGCCTCGGTGATGACGTTCGACCCCAAGGGCTCGCTCGGCGCGACTGCCCTGTGGGATAGCGATCCGGCCAAGCGCGGCACCGGCACGATCATGCTCGACTCAGGTTCCGGCAGCACGACCGATCTCATCGCAGCGAATGCGTTCGGCTCCGGCAAGATAGCAGCGCTCGTCGAGATGCGCGATCATGTGCTGGTCGATGCGCAGGCGCAGGTCGACCAGATCGCCGCCGGCATGTCGCGCGCGCTCTCCGATCGCACCGTCGCCGGCGCCGCCGTGACGGCTGGCGCACAGGCCGGCTTCGACGTCGACATCGGATCGCTGCTGGCCGGCAATACGATCAATCTCGCCTACACGGACACGGCGACCAATACGCAGCGTCAGGTCACGATCGTGCGGATCGACGATCCGGGTGCGCTGCCGCTGCCGCCGGGCGCAACGCCCAATCCCACCGACAAGGTCATCGGCGTCGATTTCTCCGGCGGCATGGCGGCGATCATTGCGCAGATCAATAGCGCGCTCGGTTCCAGCGGCCTGCAATTCTCCAACACCGGCGGCACGACGCTGCGTGTGCTCGATAGCGGCGCCGGCGGGCCGGTGAAGATCGATGCACTCTCCACGACGGTGACGACGAACGTCCTCACCAGCGGAAGCGCCGCGCTGCCGTTCTTTCTCGACGGCGCCAAACCGTATTCGGGAGCGCTCACCGCATTCGGCCCGCAGAGCCTGGGTTTTGCCGGCCGCATCACGATCAACCCGGCGCTTCTCACCGACCCCTCGCGCCTCGTCGTCTACCAGACTTCGCCGCTGACGGCGGCGGCCGATCCGACACGGCCGAATTTCCTGCTCAATCAGCTGACGCAGGGTATGCTCGATTTCGACCCGCAAGCCGGCGTGGGCACGGCGTCCGCGCCGTTCAGCGGATCGCTGCAATCTTACATCCGGCAGATGATCAGCCAGCAGGGCGAGGCCGCCGCGACGGCCGACAGCCTCAATCAAGGCCAGCAGGTCGTGGTCAGTTCGCTGCAGCAGCGCTACGCCGACAAGTCGAATGTCAGCATCGACGAGGAAATGGCGAATCTGCTTAAGCTACAGACCGCCTACGGGGCGAACGCGCGTGTGCTCTCGGCCGTGCGTGACATGCT
Organism: Alphaproteobacteria bacterium; assembly: GCA_005884685.1. GTDB lineage: Bacteria > Pseudomonadota > Alphaproteobacteria > Rhizobiales > Xanthobacteraceae > PALSA-894. Next base: position 29,181 of record VBAH01000010.1, read on the forward strand.
CGACCAGCTGCTGAAGTCGTGAGGCGAGCATGATCACCGGCGTCGGCCCGCAATCTTCGCTGATCGTCAGCGCATTGGGGGACATGCGCTCCCAGCTCGATGATCTGCAGCGCCAGCTCGGCACGGGACAGAAGTCGACCACCTATGCGGGTCTCGGCATCGATCGCGGCCTGGCCGTCGGTCTGCAGGGTCAACTTTCCGCCATGACCGGCTACGCCGATACGGTGACGCAAATCGGCGTGCGCATGAGCCTGCAGCAGACCTCGCTGACCCGCATCGCCGACATCGGCAGCGCCGTGAAGGGCGCGACGCTCACCCAATTCAACATTGACGCCAGCGGGCAGACCGCGACACAGCGAACAGCCACCTCGCAACTCGACGAAATCCTCGGCCTGCTCAATACCCCGGCGGGCGACCGCTATCTGTTCTCGGGGCGCGCCGGCGACACGCCGGCAACTGACACGCTCGACCACATCCTCAATGGCGACGGCGCCAAAGCGGGGCTGAAGCAAATCATTGCGGAGCGCAATCAGGCCGATCTCGGCGCGAGCGGCATGGGGCGGCTGGTGACTGGTGTTGCAGGATCGCAGGTCAATTTGGCGGAAGAGACGCCGCCCACCGTGTTCGGCTTGAAGCTCGCGAGCGTCAGCGCGCTCAATGGCGCGACCGTCACGGGCCCGACCGGATCGCCCGCGAGCATCAGCGTCAACTTGACCAGCAATCCGAATCCGGGAGACGCGATCACGTTCGGCTTCAATCTGCCGGATGGCACCACCCAGCAGCTCACGCTGACGGCGACGAACTCTTCGCCGCCCGCGGCGGGCGAATTCACCATTGGCGCCACCGTGAACGCAACGGCGGCCAGCCTGCAGGCCTCGCTCACCACGGCAGTCCAGAAGCTCGCCGCGACCTCGCTGTCTGCGGCTTCGGCGATGGCGGCTGCCAACAATTTCTTCAATGTCGACGCGGGACAACCACCGATGCGGGTGGCGGGACCGCCGTTCGATACCGCGACCGCGCTGGTTGGCGGGACCGCGGCCAACACGGTGATCTGGTATACGGGCGAGATGGGCACGGACCCGGCGCGCGGCACCGCGGTCGCAAAGGTCGATGACGCGCTCACGGTCTCTTACGGCGCGCGCGCGAACGAGCAGGCGATCCGCTCGACCATCGCCAACATCGCGGTTTACGCCACGGCGACCTTCGCGGCGAGCGACCCGAACGCGAAGGATCGCTTCAGCGCGCTCAGCGAGCGCGTCGGCAACGCGCTCACTGCGCCGAACGGCCAACAGAAGATTCAAGACATTCAGGCTGAGCTTGCCTTCGCGCAGACTACCGTGAAAGACGCGACACAACGCCAGCAGCAACGCAAATTGATGTTGGAGAACCTCCTGCAAGGTATCGAGCAGGCGCCGCAGGACCAGGTCGCGGCGCAGATTCTCGCGTTGCAAACGCGGCTGCAAGCATCGCTGCAGACGACGGCGGCGCTCTATAAATTAAGCATCATCAACTATCTTTAACGCAATATTTTCCATAATATTTAACTGAATATTTTCCATCATAAGTGATGATGGCAATGAAGGTTTGAGTTAACGTCGCACGCGACACCTATTCATTTTTTCTTATAAGTTCTGCTCGAAGGTATTACAACCGATTTTCAGAATCGGTCAATAGTTCACACCAGGAAGGTACGACAATGTCTGGTATCGTTCTCTCGGCGTCAGTGCGTCAGAATTTGCTGTCGCTGCAGTCCACCGCGGATCTGCTCTCCACGACGCAGAACCGCCTCGCGACGGGCAAGAAGGTCAACACCGCCCTCGACAACCCCACAAACTATTTCACCGCGGCCTCGCTCGACAGCCGCGCCAGCGACATCAACAACCTGCTCGATGGCATCGGTAACGGCGTGCAGGTCCTGCAGGCCGCCAACACCGGCATCACCTCGCTGCAGAAGCTGGTCGACACCGCGAAGTCGATCGCCAACCAGGTGCTGCAGACCACCGTCGGTTATTCGAGCAAGTCGACCGCAACCTCGGCCATCGCCCTCGGCGGCAACGCCGCAAACCTGGTCGATGGAACCGTCATCAAGAGCGGTGACATCCTTGCCATCGCGTCCACCGGTGGCGGCACGGCGACCAGCATCACCTTCGGCGCCAGCGAGTCGCTCGACCAGCTGAACACCACACTGGCTGCCAACAACCTGTCGGCCAGCATCGACAGCGCCGGCAAGCTCGTGATCACCACGACGAACGACGCCGCTTCGTCCTCGGTGGGCGCGATCACCTATACCAACACCGGCGGCGGCACGATCACGTTCGGCGCCGTGGCCGCTCCGGTTGCCGATGCGGCCTCGCAGGCCATCCGGTCCAACCTGGTGAGCCAGTACAACAACATCATCGCGCAGATCACCACCACCGCGCAGGATTCGTCCTTCAACGGCATCAACCTGCTGAACGGCGATAACCTGAAGCTGACCTTCAACGAAACCGGCAAGTCGACCCTCAGCATCACCGGCGTCAGCTACAACGCGACGGGCCTCGGCCTCGCCACGCTGGTTGCCGGGACGGACTTCAAGGACAACAACTCGGCGAACAAGGCTCTCGCGGCGCTGAGCTCCGCCAGCACCTCGCTGCGCACCGAAGCTTCGGCGCTCGGCTCGAACCTCTCGATCGTGCAGATCCGTCAGGATTTCTCCAAGAACCTGATCAACGTGCTGCAGACCGGCTCGTCGAACCTGACGCTGGCCGACACCAACGAGGAAGCCGCCAACAGCCAGGCGCTGGCGACCCGCCAGTCGATCGCGGTCTCCGCGCTCGCGCTCGCCAACCAGTCGCAGCAGAGCGTGTTGCAGCTCCTGCGCTGATACGCGGCAAAATCACGAACAAAGACGGCGGGGTAGTCCCCGCCGTTTTTTATTGCGTGCATTCCATCCGGCTCGAGCAAGCGTAGTCAGAACGCTGATCGAAACATGCACTTGAGAGTGGTGCTCTTCTCGCAAATGCAAGGTGCGCTTCGCCCGTAACGTTAAATTAACTAATGAACTTAGAATCGCATTAACCGTAATTTAAAGCACCTCCCTGTACAACTCGGAAATCAACGTGTCCCGAGTTGCGAAGCGTCGAGTCGCTTGCAGTCACAGTACCAATAGGAAGGGTGCGCAAAATGTCTGGTATCGTTCTCTCGGCGTCAGTACGTCAGAATTTGCTGTCGCTGCAGTCCACCGCGGATCTGCTGGCCACGACGCAGAACCGCCTCGCGACGGGCAAGAAGGTCAACACCGCCCTCGACAATCCCACAAACTATTTCACCGCAGCCTCGCTCGACAGCCGCGCCAGCGACATCAATAACCTGCTCGATGGCATCGGTAACGGCGTGCAGGTCCTGCAGGCCGCCAACACCGGCATCACCTCGCTGCAGAAGCTGGTCGATACCGCGAAGTCGATCGCCAACCAGGTGCTGCAGACCACCGTCGGTTATTCGAGCAAGTCGACCGCAACCTCGGCCATCGCCCTCGGCGGCAACGCCGCCAACCTGGTCGATGGCACCGTCATCAAGAGCGGCGACATCCTTGCCATCGCGTCCACCGGTGGCG
>VBAH01000011.1 GCA_005884685.1 Alphaproteobacteria bacterium
CGCGATCACCTATACCAACACCGGCGGCGGCACGATCACGTTCGGCGCCGTGGCCGCTCCGGTTGCCGATGCGGCCTCGCAGGCCATCCGGTCCAACCTGGTGAGCCAGTACAACAACATCATCGCGCAGATCACCACCACCGCGCAGGATGCGTCCTTCAACGGCATCAACCTGCTGAACGGCGATAACCTGAAGCTGACCTTCAACGAAACCGGCAAGTCGACGCTCAGCATCACCGGCGTCACCTACAATGCGACGGGCTTGGGCCTGAACGCGCTGGTCGCCGGCACGGACTTCAAGGACAACAACTCGGCGAACAAGGTGCTCACGGCCATCAGCTCGGCCAGTGCTTTGCTGCGCACCGAAGCTTCAACCCTCGGCTCGAACCTGTCGATCGTGCAGATCCGTCAGGACTTCTCCAAGAACCTGATCAACGTGCTGCAGACCGGCTCCGCCAACCTGACGCTGGCCGACACCAACGAGGAAGCCGCCAACAGCCAGGCGCTGGCGACCCGCCAGTCGATCGCGGTCTCCGCGCTCGCGCTCGCCAACCAGTCGCAGCAGAGCGTGTTGCAGCTCCTGCGCTAATACGCGGCAACCGGCCGAAGAAAAATGCGGCGGCGGGACCAGTTTCCGCCGCCGTTTTCCTGTTGACTGACGTCATGAGGTGGCGCGCCGAACCCGGGAAGGGCTACAACCGGTTCAAGCCTGCATGCTTTCCAAGATAGCGGCCAGTGCGCGGTGTTGCCCGCCGATCCCTCCAACTGTTCGTGCAGCGCCATCAAACGGAGGTACGAGTGGCTCTGAAAATCGAGTTGAAACCCTTTGAGCGCATCATCATCGGGGAGAGCCTCATCACCAATTCGGATCAGCGAGCTCGTTTTATTATCGAGGGCAATGCCCCGATCTTGCGTGAGAAAGATATACTGACCGCCGAGACGGCCAATACGCCGGTCAAGCGAATCTACCTTTGCGTCCAGATGATGTATCTCGAAAATGACATCGCGAAATATCAGGAGCTTTATTTCGATTTCGTCAAGGATCTGCTCGCGGCTGCACCCAGTTGCCGAAAGCAGATCGAGTCTGCAAGTAACCACATCTTAAGCGGATCATTCTACAAAGCTCTTAAGGATATCAAGAAGTTAATGACTAGAGAAGCCACGCTGCTGGGGAACTAAATGTCGACCGCCGCTCAAGCCTATGCGCGTACCGCGCAAGCCTCTACGCCTGCCCGTGAGATTGAAGCTCAAGCGTTGTTAAAGGCTGCAAAGCAACTTCAGGAGGTCCAATCAAACTGGGCGGGGCCCGACAATCGCATGCACGCGGCGCTGCTGTTCAACAGGAGGCTCTGGTCGATCTTCATGAGTGCAGCAGAGAGCAACGATAATCCACAGCCGTTGGAAATTCGCCAGAATATCGCGAACATTGGCGTTTTTGTCATGAAACAGACGATCGACATGCAGGTGAATCCGGAGCCGACAAAACTGCGATCTTTGATCGAGATCAATTTTAATATCGCGGCCGGTCTATCTGGCCGCGGTTGAGGGCTGTGGATCCGGACCCGTTTCGTGGCAGATATTTTCGGTATCCTGTCTTCGAATTACACCGCAGTCGGGCTGAATGTGAGTCCCCGATCGAAATACGTCAATGTTGATCCGAAGAGCTTTGAAGGGACCTGGACCGGAAAATACGCCGATAATTCATCGTTCAGTTTTGCAATTTCCAACGTGAACGGCTTCCGGGCAAAAGTAAAATACCAGAGCGGATCGGCGGTCAAATATCAGGACGTCCTGATCAAGGATAACGCGTTCAGGATCGGCGACTCAAAATTCACGCTGGCACGCGCCGGCGTCGCGCAGGTCAAGACCGTCGTTACCAGTCCGGTTGACGGGAGCAACGTGCTCAACACCGCCTACGCCCACCAGCAGAATTGACCCTGGGATTCGCTCACACTTCGAAGTCGGCGTGCTCGTCCAATGCGTCGCCATTGTGCCTGGCGGGGCGCGTGTAGGCCTTCAGGCGCCGCGCGGCGATCTCCGGCATCTGGCGCACCACGCGGCGCGATGGTTCAGACGTGCCGCGGTCGATGATTTCGCGGCTCTGCGCGTCCAGAATGACCGATGGTGGCCGCGACGGATCGAATGGATGCGCCGGTCCGCAGTCGTTGCGGACGTTGGCGGCTCCGGATGCGGCCGTGACGGTTTGCGAGGAGGCGAGGTCGGTCGCGACGGCTTGCCGTACGGGGGCAGGGGCGTGGCTGGTCTGACTTGCGTTGCCGGTCGTCCGGATTGTCAGGCCGCTGTCCATCTGGCTCTCCTGCCGGTGTTCTGCCGGGCCAAAGCCTGTTGCGCGTCTTACCCAGCGGTAGCGGACGAGGTTTAAGGTGTCGTTAGGGAGTTAGGTTAACCGCGCCTCGCCCGGTCGCGCGGGCACAACCAAATAATTCTGGCGGTTAACGGATCGTTATCGGCGGTCACCGCGACCGCGTGCGCGAAGGGATTGAAGTCGGTTTAGAGCGTACGGCTGACCGACACCGGAGTTGCTGCGCCTTTCGACGGCGCAGCTGGCCGGCCGGAACTGCCGTAGGTCTGGGGCGCATTCTTGCGCGCGACCTCGCCGTGAGCCCCGCGGATCAGCCCTTCGGAAACGGCGTGCGCGGTTGCCAGCACCGTGAGATTGATCTGCAGCAGCGCGTTGAAGGTGTCGTGGTGTTGACGCAGGGCGGCGAGCAGATCCGGCACCTGTATCGACAGCACGGGCAGGTTCGCCTTCACCTGTGCGGTGTCGGCCGCATAGAGCCGCGCAAGCTCCGACTTCGTCGCCTCGAGGGCGACCGCCTCCTTCAGCTTGCCGGATCGCACCAGCGTCGTCTCCTGCTCGACGGTCGCAACCAGCGCGTCCATCGCGGCGAGCAGATGGCGCACGAGATTCTCGGCTTCGGCGCGCGACTGGATCGGCGGCGCGGCGGGTTTCGCACTGTTCGCGTTCGTACTCATTTCGCTCGCGCCTCCTGCTGTGCGATCAGCGCGCTATAGACATGCTTCGCAAGCCCGACGCCGCCCGCCTTGGCAAACGCCTTCGAGTATTCGTTGGTCAAGAACGAGCGCCATACGCCGGTCGCCTGGCTGCCGCCGAATGGCCCCTCTCCCTCGACCTTGGTCATCATCTGGCTGAACATCGAGTTGAGGAACACCGCCTCGAAGTCTTCGGCGGCCGCGCGCGCCTTGGCATTGGTCATTGCGCCCGCGGCGCGCGTGGTCGCGGCGACCGAAGGCCCTATGCCGTAGGCGATGTTTGCCCCGCTGGGGATCGCTCCGATGCTGAGCGGGTTGGCCGCGGCCATCACATCACCTCGATGTCGGCCTGGATCGCGCCGGCCGCCTTGATCGCCTGCAGGATCGCGATCATGTCGCGCGGGCCGATCCCGAGTGCGTTGAGGCCGTCGACCAGTTGCTGCAGCGACACGCCTTCGCGCACCAGCGCAAGCCTCTTGCCGTCTTCGGTGACGCCGACCTTGCTCCGCGGCACGACAACCGTGCGCCCTTGCGAGAACGGCGCGGGCTGGCTCACCTGCGGCGTTTCGCTGATGCTCACCGTGAGATTGCCCTGCGCGACCGCCACGGTGGAGACACGCACGTCGCGGCCCATCACGATGATGCCGGAACGCTCGTCGATCACGATTTTCGCCGGCAGGTCCGGCTCGATCTGCAGCTGCTCGATTTCGGTCAGCAGCGCGACGACCTTGCCGGCGAACTGCTTCGGGATGGTGAGCTGCACGGTCGAGGGATCGAGCGGCTCGGCGGTCGGCACGCCGATGAAATCGTTGACGGCGGCGGCGATGCGCTTCGCAGTCGTGAAGTCCGCGTTGCGCAGCGCGAGGCGCAGGTTGGGCAGGCGGTTGAGCGCAAAATCAATCTCGCGCTCGATGATTGCGCCATTGGAGATGCGCCCGACGGTCGGCACGCCGCGGGTGACCTTGGCGGCATCGGCTTCGGCCGAGAACCCGCCGATCGCGAGCGAGCCTTGCCCGACTGCATAGACGTTGCCGTCCGCGCCGAGCAGCGGCGTGACCAGCAGGGTTCCGCCCTGCAGGCTCTTGGCATCGCCCATCGCCGAGACGGTGACGTCGATGCGCGTGCCTTGGGTTCCGAAGGCCGGCAGGTTGGCCGTGACCATGACGGCGGCAACGTTGCCGGTGCGCAGCGTCTGGCCGCGGATGTTGACGCCGAGGCGTTCCAGCATCGCCTGCAGCGACTGCTTGGTGAAGGGGATGTTATTGAGCGTGTCGCCGGTGCCGTTCAGCCCGACCACGAGGCCGTAGCCGATCAACTGGTTCTGCCGCACACCCTCGACGCTCGCGAGATCCTTGATGCGCGAGGCAGCATGCGATGCACCCGTTGCACCGAGCACGACCGCAAGCGCGGCGATCACGGTTCTGACCAACCTCATCGTCTGCTCCCCGTTGGCCCTTGCGTCTCCCAACGCGCGGACGACAACGGGCATCACCATGCGAGTGCCGTGCCAGAGTTAACCAATTGAGCTGACTGGATTTCCCTTCTGCGGCGCGCGCAGCGCCCGGTCATTCCTTGCCGCGGCCGGCAATTTTTGCCCGCCGTGTTAACTCCGCATTAACCACGCCGGCGTGAGCTAGCGCGGACGAACCAGGACGCCGCGATGCGAATCCAGGGAGCCAGCGCCGCAACCGTGCCGACCGCGTCGTCGTCCGCGCGGCGTTCGACATCGGGCACATTCAGCCTCGACGCCGAGAGCGCCGCACGCCCGACGGCCGCCACCGCCGGCATGCGCAGCATCGGCGGCATCGATGCACTGCTTGCGCTGCAAGGGGTCGACGAGCCGGGCGAGCGGCGCCGCAAGGCGGTGAAGCGCGGGCGCAGCGCGCTCGATGCGCTCGATGCGCTCAAGCTTGGGCTGCTCTCCGGGACCCTCGATACCGCAGCGCTGGCACGGCTCAAATCGGTTGCCGCCGGCCTTGCCGAGTCCACCGGCGATCCGGGCCTGGATACCGTGCTCGCCGAGATCGAACTTCGGGTCGAGGTGGAACTCGCGAAGATCGGGATGCCGCAAACGGGCGCGCAAGGCGCTGTTTAGGCACGATTCACCGTCATTTTACACCATGCTGCACTGCACGTTCCCATGGCGTGCCGATGACTGACTTCGTTGTTGTCGGGCGCTCGTGTCGCGGATATAAGCCGCGCGCGGGGAAGACTCGTTGTCCGATCGCGGTGCATGGAGTCGTAGAGGGATGTTGCGGGAGAAAGAGAAGAAGCAGCGCGTGGCTGAGAAAAATGGCCATGAGCTGCCCGAGAAGACCATTCGCGGCCTCAACGGCTACCGGCCTTCCGACAAAGAGCCCTTCATGGGCGAGCGCCAGCGCGAATACTTCCGCGCCAAGCTCCTGATGTGGAAGGACGAGATCCTCAAAGAGGCGCGCGACACGCTGCAGCACCTGCAGGACGAGAACCAGAACCACCCGGACCTCGCCGACCGCGCCTCCTCGGAAACCGACCGCGCGATCGAGCTGCGCGCGCGCGACCGCCAGCGCAAGCTGATCGCCAAGATCGACGCCGCGATCCAGCGCATCGACGACGGCAGTTACGGCTATTGCGAGGAGACCGGCGAGCCGATCTCGCTCAAGCGCCTCGAAGCCCGTCCGATCGCGACGCTGTCGATCGAGGCGCAGGAGCGCCACGAGCGCCGCGAGCGGGTCTATCGGGACGACTAGCGCCCGAGACATTTTCGTTTGCTCCGTCATGCCCGCGCTTGTCGCGGGCATCCACGTCTTCGGAATTCGCAAGGAAGTCGTGAATGGCCGGAACGACTCCGGCCATGACGAGGCAGCGCGCTAGCCAACGCTCCGCCGCCCATTCGTCGGGGTGCGGGCACACCATTCCCGGAGAAAAAATGGAGCGCCGGGAGGCGCCAGGGCGCTGCGCTACGGCGCCCTTGTGGCGTCCGGTGCGTTACGCCGGACACCGAACGCGCCGTCATGAGCAGGTTTGCGAGACCTGCCCCGAGGCGCGCGCGCCCTGCGGTGGCGGGGTTGCGAAGCCCACCACCCGGACGCTGCGCCTCCCGGCGCTCCACCGCGGCGCCCGATGTGGGGGCGCCGCCCCGCGCCAGCTTCCGGATCGCGTCATGACAGCGACCTTGAGCCCGCACGGATGCGACCAATGTAAGTGCGGGTTTTTGAGCGTGCGTAACTTTTTTTTCCGCCGGGCTCGAAAGCCGTGCCTGCTCCGTCCCGGAGTATGATCGCGCGGGGGCTTCCCCGAGTCGCGACAGGGAGAAGGGCATGGCTCAGATTGATCGCTTCTACGTGGCAATTGCGCTCGCGCTGCTGATCGTCGGCGAAGTGCTCGGCTTCTACATGGGCATGCAGAACGACATGAAGTGGCGCACCGTGCACATCATCATCGTGCTGCTCGGTTTTGTGACGCTGGGGATGTTCGGCGCGCTGTACCGGCTGTGGCCGGCGATGAAAGTGGGGGCGCTCGCAACGGCGCAATTCTGGCTGACGGTCATCGCCACCGCCGGCATTATCGTCGGCAGCATTCTGCAGGTGCAGAACGGCTCAGTCGTCGTCCTCGCGACCAGCTCGGCCGTGATGATCGTCGCCACGGCGTTGCTCGCGTGGCTGTTCTGGGAACGCGCGACGACGTGATCCGCAAACGACACGCGGCCCCCGGCGGGGAGAGCCGGAGGCCGCGTTGAGACGCCGTTCCGTTGCGCGCGGCGGAGCGGCGGGGAGCCCAGGCATCAGGAATCAGGGCTCAGGTATCAGGAAGCAGTTCATCCCTGATCCCTGATGTTCTGATTCCTGATCCCTGATCAGAACGGCAGCAGCACGTCCATCACCTGCTGGCCGTAGCGCGGCTGCTGGATATCGGTGATCTGGCCGCGCCCGCCGTAGGCGATGCGTGCCTGCGCGATCTTGGTCGAATCGATCGTGTTGTCGCTTTCGATGTCCTCCGGCCGCACGACGCCCGCGACGATCAGTTCGCGAATCTCGAAGTTGACGCGCACCTCCTGCTTGCCTTCGACCACCAGGTTGCCGTTCGGCAGCACCTGCGTGACGACCGCCGCGACATTGGTCAGCAGCGCTTCCTGGCGATTGACCGATCCCTTGTTGTCGGTCGCCGAGGTGGAATCCGCGGTGAGGATTTTCCCCGGCATCAGTTGCGCGGCCGTGCCGGTCAGGAGCTTGCTGCCGATGAAATCGGTGACGCCCGAATCCTCTTTGCTTGAACGGCTGCGCGCGGTGCCGTTCTCGATCTTGGCGTTGTCGGTAATCTTGACCTTTACCGTCATGATGTCGCCGACCTGCATCGCGCGCTGATCCTTGAAGAACGCGCGCGAGCCGTTGCGCCACAGCGAGTTCGGATTGTAGACCGCGGCCTGCGGCGCCGGCATCGGCATCTGCACCGGCTTGTAGCCGGGCTGGGCCGTCGGGTTCTCGATTGCCGAGAGCGCCGGCTGCTCGCCGATGTTCTTCAGCCGGTCGAGCGCCGAGCAGCTGCCGAGCAGGCTCGCAATGAGAACGGCGGGAATGGACGCTGATATTTTCGGCATGACTCTCACTTGGCGGTTGGGTCGGTGACAGGCTCCGCCTGAGCGACAACGGTCGGCGTACGGGCGATCATGGTGACGTGACCGGGACTCGTGACAGTGCCCTGAACGGTGCGCTTCGAGTGCTCGTTGAGCACGTTGACGGTGTCGCCCTCGGTGCCGGCCTCGAGCGCCTTGCCGCGCATCGTGATCGCAATGCCCGGGACCTCGTAATGCAGGGTCACCATCTCGCCGCGCTGAACGAGCTCCGGCTTCATCAGGTCGGCGTTGCGCAAGGCTTGCCCGGCACGCAGCGCGCGCCGCGCGGCGCGGCCGAGCGTTTCGGTCACCGGGGCAGGGGGCTCGCTCGTGAACTCGGTGCGCGGGCGGCGCTCGATCGCGATGTCGCTTGCCTTGATCAGCTCGCCGCGCGCGAGCGCCCGGCTCGGCACCGCGACCTCGACGGTCTCGACCGCCGTGCCGGTATAGCGCCAGGCCCTGCCGCCGGCGAGCTCGAACGTCACGTCGAAGCGTCGTGAGGATGGCTCATAGGCAAAGCGCGCAAGGGACAAATCCGCGCCGGCGTTCGCCTCGAGCTGGATCGCGCGCAGCTCGCGATCGAAACTGAGTTTCACGTCGTCGGCCTTGCCGAGTCGGTAGCGCGCAGTGAGTGCCTGCACGATGCGCGCTTCGATTTCATCGATCGCGATGGCGCGGCTCGTGCGCGTCACCGACACCTCGCTGATGCCGCGCGCGTCGACTGCGATCAGCCCATAGGGGCGCACGGCGTCGAGCACGGCGCGCATCGGCACCGCGCCGGTCTGCCCGAGATCGGGCGCACGGAAGATCGGCGTGTTCGCCGCGACGCCGGCGTTCTCGATCAGATCGCCGATGCGCACGATGTCGCCCGCGACGGTCGCTTGCGCCTTGAGGCGGGCCTGCGCCGCAGCCGGCGTAACGCTGGCCGCGATCAGAAAAGTGGAAATCAGAAAACGAAGCATCCTCATGATTGGCCCTCTAGCGCAGCATCTGCGAGGTCGACTGCAGCATCTGGTCGGTCGCGGTGATGACCTTGGCGTTCATCTCGTAGGCGCGCTGCGCGGCGATCAGATCGGAGATTTCGCTCACCGCCTCGACGTTGGCCTGCTCGAGGTTGCCCTGCTGCAGGTTGCCGAACGAATCCTGGTTCGGATTGCCGACCTGCGGCGCGCCGGAGGAGGGGGTTTCGAGATAGAGGTTGTCGCCGATGCCCTGCAGGCCTGCCTTGTTGACGAACATTGCGAGCTGGATCTGTCCGACGACGGTCGGCGTCGTGGAGCCTGGGATGGTGGCGGCGACCTGGCCCTGCGCGTTCACCGTGACGGAGGTGGCGTTCTGCGGGATGGTCAGGCCGGGATTGAGCACGTTGCCTTGCGCGGTGACCATGCGCCCCTGCGAGTCGAGCTCGAACGAGCCGTCGCGCGAGTAGGCGGTGCGGCCGTCGGGCAGGGTGATCTGGAAGAAGCCTTCGCCGCGGATCGCGATGTCGTAGTCCTTGCCAGTCTGTACCAGCGAGCCCTGCGTCATCAGGCGCGGCGTGCCGACCGTCTTCACCCCGGCGCCGAGCTCGATGCCGGCCGGAAGCTGGTTGCCCTGATCGGAGGTCTGCGTGCCGACACGGCGCACATGCTCGTAAAGCAGGTCCTGGAACTCGGCGCGCTGGCGTTTGTAGCCGGTCGTGCGCATGTTGGCGATATTGTTCGATATCACCTGCACGTTGAGCTCTTGCGCCATCATGCCGGTGGCGGCGGTGTGAAGGGCTCGCATGGCCTATACTCCTCTGCCGCGTTAGTTGGTGGGGACTTCGGCGAGCTTGTCGATCGCGCTCTTGCGCGTGTCGCTTTGGCTCTGCAGCATGCTGGCGATCTGCGTGTAGGTGCGCGTGACCTCGACCATGCGCGTCATTTCCATGACGCTCTTCACGTTCGATTTCTCGACCGCGCCTTGCGTGACGCGTGCCTCGGCCGGGACGTTCGGCGTCACGCCGGCCGGCGCCATGTAGGTCGAGGTGCCGTCCTTCTGTAAGCGCTGCGGCTGGTCGAAGCTTGCGAGCTTCAGCTTGCCGCGCTGCGAGTCCGTCGTGTTCTGCCCTTCGCGCACGGAGATGAGGCCGTCGCTGCCGATCGAGATGTCGCGATCGTTCGGCTGGAACACGATCGGCCCGTTTTGGCCGATGACCTGCAGTCCCTCGGAGGTGACGAGCTGGCCCTGGGCGTTGATCTGGAGCGCGCCGTTGCGTGTGTAGCGTTCGCCGCGCGGCGTCTGGACGGTGAGGAATGCGTTGCCGCTGACCGCAACGTCGAGCGGATTGCCGGTGCGCTCCACCGGACCTTGGCTCAGGTCGAGCCAGGTCGCACGGTCCTGCACGAAGGAAAGCTGCCGATCGCCGCCCGTGAACTGGTTCGCGCGCGCCCCCGGCATCAGGAATTCCTGGAAGACGACGTTGTCCGCCTTGAACCCGGTGGTGTTCAGGTTCGCGATGTTGTTCGAAACGACGTCGAGTTCGCGCTGCAGCGCCATCTGGCGCGACAGTCCGACGAGAGATGCGTTCTCCATCGGTCAAGTTCCCCTTAGTCTGACGCCGAGTTCGCCCTCCCAGGCGATCCTTTGCGTCTTGCCGTAGCGCTCCACCTCTCCCAAGGCTGGCGGCCACGCCGGGATGCTTTGCAGCCGCCGTGCCACTGCGGAAAACCATGGTTAATCAATGATTTAAGTTATGCGGCGAGGTCATTCGACTCGGCAGAAAGCGCCGCAAGTGCTTGTTACCCGGCAATATTTTCCCGGTCGGAAAGCAATCGTTAACCATTCGGGACCTAGCTTCGACCTGGGGTCAGTCGCGCTCTCGCGCCTCGGGGCAGTCACGCATGGCAAA
>VBAH01000052.1 GCA_005884685.1 Alphaproteobacteria bacterium
CCTCTGGTGGACCTGTTGTGGCGCCAGCCGCAGTGCAGGGTAGCTAAGTGCGGACGGGATAATCGCTGAAGGCATCTAAGCGAGAAACCCACCTCGAGACGAGTTCTCCCTTAAGAGCCGTGATAGACCATCACGTTGATAGGCCGGGTGTGTAAGCGCCGAACTCCATGAGGCGTTGAGCTTACCGGTCCTAATAGCTCGTTCGATCTTGATCGTTCTCATTTCCAATGCCCATACCAGGGGTCAGGCATCAGTAATCAGGTATCAGGTACCGATTGGCCGATGTTTGTCTCCGGAATGGACGATTGAAAACCAGCTTGCATTCAGAAGTCGGTGGCAGGGCTCTTCCTGACCCTTGACACCTGATTTCTGATTTCCGTTCTTCGCCGACCTGGTGGTTCTAGCGGGGGGCCTGAACCCGTTCCCATACCGAACACGGCCGTTAAACCCCTCAGCGCCGATGGTACTAAGTCTCAAGGCTTGGAAGAGTAGGTCGCTGCCAGGTCTGCCAAGGACGGAAATTTCTCTCTCACGATGAAACGATTTTGCAAAAGCCCGCCGCGGGAAACCGCGGCGGGTTTTTTGCATTCCGCTGCATTCCCTCCGCCGCTTGACCTAGATCAAGGCGGCCCCCGTCCGGTCGGGCATGCTCCACCTCACAATTCACGCATCGCTCCAACCCCGGGGGAAACGCCATGTCCGATTCAAACGCCGAACGAAATCTCGTCTTCATCTTCCGCATGCTGATGGCCTGGACCTTCATCTACGCGGCGTCGCATCAGGCCTTCGTCGAGAATTTCAGCATCGTCGGCTTCCTCGGCCACACGAAAACCTTCCATGATTTCTTCGCGCTGTTCACCGCGCCGGCGATCGCGCCGGTCGTGAGCTTCATGGTGGCGTGGGGCCACCTGCTGATCGGGCTGTCGCTGCTGTTCGGCCTGATGGTGCGCGTCAGCACGATCTTCGGCATCGCGCTGCTGCTGACGTACTGGCTCGCCCACATGGACTGGCCGTTCATCGAGAACAAGAATAACTTCATCGTCGACTATCACATCGTCTACGCGACCGTGATGGCCTACCTGTTCGTCAAGCACGCCGGCCACGTGTGGGGCCTCGACGGCTGGGTCGAGAAGCTGCCGTTCGTGCAGCAGCATCCGGCGCTGCGGCCGCTCGTGGCATAGAGCGCGCCAGCCTCATCGATCAGACGGCCGTCCGCGCGAGCGGGCGGCCGTTCCGCTTTGCCCCCGGGTGCTTGCTTGCCGCGACCTCGCGCGCTTGTTAGGTCAGACGATCCTCCAACCCATCCCGCGAGATACCCATGCCCCCCACCAACCGCGTCTACCGCGTCGCCGTCATTCCGGGCGACGGCATCGGCAAGGAGGTCGTGCCGGAGGGCGTGCGCGCGCTCGAGGCGGTGGCGAAGAAATTCGGCTTCGAGGTGCGCCAGGACTGGTTCGATTTCGCCTCCTACGACTATTACGCCAAGCATGAGCGCATGATGCCGGAGGACTGGAAGGAGAAGATCGGGAGCCACGACGCGATCTTCTTCGGCGCGGTCGGCTGGCCGGCCAAGATCCCGGACCACATCTCGCTGTGGGGCTCGCTGATCCTGTTCCGCCGCGAGTTCGACCAGTACGTCAACCTGCGGCCCGTGCGGCTGATGCCGGGCGTGCCGTCGCCGCTCGCGGGCCGCAAGCCGGGCGACATCGACTTCTGGGTGGTCCGCGAGAACACCGAAGGGGAATATTCGGCGATCGGCGGGCGCATGTTCGGCGGCACCGAGCGCGAGGTCGTGGTGCAGGAAACCGTGATGAGCCGCCACGGCGTCGATCGCATCCTGAAATTCGCCTTCGAGCTGGCGCAGAAAACGCCGAAGAAGCACCTCACCTCCGCGACCAAATCGAACGGGATCGCGATCACCATGCCGTACTGGGACGAGCGCGTGGAGGCGATGGCGAAGAACTTTCCCGACGTGAAGTGGGACAAGTACCACATCGACATTCTCACCGCGCTGTTCGTACTCAAGCCGGACCGCTTCAACGTCGTGGTGGGTTCGAACTTGTTCGGCGACATCCTCTCCGACCTCGGTCCGGCCTGCACCGGCACGATCGGCATCGCGCCCGGCGGCAACATCAATCCGGAGCGGAAGTACCCGTCGGTGTTCGAGCCGGTGCACGGCTCCGCGCCGGACATCGCGGGGCAGGGGATCGCCAACCCGATCGGGCAGATCTGGTCGGCCGCCATGATGCTCGATCATCTCGGCGAACCGGAGGCCGCGGCGGCGATCGTCAAGGCGATCGAGCAGGTGCTCGCCGACCCGAAGTCGCGCACGCGCGATCTCGGCGGGCCGGCGGACACGATCGCGTGCGGCAAGGCGATCGCGCAGTTGTTGTCATGAGCTCAAGCCCGCTCGTCCCCGCGAAAGCGGAGACCCAGTTCTTGGCGCTTGATGCCCGCTTGCGCGGGCATGAGCGGAGTTCGTGATGACCGGCCTGATTGCGGTCGACAAAATGGGGACCAAGGTCCTCTTCCTCAATCCCGCGACCTACGAGACCGAGACCGTGCTCGACGGCTTTCAACGCACCGTTCACGAGCTGCTGGTGCTGCCGGAGCAGGGCCGCGCCTATGTGCCGATCTTCGGCGACGGCGTCCACGGGCGCAATCCCAACCCCGGTCACACGCTTCACGTCATCGACCTGCACAAGCGCACGCGCGTGGCCGATATCGACCTGCGGCCCTACATCGCCCCGCATACCCTCAAGCGCGCGCCGGACGGCCTGATCTACATCACCTGCGAGAACAGCGCCGTGGTGGCGATCATCGATCCCGCGACGAACACGGTCGTCGGCGCGATCGAGACCGGCTCGACCAACGGCCATCGGCTGATCGTCTCGTCCGATGGCCAGCGCCTCTACGTCGAGAACGAGGAGGATGCGACCGTTTCGGTGATCGACCTGCCGGCGCGCAAGCTCATCGGCAAGATCAAGACGCCGCGCCCGCTCGCCGGCATTGCGCTGTCACCGGATGACCGCACCGTGATCGCGGTCGACGATGCGGAACCGGCGCTGTTCCTGATCGACACCGTCACGCAGGCCATCCGCACGGTGCCGCTCGAGGGCGTGCCGAAAGCCGCGCAGATCGCGCGCTACGCCCCGGACAACAGCCTGCTCGCAGTCAGCGCCGTGAGCTGCGGGATGGTCAGCCTGATCGATCCCGCCTTCACGCAGCAAACTGCCATCGCGGTCGGCAGCCAGCCGATGGACATGGCGTTCCGCGGGGACGAGCTGTTCGTCGCCTGCCAGGGCGACGGCTCGGTGCATGTGATCGACATTCCGGCGCGCAAATGGAGGACGAGCTTCGCGGCCGGCAAGGGATGCGAATCGCTCGGATTTTTCTAGGGCGGGATGTGAATGGGATCGAGTCGCCGTAGTTCGTCATTGCGAGGAGCGTCAGCGACGAAGCAATCCAGCCGTCTCAACAAACTGGATTGCTTCGCTTCGCTCGCAATGACGCTGTAATGGCAGATAAACCCGTCGCGCTCAGCAACGCAAAGGCGCGCCGCCTCTGGCTGCGTGCGCAGCGGCTCGATGAAACAGCGCCGTTCGGCGACGGGCCGCAGGCGACGCCGGCGGCGGTCGCGCATCTCGGCTACGTGCAGATCGACACCATTCACGTGGTCGAGCGCTCGCATCACCAGATTCTGTACACCCGCATCCCGGACTATCGGCGCGAGCATCTGGCGCAGGCACAGAGCGCCGACAAGACCGTGTTCGAATACTGGACCCACGCGCTCTCCTACATTCCGACCGCCGACATGCGCTTCTTCGCGCGCGCGATGAAGACGATCGACGGCGGCCGCAGCCGCTCGTTCGCGCTGGTGACGCGCGGCGACCTGCAGAAGGTGCTCGGTCGCATCCGCCGCAACGGCCCGCTCACCATCCGCGACATCGACGACGACGTGCTGGTCGAGAAGATCCACGAGTGGGCGAGCCGCAAGCCGTCCAAGCGCGCGCTGCAGCTCGCCTTCTTCCGCGGCATTCTCACGGTCAGCCGGCGCGAGGGCATGCTGAAGACGTATGAGCTGACGACCCGGCACTTCGGCTGGGACCGGCTGCCGAAGGCCGCTTCGGAGAGCGAGCGCACCGGCTATCTGCTCGATCGCGCGTTGCGCGCGCAGGGTGTGGTCAGTCTCGACTCGATCTGCCACCTCGACGCGCCGCGCAAGGCCGCGATGCACAGGCTGGTCGCCGCGCGCGTGCGCCGCAAGGGTCTGGTGCCGGTTGCGCTCGCGGGCAGCCGGCACGCGCACTGGGCCGCGCCGGAGCTGCTCGATGCCGCGCTCGATCCGGTCGACGACATCGTCCACATCCTCAATCCGTTCGATCCGCTGGTGATCCAGCGCAGGCGCCTCGCGGACTTCTTCGGCTACGCGCACCGGTTCGAGGCCTATCTGCCGAAGGAGAAGCGTGTGCTCGGCTACTTCGCGCAGCCGGTGCTCCTCGGCGACGAGATCGTCGCGGTGCTCGATCTGAAAACCGACCGCGAGCGGCAAAAGCTGCTGGTGCAGAAATGGACCTGGATCGGGAAGGGGCCGCGGGCGTCACGCAAACGGCTGATCGAGGAAGCGCTGCACCGTTTCGAGCGGTTCCAGCTCGCGCGCTAACCTATTGCGGCGCCGCACCTGGCATGGCCTGATAGCGCCGGCCCGGGAGCAGCGCGCATGACCCTCGAATTCCTGATCACGTCGTTCATCGTCGTCGTCTCGCCCGGCACCGGCGTGCTCTATACGCTCGCGACCGGGCTTTCGCGCGGCGCGCGCGCCAGCATCGTGGCGGCGTTCGGCTGCACGCTCGGCATCGTGCCGCATCTGGCGGCCGCCATCATGGGGCTCGCGGCGCTGCTGCACGCGAGCGCGCTGGCGTTCCAGATCTTCAAGTATCTCGGCGTCGCCTATCTGCTGTTCATGGCGTGGAGCACGTTGCGCGAAAGCGGCGCGCTCAAGGTGGAGAGGCAGGTCGGCGCCCGCTCCGCCCTGCAGGTGACGGTCACCGCCATCCTGATCAACATCCTCAATCCCAAGCTCTCGATCTTCTTTCTCGCCTTCCTGCCGCAGTTCATCAGCGCGGGCGAGCCGCATCCCTTGTCGCGCATGCTCGAGCTGAGCGGCGTGTTCATGATGATGACGTTCTTGGTGTTCATCGGCTACGGGCTGTTCGCCGCCGCGATCCGCGACCATGTCATCTCGCGGCCGCGCGTGCTGACCTGGATGCGCCGCAGCTTTGCCGCCGCGTTCGCGGCGCTGGGTGCGAAGCTCGCGTTCGCGGACCGCTGAGGCCCCCGACCTCGCACCGGCGCACCGTGGCGCGAAAACCACACGGAGCCGAATTAGCCTCTTGCCTTGATTTTGCCCGTGATCAGGCCATGTCAGGCCACCGTCGGGCACCCCCATGGGCGGAAGGAGACACGGGGGTGTCGAATGGCGATCAGGCAAGCTGTCCAATCGTTCGTGCTGGTGCTGGCGGGGGCGACGCTTGCCGGCTGCATCCAGCACATGGTCACCGCGGAATCGACGCCGCTGGGCATCAGCCCGCAGGCGTCGCCGGCGCACGCGGTGCCGCAGCGCCGCGCATCGGTCGCGCAGCACCGGCGCGTGGCCGCAGCATCGAGCAAGCACACTCCCTTTGCCGCCATGCCGGCCACCGCCAGACCGGCGGCCTTGGCGGATGGCGCGGTCGGGGTCGCGAGCTTCTACAAGTATGAATCGAAGACCGCGAACGGGGAGCAGTTCAACCCCGGCGCGCTCACCGCGGCACACCGCACGCTGCCGTTCGGAACTCGCCTGCGCGTGACCAACCTCGCCACCGGGCAGTCCGTCACCGTCAGGGTCAACGACCGCGGCCCGTTCATTCCCGGACGGGTGGTCGACGTCTCGCATTCCGCCGCCGAAGCGCTCGGCATGATCGACCGCGGTATCGCCAAGGTGAAGCTCGAGGTGGAGAGATAGGCCGACTCGTGTCACTCTCCTGCCCAGCGTCCGCTGCCGGATGAGCGCGACGCGGGGAAATTGCGCGGGAGTCCTTGAGGGCGTGAGCGTGGGGGGGCCTATACCAAAGCCTAGGTCGGCGACCTTTCGCCCAATGGCCGCTGCCATCAGCGGCGGCATCGTGCGTGTTGTAACGCTGCCATCCCGCCTGTTCGGTTGGCAGCATCTCCCGGAGCCGGGAAATAGGGGGTAGCAGCAATGAGCCCGCAGCGATCTGTCGTGATTGCGGTCTTCTGCGCGATGCTCGGTTTCATCGGCGGTGTTGTCGCCGCAATCATCACCACGCCGCCCGAGACCGCAATTGCCGACCATGGTCTCGAGGTCCCGGCTGTCTCGCTTTCCAATGCGGGGCTTGTCTACGCCGGCCTGCCGCACTCCCGTCAGGTGCTGCCGCGCGCCCCGATCGTGCTGCCAAGCATGCCTGCTCCGGCGCAAAACGATGTCGCGGTGTCAGCGCCCCCGGCAGAAGTCCCCAAGAAGGAAAGCGCCGGCCCGGCTTGGTCCGGCCCCGCGCAGGTGCTGCCCGCCGCCGCGCCGCCGGTGCCGATCGCCGCGTCGAGCCCGCCTGATGCGGTGCAAATCGAGGTTGAGGCGGCAGCGCCTCGGGTCGAAATGGCCGCATTGCCTGACGTTCGTGAGGTGGTGCCGCCCGTGCGGATCGTGTCCCTGTTCCGGTCCGACCCGCTGGAGGAGGATCTCAAACCGGTCACCCGCGCACTCGAAACACCCAACGAATGCCTCGTGGCCGAAATCTGCATCGACGATTATCTCTGGTCGTTCTACGAGCGGACGCCCAAGGTCGACACCAACAAGGTGACGGCGCGGATCAAGGTGACGGTCAAGAAGAAGGGGAAAACGCGAACCGTCACCAAAACCGTTAGCAAGTACGTGATCGCGGATTTCACCTGGAAGGATCCGATCGCGGCGCTGAGAGCCGGCATGTCGGTCAAGGACTATGTGATCGGGGGCATGGATCGGGGCTTCAAGCTGAAGCTCTACCACGCGCTGCGCGCGATGGAAGATGCCGGCCTGATGCCGGGGATCACCAGCGCGTTCCGCGACGATTATCGGCAGTCGATCGCAAGCGGCAAGACGGCTGCGAGCGACAGCTCGTACCACGGCGGCAGCCGCCGCGGCGGTTACGGCCACGGGCTCGCGGCCGATCTCGTGAGCGTCAAGGGCGAGACCCGTCTGCAGCGCTTCGCCTCGAGCGTCGAGCTGTGGAAGTGGATCGATGCGCACGAGAAGGAGCTCGGAGTCGGGCGCCCGTATCTTGATCGCGACCCACCGCATGTCGGGCCGATTGACGGCAAGGAGTATGCCGATAAGCGCGGCGGCGCGCGGCTGCTGAAATTGGCGACGGTCAGGCGCGCGCGTTAGCCGGGATGTAGGGGCGGGATGACGTCGCTTTCCAGAGTGCCCGATCACGGACGAACAGGCCCGCAGGGCACGCGTTTCGCCGTCGTGGGCCTGCTGGCCCTCGCGGCGGCGTTTTATCCTGCCGATGCGATCGGCGGCCGGAGGCAGCGTTCGGTCGAATTCATCGATTCGCGCGCCCCCGGCGAACCGGTCATGGCGATCGTTTCGTTGCGCAGCCAGCAGATCACGGTCTACGACGCGAAAGGCTGGATCGTTCGCGCGCCGGTGTCGAGCGGCCAGAGGGGACGCGAGACGCCCGCCGGCATTTTCAGCATCATCCAGAAGAACGCCGAGCACTATTCCAACCTGTACGACGATGCGTACATGCCGCATATGCAGCGCATCACCTGGTCGGGCATCGCGCTCCATGGCGGGGTTCTGCCGGGTCACGCGGCATCCCATGGCTGCGTCCGGATGCCGTTCGAGTTTGCCGCGCAGTTGTTCGACGCGACGCAGCTGGGCATGCGCGTGATCGTGGCGCCGCATGACGTGACACCCGTCGAGATGCGGCACCCATCGCTGCCTTCGTCGCAGCCGGGCGCGCAAGCGATCGCTGCGGCGCGCGCGGCGGAGGCCGAGGAAGCCACCAGAACGGCGGACCGGGCAAGGCTTGCCGCCGTGACGGCTTCGCGGGAAGCAGCGCAGGCCATGACCGCTATGCGCGTGGCGGAAAATCTGAAGCTGAGAGCGGAGGCAGAACTGGCCTCCGCCGAAAACGCGCTGGGCTCGGCAGTCTCGCCCGAAGCCAAGAACCGGGCCGAGGACACCAAGGCAAAAGTCATCGCAGGAATCGCCGAATTGGAGGCGAGGTTGGCGGCCGCGAAGGCAGCTTTGCAGCCGAAACTCGATGTCGTTGCGGCAACGCGTCAGGCAGCGGTTGCGGCCGAAGCGGTCCGCGTCCCCGCCGCCGAAGCCGCGCGCGCGGCAGCGCGGGAGCTCGAGCCGATGTCGGTCTTCATCAGCCGCAAAACGCAGCGCCTGTACGTGCGACGAGCGTTCGAACCTGTCATGGAGGTTCCGGTCACGATCGCCGACGCAGAGCGCCCGATAGGGACGCATGTCTTTACCGCGATGGAACGTAATCGCGATGCGGAGATGCGGTGGAGCGTGGTCACCGTGGATGACGGTCGCCCGCAAGATGCCGTCGAGCCACCGGGCCGCGGGCACGGAGATCGCAATCCGCCCGCGAAACCGGTTTCGAGCGACGCCGGCGCAGCGAAAGCAGCTCTCGACCGGATTGTTATTCCGCCGGAGGTC
Source organism: Alphaproteobacteria bacterium (assembly GCA_005884685.1). Classification (GTDB taxonomy): domain Bacteria; phylum Pseudomonadota; class Alphaproteobacteria; order Rhizobiales; family Xanthobacteraceae; genus PALSA-894. The sequence continues at coordinate 8,720 of VBAH01000052.1, forward strand.
CTGGAGAAGATCGCCGGCTTGGCCTCGCCGCGGTCGTCGCTGATCGTCTCGGATGAGGGCTTGAGCAGCGAAACCGGCAAGGGGACCGATTTCATCGTGCTTTTGAGCGGCGAGCCGCAAGGAAGCCTGAAGATGCGCCGACGCGGCCCGGCGGAAGCCCGTTACGAGTACCCGTTCGCGCGTCAGCCCTGGCGACGCTCGCCTTATGCGGGTCCATACTCCACTTGGTAGGGCTGCCGAAGCAGGCCAAAGGCAAGTATCGTTTGACCCCCGACCTAGCTCCCGTTCGGCTTGATTTCAATTTCGCGGCCGAGAACCTGCTCCACCGCGTCGAATGAATCGAGAAATTCGCGGAACTCAACGATGCGGCCGTCGCGAAATCTCACGAACTGGGCAAACAGCGTCTGGATGATGCGCTCGGTGGCGCGCTGCTTCAGCCGCGCCATGACAATCACGCCAGCATCGCTTTCTTCAACCACCATGAAGATCGGCAGATAGCTGAGAAACTCATAATGCGCGTGAATCGTCTCGATGCTTTTTGCGACCGCGGCCTTGCCCCGCTGCCTTCCAAGGCACGGGAAAATCGTGACCGGCGCGTAGCTCACGAAGTCCACGTCGTCGTCCATGAAATTGAGCACAAAATCCAGTTTTCCCCGCCCGTAGGCGGAGCACAAACTGTAAATGCGCCGGCGCAACGCCTCGGTCATGGCATGACCCGTCGAAAGCGCTGCTCATCGCGACCGAAAATCGCGAGCAAGACGCACGGCTCGAATGGCACGCGCGCCTTCGTGTGCTCACCAGTTCGGCAGGCCGATTTATTCTCGGCATCAATCACGCGTGCTCTTTCTTCGAGCGCATCCCTCTCAGGAGCGACAGGGCGGCGGGGATGAGCAGCTTTTGAGCGGCCACATCGAGCGGGTTCTGCACCAGCTGGGTGATGTTTGCTTTCACGCTTGCCAACTCCTGGCCCACGGCTTCGATCGTCAGCTTGAGATCACGCGTGTCCGCCTGGAGCGCCTCGACCGCCATTTTGCGGACCTCGAACGCAATCTCGATTTCCGGACCGGGGCGCGTGTTGCCGCCGGCCAGCAGAACGATTGCGGCGATCACGAAATCGATCCCCGCAACAATGGCGGCCGCCCACACCGATCCGAGCGAGGCCTCCAGCGCGTAGAAGCTCGCGACGTTGGCCATGCCCAAGCCGAACACCGCGATCAGCGCGGCGAACGCGAACAAACCGAGCCGCCGCACCAGCACATTGAGCCAGATCCTGCCGATCAGAAAATCCGCCTTTTGCAGGACCTGAAGGTCACGAACGAGATGGTCGAACATCGTACTCCTCAATGTCTTCCGAGCAGGCGGCCGATCAAGATGCCGACCAGCAACGCGCCGACGACGCTCTGCGTGGGATGTGCGGAGATGCTTCTCCGCTTCGTCAAAGAAGCGTGTGACTTCGCTCGTCAGCTCGTGCAGCTGGTCGCGCAACTCGCTTTCGTCCGCCGTCTGTTGCGGTGGCTCCGCAGCGGTGGGCGGAGCCGCGGGTGGCGCGGCGCGCACCTCGGATCGCTCCCGCTGGGCCGCAGATATTTCATCCTGCAGCGACTTCAATTCACGGGAGACAACAACATCGGCAGCCATCACACCGCCCTCTCGATCGTTGCAAGCCTTGAGAGCGGCCGACTACGCGGCGGTCTTGCTTTCGGCAGCGCCCTTGAGCGCATCTCCCGCTTTCTGATTGGCCTGATCGAAGGCCTTGCGCGATTGCGCCAGCGCTGCGCTGAGCGACGACCACGTTTCGCTGCCCGCCTGCTTGAGTTTTTGCAAATGCGCTTCCGCCGCGCCGGCATCCGCCTTCATCTGCTTGAGCGCAGCATCGAGGTCGGCGCGCCTTGCAGTCGCGAGTTTTCCAGCTTCGCTGCTGAAGGCGTCTGCCGCCGCATGCCAAGCCTTGAGCTGGGCCGCGACCGCATCCCGGAACGTGGCCTGATGCTGCTCGGCCTGCTTTCCGACTGCGTCGAAATAGGCGGCGAGCTGCGTTTCGAAGCCGCGCCACTGCGTTTCGAGCTGCGCTTTGCCGGCCTGCAAAGCGGCTTCACCAGCCCGGGCCTGCGCCTTGGCTTTGGTTTGAAATACATCACGCTGTTTCTTCATCTCGGCGATCAGCTGATCAGCCTTCACCTTCGAGTCGGCTTTGACCTCACTCGCCTTGGCCTCAAGCGAGGCCAGCGTGGCGTCCATCTCGTCAAGACGCTGTTTGGTCCAATTCAGGTAAGCGTGCATGCTGCTTTGCGCTGCCATTGTGTGCGCCTCCATAAACACCGATCCGGCGTGGCGACATATTCCGTGCTGCTTTCCGTCCGGCCTTGACCTGAATCAACAAACCGGCGGCGTATTGCGGAAAATCTGTTAGGCTCGCGAGAGCCGGGGCTCTCCTCAGCCATCCCGGGGGCCGAAGGCTCTGTCCAGGCACATACCGATGTCACAGCCGTTCAGCACCGCCGCGATGCAGCTCAAAGATCTGAATGACGAGCTTCCGGTCGAGCGTTTCACCTTGGACTGGTTGCTGAAGAGGCTCGGCGCCCAGTCGTCTGGCTTGCTCATCCTGGTATTCGCGCTGCTCGCGGCTGCACCCGGCGTCTCCGTGCCGGCCGGAGTGCTTGTGCTCCTTACGGCGGCTCAGATGGCGGCGGGCTCGCCCCGTCCGACGTTTCCGAAGTGGATCGCGGAACGGCCGCTCCCATCACGATCGCTCAGCGCGATCTTGAGACGCGCGATCCCGGTGTTGACGTTCATCGAGCGCGTCGTCCGTCGTCGCGGTCCTGCTGCGACGCGCGCTCGGCAGAGAGCTGTAGGGGGCGTGGTCTTGATGCTTGCGATCAGGCTCCTGACGAATCCGCTCCCATTCAGCAACGTGGTGCCCGCGCTCGTGATCGCCCTCATTGCGCTCGCGCACATCGAGGAGGATGGACTCCTGCTCTCGGTGGCACTCGCGATCGCGCTGCTCACGCTGTGGGCCGACATCGCAGTGCTTTGGAAAGTGGTGCACCAGTTACCTCTCCCCGCATGAGAGCCGATATGGAGTCAATTCAATGTCGATCTAACGTCCCGGCACATCCACCTTTACATTCCGCTGCCCGGCGGGCAGCGCCACGCCGACGCGCCTGCGCGAGAACGGCCCATTCCGATCCAGATTGTTCAAGATCACGTCGGCGGCATCTTCGTACGAGATCGTCAGCTCCGGTACTCTCTGCTTGAAGGCAAATGCCAGAGCAGCCTTGGGCAACAGATTCACCGCGGGGGGCGGCGGCACCGGCCAGTGATCGGCTGAGACGCGAAGTCCCTTTGTCGGCAGCCCGTTTGGCGCGTCGATCATCGGCCCCGGACACAGCATCGACCAGTCCAACGCACTCTTCGTCAGCGCATTCAGATTGGTGCGGTGCGCCTCGTAGACTTTCGGAACCAGCGGCAGGTCGACACCTTTGAGATCCGTACCGGGAATGTCGAGAACGGCCGCGCCGCCAAATTGCCAGAAGCGGCTGTCCGCCCCGAGGCTGTTCATCGTTTGCTGAATGACGGTCTGCACCAGCCGGGTGAAACGGTCGCCTTCCGTCACATACCCGGCCGCGTTGATGACGGCGTCGTGGCCCGCCATCGCCGCAGCCAATACCGCCGAGTTTTCGATGTCACCGACGACAAGGCGAAGGTCTTGCGGCAGGCTGCCACCGAGTATCTCCATCAACTTGTTCTGATTGCGCACGAAGGCAGTCACCTCGTGACCGCGCTGAAGCGCAAATCTGAGGATACGCCGCCCGGTGTTTCCGGTAGCGCCGAGCAGAAAGAGCCTCACGGCTACATCTCCAAACTACACGGGCCATTTCGGCCCAAAAGCTGACGGTGCTCGAAGCAGATCCTGCCATCGAGCACCGCCACGTGGTTCAGCTCACTGACTTGCCGCCGCGCGCTTACGCGGCGAGCGCTTCCTTGGTCAGCGCCCAGGCCTGGCTGAGCTTCTGCGAGCGCCTGTCGAAATCGGCCTTGGCGTCGGCAATGCGCTTCTCGATGCGTGCCTTGGCGAGGCCGGTGGCGGTCTTCGCCTGCTCCTGCAGCGCCTTCACCCGCGCCTCGGTTTCGGCCTTCGCCTGATCGAGCCGCGCCTTGGCCTGATCCCGCGTCGTCTTGATCTGCGTCTTCACGCGCTCGATATCCTTCTGGATGGCGGCGCGATTTTCGGCGGTGGCTTGCTTGAGCTCGTCGTTGAGCGCCTTCAAGTCCGCTTCAAACGCCGCGCTTTCGCGCGCGATCTGGTCTTCGACCACCTCGCCGCGCAGTCGGCGGAAGATCACACCGCCGAGTTTGTTCAGGCGTGCGTCGACCGGAGCGGTCCAGCTCTCGTCGATTTCCGCCACGACTGCGACCCTGCCGCCCGTGAGCGAATTGGAAACGTCGTCGAGGAATGTCAGGTCGACGCCGCTCTCGTTTGCATCGAACACCAGGCCGGCCAGGCCGCCCAGCGACGCGCCGAGAGCCATTCCGGCAGGGCCACCGAGGAGACCCATCAAGCTGCCGGTGAGCAGCCCGACTGCGGTGCCGACCGGACCCGCGTCCGCTGCTTGCTTGAGCGCGATCTTGCCGGTGTTGTCCTTGGCGACCACCGCGGATGAATAGAGACTGATGTCCCCTTCGCGGTGCAGATCCTTCAGGGCGCTGAGCCCCTCGTAGGCCGCGGCCTCGCGGTCGAAAATTGCAACGAGCATCTTGTTCATGACTGGTACTCCTTATGTTTGACGGAACGTCGGTTGGACGGACGGTCGGGTTGAGTTGGGATGTTCAACGCTTCGCGTTGTCGTGTTCTTGTTTTCGGCGGAGGCGCGCGCGCCCCCATCCTCCTGGACGGATTTCCGGTCAGCGCGCGGGTTATGCTGCCGCGCGCACCATGCTGCGGCCGGCGACGGCGACCATGACGATCGCCAAGCCCGAGGTGAGCAGGTTGATGCCGACGATCAGCCCGAGCGCCCAGATTGCGGTCAATGGCCACCCCGAGATCATGATCGCGGCAAGCACCAGGTCGGCGATGCCGCTCATCAAGAGCCAGCCCCAGGAGTCCGGCAACGCCTGGCGGTCCCTGATCGCAGCCGCGATCTGGAAGACTCCTTCCACGATGAAGAATGCGATGAGCACCAGCGTGAGCGACACGGCCCCTTCGACCGGGTGCCAGAGCAGAAGCACTCCGACGAACAGGGAAAGCGCGGCCGTGAGCAGCGACCAGAAAAACGCCGCGCCATTCGGAGCAAGGAACATCGTCGCGAGGCCGAAGACGCCGCTGAGCAGGAACATCCAGCCGGCGTAAAGATCGACGGCAAGCGTCGAGACCTGTGGCCAGACGACTGCCACCGCGCCGAGCACCATCATGATGATGCCCTGCGCCAGAAACAGGCCCCAATAAGTCCGGATTGTTTCAGTGATGGCGCGCTCCGTGTCGTTGCGCGGGACGTTCAGCGTACTCATCGTCATTCTCCGTCGTTGGAAATGCGAGAGACGTTTGGGCATGAAAACCGAAACGTCGGATCTGGGCTTTGATCCACGTCAAAACTCGTATGCTCGGCGAATTGCTGGAGCATGCCCGTCATCCTCAACCTGTGGTGCGCCTGTTTCTGGTTGGATTCGTCATGCCGCGGATCGCATTCTCGATTGCGGCGTCGACAAGTTTGGTTCGCGCCGCGAACGGGAATCCTTCAGCCGTGAGAACCAGCGCGACGACTCCGTGAACGGCGCCCCACAGCACTTGCAGGGCAAGGTCCGGATCGAGCTTGCGGAATACACCGCTCCCGATCGCGGCCCCGATGCGGCGCTTCAGCGCCTCCGTGCCCGGGCGACGCGAGCCGTGGGCGTGAAAGGCGCGCCCGCCGGGGCCGTAGTGCTTCAGGAACAGCGAGCGAAAGCGCACCTGATCTTCGAAGGCGAAATCGGCATAGGCCTGAAGGGCCTGCCGTACCGCGTTGAGATCGGATACCCGGCTATTCGCGATGGCGAGAAGGCGATCATCCAATGCCGCGCCCCCGCCAAACACCGCCTCGATCACCTGATCCTTGTTGACGAAGTAGCGATAGAGCGCGCCCGGTGTCAGCTCGACCGCATCCGCGAGGCTGCGCATCGAGAGCGCCTCCAAGCCGTCGCTTCCGACGATCTTGTGCGCGGCGGCCACTATCCGCGCGCGACCGGCGTCGACTTCGGTTTCGGTAAGGGCGTTACGGGGCATGGCGATATCCTGAACACGTTTAGTGAATATGTTTAATAAACGTGTTTACTAAACACGTCAAGAGGAGCCATGCAGGGCAGTTATGCGCACCGGACAGGCGAGCCTCTGGACAACCGCATGCCTGCTGGCGTGAATGTTTCGCCAAAAGAAGGAGACGCCGATGATCTGGCTGGTTCGCGCCGTGCTGGGCGCAGTCTTGCTTGCCGCGGCCGCACCCGCCCACGCCCAATCCTATCCGTCCAAGCCCGTCACCATCGTGATCGGCTATACGCCGGGCGCGGTGTCGGACTTGACCGCGCGCACGATCGCGGACGGGCTGCAGCAGGCTTGGGGGCAGACGTTCATCGTCGACAACCGGCCGGGCAGCGGCGGCAACATCGGCGCGGCGCTGGTCGCGCGCGCGGTCCCCGATGGCTACACGCTGATGGTCGGCACCGACGCCCAGATGGCGAGCAATGTGCATCTCTACAAACACGTCGGCTTCGATCCGGTGAAGGATTTCGCGCCGGTCGCGTTCGCGGGCGCCAACATCATCTGTCTTGCCGTCAATGCCGAGCTGCCGATCAAGACGGTCGCCGATGTGATCGACTACGCGAAGAAAAATCCCGGCAAGCTCAACTACGGCTCGTCCGGCACCGGCTCGCCGCATCATCTGGCCGGCGAGCTGTTGCGCCAGAAGGCCGGCATCGACATCGCGCACATTCCCTACAAGGGCGGCGGAGCGGCGGTGAACGATCTGCTCGGCGGCCACATCGGCATGGCGTTCCTCAGCCTCTCGGCCGCGGTGCCGCACATGAACACCGGCAAGATCCGCATCGTCGCGATGGTGGAGAAGACGCGCTACGCCGCGCTGCCCGACATCCCGACGATCGGCGAGACCGTGCCGGGGTTCGAGATGTCGTCGTGGATCGGCATCTTCGCGCCGGCCGGCACGCCGGCCGACATCGTCGCGAAGCTCAACGACGGCATCGCCCGGGTGCTGACCGCCGAGGGCGTGAAGGCGAAGCTCGCCAATCTCGGCCTCGTGGTGATCGCCGGCAAGCCGCAGGAGCTGGCCGAGGTGGTCAAGGAGGGCTTGCGCGTGCGCGGCGAGCTCGTGAAGGCGGCCGGCATTCAACCCGAATAAAGGATCAGCGCCGGCCCTGCTCCCACAGCGCCTCGATGCGCCGGCGGAAGGCCTTGGGCTTTTCGGCCAGAAGCCGTCTGGCGATGCGCTGCGCCGCCTTGGCCTGGGTTGCCCGGCGGGCGAGGATCAGCGGCGTCAGGCGCGAGCGCCACGGCGCCAGCGCCGCGTGCGGCACCGTAAAACCTTGCAGCACCGAGAGATCCTGGAACGCGCCGAGCCGGTCGCGCAGCCGCTGCGTTTCCGCCACCCACACGCGGCCGAGCTTCGGCCAGAGCGGCACGATCAGCTCCATCTGGTAGCGATGCACCACCACGCGGCTGCGCATCTCGTGCAGCACTTCCGGTTCCGCCGCGCGCCAGTCCTCCGGCGCATCCGCGCGCAGACGTGCGTAGGTTCGGGTAAGCTCGCGCGCGAGCTCGGCGAAGGTGATCGGTTGCAGCGGCCACGAATCGATGGAGGCAGCGGCATTTTCCAGCCCGATGATCAGCCGCGCCCGCACCGCCTCGGTCAGCGTCGCGGCCTCGGCGCCGAGGCGGATCTCATCCAGCCGCGCGCGCATCGAGGCGACCGAGCGCGGCGACAATTCGGCTTCCGCCTCAACGAGATCGTCGAGCGCCTCGATCGCGGCCTGCGCGTCGCGCGCGCCGGACAGTTCGCGCGCGAAGTCGCGCGCCTCGATGCGCAGGCGGCGGCCGTCCTCACCCAGGAATGGTTGCAGCAGCCGCAGCAGCGATCGCCAGCGCTTCATCGCCTTGCGGTAGTCGTGTACCGCGATCGCGTCGGGCTTCAGCTCGTCCGCAAGCGCACGCCGCGCTTCGGACAGCGTGTCGCGGGCGACGGCCTTGAGCGCCTCGCCAACCGCAGCGTCGGGACGGAGGGCGGGTTTATCGGCCATATAAGGGTTTTATGACGGCGCTCTGTCACAATCTAACGAAACCTGTAGTGCGCGATTCTGTAGTGATTACAACGTCTTGATGAAAGGTGCGCCGGCCGGCGAAAGGCCCGGTGGGCAGCTACGTCACAGCGAAAGCTTGCGTTCATATAGGTCAGGCAGATCGTTCTCGATCAGGACAGCATCGCCCGCGCGCAAGTTGTCGTTCATCCAGCGTGAGGCGTCAGCAAAGCTGCGGCATGGGAACACGGTGCCGCCTGGGTTCGCGGCGCGATAGCGATCGACCAGACCCTGAATGCGCTCGGGCATGATCGGCAACAGGATATCGACATAGCGCCCGGCCAAAGTGCCGATCTTGTCGTGCTCCGCATCATGCGCGGCGCCGAGCTCGACCATGCCCGGCGTGACAAGAATCCGACGGCCTTCCCCGGACCGCAAAAGATCCAGAATGGCGAGACCGTTGGCAAACCCGACGGGGTTGGAATTGTAAGCGTCATCAATCAGCACGGAGCCATTCTGCTGCCTCTTGACCTCGAGCCGATGCGCGACCTGAGGAGCCGACCCGAGAGCGAGGGCAATATCGGCATCGGCCATCCCGACCGCTTTGGCGACCGCGAAAGCGAGCGCAAGGTTCGGCCCCTGATGCGATCCGAACAGCGGCGCCTTGATCGTGACCGGCTTTCCCTCCGGCGCCAGATCGATCTCAATGCCTTTGTCGGTTTGACGAAGGGCGAGGATCCTGATGTCCGCGTCAGCTCCCTGCCCGACGATCGTGAAGCTGTTGCGGCGCGCCGTTACGAATTCCCGCGCATATGGGACTTCCAGCACTTGCTCGGCGATGATCATCCGCCCGCCATTCGCGATGGCTTCCTCGGCGAGCTCGAACTTCGTCTTCGCAACGGTTGCGAGCGACCCGAACCGTTCGAAATGAGCCTGCCCTAGGGCCGTGATCACGCCGATATTCGGGCGCGCCAGCTTGCACAATCGCCGGATCGAGCCCGGGCCGTAGGCGCCCATCTCGCAAATGAAGAAGCGATGCTGCAGCGTGAGACGCTCCCGCACAATGCGCGCGATGCCCATCGGGGTGTTCACGCTGCCGGGTGTTGCCAGCGTCGCGGCCTTCACTTCAAGCACGTGGCTCAGGATGTGCTTGACCGAGGTCTTTCCGAACGATCCGGTGATTCCGACGATCTGCGGATTCACCCTCGCGAGGTGTTCGTGCGCCTCACGCCAGAACCCGCGTTGGATGTAGTTCTCATAGGGGTGCAGAGCCGCGTTGGCTGCGATGAGCGCCAGCGGGATGCCCTGGACCATGAGGATCCAAAGCGCCAGCGGTGCACGGGTCACGGCGAGCAGGATCGACAGCGCGGCCAGCATGGCAAGCGCCAAACCGAGGATGCGCTTCGCACGCGCCGTCAACACGAGCTTCTTCTTGGCGTCTTTGAGCGGGTTGCTTTCGACGGCCGCGACGCCGAGCAGGGCAGCGCTCATGGCAAGTGGCAGATACATCCACGACTGCTCGCTGAGCGCAAATCCTGCGGCCCAGATCGCGAGCAACAAGACAGTAGCCTTGCGATCGAAGGCTTTCTGATTCCAGATCCAGCACAGAAAGCGCGGGCCGTCATATTCCTCTTGCTGGAAAATGTGCAGGAGGGTCAGCAGGCGGCGCGTTGCAAAGACCAGATAGGCGATCGGCAAAAGGTAGATCATCAAACGCGCCCGTCGAGAAACTTGCGGATTTGCGTGGCGACCTGGTGCTGGCCGCGGCTCAGGATGTCGTAGTGATCGTAGCCATCGAGAACGACAAGCTCGGCGTTCTTGATCAGGCGCGCGAGCCTTTCGCCGATCTCGGGCGGGGTTTCGGTGTCCTGCTTGCCGTAGACGAGAAGCGTGGGACAGGTGACAGTCGATGCCACCTGCGTAAGGTCTTCCTGAATGACCTTCACCAGAATGCCGCGCATCGGCCCGGCGTTGCGGTAGTCGGCGCTGCCAAACCGTGCGCGCAGACGTTCACGCGCGGCTTCGTTCGGCGCAAGCCTGCTCGCGAGCTTGTAGACGCGGCTGCGCGCCTTCAGCCTGATCGTCTCGAGCAAGCTCCGCTGGCGCGGCAGCCCGGCGGCGGCGATCAGGACCATCCCGCGCAGAAGACCCGGGTGGCGCGCCGCGATCTGCAGCCCCACGCGACATCCGAAGCTATGCCCGATCCAGATCAAGGAGCGCGGCGAAAGCGACCGCAGCCAATCTGCCACCGCGTCGGCATATGCCGCGGTGTCCCAAGTTTCGGGCGGTGGTTTCGCGCGGCCAAAGCCGGGGAAATCGATGACCCCTGATGGATGCATGCGGGAAAAGCTTTGGGCGAGGCCAAGAAATACCTGGCCGGACTGGCCCCAGCCGTGCGCCCAGACCAGGCAGTGCGTGCTATCGGGCGGCCCGTCGAGGCGGGTGACCGCCATCTCGGCCCCTCGGATCGGCACCGTGAGCTCGCTCATACCCCTCTCAGTCCGTGATTCGGCGCTGAAATGCCAACCTATGCCGAAGTGGGTTCAATGTACCCATACCATGCCGGGGATGACGTGTGCTGACCTAGCAAGCCCAGGCTGAGGATGTACATCTGGTTTCCCCAGTCAAAATGCCACCACTCGTAGAGATAGTTGGTAAAGCCGGCATCGCGCATCGACCAATACAGGATGCGGCGGCTGAGCAGCCGGGGATCGTCGTCGCCGATCTCGCCTTGCGCGAGCCAAATTTCGAAATACGCCGTCGCGGCTTTGTCGCTCGGATCGTCGAATGGGGTGCCGAGGTCGAGCAACTCGCCGCTGGCGTCGCACAGCGTGAGGTCGACCGCGCCGCCGGTCGCGTGCAGCGGCCACGTCCGTGCATCGGTCCGATCGAAGCCGCGGGGATCCGAGACGAACTTCTTCGTCTCCCTCTCGATCTCCGCTTCGGTGAGTTGCGGCGTCTTGCACGCGAAGTAATCCCGGAAGTGCTGCCACAGGCCGACCTGCGTTGCGATCGGCCGGTAGCCGTCGAGAACGTAGAGACCGAGGCCGTGCGGGCGCAGCGCCTGGTCCACCTGCGCCACCAGCTTAGCCGCGCTCTCCCGCAGCAGGAGGCCAGGAATTGCGCCCTGAATCGGCCGATCATAGAGCGCGTTCGACGAATCGGGCCGCGCATAAAAGTTGTGGCCGCGCACGCCAAGCGCACGCACGTCAACCAGCTTCTCCCCGCCGCGCGCATCCTGGCTATCCACCGGAATGGAAGCGCGGGCGACGGTCGGGAGGACTTCCGGCGTCAAAATTGGTACAGGGCGGGCAGCATTCGGGTGGGGCATCTGCGGCTCCGGTCCATGGAACAAGGTAATCGGGCATGAAGAAGCGCGTCGCGGTCATGTTTGGAGGACGCTCGCCGGAGCACGACGTGAGCATCGTGACCGGGCTGCAGGCCCTCGAAGCGCTCGATCAACAAACCTACGAGTCATTTCCGGTCTATGTCGCGACGGACGGAAACTGGTGGACTGGCGAGGGATTACGCGATCGCAGCCGCTATATTCCATCGGAAGGTGACTACGCCACGTTGGAGGCAGTCGTCCTGGACACCGCGGCCAATGCGCGCGGAATTGGGCGTCTCATTCAGAAGCGCTCCGGCTTCTCGCTGTTCAAGCCCAAGATGACCGAATTCGATGTCGCGCTGTTCGCGTTCCACGGGCTGTCAGGCGAGGACGGGCGGATGCAGAGCCTCTTCGAGGTCGCGAATGTTCCGTACACCGGAATGCGGCCGCTCGCCGCCGGTGTGTTCATGGACAAGGCGACCACCAAGCGCGTGCTCGCGCCCACCGGCATTCCCCAGCTTCCCTATGCGGTTCTGGATCGTCCGGAAAGCGGGTTGATGCCGGAAGCGGCGGCGCTGCAGAGCCAGCTCAAGAACCTCGCCTTTCCGCTCATCGTCAAGCCGATGCGCCTTGGATCGAGCATCGGTGTCGCGCGCGTCGTCAGCCTGGATGAGCTTCGCGCGGCGCTACCCGTCATCTTCCGGCTCGACACGCAGGCGATCGTCGAGCCGTTTGTGGAAAATCTCGTCGAGTACAACATCGCCGTCTCGGGTTTCGGCGGAAAGATTGCGACATCCGCGATCGAGCGGCCGAAGCGTATCGAGGATCTGCTCAGCTTCCGCGAAAAATATCTTCAAGGCGGCGAGGGCAAGGCTGGTAGCCAGAAGACGCCAGGCCAGCACAGCGAAGGGATGCTGTCGCTGACGCGCGACATCAATCCGCGTCTGCCCGGACAAGCGGAAGCCAATCTGCGCAACTGGGCCGCCGAATGCTTCAGGGCGGTTGGCGGCTCGGGCGCGCCGCGGATCGATTTCCTGTCGAACGAGCGCACGGGCGAGATTTGGCTCAATGAGGTGAACCCTTGCCCGGGCTCGCTCGGGTTCTTTCTCTGGGAGGCCGCGCCGACCCCCATCCTGTTTTCGCAGTTTCTGACGCACCTGATCGACGAAGCGTTCACGCTCCACCGCGCGAACCAGCTTCCCGCCGATCCGACGCTCCCCGAAGCGCGGTTGTTCCCGCGAAAATAGTCTGCTTGCCCTTCCCCGAGCCATTGATTAGATACGCACCTCCAATTGCCGCGGGATGGAGCAGCCCGGTAGCTCGTCAGGCTCATGACCTGAAGGTCGTAGGTTCAAATCCTACTCCCGCAACCAAGATAGCGCCGCCAGGTCAATGACTTGGCGGCGTCTTGCTGTTACGCTCCGCAGACAAGAAATCAGCAACGGGAGGGGCCGCATGGCACCGCGCTTCATCAATCCGCCGACGATTTCCAAGCCGCCGGGCTATACGCACGTGGTCGAGACCACGGGGCCGGGGCGCACGATCTACATCGCGGGCCAACTCGGTATCGATCCGTCCGGCAAGATGGCGCCTGATTTCCGAGGCCAGACCGTGCAGGCGTTCGAGAACCTGAAGAATGCGCTCGCCGCCGTCGGTGCCGGGTTCAAGGATGTGGTCAAGATCAACAACTACCTGGTCGATATCCCGGCCAACATCGGCACGTTCCGCGAAGTGCGTGACCAGTATCTCAACATGGCGGCGCCCCCGGCGAGCACGGCGGTCGGTGTTCCGGCGCTCGCGCGCCCGGGCGCGCTGTTCGAGATCGAGGCGATCGCCTCGTTGTAGTACGGGATCTCCGCTCGTCCCCGCGAAAGCGGGGACCCAGCCCTTTGGCCAAGTACTGGATGCCCGCTTCCGCGGGCATGAGCGCAAAACATCTCACTCACTGTGCTAGGTACCCGCCATCGACCGCGAGCGTGTGGCCGGTGGTCATCGAGGCGGCGGGGCTTGCGAGATAGAGAATCGCGGCGGCGACTTCGTCCGCCTCGACCAGCCGGCCCATTGGCGTCACGCCTTCGATCGCGCTGACCAGTTCGGGCTTTGCCAGGATCGGCGCGATGAAGCCGGTGCGCACCCAGGCGGGCGCGACCGCGTTGACGCGGATGCCGTCCTTCGCCCATTCGATCGCCAGCGCGCGTGTGATGTTCACCACCGCGCCCTTGCTCGCCTGATATGAGATGTTCGGATAGAGCCCGCCGCCGGAAACCCCCATGATCGAGGCGAGGTTTACGATCGCGCCGCTCTTGCGCTTGAGCATGTGACGCGCGGCCGCGCGCGAGCACAGGAACACGGCGGTCTGGTTCACGGCGATCACGGTGTCCCATTCGGCCTTGGAGAGCTCGGTCGTGGCTTTCCGGATCGAGGCGCCGGCATTGTTCACCAGGATATCGATGCGGCCCGTGCGCGCCGCCAGATCGTCGAAGAAGCGCCCGACCTCGGCGTCGAGCGTCACATCGAGCGCGTGAGCTTCGCTGTTGCTCAGGCCCGATGACGCCTTCCTCGCTTCGTCGAGGTCGCGATCGACAAGAATGACACGCGCGCCGGCCGCCGCGAAGGCCTCCGCGGTTGCGCGGCCGATCCCGCGTGCGCCGCCGGTGATCACGGCCACTTGGCCGTCGAGGCGGAAGCGGTCGAGCACTGAAGCCATCGCGTCCTCGCTTTGGGCGTTTGCGTCGCCCTTCGTCCGGTTCGATACTGCGTGGCCAGGCGGCAAGCCGCAACGGGGAGGGATCCGTGTTCAGGGACGGGCTGTTGAAAGGGCAACGCATTCTGGTCACCGGCGGCGGCACCGGGCTCGGCAAGGAAATGGCGAGCGGATTCCTCGCGCTCGGCGCCGAGTTGTTCATCTGCGGCCGGCGCAAATCGGTGTGCGATGCGACCGCCTTCGAGCTGGCCGACAGGACCGGCGGGCAGGTCACGAGCTATGGCGTCGACATCCGCAATGCCGCCGCCGTAGACGAGATGGTCGAGGACATCTTCCGCTCCGGTCCGCTCACCGGCCTTGTCAACAACGCGGCCGGCAATTTCATCTCGCGCACCGAGGACCTTTCGGCGAAAGGGTTCGACGCGGTCGCCAACATCGTGATGCACGGCACGTTCTACGTGACGCATGCGGTCGGCAAGCGCTGGATCGCCGGCAAGCACAACGGCAGCGTGGTGTCGATCGTGGTCACATGGATCGACAACTCAGGGCCGTTCGTCGTGCCCTCCGCGATGAGCAAGGCGGCGGTCGCCACTATGACGCGCTCGCTCGCGGTCGAATGGGGCCGCTACGGCATCCGCCTCAACGCCATTGCGCCCGGCGTGTTTCCGACCGAGGGCGCCGCAAAGCGGCTGCGTCCCGGCGAGGAGCCGGGTGCGCACACGAAGGCCGTCAATCCGATGGGCCGCGTCGGGCAGATGTCCGAGCTGCAGAACCTCGCGACATTCCTGCTCGCGCCCGGCTGCGAGTGGCTCAATGGCGAAACCGTCACGATCGACGGCGCGCAGCATCTCGTGTCCGCCGGCGGCTTCTACGACCTGCGCGAATGGAGCGACGAGCAGTGGCGCACGGCGCGCGAGGCGATCCGCGCGGTGAACGAAAAGGACCGCGCGGCGCGCGGGCCGTGATGGTGCGACGTCAGCCCTGTGGGGCTTCCTGCACGCGTGCAGTACGCCACGCGGCGAGCTGGCGCACGACAATCGGCACCGTCATCGCGAGGCCGACCAGCGTCGCGGTGCGGCTCGGCGAAATGACGAGGACCGAGGCAGCGCCGAGCCAGATCTGCTCGAGCTTGCCGAGGCGCGCGAGCCCATAGCCCGTGAGCGCGATCGCCAGCATCACGACGCCGATAGCGCAGCCAATCGTCGTTTCGAAGAACTCGGCCCAGGTAAAGCCTTTGGTCACGAGCAGCATCGAGGGCGAATAGACGAACACGAACGGCACCAATGCCTTGGCAAGGCCGAGCCGGAATGCGGTGTTGCCGGTCTTGAATGGATCGGCTCCGGCCATGCTCGCGCCTGCGTAAGCGGCGAGCGCGACCGGCGGGGTGATGTCCGCGAGCACCCCATAATAGAAGACGAAGAAATGCGAGACGAGCTGCGGCACGCCGAGCATCGCGAGCGCGGGGGCGGCGATCGTGACCATGATGAGATAATTCGCGGTGGTCGGGATCCCGCAGCCGAGCAGGATGCAGACAATCGCCGTCATCACCAGGGTGAAGAACAGTGTCATAGCCTTGGCGTCGAACAGGCTTGTCGGCACGAAACCGCCGAGCAGCGTGGAGATATCGCCGGCCGCGCCGGTGATGATGGTCGAGAGCTTGAAGCCGACGCCGGTCAGCGTGACGATGCCGATGATGATGCCGACGGTCGCGGCGGCGGCGCCGACGCTGATCGCGTATTTTGCGCCGACCACGAAGGCGTCGAGAATATCGAAGAAGCGCGCCTTGCCGCCCTCCTGGCGCAGCACGAACCAGGCCGACACGGCAATCGATGCGGCGATGATCGGGCCGAGGCCCTCCCACTCGGTGAGGATTTGCATCCGGATGCACAGCGCGATGGCCGCGGCGAATGCGGTCGCCACGATCGGATTGCGATTGGTCAGTCCGAGGACGATGCAGCCGGTGATGCCCCAGAACGCCGCGAGATACGGGGTGAAGTCGGAGAACAGCACCATCAGCAGCACGGCGAGCGGCATCGCGGTCGGCCAGTCGCGGCGGATCACCTCGCTCGCCACAGGCAACTCGGATCGCGGTAGCCCGCGCAGGCCGTACTTCTTGGCCTCGAAGTGAATCTGGCAGAACACGCCGAAGAAATGCATGAACGCCGGCACGATCGCCGCCACGACGATCGTCTGATACGGGACCGCGAGGTACTCGACCATCAGGAAGGCGGCGGCGCCCATGATCGGCGGCGTGATCTGCCCGCCGGTCGCGGCCGCGGCTTCCACGGCGCCGGCGAAATGGCGCGCGTATCCAATGCGGATCATCGCCGGAATGGTGAGCGAGCCGACCGTGACGGTGTTGGCGATCGACGAACCTGAGATCATGCCGAACAGACCCGAGCCGAAGATCGAGACCTTCGCGGGGCCGCCGGAAAAGCGCCCCGTCGCCGCGGTCGCCAGATCGATGAAGAACCGGCCAAGCCCGACACGCGTCGCGAGCACGCCGAACAGCACGTAGTGGAACACATACGTCGCGACCACGCCGAGCGCGATGCCGTAGATGCCTTGGCTCGTCAGGTAGAGATGATTGACCACGCTTTTCCACGTGTTGCCGGGATGCGCCAGAATGCCCGGCAGCGAGCGGCCGTAGAGCGCGTAGATAATCAGCACCATCGCGATGATCGGCAGCGGCCAGCCAACGCTGCGGCGCGTTGCCTCGAGCAACAGCACGATCATCACCGTTCCCATGATCCAGTCGATCGGGTCGGGATTGCCCACGCGGAACTGAAGATCGTGAAACACGTACGGGACGTAGAGGCTGGTGATCGCGACGGCGATCGCGCAAAGCCAGTCGATGACGCCGATGCCGAGCGGCGCGAACGCACTCGCTTTCGGCGGCGTCGCGTTGCCCTTCTTGTTCCAGGAGAAGACGAGAAAGATCAGCCCGAGGACGCAGGAGATGTGGATGCCGCGGTGCAGTGTTTCCTGCAGCAGGCCGAAGCCGGCGGTGTAGTAGTGGAAGCACGACAGGCCGAACAGCAGAACCGATACGATCCAGGCCGCTGCCGGCAGCAGCGGCCTGAAGCGCATTTCCGGGTCGAGCTCGGCCTCGAGCTTCTCGATGTCGGCGTTGTCGAGCGCTGCCGCGGTCGTCATGTCCCCCTCCGCGGAACGCGCCGCGCCTACTTCAACAGGCCGGCCTCCCGGTAGAATTTCTCGGCACCGGCGTGCAGCGGAATGCCGACACCCGCCAGCGCGGTTTCTTTGCGAATCTCCTTGCCCTTGGCGTGGCCGGCGTCCATGGCAGCGCGCGTCTTGTCGCTCCACAAGGCTTTGGTGATCTCATAGACGAGATCGTCGGGCTGCTTTGAAGTCGTGGTCCACTGCGCGCCGACCGCGAGCGTTTCAACGCCTTTGACGTCCTTGTAGACGCCATCCGGGATCTTGTCCTTGGTGAAGAACTTGTATTGCGCCATGATCTTTTCGCGCGCCTCACCGTCGATTGGCAGCAGCTCGAAGCCGTTGGTCGCCGCGAGCTCGGACAGCGTGCCTTGCGGATAGCCGGTGGTCTGGAAGTAGGCGTCGAGCGAGCCGTCCTTGAACTTCTCCGCCGACTGGACCTGCTTTAGATACTCGGGGCGGATATCCTTTTCGCCGACGCCATAAGCGGCAAGCAACGCGCGCGCGTTGACGATGGTGCCGGAGCCCGGCTCATCGATGGACACGCGCTTGCCCTTGAGGTCCGCGAGCGACTTGATGCCGGCGCCCTTCTTCACCACGACGTGCACGCTCTCGGGGTACAGGTTGGCGATGACGCGCAGTTCCTCGATCTTCGGCTTACCCTCATAGAGGCCGGTGGCCGTATAGGCCCAGGCGTTGATGTCGGCCTGGCTGAAGCCGGATTCCATCGAGCCGCCGACGATGCCGTTCACGTTCGCCACCGAGCCGTTTGTGGCGACCGCGCTGACGTTGATCTTGTCGGTCGAGATCGCGTTCGCGATCATGCCGCCGACCGGGTAATAAGTGCCGCCAGTGCCGCCTGTTCCGATGCGGAAAAACCGCTGCTGCGCGCGCCCCGGCCGGCCGGCCATGCCGAAAGCGCCGAGACCGGCGGCGACTGCGAGCGCCGCGCGGCGGGTGATGGTGATCATGCGTGTCTCCTCCCAGGATTGACCGTCCCGAGCTTGCACTCGGAAGCCCTCCGCTGTCCATCGCCGGAACCCGGGCAGGCTCGACGCGCGCCGGCGAACGTGGTTCGATAAATCATGCCGAAACAACACCCTATCGACCTCGCCGCGATGCTGTCCGGCATCCAGCGCTGGGTCGAGACCGAAAGCCCGACGCACGACAAGGCCGCCGTCAACCGCATGGTCGACCAGGTGCAGTCCGATCTCGTCGGGCTGCCGGTCGCGGTCGAGCGCCTGCCCGGCCGGGACGGCTATGCCGACAACCTCATCGTGCGCAGCCCGGCGGCCGGTCGGGGAGCCGGCATACTGCTGCTTTCTCATATCGACACTGTGCATCCAATCGGCACTCTGGCCGGCCCGCTGCCGTTTCGCCGCGACGGGGACCGCCTTTACGGCCCCGGCCTGTTCGACATGAAAGGCGGCGCCTACCTCGCGCTCGAGGCGTTCCGGCAGGTGGCGAAGGCCGCGAGCGCGAAGCTGCCGGTGACCTATGTGTTCACGCCGGACGAGGAAGTCGGCAGCCCGACCTCGCGCCATCTGATCGAGGCCGAGGCGAAGAAGGCCCGCTACGTGCTCGTCACCGAGCCGGCGCGCGACGGCGGCAAGATCGTCACGGCGCGCAAGGGCGTCGGCCGCTTCGAGGTGCACGCCACCGGCGTCCCGGCGCATTCCGGGGCGCGCCACCAGGACGGCCGCAGCGCGATCAAGGAAATGGCGCGCCAGATCCTCGCGATCGAAGCGATGACCGACTACGCGCGCGGCATCACCACGACGGTCGGCGTCATCTCGGGCGGCACCGCGCCGAACGTCATTCCGCAGCACTGCCACATCACGGTCGACCTGCGCGTGTGCGACGAAGCGGCGGGCGCGGAGTTCGAGGCGAAGATCCTCGGGCTCGAGCCGGCCGACCCGGGCGTGAAGCTGGAGGTGACCGGCGGCATGAATCGTCCGCCGTTCGAGATGACCACGGCGATCGACGTGCTGTTCCGCCACGCGCAGGCGGTCGCGAAGGGCATCGGCTTCGACCTGCAGCACACCGAGATGACCGGCGGCGGCAGCGACGGCAATTTCACCGCGGCGCTCGGCGTGCCGACGCTCGACGGCCTCGGCATCGACGGCGACGGCGCGCATACCGAGTGGGAGCACGGCCTGATCTCGTCGATCGAGCCGCGCACTTTGCTGATGCGTGGGTTGCTGGAGACGCTGCAGTAACTCGTAGGGTGGGCCAAAGCGCCGCGCAGCGGCGCGTGCCCACCGTCTTCATGCGTGCGCAGATAGGTGGGCACGGCGCGCAAGGGCGCGCCTTTGCCCACCCCTACGAAGCTGGAGCGCCTACCAGATTTCCTTGATGATCATCACCAGCCCGACAATGCTGACCAGCCAGACCAGCGTGCGCAGGACCGGAATGCCGGCGAGATAGACCGGCCAGTAGACGAGCCGCGCCCAGAAGAACACGGTCGCGCCCATCGCGGCCTGCGGCGCCTTGCCGGCGACGCTCGCGGCGAGCACCACCGCCAGAAACATCACCATCGCTTCGATCTGATTTGCTGCCGCCCGATCGGCCCGGCCGCCGATCCCGATCGGCGCAACCACGGCCTCGCGGTTGCCGAACGCAATCATGAGTCCACTCGGGGACCATGCCTGCGTGCGCAACACGAGCCCGAGCACCAGCATCGCGAATGTCAGAATGCCCGACCATATCAACGCGTGAACCGTCGTCATCATCGGCTTGCCCTCCCCAGCCAGGTGCAGAACGGATGGAACTTTACGCGGAATCGGCCCGGGTGGAATGCCCTTGCGGCAGTCATCCAGATAAATTGCGCACCAGGGCGAGGCCGGCAAACGGGCCGCCGATCGAATGCGCAACCGCCGCAACTCTGCAGGGTGGGCAAAGCCTGTCCCCGCGCAGGCGGGGACGAAGCGTGCCGACCATTTCGAAGACGCGGGGCAGGCGCCTCGCGCTTTGCCCCCTTACGAAAAGTGCCGCACCAGCGCGAGGCCGGCGAACAGCCCGCCGATCGAGAGGGCAACCGAGAGCGCGATGTAGAGCGCCGCCAGCCCGAGCTCGCCGCGCTCGTACAATAGCGCGGCGTCGAGGGAGAACGCCGAGAACGTCGTGTAGCCGCCGAGGATGCCGGTGGTGAGAAACAGCCGCCAATGCTGCGAGGCGTCGCCCAGATAAGCGAAGTAGGCCGCCAGCAATCCCATCGCGAGCGAGCCGGTGACGTTTTCGAACAGCGTCGCGAGGGGAAATGCGGGGCTGAGCAGGCGGGCAAACGCAAGGTTGACCCCGTGCCGCAGCGCTGCGCCGACCCCGCCGCCGAGGAAGACAATCAGGAAGCCCATCACCGCTCCGTGTGCAATCTCGCGGCACCGCCGCCTAATTGTTAGGCGCGCCGCGGAGGAATGAACGGCGCCCGCCCCGTCGGCGAATCCCTTTGCATTCCACACGTTAGCAGAAACCGCCGGCTTGGCCTCGATCTTGCTGCGTCAGAGCGGCACGACCGGGGGAATCCTTTGCGCGCGACGATCCATGCCGAGCCGGAAGCGGTGGCGCTCGATCTCGCGCGCACCGCGCTGATCGTCATCGACATGCAGCGCGATTTCCTCGAGCCGGGCGGCTTCGGCGAAACGCTCGGCAACGACGTGTCGCTGCTCGGCGCCGCGGTTGCGCCCTGCAAGGCGGTGCTCGATGCGGCGCGCGCGGCCGGGCTGCTGGTCATCCACACCCGCGAAGGGCACCGGCCCGACCTCTCCGACGCCCCGAAGGCGAAGATCGAGCGCGGCCATCCCTCGATGCGCATCGGTGCGCCCGGCCCGATGGGCCGCATCCTGATCCGCGGCGAGCCGGGGCACGACATCATCCCCGAGCTTTACCCGCTCGAGGGCGAGCCGGTGATCGACAAGCCCGGCAAGGGCGCGTTCTACGCCACCGACCTCGACGCGCTCTTGCGCAATTTCGGCATCCAGCACCTGCTGGTCTGCGGCGTGACCACCGAGGTCTGCGTCAACACCACGGTGCGCGAGGCGAACGACCGCGGCTATCGCTGCGTCGTGCTGGCCGACTGCTGCGCCTCCTATTTCCCGGAATTCCACGCAATCGGCCTCGCGATGATCAAGGCGCAGGGCGCGATCTTCGGATGGGTCTCGGATTCGAGTGCCGCGCTTGCGGCGCTCAAGCCGCCGGCACTGCGGCTGGTGAAAAGCTGAGAGCACGCGAAGGGGAACGGTCATGAGCATGGCTACGACAGCGAAGTTCGAGCCGAAAATCTGGACGCCGGGGGACTGGAACGCCTTCTTCGGCTTCGGCACCAACATCCTGGTCAACATGCTGGTGCTCACCGGCCTGTTGCGCTTCGTCCTGAAGATGCCGGACGCGATCGTGTTCGGCCGCATCCTGCCCGCGCTCGGGCTGATGATGTGCCTCTCCACCTTCTACTACGCATGGCTCGCGTATCGTCTGGCGCGCGAGACCGGCCGCGACGACGTCTGCGCGCTTCCCTCGGGCGTCTCCGTCCCGCACATGTTCGTCGTCACGTTCGTCATCATGCTGCCGATCGCGCTCTCGACCGGCGATCCGCTCAAGGGATGGTCGGCGGGTCTCGTCTGGGTGTTCTTCCAGAGCTTCATTTTGATGATCGGCGGCTTCATCGCGCCGTATATCCGCAAGATCACGCCGCGCGCAGCATTGCTCGGCGCGCTTGCCGGCATCTCGCTCACCTTCATCTCGATGCGCCCGGCGCTGGAAATGTTCATGACGCCCGGCATCGGCCTGATCTGCTTTGCCATCATTCTGGTGAGCTGGTTCGGCGGGTACCGGTATCCGAAGGGCATTCCGGCTGGCCTCGTCGCGATCGCGGTCGGGATGCTGATCGCCTGGGGCTCGACTCTGCTCGGCTTCAGCTACGGCGGCATGAGCCTGCAAAATCTGGCCGGCGCCTTCGCGAATTTCGGCTTCTCGATCCCGCTGCCGGCGTTCGGCACGGTGTTCTCCGGCTTCGAATTCCTCGGCATCATCCTCGTCACCGCGATCCCGTTCGGCATCTACGATCTCGTCGAGGCGATGGACAACGTCGAGAGCGCGGAAGCCGCGGGCGATTCCTATCCGACGACGCGCGTGCTCACCGCCGACGGCGTGGTCAGCCTGATCGGCTGCCTGATGGGCAACCCGTTCATCAACGCGGTCTACATCGGCCATCCCGGCTGGAAGGCGATGGGCGGGCGCATCGGCTATTCGGCGGCGACCGGCGTCATGGTGATCGCGCTGTCGTGGTTCGGCGTGATCGCGGTGATGTCGGCGATGATTCCGCTGGTCGCGATCTCGCCGATCCTGCTCTACATCGGCATGCTGATCGGCGCGCAGGCGTTCCAGGAGACGCCGCGGCATCATGCGCCGGCGATCGTGCTCGCGCTCATCCCGAACATCGCCGCCTGGGGCAAGCTGATGATCGACTCAGCGCTCGGCGCGGCCGGCACCAACGCGGCGGCGGTCGGCTTCGACAAGCTCGGCCAGGTCGGCGTGCTCTACCAGGGGCTCGAGGTGCTGGGTGCCGGCGCCATCCTGGCCGGCATGGTGCTCGGCGCGATCGGCGCGTTCGTCGTCGACAGGAAATATGCCGAGGCCGCCGGTTTCGCGGCCGCCGGCGCGGTGCTGACCTTCTTCGGCTTCATGCACGGCCAGGCCGTCGGCTTCGCGGTGACGCCCTCGGTGGCCTTTGCATACGCGATCGTCGCGGCGTTCCTGTTCGCGCTCAGCCGGATGCCGGCCGAGGCGATGGAGCCGATGATGGCGGGGGAGGCGAAGGCTGTGCCGGCGGAGTAGCCCGACCCAAGTCGAACTGAAACGAACCGATGTCGACTATCGGGAGCTTGCCGAACGGCTCAAGAAACACGGGATGGAGGAAACCGAAGCGTCCGTTACGAATAAGCTGAGTCGAGGGACGTTCCCTGCGATCTTTCTGTTGGCTGCGCTGGTTGCGATTGGAGCGGAGACGGTCAAGCTGGAGGACGTTTAGTGCCTTTTCACGGTTACGCCACGCCTCTCTAACTCTCTGACTACATCCTCTCTTGCAGGAACCCGCAAAAAGCTAATGAACGTCAGCTCCGGTAAGGCGAGCAATGGCGATATGTCTACGACAGGAACATCGCTAAGAGAAATTCTTTTCAACAAAATTAGTTTGGACAACGGCCCCACAGAACTAACCGGTAGCTGATTGAGATTGAGTTCCTCCAGTTTCATAAGGGTGTTTGCAAAATTTAGATCGGGAATCCCAAGTTGGCCGAGGGTCAGCGTTCTTAGTTCGGCCATACTACTTATTGCCTGAGCATTCTCCACGACACTTAGTCGTCCAAATCCAAGTCCGCTAAGTTGGAGATTTCGCAAATTAGATAAACTGCTAAGTGGCAAAAGATCGAAATGTGTTGGTCCCCAGACAAATAGAGATTCTAAGTTAGTTAGGTTACCTACGTTTGTTAAATCAACAACGGTTTGCTCGATGATTTGCAGCTTTCTCAAGGTGCTCTGCGGCGCAAAACTGACGAGTCCAGGTATCTGTGCTCCGCTTATTATCAATTCTTTCAAGACGCCTTGGCTGATTGGTGACAAATCAGTCACCCGCGTACCTCTGATCTCCAAACTTTCAAGCTGATGCAGAGCGGATGCCGCCGAAATATCGCTGATAAGCGTTTCTCCAAGATTGAGCGTGACTAGATGTGTTAGCGTCGTGAGAAAGTCGGTTTTCCTAAGGCGCGTACTGTGCAGGTTCAATTCGCGCAGGTTCACAAGGGACGACAGAGGGGACGCGTCAACGACCCCTGATCCATTAAGTGGAACCTGCGAGATTCCTAGCTTGGTTAGTTGGGTGAGCTTTCCAATATCTGCGACATCCGTGAACTCACCTGCATTGATTTCGAGATTGGTGAAATTCGCAATCCCGGCGAGATGGTGTAGCCCTTCAATCGAAGGGAGTTGTTGGAGGTGCACGCGAAACGGCTTGCTAAGTTGGGCAAAATAGTTAGCCGACTCCTTCATAGGAGGGAGAGGGCGCGCCATAACCTCAAAAATGATCGCGGTGTCGTTCGGCTTTACTGTCCATCCTAGCTCGGCAAGATGAGCAATCGTGCGCGAGGAAGATGCCTCTACGTCCGACGATCGAGGCCCGACGTAGAGCCAGACTGCTCCCAGCAGTGGCCCGCCAATGATAAGAAGCCATGGCCCCCAGCTTCCGAGCATAGCGCCTCTCAACTTGGTTAGGACCGGGGCGACGCCCCATAGAACTATCGCCCCGAGTACTAGATAGATCAGCCCGCCAATAATCGGGTGCTTTTCAATGAGGTGTGGTTCGAGGATGGACAAGATCGCAATCAGCGCCGCAGCGCCAACCCCCAATCTAGTCTGGTCGTCCATGTTCTCTCCGATCGTGCCGCATGATTAAGCCACGGCGCGAAATTAGGACACTCGGTCCCTGAAATTAGGACAGGGGGTCAAGTTAGGACGCCATCCGCGCCATTCATCAGAACAATCCATCAATTTGAAATAACATCGTAATATCAATTCACTAGCCCAAGCTGCCGCAACGCAGCCCGCGCTCCATTATTGACTTCTTAACCTCCCCCATCTAAGTGCGAATGAACGTTCGCTCTATCTTATTGCGGGGCACCATTCCATGCGCCGGGCCAATGTCCAGCTCGCGGCCGACCGCCGCGACGAAATCCTGGTGGCGGCGCAATCCTGCTTTGCCCGCGCCGGCTTCCACCAGACCTCGATGCAGGAGATCTGCAGCGAAGCGGGCATGAGCCCGGGCAACCTCTATCGCTACTTCCGCTCCAAGGAAGACATCATCGCGGCGATCGCCGAGCGCGACCGCGCCGAGACCGCGGCGCAGTTCGCAGCGCTCGGGCAGGGCAATTTCTTCGACGGCCTCGCGGCGCTGGCGCAGCATCACCTGGTCGAGCGCAGCCTGGAGGAGGTCGCGCTCTGTGCCGAGATCATGGCCGAGAGCCGCCGCAATCCCGCCGTCGCGCGCATCTATCAGGACATGGAAGCGGACGTGCGGGCACGCTTCATCGCATTGCTCCAGCAGGCGGCCGAGCGCGGCGAAGTGAGCCGCGAGGTCGATCTCGATGGCGCCGTCACGGTGCTGTTCGCGCTCGCCGACGGGCTGTCGTGGCGGCGCGCGGTGGAGCCGGCGTTCAATACCGAAGCCGTGATGCCGCTCGTCCTGCGCATGGTCGAGCAACTGCTCAATCCGCGCAACGACAACAGGGCCGGGGACCAGTCATGAAAGCCGCACGTATCGCCGCCGTCGGCGTCGTCGTCGCTGCCGCTGGGTGGATCGCGTCGGGGCATCTGTTTCCGCACGAAACGGCGGAGAGCCGCGCCGCGGTTCAGCCCGAGGCGCAGCCGGTCAAGCCGTTCCGCGTGTCGGTGATCGAGGCGCAGGTCGAGCCGCGCAAGCGCACTCTCGTCCTCTCCGGCCGCACCGAAGCGGACAGGAAGATGATGCTGATGGCGCGCGCCGACGGCACCATTACGGAGCTCAAGGTGCGGCGCGGCTCGCCGGTGAAGGAGGGCGACGTCATCGCGGTGCTGTCCGACGAGGCGCGCGAAGCCCGCGTGCTGCAGGCGAAAGCGATGCTGCTGCAGCGCAAGACCGAGCTCGCCGCGAAGATGAAGCTGGTCGAACAGGGCACCATGCCGAAGCTCGAGGCGGTCAACCTCGAAACGCAATTCAAGGCCGCCGAAGCCGGGCTCGCCGCCGCAGAGGCCGAGAAGGACCGCAGCATTGTCCGCGCGCCCTGGTCGGGGATCGTGAATGACGTTCCGGTCGAAGTCGGACAGGCCGTGCTGCAGATGATGGGCAAGGAGATCGCCCAGATCGTCTCGATCGATCCGATCCTTGCGGTCGTCGAGGTCGCCGAGCGCAATCTCAACGGCGTGCACGTCGGCGATACGGCCGAGATCCGGCTCGTCACCGGCACCAAGGCGACCGGCAAGGTGCGCTTCATCTCCAAGTCGGCAAGCGCAAGCACGCGCACCTACCGGGTGGACGTGGAGATTCCGAATGCCGACGGCGCGATTCCCGACGGCATCACGGCCGAGGTTGCGATCCCGCTCGCGGCGGTGCCGGCGGCGCGCGTGCCGCGGTCCGCGCTGACGTTCTCGTCGGCCGGCGATCTCGGCGTGCGTATTGTCGATAGCGGCAACAAGGTCGCCTTCGTGACGGTCGCGGTGGTCGACGACCAGCAGGAGTTCATGTGGGTGCGCGGCATCGCGGACGCCGCGCGCGTGATCGTGCAGGGGCAGGACTTCGTGCGCGAAGGCCAGGTGGTCGAGCCGGTCGCGGCGCAAGCGCCGAAGACCGCGGCGAAATAAACTCACCGCTCGTCCCCGCGAAAGCGGGGACCCAGAGCCAGAAAAGAAGAACTCGATTCCCGCTTACGCGGGAATGAGCGGAGAACGGGAGCTTACGGATAACACAATGGCAAATCCCGTCGACTACGCCATCAATCACGCGCGCCTCACCATTGCGGCGCTTGCGTTCCTGCTGATCGCGGGGCTCGTCGCCTATGTGACGATCCCGAAGGAAGCCGAGCCCGACGTCAAGATCCCGATCATCTACACGCTGCTCACGCAGCGCGGCATCAGCCCGGAAGACGCCGAGCGGCTGCTGATCAAGCCGGTCGAGACCAAGCTCAAGTCGGTCTCGAACGTGAAGGAGATGCGTGCGGTCGCCTACGAGGGCGGCGCCTACGTGCTGCTCGAATTCCAGGCCGGCTTCGACTCCAAATCCGCGCTCGCCGACGTGCGCGCCAAGGTCGACGAGGCCAAGCGCGACCTGCCGCGCGACGCCGACGAGCCGACCGTGCAGGAGGTCAACCTCTCGCTCTATCCCGTGCTGGTCGTCGCACTCGCGGGCGACCTGCCGGAGCGCACGCTGGCGCGGCTTGCGCGCAACGCCAAGAACGCGATCGAGCAGGTGCCGGGCGTGATCTCGGCGGAAATCCGCGGCGTGCGCGACGAAGCGGTCGAGATCGTCGCCGAGCCGATGCTGATGAAGAGCTACGGCGTCTCGCTCGAACAGCTGATCGCGATCACGCAGCAGTCGAACAGCCTGGTCGCGGCCGGCGCGCTCGAGGGCGCCACCGGGCGGTTTGCCGTGAAGGTACCGGCGCTGATCGAGAAGCCGCAGGACATGCTGCAGATCCCGGTCGCTGCGAGCGCCGGCGCGACCGTGACGCTCGGCGACGTCGCGCAGGTCAAGCCGACCTTCAAGGACGCGACCTCGATCACGCGCGTCAACGGCCGGTCGGCGATGACCATCGAGGTGTCCAAGCGCACCGGCGCGAACCTGATCGAGACCGTCGACGGCGTGAAGCTGGTGGTCGAAAAGCTGAAGCAGCAATGGCCGGAAGGGCTGCAGGTCTCCTACACGCAGGACAAGTCCAAGCTGATCCGCCAGATGCTCGCCGACCTGCAGAACTCGGTGATCACCGGGGTGCTGCTGGTCGCGATCATCATCCTGTTCGCGCTCGGCTTCCGCGCCTCGCTGTTCATCGGCATCGCGATACCCGCGTCGTTCCTTGCCGGCGTGCTCGGCCTGCAGCTCGCCGGCCTCACCGTCAACATCGTGGTGCTGTTCTCGCTCATCCTCGCGGTCGGCATGCTGGTCGACGACGCGATCATCGTCTCGGAGTTCGCCGAGCGCCGCATGGCCGAAGGCATGCCGCCGCGCGAGGCCTACGCGATGGCGGCAAAGCGCATGGCCGGTCCGGTGACGGCCGCGACCGCGACACGCGTCGCGGCGTTCTCGCCGCTGCTGTTCTGGCCCGGCACGGTCGGCGAATTCATGAAGTACATGCCGATCACGCTGATCTCCACGCTCTCGGCGTCGCTGGTCGTCGCGCTGTTCTTCACGCCGACGCTCGGCGCGCTGCTCGGCCGCGCCGCGACCGTGCCGCATGACGAGCGCGCCAGGGATCGCGGTCCTTACATGCGCACGGTGCGGCTCGCGCTCGCGCATCCCGGCATGACGCTGCTGCTCGCACTCGCGCTGCTGATCGGCGTGCAGATGGCCTACGGCAAGCTGGGGCGCGGCGTCGAGTTCTTTCCCAAGGTCGAACCCGACTACGGCCAGGTCGTGATCCACGGGCGCGGCAACCTCGCGCTCGACGAAAAGGACCGTCTGGTGCGCTCGGTCGAGGAGCGGGTGCTGAAGTTCTCCGGCCTGAAGACCGTCTACACCCGTGCCGGCGAGCAGCCGCGCCAGAACAACGAACTCGGCGAGGACACGATCGGCGTGATCCAGTTCGAGTTCGCCAACTGGCAGCACCGGCCGCCCGCGCACGAGATCATGGACGCGATCCGCGACAAGACCGCGGACATTCCCGGCATTCTGGTCGAGGTGACGGCGCCGCGCGCCGGCCCGCCGACCGGCAAGCCGGTGCAGATCCAGCTCTCCGCGCTCGACCCCGATGTGCTCCCGGCTGCGGCGAAAAAGGCCGCCGCGATACTGGCGGCCCGCCCCGACGTGCGCGACGTGGACGATGGCCTGCCGCTGCCCGGCATCGACTGGCGGCTCGAGGTGAACAAGGCCGAGGCCGCGAAGTATCAGGCCAACGTCAACACCGTCGGCACCGGCGTGCAGCTCGTCACCAACGGCGCGAAGATCACCGAATACCGGCCGTCCGATAACGACAAGGCGGTCGATATCCTGGTGCGCTTCCCGCCCGACCGGCGCAGCCTCGAGCAGATCGACGAGTTGCGCATCCAGACCCCGGTCGGCCATGTGCCGATCGGAAACTTCATCACGCGCGTGCCGGCTCAGCGCGTCGGCAACATCAACCGCATCAACGGTAACCGCGTGATCACGGTGTCGTCGAACGTCGCCGAGGGCGTGCAGAGCGCCAAGGTGCAGCAGGAGCTGACCGAGCAGCTTGCCAAGACGGATCTCGGCCCGAACGTGACCTTCCGCCTCAAGGGCGAGGACGAGGAGCGCGCCAAGGCCGGCGCATTCCTGATGAAGGCGTTCGGCACCGCGCTGTTTTTGATCTTTGCGATTCTGCTCGCGCAGTTCAACAAGTTCATCTCGGTCGGGCTGGTGCTCACGGCGGTGGTGCTCTCGACCATCGGTGTGCTGATCGGCCTGATGGTGATGGGCCAGTCGTTCGGCGTCGTGATGACCGGCATCGGCGTGATCGCCAACGCGGGCGTGATCGTGAACAACAACATCGTGCTGATCGACACCTACGACCGGCTGCGGCGCGAGGGGGTCGCGGCCTACGAGGCGATCCTCGAGACCTGCCGCGAGCGCGCGCGCCCCGTGGTGCTTACCGCCGTGACGGCGATCCTCGGCGTGCTGCCGATCGCGTTCGGCATGAACATCGAATTCATGACGCGCGAGATCACCGTCGGCGCGCCCGCGACGCAGTGGTGGATTCATCTTTCCACCGCGATCGTGTTCGGGCTGGGCTTCGCGACCGTGCTGACCCTGGTGGTGACGCCGGCCGCCCTGATGGCGATCGCCAATCTCGCGGCGTGGCGCGAGCGCCGCAAACTCCGCAGAGCGGAGCGCCGCGCCACCCAGGTTGCGGTGGCGCAACCGGCGGAATAGCAATGATGTCGTCCCCGCGAAGGCGGGGACCCAGTAGCCACCGAAGCTGATGTGGTCACGGACCGTGGACAATTCGTCGGCCTGTGATTACTGGATCGTCCGCTTTCGCGGACGATGACGGAGACCAAATTTGCTCGATCCGACGCCGCTCGTTGCGCGAACGCCCGTCATTCCGGTGCTCACGATCGAGCGCTTAGCCGAGGCGGTGCCGCTTGCGCGCGCGCTCGTGGCGGGCGGCTTGCCGGTGATCGAGGTGACGCTGCGCACCAAAGCGGCGCTCGATGCCATCAAGGCGATTGCCGCGGAAGTGCCGGATTGCGTCGTCGGCGTCGGCACGGTGACGCGCGTGTCCGACATCGCGGCGGCGATCGCGGCGGGCGCGAAATATCTCGTCAGTCCCGGCACGCCTTCCGAACTTGCCGCCGCGTTGGCTGAGGCGTCCGTTCCCGCGCTGCCCGGCTGCGCGACGGTGTCCGAAGCGATGGCCCTTGCGGCATGGGGTTTCGGAGTCCTCAAGTTCTTCCCCGCCGAAGCCTCCGGCGGCGTGGCGTGGCTCAAATCGGTTGCGGCGCCGCTCCCCGACCTGAGGTTCTGCCCGACCGGGGGCATCGACTCGAAAAACATCGCGGCCTATCTGGGCTGCGCCAACGTGCTCGCGGTCGGTGGCTCGTGGGTCGCGCCGAAGGATGCCATCGATGCGGGCGATTTCGCCCGCATCACGCGGCTTGCGCGCGAGGCGTCGGCGCTGCGCGCACGCGCCGCATGAGCAAACCGAAGCGCCGGCGCGCCTTCGACTGGTCCGCCGCCGTCATCGCGACGCTCGCCGTCACGTCGGCCGTCATCGTGTTCCTGCGTGACGGGCAGACGCGCTTCCTCGCGATCCTCTTCGACGACGTCGGCCTGTTCGGCACGATGCTGCCGAAAATTCTGGCGGGCTGCCTGATCGGCGCGTTCGTCACGCTGCTGCTGCCACGCGAGACCATCGCCCGGTGGGTGGGGGCGGAGTCCGGTCTCGCCGGCATCCTGCTCGCGACGGTCGCGGGCGCGATCATGCCGGGCGGACCCTTCACCATCTACCCGATCGCCGGCGCCCTGCTGGCGGCCGGCGCCGATGCCGGCGCGGCCTGCGCGTTCGTGATCTCGTGGACGCTGATCGGATACACCCGCGCGATCGTGTGGGAGCTGCCGTTCTTCGGGCTCGACTTCGTCACCTGGCGCGTCATCTTCTGCCTGCCGTTGCCGATCCTGGCGGGGCTTGCGGCACGTGCGATCTGGCGACTGATGCAGCGCAGGGCGGGCGCGGCATGAACCTGATCATCGACATCGCGCTGTGGACCATCGTGCTGGCGCTCGGTGCCGTGCTGATCCTGCGCAGCAATTCCCTGTTCGTCGACTCGCTGCGCCTGGCGTGGCGCGAATTCCTGATGCTGCTGCCGCGCATCGCAATCGGCATGGTCGGGTCCGGGTTCATCGCCGAACTGTTGCCCGGCGCGCTCATCCCGTCGTGGCTCGGGGCGGAGACCGGAACGGGAGGCCTCGCGCTCGCGACCGTGCTCGGCGCGCTGACGCCGGGCGGGCCGGTGGTCGGCTTTTCGATCGCCGCTGCCGCGCTGAAAAGCGGAGCGGGAGCGCCGCAGATCATCGCCTACACGATCGCCTGGGCGCTGTTCGCGCTCCCGCGCCTGCTGGTGTTCGAGATCCCCGCGATGCCGGCGCGCGTGGTGTGGCTGCGCGCCGCGGTCTCGCTGCCGCTGCCGTTCATCGCCGCGTGGGCCGCGATGGCGGTGGGAAAGCCGTGATTCCGCTCGTCCCCGCGAACGCGGGGACCCAGAGCCAAGAACTGGATTCCCGCTGGAGCCTGTCCCCGCGAAGGCGGGGACGGGAATGAGCGGGATAGGTCAATGCATCGCCGCAGCCGCGCGCGGCATGATCGCGCCGCGATGGCGGATCTTCTCGGCCGCGAGCGCGTGCGCGGCCTGCGCGGCGGCGACCGGCGCCTCGCCGTTGAGCCGCGCCGCCAGATACGCGGCGTTGAACGAATCCCCCGCCGCCGTGGTGTCGACCGGCTCGACCACCTGCGGCACCGGCACATATTCGCGCCCCGACTTGTCGGCGATCAGCGCGCTCTCCGAGCCGTTCTTGACCGCGATCTCGCCGATGCCGAAGGCCTGCAGCCGCGCGACCGTCGCCTCCGGATTGGCGTCGCCCCACAGCATCGCCTCGTCCTCGAAGGTCGGCAGCGCGATGTCGACGCGCTTGAGCGCCTCGGTGAATACCGTGCGCGTGCGCGCGAGGTCGCCCTTCCAGCCACGCGGCCGGAAATTGCCGTCGAACGCCACCATCACGCCTTGCCGGCGCGCAAGTTCGAGCGCGGCGAGAAAGCGGCCGAGCCCGGTGTTGGAATAAAGCGACAGCGTCACGCCGGAGAAATAGACGAGCCGCGCCGACAACAGCGCCTCGGCGATCGCCGGCCATTCGGGCAGCTCGAACAGCTCGCGCGCCGGCGAGGTTTCGCGCCAGTAGAAGAACTTGCGCTCGCCCTTCTCGTCGGTCTCGATCAAATAGAGGCCGGGCATGCGCCCCGGCACGCGCACGATCAGGTCGGCGTTGACGCTTTCGGCGGAGGCGAGCGAGAGCAGCGCGCCGGAGTAGGGGTCGTCGCCCAGCGCGGTCGCGTAGGCGGACGGGATGCCGGCGCGCGCGAGATAGACCGCGGTGTTGAAGGTGTCGCCGCCGAACGAGAGCCCGTAGCGGCCGTCCGCCCCGCGCGCGAGCTCGACCATCACTTCGCCGACGCAGATGACGCGGGATTTCTCGGGCATCAGATCAGGTTCCAATTTCGCGGAATGAAGCACGGGGAGGGTGGGGTTGTCATGGGCGCAACGCGCTCCGCTTTCACCCTCCCCTGCAGGGGGAGGGTCGACGCGAATGAAATGAGCGTCGGGGTGGGGTGAGCTTTCACGAATTCACCCCACCCCGGCTCGCATTCGCTTCGCTCCTGCTCGCCGACCCTCCCCCTCCAGGGGAGGGTGTCAGAGTACGCGGCGCCCGCATTGCGCTC
Source organism: Alphaproteobacteria bacterium (assembly GCA_005884685.1). Classification (GTDB taxonomy): domain Bacteria; phylum Pseudomonadota; class Alphaproteobacteria; order Rhizobiales; family Xanthobacteraceae; genus PALSA-894. The sequence goes on from VBAH01000052.1 coordinate 41,886, forward strand.
CGTCGCGATCCTCCAATTCGATTGTCAAAAAGCCAACGCTGCGCCGCCGGTTTTCGTGGGGCGCCGGATGCCCTTTGTCCGTTTCCGTTCCCCGAAAAATGAGGGGGATGGAGCGCTGGACGGCGCTGGCGCGATTGACGGACGCGCCCGGTGGCCCGCCTCGCGGTCGAGCCGATCTCCGGAAATTCGGCCGGAGATCACCGGTCCATGACGGGGACCGGCGCGCCTTCCGGCGCTCCATCGCGGCGTTTTCCTTGCTGCGTCGGGCCGCGCTTTCCGCAGCGCTCTGAGCGCTGCCGTCAGCCAGCTCCTGGCAGGGGACCGTTGTGTCACGCAGACAAGTTTACGCAGTCTGCGCAAGCTTGACTGCGCGCGGAGCCCCGACGCAGCCCGAGTGCGCGGCTGCGAACCGCGCCCGCGGGCGGCGCACCAGCCAAGGCCCGGAATTGCCGGGCGCCGGCTGCCGGAGCTCCAGGACCTGTTCTCCGGTCCCGCCTCCGGCCTGCTCCGCGCTCAAGACGCCTCATGAGTGCGCCCCTCAGCGAGCAGGGTGCGGAGAGGATAAGGCCGGGTCTGGAGCGCCGTGCGTAACTTTTTTTCGCGGGTGTAAAGGGGCTTTGTAGCGCGTAGGGCGCAACGCACTGCGCCGGCGAGCGCTACGGCAACAAGCGCTCAGTTCCTTATGAACGGCGCCATGATGCCATCAATCGTCGGTGCACTCGCGCATTCCAGCCGGGCGCGTCGCTGTGGTGCTTTTCGCCGAAGTACCTGGGCCTGTGCCTGCGGCTGTACTGCTGGTCCCGCCGGAATTGCCGGCGGTGCTCGACCCAGACGTTGATCCGGTGGTCTTGGCGCCCGCTTGGGTCACGTTGTTTTGGACCTGATTGGTCGCCTTATCCCAGCATTGTGCGTTTGCTGCATCGGCCGTTCCCGAGCCGGCCGCGCTCGAACCCGAACTCGTCTGCGCGGCCGCAAAACTGATCGTGCCTGCAAAGAGCGCGGCTACCAGCACCCCGAGACCGGAAATGCGCATGGACGTTTCCCCTCCTGTTGGGCCATATCAACAGCGGACGGGTGCATCGCGAAGGCCCGTCGTGTGATGAGCGGTTATCGTTTTTCGAGTTTGCCAATGACCTTCTGACCATTCTCTTCCGCGATGGTGAAGGACACATTGTCCCCCTCCTTCAGCGCGTTGAAGAGGAGCCCATCTTTGGGCTTATACGCAACGGACTGTCCGCTTTCGTCTTTGATGGTAATCGTACCGGCGGGCTCGTCGATCTTGACCACTTGGCCGACGGTTTGAGCCCAAGCCGAAACAGTCAACAACGCCCAAATGACCATGCTGGCGTTAATCTTCCCCATGGCGTGCTCCTGTTGCGTTGGCCGAAGTTCGGACGGAACGCGGCGCTCGTCCGCAAAGTTCCAAATGAACTGTCAACGCCGCCAACCGCGGGGCGCGCGCCGGTCCGTCCGCCCTCGGAACCGGAACCCCATGGAAGCGTTCTCCCGCAAAGGGAGCACACCATGCGCGACAATCTGCACGACATCATCCCGACCGACATCCCGGCGCCGGTCGAGCGGGCGCCGCTCGAGCTCGATCAGGACATCACGCGCAAGGACGCCTGGATGTTCGCGCCGCTGATCGCAGCCGCGGTGACGCTGCCGCTGGTCGCGACCGTGGCGCTCGCGGTCAGCGTCTGGCATCTGGCGACGCACGAGCCCTCTTTCGCCTCGGCGCAGCCGACGACGTTCGCGAGCCGCTGGCTTTAAACCACAGTGATGCCGGTAGATGCACCGGCTTTGAACTCGCTCCGCTCATTCCCGCGCAAGCGGGAATCCAGTTCTTTCGGTGTGTTTGGCTCTGGGTCCCCGCTTTCGCGGGGACGAGCGGAGTTAATGCCCGGCCCTACCGCCAACGGAACGGACATGCGAATTTGAGGCATGTCCTCGGCGCCGCATTTCCCGATCGACGCGCAGGAGTTCTGGCGCGATCCCTATCCGGCGTTCGCGGCGATGCGGCGCGACGCGCCGATCTGCTTCGTGCCGCAGCTGGGGAGCACGCTGTTCACCCGGCGCGACGACATCTTCGTCTGCGAGAAGCGGATCGACGTGTTCTCCTCGCATCAGCCGGCCGGCCTGATGAACCGGCTGATGGGCCACAACATGATGCGCAAGGACGGCGACGCGCACATGGCGGAGCGCTCCGTCTATTTTCCCGCCGTGTCGCCGAAGGCGGTGCGCGCGCATTGGCGCGATGAATTCCAGGCGCATGCGGACCGCATTCTCGGCGCGCTCGCGCCCAAGGGCCGCGCCGACCTGTTGGCCGAGTTCGCGCTGCCGCTCTCGGGCGAGTGCCTCAAGTCGGTGACCGGGCTTACCAACATCCGCTGTGAGGAGATGGACGCGTGGTCGCGGGGGATGATCGACGGCATCGCGAATTACGCCGGCGACCCGGCAATCGAGGCGCGCTGCCATCGGGCGACCGCCGGCATCGATGCGGCGATCGACGACATGCTCCCCGTTGTGCGGAAAGTCCCGGACCATTCGCTGCTCAGCGTCATGATCCACGGCGGCATGCCGGAAGAAAACGTGCGCCACAATATCAAGCTGACGATCTCGGGCGGGCAGAACGAGCCGCGCAAGGCGATCGCCGGTTGCATCTGGGCGCTGCTGACGCACCCCGAACAATTTGCGCTCGTGCGCGACGGCAAGGTCGCGTGGCTCGCCGTGTTCGAGGAGTTTGCGCGCTGGATCTCGCCGATCGGCATGTCGCCGCGCCGCATTGCCACGCCCTATGCGGTGAATGGCGTGGAGCTTGCGCCGGAGGACCGCGTGTTCCTGATGTTCGGCTCGGCCAACCGCGACGAGGCGCATTTCGCCGACGCGGACAAGTTCGACGTTACGCGCGATACCTCGAAGAGCATCGCGTTCGGCGCGGGCCCGCATTTCTGCGCCGGCGCGGCCGCTTCGCGCGCGATGATCGCCGACGTGGCGCTGCCGGGCGTGTTCGCGCGGCTGAAAGGTTTGCGGCTGGATGAAAGCGAGGGCGTGCGCATCACCGGCTGGGCGTTCCGCGGGCTGCAGAACTTGCCGGTGGTGTGGGATGAACCCTAATCCGCTCATGCCCGCGAAAGCGGGCATCCAGGGCCAAGAACTGGGTCCCCGCTTTCGCGGGGACGAGCGGAGCGAGAGTTAAGCCTCCGCCCCCGCATACTTCCCCGCCGTCGCGGGAAACATCGACTTGACGATCTTCATCCTGGAAATGTCCGCGGTCGCGTCCATATGCAAAAAGATCGCGGCGTCGCGGAAAAGTTTCTCCACGCCGAAATCGAGCATCACGCCGTTGCCGCCGTGCAGCTCCATCGCGTGCTGCGCGACCTTCATGATCTCCTCCGAGGCGAACACCTTGACCATGTTGCACAGCGTGTCGGCATCGGCCGCGTTGTCGTCGACCGCCTGCGCGGCGCGGCCAAGCAGCGCGCGCACCGCCTCGATGCGCGTCGCCATGTCGGCGAGCCGCAGCGCCACCGCCTGGTGCTTGATCAGGATGCGGCCGCCCTGCACGTAGTTCTGGACGTAATCCGACGTCACCTCGAAGGCGCGCAGGCCGACGCCGAGGTTTTTCGCCGCCTGGATGATCTTGCCGGGGCGGAAATAGATGCCGGCTTGGCCGAGCGCGTCGTTCTCGACCAGCAGATGGTCGGCCGGCACGCGCATGTCCTCGAACACGAGTTCGCCGTTGTTCATGAAGCGGCAGCCCATCGTTTCGTTCCAGCGCGCGACGGTGAGCCCGGGCGTATCGCGCGGCACCAGGAAGCTCGACGTGCCCTGCAGCATGCCGACTTTGGG
>VBAH01000012.1 GCA_005884685.1 Alphaproteobacteria bacterium
ACTGGAAGGCAAAGCGCGCTCGGCGTTTCGTGGCGCGTTCCTCGGCGTCGAATCGCTCGGCTGGTCCACCTTGGTGCAGATCGTCGAGGCGGGTGCGGCCGATCGCGCGGCGCTGGTCGAGACGTTGGCGCAGCAGCTGGTCGCCCATCTCGGCGCGCCGGATATTGCTGCTGCGCGCGCGGCGGCCGAGGAGGAGGTCGCATTTGTGGAGTCGCTGTGCAATCACCCGGCGGACACGTTGATCGCGGTGCATCGCACCTTCGAGGACGGCGACGTGCGCGAGGCGTTCCGCACTCTCCACCCGCGCGGCGACAGGAAGCCGATGCGCGCGTTCTCGTTTCTCGAAGTCGAGGGCGAAGAGGAGCCGGCCGAGGAAGTGGACCTGGTCGCGCTCGCCCACTCTGGCAAGGTTAGCACGCAGGATCGTTGATGGACGATCCGAAGGAAACTGGAATTGCGATGTCAATGGGATCGCCGGACGAGCCGCAGGCTCCGTCACCTCCCCGGGTGAGGCTCGCGTCCGTAGGGCGCAATAAGCGACGCGAAGCGGAGCGCATTGCGCCCGGAGGAGCGGCGCAGTGCGCTTTGCTTACTGCGCCCTACGGCACTGGCGCAAACTGAACGCGAGCGAGGATGAGATCGTAATGGCGAATGGATTGCCAGACGAGCCGCAGGCTCCGTCACCTCCCCCTGAAAGGGGGAGGTACACGGAGTGCGCGGCACCATCCAGCGCCGAACGAGAAGTAACGTGAAAGACTTCTGGCTTTCCTGCGGCCATCATTTGCTCGACCGCGACACGGGCGGGAGGCTCGTCGTGACCGTATCTCGCGCGGCCGGGCGCTGGCGCGCCGACCTCGCCCACGCTTCTTCACCCTCCCCTGAAAGGGGAGGTCGGGCCCCCGCAGGCGGTCCGGGGAGGGGTCATCGTGAACCACCCGCCGCAAATTGACCCCCACCCGACGCGCTGCGCGCGTCGACCTCCCCCTTTCAGGGGGAGGTGCACGGAGTGCGCCGCACCATCCAGCGCCGAACGAGAAGTAACGTGAAAGACTTCTGGCTCTCCTGCGGGCACCATTTGCTCGACCGCGACACGGGCGGCGGGCTCGTCGTGACCGACGAGTTTCTCAAGGTGTATCTCGCGCGGCCCGAGCTGGCGCCGCCGGCGGACGCCTGCGTGGTCGAGAAGACGTTGCACGCCGCGCTGATGGCCGATCCGCGCCGTGCGGTTTCCGCCGAAGACATCGTGGCGATTGCCGACGCGGATGCGCGCGAGAACTGGCAGGTGATGCTCGCGTTCCGCGATCGCCTGACGCGCCAGCGCACGCTCGAGGCGGCGTATCTCGACATCGTGCGCTCGGGCGCCAAGGTTCCGCACATCTTTCTCAATCAGCTCGTGCACGTGATCCTGCGCAATGCGCTCGACGGCTGCGACGATCCGTTCGTGCTGCGCGCGGCCGAACTGTTCTTCCGCACGCAGCGCATGACCCAGCACGAAGGCTCGCTGATCGCCGCCGACGAGGAAACGATCGCCGGCACCTCGAACACGCCGGCTTCGCCGCTCGTCTCGATGCTCGGCATCCCGGCCGAGGCCGAGATCGACATCATGTCGGACGACAATGCGGCGCATTACTTCGAGCACAGCGACCTGTTTCATGTCGCGCTCGACATGACGGCCGGGCGGCGCGGACTCGTTGCGCTCGCCGAGGCGATGCGGCGCTGGATCGCGCATCTGCTCAATGTCGACGTTGCGATCGAGCCGCTCGCCGAGTTGCGGGAGGCGAAACTCACCTGGTATGTCGGCCTCGATTCCGAGGGGAGCCGGATCGGCGATCTCTTGTGGAACGGCGATGAGCTCGACGAGGCGACCGCGGCGCGCGTGGTCGGGTTGTTCCGCCTCACGTTCCGCGATCCCGATGTCGCGATGGACAAGGTGCGCGGCGATCCGGTCTACCTGATCCTCGCGATGACGAACGACAAGCTGTTGCGCTTCAAGCCGCAGAACCTCGTCACCGGCCTGCCGGTGCGCCACCTGGAAGCCGTCACATGAGTCCCGCCGCAACGCCGCTGCTGCGCATTCCGGTCGGCGTCGTGGTGGCGCGCCACAAGGCGGCCTCGCAGTGGATCGACTACACCTGGGCGCCGGTTGCGGTGCTGCATGGCGTGCCCGAGACGGCGCCATGGACGGTGCTGCGCCACGAAGGCGACGCGACGATGTATTATGCCGGCAGCGCCGACGTTGACCTCTATCGGTCCGAGACGACCTTCTATCGCGACAATCTCGCGAGCGGCGCCCCGTCGCTGTGGGTCGTGATGACGCCGGCCGAAGCCGAACCGCCGTATCGGCTCGTTGCCGTGACGGCCGATCCGGCCGAAGGCGAGGGCTTCACCGAAACGGCGGCCAATCTGGTCGAGCGCGTACCGATGCCGGATTCGATCCAGCAGATCGTTGCGGCGTTCGTTGCCGAGCACCATGTCGAGCGGCAGTTCTTCAAGCGCAAGCGCGACCGCCAGGATACCGAGTCGCTGGCGCGGCGCGGCTATGGTGATCACGATGACTGAGGAGGATTTCCTCAAGCGCTGGTCGCGCCGCAAGCGCGCGGCGGACGCCGCGAAACCGGGCCCGCCCGGGCCCGAAACAGGCGCGCCCGGCGCCGCCGCGCCGCAGGAAGTTGCTGCCGACCCGAGTGGGGACGCCGCGGAAGCCGAATTCGATCCCGCGACTCTGCCGCCGATCGACTCGATCACGGCGGTGTCGGACATCACGGCCTTTTTACGTGCCGGTGTGCCGGCCGAGCTGACGCGTGCGGCCCTTCGCCGCGTGTGGACGACCGATCCGGCAATCAGAAACTTTGTCGGCCTCGCGGAGAATGCCTGGGATTTCACCGATCCGAACGCCATGCCGGGATTTGGGCCGCTCGAATCGAGCGACGAGGTCCGGCGCATGATCGCGCAGGTGGTTGACCAGATCGGTGAAGCGGCGCGGACCAAAGCCGAAGAGGAACGCCCATCAGACGCCGAAGAGCCAAGCAATTCAGATGCTTCAGAGGCAATGACGGCTTCGGAGCGGCAACAGAGGACGTTGCCCGAGAGCGCGCATGCGCCCCTCCCCGTCGCGGCAATCGCCCCCGCAGAATCAAGCGGGCAAGTATTGCTGCAAAGCAACAAAGAAGATGGTGCAGTGCAGCGCGACGCCACGGAAGATGTCAAGCATACGAAACAATCATCTCATCGCATTCATGGGGGCGCACTGCCTCGCTAAACGAAAGATATAGCCTCCGTCTATTGCCCGGCTATTGACCACACGCCATTGCAAGATTTAGCCTTTTGAACGGTTCTCAAGTGTGCGGGGCGGCACGGCTGAGTGCTTTTCGGAATGCGTGACCCGGGTTTGAGCGCAGCGATCCAGGCGGTCGGCGGAGTTTCCGAACTCGCCCGCCGCGTCGGCATTTCGCAGCCATCCGTTTCGAACTGGGACAAGGTTCCCGCCGAGCGCGTGCTGGTGGTCGAGGATGCGACCGGTGTGCCGCGCGTGCGCCTGCGCCCCGATCTCTACCGCGAACAGCCGCCGGCCAATGTCGACGAAGTCGATCTCGCGCGCGCGCAGGAGTACGCGCTGCTCTCCGCGCTGCTCGCCCGCGCCCCCGGCACCGAACTGCTCGCGCGGATCGCGCGGATCGGCGGCGACGCGAGCCCGCTCGGCGTCGCGCACATCGCGCTCGCCGAAGCCGCCGCGCGCGTGAAGACCGACGCCATCGAGCGCGAGTATTTCGATCTCTTCATCGGGCTCGGGCGCGGCGAGCTCTTGCCCTATGGCTCGTACTATCTCACCGGCTTCCTCAATGAGCGTCCGCTCGCGCGCCTGCGGGATGATCTGGCCGCCTTCGGGGTTGAACGTGTCGAGGGCAACTGCGAACCGGAGGATCACGCCGCGACGCTCTGCGAGATCATGGCTGGGCTTGTGGCCGGGCGGTTTCCGGCGCCGGACGGCGCGGAGCGCAGGCTGTTCGACAAGCACATGGCGCCGTGGATCGGGCGTTTCTTTGCCGATCTCGAGCGCGCCCAGTCTGCCGGGTTTTATCGCCACGTCGGCACGCTCGGCCGCGTGTTCGTCGAAATCGAAACGGAAGCCTTTGCGCTCCCCGGCTGAGGGACAGCGCCATCAAAGACCGAGGAGGACAGCGCGATGCAAACCAAAGGCAAGACGACGGTCGGACGTCGTGACTTCCTTCGCGTGTTGGGCGTTGGCGCGACGGCTGCCGCCGCGGCGCCGCTTGGCAACCAGGCGAAAGCCGACACCGAGAACAACGATGAGAAGCGCAAGGCGCGATACAAGGAAACCGAGCACGTGAAGGCTTTCTATCGCGTCAACCGCTATCCGAGCTGAGGGAGGCACCTGTGCTGATCAAAAGAACCGAACGCCAGGCGCGCCGCGGCTCGTTGAGCACGGCGCTCGCCGGTCACACCGGCGGCGGGGTCGACCGCCGCACGTTCCTGCGCCGTTCCGGCATCGCGGCAGGCTCGCTTGCCGCATTGGGCGCGCTGCCGCTCGGCAGGGTGCGCAAGGCCGAGGCCGGCCCGCCGCCGGCGCGCGGCGCGGCCGTCACGCTGCGCAAGAACATCTGCACGCACTGCTCGGTCGGCTGCACCGTGATGGCCGAAGTGTCGAACGGCGTGTGGATCGGACAGGAGCCCGGCTGGGATTCGCCGATCAACCGCGGCTCGCATTGCGCCAAGGGCGCGGCGACGCGCGAGCTCGTCCACAGCGACCGGCGGCTGCGCTATCCCATGAAGCTGGTGAACGGCCAGTGGACGCGCGTCTCCTGGGATCAGGCGATCAACGAGATCGGCGACAAGCTCAACGCGATCCGCGAAAAGTCGGGGCCGGATTCGGTCTACTGGCTCGGCTCGGCCAAGTTCACCAACGAGTCCGCCTATCTCAACCGCAAATTCGCGGCGTTCTGGGGCACCAACAACTCGGACCACCAGGCGCGCATCTGTCACTCGACCACCGTCGCCGGCGTCGCCAATACCTGGGGCTACGGCGCGATGACCAACAGCTACAACGACATCCGCAACGCCAAGACCATGATCATCATGGGTGGCAATCCGGCCGAGGCGCATCCGGTGTCGCTGCAGCACGTGCTGGCCGGCAAGGAGTTGAACCGCGCCAACATGATCGTGATCGATCCGCGCATGACGCGCACCGCCGCGCACGCGACCGAATACGTGCGCATCCGCTCCGGCACCGACATTCCGGTGATCTACGGAATGTTGTGGCACATCTTCAAGAACGGCTGGGAGGACAAGGAGTTCATCCAGCAGCGCGTCTACGGCATGGACGACATCCGCAAGGACAAGACCATGATCATCATGGGTGGCAATCCGGCCGAGGCGCATCCGGTGTCGCTGCAGCACGTGCTGGCCGGCAAGGAGTTGAACCGCGCCAACATGATCGTGATCGATCCGCGCATGACGCGCACCGCCGCGCACGCGACCGAATACGTGCGCATCCGCTCCGGCACCGACATTCCGGTGATCTACGGAATGTTGTGGCACATCTTCAAGAACGGCTGGGAGGACAAGGAGTTCATCCAGCAGCGCGTCTACGGCATGGACGACATCCGCAAGGAGGTCGCGAAGTGGACGCCCGATGAAGTCGAGCGCGTCTCCGGCGTCCCCGGCGCGCAGCTCGAGCGCGTCGCCAAGATGTTCGCGACCGAGAAGCCCGCGACCCTGATCTGGTGCATGGGCGCGACCCAGCACACCGTCGGCACCGCCAACGTGCGCGCGTTCTGCATCGCGCTGCTCGCGACCGGCAACGTCGGCAAGTTCGGCACCGGCGCCAACATCTTCCGCGGCCACACCAACGTGCAGGGCGCGACCGATCTCGGCCTCGATATCGTGACCCTGCCGCTCTACTACGGCCTGGTCGAAGGCGCGTGGCGCCATTGGTGCCGCGTATGGGAAGTCGACTACGCCTGGATGGCCTCGCGCTTCGACACCATCAACGGGCCGGACGGCAAGCCGGTCAAGATGATGGAGACGCCGGGCATTCCGTCGACCCGCTGGTTCGACGCCGCGATGTATCCGAAGGATCAGGTGTCGCAGAAGGACAACCTGAAGGCCATGATCGTGATGGGCCACGGCGGCAACACCGTGACCCGCATGCCGCAGGCGGCGCAGGGCATCGAGAAGCTCGACCTGCTGGTCGTCGCCGATCCGGTGCCGACCACCTGGGCGGTGCTCTCGGAGCGCAAGAACGACACCTATCTGCTGCCGATCGCCACGAGCTACGAGACGAGCGGCTCGCGCACCTCGTCGAACCGCTCGATCCAGTGGGGCGAGCAGATCGTCAAGCCGATCTTCGAGGCCAAGGACGACAACGAGGTGATGTACCGGCTGGCGACCAAGCTCGGCTTCGCCGACAAGATGTTCAAGAACATCAAGGTCGAGAACAACGTGCCTGTCGCCGAGGACATCCTGCGCGAGATCAACCGCGGCGGCTGGTCGACCGGCTACTGCGGCCAGTCGCCAGAGCGGCTGAAGGCGCACATGAAGAACCAGGACAAGTTCGACCTGGTGTCGCTGCGCGCGCCGAAGGAGCTGCCGGAGATCGGCGGCGACTATTACGGCCTGCCGTGGCCATGCTGGGGCACGCCGGAGCTGCGCCATCCCGGCACGCACACGCTCTACAACACCAACCTCCATGTGATGGAGGGCGGCGGCACGTTCCGCGCCCGCTTCGGCGTCGAGCGCGTGGTCAAGGTCAAGGTGATGGAGAACGGGGTCGAGGTCGAGAAGGAGGAGAAGCACAATCTTCTCGCCGAAGGCTCCTATTCCAAGGATAGCGAGATCAAGGACGGCTATCCGGAGTTCACCTACGGTGTGCTCAAGCGGCTCGGCTGGGACAAGGACCTGACCGAGGCCGAGCTGGCGGTGATCAACCGGATCAATCCGGCGACGCCGGATGCGGTGTCGTGGTCGATCGACCTCTCGGGCGGCATCCAGCGCGTCGCGATGAAGCACGGCTGCATCCACTACGGCAACGGCAAGGCGCGCGCCAATGCGTTCGGCCTGCCGGATGCCATCCCGGTGCATCGCGAGCCGATCTATACGCCGCGGCCGGATCTGGTCGCGAAGTATCCGACCTTGCCGAACGCACGCCAGTTCCGCATGCCGAACGTCGGCTTCGACGTGCAGAAGGCCGCGGTGGAGAAAGGGATCGCGAAGAGCTTCCCGATCATCCTCACCTCGGGCCGCCTGGTCGAATACGAAGGCGGCGGCGAGGAAACCCGCTCCAACAAGTGGCTCGCCGAATTGCAGCAGGACATGTTCATCGAGGTCAATCCTGCGGATGCGGCCGACCGCGGCATCAAGGACGGCGGCTGGGTGTGGGTGACGGGCGCCGAGAACGCGTCCAAGGCGCGGATGAAGGCGCTGGTGACCGAGCGCGTCGGCAAGGGCGTCGCGTGGTGTCCGTTCCATTTCGCGGGCTGGTTCCAGGGCGTCGACCAGCGCTCGAAATACCCCAAGGGGGCCGATCCGGTCGTGCTCGGCGAAAGCGTCAACACGCTCACCACCTACGGCTTCGATCCGGTGACCGGCATGCAAGAGCCGAAAGCTACCCTCTGTCAGATCCGCGCGGCTTAAGGAGCAACGACCATGGCCCGTATGAAATTCCTCTGCGACGCCGATCGTTGCATCGAGTGCAACGCCTGCGTCACCGCCTGCAAGAACGAGCACGAGGTGCCGTGGGGCATCAACCGCCGCCGTGTCGTCACCATCAACGACGGCAAGCCGGGCGAGCGCTCGATCTCGATGGCCTGCATGCATTGCACCGACGCGCCGTGCGCGGCGGTCTGCCCGGTGAACTGCTTCTACACCACGGCGGATGCCGTGGTGCTGCATTCGAAGGATCTGTGCATCGGCTGCGGCTACTGCTTCTACGCCTGTCCGTTCGGCGCGCCGCAATATCCCAAGGTCGGCAACTTCGGCTCGCGCGGCAAGATGGACAAGTGCACCTTCTGCGCCGGCGGCCCCGAGGCCGACGGCACGGCGGAAGAGTTCGAGAAATACGGCACCAACCGGCTCGCGGCGGGCAAGCTGCCGCTCTGCGCCGAGATGTGCTCGACCAAGTCGTTGCTCGCCGGCGACAGCGAGATCATCGCGCAGATCTACAAGGAACGCGTGACGAAGCGCGGTTACGGCTCCGGCGCGTGGGGCTGGCAGACGGCGTATCGCGAGACCATCGCGTCCTAGGGCACGATCCCGAAAAGCGGGTACCGCTTTTCGGAAATCATGCTCGAACAAGAAGCCAGAGCCCAGCGAGGGCTCTAGGGGGCGGTGCCGGAAGAAGACGCGCTGCCCGCACCAGACGGGCGGCACGAGGAAGTCAGGGAGGTTTGGCATGGCGGGGTTTCTCGCGCAGGCTCGTTTCATCATCGGCGCATTGGCCGTCGCGCTCGTCCTCGCCATCGCGGCGCCGGCAAGCGCACAGCAGCCGACCTCGGTCAATCCGACCGCGGCTTCGGTGAAGGAGCAGCAGCTCCTCAATGCGCTCGGCAGCGGCGGGTCGGTGAGCGGCCGCGTCACCATCCCGGATCAGAAATCCGGCAACCTGATCCACCCGGCCGGGCGCGACTGGCGCCAATTCCATGAGGTGACGCTTCGCTGGATCGGCGCGATCGCGATCCTCGGCATGCTGATCCTGCTCGTCGTATTCTATCTGGTGCGTGGCCAGGTGAAGCTCGAGAGCGGGTATTCGGGCCGGCGCATCGTGCGCTTCAACGCGTTCGAGCGCTTCGTCCATTGGATGACGGCGACCTGCTTCATCATCCTGGCGCTCACCGGGCTCAACATCACATTCGGCAAGCCGCTGCTGCTGCCGCTGATCGGCGAGCCGGCGTTCGCCAACTGGGCGCAATGGGCGAAGTACGCGCACAACTATCTGAGCTTCCCGTTTGCCATTGGCGTGTTCTGCATCTTCCTGATCTGGATTGCCGGCAATATCCCGAACCGTGTCGACGTCGAATGGACCAAGCGCGGCGGCGGCATCGTCGGTCACGATCATCCGCCGGCATATCGGTTCAACGCCGGCCAGAAGATGATCTACTGGATCGTCGTGATCGGCGGCACGGCCGTCGCCGTCACGGGCTATCTGCTGATGTTCCCGTTCTATGTCACGGACATTGCGGGGATGCAGCTTGCCCAGACGGTGCACGCGATCATCGCGGTGCTGTTCGTCGCCGTGATGCTGGCGCACATCTACATCGGCACGATCGGCATGGAAGGCGCGTTCGAGGCGATGGGCGAGGGAACGGTCGACGTCAACTGGGCAAGGGAGCATCATCCGCTCTGGCTCGCGCAGGAGAACGCGCGCACCGGTCCGAACGAATCGCAGCGCCAGCCGATGGCGACGCCGGCCGAATAGGGACTGGGGAGGAAACCATGCAATCTTTCGTGCTGGCCTGCGTGGCCGCGATCGTTGTCGCGGCGATCGCAGGGTTCGCGCTCAACAGCGTGCAGAAGCCGGTCGATGAGGCTTACTCCACGACCGCAGTACGGTTGTAGGCGCGGCTGCAGGATGATTGAAGCGCCCGGCACGCGTGCCGGGCGTTTTCGTTACAGATGGACCTTGCCGCCGGCAATTCGAAGCGCGCGGTGCGTGATCATGGCGGCAAACTCGTCGTCGTGCGTGACGAACAGAGCGCCGTGGCCCGATGCGGTCAGGCGCCCGACCGCCTCGGCGAATGCGGCGCGCGTCGCATGGTCCTGGCCCAGCGTCGGCTCGTCGAACATCGCCCATGGCATTGCGCCGGCGAGCGGCCATAGCCAGCCCAGCCGCTTGCGCGCGACCAGCGGCAGTTCATAGAGGTGCTGTTCCATCGAGCGCACGCCAAGGCGGGCCGCGAGCGCGGCGAGCACTTCATCGGACGGCAACGCGATGTCCGGATGGCGCGCGAGCGTGGCGCGGCGTCGCGCCAGATCCTCGGCGAGCGTCGCGCCGCACCACTGCTGATCCGGATTTTGCGTTGCGAGCGCGAAGATGCGGTTGCCGCTGCGCCACGGCGCGTAAGCCGCCCCATCGAGCGTGACGCCACCGGAATCCGGCTTGAGCACGCCCGCGAGCAGCTTGAACAGCGTGGTCTTGCCTGCGCCGTTCGGGCCGGTGAGGCGATAGGCCTGGCCCGGCTCAAGGTCGAGATCGGCGTCGCGGACAATATCGCGCCCGCCCGGGTAGCGGAACGACAATTGTCGCGCGCCAATCACCGGTGCTTTTCGGGCCGGGAGATGCAGCGCGGCGAGGTCGCAGGCAAAGTCGGTCGCCGTGCTCGCAAGCTCGCGCGCTGTCCATCCCGGAGGAGAGGCGAGCCGGTTGTCGATCAGCGCTGCCGTGAAGCGGCCCGCCGCGCCTCGCGACAGATAGGCAAGCGCATCGGCGCGGTTCTGCGGGTCGAGTTGTTCGAGCGCGGTGTCGATACCGATCGCCGCATAGTCGGAGAGCGAGAAACAATGCAGCGCGAGCAGCACCTGCTCGCCGCCGGAGAGCGTCGGCGGCTTGCGCGCCGCGTAGCCGGCAAAATCGAGCGGCGTGAAGGCGGCGCGTCGCGGCTCGCGGCCGCGATAAATTGCGATCTCGTCCGCGACGCTGCTGGAGAGGCCGGAGAGCGCGGCCTCCGCATAAGGACCGACGAAGAACGCAGGTGCCCGCTCGCGCAGCCACGCCATCAGCGCGGCGCTGCGGCCGGAGAAATTCGGACCGGCGATGAAGGCGCCCATTCAGCGCAGTCCCCAGGCGACCGCGGCCCCGGTAACGGCGAGTGCCAGCCAACCGAAGTCTGCCGCGCCGGGGCGGCGCGCCGCGCCCGTTGCGAGCGCGCCGTCGAGCCGCGCCAGCGTGTCCTCGATCGGCCACTTGTCGCGCGTGCGCCCGATCGCGATCGTCACGACGGTGAGCCACACGGTCTGCACCAGAATCCAGCCGTGGCGCAGGTTGCGCCATGACGCCTTGCGCGTGACGATGCCGGCCGCGATCAGCGCGGTGCGGGCGCGGTCGACCGCCTGCAGGATCGAGTCGATCAGGGACAGCGTGAGCACCAGCAGCTTCTTCGCCATTGCGGGCGCCGTCAGCCCGCCGACGAAACGCAATGGCGTCCATCCGGCGAAATGCAGGAAGGCGGCCTGGATCGCGAACGCGATGATGAACAGGCGCAGGCAAATGACCGCCACATACGCCGCCGCCGCGGCGCGCGAACCCTCAAGGTTCGCCGCGATCTCCGCCGGCGCGCGGCCGACGATGCCGATCCACACGATCGCCATGAAGACGCCAAGCGGCAGCACGATGCCGGCCGACCACGCGAGCGCGCTCCAGATGCGTCGCCGGCTGCCGAGCGCGAAGATCAGCGTAATGGCGAGAAGGACAGCGAGGCCGACAAGGTCACGCGCAACGAGCGCTGCGGCGATCACGAGACATACAAAGGCGACCGCGCCGTTCGGCGTCATGGCAACGACCCTCACCCTCCCCTGAAAGGGGAGGGTCGGATCGGCAACGCCGATCCGGGAAGGGGTCCCGCTTTGCAGCACGACCCCCACCCGACACGCGGAGCCTGGCCCGGACTTGATCCGGGCCGCGTCGACCCTCGGGTCAAGCCCGAGGGCATGCCTCCCCCTTTCAGCGGGAGGTAAAAGGAAGGAGCGGCGGCATTCATGCGGCCGAGGATTGCGCCGGCCGCAGCATCGCGATGAACTCGGCCGGCGTCGCGCGATACAGCAGCGCGGCGAGCAGCACCTGCAGCGTCTTGTCGATCGGCTCGGTCGCGAAGCCGGAGAGCAGCGCGGAATTCATCAGCTGCTGGCCGGTTTTCAGGAAAAACGCCACGACGAACGCGCTGCCGCTGCCGGTCACGCCGCCGAACAGATAGACCACGACCGGCGCCGAGACGACTGCGGAGACGATACCGGTGATCACGCCGCACAGGACGACCTTGCCGGCGAAGGCCGGCACCGCCGGCGGCCGTGCGCGGAACGTCGGGGTCGCAAGCCCGGTCAGCAGCGCGGAAACGAGCGCGATGGCGAGCACCGTCATGGCGAACCAGGGCAAAAACGGATTGATGATCAGCCCGCTCAGGATGATCCCGATGAACCCCGCGATGAACGCGCAGGCGATCGCCGCGGAACGGTCCGGAAAGATGAGCAGCGCGCACAAAATGGTGCCGATCGAGTCGAGATAGATCGGAAGCTTGATCAGATAGACGATGTTGCCGATCGCGAAATTCAGCGCCGCGCACAACGCGATCGCGACGAGACGCGGTGTCGTGAACATGAAATCCCCCGGACCCGGCGGCGGATTAGACCAACAAGCGCCCGGCCCGACAAGGAAAATTGGCCCCGCTTGACTTAAAGCTCGCCAGGCGAATGATCGCGCCCGTCAACAGGGGCCGCCATGTTCCGATTCGCGACCGTGGTGCAGCGGTTCGGCCTCGCTCTGGCGGTTCTCATAGCGCTTGTGGCGGACGGCTTCGCGCAGCAGGCGCCGCTCATCGGCATCGAGCCGGTCCGCGTGGCGCTCGATCAGATCGAGGCGGCAACCCGGCGCGGCGGCCTCGGCGTGCGCGGGCTCACCGATCTGTCGCAGCGGCTCGCGCCCCTGCGCGAGGACCTGCGCGATAAGGCCGCCGATCTCGAGCCCCGGCTTGCCGACTTCGATGCACGCCTGAAGGGCCTCGGTCCGGCGCCCGCCAAAGATGCACCCGAGGATCCGGCGATCGCGGCCGAGCGCGCGCGACTGACGCAGCAGCGCGCCGAGATCGATGCGGCGATCAAGCAGGTGCAATTGCTGCAGACCCGCGCCGAGCAGCTGACCGTGATGCTCGCCGAGCGCCGCCGCTCGGCATACGCCGAGACGTTGTTCCGCCGTTCGCCGAGCGTGCTCGACCCGTTGTTCTGGCGCGACGTCATTGCGGCGGCGCCCGACTACGCGGGCCGCGTCCGCCAGTTTGGGCAGGACTGGTCGAACTACGCGCGCGAGAGAGGCGGCGCGGCGCGCATGGCCTCGGCCGTGGTGGCGCTCACGGGACTGCTGGTCGTTGTTCTCATCCTCATGCGCTGGTGGCGCCGCACGGCATTCGTGGCGCGCGTCGGCGCGCGTTACGGCAAGGCGCTCGCCGCGCTGCTTGTCTTCCTGCGCCGCGCGCTCTCGATGCCGCTGGCGGTGCTGGTGATCCTCGCGCTGCTGCACCAGTTCGACCTGATCCCGGCGAATTTTGCCCGGCTCACCACCAGCCTCGTGATCGGCGTCGCGATCGCGTCGCTCGCTCGCGCGGCGGCAACCAGCGTGCTCGCACCGGACGATCCGGCGCGCCGCCTCGTCTCGTTCGACGACGCGACCGCGCATTGGCTGTTCGCGCACCTGACCTGGGGCGGGCGCATCTTCGGCGCGTTCATCGCGCTGCGTGCGCTGCATCGCACGGCCGGCGCGCCGCTCGCGATCGACGACGCAACGCGGATGCTGTTCGCCGCGATCGTCGCCGCCTTGCTGATCCACCTGTTGACCGGCCGCCGCGAAGCCGACGAGGAGGAGGCGCGGCGCATTCCCGGCATGCGCCTGCTCGCGTGGATCGTCGTCGCTGCGATCGCGGTGTCGCTGCTCGCCGGCTACGCGAGCTTTGCGGCCTTCGTTGCCGGCCGCGTCGTGTTTACGGTCACGCTGATCGCGACGCTCCATCTTCTGCTGGTCGTGACCGATGCGGTGATCAACCGCACGCTTTCGGCGGAGTCGCCGGGCGGCCGCAAGCTTGCGCGCCAGCTCGGCATCGAGCCGCGGCGGCTGGGGCTGCTCGGCAAGCTGACCTCCGGCATCGTGCGCGCGCTGTTCGTGCTCGTGATCCTGGCGCTTGCGGTCGGACGCTGGGAAGTCGCGGCTGCCGACCTGTTCGAGGCGATCAAGGGCGTCGCGCTCGGCGTTCGCATCGGCGATTTCACCATCTCGTTCGGCGCAGTGTTCGGCGCCATCGTGCTGTTCCTGATCGTTGTCGGGCTGACGCGGCTGATGCAGCGCTGGCTCGAAAAAGACGTGATGCCGCATACGGCGTTCGAGCCGAGCCTGCGGCTCTCGATCGTGACCATCCTGGGTTACGTCGGCTTCATCGTCGCGATCGTGGCCGCGCTGGGCGAACTCGGCATCGATCCGCAGAAGATCGCGCTGGTCGCGGGCGCCCTTTCGGTCGGCATCGGTTTCGGGCTGCAATCGATCGTGTCGAACTTCGTCTCCGGCCTGATCCTGCTGGCCGAGCGTCCGATCCGCATCGGCGACCAGATCGTGGTCAAGGGCGATGAAGGCTTCGTGCGCCGCATCAGCGTGCGCGCGACCGAGATCGAAACGTTCGAGCGCGCCAGCGTGATCATTCCGAACTCCGAGCTGATCACCGGCGTGGTGAAGAACTGGACCCACGGCAACACGCTCGGGCGGCTCAACATCAGGGTATCGGTGTCCTACGACTGCGATCCCGACAGAGTGATGGAGATCCTGTCCGCCTGCGTCGCGGAGAATCCGGGTGTGCTGAAGGAGCCGCCGCCGGCGGTCCAGCTCACCGAGTTTGCCGCAAGCGGCCTCGTCTTCGACGTGTTCTGCATCGTGCCGAACCTGGCCGAGCGCGGGCGCATCAAGAGCGCGATCCAGGTTGCGATCCTGCGCCGGTTCCGCGCCGCCGGCATCGACATGACGCCGGCGCAGGACGTGCGGCTGATCGGGGACAACTCCTCCCCCTCGTCATTACCGGGCCGCCGCGAAGCGGCGAGACCCGGTGATCCCGCTTAGTTGGACTGGAGCTGAATTATCGGGATCGCCGGGCGCCAGGGCGTTTACGCCCGTCTTCGACGGGCTATGCCCGGCGATGACGCGGCCAATCTTCGCCGCATTCATCTTTCAGTTACCATTTCGACGGCGTTATCGCCGGAGACATCTTTGGGGAGGGGGAATGACCGGCACGCTGATCGCCGAATGTGTGCTGCGCATCGCGACCGCGCTGGCGCTGCTCGGGTTTTCCGGCTGCGCCAGCGACGCGCCGCTGCCCTCCGGCCAGCCGAGCTTCTACCGCAACCTCGCCGAAGGCGGCCAGCTCGATCCGGCGGCCGCGCAGTCGATGATCTCGGGCTACCGCGCCAACAACGGTCTCGGCGCCGTCACGCTCGATCCCGACCTGATGAAGCTTGCCGAGGAGCATTCGCGCAACATGGCGGCGCGCGACAAGCTCGACCACGACGTCGGCAAGGCGTTCTCGCAGCGCATCCGCGGCGGGCGCTTCGACGCCAAGGTCGCGGTCGAGAACATTTCCGCCGGCTATCACACGCTCGCCGAAGCGTTCTCGGGCTGGCGCGACTCCCCGCCGCACCGCGCCAACATGCTCAACAAAGGCGTGACCCGCATGGGCATCGCGGCGATCTATTCGCCGAAGTCGAAATACAAGGTGTTCTGGACCCTGATCCTCGCGGCGCCGGACGACAAAAAGAGCTAGCCAGTAGGGCGCAATAAGCGACGCGAAGCGGAGCGCATTGCGCCAAAAGGCGGCGCAGTGCGCTTCGCTTACTGCGCCCTACGGGCTTACGCCACCATCGCGAACATCTCCTTGCCGTACATGGTCCGCGCATCGGCCCAGAGCGGCTGCACCGCCTTTGCGAACAGCGCGTGCTCGTCGGCTGTGATTTCGGCGATCTCGCAACCTTGATCGACGATCGCCCGGCGCGAGGCGACGTCCTCCTCCTCCGCCAGCCCACGCTGATATTCGACCGAGGCCGCGACCGCCTCGCGCATCGCGTTCTGCAAATCGCTCGGCCACGCGTCGAACGCGGTGCGATGCAGGAAGATCGGACGCGAGATGTAGAAGTGGTTCGTCACCGAATGATAGTGGTGAAACTTGTGCACCCCATAGGTGACCGTATTGGCGAACGGATTTTCCTGCGCGTCGATCGTGCCGGCCTTGATCGCGGCGATCGCCTCGGTCAGGTCCCAGCGCAGCGGCACGGCGCCGAGCAATTCGAAGGTGCGCGCCTGCACGTCGCTCGGCAGCACGCGGATGCGCATGCCGGTGAGGTCGGCGGGCGTGCGCACGGCGCGCACTTTGTTGGAGATCTGGCGGAAGCCGTTCTCGTACCAGCCGAGGATGCGGTAGTTCACGCGGGCCTCGATCTTGCTGGCGAGGAATGTGCCGAGCTCGCCGTCCATCGCGGCGCGCGCGGTTTCGTTCTGGGAAAACAGGAACGGCAGGTCGACGAAGCCAAGCTCCGGCACGCGATCGGTCAGGTAGCTCGACGACTGGTACCCAAGCGTCAGCACGCCGCTTTCGACCAGCCACAGGATGTCTTCGGCGCGATAGCCGAAATCCATGATATTCCAGACGTATTTCACCACGATCCGGTCGCCGAACTGTTGCGCCAGCCGCTCGCCGATGAACTTCAGCGCCCTGGAAAAGCCGGTGGTCGCCGGGCCGTAGCCGCCCATGCGGATCTGGATCGCTTTGGCCATTTCGTCCCCTTCAGTTGCGCGTTGCTCATAGCCTCACTAGTTTCGCGGCGCCAGCCGGGACTCGCTCATGCTTCCCAACATCCACGACTACGACAGGCTCTACGGCGAATTCCGCTGGCCGAGGCTTGCGCGCTACAACATCGGCGTCGATGTCTGCGACAAATGGGCCGCGCAGGACCCGGACCGGCTTGCCATTCTGAACGTGCGCGCCGACGGTGCGCACGAAACCATCACCTTCGGCTGGCTGCGCGCGACCTCCAACCGTCTCGCCAATACGCTCGCCGCACACGGCATCGCGCGCCGCGATCGCGTTGCGGTGCTGCTGCCGCAGACGCCGGAGGCTGCCGCCGGCCACATCGCGATCTACAAGCTCGGCGCGGTCGCGGTGCCGCTGGCGATCCTGTTCGGCGTCGATGCGCTGAGCTACCGGCTGCAGAACGCCGGCGTGAAGGCGGTCATCACCAACGCGCAGGGGCTGGCCAGGCTCGCCGAGATCCGCGGCGAGTTGCCGGGCCTCACGCTCGCTCTGTCGATCGACGGACCGGGCGACGGCGCGCTCGGCCTGCATGAGACCATCGCGCACGCCTCCGATCAATTCACGCCGGCCCACACCACGCCGGACGATCCGGCGCTGATGATCTTCACCTCCGGCACGACGGGTCAGGCCAAGGGCGCGCTGCACGGACATCGCGTCGTGCTCGGGCATCTGCCGGGCGTCGAGATGCCGCATGATTTTTTCCCGCAAGCCGGCGACCGGTTCTGGACGCCGGCCGACTGGGCGTGGGCCGGCGGGCTGCTCGATTGCCTGCTGCCGAGCCTGCATCACGGCGTGCCGGTGGTCGCGCGCAAGTTCGAGAAGTTCGATCCCGAGGAAGCGTTTGCGCTGCTTGCCAAAACGCAAGTGCGCAACGCCTTCATCCCGCCGACCGCGCTGCGCATGCTGCGCTCGGCGCGCTCCCCCAAGGGACGCCACGACATCGCCCTGCGCACGCTCGGCTCGGGCGGCGAGTCGCTCGGCGCCGAGACCTACGAGTGGGGCCGCGCGGCGTTCGGGCTGACCATCAACGAGTTCTACGGCCAGACCGAGTGCAACCTGGTGCTCTCTTCGTGCCAGATGATCGGCGTGTCCAAGCCGGGCGCGATCGGCAAGCCGGTCCCCGGCCACGATGTGGCAGTGATCCGCGCCGATGGATCGCGCGCGGATGCCGGTGAGCTTGGCCAGATCGCGGTAAAGCGGCCCGACCCGGTGATGTTCCTGGAGTATTGGGGAAGGCCGGAAGCGACCGCGCAGAAATTCATCGGCGACTGGATGGCCACCGGCGATCAGGGCACCGTCGACGACGAGGGCTACATCACTTTCGTGGGGCGCGACGACGATGTCATCACGTCGAGCGGCTATCGCATCGGGCCGGGCGAGATCGAGGATTGCCTGATCAAGCATCCGGCGGTCGCGCTCGCGGCCGTGATCGGCAAGCCCGATCCGGTGCGCACCGAGATCGTGAAGGCCTTCATCGTGCTCAAATCCGGCTATCGGGGTTCCGATGCGCTCGCCGGCGAAGTGCGCGATTTCGTGCGTACCCGGCTGTCGGCGCATGAATATCCGCGCGAGGTGTCCTTCATCACCGAAATGCCGATGACGACCACCGGCAAGATCATCCGCCGTCTGCTGCGCGATCAGGCTTGACCCGCACTCCGCTCATTCCCGCGCAAGCGGGAATCCAGTTCTTTCTTTTCCGGGCTCTGGGTCCCCGCTTTCACGGGGACGAACGGAGAACAATTCATCTCGTGCGATTGCGCAGCGTCTTTGCGGCCGTAACCGCCACGCGCCGCAGCGTTTCGAAGTGCCGCGCGATATGGAATTGCGCCAGCGCCGCACGGCCCGGTGCGATCAGGAGATCGGTGAGCGCGAGGCGCTCGCACCAGAGATGGTCGATCATCGGATGGTCGGCGGTGGCGCAGGAGTCCGTTTGCGCGATGGCTTCATCCGCCAGAAGCTGCTGCGTGAGAGCGAGCGTGAGCTGCACGCCGGGTGAGAAACTCGCGTGCGCCTCGTCGTAGGCGATTTTCCAGAACCAGGCGCGGTCGCCGGCGGAGAGCGTGATGGCGGCGGCAAGCGGCATCTCGCCGCGCGTCAACCGGTCGATCCGCACGCGGTTGTCGGCGGACAGTGCGGCGATCGCGCTTTGCACGAAATGCAGCACGTCGGCGTTCTGCCGCGCGGCGGTGCCGGCGCGGCCTTTCCAGCCCGCCGCTTCGATCATCAGGTAGTCGGCCAGCGCGGGCGCGATTGCCCCGGGCTCATGCGCGGAAACGAACGTTACCGCGCCCTTTTCGTCGAGCCGGCGCCGCTGGCGCCGCAACTCCTTGCGCTTCTTGTGCGCGACGTGATCGAGATAGCTCGCGCGCTCGTCCGGCGCGAGCAGCGCGCGCGCGTGCTCGCCGAAATGCGCCGCAGCGCCGCCATGCTGCGCCAGCACACGCGCCATCGCCTCGGCAAAAGCGCCATCGCGCGCGATCAGCGGCAGCACGACCAGTTGCGGCAAGCGCGCGTCTGCCTCGACATGCGCGAGCAGCGCCCCGATCGCACCGTCGGCCTCGTCGCGATCCACCAGCGGCACGCCGAGCGGCGCGTACGGATGCGTCCAGCCGGTGAGCGTCGTCATCAGGCCGTAGCGGCGCTCGATGCGCAGCGGAAACAGCCCGATCAGCCGCTGCGGCGCTATGTTCGACCACACCAGCACGGCGCCGACATCCGCGCCGAATACCGGCGCCGCGGCGAGCGCGAAGGCCGGATCGTAGAACACGTTGGGCTCGAGTGCGCGGCCGCTCAGATCGCGCCATGCGCCGCGGATCTCAGCCAACGCTGCCAGCGTCCGCCACTCGGCGCGGCCGATGGCACGCGGTGAAGCGTCGGCGCGCTCCCGCGCAAAGCTGGCGGAAGCGGGACGCGCGCTCATGGCTTTTTCGGCCGCCAGACGAACACGTGCAGCCCGAGGCGCTGCTTGGTCACGCCGTAGAGCAGCACCGATTCCAGGATCATCGCGCCCGAGATCGCGATCGCCGCACCGGCGACGCCGAACAGCGGGATCAGCACGACGCACAGCGCGATGTTGGCGAGAAAGGCCGAAGCGTAGACAACCGCGCAGGCGCGCTGTTCGCCGACCATGTTGAGCAGCCGCTCGACCGGGCCGATGGTGGCGCGCGCGAGCGGGCCGATCGCCAGAATGAACATCAGGTAGTAGCCGTCGACGAATTGCGCGCCGAACAGCCAGAGCAGCGGCTTGCCGAGCGCGAGGATCAGAACCGTCGCGGCCAACGAGGGCCAGAACGTCCACTTGATCGAGTCGGCGAGGAAGGCGGAGAGCTCCGCCTTGTTGCCGCTGATGTGATATTCGGAAAACTTGTGCGCGACCGCGGCCGACACCGAGAAATAGACGAACGCAACCAGCGCCAGCGTCTTCGCCGCCGCATAGTACACCGCGACTTCCTCGGGCCGGCGGTACTGCTGCAGCACGATCACGTCCGCGTAGGTGAGCAGCAGGTAGAAGCCTTCCACCATGAAGATCGGCACCGAGACGGCGAGCCAGGTGCGCGGCAGGTAGGCCTTCGGCCCCGGTGCGACCTTCGACTTGAGCCGGGCGTTCATCACCAAAGTCTGGCCGATGACCGTCAGCCACGTGGTCGCGACCGCGGCGAGCATCGCGGTCGAGGCATCGGTCGGAAGCTTGAGCGCATAGAATGCCGCCATCACGCCGATCAGCAGCACCGAGCGGATGATGTAGGCCGGCATCAGCGCAAGATTGATCCAGTCGAACGAGCGCGCGATTCCGTCCTGTGCGCGGCCGAGCGTGAACAGCGGCAGGCAGACACACGCGATATAAAGCGGGATCACCTCGTAGGAATGCACCCATGCGCCGAACAGCCAGATGCCGAATGCGGCGATCAGCGCCCAGGCGGTCGCGAGGGCAACGACGATCCAGCGCGAACCTGAGAGAAAGCCGCGCAGCAGGTCGAACTGCTTCGAGCCGGCATATTCGGGAATGAAGCGCTGCGCCGAGGAGGCGAGCCCGAAATCGATGACGCCGCCGAGCAGCAGCACCCAAGTCCACACATAGACGTAGACGCCGAACTCGAACGAGCCCATCCAGCGCGCGAGCAGCACCTGCGTGAGATAGACGAGCGCCGCGCTCGCGACGCGGATCAGGAACGCAGTGCCGGCGGCGCGCTGCGCGCGCGAGCGGTCGGAATGATCGGTGAGCCAGCCGCGCACCGCATCGATCGTGCGCGCCAGAAACGGCGCACGCGTGCTCTCGGTCAACGCCACGTCCACGCTCCGGCTCGTCCCCATCCAGCAAGTCCTAGCAAGGGCTGCTTAACGTTCGGTTCGGGGGGCAGGGGGAATCGCCGGAATTGGCCGCATGAGTAAAAGAGTATTGAAATCAGTTAGTTAAGAGAGGGGGACGGCACGGCGCGCCGTCTCGGGACGCCGGGATAAGCCCGCCATGACGAGCGCGTTGCGTGATTGCGTAGCCCGGATGAAGCGAAGCGCAATCCGGGGTCGGCCCGACAGAGCGCGCCGCGCTCTCCCGGATTTCGCTGCGCTTCATCCGGGCTACATATCTCTTCGTCATGCCCTGCCCCCGCCTTCGCGGGCGCAGGCTCTTGTGCCGGGCATCCCGCTTAGGAGGGCTCGGTGCGCCCCTCAGAGAGATGGCCGGGACAAGCCCGGCCATGACGAATCCCCTGCTGGGTCGCACATGCGGGACCGCCCCCCTCTTCCCTTTAATCTTTCCCCCGCTTGCGGGGGAGGGTAGGGGTGGGGGAGCGATCCCGGGTTGGTGACGCGTCATTTCATGCCGCGCCGCGCCGGGACACAGGTTGGATGCGTTAGTCGATCACCTCGACCACGCGGCGGCTGGACGGGTCGACCAGCACGACGTCGTCGCCGGTGTAGACATACCGGTAGGAGCTGAACGCCGGCCCCCAGGTCGAAGGCACGGGGGCGAGTTCCACGTCGGCCGGAAGCGTCGCGCCGACCGTCACCCGCGACTGCATATGGAACGGGCGCACCTTTTCCTTCACGACGTATTCCTTGATCACCTTGCGCTGTTCCGGCGCGATCACGACGGTTTGCGACAGCGCAGGACCGGCCAGCACGACAAGCGCGGTGGCCGCGAGCAGTAGACGTTTCATGAGTGAACTCCTCCTCCTCACCGTCCCGAGCACCAATGCAACGCGGGCGAAACCGTTCCAGGAACCGGGCAAGTTCGGCGCGCGAAAACAATTCCGGTTGGCAGCACTTGGGCGGAACATTGGAACGCACCTTCTGTTGAGCGGACAGCGCGCCCCGGATGCGCCGGGCGCCAGAGGAGGAAGCG
The DNA here is from genome assembly GCA_005884685.1 of Alphaproteobacteria bacterium. Classification (GTDB taxonomy): domain Bacteria; phylum Pseudomonadota; class Alphaproteobacteria; order Rhizobiales; family Xanthobacteraceae; genus PALSA-894. Next base: position 21,898 of record VBAH01000012.1, read on the forward strand.
TCATGAAGATCGCGTGCTCTGCTCTCCTGATCGCGGGAGCAGCTCTGTTTGCCGGGCCGTCCGGTGCAATCGCGGCGCCGGCCAGCGGCGGCGCCATCAAGGCCGCGGCCGAGGAAATCGGCATCGGTGAATCCGTCCACTGCCGTCCGTTCCGCCACGCGCACCCCCGCTGGCACCGCTGGCGTCATGGCTGCCGCGGCGCTGGCGTCATGATTTACGAGCGCGGGCCGCGCTTCCGTCATCGTTACGGTTACGGCGTGCGCGAAGAGTTCCGCGGCGGCTTCCGCAGCGGGTCTTCGGTGCGCGGCAGCACGACGATCAGGAGCGGTGCGGGCGAGGTTTCGCCGCGCGCGACGACCTCAGGCGGGCAGGCCCAGCAGGGCGGAGGCGCCGCGATCGGTGGCCGGCAGATGAACAGCGCTCCGACCGGCCAGAGCGCGGGCGGCCAGCACGGTGGCGGCCAGCACGGCGGCGGCCAGCATCGCGGCGAGGAGAAGAAGCAGTAACAACAACCTGTGTCCCGGACGCGGTGCGGCGTGAAACGGTGCACCGCAGAGCCGGGACCGCACGCCCCCTCCCTTTATCCCTCCCCCGCTTGCGGGGGAGGGATAAAGGGAGGGGGGCGGGTCAGCCGGCGCATCATTTCATGCTGCGCAGCGCCCGGGACACAGCTCAATTGAATCCGCCCGGCTAAGCCGGCGTTTACCGATCTCGCTTAAAGCGGGGCCAGGACAGGCCCCATGGACGGCATCCTCTATTTTCCCCACAAGCTCGCGCGGGTGTTCCTGAGCCTCGGCTCGGGATTTTCGCTCACCTCGCTGGGCGCTGCCCTCCTCATCGCCGCGCTGGTGCTGGCGCTGCGCCGCTGGCGGCGCAGCCGTCCGGTGCGTCCCGCCACGCTATGGCGCGGACTGTTTCCCGGCGCGATCCTGCGCCATGCCTCGACACACGCCGACGTCGGGTATTTCTGCTTCAACGTGTTCGTCTACGGCCTGATCTTCGGCTGGGCGGTGCTGTCGTACAAATTCCTCTCCGGCGTCGTCGCCGACGGGCTCGCCGCCGCGTTCGGCACCATTGCACCGACCTCCTGGCCCGATCTCGCGGCGCGTGCGGCGATCACGCTCGCGCTGTTTCTCGCCTACGAGTTTGGCTACTGGGTCGACCATTATCTCAAGCATCGCGTGCCGGCGCTGTGGGAGCTGCACAAGGTGCACCACACCGCGAACGTGCTCACCCCGCTCACCGTGTTCCGCATCCATCCGCTCGACGGGCTGATCTTCTCCAACATTCTCGGCGTGTCGCTCGGGGTCACCAACGGCGTCGCGAATTATCTCTTCGGCCAACCCGTCGTGCTGTTCTCGATCGGCGACACCAACGTCATCCTGGTGCTGTTCGTGCACGTCTACGTGCACCTGCAGCACACGCATCTGTGGATCGCGTTCACCGGGCTCGCGGGCCGGATTTTCCTGTCCCCCGCGCATCACCAGATCCATCACTCGAATAATCCGCTGCACTTCGACAAGAATCTCGGCAGCTGCCTGGCGATCTGGGACTGGCTGTTCGGCACTCTCTACATTCCGAAGAAAGAGCCGGAACCGATTACCTTCGGTGTCAAGGTCGGCGAGGCCGACATGCACTCGCTCAGCGAGCTCTCGATCGCGCCGGTGCAGCGCGCCGCCGCGCACATCGCGCAGTCGCTGCGCGGCGACGGTGCTCCCCTGCCTCAGTCCCCACGCGTCAGCCCTTGAAGCCGTCGGCGTCGAGGTAGGCCTGTTCCTCCGGCGTCGTCGTGCGGCCGAGGATGGGGTTGCGATGCGGGAAGCGGCCGAAGCGGCGGATGATGTCGCGGTGCCGCTCCGCGTAGTTCAGGTCCGCGTGGTCCGCGGCGCGGTAAAGCTCGACGCAACGGTCCTGGTCGACCGATTCTTCCGAATGCATGAACGGCAGGAAGAAAAAGCCGCGCATCTCCTCCGCGACATCCTGGTCGTAGCCGCGCTTGAGCGCGCGGTTCGCGACCTGGCGCGCGAGCGGATCGGCCACATAGCAGCGCGCGTCGCCGCGGAACATGTTGCGCGCGAACTGATCGAGCACGATGCAGAGCGCGAGCGCGCCTTCGGCGGTCGCCTCCCAGGATTCGAGCTTGCCGGCGGCGGCCGCCTCGTAGGTGGAAAGGAATTTTCCACGCACCTCGGCGTCGAATGCGTCGTCGCGCGTGAACCATTTGTCGTAGCCGGCCTCGCCCCAGAAGGCGAGCACCGTGTCGGGGGAGGCGATTTGCTCGGGTGAGCTCATTTGGCGTTTCCTCTCCGCCAGCATTGAGCAATCACGCCGAAGAGTCGAGAGTCAGGGCTTGCGCCAAATCGCACGATCCAGACTCCACGCGCCGCCACCCGCGAAGGCGAGATAGAGGAAAATGAAGCAATAGAGGATCGCGGCGTCGCCGCCGTTGAGGACCGGGAAGAAGCCGCGCGGCGCGTGGCCGATCCAGTAGGCGACTGCCATCTCGCCCGAGAGCAGCAATGCGACCGGCCGCGTCAACAGGCCGAGCACCAGCAGCGCGCCGCCGACGAGTTCCAGCATGCCGCCGAACCCGGACAGGGTGAAGAACTCCGGTGCCGCTTTTGCGGAAGGCGGGAAGCCGAGCCACTTCTGCGTGCCGTGTTCCATGAAGATCAGGCCGCAGACGATGCGCACGAGGCTGAGGATGCGCGGGGCCCAGACGGTCTGGAGCCAATCAGTTTCCGCTCCGGCGAGCGCGGCCGGCCGCGCATTGACGCGGCGGTCCGTGGTGGAGTCGAGTTGATGGACGGCCATGTCGAGTGCCTTTTTGTTCGAATTTGCGCGTTCTGATGACAACGCGATGAGGCCCTCGGAATAGCAATCCGGACCGTGCCCGACCGTTCACTTTTGCTTCAGCGGGCGTGATCGGCGCCGCCGAATGGAACCAGCGGATTGTCGGTGATCGCGGCCCGGTCGGGCGTGTCGACCTGCGCGATGCCGAGAAATGCCTTGAACAGATCCTTGACGGCGCGTTCTTCGATGCCATCGACGATGAACACGAGCCGCGTGCGGCGGTCTGCATCGGGCCAGGCGGCGAGCGTCGCGGGCGGGTGGAATATGTGCTGCACGCCATGAATGACGACCGGCCGGTCCGGCGATTCAGCGAGTTTCACGATGCCCTTCACGCGCAGCAGGTTGGGCCCGTGCATCGAGCGCAACAGATCGAGGAACATCTCGAACGCCGAAAATGGAATGGCTTGGTCGGTCGCCAGCGTGAAGGCGCGGATCTTGTCGTCGTGCCGGTTCACGTCGTGATGATGGTGGCGCTCGTTGTGCGCATAGGCCTCCTCCGAAAGCCAGCGCTTCACGTCGGGGATTTTGCGCTCGGCATCGTAGAGGCCGCAGTCGATGAGCTGCGCAACGCCTGCATTCGCGGCTTCGATCACGGGCGCGGCCGGATTGAGCGCGCCAAGGCGCTCGCGCAGTCGCGCAGCAGCGGCGCGCCGTTCCGGTGTGTCGACGAGGTCGGTCTTGCTCAGCACGATGCGGTCCGCGACCGCGACCTGCTTGACGGCTTCCACGTGCGCGTCGAGCGTGGCTGCGCCGTTCACGGCGTCGACCACGGTGACGACGCCATCGAGCCGGAAGCGCATCACGAAATACGGATGCACCATCGCGGTGTGCAGCACGGGAGCCGGATCGGCCAGGCCCGTCGTCTCGATGATCACGCGATTGAACTGCATGCGGCCGTTGTCGAGACCGCGCAGCAGTTTCTCCAGCGTGTTCACCAGATCGCCGCGCATGGTGCAGCACAGGCACCCGGTCGAGAGCAGCATCACGCCGTCCTCGACGTGCTCGACCAGCAGGTGATCGAGCCCGATCTCGCCGAACTCGTTGATGATCACGGCGGCGTTGCTGAGCGCTTCGTCCTTCAGCAGGCGATTGAGCAGCGAGGTCTTGCCGGCACCGAGAAAGCCGGTGAGCACCGTGAGCGGGATCGGCGGTGGCGGAACGCGAGACTGCGCGCTCGCGTCACTCATTGCCTGGTGGATTTCGGCTCGGGCTTTTTCGCCGCGGCGGTCTTGGCCTTCGGATCGGGCTTGGCTTCGGGCTGCGTCTTTGCGTCGACTTTCGGCTTTGCGGCCTTCTTCTTTGGTTTGGCCTGCGGCTCGGCTTGCGTGCCGCGCTCCGGCGCGATGATCTTGCTCTCGGCGGACGCCGGAACGAACGCCGACGTGCCATGCCGCCTGATCGACGGCGTCAGGTTGAAGCCGCTCGCGGAGGCGTTCACCGTGGCAGGCTTCGTCTCAGGCTTCGCTTCGGCCGGCGCCGCCGCAATGGCGGTCGCAGGCCTCTTCTTCCCCGGGCGACGCGCGATCTGCGTATCGGGCTCGCTTCCCTTGCGGCCCAAGCCGACGAACACCGGAATCGGCGGAGTTGTCACCGCGTAGGGCCCAAGAATGGGGCCGCGCGCGACGCGCCCACGCAGGTTCTGCATCGTCACCGCATAGGCCGAGCTCCGATCGGTGTCGCTGGTCGCTGCGACCGTTTCGTCGTCCTCGTCGGCATCCTCGGTGGCCGGGCGCTTGCGATGCTTGCCGCACATCTCGTCGCGCAGGTTGGGCGGCGCAGCCGCGACCGGCTGCAGCGCATCGACGGTGCCGAGCGAGGGCATCAGCCACGAGAGCCCACCCGAGTTGAAGCCCTTCTCGAACAACTGCGCGGCCTTCTCGGAGCGCACCATGCCGGAGCGCGAGCCGAACACGACCACGATCAGCTTGCGCCCGTTGCGCGACGCGGTGGCCACCACGTTGAAGCCGGAGGCGCAAATGAAGCCGGTCTTCATGCCGTCCGCGTCGGGATAACGGCCGATCAGGCTGTTGGTGTTGCGCATCACGCGGCGGCCGAACTTGATCGCCGGGATATGCCAGTACATTTCGTATTCGGGCAGCTCGCGCAAAATCGCACGCGCGAGGATTGCCATGTCGCGCGCCGAGGTGATCTGCTCGTCCGCCGGCAGGCCGTTGGGATTGACCCAGCTCGATTGCGTCATGCCGAGGCGCTTCGAGGCCGCGTTCATGTCGTCGGCGAACTTCTCGATCGAGCCGGAGACGCCTTCGGCGAGCACGACCGCCATGTCGTTCGCCGACTTCACCATCAGCATCTTGAGCGCGTTGTCGACGGTGACCTGGGTGCCGGCTTGAAAGCCCATCTTGGATGGCGCCTGCGCCACCGCGTTCGGCGACACCGTGAGCAGCGTGTCCATCGCGAGACGCTTGTCCTTCACGGCCTTCAGCGTGAGGTACATCGTCATCAGCTTGGTGGTGGAGGCCGGGTACCACGGATAGGTCGCATGCTCGGCATGCAGCACCTTGCCTGAGTCGGCCTCGACGATCAGCGTTGCCTCGGCCGCGGCGGTGCGCGCGCCAATGAGGCCTGCTGTGAGAATTGCGACCGCGAGGGCCAGGGAACGAGTCATCAGGCTCGGCAAATGGGGCATCGCGGTCCGGTTCGGTTCGACGGGCCTTGAATTTGGCTCTTGAGCGTGGCGGCGGTGCTGGTCGGTGCTATCTAAACCAAACCGGCCGCGGAGGCCAAGCGGATTGTCCGGGTGCCTGCTACGCCTTATGTGTAGGGCGCAAGCTGCATATTTGTTAATGAACGCGGCGAGAATCCGGCAGAGGAGGCGATCATGACCGGCTGCATCGTGGGATGGGCGCATACGCCGTTCGGCCGGCTCGAGGCGGAGTCCGTAGAAAGCCTGATCGTGCGTGTCGCGACCGATGCGATCGCCGATGCGGGGATTGCGCCCGCGGATGTCGACGAGATCGTGCTCGGCCACTTCAACGCCGGGTTCTCGGCGCAGGATTTCACCGCCTCGCTGGTGCTGCAGGCCTCGCCCGACCTGCGCTTCAAGCGCGCCACGCGCGTGGAGAACGCATGCGCGACCGGTTCGGCAGCAGTGCATCAAGGTCTGCGCGCGCTCGAGGCGAAGGCGGCGCGCATCGTGCTGGTCGTCGGCGTGGAGCAGATGACCACGACGCCCGGGCCGGAGATCGGCAAGAACCTGCTCAAGGCATCGTATGTGAAGGACGAGGCGAACACCGAAGGCGGGTTTGCCGGCGTGTTCGGCAAGATCGCGAACGCCTACTTCCAGAAATACGGCGACCAGTCCGACGCGCTCGCGATGATCGCGGCGAAGAATCACAAGAACGGCGTCGGCAATCCCTACGCGCAGCTGCGCAAGGATCTCGGCTACGAGTTCTGCCGCCACGAGAGCGAAAAGAATCCCTTCGTCGCCGGGCCGTTGAAGCGAACCGACTGCTCGCTCGTCTCCGACGGCGCGGCCGCCGTCGTGCTCGCCGACGTCGAGACCGCGCTGCAGATGAAGAAGGCGGTCGCGTTCCGGGCCGCGGCGCATGTGCAGGACTTCCTGCCGATGGCGAAGCGCGACATCCTCAAGTTCGAAGGCTGCACGCAGGCCTGGGCTCGCGCGCTGGCGCAGGCCGGCCTCGCGCTCACCGATCTGTCGTTCGTCGAGACGCACGACTGCTTCACGGTCGCCGAACTGATCGAGTACGAGGCGATGGGGCTGACGCCCGAAGGCCAAGGCGCGCGCGCGATTGCGGAGGGCTGGACGCAAAAGGACGGCAAGCTGCCGGTCAATCCGTCAGGCGGCCTGAAGGCGAAAGGGCATCCGATCGGCGCGACCGGCGTCTCGATGCACGCACTCACCGCGATGCAGCTTTGCGGCGCGGCCGGCGACATCCAGGTGCGCGACGCCCGGCTCGGCGGCATCTTCAACATGGGCGGCGCCGCGGTCGCGAACTACGTCAGCGTGCTGGAACGGATCAAATAGCGCGTTCCGGCCCGCATTTTTCGAGTTCCGGCGCCGATTTGCGTCATTTGGACAAGCCGGTTCGCTCGACTCAAACCGCTCGTCTCTCTATACAATCGGCCACGGACGGGGACGGGGCCGTGGCAAACTCGATCTATCTGATCAATCCGGTCGCCGACATGCCGAGCTATTTCAGCTCGGAGGTGTTCGCGGCGCGCGGCTTGCCGGCGGCGATTGCGACCGCCGATCTGGCGATCGCGACCGTCGCGGCGCTGGCGCCTCAGGATTTCGGCGTCGAGCTGTGCGACGAGAACGTCGCGGCGGTGAATTATGACACCACGGCCGATCTCGTCGGCATCACCGGCAAGGTCAGCCAGTGGGGCGGCATGAAGCGCATCGCCGGCGAATTCCGGCGGCGCGGCAAGACCGTGGTGATCGGCGGGCCGTATGCCTCGCTCAGTCCCGAGGTGGTGCGGCCGCATTGCGACGTCCTCATCCGCGGCGAGATGGAGGAGATCGCGGGCAAGATTTTCTCCGATTTCCGCGCCGGCGACTGGCAAGAGGAATATGTCGGCACCCGGCCGGACCTGCGCACCTCGCCGCTTCCGCGCTGGGACCTCTATCCGAACGACCGCGCCATCATGGGCACAGTGCAGACCTCGCGCGGCTGCCCGTTCGAGTGCGAATTCTGCGACGTGATCGAGTATCTCGGGCGCAAGCAGCGCCACAAGCCGGTCGACCAGGTCATCAAGGAACTGGACCAGCTTTATCGGCTCGGCTACCGCACGGCGTTTCTGGCGGACGATAACTTCACCGTCTATCGCGCGCGCGCCAAGGAATTGCTCGCCGGCATCCGCGACTGGAACGCGCGGCAGACCGCGGGACGCTTCCGCTTCACCACGCAGGTCTCGATCGATGCGGCGGGCGACGAAGAACTGCTGCGCATGTGCGCCGATGCCGGTCTGACGCACGTCTTCATCGGCATCGAGACGCCGAACGAGGAGAGCCTGCGCGAGGCGAAGAAGCGGCAGAACCTGAAGAAGAACCTGCTCGACGAAATCCAGCGCTTCATCGACTTCGGCATCTCGGTCGACTGCGGCATGATCGTCGGGTTCGACGGCGACGATGCGAGCATCTTCTCCCGGCAGTACGAATTCGCCATGGCGACCGCGGTGCCGATCTTCAGCCTCGGCACGCTGGTCGCGCCGGCCGCGACGCCGCTGCACGCGCGACTGTCCAAGGAAGGACGGCTCGACACCAAAGGCTCCGAGATCGCCGCGGGCCCGTGGAATACGAACATCATTCCGAAGCTGATGTCGCGCGGGCAATTGTTCGACGGCGTCAAGTGGCTGTGCAATTCGCTCTACCGGCCCGATGCCTACGAGGCACGCGTCGCGAAGCTGATCGGGACGTTCGGCCGGCGCTATCAGCCGGCCCACGCGCTCGAGGCGCAGCCGGCGCAACGCGCGATCAATGCCAATTCGGCGGACCTGATCCACCGCATGAGCCGCATGGGCGCAGCCGAGCGCAAAATGCTCGCCAATATCCTGCGGATGTTCCCGCAAAATCCGGCGGCGGCCCAGCACGTCATGGGCGCGTTGTTCATGTACTTTCAGATTCGCTACATGTACGAGCACGGCCGGTTCTGGGAGCCGATGCTGCCCGCGGATGCCGGCGCGATGGGGCGCGCAGAGCGGCGTGAGGTTGCGGTTCCCGCGTAACTGCTCGCGGAAACCCGTTTCCCATGCTGTTCAACAGCTACGCATTTTTGCTCGTCTTTCTGCCTGCCGCCATCATCGCCTACCGGTTTGCCGATCCGTATCCGCGCCTGCGCATGCCGGTGCTGATCGTGCTGTCGCTCATCTTCTACGGCTACTGGGATGTGCGCTTCCTGCCGATGCTGGTCGGCTCGATTTTGGTCAATTGGCTGGCGGCGAAATACTATGTTGCAACCAAACGCGGCGGCATCGTCACGGCGGCGATCGTCGCAAACCTCGCGGCGCTGGCCTTCTTCAAGTACCTGAACTTCTTCGCCGAGACGTTCACGGCATTCGGCTTGCCCATCGGCCCGTTCGCGCTCGCACTGCCGCTCGGCATTTCCTTCTTCACCTTCCACCACATCATGTATCTGGTCGATTTGCGGCGCGGGAAGGCACCCGCATACGCGCTCGACCGCTACGCAATGTACGTCTCGTTCTTTCCGCAGGCGATCGCGGGGCCGCTCGCGCGCTGGCACGAGGTGATGCACCAGTTCGGCCGGCAGGTCTATGCGCCCGGCTGGCAGCGCCAGTTCGCGCTGGGCATCACCTTCATCGTCATCGGGTTGATCGAGAAGACCATGCTGGGCGATCCGATCGGACGCCTGATCGATCCGATCTATGCGCAGGCAAGGCTTGGTGCGGTACCCGATGGGCAGTCCTGGCTGGCGCTTGGATTCATGTTCCAGATCCTGTTCGACTTCGCCGGCTATTCCGACGTCGCGATCGGGGTTGCTTTGCTGTTCGGCGTGCAGCTTCCCTACAATTTCGCGGCGCCGTTCCGCGCCAGCAGCCTGCAGGATTTCTGGCAGCGCTGGCACATGACCTTGCTGTCGTTCCTGCGCGACTATCTATTCCATCCACTTGCCAATGCGCGCATCGGCCGCCGCCACCGGCTGTTGCAGCACTTCGCCGCCATGATCGTCACCATGGCGCTGTGCGGACTTTGGCACGGGCCGAGCTGGACCTACGTGCTGTGGGGCGTCATCCACGGCAGCGGACTCGTCATCGTGTCGCTGTGGCGGCGCTACGGGCGGCCGCTGCCGCTCCTTGCCGGATGGGCGCTGGTGGTCGCGTTCGCGCTCGCAACCACGCCGATTTTTCGCGCGGGATCGCTCGATGCGGCATGGCACGTCTATCGGGGGCTTGCGCTCCTGCCATCATCCGACCTGATCAGGGTCGCGACACCGATCATCATCGCAGCGCTCGCCGCCTTTCTGTTGCCCGCGAGCCAGAACATTGCGATGTGGCTGAACGAGCGGCCGAGGCAGCTGGTGGCGGCCGGGCTTGCGCTGGTGGCGGTTGCGATATTGATCGAATTGGGAGACCGCGACGCCTATGAGTTCGTCTACTTCCAGTTCTGACATGACGCTCGACGCCGCGCCGGCGTGGGGGCGATGGCTGGCGACGTTCGTCGCGACGCTTGGCGTTGCCGGCGCGCTCGTCTCGGCGCTGATCCTGATCGTAGACCCGTACGACAGCGGCTTCGGACTGCTCGGCATCAAGGGTGTGAGCGACGCGAGCCCGCGCACTGCGAATGCGAGCCGCGCGCGCGACCCGGCCTTTGACGCGGCCGTGATCGGCAATTCGACCGGGCAGCTCATCCAGCCGAGCGAGCTGTCCCGATTGACCGGGGCGAGGTTTGTGCAGCTCACCACGCCCGGCACCGGGCCGCGCGAGCAACTCGCCATGATGGACTATTTCGTACGCCACCATCCGCGCGTTGGCGCCCTGGTGATCACCGCCGATGCGGGCTGGTGCGTCCGCGATCCCGCGTTGCCGCTGCAGCATCCGTTCCCGTTCTGGCTCTATGGCGAGAGCAGGCTTGACTACGTCACGCACATGTTCTCGTCGCGCGCGCTGCGCCACACCGGGCGGCGGCTGATGATCCTCGCCGGGCGGCGTCAGCCGAACGCCCCGGACGGCTATTGGGATTACGAAAAGGAAGGCGCGGGCGAATTCCAGCCGGTGATCGGACCGCGCGACGACGGCGGTCCGGCGCCGGCGCACCTGAGCGAGGACTTTCCCGGCGTCACGCTGCTCGGTGCGGCGATCCGCAAGCTCCCGGCCGATGTGCCCGTGGTGCTGTTCGTTCCGCCGGTGTTCTACAGCATGATCCCGAAGGCGGGCTCGCTCGCGGCGGCGGAGGAGGCGGCCTGCAAGGCTGCGCTCAGGCGTGTGATCGCGGGCCGCCCGCGCAGCAATTTCGTCGACTTCCGCATCGACAACCCGCTGACGCGCGAGCGCGCCAACTTCATGGACTTCGGCCACTACCGCGCGATCGTCGCGCGCAAGATGGAGCAGGGGATCGCCGATAGCATCAAGCTCGGCGACCAGGCGAAGATCGAGTTTTAGACCCTAAACCGCTCGTCCCCGCGAAAGCGGGGACCCGGCCGAGCAGAAAACTGGATGCCCGCTTCGCGGGCATGAGCGGACATGCCCAGGTTACACGTAGATCTTCGCGAGCTCCGCATGCGCCCATTTCACCGCGTCCTCGGCCGGCATGCCCTGCACGGCTTTGGCGTACAAGTCCGTGATGATGTACTTCGACACCACCTCGGCGGCCTTGCGGTCGGACGGGCCGGGCCAACCGGGCGCGCGCGCGGTCAGAATGACATCGCGGAACGGCGCCATGATGGGATCTTCGTTCCACACCGGATGCTTAGACCATTCGCGCGCCGCCGGGATCGAGAATCCCTTTTGCGACACGAACCACCGCTCGAACACTTTTCGCGAACTCGCCCAGCGTAACAGCTCCTTGGCTGCCTTCTGATTCTTCGAATAGCCCATCAGCATGTGGGTTTGCGGCGGATGCAGCGGCGCCGCGCCGCCGGGCCCCTTCGGATAGGGCGCGTGCAGGATGTCGTCTTTCAGCGGGGTGCCTTTTTCGGTCAGGTATTGCTCGGGCTTGCGCAGCGCCTCGATGTAGATCGAGGCCGCGTTGCTGGTCGCCGAAATAGTGCCGCCCAGAAACGCGCGATTGTTGTTGCTGTCGTCCCAGGCAAGTCCGCTCTCGTCGTGCGCGTCCTTCCAGAACGCTGTCAGGAACTTGACCGACTCCAGCGTCTCCTTGCTGTTGAGCGCGACGGTCTTTCGGTCAGTCTCGAGCTCCTTGCCGCCGAACGACCAGAAGTACGGATACGTGAAGGCGGGGGCGTCGTTATAGGCGTGACCGAGCGTCTGCCCGATCGGCCGGCCCTTCGCCTTGAGCAGCTTGCCGGCGGCCCGATAGCTCTCCCAGGTGTCGGGAAACCTGGTGACGCCGATCTCATCGAACCAGGACTTGCGGTAGCAAATCAGAATGCCTAGCGCCGCCCATGGCACGGCGAGCCAGCCTTTGTCGCTTTTCGCGATCGCCGGGAAAATGTCGTAGAAGCCGCCCTGCTCCTTGGCGATCTCCTCGGCGACGTCGCTGACATCGACCACGCTCTCGGCATAGAGATGCGGCCAGTTGTGCATCGCGTGGATGAGATCCGCGCCGGTGCCGGACTGGATCGACGAGGCGATGCGCGCCTGCAGCTCGTTGCCGTTGATGGTTTCCAGGTTGATCTTGAATCCCAGCGTCTTCTCGGCTTCGGGCAGCAGCTCGCGGCGCAGCAACGTGTCGGAGGCCGGAACGTAGTCGCCGAGCCGCAGCCAGTGCACCGACGTGGGTTGCGCGAAGGCCGGTGCCCGGCCGCTCGCCAGAATGCCCGCAAGGCCGCCGGCACCGGATTGGAGAAACTTGCGACGATCAAGGCGCGCCATCGTTTCCTCCCGAATGTATTTTATGCGACTCCGAAGTGAGCCCGAAGGATGGTAGGCGCATTCCACGGGTGTTGGAAGCGGGCTGCTAAGCGGCAGGCTCGGTGGTCAGATAATCGAGCTTGCCTTCCAGCCACAGCTTGCGCGTCAGCGCGCGCTGCACCTTGCCGCTTGTGGTCTTGGGCAAGGTCTGCGGGCGGATCAACACGATGTGGCGTGCGAACACCTCGTGCTCTTGCGTGACCGCCTCGCGGATGACGCCGGTGATTTCCTCCGGATCGATGCGGTTGCGCGCGGTGCGCTCGACCTCCTGCACCACGACGAGCGTTTCCTCGCCGCGCTCGTCCGGTACCGAGAACGCCGCGCCGCCGTTCTGGCGCAGCGCCGCATGTGCGCGCTCGACGGTCAGCTCAATGTCTTGAGGATAATGGTTCATGCCGCGCACGATGATGAGGTCCTTGATGCGGCCGGTGATGAACAGCTGCCCCTTCGTGTCGAGGAAGCCGAGATCGCCGCTGCGCAGCCAGTCGCCATCCTCCCCGTCGATGTGCGCGTGCAGGCTCGCGGCGCTCGCGGCCGGATTGCCCCAATAGGCGCTCGCGACGTGCGGACCGTTGATCCAGAGCTCGCCCACGGTGTCGGCAGGAAGCCGCCGCAGTGTCTGCGGATCGACGATCGCAAGCCGGCTGTCGGGAACCGGATAGCCGCAGCCGACCAGCACATGCGCGTCACCCCGATTGTCCGGAGCGCGAATGATATTCGCCTGCATCGCCGCGCGGCTTACCGTGCGGGTATCATGGCCGGCGCCAACCGGGCTCATCGCGACGATCAAGGTCGCCTCGGCCATGCCGAAACCGGGATTGATCGATGTCGGCTTGAAGCCATATGCGCCGAAAGTTTCGACGAACTTCTCGATCGTCGCGGCGCGGATCGGCTCGGCGCCTGACAGCGTGATCTTCCAGGAGGAGAGATCGACGCCCTCCATCTGGTCGGCGCGCAGGCGCGCGACACAGAGGTCATAAGCGAAATTCGGCGCGGCCGAAATGACGCCCTTGTAATCGCTCACGGCGCGCAGCCAGATGAGCGGACGCTGCATGAACCCGGAGGGCGAGACGAGCACGCAGAGCGCGCCGAGGTACAGCGATCCGACGATGCTCAGGATCAGTCCCATGTCGTGGTAGTGCGGCACCCAGTTGACGCAGGTCGAATGCCTGTCGGTGCCGAGATAGGCCTGCGCCATCGCCATGTTGGCCAGCAGCATCGCGTGGGTCACGACGACGCCCTTCGGCTCGGAGGTCGAGCCCGAGGTGTATTGCAGGAATGCGATGTCGTCGTGTCGCGGACGAGGCAGATCGATCGCATCGGATGCGCCGGGCGCGAGATCGACCGTGAGCCAGTGCAAATCGTGACCGGCAAAGCGCGCCACCAGGTCGTCGCGCGCCGCAAGTCCGGGACTGGTGAGGGCTACCGCCGGCTTGCAGTTGCCCATGATGCTGGCGCTCGAATCTCGCGCGCTTTGCCGGCGCGGCACCATCATCGGCACTGCGATGACGCGCGCGATCAGGCAGCCGAAGAACGCGATGACGAATTCGAGCCCGGGCGGAAACACCAGCAGCGCGCGGTCGCCCGGCTGTGCGACCGCGGCGAGCCGCTGCGCGACGCTGTGGGCGGCGTCATGCAGCGCGCGAAAGGTCAGCGATGAATCTTCGGCGCCGCGATCGGTGAGGAAAACCAGGGCGCGCTCATCTCCTTGCGTCGCGGCACGGTGCTCCAGAACGGCGAGGAGCGAGGAAAACGGCTCCATCCTGCGGCCCGGATCAGCGTGCGACTGCCGGCTGTCCGGCACGCGCTGCGACCATTTCCGCGAGATAGGCGGACAACTCGGCAATCGTCGGATGATCGTAGAACGTCTCGGGGGAGAGCTCCAGATTGAGCCGGTCCTCCAGCTCCATCAGGAGGTACACCGTCATCGCCGAGTCGAGCCCGAGCCGCGTGAATTTTGTGCTCACGTCAACCTTGTCTTTCGCAATCCGCAGGATCTCGGCGACCTGGTCGACGCACAACGCGGAAATTTCATCTTGTGTCATGGGTGCACCTGAAAACCGCGCGGACAATAGGGGTGCAAGCCCGATTGTCAAATCATTCGGCGGCGGGCGACAACGCCGGGGTTTCCTGCTGCGGCACCGGCTGCGGCGGCGCCATGAACTGCGCGCGCGCAAGCTCGGCGAAGCGGCCGTCGCGCGCGACCAGCTCGTCGAATGTACCCTGCTCGATCACGCGGCCCTGATCGAACACCAGGATGCGCGTGGCGTTGCGCACGGTGGCGAGGCGGTGCGCGATGACGAAGGTGGTGCGGCCCTTCATCACCTCGTCGAGCGCGGCCTGCACCTTGCGCTCGGTGGTGGCGTCGAGCGCGCTGGTCGCCTCGTCGAGGATCAGGATGGGCGGATCCTTCAACAGCGCGCGCGCGATCGAGATGCGCTGGCGTTCGCCGCCGGAGAGCGAGCGCCCGCGCTCGCCGACAGTGCCTTCCAGGCCGTCCGGATGGCGGGAAATCAGGTCGCTCGCCTGTGCGCGTGCCGCCGCCTCCAGCAGCTGCTCGTCGGTGGCGTCCGGATTGCCGACGCGCAGGTTCTCGGCGATCGAGCGATTGAACAGCAGCGCTTCCTGATAGACCACGCCGATGTTGTGGCGCAGCGCCGCGAGCTTGAGCACCTTGATGTCCATGCCGTCGATCTTGATCACCCCGGACTGCGGATCGAATGCGCGGTGCAGAAGCGCCAGCGCGGTGGATTTCCCGGCCCCGGTCGAGCCGACCAGTGCGATGGTCTCGCCCGGCAGTGCGGTGAACGACAGGTCCGCGATCGCCGGACGCTTGCCGTCATAGGAGAACGACACGTCGTGGAATTCGATCAGTCCGCGCATGCGGCCCGGATCGATCGCGCCCGGGCTGTCGCGCACCGCCGGCACGGTATCGAGCACCTGGAAGAACTCGCGCAGGCGCGGCGCGTCGAGCAGCACCTTGTTGGTGAAGCCGACCGCCTGTTCGAGACGGACGATCAGCAGCGCGGCGAAGTTCATGAAGGTGACGATCTCGCCGATGGTCGCCTGGCCCCGGATGTTGAGCCAGATGCCGAGCGTGAAGATCGACAGCATCGTGATGGTGGTGGCCGAGCGTGTCAGCACGGCGATCATGGCCCACCAGTTGAGCACCGGCATCTGCGCGGAGAGCAGGCGGTCGGCCTCGTTGCGCAGGCTCTTCACCTCCGCCTCGACGCGCGCGAACCCCTGCACCAGCGCGATGTTGCTCAGCGCGTCGGACGCGCGCTCGGCCATCGCGGTATAGTGGCTTTCGACCGCGCTCTGCAGCTTGTCGGTCTTGCGGATGACCAACACGGTGAGCGCAGCAAAGATCACGCACAGGATCACCAGCAGCGAGGCGAGCCGCCAGTTGACGAACAGCGACAGCGGCAGCAGCACGAACAGCGCCACGAAGGCGGCAAGATGCTCGCGGAAGAACGAGAGCCACAGTCCCCACAGCGCGTCGACGCCGGTGAGCATCACCTTCATCAGGCGTCCGGAGTGCGAGCCGCCGTGGAACTGCAGCGGCAACTGCAGGACATGCTCGAAGTACATCGTGGTGATCGCCTGCTTGCGCCGGTGCGAGAGGCGATCGGAATGCAGCGCGACGAGCACGCTGCAGCCGATGGTGAACAGGCCGAAGGCGACCCAGGCGGCGAGCAGCGGGGTCAGGTCGGTGAAGTTCGGCGCGGTGGAAGCGGCTTGCGCGCGCACCAGGTTATCGATGATGCGGCCGAACAGCACCGGCTCGGCGAACTGCGCGGCGGCGAGCGCGACGTTGGCGGCTGCAAGGAGCCAGCCAAGACGCGCCTCGGGGCCGAGCAAAGAGAGCACACGGCTATAGAGTTTGAAGAAATTCATCTCGCTCAGGGTCGGTTCGTTTGGCCGGCGCGGAACGGGCTTAACGACGCGCCAACGGTCATTCACGCAAGAAAGTTCCATACTTCGGGCGGCTTGGCCAGCCACCAGCCGTAGGGCGCAATAAGTGACGCGGAGCGAAACGCATTGCGCCTTCCAGGCTCGAGAAAAGGAGGCGGTGTAGAAGTGGCGGCGCAATGCGCTGCGCTTATTGCGCCCTACGTCTGAGCGAAGCCGGAGCGTTGCGCCCAGCCTGTCATGCGCGCCTCGAGCATCGCCATCAACGCGTACATCGCGATGCCCTCGACCGCGAGCGCGATCAGGCCGGCGAAGATCAGCGGCACCTGGAATTGCGCTTGCGCCTGCAGCATCAGGTTGCCGATGCCGGTGTTCGACGCGACGCTCTCGGAAATCACCGAGCCGACGAACGCGAGTGTGATCGCGATTTTCAGCGAGCCGAAGAAATACGGCAGCGCACGCGGGATGCCGACCTTGCGCATGATGTCGAGCTTGGAGGCGCCGAGCGCCTTGAGCACGTCCTCCAGCTCAGGCTCGATGGTGGCGAGCCCGGTCGCGACGTTGACGACGATCGGGAAGAACGAGATCAGGAACGCGGTCAGCACCGCCGGGATGAAGCCGATGCCGAACCACAATACCAGGATCGGCACCACGGCGACCTTCGGGATCGCGTTGAAGCCGATCATCAGCGGATAGATGCCGGCATAGATCGCGCGCGACCAGCCGACCGCGAGGCCGAGTGCCAGGCCGAAGCCGACCGCCATGCCGAAGCCGATCAGCGTGGTGGAGAGCGTGAACAACGAGTTGCGGTAGATCGCGGGCCAGAACTCGACGAAGGATTTCGCCACCAGCGAGGGCGGCGGCAGGAAGAAGGGCGGGATCTTGAAGATGCGGCAGACCGCTTCCCAGAACACGAACAGCGCGACCGTCGCGATCCAGGGGGCGAGGCGGATTGCGAGCGAGGTCTTCATGGCCGCGCCTTGACGATGTGCGCGCGCAATTCGTGCACGATGGCGCTGAACTGCGGCGTGAAGGTCACTTCGAGGTCGCGCGGGCGCGGGATGTCCACCTCGCGCTCGGCGACGATGCGCCCCGGCCGCGCCGACATCACGAAGATGCGGTCGGCGAGGAACACCGCCTCGCGCAGGTCGTGCGTCACCAGCACGATGGTGATGTTGCGCGCCGCATGCAGGTCGCGGATCACGCACCACAGCTCCTCGCGCGTGAAGGCATCGAGCGCGCCGAACGGCTCGTCGAGCATCAGCAAATCCGGTTCGTGGATCAGCGCGCGGCACAACGAGGTGCGCTGCTGCATGCCGCCGGAGAGCTGCCAGGGGAACTTGCCGCCCTGTCCCGCAAGCCCTACTGACGCAAGCAGCGCCTCGGCACGCGCGACGTATTCGGCGCGGTGACGACGGATACGGCCGCGGTGCGGCTCGACGATCTCGAGCGGCAGCAGCAGGTTTTCCAATGTGGTGCGCCAGGGGAGAAGCGTCGGCGCCTGGAACGCCATGCCGGCGATCTTGACCGGCTGGCGGACGACCGAGCCCGCAACCTGCACCGTTCCCTTGAACGGGAATTGCAGGCCGGTCGCGAGCTTCATCAAGGTGGACTTGCCGCATCCCGACGGCCCGACCACGGCGGCGAATTCGCCGCGGTTCACATGGATCGACAGGCCATCGACCGCGAGCGTGCCGCCGGCGCCGCCATAGACGTGGCTGACATCATCGAGCGCGACGAAGGCGGTCACGCCCTCATGCTCCGCTCGTCCCCGCGAAAGCAGGGACCCAGAGCCAGGAGAAGAAAGAACTGGATTCCCGCTGGAGCCTGTGCCCGGGCCCGGGCCAGCCGAAGGCTGGACCCGAGTACGGGAATGGGCGGGAGAGGATCGGTCGCGAAAACCGACATCGTCTGATCGTCAAGGCGCCTTGCGCTCGGCGGGGGGCGGCAGGAACGCGGCGTCGAACACGTCCGCGCCTTTCGGCTTGGCGCTCTTGAACTGATAAGTGAGCGCGATCTGGTCGATCGATTGATCGAGCCGCGCTTCCTCGACCCCGCCGTAGCCGTTCTTCTTCACCTCGGGCGTGAGGATGTTGTCCTTCAGCGCGAGCTGCAGCCGCTCGAGCTCGACCTCTTTCTTGGCGACGTCGTTGCGTTTGAGCACCGAGTCGACCGCGCTCGACGGGTTCTTCACCGTCTCGTGCAGCCCCTTCACGAAGGCGCGCAGGAAGCCCTTCACCGCTTCGGGCTTCTCGGCGGCGAATTTCGGATTCACCATGATGGTGTTGCCGTAGAGATTGACGCCGTAATCCGCCATCAGCAGCACGGTGATGTCGTCGGCCGGCACGCCGCGGTCCTTCAGGTTGATGTAGGAGGAGAACGAGAAGCCGGTGATGGCGTCGACCTCGCCGGAAGCCAGCATCGGCTCGCGCACCGGAAAGCCCACGGACACGATCGTCACCTTCGAGGCGTCGATGCTGTTTGCCTGCACGAAGATCGGCCATTGCGCATAGGCGCCGTCCGCCGGCGGCGCGCCGAGCTTCTTGCCTTCGAGGTCTTTCGGCGAAACGACGCCGCGGCTCTTGCGCCCGACGACCGAGAACGGCGGCTTGTTGTAGACCATGAACACGGCCTTGATCGGCGTGCCCGGATTGGCGTCGCGGAACTTGATCAGCGAATTGATGTCACCGAAGCCCATGTCATAGGTGCCGGACGCCACGCGATTGATCGGCTCGAGCGAGCCGGCGGCGGTGTCGATCGTGACGTCGAGGCCTTCGGCCTTGAAGTAGCCCTTGTCGATCGCGACCACGAACGGGGCGGCCGGGCCTTCGAACTTGAAATCGAGCGAGAATTTGATCGAGGTCAGTTGCTGCGCGGAAGCAGAGGTCGCGGCGAGGAGCGATGCTGCGAAAATTCCGATCCGGCCGAGCCGGACAAGGTCGACGGTCATATCCTGATCCTCTCCTTGGACATCCGGCGGCCCGCCCGCGCCCAAGGCGCCACTCGCCGTGCCGATTTGCGGCCAATTTTGCTCGTGTTTAGCAAAGAACATGCCGCCCCAAAGTGCAAGGCAGGAGGCACGAAACGTTTGTGTCATGCCTAAGAGCGCGGCAGCGTGCCGCATGTCTTGGCTGATGGTCCCCTGCCGCCGCATGCGCCCCTGCACTCGGCTAGAATAGCGCCGCCCGAGTCGCCATCTGGAGGCGGTCATGAGCACGCGCGCCGCACGCAAGGTCGAGAGCGCTGGCGTCCCGGCCTTCACGGCGCCCTATGCGGCGCCGGACGAGGCGCTTGCGGCCGCGCTCCTCGGCGCGGCGCCGCGCGCGCCGGCCGCAGAGGCGCGTATCGACCGCCAGGCGACGCGGCTCGTCGAGGCGATCCGGGCAAAGTCCGGCGGCCTCGGCGGGATCGAGGACTTCCTGCGCGAGTATTCGCTATCGACCCGCGAGGGCCTCGCGCTGATGGTGCTGGCGGAGGCGCTGCTGCGCGTGCCCGACGCCGCGACCGCCGACCGGTTGATCGAGGACAAGCTCTCCTCCGGTGACTGGGGCCATCACGAGACGAAATCGAGTGCGCTGCTCGTCTCCGCCTCGGCGTGGGCGCTCGGCATTTCGGCGCGCATCATTCAGCCGGGCGAGACGCCCGAGAACATTCTCGAAAGTATCGGCAAGCGGCTCGGCCTGCCGGCGCTGCGCACCGCGACGCGGCAGGCGATGCGCCTCCTGGGCTCGCATTTCGTGCTCGGGCAGACGATCGGGGAAGCGCTGTCGCGCGCCGGGCACCACCGCGAATTCCGCTACTCCTACGACATGCTCGGCGAGGGTGCGCGCACGGCTCACGATGCCGAGCGCTATTTCGAGAGCTACGCACGGGCGATCGGTGCGATCGGCGAAAGCGGCGGCAACGCGCGGCTGCCGGACCGCCCGGGCATTTCGGTCAAGCTCTCGGCGCTGTATCCGCGCTACGAGGCGATTTCGCGCGAGCGCGTGTTGCGTGAGCTGACGCCGCGCGTGCTGGAGCTTACGCGCCAGGCCAAACAGCATGATCTCAACTTCACCGTCGATGCCGAGGAGGCGGACCGGCTGGAGCTGTCGCTCGAGGTGATCGGCGCGGTGCTCACCGACACCTCGCTCGCCGGCTGGGACGGCTTCGGCCTCGCGATCCAGGCGTACCAGAAGCGCGCCAGCGCGGTGATCGACTGGGCGCGCGACCTGTCGGCGGCCCTTGGCCGCCGCATTATGGTGCGGCTCGTCAAGGGCGCCTATTGGGACACCGAGGTGAAGCGCGCGCAGGAGCGCGGGCTACCCGACTATCCGGTGTTCACCCGCAAGGCGATGACGGACCTCTCCTATATGGAGTGCGCACGCAAGCTGCTTGCCGCGCGGCCGCGGCTCTATCCGCAATTCGCCACGCACAATGCGCTCACCGTCGCGAGCGTGATCGAAGAGGCGGGCGGCGTGGCGGGTTACGAATTCCAGCGCCTGCACGGCATGGGCGAGGCGCTCTACGACGCCCTGATCGCCGGCGAGGCGGGCGCGGCATGCCGCGTCTACGCGCCGGTCGGCGGACATCGCGACCTGCTCGCCTACCTGGTGCGGCGCCTGCTGGAGAACGGCGCCAATTCGTCGTTCGTGTCGGTCGCGGCCGATCCGTCCGTGCCGGTCGGCACGATCCTGCGGCGGCCGCAGGACTGGATCGCGGACGCGAGTCGTGCGCGCCACCCGCGCATTCCCCTGCCGTGCGACCTCTACGCACCGGTGCGGAAGAATTCGGCCGGCGTCGAGTTCGGCGATCGCGCGAGCCTCGAGGCGCTGCTGGCGGAGGTGCGAGCCGCAAGGCCCGATACCGAGGCCGCACTGCTGGTCGATGGTATCGCGCTCGACGGCCATCGCCGTGCGGTGACTTCGCCGATCGATGGCGCGACCGTCGGCCATGTCACCGAGGGCGATACCGCGCTCGCAACCGCGGCGATATCGGCGGCGCAGGCTGGCCTTGCGGAATGGGCCGCGACGCCGGTCGAAGACCGTGCCGCCGCGCTGGAGCGCGCTGCCGATGCCATCGAACAAAGCCGGGCGGGGTTGATCGCGCTGTTGCAGCGCGAAGGCGGCAAGACGCTCGACGATGCGCTTGCCGAGATACGCGAGGCTGCGGACTTCTGCCGCTACTATGCCGCGGAGGCGCGGCGCGCGCTCGCGCCGGAGCGCATGCCGGGGCCGACCGGCGAGACCAACGATCTCACCTATCGCGGCCGCGGCGTGTTCGTCGCCATCAGCCCGTGGAATTTCCCGCTCGCGATCTTCACCGGCCAGATCGCCGCCGCGCTGGTTGCGGGCAATTCCGTCGTGGCGAAGCCGGCCGAGCAGACGCCACTGATTGCCGCCGAGGCGATCCGCCTCTTGCATGGCGCCGGCGTGCTGAAAACCGCGCTGCATCTCGTGCCGGGCGACGGAACGATCGGCGCCGCACTCGTCGAGGATGGGCGGGTCGCCGGCGTTGTGTTCACCGGCTCGACCGAGGTCGCGCGGGCGATCAACCGCGCGCTCGCCGCCAAGGACGGCCCGATCGTGCCGCTGATCGCCGAGACCGGCGGCATCAACGCGATGATCGCGGATGCGACCGCGCTGCCCGAGCAGGTGACCGACGATGTGATCCTCTCGGCCTTCCGCTCGGCCGGGCAGCGCTGCTCGGCGCTGCGGCTCTTGTGCGTGCAGGAGGATGTCGCCGACCGCATCCTCGCGATGATCGAGGGCGCGGCGCGCGCGCTCGCGGTCGGCGATCCGCGTGAGATCGCGACCCATGTCGGGCCGGTGATCGACCGGGAGGCGAAAGACAAGCTCGAGCGCTGGGTCGCGACGCGCACGCGCCATGTCCGTTTCCGCCATGGCGGCGCGCCCGCGAACGGTACCTATGTTGCGCCGGCGATCGTCGCGCTCGATCGTGCGCGCGATCTCACCGAGGAAGTGTTCGGCCCGATCCTGCATGTGGTGCGCTGGCGCGCCGCGGAGCTGGACCAACTGCTCGATGACATTGCCGCCAATGGCTACGGGCTGACGCTCGGCATCCACTCGCGCATCGACGAGACCGCGGAGCGCATCGTGCGGCGGCTCGCCAACGGCAATGTCTACGTCAACCGCAACATGATCGGCGCCGTCGTGGGCACGCAGCCGTTTGGCGGCAGTGGACTGTCAGGCACCGGCCCGAAAGCGGGCGGGCCGAACTACCTGCGGCGCTTTGCCACTGAGCAGGTCGTCACGGTGAACACCGCCGCGGCGGGCGGCAACGCAAGTCTGTTGGCGGAGAGCGAGTAAAGCGCGCTTCTGCAGAAGCTCTTGCGCGTTGAGGCCGCAAATTCGTCCGATAAACATTACGTTTTCGTCATTCATCTACGCGCTCTGCGCATTCAAACCGCATTCAGTGGAACTCGCGCATTCTGCCGCACGTTGACAGGCGAGCGACTTCTCCGCCGTCCGGCGTCGCTCAGGCTGATGCGCCGGAGCGGCAACATGGGGAGATCAAGATGACCATCAAATCCACGCTCATTTGCGCGACGGCGATTGCGCTCGCGCTGACGAGCTTCGACCTGCGTCCGGCTGCGGCGGCGCCTCAGGGCGGCCCCGCGATCGCGAAGCAGACCGTGAATGCCGACGAGATCAGCGCGGCGCGCAAGCGCCGGCGCGGATATCCGGGCGCGCCGCTCGCGGCGTTCGGCGCGATCGCCGGCACCATCGCGGGCATCGCGGCGGCCGGCGCGCAGCGCGACTACTATGAGCGGCAGTACTATGCGCCCGGCTACGGCGCGTATGCGCCCGGCTACGGCGCGCCGGTCTATTACGATGCACCGGTTGCCGGCTATTACGCGCCGCCCGCCTACCACTACGCACGGCCGGCTTATCAGCAGCGCGACTACTACAGCCGCTGGGGCGGCTCCGGCGGCCAGCCCGGTTACCACGGTCCGAACGTAAACGTGCCGGGGCCGACCAACTACGGCAACGCCGCAGGCCAGAACGGCCAGATGCCCCCGACGGTGGCGAATCCGGCCATCCCATAGCGATGGGGCCACAGATGTGGGGAGCGGCGGCCCGCGTGCCGCCGCTTTCCGTCTGGACGACGAGGCACGGCCAGATATTGCGGCAGAAATTCACTTGTTAACAACTAATAGACTCAGTTGCGTTATGTTGAGTGCATGGGTGATTCGGTCGAACGGCTCTACGACGGGGTGATTGCCGCCCGCCATGGCGATCCGACACGGTCGCGCACCGCGCGGCTGCTGCGCTCCGGCCGCGCCAAGATGGCCAAGAAGCTCGCCGAAGAGGCCGTCGAGGTCGTCATCGACGCGATGAACGGCAGCCGCGACGCCGTGATCAAGGAGAGCGCCGACCTCATCTACAATCTGGTCGTGCTCTGGGTTTCCTCCGGCGTGCAGCCGAAGGACGTCTGGAAGGAAATGGAGCGGCGCGAGCGCCTGTTCGGCATTGCCGAGAAGCTGCTCAAGGAGCCGACCGACGCCGATCCGCGCCGCAAGGTCGTGACGCTCGAAAGCCGGCGGCTGCGCAAGCGGCGGTAAGATCTACTCCGCTCATGCCCGCGAAAGCGGGCATCCCGTTCGGTTGTGGCTATGGGTCCCCGCTTTCGCGGGCACGAGCGGATGGCCGAATGGACATTCCCGACTCTCGCCGCTAAGCAGGCGCGCAATGCTCAGACGCCTGTACGATTGGTGCATCGAGGCTGCCGACAAGAAATACGCCACCTGGATCCTGGGTGGCGTTTCGTTTGCGGAGAGCTCGTTCTTCCCGGTGCCGCCCGACGTGATGCTGATTCCGATGTCGCTTGCGCGGCCGGACAAGGCATATCACTACGCGTTTGTCTGCACGCTGACCTCGGTCGCGGGCGGCGTCCTGGGTTATCTGATCGGGTCGTTGCTCTATGACTCCGTCGGCCAGTGGGTGATTCAGCTTTACGGCTACGGCGACAAGGTCGAAGCGTTTCGCGAGATGTACCGCCAATACGGCGCTTGGATCATCCTGCTCAAAGGCCTCACGCCGATCCCCTACAAGCTGGTGACGATCTCATCCGGGTTCGTCGGCTATAACTTCTTCTGGTTCGTGATGCTGTCGCTGCTCACGCGCGGCGCGCGCTTCTACCTCGCCGCGTTCCTGCTGCATCGCTATGGCGCGCAGGCGCGCGAGGTCATCGAAAAACGGCTCGGGCTGTGGACCGCAATCGGAGCGGCCGCTCTCGTCGGCGGGTTCCTGATCGTTTACGGCGTGTTCTAGCCACTCCTCATTTTCGCCACGCCCGCGGCGCAAACGGGCTCGGCTTGTATTTTGAGACATGATTGCCCTGATGCACCGGATCGTCATCGCTGCCGCGCTGCTCGTCTCCACGAGCCTCGCCAGCGCGCAGGACCCTGCCCCCCCGCTCGACGCCGCACCGGCCGAGCCACCGGCACGGAGTGCGCCGACGCTCCCCACGCCGCGCGAAACGTTCGGCGCGATCGGACGGCTGATCGACCAGTCGATTTCCACCGTCGGCGCAGGCGTGCGCGGCGCAAGCGAAACGCTCGGCGCCACCACGAACGCGGCCGGTGAAATCGCGAAAGGCGTGGGCGATGCGGCCGGCACGGTCGCACGGCTGCCGAAAACGAACATCGTGTCGGGTCACGAACTGTGTGCGGCCGCGCCGAACGGCGCGCCGGATTGCAGCGGCGCGACGGTTGCGCTGTGCCAGTCGAAGGGCTTTCAGCGCGGCACCGGGCTCGACATCACCTCGGCATACAAATGCCCGGCGCAGATGTGGCGCGAGGGACGCGCGCCAAACCCGCAGGAGTGCCGCGACGAGTCGTTCGTCTCGCGCGCGATCTGCCAATAAGGTTGTTCTCCCCCGCCGTTCTGTGGTGTCATCGGGATAGCGAACGCGGGAGAAAACGCTCGTGAACCTGCATGCATTGCTGCTCGAACGGGAAGCCGCCGGCCGGCCCGTGACCGTCGGACTGATCGGTGCCGGAAAGTTCGGCACCATGTTTCTCTCCCAGGCACGGCGCACGCGCGGCATGCATCTCGTCGGCATCGCCGACCTCTCGGCGGAGCGCGCGCGCAAGGCGCTCGCGGCATGCGGCTGGGACGAGCAGCAGTATCAGGCAAGCTCGCTCGGCGATGCGTTCAACAGCGGGCGCACGCACATCACGCAGGACTCAGCCGCCCTGATCGGATTTCCCGACATCGAGGTGATCATCGAGGCGACCGGCGATCCCAAGGCCGGCATCGCGCATGCGCTGAAGATCATCGAGCACGGCAAGCACGTCGTGATGGTCAATGTCGAAGCCGACGTCGTGGCGGGCCCGTTGCTCGCCGCCAAGGCGCGCGCCGCCGGCGTGATCTACAGCCTGGCATGGGGCGACCAGCCGGCGCTCATTTGCGAGCACGTAGACTGGGCGCGCGCCTGCGGCTTCGAGGTGGTCTCGGCCGGCAAGGGTACGCGCTATCATCCGACGTTCCATCAGTCGACGCCCGATACGGTCTGGGAGAATTTCGGGCTCAGCCCCGAGAAAGCCGCGCGCGGGGGCATGAACCCCAAAATGTTCAACTCTTTCATCGACGGCACCAAGTCCGGCATCGAGATGACGGCAGTGTGCAACGCCACCGGGCTGGTGCCGCAGCCGGATGGACTGTCGTTCCCGCCATCATCGGTCTACGACCTCGCGAAGGTGTGCAAGCCGAAGGCCGCGGGTGGCGCGCTCGCCATCGCCGGCACCACCGAGGTGGTGTCGTCGCTCAATCGCGACATGACAGGCGTTCCGAACCATCTCCAGATGGGCACCTATGTGGTCGTCAAGGCGGGCCACGATTACGTGCGGCATTGCGCCGAGGAGTACAACATGCTCCCCGACGAGACGTTCGAGCACATTGCGATGTACCGGCCGACGCACATGATCGGGCTCGAGCTCGGCATCTCGGTCGCCTCGGCGGCGCTGCGCAAGGAAGCGACGGGCGCGCCGACCGGCTTCCGTTCCGACGTGGTGGCAACCGCCAAGCGCGACCTGAAGGCGGGCGAGATGCTCGACGGCGAGGGCGGCTTTTGCGTCTGGGGCAAACAGACGCCCGCCGACCGCTCGCTCGACCAGGGCCTGTTGCCGCTCGGGCTCGCCCACAACGTCAGGCTCAAGCGCGATGTCGCCACCGGCGACGCGCTCCGTTGGGCGGATGTGGATTATGACCCGAACGATTCCGCCGTGAAGGTGCGGCGCGAGATGGAAGCCGCATTCGGGCGGCGGAATGTGTGACACGCACCGGCTGTCATCCCGGGCGACCGAAGGGAGACCCGGGATCCAGTAAACACCGGCGGCGCGACACGAAAAATGGATCCCGGCTCTCGCTGCGCTCGGCCGGGATGACAAGGGAGGGAGATGAACATGTTCAGAATCTTGCTCACCGGCGCCGTCATGACGCTTTCGCTCAACGCCGCGCAGGCACAGACCAAGCTCGCTGTCATCGTGTTTCCCGGCGTGCAGAATCTGCCGATGTTCGCCGCGCAGGCGAAAGGCTTCTTCGCCAAGCGCGATCTCAGCGTCGATCTGAAATTCACGCCGAACTCGGATGAGCTGCGCAACGGGCTCGCCGAAGGGCGCTACCAGATCGCGCACTCAGCGGTCGACAACGCGTTCGCCCTGAAGGACAAGGCGAACGTCGACATCGCGGTGGTGCTCGGCGGCGACGACAGCTTCAACCGGCTGGTCGTGCAGCCCGAGATCAGTTCGCTCGCCGACCTCAAGGGCAGGACCGTCGCGGTCGACGCGGTGAACACCGCCTATGCGTTCCAGCTCTACGAGATGCTGCGCCAGAAGGGGCTCAACAAGGGCGACTACGAGGTGAAGGCGGTTGGCGGGACCGGCCAGCGGCTGGAGGCGCTGACCAAGGACAAGACCTACGCGGCCGCGATGCTCAACCCGCCGTTCTCGATCCGCGCCGAGAAGGCCGGGCTGAAGGCGATCGACACGGCGGCGAACGCACTCGGCGCGTATCAGGGATCGAGCGCCTTCGTGCTGCGCACCTGGGGTGCGGCAAACTCCGACGCGCTCGTGAAGTACCTGCAGGGCTGCATCGAGGGCCTGCGCTGGATGCTCGACACGAAGAACCGCGCGGAGGCGGTCGCGCTGCTGGTCGATCGGCTGAAGCTGCCGGAGGATGTGGCGGGCCAGGCGTATGACGCGACGCTGAAAGGTTTCCAGAAGGACGGCGCGCTCGACATGGAGGGCGTGCGCAACGTGCTCAAGCTGCGCGCGCAGTTCGAGGGCGGCACGCCGGCGGATCCCGCAAAGTATCTCGATCTCACCTATTACCAGAAGGCGCTGGCCGGCATGTAGCCTGCCGGTGGCAAGCATGGTCGAGATCGAATATCCGGGCGTCTATATGGAGGAGCTCAGCGTCCCGCCGGTTCAAATCGAGGGCGTCGCGACCTCTATCGCGGCGTTCGTCGGCAGGGCCTGGTGCGGGCCGGTCGACGCACCGGTGCGGATCAACAACTTTCACGAATTCACGGCCCGGTTCGGCGGGCTGTGGCAGGAGAGCACCGTCAGCTACGCGGTGAAGCAGTTCTTCGATAACGGCGGCACCGACGCGATCATCGTGCGCGTTGCAACGCGCGCGGGACGCTCCGCCGCGACGCCGGCGCGGATCATCCTCAAGGACGGCGAGATGTTCGCTGCCAGCAGTCCGGGAAGCTGGGGCCTGAACCTGAAGGTCTCGATCGACCGGACGCCCGCGCAAGACAAGGCGACCTTCAATCTCACCGTCGACGACGACGCTGCGAGCAATCGTGCGGCGGGCAGACGGGCCGGGAGTGGCGTATCGGAGCGGTTCACGGACGTCTCGGTCGACCCGGCGAGCCCGCGTTTCGTCACCACGGTGCTCGCGCAGAATTCCGCGCTCCTGCGCGTCGAACTTAAGCTGCGCAAGGTCGCGCCATCGGTGCAGGCGAACGTGAGGGCGCAGGGGGCCCGCGGCACCGACGGTATCGCCATCGGCACGACGGACGTCACCGCGGCATCGAACATCGCGGCAAAGACCGGGCTCTATGCGCTCGACGGCGCGGACATGTTCAATATCCTCTGCATCCCGCCCTACAGCCCGACGTCCGATCTCGACTTTACGAAAGACTGGACGCCGGCCTCGCAGTACTGCGTGACGCGGCGCGCGCTGCTGCTGGTCGATCCACCGGCGAACTGGCAGGTGGGCGATGCCGAGGCGCAGGTAAGCAACCTCGGCTCCCTCGCGCGCAGCAATGCGGCGCTCTATTTCCCGCGCGTGCTTGCGGTCGATCCGCTCAACAACAATCAGGTCACGGCATTCGCGCCATGCGGCCTGGTCGCCGGCGTGATGGCGCGGATCGATGCGAACCGCGGCGTCTGGAAGGCCCCGGCCGGACTCGAGGCGTCCCTGGTCAACGCGGCGGGCTTGTCCGTGCCGGTGGACGATCATGCCGATGGGCTCCTCAACCCGCTCGGCGTCAATTGCCTGCGCGTCATGCCGAATGCCGGCACGGTGGTCTGGGGCGCGCGCACGCTCGACGGCGCGGATGCACTTGCCTCGGAGTGGAAATACGTGCCGGTGCGGCGCTTCGCGCTCTATCTGGAGGAGAGCATCGATCGCGGGGTCGCGTGGGCAGTGTTCGAGCCCAATGCCGAACCGACATGGGCCAGGCTGCGGGCGAGCGTGGAAGCGTTCATGCACCGCCTTTTCCTCGCGGGCGCGTTCCGGGGGACCAAGGCAAGTCAGGCCTATTTCGTGAAATGCGATGCGACGACCACCACCCAGGCGGATATTGACCGGGGCATCATGAACATCGTGGTGGGTTTCGCGCCGCTGAAGCCGGGGGAGTTCATCGTGCTCAGCGCACGGCAGGTCATGCCGCAAAACGTCTAGCGCGTCAGCACCCGCTCGGCCTCGGCCACGCCCAGGAACAGGTGATACAGCACGCGCGCCGGCGTCACCGGCGCGATCGGCGTGCCGTCGCGCGCGAGCTGGTTGTGCCAGTTGGCACCGTCGGGGCGCATGAAGTACCGCGCGATCAACGCGAGATGCCTGCGGATGGCGCCGCGCGCCGTCTCGTCATTGAACCGTTCGGCACGCGCCACGCAGGCCTTGAGGTATTCGGTTTGCGGCCAGAGCAGCTTGCTGCCGGCGACGAGCGCGCCTGACGCATCGACGCCGTCGAACACCAGACCATCCTCAGGATCGATGCCGAACGTTTCTCCGAACGCGAACAGCCGCTCCGCATAAGGCGCGATGCTGTCGTCGCCCGTGGCACGAACATATTCGTGCAGCAGCCACACCCACTCGAACTGATGACCGGGCTCGCGCAGGCATCCTTCGTCGCCCGGCGCCGGCGACCAGTCCGGCGTGAAGAACTCGATCAGCGCGCCGGTTTCATGATCCGTGAAGCGGCGCTTGAACAAATCGACCAGTGCGCCGGCCCGGCGCAGCCAGTGTTTCTCGCCGGTCGCGGCGTGCAGCGCGAGCAGTGCTTCGAGCAGATGCATGTGCGGATTCTGGCGGCGCGGCAGCCTCACCTCCGAACGGCCCGGCACGAACTCCTCGAAGAAGCCGCCGTGACGCGGGTCGGCGAGGCGCTGCTGCATGAACTGCCAGGTCGCATCGGCAAGCTGGATCGCGCTCGTGTCGCTCGTCGCGCGAAAATACCAGGCGAGCGCGAACAGCACGAAGGCGTGGTCGTAGGCCTCGCGCGTGTTGTCGAGCGTCGCGCCGTCGACCGAGACCGTGCGGAACCAGCCGCCGTCGGGGGCGCGCGCGGCGCGCATCAGGAACGCGAGCCCGTGGCGTGCGGCCTCGCGGCAGGCGGGATCGTGGCTCAGCAGGTACGCGTGACTGAATACGTAGGTGAGACGCGCCTGCACCAACGTGCTGCGCCGCTGACTTGTCGCGGGCGCACCAAGCGCATCGAGATTTTCGAAGAAACCGCCGGCCGGATCGTGAACACGCGCGAGCCAGGACCGGCAAACGTGATCGACCAGCCATGGCCGCAGCGTCGCCGGATTGTCGGGATCGAACAGCATCGGCCGCCTTCGCGCTGAGAATCGGCGCAGGCGACCTTAGAGCATGATACCGAGAAGTAGGTACGGGTTTTCGGAAAAGATCATGCACAAACAAAAAGCCGGAGCCCGGCTCGGACTCGACCAGAACGGTAGGCGCTAGGAAGAGTCCGCGTCCCGGTCGACGTGCTTGCTGCGCAACGCGGCGAGTGCGCTGCGCACGCGCACCACCGCATTCCACAGCGGCGCGGTCTGCTTGATCGCGCGCTTCACGCGCCGCCACGAGCCGGACACCGCAGCCGAAGGCCAGCCGCGCCACGTCACCGCGGCGGAATAGTCGTGCAGGCGCTGCTCGCTCTCGCACCAGTCGCGCTTGTAAGGCTCGTCGCCGATCGTGAAATCAAAGCGCTTGAGGCCACGCGCGATGGCGTAGCGCAGCAGCTCGCGCAGATGCGCGGCGCCCGGACCGAAGCGTGACACCTCGCCGTCGTCGTAGCTCGCGAGGATGTGGTAGTAGCCGTTGCGGAACGTGAGCCCGAGGTTGACCGCCGCCCAGCTCGGCCCGACATCGAGCCGGCTCAAATGCACGAGCGCGCGCATGCGCGGCGCGGTCGCGAGCTCCTGGAAGAACGCCGTGTACCCGGGCCGCTCGAAAATGTTGGCCACGCCCATGCGGGCGAAGGACTTGCTCTTCTGCCGGACGAGCGCATCGAGGGTGAGCGCAAGCTCCGCGCTCGCCTCCGGATTGACGAACTTGACTTCGCCGAGTTCTCCGAGCCGTTTCACCTTGGTGCGGTCGCGACGGCGCGTCGAAGACGAGCGCTTGGCCGAATAGAACTGCTCCCAGTCGGTGCCGAGGATAGTTTCGTAGGCGCCGCTCGGATTGAGCCGGACATCGAGGCAGAGCAACGGGTTTGGCTGCGCGCCGATTGTCTCGGGCATTTTCTCGAATGCGATCGAGTCGTGGCGTGAGGCAGGCGTTGCCTGCAGCAGCGCGCGGATTTCGTGCCACAGGTCGTCGAAGCTCTTGGGCGCAATCGCGCTGACGAAATCCCGCGCGAGCAGGGGCGCGTTGTAGTCGCACAGGTCCTGTCCGAGGAAGGTGAGCCGGCGCGCAAATGTGCCGCCCTGCACGGCGAGCGGCAATAACATCAGGATATCGTCGCCGCGCCGCGCAAGAACGATCGCGGGCGTCACGCCATTGTGCGCGCCGATGTGGCGCTGCCACGCCGAGAGCCAGTCATAGGTCTGGAACGGCGAGCAGTCGGCGGTCTGCTCGAAGGCGCACCAGGTCTGCTCGATGGCCGCGAGGTCGTGGCGCACCGTAAGGGTGATGCCGCTGGCGGCCTGCGCGATCGGCACCGCGCCTGTGTCCGCCCCGGCGCGCAAGGATTCGTGCGCACGAACGATTGATTCTGCTGCCTGTCCCACACGCGACCACTGATTGACGTGAAGCTTCGCGCCCGAGACTGCCGGATATCCCTCAACAAACCGTTGTGGCGACCGCCGCGCAGGCTGCCGCCCGGGCCCGCCTTGGCAGAGGCAAGCCATTGAAATTGAACAACAATGTCCACTGCGACGCCGCAACCGCGGCCCCCCTCGGCGGAAAAATCTTGAACAGTGCGCGCCTGCCAGCCTACGACTCCAGACGCGGCAACCATTTGCGGTGTGCGTGATGATGTTCCGATTCCTGTTCGCCACGGCCCTGCTGCTTGCGCCGCTCGCTCCGGCGCAGTCGGCGCCGCGCGGCGAGGGCGCCTATCGCAGCGGCGACTATCCGCGCGCCGCCGCGCGCCTTGGGCCGGCGGCCGAGCGCGGCGATGCGCGCGCGCAAGGCTATCTCGGCTTCATGTACCAGTACGGCCGCGGCGTGCCGCAGAATTACGTGCTCGCGATCTACTGGTACCGGCGCGGCGCCGAGCAGGGCAATCCGGTGGCGCAGCATCTGCTCGGCTTGATGTACGACAAGGGCCTCGGCGTCCCGACCGATCATGTCGCCGCGCACGTCTGGCTCAGCCTCGCGGCCGCGCGCACCAAGGGCCCTGAGCACGAGGACAATGTGCGCCTGCGCGATGCGGTCGCCAATAAAATGAGTCGGGGTCAGCTTGCCGATGCGCAGTATCTCGCGAGCCTCTGGCTGCCGAAGCGGGAACTTGCGGTGCCGGTACCCGTGCCGGCGCTGGCGCTCCCTGTACCTGTCCCGGTGCCTGCGCCCGTGCCCGTGCCGGTGCGTTAGCCGGAGCCCCCGGGCGTCGTCATAGTTCCGGCTCCTTGCCGCCGGGCCCCTGGCCCGGGGCTGCGACCGGAATACCCCCGCTGGCGCCAACCGCCGTGCCCGGCTGCGGCAGCACCATCGTGGCCGATCGTCCGGCCTTTTGCATGATCACCTCGCGACCCTTTACGGATTGCAGGACCCAGCCGGAATGATCCTGGCCGGTCCTGAGGCGGACGACATTGTTGGTCGCGTGATCGAGGAATACCGCAAAGCCTTCCGTCTCGCTGGCGATTGCGCCGACCAGCGTCAGCGGGGGCTGCTCCTCGACCGGCGGCTGCGGCGGCGGTGCGGCAATGACCGGTGTGCCGGCGACGGCCGGAGACGGGGCGCGGCGGGAAGGCAGGAACAGCGGGCGCTCGCGCGTTGCGGTCAGCGCGGAAAGCGGGACCGCCCACAGCGGATTGCCGCTCGGTTCGCTGCGTTCGACGCGCATCGGCGCACCCGGCGTGATGTCGACCGGCGCCGAAATGACATTGCTCGGCGGCAGGTCGAGGGCGCCGGGCGGATTGGCGCCGCGCGCCTCGATGCCGACCAGCAAGGCGGTGGTGAGCACGAGACTGGTTGAAAGGCGCTTCATCGCTCGCCCTGCCATCGCCCCGAGACCGCAAGCAGCAGGCGCATGCGCCCGCCTTCCTGCGGCGTCGCGGTCTGCGGCGACTGCGCCACCATCTGTTCGATGAACAGGAACGGCATGCCGGCTTCGAGGTCGTAGAGCAGGCGCTGCAGCGCGGCGTGGTCGAGCTCGCAGCTTGCCAACACGTTGACGAAGCCGTCCTTCGCCTGCACGCCCTGCACGTCGACCTGCGAGGAGAGCACGTTGCCGCCGACTTTCGTCACCGCATCGGCGACGCGCTGCAGCAGTGCTGCGCCCGCGACGGTCAGTGTCTGCCCTTCGAGGAATGGCGAGCCGGTCGGGACCTGGCCGCCGCCCGCGCTGCGTGGGGCGAGCGGGGAAGCCTTGCGCCCTTCGAGTTGCGCGAGCAGGTCGCGCGCGGCGGCGACGGACTGGCGGCGGTCGAGAATATCCGTGATGCCGGACCACGCCATCGCGAGCAGCACCACGACCGTCGCCACATAGCCGAGCACCGCCAGCGACGGACGCGTAGTGGAGAGGCGAGGGCGTGTCGTGCTCATGAGCGATACGCAAACACTGGTTCGATCTGCGCCTCGATATGGAAGCGCTCGCCCGGATCGGACGGGCCTTTGGTGGTCGGCGCAAAGAACGTCGCGCGCGTGAAATTCGGCGACTGCTCGATCAGGCGGATCAGCGCGGGAGCATCGCGCGTCACGCCGATCACCCGCAGCTTGTCGCCCTCGATGCGCAGCTCGGTGACGTAGGTGTGGTCGGGCAGGATCTGCGAGAGCACCTCGAGCACGATCACGCTCGACGGGCTTTGATACTTGCGGCGCTCCAGCGCGCGCAATGGCGTTGCGGCCTGCGGGCCCTGCCCGATACGGATCGCGGCGCGCCGCTCGGCAATCCGCCGCGCGAGTTCCTCCTGCTCGCTGGCGTACCTGACGCTGACGACGGCCGCGGCGCTCATCGAAACACCCGCGAGCAGTCCAGTGCCGATCAGCACAGCGACCAGAGCTCCGCGCACGCGAGCAAAGTCAAGTGCGCCGGGCGCATGATAGTCGAGCACGGTGATCGGCGCGGCACCGGGCGGGGTTGCGGTGACAGTGACGGCTTCGGCGCCGGCGCCGATCAGTGCGTCGACCAGCGGCTGAACCTGCGGGCGCGCAGTTGCGGCGACCGTCACCGTCATCCGGTCGGAACCGGAGGCTGCCGGCTCGCTCCAGCCGAACGCCGCGTCATTCGCGCTCCACGGCGTCAGGCGGTCGATCTGCGCGCGCACCACGCCGCCAAGAAATTCGGTTGCGCGCTGCGGCAGCTCGAGCGGGCGGAACAGCACACGCGCCGGGCGCAGCACGAGCTCGGCGCGGCTGCCGTCGAGCATCGCCGCGATGGCATCGGGGTGAGAACCGGCAATTTGGCCGTCGGCGATCTGCATGCGCTCGAACGGCAGACCGGAGGGTGAGTTGCGCTCGGCCTGGATGACGAACGAGCCGTCATCCTCCTCGATCACCTGCACGGTCTTGCGCTTGGCGAGGGAAGCGAGAGCCGCGACGACCGCGCCAGCGGCGCTGTCGATCCAGCGCGAGAAGAGCCCAGTGATGGCGGAGAGGCCGGTCATCGCGCAACCACCCGTGCGCTCGTGTCGTCCATGTCGTCGCGCCACGTCAGGACGCGGTACGGCTCGGTGCCGCTGTCGAGGATGAAGATCACCGCCTCCGTCGTCATGCGCTGTCCGCTGTCGAACGCGATACCGGCGGTCACCCGCAGCGCCTTGCTGCTTTGCGTGTTCGCGAGAGTCTGGACGGCACCGAGCATCGCCAGCAGTCCTTGGGCATTCTGCGGCCCCGCCTCGCGTTGCACAAGCACCGCGTTCAGGCGTTGCGGGTCCATTCCGGGCAGCGCGGCCACGACCTGCGGCGCGGCGTTGTAGATGTTGATCTGCGGCTGTCCGCTGTAGACGGTGACGAACGGCAGCGTTCGCTCCACGATGAAATCGGGAAGCCCGAGCACCAGCCCGAGCTCGCCGGTATGCGGGAACGGCGCGGCGCGCGGTCCGTAAGGCAGGCCGGCGGCACGGTAGAGGCCTGACTCGGCCTCGGGATTTTCCGGGGTGGGCGGACTGCGCCAGCCGATGATGCGATCGGCGTAGTATTCGCCTTGTGCACGCGTTGCGCCGAGCGTCACGAACAGACCGGCAAGCAGGTCGCGCGGTGCGGCGTTGAGATCGATGCGCGCGGTTTCGGCCATGAACTCGGCGTTGACGGTCGCGTTGCCGATGCGGAACGCGAAGCTTCCGCGCGACAGGGGCGCCGGCGTGCTGGCGGCGACCTGGTAGACCGAAAGCTCGATCGCGGCGCGCGCGAGGCCTTCGGCCTGCAGCCGCTCGTCGTGCACCGCGAAGGCGGTCGCGGTGTTGATCACGTACATTGAGAAGATCGTCGCCAGCGTCGCGAGCGCCGTCAGGATCCACAGCACCGCCACGAGGATGAAGCCGCGCTCTCGCGAGCGCACGCACGGAAGGTGTGAGAGGCACGGTTGCATGCTCAGCCGGAGTTGCGCGGTTGCGGGAGATTTTGCGGCGGCTGAGGAATCCGCGGGTTGAGGCAGTCGGCGATCACCTCGGCGACCACGCAGTCCGCAGGCATCTCGGCATGAACCAGCGTCGCCGTGGAAACGGAGAGCGCGCGGTCGGTGGTGGCGTCGCGCAGCGACACGCGGATCGCCTTGGGCAGTTCGGCCTCGCCACGCCAGACGTTGCGCCATACGCGGTCAGGGCCGGCATAGGAGAACGTCACACGGTAAGGGGCGCGTACCAGCACGACCGGATTGCCCGGCGCCGGCTGCGCGCTCGTGCCATCGCGCCCTGTCGGCAGGAAGCGCGCGCGCGTGCGTACCGTCGTGAGGCCCCTGTCGCCGCCCATCTCCATGATGCGCACGAGCTCGAGCCCGGGGCGCGTATTCGGTCCGAGCGCGGTGCGCAGGAAGGTCACCGACAACTCGGTGCCGTCGAAAACCGGCTGGCGAATGCCTGCGCCCGCGGTGACGAACTCGGCGGCCGCGAGATCGGCGACAATCCGCTCCAGCCCGGCGGCGAGCGTTTCACTGCTTTGCACGCGTGTGAAGCCGCGGTTCCAGTTCGGAAGCCATTGTGCCGTCACGGTCGCGATCGCGGCGAGAATCGCGCCCATCAGCGCGGTGGCGAGCAGCGCTTCAACCAGCGTGAACCCGGCGGTGGCGGATCGGCGCGGGCTCATTCGGCCACCCTCCGGCGCAGCTTCACCGTGTTGACCTGCAGGATCGGACCGGATGGAGATTGCACCCGCACCACGACCGTCTCGGGGATCCAGTTGCTCGCCTGCGGGTCGATGAAGTTCGCGTAGAACGGCAGCACATCGACGCGCCACCGGTGGCCCGCCGCCTCCCCGGCGATATTGCCGGGCAGGAGCTGGTCGCGGCCGGGCAGCCCGGTGACGATCGCGCGCGCGGTCTCGACCAGTGTCAGATGCAGCCCGATCGAGCGCACGCCGCGCGTCGTCACGGCGATGAGCGAGCCGATCGCGGCAAGCGAGACCGATACGACCGCCAGCGCGACCAGCACCTCGATCAGGGTGAAGCCCCGGGTGCTGTTTCTGTCCCTCATTCGCGCGCAAGCGGGAATCCAACAACGGATATGCCGACGCGAAAGCGTGCCGCACTGGGTCCCGGCTTTTGCGGGGACGAGCGGAGCGAGGCGCGCTTCACTAGCTGCGGTCGTGCGGAACAACCTCGACCCCTCCGGTGAGCCAGTTGACGCGGATTTCGTAGCCGACGCCGAGCCGCGTCAGCGCGATCGCCCCGCCGCACGACATGCCCGACGCGAAAAAACGGATCGTCTGCCCGGCCGGGCGCTGGTTGCAGCGCGCCGCGAGCAGCGCGTCGAACGCGACATCGTCCGGCACGCGGATGACGCGGCCGGTGACGCCGGAGCGCACGATGCGCTGCGGCGCGTCGACCTCCGTGACGACCTGCACGCGATTGCGGATTGCGGCATTGCGGTCGGCCTTGAGCATCGCGGCGGTTTCGATCGCGAACGATTCGAGCCGCGCCCGCGATGTGCCGCGCGGCAGCGCCGGGATCACGATCGCGGCGAGCATCGACACGATCGCGATCACGCAGACGAGCTCGAGCAGCGTGAAGCCCTCGATGCTGCTAGCGTTGCCAGCTCGTGATGTCTTGCGCAGCGCCTGTTCCCCCTTCTGTTCCGTCTGATCCGTAGGAGAGGATGTCGTAGGTCCCGTGCTGCCCCGGCGAGCGATAGACGTACTGGTTGCCCCAAGGGTCCGGCGGCACGGTGCCGCCTTTCAGGTAGGGACCATTCCACGCGTTGATGGCGCCGGGACGCCGCACCAGCGCGGTGAGGCCCTCGGATGTATTGGGATAGCGCCCGGTGTCGAGAAAGAACAGGTCGAGCGCGCTCGAAAAACTTTCGATCTGGATCTTGGCGGCCTTCGCCTTCGACTCGGTGAGGTAATTGAGTACGCGCGGACCGACGATGCCCATGATCAGCGCGATGATCGTGATGACGACCAGGAGCTCGACCAGCGTGAAGCCGCGTTGGTTGCGCACCCGGCGATGAAGTCGCCGCGACGTAGGCCCGCCCGTTCCCATACGAATTCTCACCCGACAATCTGGCTGACGGAAAGCAGCGAGGTCATCACCGACACGATCAGTCCGCCGACGATGATCGAGATGGTGACGATCGCAGCCGGTCCGACGATGCCGACCATGCGATCGAGGCTGCGCTGCAGCTTTGCCTCATAGAACTCCGCGACGCGTGAGGCGAGCATCGGCAGTTGCCCGGTTTCCTCGCCAAGCCGCAGCATACGCACCGCCATCGGGGGAATCGTCGCGGTGTCGGTCAGCGCGTCCGACAGCTTGCCCCCATGGCGCACGCGCTCCACCATCTGCGTCCAGATCGCTCGGTCGCTCGTCGTCGCCATCATGTCCACCAGGATGCGCAGCGTCGTGGTCAGCGGCACCGCGCTCGAGAGCAGAACCCCGAGATTGCGGCAAAACAAAGTGGTGCGGTGATAGGTCAGCAACGGATTGATCAGCGGCAGCCGCGACAGGAACGAGATCATCGCGGCGCGCGGTTTCGGCCGTCGCATCAACAGCCAGATGCCCACGACGCCAAGAGCAATCGCAATCGCAAGCACGTCGCCATGGGCGCGCAGGAATTCGGAGACGCTGATGAACATCAGCACCACCGGGTCGAGCTTGGCATTGAAATCGCGCAGCACGGCGGCGAACTGCGGCAGCACGAACAGCAGGAAGAACAGCAGCACCGACATGGCGGCGAGCAGCACGAAGGCCG
This sequence comes from Alphaproteobacteria bacterium, assembly GCA_005884685.1. Classification (GTDB taxonomy): domain Bacteria; phylum Pseudomonadota; class Alphaproteobacteria; order Rhizobiales; family Xanthobacteraceae; genus PALSA-894. The sequence goes on from VBAH01000012.1 coordinate 60,443, forward strand.
GATAGCGCAGCGCATCGCCGAGCTTGCGGCGCAGCGCTTCGGCGCGCGCGCGTTCGGCGGCGAGCACTTCGAGGATTTCGGCGAGCGTGCCGGACGCCTCGCCGACCCGCACCAGCGCGACATACATCGGCGGGAACAGATGCGGATGGCGCGACAGCGCCTCGCCGAAGCTTTCACCCGACAGGATGGCGGCGCGGATCTTGGACACGGTCGGGCGCAGCCCGCCGACATCGGTGTCGCCCGCGAGCAGCTCCAGCCCGTCGTCGAGCCGCGCGCCGGCTTTGAGCAGCAGCGCGAGATCGAGCGTGAACACGGTCACGTCCTCGGGCTTGGCGCGCTGGCCGAGCGTGAAGAAGCTCTGTGCCTTCTCGGCGCGCTCCTCGGTGACGGTGTCGACCGGGACGAGGCCGAGATACTCGATGCGGCGCGCGACTTCGCTCGCGGTCGGCGCCGTGATCGAGCCGGTGACGATCTCGCCGGCCTGGGTCAGTGCCTTGTAACGGAAATTGGGCATCACGAACTCCGCTCATTCCCGCGCAAGCGGGAATCCAGGGGCCAGGAACTGGCTCCCCGCTTTCGCGGGGACGAGCGGAAAAAGCGGTATCGCAATTCCATTACCTGACCGTCGTGACGCGCAGCACTTCGGCCGCGGAGGTGACGCCGGCACGGCATTTCGCGACCGCGTCCTCGATCATCGTGGTCATGCCTGCTTTGACTGCTGCTTCCTCGACCATGCCGGTGTCGGTGTTCGCGCCAATCAGCTTGCGCACCGGCTCGGTCATTTCCAGGCACTCGAACACGCCGGAGCGGCCACGATAGCCGGTTCCGCCGCAGCGTTCGCAGCCCGCGGGCTCGCACACGCTCTCGCCCGGCCTGAAGCCGAGCATGCCGTAGCGCGGGTCGGCCGCGAGATCGGCGGCGGTGAGTTTCTTTTCCACGCGGCAGCGCTCGCACAGCAGGCGTACCAGGCGCTGCGCGATCACGGCGCGCAAGGTCGACTTGAGCAGGAAGCCTTCGACTCCGAGGTCGAGCAGGCGCGGCACCGCGGCGGCGGCGGTTTCGGTGTGCAGCGTGGTGAGCACCAGGTGACCGGTGAGCGCCGCGTGGATCGCGATGTTGGCGGTCTCGGCGTCGCGGATTTCGCCGACCATGATGACGTCGGGGTCGTGGCGCAGAAACGAGCGCAGCGCATTCGAGAAGGTGAGCCCGATCGAGGGTTTCACCTGGCTCTGGTTGACGCCATGGATCTCGTATTCGACCGGATCCTCGATGGTGAGGATCTTGCGCGTCGATTCATTCAGGATCGACATCATGGTGGCGAGCGTCGTCGTCTTGCCGGAGCCGGTCGGGCCGGTGACCACGATCATGCCATGCGGCAGCAGCAGCAGCTTGCGCAGCAGCGCCTCGTCATGAGGCAGCAGCCCCAATTTGCCGATCTCGAGCAATCCGCGGTCGCGCGGCAGCAGACGAATGACGGCGGATTCGCCGTGCTGCGTCGGCATGGTGGCGACGCGCACGTCGAACTCGGAACGGGCGACGCGCACGCGCGCGGCACCGTCCTGCGGCAGGCGGCGCTCCGCGATGTTGAGCCCCGCGAGAATCTTGATGCGCGAGATCAGCGCGGCCGGGAGCACGCCGGCCGGCGTCGGAATGGCGCGCAGCAGGCCGTCGACCCGCATGCGCACCACCAGCCCGGTGCGGAACGGCTCGATGTGGATGTCGGTTGCGCGCAGCTCCATGGCGCGTTCGAGCAGATCGTTGACGGCGCGCACGACCGGCGCGCCGCTCGCGAGGTCGCGCAGGCTCTCGACGTCGTCGTCGGCGCGGGTCGAGGTCGCCTCGTCGCCGTCGGGCGCGGCCTCGTCGTCCTCGCCGAGGCGCCTGGCCAGCACCGTGGCGATGTCCTCATACGAGCCGACCTCGACCTCGACCGGCCGGCCGAGCACGATTTCGGCGGCGCGCACGGCCGCGACATCCGTCGGGTCGGCGAGCACCAGCCGGCAGGAGCCGTCGGCACCCTGATAGGGGAAGACCAGCGTCTCGCGCAGGAAGCGGCGCGAGAACTGCGGGGCGAGCGTCGGAGCGGCGATCAACTGCGGCAGGCCGACCCGCGGTACCCGGTAGAACTGTGCCACGTCCTCGGCAAAGTCGTTCGCCGAGATATCGCTCGCTTCCCAAAGGTCTCGGAGCGTTTTCTCGCCATTGTGGCGGGGCACGGAATTAAGTTTTGACAGTAAGTCCGCAGCATTGAAATGCCGCTCACCTAAGTATTTCACAAATTCGTCTAGAACATTTGTAGTCATGGACGTCCCCACGCGACGAATTAGTCCATGTCTGCACTGTACATAGAATAGAATTGGCTGCTTGACAGGTTCCCCAATATTTATCATACAATAAGCAACGGTGTCAATTTGCCCGCGTTCGACTCTGCGTTAGGTTACAAAGAGTTAGCGGGCTGTAGCCGCGCATAATAATTCGGGTGGGGCGGTGCGTAACATCCGTTGGCCGCAGCGGCGATTTCGATCCGTATCGGGCGGAAGGCTCATCCCGTTGTTTTGCCTGGTGGCGCTCGTCACCGCCGCCTGCAACGTCCTCTACAATGAAGATCAGCGCCGCGAGCCCGATGTCTTCGACAAGGTGCGCTCGATCGATCTGTTGCCGCGCTTTCCGCAGCCGGCGGGCACTGTCTCGACCGGCCGCGCGGGCGGCGTGCCGTCCTCGACCTATCTCGGCGAGGCGAGCGCCGGGACCGACCTGTCCCGCGTGATCGGCGCGCAGCCCGCGGCGAGCGGCGACGGGTATGAGCTGAATTTCGAGAATACGCCGGTCACCGGTGTCGCCAAGGTCGTGCTCGGCGACATCCTTGGCATCGGCTACATCATCGATCCGCGCGTGCAGGGCACGGTTACGCTCGCCTCGGGGCGGCCGGTGCCGAAGGGCGACCTGCTGTTCGTCCTCGAAAGCGCCCTGCGGTTGAGCGGCGCGGCGCTGGTGCGCGACAAGCGCGGCTACGTCATCCTCCCCGCCGCCGAAGCGGTCGGCAGCGGCGGCGTTGACGCCGCGGCGCGCGGCGAGCCGGGCTACGGCGTGACGGTCATCCCGCTGCAGTACGTGTCGGCCACGACGCTCGGCAAATTGCTCGACAGTTTCGCCACGAAGGCGGGCAGCGTGCGCGTCGAGCCCTCGCGCAATCTCGTGCTGATCCAGGGCAGCGGGCCGGACCGGCGCAACGCCGCCGAGACCGTGCTGAGCTTCGATGCCGACTGGATGCGCGGCCAGTCGGTCGGCATCTATCCGGTGCGCAACTCGACGCCGGAGCCGGTGATGAGCGAACTCGAGCGCATCATGGACCTGGGCGAAGGCGGCATGAGCCAGGCTTTGATCAAGCTGCAGCCGATCGCCCGGCTCAATGCCATCATGGTGATCAGCTCGAAGCCGGCGCTGCTGAAGACCGCCGCGACCTGGATCGCCCGCCTCGACAAGTCCGACACCGCAAGCACGGGCGTGAAGGTCTATCAGGTGCGCTACGGCGATGCGCGCCAGATGGCGCAATTGCTGACCGATATCTTCGGGAGTGGCCGCTCCGGCGGGGCGATCGACAGCGCCACCAATCAGATCGCGCCGGGTGCGGGCCTGCTGACCAGCACCAGCGACGTCGCGCAGCAGGGCGGCCTGCGCATCGGCGGCGCGCGCGTGCAGCCGGGCGGGTCGTCGGCGGATTCGCGGCTGAGCGGCGCGACGACCAGCCCGGCGATCCCCGCGCAGGCCGGCGGCGCGAACGATATCGTGGCGAGCCGCAGCGGACCGTTCGGACGCGCGGGCGTCACTCCCGGCGCGGGTGCCGGGCTCGGCGGCGGCGCGTTCGGAGGCGGCGGGCAGGCCGGCCAGGGCTCGATCCTGCCGGGCGTGCGCATCACGGCGGACGCGGTCAACAACACCCTGCTCATCTACGCCAATCAGGAAAGCTATCGCGTGATCGAGCAGACGCTGAAGCAGCTCGACCGGCCGCAGCTCCAGGTGTCGATCGATGCGACCATCGCCGAGATCACGCTGAACGAGAACCTGAATTACGGCGTGCAGGCTTTCCTTTCCAGCCAGGACGTCGGCGCGCATCCCGACAAGGGGTCCGGACTGATCACGGCCGGCACAACCGCGATTCTCGCGCGCACGCTGCCCGGCTTCAATTTTCTGCTCGGTCCCGAGAGCCAGCCGAACCTGATCCTCAATGCGCTGCGCGCGGTCTCTGACGTAAAGGTGCTGTCGACGCCGTCGGTGGTCGTGCTCGACAACCAGGTCGCTACCTTGCAGGTCGGCGACCAGGTGCCGGTCGCAACCGCGAGCGCGACCGTGCTCTCTGGCACCGGCGCGCCGGTCGTCAACACCATCGACTATCGCAACACCGGCGTGATCCTGCGGGTCGTGCCGCGCATCAATGCCAATGGCAACGTGCTGCTCGATGTCGAGCAGGAGATCTCCAACGTCGCGGCCGGCAGCGCCGGCAGCCTGACGCCGACGGTGTCGCAGCGCCGGGTGAAGAGCTCGATCGCGGTCGCAAGCGGCCAGACCGTGCTGCTGGCCGGCCTGATCAGCGAGCGCTCCGACAAGCAGCGCACCGGCCTTCCCATCATCGACCAGCTGCCACTCGGCGACCTGCTCGGCAACACCAACAAGACCAAACAGCGCACCGAGCTGATCATTTTCATCCGCCCGCAGATCATCCGCGACGGCGTCGACGCGATGCGCGTTGCCGAGGAGATGCGCACCAAGCTGCAAGGGCGTCTCGGCACGACCGACCCGCGCTACATGCGGAAATAGCGACAATGCCGCGCATCACGGTAGTCGGCCGTCTCACGGTGTGGCGGGAGCGGCCGCTCGCCGTTGGGATCGCTGGCGCCACGGCGCTGGCGGCCTGCGTTGCGAGCGTGGCGGCGGCGCCCGGGCTGCCCGGTTATCTCGGCGCCGCGCTCGCGCTGGTCGCAATCGCGATCGCCGTGATCGATGCGCGCTGGTTCATCATTCCGAATGAGCTTACCGCCGCCGGGCTCGCGCTCGCGCTGGTGAATGCCGCGAGCGAAGCCCCCCTCGCCATGTGGGAGGCGGTTGGAGTTGCGCTGCTGCGCGGCGCCGCGCTGGCGCTGCTGTTTCTCGCGCTGCGCGAAGCCTACCGGCGGCTGCGCGGGCGTGACGGCATCGGCCTCGGAGACGTCAAGCTCGCGGGTATGGCCGGCGCCTGGCTCGACTGGACGACGATGCCGATCGCGATCGAGATCGCCGCGTTGAGCGCGATTGCGGTGTTCGGCGTGCGATACTACAGAGGGCGCCGCACGGTCGACCCGAGTGTCAAGTTGCCGTTCGGGCTGTTTCTCGCGCCGAGCATCTGGATCGGCTGGCTCATCGAGGTCAGGCTGTTCGCGCCGCTTTAACCTTGCCTTCCGCTCGTCCCCGCGAAGCGGGGACCCAGTGCTTTCAACAGAATTAGAAGAACTGGATGCCCGCTTTCGCGGGCATGAGCGGGATCAAACTGACCGGTTTCTTGTTATTACCGCTGCCAGCGCCGCGCCCGCGCAGGCGCCGAGCGCATCGACGACGAAATCGATCATCCGCGGATGTCGCCCGGGCGCATAGAATTGCGCAAGCTCGATTGCGGCCGCGAAGATCACCAGCATCGCGGCGTGGCGCGCGAGGCCGCCCGGATAACCGAGGCCGAGCGCCAGCCCGGTAACGGCGAAGATCGCCGCATGCTCCAGACTGTGCGGGAGGAACGTGACCGGGCGCAGCGCCGGGCTGACAAGCGAGAGCGCAATAACGGCGAGGACGCACAGCCAGCCGATCGCCTGAAACAACCTGCGCGTCGTCATGCGTCAAACCTCGTGGAGGAAACCCCCGGGCCAGGCTTACCGAGGGCATATTAACGAATGTCCATGCGTGCCGCCGCGAGACAGCCTTCCCGACATTAACCCGCGCAACGGCCGGAAATTCATCCGCGCGCCGCTGGCACGCTTTTCGCCCCACTCAACCGGAGATCACGAAAGGCTGTCCCGGACCGGGACGAGGCTGTGCCATGACATTCATGCCCCACCCCCTGCTTGTCGCCGCGCAGCCCGCGCGCTGGCGGACGGGCTTTGCGCGCCACACCGTCAGCGCCATGGCGGTGCTCGCCGATGCCACGGTGATCGTCGTCATCTCGCTGCTCATGGGGGCGGCCTACCACCTGGCCGTCTATGGCGGCCCCGGGCCGCTCGCGAGCTTCATCGGCGTCGGCATCACCACCGCCGGGCTGTTTGTGTTGCCGGGCATTTTCCGCGGCGAGTACGAACTCACCCATTACCTCGCGTTCCGTCCGCATCTGCGGCGCGTGTTCAATTACTGGAACGTGACGTTCGTCGCGCTGCTGGCGCTCGCGTTCCTGACGCGCCTGATGGAGGACTATTCGCGCGGCTCGATGGTGCTGTTCTACGCAGCCGGCCTGCCGGCACTGCTCGTCGTCCGCTATGCGCTCGTGCGCACGATCGTGCTCGGCAGCAAGGTCGGCCTGGTCACGGCGCAGCGCGCGTTCCTGATCGGCACCGGCGAGGATATCTCGGGGTTCGTGCGGCGCTACCAGCCATGGAGTTTCGGGCTGCACATGGTCGGCGTCGCGCCGCTGACGCGGCTGGAGTCGTTTGCCTCGCGCGAGGAACGCCGCCAGGTGCTCGAGACTGACCTGCGCCAGGCGGTCGAAAGCGCGCGCAATCTGCGCCCCGACGCCGTCTATATCGTGACGCCCTGGTCGGAGACCGGCACGATCAACACCTGCGTCGATGAATTCCTCAAGATGCCGGTCGAAATCCATCTCGGCCCCGAACGCATCCTCGACCGCTTCGAGCATGTGCGCATCGCCCGCCACGGCCCGATGGCGAGCCTGCAGCTCACGCGCGCGCCGCTCACCTGGTTCGAGCGCACGCAGAAGCGCGCCTACGATGTCGTCATCGCGGCCGGCGCGCTGATGGCGCTCGCGCCATTGTTCATCGTGGTGGGATTTGCGATCTGGCTCGAGAGCGGGCACCCGGTGTTCTTTTTCCAGCGCCGCTACGGCTTCAACCAGCAGGAATTCCGCATCATCAAGTTTCGCACCATGACCACGCTGGATGACGGCGACGTGGTGCGTCAGGCGACGCGCAACGACCGTCGCGTCACCCGCGTCGGGCGCTTTCTGCGCAAGTGGAACATCGACGAGCTGCCGCAACTGATCAACGTGCTCAAGGGCGACATGTCGCTGGTCGGGCCGCGCCCGCACGCGCTGTCGCATAACCGCGAATACGAGCGCAAGATCGCGCTCTATGCGCGCCGCCACAACGTGCTGCCGGGCATCACCGGCTGGGCGCAGGTCAACGGCTTCCGCGGCGAGACCGACACCGACGAGAAGATGCGCGCGCGCGTCGACCACGACCTCTATTACATCGACAACTGGTCGCCGTGGTTCGATTTGCGGATCTTGCTCAAGACGCTGGTGTCGAGGGGGGTGTGAGGGGGGCGCCGATCCGTCTGACGTCCGCCGATTGGAACTGGTGCCCCTGGCCGGACTCGAACCAGCACGATGTTGCCACCACCTGATTTTGAGTCAGGCGCGTCTACCAATTCCGCCACAGGGGCTTGGGCTGCGGACTATAACGGCGAGGGGCAGCGGGTCAACGATTGTTGATACTTCGGCGCGGGCGGCGGAATCGACAGGGGCGGCGGCGGGCGCTATGTGAGCCGCCATGCTGGCTCCCTCTCGTGACCTCAGCGCAACGCAGCCATCCTGGCGCAAAAATCCGGCTGCAACGGCCGCGCTCGTCATCGCGCTGGCCGGCGCCGCCGTCATCGCGGGCGCGTGGTTCTTCGAATTGGTCCTGAAACTCAGGCCGTGCCCGCTCTGCCTTGAGCAGCGCGTGCCGTATTACATCGGCATTCCGCTGGCCCTGGTGGTCGCCCTCGCGGCCTGGCGCAAGGCGCCGCGCGCGGCTGTCGTCGGCGGGCTGATCGCGCTGGCCGCACTGATGCTGTGGGGCGCGTATCTCGGCGCATTCCATGCCGGGGTCGAATGGAAGCTCTGGCCCGGGCCCGCGGAATGCTCCGGCGCGGCCGAGCTCGGACCTGCGGGCGGGTTGTTGGACCGGCTGAAAACGATCGTGGTGGTGCGTTGCGACGAGGCGGCGTGGCGCTTTCTCGGGCTCTCGCTTGCCGGCTACAACGCGCTGATCTCGGTTGCGCTCGCCGCGATCGCACTGTGGGGCGCAAGAGCCGCGAAAGATTACGGCTCCAGCTCGGTATCCCAATAGAGATAGTCGAGCCAGCTATCGTGCAGATAGTTGGGCGGAAACAGCCGGCCATTGCGGTGCAGGTGCTGCACGCTCGGCTGGAACGGCATCTCTGAGGGGTACATGCCGGCCTCGTCCGGCGTCATGTTGCCCTTGCGCAGATTGCACGGCGAGCAGGCCGCGACGACGTTGTCCCACACCGTGTGCCCGCCGCGCGAACGCGGCAGCAGGTGATCGAAGGTGAGCTCGTCGCGCGTACCGCAGAACTGGCAGGAAAACTTGTCGCGCAGGAACACGTTGAAGCGCGTGAACGCCGGATGGGTCGAAGGCTTCACGTAGGTCTTGAGCGACACCACGCTCGGCAGCTTCATCTCGAGGCTCGGCGAGTGCACCGCCTTGTCGTACTGCGCGACGATGTTCACCCGCTCGAGGAAGACGGCCTTGATGGCGTCCTGCCACGACCACAGCGACAGAGGGTAATAGCTCAGCGGGCGGAAGTCCGCGTTGAGGACCAAGGCGGGCCATCCGCTGTTGGGCACGTGCGCGTTCAAGGCTCTTCCCGTCTTCTCATGCCGCAGCGCGGCGACGCCGATAGTCTACAGGGACCGTGACGGGATTGTGAAGCAGGGTGAGGGGGTTATGCCGTCACACGCGATTTGAACCGCCGAACCAGGAATTCGCCGCCATGGCGCAGGCCTTCGTCGTCGATTCCGTGCCCGACCCCTGCCGAAATGTGCCACTCGACGGGAATCTCGAGTGCGGCCAGCGCCTGTGTCGAGTGCATCAGCGCCTGCACCGGGATGAGTTCGTCCGAATCGCCATGGATCAGCAGCACCGGCGGACGGGAGCGGATCTGCGGCTTGTAACCATCGACATCCGTATCCCCTTCGAGAATCAGCATCCCCGAATAGCCGACGATCGCCGCCGGCGCGACCGCGCGGCGCAGGCCGACATGCAGTGCCATCATGGTGCCTTGGGAAAAGCCGACCAGCGCCAGCGCGGACGGCGGGAGGTTGTGGCGCGCAAGCTCGGCGTCGAGGAAGCTTTCAAGGCCGGGCGCGGCGGCGTTGACGCCATCCCAGCGCTCGGTCGGGTTACGGAACGTCAGGGGAAACCATTCGCGTCCCATCGGCGCCTGGCCGCACGGGCGCGGCGCATGCGGTGAGACGAACGCGGCCTGAGGCAGGAATGCTTGCCAGGCGCGGCCGATCTCGATCAGGTCGTTGCCGTCGGCGCCATAGCCGTGCACGAACACAACGAGCTGGCGTGCCGGACCGTTCTTCGGCGCGACCCGCGGACCGTCGAGGTTATCGGCCATTCGCGCTTCGCTTCTTCCTGGATTTGGCCGGCTTCGCCGGTGGCGTGACCAGCACGCCTTCGCGGTTCTTCATCGCCCGATAGTAGCTCCACAACAGCCGCGCCGCGACGGCCCGATAGGGACGCCATGGTTCGGCCAGCGGTCCCATTTCCTTCGCGGTCGGACGTGTGCGCAGATCGAAAGCCACGCGCGCTGCTTCCTGCAGCGCGAGGTCGCCGGCAGGCCACGCGTCGGCGTGCCCGATGCAGGCGAGCAGATAGAGGTCGGCGGTCCATGGGCCGACGCCGTGCAGCGCGACCAGCGCCGCATGCGCGTCGTCGGCGGGCAGATCGGCAAGCGCGTGAAGGTCAATGGCGCCAGACGCGATGGCCTTCGCGATGGCCTTGAGCGTCTTGATCTTGGCGTTCGACAGGCCGACACGCAGCAGCCGGTCCTTGCGCGCACGCAGCACGCTCAAGTGGCCGAACGGATCGCCGATCGCCACGAGGCGGCCATGGATCGCTGCGGCGCTCGCGACCGAGACCTGCTGCGACACGATGATCTGCGCAAGTCCTGCGAACCCCCCCTCCCGCTGGCGCAACGGCGGCCGCCCGGTGCGCGCCGCGATCGGCGCCCAGCGCGGATCGGCGGCGACAAGCGCCGCGATGGCGGCGTCGAGATCGGTCTCGGTGTGGATGTGGGTTGACACGGCCACCGAGAACTAGTTGCCGTCCGCCGCGGCTGCAACGACAATCGCGACCATGCAGCCCGTCCTGCGCTTCGCACCGAGCCCGAACGGCTACCTCCATCTCGGCCACGCGCTCTCGGCGCTGATCGATTTCGAAATGGCGCAGTCGCTCGGCGGGCGCTACCTGCTGCGCATCGAGGATATCGACGCGACCCGCTGCCGGCCGGAGTTCGAGCAGGCGATCTATGAGGATCTCGCCTGGCTTGGAATCCGCTGGGAGGAGCCGGTACGGCGGCAGTCGGACAACCTCGACGCCTACGCGCAAGCGCTGGGGAAACTCGAGGCGCAAGGTCTCGTTTATCCGGGCTTCGAGAGCCGTGCCGAGATCGCGCGTCACATCGCGCAGCACACGGGTGCGCCTTGGCCGCACGATCCGGACGGGAGCCCGCTCTATCCCGGCATGTCGAAGCAGCTTTCACCCGACGAGCGCGCCAGCCGCATCGCGGCGGGCGAGCCGTACGCGTTGCGGCTCGACATGAGCGGCGCGCTGAACCGCACGGGGGCGCTCACCTGGGTCGAGATCGGGACCGACCCGCACCAGGAACACGACACCCTGATGGCGCAGCCTGAAAAGTGGGGCGATGTGGTGCTTGCCCGCAAGGACACGTCAACCAGCTATCATTTATCGGTCGTTGTCGACGACGCATTGCAGGGCGTCACCCACGTGGTGCGCGGGCAGGACCTCTACCAGGCAACCAGTGTGCACCGCGTGTTACAGGCGCTGCTTGGACTGCCGCCTCCACTTTATCATCACCACCGCCTGATCCTCGACGCCGAGGGGCACAAACTGTCGAAGTCGACGCGGGCGACCGCCCTGCGCGAGCTGCGCCGACAGGGCAGAACGCCGGCCGATATCCGCCGCATGATCGGGCTCGCCTGAGGCAGCCGCTGCTGCGACATTATCCGGTCAATAATCCGACATTTGTGCTTGCGCTGATTGGCCGGTTCGGCCGCCCGTGCCATTCTGGCGGTGGGCTGGAACGTGGGATGGGTAAGGTCGGGAGTGCGAAGGCCGCCAGGAAGCGGCGGAAAGTGGCGCGTGCGCGCCGTGCCGTGCGTCCCGATGCGGTCGAGACCGCGCTCGCCATGCTGGCCCACGAGATCCGCACGCCGCTCAACGGCATCCTGGCGCTGAGCGAACTGATCGCGGCGGCGGATCTGCCCGAGCGCGAGCGGCGGTGGGCGGACCAGGTGAAAGGCGCGGCCGAACATCTCGCCGCGCTCGCCACACTGGTGGTCGACGGCGTGCGCGCCGACCGGCGCGGACTGGTGCTGCGCGAGGAGCCGTTCCGGCCGCGCGCGCTGGCCGAAGCGCTCGGCGCCACCTTGCGCGCCCGCGCCGAAGCCAAGGGGCTTGCGACCGCGCTTGGCATTGCGGACGATCTGCCCGAATCGACGATCGGCGATGCGGTACGGCTGCGCGCCGCTTTGGAGAATCTCGTCGATAACGCGGTGAAGTTTACCGAGCGCGGAGAGGTTGCCTTCGCAGTCACTGCTGCGCCTGCGCCACGCGGTCGCCATCGCCTGAGCTTCACGGTCACGGACAGCGGCATCGGGCTTTCGAAACAGGAGATCGGACGGCTGTTCCGGCCGTTCAGTCAGGCCAGTGCGGCCGTCGCGCAACGCTACGGCGGATCCGGTCTCGGCCTTGCATTCGTGCGGCGGCTGGCCAAGGCGATGGGCGGCAATCTCACGGTGCGCAGTGTTGCGGCGCGCGGCAGCACGTTCCGGCTGACAGTGACGCTGGCCGAAGCTCCTGCGGGCGCCTCGGCCGGTCATGCAAGCAGGACGACGAAGCAGGACGGGAGTACGAGAGGCCTGCGCGTGCTGTGCGCCGAGGACAATCCCTATGCGCGCGTCGTTCTCAACACGATCCTCACCGAGCTTGGCCATCGCGTCGATTTTGCCGGCACCGGAGAAGCCGCGGTCGCGGCGGTGGATCGTGGCGGCTATGATCTGGTGCTGATGGACGTGACGCTTCCGGTGATGGACGGGCTCGCGGCGACACGCGCGATCCGCGCGCTGCGCGGCAATACGGCGAGCGTGCCGGTCATCGGCATTTCAGGCCATGCGGGGACCGGTGAGGAGGCAGCCGCGCTTGTCGCAGGGATGAATGCGTTCCTGGCAAAGCCGGTGAGTCCCGCAGCGCTGGCGAGGCTGATCAGGAAGTTGGCCGACGAGGGCGCGTGATATGACGAAGAAGCTCACCATTACGGTGTCGGATGAGGTCTACGAAGGCCTGCACCGCCGCATTGGCCGCCGCAAGATCAGCCGGTTCATCGACGATATCGCGCGGGAGCATGTTGTGGAACAGCCCGAAGTTTTCCGAGGCTCGCTCGCGGACGGTTATCGCGAGATGGCCGCGGACGAGGAAGCCGAAAAAGAGGCGCGCGAGTGGATCGAGTCCAACATGGGCGAGACGCTTGACGATGAGGATTTCAGTGGCTGGCCCGGCTATCCGTCGCGGTGACATTTGGTGGACGGTGTTCGAGTTCTCCGTCGGTGGCGAGATTCGGAAGACGCGCCCCGCTGTCGTCGTATCGAACGACGAGACCAACGCAATTCTTAACCGCGTACAAGTCGTGCCGCTGACACCCCGTGTGCGCCGAATCTACCAGTCGGAGGCACTCGTGCAGGTCGCAGGCCGTCCCAACAAGACGATGGCAGATCAGATTTCGACGGCTGACAAACGGCGTCTGCGCGAGCGAATCGGGCGAGTGACCGACAACGAGATGGAAGCGATCGAAGAGGCGGTCCGGACGCAACTCGCTCTCTGACTTTCACCGCGCGATTCACGCCGCCTCGTCGGCGCTCGTGTCCACGATGCGTACGATGTCGGCCATGATGCGGTTGAGCTCGAAATCCTTCGGCGTGTAGACGGCGGCGACGCCCGCCGCCTTCAGCGTGGCGGCGTCCTCCGGCGGGATGATGCCGCCGACGATCACCGGCACATCGGTCAAGCCCGCCTCCCGCATGCGCGCGACGACGTCCCTCACCAGCGGCACGTGCGAGCCGGACAGGATCGAGAGTCCGACCACGTGGACGCGCTCCTCGCGCGCGGTTGAGACGATCTCGGCCGGTGTCAGGCGAATGCCCTGATAGACCACGTCCATGCCGGCATCGCGCGCGCGCACCGCGATCTGCTCGGCGCCGTTGGAATGGCCGTCGAGGCCGGGCTTGCCGACCAGAAATTTCAGGCGCCGGCCGAGCTTCTTCGAGACGCGATCAATGCCGGCGCGCACGTCGTCCGGCGCCGGGCTTTCATTGCGAGCCGCCCGACCAATCCCGGTCGGTGCGCGGTACTCCCCAAACGCTTCGCGCAGGACCAGGGACCACTCGCCCGTCGTGACGCCCGCCTTCGCGGCCGCGACCGAGGGCGGCATGATATTGCGCCCCGACGCCGCCGCTTCGCGCAATGCGCGCAGTGCCATCTTGACGGCATCGGCGTCACGCGCGGCGCGCCATGCGTTGAGCCGTTCGATCTGCTCGGCCTCGACTTCCGGCGGCACGGTGAGGATCGAGCCTTCGCCGGTCGAAAGCGGCGACGGCTCACCCTCGATGAACTTGTTCACGCCGACGACGATCTGCTCGCCGCGCTCGATCGCTTCCACGCGGCTGGAATTGCTCTCGACCAGCTGCGCCTTCATGTAGCCCATCTCGACCGCCGCAATCGCGCCGCCGAGCTTCTCGATATCGGACAGAACGTCGCGTGCTTCGCGTTTGAGCTCCTCGACCTTGCGCGCGATCTCGGCGGAGCCATCGAAGATGTCGCCGTACTCCAGCAGGTCGGTCTCGTAGGCGAGGATCTGCTGCATGCGCAGCGACCATTGCTGGTCGAACGGGCGCGGCAGGCCGAGCGCCTCGTTCCAGGCGGGAAGCTGCACGGCACGCGCGCGTGCGTTTTTCGAGAGCGTCACCGCGAGCATCTCGATCAGGATGCGGTAGACGTTGTTTTCCGCCTGCTGCTCGGTCAGCCCGAGCGAGTTGACCTGCACGCCGTAGCGGAACAGCCGCTGTTTGGGATCGGTGACGCCGTAGCGGTCGCGCGTGATCTCGTCCCACAATTCGCAGAACGCGCGCATCTTGCACATCTCGGTGACGAAGCGCAGGCCGGCGTTGACGAAAAACGAAATCCGCCCGACCACTTCGCCGAACGCGTCCGGCGCGACCTCGCCGGAGGCTTTCACGGTGTCGAGGACCGCGATTGCGGTCGCAAGCGCGTAGGCCAATTCCTGCACCGGCGTCGCTCCCGCTTCCTGCAGATGGTAGGAGCAGACATTCATCGGATTCCACTTCGGCAGCTCCGCCGTCGTGAACAAAATCGTGTCCTTGATCAGCCGCATCGACGGTGCGGGCGGAAACACGTAGGTGCCGCGCGAGAGATATTCCTTCACGATGTCGTTCTGGGTCGTGCCTTGCAGTTTTGTGCGCGGCGCGCCCTGCTCGTCCGCGACCGCGATGTAGAGCGCGAGCAGCCAGGCGGCCGTCGCGTTGATGGTCATCGAGGTGTTCATGTCGGCGAGCGGGATCTGCTCGAACAGCGCCCGCATGTCGCCGAGATGGCAGATCGGCACGCCGACCTTGCCGACTTCGCCCTTCGCCAGAATGTGATCGGAGTCGTAGCCGGTCTGGGTCGGCAGATCGAACGCGACCGAGAGGCCGGTCTGCCCCTTGGCGAGGTTTTTCCGATAGAGCGCGTTCGACTCAACGGCGTTCGAATGCCCCGAATAGGTGCGGAAAATCCAGGGCTTGTCGCGTTGCGTCGGTTCGGTCATGGCGCCACTTCCGCGCTCTTAACGCGGCTGGCGCCGATTGTGCACCGCAAAAAGCCGGGAGGCAAATCGCCTTCCGGCCGGGTATCGCTAGGTGGCCCGCCTGATCAATCCGATGATGACCAGAAGGACGACGGCGCCGATCACCGCATTGATGATGGCCGCGACCATGCCGACGCCGAGCCCGATGCCAAGCCGCGGCAGCAGGTAGCCGGCGATCACTGCGCCGACGATGCCGACCACGATATTGCCGACCAGCCCGAAACCGAAACCCTTCACGAGCAGGCCCGCGAGCCAGCCCGCAATCGCTCCGACGATCAGCCAAGCAATCAGACTTTCGACCATGGTGATGCCTCCCCGTGCATGACGATTCGGCGCTTTCGCGCGGCACGAAAGCTACGCCGCGATGTTCCCCGATGCCAGCCGCATACCCGCTTTTTGGAACAATTGCTGTGGTCAAACCTTATTCTGTGCAGCGCAGCGTAGCCTGTTGCAATGCAATATCAATTGCGGCAGACTTTGGCCGCCGAAACGGTGGGGAGACCCGGCATGTCGACTGTGGTGCAATTGACCACGCCTCGCACGGCCGCGCCCAAAGAAGCCGAGCGCAAGCCGCTGTACGAAATCGGTGAGATCCCTCCGCTCGGGCATGTGCCGGAGAAGATGTACGCGTGGGCGATCCGCAAGGAGCGTCACGGGCCGCCGGAAACCGCGATGCAGATCGAGGTGCTGCCGACGTGGCCGATTGCCGACGACGAGGTGCTCGTCCTCGTGATGGCGGCGGGAGTGAACTACAACGGCATCTGGGCCGGCCTCGGCCAGCCGATCTCGCCGATCGACGGGCACAAGAACCCGTATCACATCGCGGGCTCGGATGCGTCCGGGCTCGTCTGGGCGGTCGGCGCGAAGGTCAAGCGCTGGAAGGTCGGCGATGAGGTCATCGTCCACTGCAATCAGGACGACGGCGACGACGAGGACTGCAACGGCGGCGACCCGCTGCTCTCGCCCTCGCAGCGCATCTGGGGCTACGAGACGCCGGACGGCTCGTTCGCCCAGTTCTGCCGCGTGCAGTCACGCCAGCTGATGGAAAAGCCGAAGCATCTCAGCTGGGAAGAGTCGGCCTGCTACACGCTCACGCTGGCGACCGCCTACCGCATGCTGTTCGGCCATGCGCCGCACACGCTCAAGCCGGGCGACAACGTGCTGATCTGGGGTGCATCCGGTGGCCTGGGTGTGTTCGGCGTGCAGCTGGTCGCCGCCTCGGGCGCGAACGCGATCGCGGTCGTCTCCGACGCCTCGAAGATGGAGTACGTCTTCAACCTCGGCGCCAAGGGCGCGATCAACCGCAAGGAATTCAAGTGCTGGGGCCAGATGCCCACAGTGAACACGCCCGAATACACCGCCTGGCTCAAGGAAGCGCGCCAGTTCGGCAAGGCGATCTGGGAGATCACCGGCAAACGCGACGTCGACATCGTGTTCGAGCATCCGGGCGAGGAAACCTTCCCGGTCTCATGCCTCGTGGTGAAGCGCGGCGGCATGGTGGTGTTCTGCGCCGGCACCACGGGCTACAACCTCACGCTCGATGCGCGTTATGTGTGGATGCGCCAGAAACGCATTCAGGGCTCGCACTTCGCGCACCTCAAGCAGGCAAGCGCCGCCAATCAGTTCGTGCTCGACCGCCGCATCGATCCGTGCATGAGCAAGGTGTTCACCTGGGACAAGATCCCGGCCGCGCACCAGATGATGTGGAAGAACCAGCATCCGCCCGGCAACATGGCGGTGCTGGTGAACGCGCCGCGCCCCGGCTGCCGCACGCTCGACGATGCGATGGAGCGCGGAGAGGAGAGGTAAGCCCTCCGCTCATGCCCGTACTCGGGTCGGGCTTCCGCCCGCCCGAGCACAGGCTCCGGCGGGCATCCCGTTCTCTTTCCTGGCCCTGGGTCCCCGCTTTCGCGGGGACAAGCGGACTAGAGGCGCGCCAGTAGGCGCTCGCATTTCTCCTGAGGAATGAAGAAAAAATTCGCGACGTATTCGCGGCTCGGCATCAGCGCCTCGTCCTGGTCGCGGGCCGCGTCGAACTCGGCGATCGGCTTGAGGCCGTGTTTCGAAAAGAAGACGGTGTAGGACATGGCCGCATAGCGTTCGGTGAGCCGCGCGACCACGCCCGGGTTGAACGCCTCGACCAGCTCGATCATCAGCACCGGGCGTTGCGCCGCGATCAGCGCCGAGGCGCCGTCGAGCACAGCCTCCTCGTGGCCTTCGACGTCGATCTTGATGAAGCTGCAATTCGCAACCGCAAAATCGTCGAGGCGCCGCGTCTCGACACCGATGGCGATTCCCGTTCCGGATTCCTTCGGCACGATACTGGCAAGCTCCGTGACGGCGCGGCCCTTGGCATTCACCGGCACCGTCAATGTGGTGCGTCCCGTTGCCGACGAGAGCGCCACGTTGATCACCTCGACGTTGCCGGCCGCGACCCTGCGGGCAAACGCTGCGACCTCCGGATTGGCCTCGAAGGCCAGCACCCTGCCGGCATAGCGCGCCATCTCGGCCGCGTAGATGCCGATCGACGCGCCGGCATCGATGGCGGTTGCGCCCGGCTCGATCAGATGACGGATCAGCCGAAGCTCAGCCTCACCGCGCTTGAGATATTTGTACTTGAGGAATTTGAAGCGGAACCAGATACGCGGCAGGTGGCGCTTCAAGGCTTCATCGAAATTCATGCGGACCGGCGTGTGTTGCGCACGGCAATCCTAGCAGGTAACGCGCGCCCGCCCATACCGCGACGGCAAGGTGACCGCCGCCAGCGTCAATCAAACGCGCTGGAACGGAGTATCCAGTTTGTGGCTGTTGGCAAACAGCACCTGCCAGAGGGCGGCTGGCGATGCGGTGGCAGCCGCGGCGCCGCAGGCCAGGTAGTACTCCCAGATACGCTTGAAACGCGCGTCGTACTTCTCGTGGTCGAGCTTGTGGTAGTTGCGCTGGAAGTTCTCGAGCCAGCGGCGCGTCGTGGGCGCATAGTGGCGCACCATGTTTTCGACGTCCAGGATCGGCATGTCGCATCGCTCGATATTGGTCGCCAATTCCGAGAGCGTGGGGGTCCGGCCGCCGGGGAAGATGTACTTCTGCATGAATGCATCGCGCGGATTGTGCTCGGTCGCGCAGCCGATGGTATGCACGAGCCCGAGCCCCTCGGGGGCGAGCGCGCTTTTGATGTTGCGGAAAAACGTCGGGTAGTCGCCGAGCTTGAGGTGCTCGAACATGCCGACGCTGACGATCTTGTCATACGGGCCGGCGGGCAGCCGTTCGTGACTGGCAAACACGATCTCGATCCTGTCGGTAAGGCGTTCGGCGGCGAGCCGCTCCTTGCCTCTCTTGAGCTGTACGTTGCTCAGCGTGATGCCGATCCCGCGAACGCCATGATGCTTTGCGGCGTGGATCAGCAGCCCGCCGAACCCGCACCCGATGTCGAGCAGCCGCTCGCCCGGCTTGAGCCGCAGCTTGCGGCAGATGCGGTCGAATTTCTGCCGCTGCAGATCGGCAAGCGCATCGTCCGCCGAGAATGCGTAACCGCAGGAGTAGGCGAGGCTGTCGTCGAGACAGGCCTCGAACAACTCCGCTCCAAGATCGTAGTGGGCCTGAACGTTGCGCTCGCGGCTGCGCAACAGGTTGCCCAGGTGAATGGCCGCCACCCGGAGCATGCTCAAGGGATTGCCGCGCACATACTTCTCGGCGTCGGCGCGGATCAGCGCAACGATCAGTCCCTCGAGGGTGCCGTGCACGACCTCGATCTTTCCGTCCGCATACGCTTCGCCGAGTCCAAGGTTTCCGCCGGTGAGCATATCGTCGAACACGCGCGGGTCGTGCACCCGCACGACCGTCCGCTCGGGCGTCAGGCCAAAACGATACTCGCGGTCACCGCACAGGAATGCGAGCGGCTGCTCCACCAGCGCGGGGCCGACGAGATCGAAGAAATTGCGCTCAGCGCGCGGCACGTCGCGCGCCGGCGCGTAATCGGATGCAAACGACTGCGACGCCATGGCTTCCCCCCGCGGCTGGACGCACTCACGCTGTGCTATTCTACATTGCTCGCAATGCGTGCTTCAATAGGACATTCAACCAAAAATCCGGGCCAGGCACTTGTGCCGGGAAAGGAGGCGGGGATGCGCTTGTTCGACCTTACCGGCCGGGTGGCCATCGTCACCGGCGGCAATGGCGGCATCGGGCTTGGCATGGCCGAAGGCCTGGCTGCTGCCGGCGCGACGGTCGTGCTGGCCGGACGCAATGCCGCCAAAGGCGCAGCGGCGGTGACGCAAATCGTGCGCGCCGGCGGCAAGGCCGAGTTCGCGAACGTCGATGTCATGGATGAAAAGTCCTGCCGCGCGCTGATCGACGGCGCCGCCAGAACGCATGGCAGGCTCGACGTCCTCGTCAACAATGCGGGCGTCAATATCCGCAAAGCCCCGGATCAGCTGAGCGCGGCGGAATGGCGCACCGTGATCGACACGAACCTCACCAGCGCGTTCGTGTGTTCGCATGCCGCATATCCGCACATGAAGAAGAACGGCAGCGGCAAGATCATCAACATCGGATCGATGATGTCGATCTTCGCGGCGGGCTTTGCGCCGGCCTATGCGGCGAGCAAGGGCGGCATCGTGCAGTTCGGCCGCGCCTGCGCGACCGCATGGGCGAAGGACAACATCCAGGTCAACGCGGTGCTGCCGGGCTGGATCGATACCGACCTCACCAAAAACGCGCGGCGCGAGGTGGCCGGGCTGCATGAGCGCGTGCTCGGCCGCACGCCGGCGGCGCGATGGGGCCAGCCTTCGGATTTTGCCGGGATCGCGGTGTTTCTGGCGAGCGCGGCGTCCGACTTCGTCACCGGCACGGCGATCCCGGTCGATGGCGGGTTCTCGGTGCAGGGGTAAGCCAATCCCGCTCATGCCCGCGAAAGCGGGCATCCAGTTATTGGCCAAAGCACTGGGTCCCCGCTTTCGCGAGACGGCGGAAAGAAATTCACCGCCGCCGCTTCTCGTACCCGAGCCAGCGCATGGTTTTTGCGAACAGGCTTTGCTGGCGCAGCGCCGCTTCAGCCGCCGCGGCTTCACGCGCGGCGCGCTCTTCCGCCAGCCTGCGCTCACGCCGGTGTATGATCGCGGCATTGAGTTCGCCGCCGTACACGAAAATCGTGGCAGTCCAGTACAAGAAAACCAGCGCGACCATCGCCGAAGCGAGTCCCGCGTACATCGTGACGTAGTTGTTGGCGAACTCGGCGAGATAGCGCCCGAACAGGACGCCCGCCGCGAGCCACAGCACCAGCGTGACGATGACGCCGGGCGCAATGTCGGCGAAACTTCGCCGGCCGGCCGGAAGCCATTTGTGCGCGACCACCAGCGCGATCACGATGACCGTGCCGGCGATGCCGTAGCGCCACCAGGTGAACTGCTGCTCCAGCGGCGCCAGCCACGGGGCGTACTTGACCCAGGTGGCGAACGCCAGCGGGGCGAGCACGATCAGAAATCCGAGCGCCAGCAGCGCGAATGCCGCGACCAGCACATAGGCGATCGACTCAAGCTTGAGCAGCCAGAATTGGCGTGTCTCTTTCGCGTTGTATGCGCGATTGAGCGCAATGCGCAGGCTGTCGACGCCGCTCGCCGCAAAATAGATCGACAACACCACGCCGATGGTCAGGACGCCGCCACGCGTCGTGCCCACCACATTGTGGATTTCACGCGTCAGCGGGCCGGCAACCTGCTGCGGCCAGGTATCGAGCAGCAGGCTTGCGAGGTTGTCGGCCACTTCCTTGGAGCCGAGATAGCCGGCGAGCGCGGCGAGCACGATCAGGAAGGGAAACAGCGCCAGCAGCGTCGAGAGCGCGATGTGGCTCGCGAGCGCCCAGCCATCGTCGTCGCCGAACGCATAGACGGCATCGACCACGAGACGGATAACTTTTCGCAGAAACCTCACGGTCGCTCCCGGTCAAGGTGCAACCGCACTCAAATCGCGGATCGGCGGCGTATTGGCAAGCCCGGCGGTGTTTAGGCCGCGCGCACTTCGCTCAGGAAACGCCGCACTTCGGCGTCGAGCCCTTCGGCATCGGCGGCGAGCGCTTCGGCGAGCGCTTTCACGTCGTCGGCGGTCGAGCGCGCACCGGCGCTTGCGCCGGCAACCCGCGTCATCGCCTCGGCGCCGGAGCGGGCTTCGGACGAGGCGCGGTTGACCCCTTCGGCGATGGTCGAAACTGCGGCGTTCTGCTCCTCGACGGCGGTCGCGACCCGGGCCGCGATACCGGACATCTCCGCGATGATGCTGTTCACCTGTTCGATCGCCTCGGTGGCGTCGCCCGCCGCGGACTGGATCGCACCGATCTGGGTCGCGACCTCTTCGGTCGCCTTCGCGGTCTGGCCGGCGAGGTTTTTCA
The DNA here is from genome assembly GCA_005884685.1 of Alphaproteobacteria bacterium. Classification (GTDB taxonomy): domain Bacteria; phylum Pseudomonadota; class Alphaproteobacteria; order Rhizobiales; family Xanthobacteraceae; genus PALSA-894. The sequence goes on from VBAH01000012.1 coordinate 81,960, forward strand.
CCTCCGACGCGACGACCGCGAAGCCGCGCCCGGCCTCGCCGGCGCGCGCCGCCTCGATCGTGGCGTTGAGCGCCAGCAAGTTGGTCTGCCCGGCGATCGCCTGGATGAGCCCGATCACTTCGCCAATGCGCGTCGCCGCGGTCGCAAGCTGCGACATCGTTTCCACCGTGCGCTGCGCCTCGGTGACGGCGCGGCTTGCGACCTCCGTCGAGGTCGCGGCCTGGCCGGCAATCTCGCCGATCGACGCCGCGAGCTCTTCAGCCGAGCTTGCCGCCGAGGCGACGTTCATCGAGGCGGCGCTGACGCGCTCTTCCGCGGCGCTCGCCTGCGTGGACACGGCATCCGCCGCACCATTGAGCGCGGACGAAGCCGTCTCCAGCCGCTCGGCCGCGCCGCGCACCTTGGCGAGCGCCTGATCGACCGTGTCCTCGAAATGCGCAACGGTCGCCGCGATCGTCTCGGCACGGCGCTCCCGCTCGCGAACCGATTTCTCCTGCGTGACCGCGAGCTGCTCGCGCTCGATCGCGTTATCGCGGAAAACAATGACGGTGCGCGCCATTGCGCCGATCTCGTCCTTGGAGTCGGTCGATGGAATGTCAACCGTGCTGTCGCCGGCCGCGAGTTTCTCCATCGCGCGGGAGAGCCGCTTGAGCGGACCGACGATGCCGCGGCCGATCAGCCAGTTGAAAACAAGGCCGAGAATGACGATCGCGATGCCGATCCCGATGATCAGGAGCTTGGTCTGCTCCTGCGAGGCGGCCACGCCCTCCGCGGCGACGGCCGTCTTGCGGCCTGCCGATACGATGATCTCGTCGGCGGCCGGCAGCATCTGGCGCGTTTCGCTCGTGATGACCGCGATCGCGCGCGAAATCTTGTCCGTGCTGGCGATCCAGTTGGCAAAGGCATCGGTGTAGGACTTCACCTGGTCGCTGAGCTGCTGCTTCATGACCGCGGCTGCGACGACTGCCGTAAAGGCCTTCTCGAAATTGGCCAGCTCCTGCTTGAATGCGCTGTGCGCGGGCTCGGCGCGGGTGAGACGGTATTCGACCTCGGCGCGCCGCATCAGCATGATCGGAATCAGAATCTTGCGCTGGTCGGCGTCCGACAGCCAGGACATATCCTCGTTGACGATCCGCTCCATCATGTTGCCGCCGTCGCGCAGGCTTCCCTGGATGCCTTCGAACTCGGTGAGACCCAGTTCGTCCTGATCCGCGGTCAGTCGCGCAAAGGTGTCTTTCAGGTTCGCCACGCGTCCGGCAAGCGCCTGGAGCGTCGGCTTGTCGGTTTCATTGGCGAGTTCCTGAATGACCTTCAGGCTGTCGAATGCCGCCTCGTGAGCGTCATTGAAGCGCGCGGTCAGCCCCGGCTGGGGCTGCGCCACGAAGTCCTTGGCGCGCGCCTGCATCGTGGTCAGCGATTCCTTGAACGTGCGGCTTGCTTCCGCCAGCCGGGAGGACTGCTGCACGCTGCCGAATGCTGCTTCCACGGCCCGCTCGCTCGACAGATAGGCGAACGCAATGGCGGCAAACCCGACGACAGGGATCAGCGACAGCACGATCAGACGCGAACGCACCGACACATCGGTGCTCAGGCGTGACAGGCGCATCAGGGGCTCCGGGCGAAATCAAGATTGACCGGATGCATGCAAACCCGGAATGGTTAAGAAACCGGTAGATTTTTGCTAAAACTCTTCATCCCGGCTCTGGCGGGAGGGGCCGTTACGTTGAATTGTCAGAGACTTGGTTCTCTCTTGTGCATCGCACGCAATTCGTGTTGCAGTGCACCAGAATGTCGGGCAGGCCGACGGGAGTGGATGTCATGACGCTGGCTGCCGCTCGCCCCGCAGCGCGATCCGACCTTATCGGCCAGGCGCGCGAGGCCGTCGCTGCGATGGACGCGCTCCTCGCCGATGCGACGCGCGCGGTCGGCGGCCGGGTGGCCGCTGACGGACGCATCTCGGCGAAGCTGCTCGACCGGGAGCAGCGCGCCGCCCATGGGCTCGCGTGGTTTGCGACCTACGCCGAGGCGCTGCGCCAGCTTGCCGCCTATGCGGAACGCATGAGCGCCACGGCCCGCCTCGGCGAGCTGGAAGAGCTCATCGTGCGGGTCGGCTTCGGCGAATACCTCGCCCAGATGCTCGGCGGAATTCCGATGAGCCAGGGCGAGATGGTGCGCCCCGGCGATCTCGGCCTCACAATGGAACAGGTCGGCGAACGCGTGACGCCCGCGGTCGAGAAGCTGATCTCCACCGGCAACACCGCGGAGCATCGGGCGCGCCTCGTCGGGCTGATGCGCGATCACCATGGTGCGACGGTGGGGGACTGCGGGCTCGACGACACGCTGGACGCAATTCGCGAGGAGATGCGCAAGTTCGCCGAGAGCGAGGTCGCGCCGCATGCGCACCAGTGGCACCTGACCAACAGCTACATCCCGATGGAGGTCATCGCCCACATGGCCGAGCTCGGCGTGTTCGGTCTGACCATCCCGGAGCAATACGGCGGCATGGGGCTCGGCAAGGAGTCCATGTGCGTCGTCTCGGAGGAATTGTCGCGCGGCTATATCGGGGTCGGCTCGCTTGGCACGCGCTCGGAGATCGCCGCCGAGCTGATCCTCGGCGGCGGCACCGACGAGCAGAAGGCGAAATGGCTGCCGCAGATCGCCTCGGGCGAGGTGCTGCCGACCGCGGTGTTCACCGAGCCGAACACCGGCTCGGACCTGGCCTCGCTCAAGACGCGCGCCGTCAAGCAGGGGGACGTCTACAAGGTGTCGGGCAACAAGACCTGGATCACGCACCCCGTGCGCGCCGACCTGATGACGCTGCTGGTGCGCACCGACCCGCAAGAGCCGGGCTATCGTGGCCTCTCGATGCTGCTCGCCGAAAAGCCGCGCGGCACCGACGACGATCCGTTTCCCGCGCCCGGCATGTCGGGCGGCGAGATCGAGGTGCTCGGCTATCGCGGCATGAAGGAATTCGAGATCGGCTTCGACGGCTTCGAGGTCAAGGCCGAGAACCTGCTCGGCGGTGCTGAGGGCCAAGGCTTCAAACAGCTGATGCAGACCTTCGAGTCGGCGCGCATTCAGACCGCGGCGCGCGCAGTCGGTGTCGCGCAAGCCGCGATGGAGCTTGGCAGCCGCTATGCCGAAGAGCGCATCCAGTTCGGCGAGAAGCTGTTTGCGTTCCCGCGCGTCGCGGACAAGATCGCCATGATGGCGGTCGAGGTGATGATCGCACGGCAGATCACCTACTTCGCCGCACGGCAGAAGGATTCAGGCCGCCGCTGCGATCTCGAGGCCGGGATGGCGAAGCTGCTCGCCGCGCGCGTCGCGTGGGCCGCGGCGGACAATGCCGTGCAGATCCACGGCGGCAACGGCTTCGCGCTGGAATATCCGGTGTCGCGCGTGCTGTGCGATGCACGCATCCTGTCGATCTTCGAGGGCGCGGCGGAGATCCAGGCACAAGTGATTGCGCGCCGGCTGCTCGACGGCAGCAACTGAATCGCGCCCAGGCGCGTTGATCTGCGTCAATGCCTCGCAAGCCGCGAGGCGCAGGTTGGCGTCCTGGAGGTTCCCCATGTTCAATCTTAAAATTCATTCCGGCGACTGGGTGGTGGTATGCGACGGCGCCAAGGCGCTGATCCTGCAAAACGAAGGCGATGCGGTCGCGCTGAACCTGAAGACCAGGGAGGTGCACGAGCAACCCGATCCGAAGACCCACGAGCAGGGAACCGACGCACCGGGACGCTCAATCAATTCCGTGGACTCGCGCCGCAGCGCCGTGGAGCAGACCGACTGGCACGATCAGGCCGAGCAGCGCTTTCTCACCCAGCTGTCGAGACGGCTCGATGCGGCCGTGACGGCGGGCGAGACGAAATCGATGATCCTGGTGGCGCCGCCGCGCGCCCTCGGCGTCATGCGGGCCGCCTGCACGCCTAATCTGCGCCACGCGGTCCGTGCCGAGATCGACAAGGACTATGTCAGGATGCCGGTGCGCGAGATCGAGAAGCATCTGGCAAGCTGATCTAGCGGGCGCGGCGCGTCTGATAGTCCCGCAAGACACGTTGCGCCTCCGGCCCGGCGCGCGTGCTCCAATCCGCAACCACCGTTTCGGCGGCGGCGCGCAGCGCGTTCATCACATCTGCGGGCGGCTTCTCGTCGATGGTGACGCCATTCGCGCGCATGCGAGCGAAATTTTCGGATAGCCGGCCGGCGAGCGCCGCCCATTGGCGCTGCGTCGTCTCGCGCGCCGCATCCTCGATCGCCGTGCGTCCCGCATCGTCGAGGCTTGCCCAAACGCTGAGCGAAATCGAGGCAAAGCTCAGCGGGAGCGCGTAACCGACCTCGGAAAAATTGCGCAGGTACTTCCACAATTGCCGGCCCGCGCCGCCGTCGCCCGATGACAGCACGGCATTGATCTCGCCTGCTTCGAGCTTGGCGTTGAGTTCGGAGAACGACAAGAGGGTCGATGCGGCGGCGACCCTGGCGAAGACCTCGGTCCCGGTCTTGTCGTAGGTGCGGATCTTGAGGGCCTTGAGCGCGGCGGCATCGCGGATCGGTGTTGCCGACCAGATGCCCGAGGGCGGCCAGGGCACGACGAAGAGCAGCTTCTGCCTGCGCTCGGCGAACAGCTGCTCGTAGAGCGGCTTTGCCGCTTCGTAGAGCGCGCGAGCATCGTCCACCGTTGGCGTGACGAAAGGAAGCGATGACATCAGGAAGATCGGGCTTTCCTCGTCGAGCGTGCCGCCGACCGTATCGGCCATCGCGACGACGCCTTGGGCGACGGCCTGGAGCTGATAGCGCGAGGGCAACCCTGAATTCGGAACGGGCCGGATCGTCACGCGGCCCCCGCTCTTGCTGTTGGCCGCGGCAGCAAAGAAGGCATCGGCCTCGCCGGAGATCGATGTCGCGGGATATTCGTTGATGAGATCGAGCGTGACGGTTTGTGCCGCGGCGGGCGCGCCCAAGGCGAGCGGCAGTATTGCGAGGAGCATGCCGAGCTTGACGTTCAGGGAATATCCAAACGTTCACACATTCGCGGCTCTGAGCGCGCGGTCGAGATCGTTGTAGAGATCGTCCACATCTTCCAAGCCGGCCGACAGCCGCAGCAGGTCGGGCGGGCAGGGCGAGTTCGGCCCTTCGATCGATGCGCGGTGCTCGATCAGGCTCTCGACACCGCCCAACGAGGTGGCGCGCTTCCATAGCGCGACGCGCGCCGCCGCATCGATCGCGGCGCGCTCGCCGCCTTTCAGGCGGATCGACAGCATGCCGCCGAAGCCGGACATCTGCCGCGCCGCGACGGCGTGGCCGGGGTGCGAGGGAAGGCCCGGATAGAGAACGCGCGAGACCGATTGATGGTTGGCGAAGCGCGTCGCGAGCAGCGCGGCGCTTTCCGCCTGCGCGCGCACGCGCACTTCCAGCGTGCGCAATCCGCGCAACAGCAGCCATGCCTCGAACGGCCCCAGGATCGCACCGTGATGGCCGCGCACCTGCTTGATGCGTGTCCAGAGCGCGTCGTCACGCGCCGCCGCGAGCGCGCCCGCGATCACGTCGGAGTGGCCGTTGAGATATTTCGTCGCCGAGTGCATCACGATGTCGGCGCCGAGGGTCAGCGGCCGCGTGAACACCGGCGTCGCGGCGGTCGAATCGATCGCCAGCACGGCGCCTTTCGCGTGCGCGATCTCGGCGACCGCCGCGATATCGGTGATGTTCCAGAGCGGATTGGCCGGCGTCTCGATCCACACGAGTTTGGTGTCAGGCTTGATCGCGGCGCGTACCGCCTCGACGCTCGACATGTCGGCGAGGTCGACGCGGTAGCCGAACAGCGGCGCCTCGTTGATCAGCCAATCGCGAAAGCCCCAGTAGCAGACCTGCGGCGCGAGGATGTGCGAACCCGGCGGCAGCGCGAGGATCACGCTGGTCGCGGCCGCCATGCCGGAGCCGAACAGCAGCGCCTCGTGCGCGCCTTCGAGTGCCGCGATCACGGCTTCGGTCTGCCTGATCGTTGCATTGTCCGGGCGGCCGTAAACGTAACCGGTGCGATACTGGTTGTCGGGATCGCGGATGAACGTGGTCGATACATGCACCGGCAGCGCCACGCCTTTCGTCTCGGGCTCGATCGCGCCGAGCGCCTGCGCGGCGATGGTGCGGGGCTTGAGCGGCTTGTCGGTCATGCGGTTCTCCGGAACCGATCACAGCAGAGCCGGGACTGCTTGTAAAACCGCGCCTTGTAAAATATCCGACGCCGCGCGATATGCGCGGAGGGGCCGACCGGAACAACCGATGGCGGATTTTCTCTATTACTACGGCGTGCCGATCGCGGTCGGCGCGGTTGCGATCGTGCTGCTGCTCGGCCTCGGCAACATGCTGCGCGGCGGCTCGCCCAATACCTCGCAGCGATTGATGCGCCTGCGCGTGCTGCTGCAGTTCGTCGCCATCGTGGTGATCATGATCACCATCTGGGCGATGGGGCGGTAGCCCTCACTTCCTGGGGCCGCTCGGCCCGGTGCCCGGCGCGGCCTTCAAATATTCTTCCTTGACCTTCTTCGGGGCCTTCTTCTTCTTCGAAGCGCTGATATCGGTGGCGTGCACACCATGGAGGCCGGGAGCGATCGGACGCGCAATGAGTGCCGCGGGCGTCACCAGGACGGCGATCGCGACTATGGCGGTGAAGCGCATGTTTGCCTCTCTGATTGGTCCCCGATTGCGGATAGGATAAACGAGAGCGGACATCCGAGAAAGCGGGCGGAAACCGGCGAGGCTCATGATGGTGGTGCTCAACCGCATCTATACGCGGACCGGCGATGAAGGCATGACGATGCTCGGCAACGGCGAGCAGCGCAAAAAGTACGATCTGCGCGTCGATGCCTACGGCACGGTCGATGAGGTGACGGCGGCTATCGGCGTCGCACGCCTGCACACGGCGGATGCGCCGCCCGTCGACGCCATGCTCGGCCGCATCCAGAACGACCTGTTCGATCTCGCCGCCGACCTCTGCTCGCCCGACAAGGGCAAGGGTCCGGGCGGCGAGCGCCTTGCCGTCAACGCGCAACAGGTGAAGCGGCTCGAGGACGAGATCGACACGCTCAACGCCGAGCTTAGCCCGTTGCGCACGTTCGTGCTCGCCGGCGGCTCGCCGGCCGCGACCTATCTGCATCTTGCGCGCACGGTCTGCCGGCGCGCCGAGCGGGTCATCGTTGCACTGGCGGATTCGGGCGAAAGCGTCTCGCCCGAAGTGCGCAGCTACATCAACCGCCTGTCGGATTTCCTGTTCGTCGCGAGCCGCTATCTCAACGACAAGGGCGCCCGCGATGTCCTGTGGGTTCCGGGCGCCAACCGCTGACAGCGCATGTTCCGGCTCGGCGCGCGCCGGCTTGCCGATACGGACAAGCGCCAAGAACCAAGAACCAAGGGTCTCACATGGTCCTTCCGCTCTACGACACCGATCCGCTCGACCGAAACCCCTGGGCGGTCGTCACCTGGACGCTGATCGTCATCAACGTCATCGTGTTCCTGTTCGAGCTCGGCGCCTCGGAGGAAACCGGTCTCGTCATGATCCGCGACTTCGCGGTGATCCCGGCCGCGATCACCGGCCAGGTGACGCTCGGCGGAAGCCTGCCGCCGATCATGTCGGTGTTCACCTACACGTTCCTGCATGGCGGCTGGGCACACATCATCGGCAACATGCTGTTCCTGTGGGTGCTCGGCGACAACATCGAAGACGCGATGGGGTCGGTCCGGTTTCTGCTCTTTTACTTCCTGTGCGGCGCTGCGGGCGGACTGATGCATGTCTTCATCTATCCCGACTCCACCGTCCCGCTGGTTGGTGCTTCGGGCGCGGTTGCCGGTGTCGTTGCGGCTTATTTCATACTGCGGCCATGCGCGAAGATCCTCGTGCTGGCCTTTGGCTTCGTGCCGCTGCGGCTCGGGTCGGCGTGGGTTCTCGGGTTCTGGGCGCTGGCGCAGGTGTGGAATGTGCTCATGCCTCACAAGGGCGACACCGCCTGGTGGGCGCACATCGGCGGGATGCTCGCCGGTGCGGTGCTGGTGGTGCTGCTGCGGCGGCCGGAACTCCCATTGTTCGAGTGTATGCGGCCGGGCGACGCGCTGAACGTCCGCGCGAACGTTTCGCCGGAAAATCGCCGCTGGGGATCGCGTTGACAGGCCTCGGGGTGGACCATAGTTTGCGCGCCGCGCGGGGCGGGAGTTTCCAGGTATGAAAATTTTGGTGCCCGTGAAGCGGGTGGTCGATTTCAACGTCAAAGTTCGCGTCAAGGCAGACGGCTCCGGCGTCGAGCTTGCCAACGTCAAGATGTCGATGAATCCCTTCGACGAAATCGCCGTCGAGGAGGCGATCCGGCTGAAGGAAAAAGGCGCCGCGACCGAGATCGTCGCGGTGTCGATCGGCCCGCAGCAGGCCGCCGAGACCATCCGCACCGCGCTCGCAATGGGCGCCGACCGCGGCATTCTGGTGAAGGTCGAGGGCACCGTGGAGCCGCTCGCGGTGGCAAAAATCCTCAAAGGCATCGTCGACGAGGAAAAGCCCGGTCTGGTCATCATGGGCAAGCAGGCGATCGACGACGATGCCAACCAGACCGGGCAGATGCTGGCCGCCTTGCTCGGCTGGCCGCAGGGCACGTTCGCCTCGAAGCTCGCGATCGATGGCGAGAGTGTGAGTGTCACGCGCGAGGTCGACGGCGGGCTGCAGACCGTGAAGCTGAAAGGCCCGGCGATCGTCACTACCGATCTGCGGCTGAACGAGCCGCGCTATGCGTCGCTGCCAAACATCATGAAGGCGAAGAAGAAGCCGATCGCCGACAAGACCCCCGCCGATTACGGCGTGGACGTCGCGCCACGGCTCGAGGTGCTCAAAACAACCGAGCCGTCCGGCCGCAAGGCGGGCGCCAAGGTGAAGAGCGTGGCCGAGCTGGTCGAGAAGCTGAAGAACGAAGCGGGAGTGCTCTGAAATGACGACGCTCCTGCTCGCCGAGCACGACAACAAGTCGCTCAAGGATTCCACCAACAAGGCGCTCACTGCCGCAAAGCAGATGGGCGGCGACGTGCATGTGCTGGTCGCTGGCGCCGGCGCGAAGGCGGTTGCGGACGCTGCCGCGAAGCTCGATGGGGTGGCAAAAGTGCTGCTCGTGGACGCGCCCGCCTATCAGCATGCGCTGGCCGAGCCGCTTGCAGCGCTGATCGTCTCGCTCGCCGGGAATTACGACGCGATCGTGTCGCCGGCGACGACGACCGGCAAGAACGTGATGCCGCGTGTCGCGGCCCTGCTCGACGTGATGCAAATCTCCGACATAACCAAGGTGGCGGCGCCCGACACGTTCGAGCGGCCGATCTATGCCGGCAATGCGATCCAGACCGTGAAGTCGAAGGACGCCAAAAAGGTCATCACGGTGCGCACCTCGACGTTCCAGGCCACGGGCGAGGGCGGCGCGGCGGCGGTCGAGAACGCCAGCGCCGCGGCCGATCCGGGCATCTCCAGCTTCGTCGGCGAGGAGCTGTCCAAGTCGGAGCGCCCCGAGCTGACCTCGGCCAAGATCATCATCTCGGGCGGCCGCGCGATGCAGAGCCGAGAGAACTTCACCAAGTACATCGAGCCGGTGGCCGACAAGCTCGGCGCGGCGGTCGGCGCGTCGCGCGCCGCGGTCGATGCCGGCTATGCGCCGAACGACTGGCAGGTCGGGCAGACCGGCAAGGTGGTGGCCCCGGAACTCTACATCGCGGTGGGCATTTCGGGTGCGATCCAGCATCTCGCCGGGATGAAGGACTCCAAGGTGATCGTGGCGATCAACAAGGACGAGGAGGCGCCGATCTTCCAGGTCGCCGACTACGGGCTCGTCGCCGACCTCTACCAGGCGCTGCCCGAACTCGCCGAGGAGTTGGGCAAGCGGAGCCAGTAGCCAGTGGCATCCGGGCGCAGTTCGTCGTAGAAACATCTCATGGCTACGATGACCCAGGTGAGGGAGCGGCCGAAGGCGCGCAGTAGCGACCAGGCGGAGACAATGGCGTTTACAATCGGCAAGATCGGCGTCATCGGCGCCGGTCAGATGGGTAACGGCATCGCGCACGTCGTCGCGCTGGCCGGAATGGATGTCCTGCTCAATGACATCTCGACCGACCGCATCAACGCGGGACTTGCCACCATCAACGGCAATCTGACCCGGCAGGTCTCGCGCAAGCTGATCTCGGAGGAAGACCGTCAGGCCGCGCTCGCGCGCATATCGGCGGCCGAAACGCTCGAGAAGCTCGGGGACTGCGACCTTGTGATCGAATCGGCGGCCGAGAAGGAAGACATCAAGCGCAGGATCTTCTCCGACCTTTGCCCGAACCTGAAGCCGGACGCGATCATCGGCACCAACACCTCGTCGATCTCGATCACGCGGCTTGCCGCCTCGACCGACCGGCCGGAGAAATTCATCGGGATTCATTTCATGAATCCGGTGCCGGTGATGGAGCTGGTCGAACTGATCCGCGGCATCGCCACCAACGACACGACGTTCGAGGCCTGCCGCGAGTTCGTCAAGAAGCTGCACAAGACCATCGCGGTCGCGGAGGATTTCCCCGCGTTCATCGTCAACCGCATCCTGCTGCCGATGATCAACGAGGCGATCTACACGCTCTACGAGGGCGTGGGTAACGTCGAGGCGATCGACACCGCCATGAAGCTCGGCGCGCATCATCCGATGGGCCCGCTCGAGCTGGCCGACTTCATCGGGCTCGATACCTGCCTGTCGGTGATGCAGGTGCTGCATGAGGGCCTGGCGGATTCGAAATACCGTCCGTGCCCGCTGCTGGTGAAGTACGTCGAGGCGGGCTGGCTTGGCCGCAAGGCGAACCGCGGCTTCTACGATTACCGCGGCGACAAGCCGGTCCCGACGCGGTAACGAACTCCCGCACTAACCGATCGTTAATCCTGAGACCGAATGCTGCCGGCAGGGCGATCACCGGCAGCGGACGATCCGGCATTGGACAGGGTTATTCGGCCGGCCAGGCTCACGAGGCCTGGCGCGCGCGCCGCCGCGAAATGGCGCAGGCCATCACGCGCATCAAGGCCGCGACGCAGGCGGGGGCGAACAGCGCCGCGAACATCAAGGTCGCTTAACGCGAATTCGCTCCGGCCTAAACCTCCGGTTTCAGGCACCGCCGAAGCGAAAATTAACGAGTGATGGGGCAGGGTCCGGGCAATCTTCGGAGCCGCACTCCCCTGATGGCCGATTTCCACGACGTACGCGCTCGCATCCGCGAGACGAGCGACGAGCCGCAGTCGGACGGCGGCGGGCTGTCGTTCTGGATCGTCACCGCGATCGCGGTCGCGGTCGGGTTCACGGTCGTGATGATCGCGCCGCGTCTCTATACGGTCCAGCGCACGGCGGCGCTGCCGGCCTTCAAGGATGTGCGCACCGAATCCGCGCAGGCCGTTCACGTTGTCGACGTCGCCGCGCTGGTGGCGGACCCGCTGCGTTATGCCGACAAAAGCGCGGATGAAATCGGCCGGATCGCGGATTCGATCTGCGCGCCGCGGCAGCCGGACAATCGGGTAAGTATCGCGGATCAGAGCGAGCAGCTGCACTGCCTGCTGACCGAAGGACTGCCGCGCTACTGCTCCGCGATCCAGCGCAGCAAGATCACCGCCGCCATCATCAGCCACTTCCGGGTCGTCGAGCATGCCGCCGCGATCGGCAAGGCCGAGGTCGAGCCACGCGTGCTCGCGTCGATCGAGGACCTGATCCGCGCCGGTTACATTCTCAAGCCGCAGCGCGACGACATCGGCACCGTCGCGCCGCGCGAGATCCGGGAGCGGTTTGCGCGTGTTGTCGGCAACAAGCTGCCGTGCCCCGATCCGCCGTGGTGGGCAATCTGGAAATAACTACGACGCCCGGCCGGTCGCGGTTTCGATCAGCTTGACCGCGTCATCGCTCGCCCATTCGGCGGGGCCAGCGAGGACGCCAAGCTCACAGCCGTTCGGATCGACCAGCAGCGTCGTCGGCATGCCGACCGCCTTGCCGGTCGCCTTGAGATCCTGGAACACCTTCGCGCTCGGGTCGGCGTAGTAGCTGAGCTGCTTGATGCCCACATCGCTCAGCCAGGCCTTCGGCTTGTCGAGATTGCGCGTATCGATGTTGACGGCAACCACCTGGAATGTGGCGCCACCGAGCTTGCCCTGCAGCGCGTCGAGCGCCGGCATCTCCTTGCGGCACGGCACGCACCAGGTCGCCCACAGGTTCAACAGCACGGTCCGGCCGCGAAAATCGGCGAGCGTGACCGGCTTGCCGGAGGCATCCTGGAAAGCCAGATCGGGGAGCCGGCCCGGGCTGCTCGCAATGGTGATGGCAGCGACCTCGCCGCGCGCCAGCGGTGCAAGCCGCGAGCTCAACTCCGCCGCCGCGCGGCACGCCGGATCGGTCGGATTGCGCTGCATCGCGCCGATCCCGTATACCGCCGCGAGTCCGGCCACGACGCCAACGAGCGCCCCCAGCGCGATCGCGCGGCGGCGCTTTGTGCTACGTGTGGTGTCGGGCAAATCGGTCATCGGGCTTTCGGCGGTCGGGTCATGAGCAACAAAATGTGGGGCGGGCGTTTCGCGTCGGGTCCCGGCGCGATCATGCAGGAGATCAACGCCTCGATCGACTTCGATCGCCGCCTTTACCGCCAGGACATCGCGGCAAGCAAGGCCCACGCTGCCATGCTCGCCAAGCAGGGCATCATCTCGCGCGACGATGCCCGCGCCATCGCTCACGGTCTAGACACGATCCTGTCAGAGATGGACACGGGCAAGTTCCGCTTCAAGCGGGCGCTCGAGGACATCCATATGAACGTGGAGGCACGGCTCGCCGAGCTGATCGGACCGGCGGCGGGGCGGCTGCACACCGCGCGCTCGCGCAACGACCAGGTCGCAACCGACTTCAAGCTCTGGGTGCGCGACGCGATCGACGGCATCGACGCTGCGCTCGCCGCCTATCAGCACGCTCTCGCCGAGAAGGCGCTGGCGCATGCCGCGACCGTCATGCCGGGCTTTACCCATCTGCAGACCGCGCAGCCGGTGACGTTCGGCCACCATCTGCTCGCCTATGTCGAGATGGCGGCGCGCGATCGGGGCCGCTTCGCGGACGCGCGCAAGCGGCTCAACGAGAATCCGCTCGGCAGCGCGGCCCTTGCCGGAACTTCATTCCGGCTCGATCGCGCGATGACGACGAGGGCGCTCGGTTTCGACCGGCCCGCGGCGAACTCACTCGACGCCGTCTCCGATCGCGACTTCGTGATGGAGACGCTCGCCGCCGCGGCGATAACCGCGTTGCATCTGTCGCGCTTCGCCGAAGAGATCGTGATGTGGTGCTCGCCGCTGATCGGCTTCGTGACGCTGTCGGACAAGTTCACCACCGGCTCCTCGATCATGCCGCAGAAGCGCAATCCGGACGCCGCCGAACTGGTGCGCGCCAAGACCGGCCGCATCGTCGGCGCGCTGACCGCGCTGCTGGTCGTGATGAAGGGACTGCCGCTCGCCTACCAGAAGGACATGCAGGAGGACAAGGAGAGCGCCATGGACGCGCTGTCGGCGCTGATGCTCGGGCTTGCCGCGATGGCCGGCATGGTGGCCGACATGAAGCCGGACGCGGCGCGCATGAAGGCGGCCGCCGGCGCCGGCTATGCGACCGCGACCGACCTGGCCGATTGGCTGGTGCAATCGCTCAAAGTGCCGTTCCGCGAGGCGCACCACATGACCGGGCGGATCGTGGCCGCTGCCGAGGGCGCCGGTGTGCCGCTGGAGAAGCTTCCGCTTGCGCAGATGCAGGCAATCGAGCCGCGCATCACCAAGGCGGTGTTCAACGTGCTCCCGGTCGAGCGCTCGGTGGCGAGCCGCACGACAGCGGGCGGCACCGCGCCCGCCAACGTGCGGCGCGAGGCCGCGAAGTGGTTGAAAAGGCTTGCCAAAAAGTAACGCCTTACGGGTATGCCAGCGGTCGCGCTGCACTTTTGCCTCTCGCCTGCCGCACTCGATCTGTTGTATGTGTCGCCGTCAGAAGGGGTGCACAGTGAGTTCCTCCGTCCTTCCAACGTTTCGCCTCGCCGTGACCGGCGCGCTGTTGCTCGGGCTCGGCCTCACGTTGTCGGCCTGCGGACGGCGCGGACCGCTCGATGCGCCACCGGGCGCCGTCCACACCCCGCAGGGCGTGATCGAGCTTGATTCCGAAGGCCGCCCGATCGCCCCACCGGGCCAGAAAAAACGCCTGCCGATCGACTGGCTGCTCGACTAGGCGCGACGAGCCGATCCCATGCACCACTTCGCCTATCGCGCCGGCGTGCTGCACGCCGAGGCGGTCGATCTCGCGAGCCTCGCGCAGGCCGTGGGCACGCCGCTCTATTGCTATTCGACCGCCACGCTCGAGCGGCACTATCGCGTGTTCGCCGAAGCGTTCGCCGATGTGCCGTCGCTCGTCTGCTACGCGATGAAGGCCAACTCCAATCAGGCGGTGATCGCCACGCTCGCGCGGCTGGGCGCCGGCGCGGATGTCGTCTCGGGTGGCGAACTCAAGCGCGCACTCGCGGCCGGAGTCCCGGCGGAAAAGATCATGTTCTCCGGCATCGGCAAGACCGCAGACGAACTCGCCGCCGCGATCGACGCCGGCATCCTCTGCATCAATGTGGAGTCCGAGCCGGAGTTGGAGCTGTTGTCGAGCATCGCGGCCGGCAAGGGGCGCACTGCCTGCGTCTCGGTGCGCGTCAACCCGGACGTCGATGCCAGGACGCATGCCAAGATCGCGACCGGAAAATCCGAGAACAAGTTCGGCATTCCGATCAGCCGTGCGCGCGAGGTCTATGCGCGTGCGGGGAAAATGAAGGGCGTGCGCGTCGGCGGTGTCGACATGCACATCGGCAGCCAGATCACCGATCTGCGGCCGTTCGATGACGCGTTCGCGTTACTCTCCGACTTCGTGCGCACGCTGCGCGCCGATGGCCATCGTATCGAGCATGTCGATCTCGGCGGGGGTCTCGGTATCCCGTATCGCGAGGACAACGAGCCGCCGCCCGACCCGCAGGCCTACGCCGCGGTGGTCAAGCGCGCGACACGCGATCTCAATTGCATGCTGATCTTCGAGCCCGGGCGCATGATCGTCGGCAATGCCGGCATCCTTATGACGCGCGTGCTCTACGTCAAGCGCGGCGAGGCGAAGACCTTTGTGATCGTCGACGCCGCAATGAACGACCTGATCCGACCAACGCTCTACGAGGCGCACCACGACATCCGCTCCGTGAAGGAGCCGACACTGGGGGCGCGGCGTATCGTCGCCGATGTGGTCGGGCCGGTGTGCGAAACCGGGGATTACCTCGCGCTCGATCGCGACCTGGTCGAGCCCGCGCCGGGCGATCTTCTGGCGATCATGACGGCGGGCGCCTACGGCGCGGTGCAGGCCGGCACCTACAATACGCGCGCGCTTGTGCCCGAGGTGCTGGTGAACGGCGCCGAATGGGCCTTGGTGCGGCCGCGGCTCGATGTCGACACCTTGATTGCGCTCGATCGGATGCCGGATTGGCTGCGCTAGCGCTGTCTTACCGTATATGTGGCTTGCGCCTTATGGCGTAGCAGGAACATTCGGCCTGAAAATTGCTTGGTTTGTGCGCGTTGCTTGTTCGCCGCGGCCAAATCGGGCTATGGCTGGCAACGGAGTAGCAGGTGAACGACCGGCCATCCGATCCCCAGGCTGACCCTCGCCAAATCGACGAGCAGGTCGCCGACGCTCTGCTCGCACGCGCATTGCGGCGGGCGTGGTGGACGATTCTCTGGGAGCGGATGTGGCCCGCGCTGGCTTCGCTCGCCGTTGCGGTCGGATTGTTTCTCGCGGTCTCCTGGGCGGGGCTGTGGCTGTGGCTGCCACCGCTGGGGCGAGCCGTCGCGCTTTTTGTTTTGATGGTGCTGATCGCGATCGCGGCGGTGCCGCTGTTCCGCTTCCGCCTGCCGAGCACCTTCGACGGGCTGCGCCGCCTCGATCGTGGCAGCGGTCTCAAGCACCGGCCCGCGACTGCGCTCGCCGATGACCTTGCGGCCGGGGAGCAGGATCAGGTTTCGGTTGCGCTCTGGCGCGCACATGTCGAGCAGGCGCTGCGCAAGGCCAGCGCACTGAAGGCGGGCACGCCGCGTCCGCGCCTGCCGCTGTTCGATCCGGTCGCGGTGCGCGCGCTTGTCGTGCTGCTCGTGTGCGCGACGTTTTTTGCGGCGTCGGGCGAACGCGTGAAGCGCATCACCGCGGCGTTCGACTGGGCCGGCGTGGTCCAGGCGAAGAACTTCCGCGTCGATGCCTGGGTGACGCCGCCCGCCTACACCGGCAGGCCGCCGCTGATCCTGCCCGGTATCCGCGCGGGCGAGCCGCATCAGGCGGCCCTCATCCAGACCGTTCCGACGGGAAGCGTGCTGGTCATCCGCGCGAGCGGCGCGAGTCGGCTCGAAGTCGTGACCAGCGGCGGCCTGGCCGAGGCGAGCCGCGAAGGCGCCCCGCCGCCCCCGGCCGGCACGCAAGAATACCGCTACGTCATCACGGACCGCGGCACCGCCACCCTGAAAGGCGTGCTGGATGACGATGTGAACTTCACATTCGCGGCTATTCCGGATCGTGCGCCCACGATCCAGCTCACCAAGGATCCCGAGCCGCAGATGCGCGGCTCGCTGCAACTCGCCTACAAGGTCGAGGACGATTACGGCGTCATCTCCGCACAGGCGAGTTTCGCCCTGAAGGAAAAGACTCGCGCCGATGGAAGCGTGCCGCGCCCGCTCTATGGCGCGCCCGACTTTCCGCTGGTGCTGCCGCAACTGCGCACCCGTAACGGCGCGGCGCAGACCACCAAGGATCTGGCGGATCATCCGTGGGCCGGCGCCGAAGTCGCGCTGACGCTGACCGCGCGCGACGAGGCCGGCAACGAAGGCTCCACCACGCCGTTCGAGTTCAGGCTGCCGGAGCGCATCTTCGTCAAGCCGCTGGCGCGAGCGCTGATCGAGCAGCGCCGCGTCCTCGCCCTGGATGCCGAGGCGAAGCCGCGCCTGCTCGCCGCGCTCAACGCGCTCTCGATCGCTCCGGAAAAATTCATGCCGGAGGTGCCGCATTATCTCGGCCTGCGCTCGATCTACTGGCAGCTGATCCACGCCAGGACCGACGACCAGTTGCGTGACGTCGTGGCGCGGCTGTGGGGCATGGCGGTGTCGATCGAGGATGGCCAGCTCTCCGACGCCGAGGCGGCGCTGCGGCAGGCGCAGGAAGCCTTGCGCCAGGCGCTGGAGCGGGGCGCGAACGACGATGAGATCAAGAAGCTCACGGATGAACTCCGCGCAGCGCTCGACAAGTTCATGCAGGCGCTCGCCGAGCAGATGCGCAAGAACCCGCAGCAGCTTTCCCGCCCGCTCGACCCGAACACCCGGATGCTGCGGCCGCAGGACCTGAAGAACATGATCGACCGGTTCGAGCAGCTCGCGCGCTCCGGTGCCAAGGACGCGGCGCGGCGCATGCTCGAAGAGCTGCAACAGATGCTGGAGAATCTGCAGATGGCCCGCCCGGGCCAGCAGGGCGACGACATGGACGACGACATGATGTCGGCGCTCGATGAGCTCGGCAACATGATCCGCGAGCAGCAGAACCTGCGCGACAAGACATTCCGGCAGGGTCAGGAGCGGCGGCGGCAGCAGCAGGGCCAGCGCGGCCAACGTGGCCAGCGCGGCCAACAGGGTCAGCAAGGCGAGCAGGGCGATCCGAACCAGTTCGGCGAGTTGCGGCAGAACCAGCAGGCGCTGCGCGAACAGCTGAAGAAACTGCTGGAGGAGATGCGCAAGCGCGGTCAGACGGGTCAGCAAGGGCAGCCCGGACAGCAAGGCCAGCAGGGTCAGGATCCGGGCGAAGGGCTCGGCCAGGCCGATGGGGCCATGGGCGATGCCGAGGGACAGCTCGGGCAGGGCAATGCCGATGGCGCGGTCGACGCGCAGGGCCGCGCGCTCGAGGCGTTGCGGCGCGGCGCGCAAAGCCTTGCGCAACAGATGCAGCAGGGACAGCAAGGGCCCGGGGGCCCGGGCCAGCCCGGCCGAACCGGACAGGCGCGCGCCAACAACGACACCGATCCGCTCGGCCGGCCGTTGCGCGGGCGCGATTATGGCGACGACGTCACGGTCAAGGTGCCGGGTGAGATCGACGTGCAGCGGGCGCGCCGCATTCTCGAAGAGCTGCGCAAGCGCTTTGCCGATCCGGCACGGCCGCAGCTCGAGCTCGACTACATCGAGCGGCTGCTGAAGGATTTCTGATCAGCGCGCTGCGTGCGCCCTCAGCGCAGCCGCCACCGCCGCCTTGATCTCGGCCAGCGTGAACGGCTTCAGGATCACGTCGTGGATCAGCGCCTCGAGGTTCGAGGCGCGTTCGCGCTGGTCGGCGTACGCCGTCATCAGGAGGATGGTGATGGCCGGATAGTCGCGCGCAGTGGCGAGCGCGAGTGCGATGCCGTCCATCAGCGGCATCTTGATGTCGGTCAGCAGCAATTCGAAGCGGCCTTGCTCGCGCGTGAGAATGTCGAGCGCGTCGGCGCCGTCGACCGCGGTGACGACCTCATGACCGGAGTCGCTCAGCGCCCGGGCGGTGAGCGCGCGCAGCGCTTCCTCGTCCTCCGCGATGAGAATTCGGGCCATCAGCTTGCCCTCTCCACGACACCGACGAACGGCAGCTGGCGATACTTGTGCGCCACGTCCATCCCATAGCCGACGACGAACAGGTCGGGGCACTGGAAGCCGACGAAATCCGCATCGAGCGACACCGCCCGCTTTCCGGGCTTTTCCAGCAGCACGCAGGTCAGCACGCGCCGCGCGCCGCGCGCCGCGAACAGGTCTTTCGCATAGGCGAGCGTACGGCCCGATTCGAGAATGTCGTCGACCAGCACCACGTCGCGCCCGTGCACCTCGCTTTCCACGTCGTGCAGGATGGTCACGGTGCCCGACGACACCGTCCCGGTGCGATAGCTCGACAGCGAGACGAACTCGACTTCGGGCGCCAGCCCCACGTCGTGCAGCGCGCGGATCAAGTCGGCGGCGAAGATGAAGCTGCCTTTGAGCACGGCGATCACCAGCAACTGTTCAGGCGCTGCGGCCTTGATCTCCTGCGCGAGCGCAACGTTGCGCGCCGCTATCGCCTCGGCATCGAACAGAACGCGGATGCGCGTGTCATCGGGCGGCACGGCACGCCTCACAGTCCGGCGACTGCGTCGCGCCGGTTGAAGAAGCGTACAATGACATCGCGGCCGTCGGGCGGTGGAGAAGCAAGGCGCGCGCGGAACGGCAGCCCGTTGCCGGAGCCCAGCGTCGCCTTCGGCGGGAGCGCGGTCCAGGCATAGACTTCGTGACCGAGCCCGTTACGGAGAGACAGGCGCAACCGCGGTACCTCGAGCGTGCGCGTGGTCAGGTTCACGATCGTTCCCTCGACGATCAGCACGGTGACGCCGTCATGCACCTCGGCGATGGTCCTGACGTTCTCGAAAAACAAACCGCGCAGGTTCACCGGCAGTCCGATCGCCGCATAGAGCGACGCCGTCTGCGGGAATTGCCGCACCATACTGGCGCGCCAGTTCAGTGCGCCGAGGAGAATTGCCGCAAACACGACGATCAGCATCGGCAGGCTGAAGAGGCGCCGCGCGACTCCGCGCCGGCCCTTCTGGTCCGCACGAGGCGGGCGCACGCGGGGCTGGGGTATTGCCTCGACATGGTCGGGAACGCCGGGATCGAATTTCGGCGCGGTGTCGTCCGTCTCGTGCTGGCCTTGCGGGACCAGCGGGGGCGCATTCGCGACCGTAAACGGGTTGTCGGCTTGCGGTGCGGCGGGCGGTGGGATGATGTCGCCGATGGCGCCGGAACCGAAATTATCCGGCGTCTGCCCCGGGCCCGCGCCGGGCGCGGGACCCGAGACGGAGAGGACCGCAGCCTCCTCCATCATGCTCTCGGCGGTCGCGAACCAGGTGTTCTTGCAATGCGAGCAGCGCACCTGCCGGCCCGCGCCGAGCGCCGCCGGCTTGATCTGATAGGAGGTGTCGCAGGTGGGGCAGACGATCAGCATTGGGCGCTCGCGGAAATGGCGAAACCGTAGCAGCCGTCCGTTAACGAATCGGAAACCATAAAAAGCCGCACCGCGCCCGTGACTTGGCCACGATCGCGCCAAATATCGTTAATGCATTCTTAATCGCGTGCCCTGACAACAGGACCGCGGCGGGTCAAGGCTTCGCAAAGGACCGATCGGAGGACAAGCGTGGTCCGCTTCGAAAATGTCGGCTTGCGCTACAGCCTCGGGCCGGAGGTGCTGCGCGACGTCAGCTTCCAGCTCGCGCCGCATTCGTTTCAGTTCCTTACCGGGCCGTCGGGCGCAGGCAAGTCATCACTGCTGCGAATGCTGCTTCTTGCGCTCAAACCGACGCGCGGGCTGATCAACCTGTTCGGCCATGACGTCGCGACGCTCTCGCAGGATGCGCTCGCCACCTTGCGGCGCCGAATCGGCGTGGTTTTTCAGGACTTTCGCCTGCTCGATCATCTCACCACCTATGAGAATGTCGCCCTGCCGCTGCGCGTGATCGGACGCGAGGAGGCGAGCTACCGCAACGAGGTGGTAGAGCTGCTTCAATGGGTCGGACTCGGCGACCGGATGGCGGCACTGCCGCCAATTCTCTCCGGCGGCGAGAAGCAGCGCGCCGCGATCGCGCGCGCCGTCATCGCGCAGCCGCATCTGCTGCTCGCCGACGAGCCGACCGGCAACGTCGACCCCTCGCTCGCGCGGCGTCTGCTGCGGCTGCTGATCGAACTGAACAAGTCCGGCACCTCGGTGGTGATTGCGACCCACGATATCGCCCTGATGGATCTGTATGATGCGCCGCGGCTCGTGCTGCACGACGGCAATCTGCAAGTCTACGCATGAGCATCGCGATGGCGGCGCACAGCGACTATGACGAGGAGGAGCCGGCGCCGGCCCATGCGGCGGCGGAAGACGTGCTGCCGCGCACGCAGGCTTCCATTGTGCCGGAGGACTCGATCTCAGGCCGCGCGCTGCTCGCCGTGATCGCGATCATGACGTTTCTCGCCGCCCTGACGCTCGGCGCCGTGGTCCTCGTGCGCACGGCTGCCGGCGAATGGCAGTCGGCGGTTGCGCGTGAGGTGACCGTCCAGGTGCGGCCGTCCGCGGACCGCAACCTCGATGCTGACGTGCAGCGGGCGGCGGCGCTCGCATCGGGCACGGCGGGCGTTGCAGGCGTGCGCGCGTATACCAAGGAAGAATCCGGCCGGCTGCTGGAGCCGTGGCTCGGCAGCGGCCTTGCGCTGGATGAGCTGCCGGTGCCGCGCATGATCGTGGTGCGGATCGCGCCCGGCGAGACGGCGGACCTCGACGGCCTGCGCACGCAGCTCGCGGCGCAAATTCCGGGCGCCAGCCTTGACGATCACCGCGCCTTCATCGACCGCATGCGCGCGATGGCGCGCAGCGCCGTGGCGGTCGGGCTTGCGATCCTCGCACTGGTGCTCGCCGCCACGATGCTCTCGGTCGTGTTTGCGACGCGCGGCGCGATGTCGACCAACCGGCAGATCATCGAGGTGCTGCATGTGGTCGGCGCCAGGCAAAGCTTCATCGCGGGCGAATTCCAGCGCCATTTCCTGCTGCTGGGGCTGAAAGGCGGCGCGATCGGCGGGGCTGCGGCGATGGCCCTGTTCGCCCTCGCCGGCTTGCTGTCCAACTGGTTCAAGGGCACCCCCGGCTAGGCCCAGGCCGGGGCGCTGTTCGGCAACCTGTCGCTCGGGCTCGCAGGCTACGGCGCAATGGTCGGCCTCGTCGTGCTGGTCGCGGCCGTGACGGCGGGCACTTCGCGCCTTACAGTGCAGCGGACGCTGAGGTCGATGGAATGATGCGCAAGTTGATGCGCGCCATGCTGCTCGTCGTTCTCGCCGCCCTGCTCGTTGGCGGCGGCGGCTTCGTCTGGTTCGTGCTGCACGTGCCGGACACCGAGGTCACGCTCGACCGCAACGCCGACGGCATCGTCGTCCTGACCGGCGGGGCATCGCGCATCTCCGACGCGATCGAGCTGCTTGCCGCCGGTCACGGCAAGCGCCTGCTGATCAGCGGCGTGCATCGCGCGACCAGCTCGGCCGAAATCGCGCGCAGCAATCCGCGTCATCAGCACCTGGTCTCGTGCTGCGTCGACCTCGATCATTCGGCGGTCAACACCACCGGCAACGCCGTCGAGACGCGGCGTTGGGTACGCGACCGCGGCTTCTCTTCGTTGATCGTGGTGACCTCGGCCTATCACATGCCGCGCACCATGGCCGAGCTCGCCAAGCAATTGCCGGACGTGGCCCTGGTGCCGTTTCCGGTCGTGACCGAGAAGCTGCGCAACACACCGTGGTGGACGAGCGGGCCGACCGCGCGCCTGATCATCTCCGAATACGCCAAGTTCGTCGTCGCGCAGCTGCGCATGAGCATCGAGCCGGTGCCGGCGCTGAGCGACAGTTCGGGCGGCAGCGTGGGCGCGAAGAGCTGACCCGTGCCGATCCTGCGCTCGATTGCGTTCAACGTCCTGTTCTATTCCAATCTCGTTCTCCACATCATCCTTGCGCTCCCCACCTTCGCGCTGCCGCGCGGCGCGTTCATGGCGCTCGCACGGTCGTGGGGGCGTACCAGCAATCTCCTGCTCCGGGTGGTCGCCGGCATTGCGGTCGAATACCGGGGGCGGGAGAGGATTCCCGCGGGCGCGCTGCTGGTGGCCTCGAAACACCAGTCGGTGTGGGAAACCTTCACGCTGATCACGCTGTTCGACGATCCGGCCTACATCTACAAGCGCGAACTGACCTGGATTCCGGTGTTCGGCTGGTATTTGTGGAAGTCCGGCATGGTGCCGGTCGACCGCGCTGCGCGCGGCGGCGCCATGGCCGGCATGATCGAGAGCGCGCGCGGCGCGCTCGCGCGCGGCCGGCAGATCATCATCTTTCCCGAAGGCACGCGCACCGCGCCCGGCGCGCCGCCGGCTTACAGGCAGGGCATCGTGAATCTGTATGCGGCGACCGGCGTGCCGTGCGTGCCGGTCGCGCTCAATTCCGGGCTGTTCTGGCCGCGCCGCAAATTCCTGCGCTATCCCGGCACGATCGTGCTGGAGGTGCTCGATCCGATTCCGCCGGGGCTTGAGCGGGACGTGTTCGCCGCACGGCTGCAAAACGCAATCGAAGCCACGAGCGCGAGACTGATTGCCGAAGGGAACACGTCGCTTGGTAGCCCGGCCTGAGCGGAGCGAAAGCCCCGACCTCGCGGCACAGCAGCCCGGATTTCGCTGCGCTCAATCCGGGCTACGGCCTCCGCTCAATTTCTCCGCCAGCAGATGCAGGTCGCGGTCGTAGAGGCCGAGCGCCTCGAGCGCGTGCACGGTCGAGAGCACATACTCGCGGTTCGGGCCGGACTGGCCGTGGCCTTGCCGCACCAGATGCAATTGCGTCGCGAGATCGAGCCGGCCGGCATATTGCTTGTGGCCGCGGTCGATCATGTAGACCAGCGCCGAGACGCGCCGTTCCGGCTCGGTCAGCAGCGTCACCGAGCGCAGCGTTTCGCGATAGACGCTGGTCGCCTGCTCGCGCGCGCGCAGATACGCGATCACCTCGGCGCGCTGCGTCGCCGCGATCCGATACGCGACGCCGCGGCAGGCGCCGCCAAAATCGAGCCCCAGCACCAGGCCGGGCCGCTCCGGCGTGCCCCGATGGACGTGGCTGAACACGCAGAGCGCGCGGTGCGCGCCGATCAGCCGTGCGGGCTGGCGCTCCAGATGAGCGAAGCCCGGCCGCCAGATCAGCGAGCCATAGCCGAACACCCAGAGGTCCTCGGCCAGATGTTCGATGGGAAGCTGCATGTCGGCGTACGGGCAGGAGGATCCGGCGCGCTCGCCTAACAGCCTTGGCGGCCCGGTGCAATCGGCCGGAAGCCTTGCTAAGACAACGCCTTGATGGGGCCACATCGTCCCGCCAAGCCGAGCCGACATGACGTACCACGCGGAACTCGCACCACGCCGCAGGCCATGGCTGATCGCCGTGCCGCTGGTGCTCGTTGTGGTCCTCGCAGCGGCGTGGAGCGCCTTCTGGTACTACGCATCGCGCGCCGCGGAGGCGCGCATCAATGACTGGCAGGCGCAGCAGGCCAAGGCCGGACGCGTGTTCTCCTGCGGCGCGCAGACGGTCGGCGGCTATCCGTTCCGCATCGAGGTGCGCTGCGGCGATGCTACGGTTGAGTTGAGGGATACGCAGCCGCCGGTCGCGCTGAAGCTCAAGGAAATCCTCGTCGTCGCGCAGGTGTGGGACCCGAAGCGGCTGATCGCCGAGTTCACCGGCCCTTTGACCACGTCCGATCCGGGCCAGGCACCCTCCATCAACGCGACCTGGACGCTGGCGCAGGCAAGCGTGCGCGGTACGCCGGCGATGCCCGAACGCGCCTCGATTGTCGCCGACGACCTGAAACTTGCCGGCGCCGCGCCCGGCAATCCGCCGCTGTTCGATGCGAAGCATGTCGAATTTCACGCACGCATGCAGTTCGGCTCATGGCCGCACAATCCGGCGGTCGATCTTGCGGTGAAGCTCAATGCCGCCAGCGCGCCGGCGCTCGGCCCCTACACGCGCGATCCGCTCGATGCCGACATTCTGGCGGTGCTACATGGCATGAAAGACCTCGCGCCCAAACCGCTGCCGGCGCGATTGCGCGAATGGCAGGCGGCCGGCGGGCGGCTGGAAATACAAAGCGCGCGCCTCGCGCAGGGCGACGCGCTCGCGACCGCGACCGGCACGCTCGCGCTGTCGCAGCGCGGGCGGCTCGACGGCGCGCTGCAGCTGAATGTTGCGGGGCTTGAGAAAATCCTGCCGACGCTCACCGGCGAACGCAAGGGTACCCCGCCGAGTCTCGATCGCGCAGCGCCCGCGCTCAGCGCCGTCGACCGGGCGGTGCCGGGCCTCGGCGCACGCCTCGCGCCGCAGGCGCAGGGCCTGGCGACGGGCTTGCTCGGATTGCTCGGCCGCCCGGTCGAGATCGAGGGCAAGCGCGGCGTCACGGTGCCCCTGCGCTTTACCGATGGCGCAGCTTCGTTTGGCCCTATTCCGCTCGGGCAAGTGCCGCCCGCGTTCTAGCTGGTGCTACTCATGAGATTGCACCCGCTCGTCCCCGCGAAAGCGGGGACCCAGCTCTTGGCCCTGGATTCCCGCTTGCGCGGGAATGAGCGGAGGATGGTGCTGTGCCGGGGGCTCAATGCGTGATGCGGTCATCATCGGAGGCGGGCACAACGGCCTCGTCTGCGCCGCCTATCTGGCGATGGCGGGTCTGAAAGTGGCGGTGCTGGAGCGGCGCCACGTTGTCGGCGGCGCGGCGGTGACCGAAGAGTTTCATCCGGGCTTCCGCAATTCGGTCGCCTCCTACACCGTCTCGCTGCTCAATCCGAAAGTGATCGCCGACCTGGCGCTCGCCGAACACGGCCTGCGCATCGTCGAGCGGCGCATCGCGAATTTCCTGCCGCTCGATGACGGACGCTATCTCAAGGTCGGCGGCGGCAAGACGCATGAGGAAGTCGCGAAGTTTTCCGCGCGCGATGCCGGGCGGCTCGATGCCTATCAGGCCAAGCTCGAAGCCGTGGCGGATGTGTTGCGCGCGCTCGCACTCGAAACCCCGCCCAACGTCGTCGAAGGCCATCCGTTCGCCGCGATCGCGGAGCTGGTCAAGTCCGGCCGCATCGCCAACCGGCTGCGCCATCTCGGGCTCGACCTGCAGCGCGAACTGCTCGACCTGTTCACCAACTCGGCCGGCGCCTATCTCGACGGCTGGTTTACGAGCGACCCGATCAAGGCGGCGTACGGCTGGGACGGCGTCGTCGGAAATTACGCAAGCCCTTACACGCCGGGCTCGGCCTATGTGCTGCTGCATCATTGCTTCGGCGAGGTGAACGGCAAGAAGGGCACGTGGGGCCACGCCATCGGCGGCATGGGGGCCATCACGCAGGCGATGGCGAAATCGGCCGCGGCGCATGGCGCCGAGATCCGCGTCGATGCTCCCGTGCGCGAGGTGATTGTCGAGCAGGATAGGGCCGTCGGCGTCGTGACCGAGACGGGAGAGGCGATCCGCGCCCGCGCGGTGATCTCGAACCTCAATCCGAAGCTGCTGTACGGCGCGCTGATCGATCGCGCCGCGCTGCCGCCTTCGTTTGCGGAGCGCATCGCGAAATGGCGCTGCGGCTCGGGCACCTTCCGCATGAACGTGGCGCTTTCCGAGCTGCCGGATTTCACCTGCCTGCCGGGCAAAGATCTCGCCGACCATCACACCTCGGGCATCATCATCGCGCCGAGCCTTGGCTACATGGAGCGGGCCTATTTCGATGCGCGCACGCACGGCTGGTCGAAGCAGCCGATCGTCGAGGTCGTAATCTCGTCCGCGCTCGACGACACGCTCGCGCCCAAGGGGCAGCACGTCGCAAGCCTGTTCTGCCAGCACGTCGCGCCGGAATTGCCGGACGGCTCTTCGTGGGACGATCATCGCGAGGCCGTCGCGGATCTGATGATCGACACGGTCGATCGCCATGCGCCGAACTTCAAGCGCTCGGTGCTGGGGCGGCAGATCTTCTCGCCGCTCGATCTGGAGCGCACCTTCGGGCTTGTCGGCGGCGATATTTTCCACGGCGCCCTCGATCTCGGGCAGATGTTCTCGGCGCGCCCGATGCTCGGCCATGCCGACTACCGTGGGCCGATCCCCGGCCTTTACATGTGCGGGTCCGGCACGCATCCGGGCGGCGGCGTGACCGGATTGCCGGGGCACAACGCGGCAAGGGAAGTGCTGCGGGATTTGAAGAGGCGAAAGAACTAGAGCCGCTCGTCCCCGCGAAAGCGGGGACCCAGAGCCACAATTACTGAAGAACTGGATTCCCGCTTTCGCGGGAATGAGCGGGGCCCGGACGCGCGCTACTCATCATCCGCCGCATACGGCCGCGGCAACGGCGCGCCCGGCTTCGCCTGATGCGGGCGGCCGAAGTCGGGTGCGGCGCTATCCTGTCCGATCTGCACGATGCCGCGGCGGATCGCGCGCGTGCGCGTGAAGTGATCGAACAGCGTCTCGCCGTCGCCGCGCCGCATCGCGCGCGTGAGCTTGGCGAGATCCTCCGAGAACTGCGCCAGCATCTCGAGCACCGCATCCTTGTTGTGCAGGAACACGTCGCGCCACATGGTCGGATCGGAAGCCGCGATGCGGGTGAAGTCGCGGAAGCCGCCGGCGGAGAACTTCAGCACCTCCGAGCGCGACACGGTGGAGAACTCCTCGGCGGTGCCGACGATCGTGTAGGCGATCAGGTGCGGCAGATGGCTGGTGATCGCCAGCACCATGTCGTGGTGTTCGGCGGTCATCACCTCGACATTGGCGCCGAGCGCGCTCCAGAACGCGCCGAGCTTCTCGACCGCGGCGGCGTCCGCGCCCACGGGCGGCGTCAGGATGCACCAGCGATTGACGAACAGTTCGGCAAAGCCTGAATCAGGCCCGGAGTTTTCCGTGCCGGCCACGGGATGCGCCGGGATCAGGTGCACGCCGTTCGGGATATGCGGCGCCATGTCGTTGAGCACCGCGGCCTTCACCGAGCCGACATCCGAGACAATCGCGCCTTGCTTGAGCGAGCCCGCGATCTCGGCGGCGACCGGCCCGCTCGCGCCGACCGGAATGCAGACGATGACGAGGTCCGCATCCCTGGCGGCCTCGGCATTCGTTTCGACCACCCGGTCCGCGATGCCGAGCTCGGCCACGCGCTTGCGCGTTTCCGCCGAGCGCGCGGTCGCGACGATCTCGCGCGCCGCGCCATACTCGCGCGCCGCTCGTGCGATCGAGCCGCCGATCAGGCCGACGCCGATCAGCGCGAGGCGGTCGATGACGGCGGTCACGTCTTCCCCACGAACTCGGCGAGCGTTTTCACCACCAGCCGGTTCGCCTCTTCGGTGCCGATGGTCATGCGCAGCGCGTTCGGCAGATGATAGGCCTTCACGGCGCGCAGCACCGCGCCGCGCGAGGTGAGCAGCGCATCCGCCTCGGCGGCGGTCCTGCCCCTGGTTTCGGGGAAGTGGATCAGGATGAAGTTGCCGACGCTCGGCGTCACCTTGAGGCCGAGATCGGCGATCTGCTCGCTGGTCCATGCCAGCCACTTCTCATTGTGCAGGCGCGCATGCTCGACATGCGCGGTGTCGCTGATTGCCGCCACGCCGGCCGCGATCGACGGCGCGCCGACGTTGAACGGCCCGCGGATGCGGTTGAGCGCATCGACGACGTGCGCCGGTCCGTAGAGCCAGCCGAGGCGCAGTCCCGCGAGGCCGTAGATCTTCGAGAACGTGCGCGTCATCACGACGTTCTCGGAGGTGGCGACCAGCTCGATCCCGGATTCGTAGTCGTTGCGCCGCACGTACTCGGCATAGGCCGCGTCGATCACCAGCAATACGTGCTTCGGCAGGCCCGCGTGCAGGCGCTTGACTTCGTCGAACGGAATGTAGGTGCCGGTCGGGTTGTTCGGGTTTGCCAGGAACACGATCTTGGTGCGCTCGCTCACCCGGGCGAGAATGGCATCGACGTCGGCGGTGTATTCCTTTTCCGCTGCAACGACCGGCGTCGCGCCCGCACCGAGCGTCGCGATCGGATAGACCAGAAAGCCGTGCGTCGTGTGGATCGCCTCGTCGCCATCCTTCAGGTAGGCGCGCGCCAGCAGGTTGAGAATGTCGTCGGAGCCGGCGCCACAGACGATGCGGCTTGGATCGAGGCCGAGCGCCTTGCCGATCGCCTCGCGCAGGGCGGTCGATGCGCCGTCCGGATAGTCTTCCAGATGGCTGCCGACCGCCGCATAGGCCTCGACCGCCTTCGGGCTCGCGCCGAGCGGCGTCTCGTTGGACGAGAGCTTGAAGACTTTCGCGACGCCCGGCGCGCTGCTCTTGCCCGGCACATAGGCCTGGATCTTGAGCACACCGGGACGCGGTTGCGGACGCTCCAACACGGTCATCGTCATCTCACTTTTGTCATTCCGGGGCCCGAGCCAGCGGGCCCGGCCCGAAGTGGCCTGCCCGATGACAGGCTCCGCGAGGGAGCCCGGAATCCATATCCACGAAGAGAGCGAGTTGGCGCAAGCGGTCCGACAAACAAGCCGTCGTGGTTATGGATTCCGGGCTCACGCCTTCGGCGTGCCCCGAAATGACGGGAAACTATCGGCCGGTCGCAACCGGACCTTCGGCGGTGACGGTATAACGCGTCGCGTGGCTGCCGACGAGGGCCTTCGAGCGCACCGACGCGCCAGCCTTGACGAGCGTGGATGTCAACTCGTCGACCTTGCCCCGCGGTACGGAAACGAGCAGCGCAGCGCCGTCGAACGTGCCTTCCGGCACGGCGATCACTTCCGCTGATGAGTCGAGCGCGCGCGACACCGTCGGGCCCCAGCCGGACACGCGTACGCTCCAGTTCTCCACGTCGGTCACCAGCGCGTCGGGGTTCGGCCGCGCGATCGCGAACACCGGCAATCCCGCCGGGTGGCCGGCCCGCTCCACGAAGGGAAGCCGCGCGATGATCTTCGGCGCATCGCCGCCTTCGAGCGCGGTCCACCACGCGCCTGCGGCGCTTGCGACTGGCACCAGGCCGAGGTCGCCGCGCGAGGCGGCAACCGCCGCCACGACCCCGCTCGCGCCCATGTGCGTCACGAACGGCACCGTGAAACCGAAATGGAAGCGCGCGCTGTCGCGCATCGCGGCTTCGCCGGCGGAGAGATCCGCATGCACGGTGAACGGCGCCTGCACGTAGGTGAAGGTCGCGATGATGACGCGCCAGATGCTCTCCGCGGTTTCGAGCGGCAGGATGCCGCGATGGCGCTCGACCAGCCGGCGCATCATGTCGGCCTCGCGTGCCGGGCGGAAGGCGGAGCCGGATTCGGCGGTCTTCTTCGTGGCGATCAGCGTATCGATGATCTCGCCGCGCTCCATCAGCAGGCGATGCATCGACTCGTCGATGCGGTCGATCTCGCGGCGCAGGTCGGCGAGGGTGGGCGGCGGTTTGGGGGCGTCAACCATGATGGAGCGGTTCTATTTGCCCCGTCAGGCGAAATCCAGCGCCGAGGCGGACTTGACGGGCCGCCCCCGGTGTCATTATCTGTGCAGCATCGTCGTGGTCAATTTGAGCCGGTCGGCTTGCAAGCCACGTTAAACAACTTGCTAAAAGGCCGGGGTGTTTGAACCCGGCGCTGGCACATCGGCTCGCCGGGTTTTTGTTTGGCGAGCGCGGAAGCGCCGGCGGCCGCGGCAGCGTGAGTTGAGCCGATGCCGATCAAGATTCCGAACGACCTTCCTGCCCGCGCGACTCTCGAAGCCGAAGGCGTCATGCTGATGCGTGAAGCCGACGCTGTGCGTCAGGATATTCGCCCGATGCGCATTGGCCTGCTCAACCTGATGCCGAACAAGATCCGAACCGAGACCCAGTTCGCCCGGTTGCTGGGCGTGACGCCGCTGCAGGTCGAGTTGACGCTGGTCAAGATGACCAATCATGTCGCCCGCAACACCCCGAGCGACCACATCATCTCTTTCTATCGCGACTTCGGGGACATCCGCGCAGAGAAGTTCGACGGCTTCATCGTGACGGGCGCGCCGGTCGAGACTATTCCGTTTGAGGAGGTGACCTACTGGAACGAGCTGTGCGAGGTGTTCGACTGGACGCTCACCAACGTGCATTCGACCTTCAACGTCTACTGGGGCGCGCAGGCGGCCGTGCATTATTTCCACGGCATGCCGAAGTATCCGCTTCAGGAAAAGGCATTCGGGGTCTACCGCCACCGAAACCTCGCGCCGGCGTCGCCCTACCTGCGCGGCTTCTCAGACGACTTCTCGGTTCCGGTCTCGCGCTGGACTGAGGTGCACCGCGAAGACATTCCGCCGGCAAGCGGGCTGCAGGTCTTGATGGAGTCGGATGAGACCGGACTGTGCCTGTTGCACGATCCCGCGCATCGCGCGCTGCACATGTTCAATCACATCGAATATGACTCGAGTTCGCTCGCCGACGAGTATTTCCGCGATCGCGCGGCGGGCAAGCCGATCGCGCTGCCAGGGCACTATTTTCCGAAAGACGATCCGACCCGCCAACCGGAGAACCGCTGGCGCAGCCACGCACATCTGCTGTTCGGCAACTGGATCAACGAGCTTTACCAGACCACG
The DNA here is from genome assembly GCA_005884685.1 of Alphaproteobacteria bacterium. GTDB lineage: Bacteria > Pseudomonadota > Alphaproteobacteria > Rhizobiales > Xanthobacteraceae > PALSA-894. Next base: position 113,170 of record VBAH01000012.1, read on the forward strand.
CCGTTCGACGTGGAAAAGATCGGAGCGACGCCAGCGCTAATTGGCAAGGACGCGGCGTAAGCCGGCAAGGGCTGTGATCCGAACGAACCTCTTGCTGCTGCGTTGAGTGTTCGCATGCTGGCTCCCGGCGCACAAAGCCCCATCGTCGAGACCGATATTCCGGCGCGGCTCGACCGCTTGCCGTGGAGCCGTTTTCACACCCTCGTCGTCGCCGCGCTCGGCATCACGTGGATCCTCGACGGCCTCGAGGTGACGCTCGCCGGCACGGTCGCGGGCGCGCTGAAGGCAAGCCCGGTGCTGCATTTTTCCAATGCCGATGTGGGCCTCGCGGGCAGCGCCTATCTCGCGGGCGCCGTGCTCGGCGCGATCTTCTTCGGTTGGCTCACCGACCGGCTCGGGCGCAAGACGCTGTTCTTCATCACGCTGACCGTTTACCTGCTGGCGACCGCCGCGACCGCGTTCTCGTGGAATCTCTGGAGCTTCCTTCTCTTCCGTTTCATCACCGGCGCAGGCATCGGCGGCGAGTACGCGGCGATCAACTCGACCATCCAGGAACTGGTGCCCGCGCGCGTGCGCGGCTGGACCGACCTCGTCATCAACGGCTCGTTCTGGATCGGCGCCGCGCTCGGCGCGCTTGCCGCGATCGTGCTGCTCGATCCCGCGGTGATCGATCCGGAGCACGGCTGGCGCGCCGCGTTCCTGATCGGCGCGCTGCTCGCGGCAATCGTGTTCTTCATGCGGCTGTGGCTGCCGGAAAGCCCGCGCTGGCTGATGACGCACGGCCGCGCGCGCGAGGCCGAGGCGGTGGTGGCCGGGATCGAAGCGCGCATCCGCGCCGACGGGCATGTCATTCCTGACGTGCCGCTTGCAACGGTGCGGTTGCGTAGCCGCAGCCACACGCCGCTTGGCGACGTGGCGCACACGCTCATCCACGTGCACCGCCAGCGCACGCTGGTGGCGCTCGCCCTGATGGCAGCGCAGGCGTTTTTCTACAACGCGATCTTCTTCACCTACGCACTGGTGCTGACCACGTTCTACGGCATTCCCTCGGAGCACATCGGCTGGTACATCCTGCCGTTCGCGGCCGGCAACGTGCTCGGGCCGCTGTTGCTGGGGCGGCTGTTCGACACCATCGGCCGCCGGCCGATGATCGCGTTCACGTATTTCATCTCTGGCGTGCTGCTCGCGCTCACCGGTTGGCTGTTCGCGCAAGGAAGCTTGAGCGCGCGCGAGCAGACGTTTGCGTGGAGCGTGATTTTCTTCTTTGCGTCCGCGGCGGCAAGCTCGGCCTACCTCACGGTGAGCGAGACTTTCCCGCTGGAGATCCGCGCGCTGGCGATTGCGATTTTCTATGCGGTCGGCACCGGCATCGGCGGCATCGTCGGCCCGCTGCTGTTCGGCGCGCTGATCGACACCGGGTCACGCGCGAGCCTGTTCGGCGGCTACCTGCTCGGCGCGGCGCTGATGATCGTGGCGGCCGCCGTGATGTGGCGCTGGGGCGTGGCGGCCGAGCGCAAGCCGCTCGAGCAGGTGGCGCGGCCGCTCGCGTTTACCGACTGACCGTATCGCCGACCGCGACCTCGCCGCCCGCGATCACCTGCGCATAGATGCCGCAATCGGCGTGTCCGTAGGTCTTCATCAAGGCGGCCGGAATGTCGAGGTCGCGGATGCCGGTGCCGGGTTCGACGTCGGTTGCGGCGCAGCGCAGGATTCGCTTGGCGACCGTGAGCCGCGCGCCGCCGATCGCAATCTCTTGGCCCACCAGATCGAACTCGTGCCAGGCCGGCCAGCCTTCGAGGTAAATGTTGCCGCGAAAGCGCAGCGGATCGAGCGGCACGCCGACGACGGCCTCAAGGGCCCCCACCGAGGCGAGATTGATGATCGAGACCACCTTGGGGGCAACGTTTGAAAAGCTGTGCCCGTCCGCCTGCAGCAGCTTCGGCGCGCCGCGCAGCTCCGCCGGCAGATAGCGGCGGAAGAAAGCCTCGACCGAAAGCCGTCCCTCCCGGGTCGAAAGGTCGCCGCGCGCAAGCTCGCGGCCGTCGCGGCGGATGACGAGCGTGTGGGTCGCATCGTCATAGCGGGTGTCGAGCGCGGCGAGCCGCTCGTTGAACATGAGCATCAGGAACCTGGTCTTGGACACATGCGCGGGCGCGGCGGGATCGAAGCCGCTCGGCCCGTTTTCGATGGCGTATTTCCGGTCCGCCGGAAGCGGCTCGCCCGGTTCGAGCCGCACGCGCGCCAACGGCTCCGGGCTGAGGCCTTTCACCGGGTAGCGATAGATCGACTGGAGCCTTGCGCGGATCATCGGTTTCCCAACCGGGCGGTTGCGGGAGGCTATCCGCCGGCCCTTTCACGTCGTAGGCGATGGAAGACGCTCTTGATTGTCGGGAGTTGCATGGCCGATGATGCCGATGTTGGCATCGGCATCATCGGCGGGAGTAAACCGCCGCCAGCCTAACGGACAACGGGCGATGAAAGAACACGTCCTGCTGGCCTCGATCCTCATCATGACCGCCGGCAGCGCGCAGGCCGCCGACTGGCCGGATTCGGTTGTGATTTGCGATGCGTTTTCGACTTGCAACGGCTGCGGCCCGATGACCATCTCGGTCACGACAGGCGATCCGCCGGAATATCACTCGGCAGCCGTACAATCGGGATCGTCCGCGAAGCAGGTTTGCGACGCAGTGGCGGTTCTCGCGGCAAGTTCCGGCCTCACCACGACGCGTGTGAGCGATCCCAAGCTTCTGGTTCACGGTAAGCTCTCCAACATAGGTGGGCTTACCCTCAAGACCTTCGTCGCGCCCCCGACCTGCACCAAGGCGGACACATTTGCAGCGGCCGATTCGGTATTGGGAAAGGAATTCTCCCCACCGCGCAGGCGCAGGGTGCTTGACGCCGTCGATTTGACTTGGGCCACGCCGGATAACTGGAATGGCCTCACGCTGCTCGGCCGGGTGAACGATCATCGCGTCGCGATCATGGGCAAATGGAACGATTGCCTGTTGAGCTACAAGGAAATGCCGATCAATGTGTATTTTGAAACGTTGCGCGAATAGCGCGAGCTGAACCAAGCCGCCATTGGCTCGAGCGTCCGCCGTCGCGGGCCGTTAACGAACGCCGCAATCCGTGCAGGGCGGCCATGAAAAACCCGGGAAATCCCCTTTCACGCCGCCGTGATGGTTCCTACATTCGTTGTGGACCCAATGACGATGGTCCGGCCGTGCCTGCGGGGCGGCCGGGACAGGCCGAGGGAGAGACGGAATGAACCTTGAGAAATACACGGACCGCGCGCGCGGATTCGTGCAGTCTGCCCAATCGCTCGCCTTGCGCGAGGGGCACCAGCAATTCGCACCCGAACATCTGCTGAAAGTCTTGCTCGACGATCCGGAGGGCCTGGCGAGCGGGTTGATCGACCGCTCCGGCGGCAATTCCCGCGAGGCCTTGCGCGCCGTCGAGGCGGCGCTCGCCAAGCGCCCCAAGGTCGAAGGCGGCGGAGCGGGGCAGCTCTATCTCGACGCCGCGCTCGCGCGCGTATTCGACACAGCGGAGAAGTCCGGCGAAAAAGCGGGCGATAGTTTCGTCACGGTCGAGCGCCTGCTGCTCGCGCTGGCGGTCGAGAAGGACAACGAGGCCGGCAGGATCCTTCAGCGTGCCGGCGTCACGCCGCAGAACCTGAACGCCGCCATCAATGCGTTGCGCAAGGGCCGCACCGCCGATTCGGCGAATGCCGAGCAGGCCTATGACGCGCTGAAGAAATATGCGCGCGACCTCACCCAGGCGGCGCGTGACGGCAAGCTCGATCCGGTGATCGGGCGCGACGAGGAAATCCGCCGCACCGTGCAGGTGCTGTCGCGCCGGACCAAGAACAATCCGGTGCTGATCGGCGAGCCCGGCGTCGGCAAGACTGCGATCGTCGAAGGCCTCGCGCTGCGCATCGTCAACGGCGACGTGCCGGAGAGCCTGAAGGACAAGAAGCTGCTCGCGCTCGACATGGGCGCGCTGATCGCCGGGGCGAAATATCGTGGCGAGTTCGAGGAGCGGCTCAAGGCCGTGCTGAACGAGGTGACCTCCTCGGACGGCGGCATCGTCCTGTTCATCGACGAGATGCACACGCTGGTCGGCGCCGGCAAGGCCGACGGGGCGATGGATGCGTCGAACCTGCTCAAGCCTGCGCTCGCGCGCGGCGAGTTGCACTGCATCGGCGCGACCACGCTCGACGAATACAAGAAGCACGTCGAGAAGGACGCGGCGCTGGCGCGGCGCTTCCAGCCGGTGTTCGTCTCCGAACCGACGGTCGAGGACACCGTCTCGATCCTGCGCGGCCTGAAGGACAAATACGAGCAGCATCACGGCGTGCGCATCAACGACTCGGCGATCGTGGCTGCGGCGACGCTGTCGAACCGCTACATCACCGACCGCTTCCTGCCCGACAAGGCGATCGATCTCGTCGACGAGGCGGCCGCGCGGCTGAAGATGCAGGTCGATTCGAAGCCGGAAGAGCTCGACTCGATCGACCGCGAGATCGTGCGGCTGAAGATCGAGCAGGAAGCGCTCAAGAAGGAGAGCGATGCGGGCTCGAAGGAACGGCTGAAGAATCTCGAAAAGGAATTGACCGCGCTGGAGAAGCAGTCGGCCGACCTCACGGCGCGCTGGCAGGCGGAGAAGAGCAAGCTCTCCGATGCGCAGAAGCTCAAGAGCGAGCTGGAGCAGGCGCGCACCGAGCTCGCCAATGCGCAGCGGCGCGGCGAGTACCAGCGTGCCGGCGAGCTCGCCTACGGCACGATCCCCGAGCTCGAGAAGAAGCTCAAGGCGGTCGAGGCGAACGACGGCAGGGGCGCCGTGCTCGAGGAGGCCGTCACGGCGGACCACATTGCGCAGGTCGTGTCGCGCTGGACCGGCGTGCCGGTCGACCGCATGCTCGAGGGCGAAAAGGACAAGCTGCTGCGCATGGAGGATGAGCTCAGCAAGCGCGTGATCGGCCAGGCCGAAGCCGTACGCGCGGTTTCGACCGCAGTGCGCCGCGCGCGCGCCGGCCTGCAGGACCCGCACCGGCCGATCGGCTCGTTCATGTTCCTGGGACCCACGGGCGTCGGCAAGACCGAGCTGACCAAGGCGCTCGCCGAATACCTGTTCGACGACGAGGCGGCGCTCATCCGCATCGACATGTCGGAATACATGGAGAAGCATTCGGTCGCGCGGCTGATCGGCGCGCCTCCCGGCTACGTCGGCTATGAGGAGGGCGGCGCGCTCACCGAGGCGGTGCGGCGGCGGCCCTATCAGGTGATCCTGTTCGACGAGATCGAGAAGGCGCACCCGGACGTGTTCAACGTGCTCCTACAGGTGCTCGACGACGGGCGCCTGACCGACGGCCAGGGCCACACGGTCGACTTCCGCAATACGCTGATCGTGATGACCTCGAACCTCGGCGCCGACTATCTGGTGAACCAGCCCGAGGGGCAGGACACCGACGCGGTGCGCGAGCCGGTGATGGCGGTGGTGCGCTCGGCGTTCCGGCCGGAATTCCTCAACCGCGTCGATGAAATCATCCTGTTCCACCGCCTCAAGCGCGAGCAGACGAGCCGCATCGTCGATATCCAGCTGCGACGGCTGTCGAAGCTGCTGGAGGATCGCAAGATCGCGCTCAACCTCGATCCCGCGGCGCGCGAATGGCTCGCCGACAAGGGCTACGATCCCGCCTACGGCGCGCGGCCCTTGAAGCGCGTGATCCAGAAGGCGGTGCAGGATCCGCTCGCCGAGCAGATCCTGTCGGGCAAGGTGAAGGACGGCGAGGCCGTCACGGTTTCGGTCGCGCCCGGCAAGCAGAGCCTCGCCTTCAACGGCGAGGCGGCGGCAAAACAGGCGGCATAGAACTGCCGCTGCGCCGGGCGGGGCGCGGCCGCCGTGCCGGGCGACGATTCCAACGCGTCTGTGGCTCAAAATCCCATTTCGATTGTGCGAGTGCGATCAAAGGCTTTCGCGCCGCCGTCCCCGCTATTCCCGCTATCCACAGCCTGTGGATGTGACCGAAACGGAAGGCAATTTACCTTCGCGCCGCTGACCGCGCGCGCGAAACTCGTCCGCTAAAGGGCGGGGAATTGTGATGCGGACGAAAGGGGCCGTCGCGACCTGCGTTGCGCTGGCATTGCTGGCGAGCGGCTGTAATCCGAATGACCGGGCCTTCTTCCGCGAAGGCATCGGCACAGAGCTCTATACGGCGGACGCGATCCCCGCGACTGACCTCCAGAACATCTATCTCGATCAACTCTGCCGTCAGTCTCTGCCTTTCGTCGGGCCGGACGTTCCGAGCTGCAGCCAGCAGGAATTGCCGCCCACGGCATGGTCCTTGATCGTTCAAGCCGGCATGAACGACATCGATGCACGCTGCGACTCCTACCTCGCGTGGCTGGACCAAAAGAAGCGCGAAAACTCCGCGGTCCTCGCCGAAATCGGCGCAATCCGTTTTGCCGTAGACGCGCTGACGAATCCTGCCGTCGCGACGGGGATCAGCCCGGTCGCGCTGGCTGCGGTTTCGGCGGCCTTTGGGCTGGCGACGAACACGCTCGCGAACATCAACACATTGCTGATCCAGGTCGATCACACGACGGTGCAGTCGATCGTGTTCATCAACCGGCGCGATTTCCGTGAAGGCGTTCTGCGGCTCGCGGTGACGAACAAGCCGTCGGCCGTTCACGCGCTGCGGTCGTACCTCGAAATCTGCATGCCGATGACGATATCGGCAAACATCAATTCGACCGTCACCGTGTTCCAGCAGACCGGGCCGGGCATCCTCGGCAAGCGCCCGCTGGTCGCGCCGCCCTCAATCGCGGCGCCGTTCGTACCACGCGAGCCGTTCAGGGACAGAAGGCCGGCGGAGGGCTCGACGGTATCGTTGGTTCCCGGCGCAGACCTGATCATTCCGGGGTATCCGCAGAACGCCCGGACCTACACGCCGGAGGTGATCGCGACCATATTGGGCGCGCTGTGTGCGCCGCCGACCGAGCTCAAGAGGATCGGCCCTGTGACGAAGGCACTGCTCGAGATCTGGGAGGTCACGGACACCCAGAACGGGACCCCCAATGGATCGATCGACGACAGGGAGAGAAAGGCACTGCTGGCTTTGACGCCATGCCCAACCGGCGTCCTGAACGCCTTTGAACGGCAGACGTTCATGTCGGCCGCGAACGTCGGGCTCCTCGTCACGCTGTTGAACAGGGTGCCGATCGAGGGGCAGCTCGGGTCTGCATCGCTGCCCGATGCGCGGCCGCGCGTTGCGCTGGTAAGGCGGAATTGTTTTGCCGGGAGGCTCAATCCGCTGCCCAATGGAATGAACGTCCAGGTGACATCCGACCTGATGAGCGCTTTGCGCGAGTATGATAGAATGCGCAAAGCCGCGGAGGCGCAGGCGCCGCCGGCTCCCCCGCCGCCGTGCTAGGAACAGGGACGCAAAATGACGTTCGTTGTCAAAGATGGCGTGATGACCGATCTGTTCGCGGAGCCGTCTCTCACTGCGAAATCCAAAAAGGACCTGTTTCCAGGCGCGGTTCTCGGCGATCCGCTTAAGACGTCGGACGGATTTCTGTTTTTCGAACTTGGCGCGCCGGATAACGACGCGCTCAAAGGCTGGGTCCCGAAGGAGCATTGCGAAGAGCGGGCGGATGCAAACAGGCCGCCGCTCAATGAGGCTGGCTTCGTTCAGGAGGCGGTCAACGTTCAATTGCGCTTCAATGCCACCGAGGAAATAAAGCCCGGCGTAGCGTTGAAGCCGTGGATCGTGTCTGCGGATTTTCTGATCGCGCGCGCGATCTTCGAAACAGGCATCAAGAACCTGGGAAAGAACATTCCCGGCTCTGATGGTGTCGGCCCACTCCAGGTCACCACGACCGAGTGGAAGAACTTCATGGACAATGCGGGCGATCTGGCCAAGGGCGCGCGCCTGAGCGATCGCGATCATCCCGTCCTGCAGATCGACGGCGCCGCTTTCCGCCAACACGTCGACGGACAGGCGATGAGCAAGATTCGCCTGGATGCCGGAAAAGCGACGGCGGACGATCCTTTCGTGCCCAGTTTCCTCGATATGTTTCTCGCCTACGTGACCAACAGTCCTGCCGCGGCGCTCGCCATTCTCGATGGGCAAAGCGCAAATCTTCCCGCGAATACTTCCATCAAGGACGTGGTCAAGAGCGCAATGTCGGCTGCCGAACTGGCGGCGTTGTTCCAGGCGCGCGAGAAGCTGCCCGGCACGAGCACGGTGTTCTTCGGCACCGACGCCAGCCCGAACAGCTTGAAGGGCGTGGTCGAGCTTGCCGAATCCACGCTCAAGACGCTGCTTGCCGACGCGTTCGGGAAAATCAAGCAGCACAGGCCGGATATGGTTGCGACCGTCACTGCCGGCGGCGCTCCCTGGATGGCGGTGGCGCGGGATGCCGAAGCGCGTCATGTGACTGCAGCTGACAGCGCCGCCGAGATCAAAACCTACTTTGCGGATACGGACTTCGGTCCCGTCGGGGCCGAGTTGCCGGCCTGGTGCGGCGCGTTTGCGGCACACTGCATGAAACAAAGCGGCAATCCGACAGTTGCGGCGAGCGTTCCCAAAGGAGCCGCAGCGGCTGCGAGCTGGAAATCGTGGGGCGCCGATCTTTCGTCGCAGGACGGGGCCATACCTCAGGGTGCCGTTATCGTGCTTTCGCCCACACCCGAGACGGGCGGCACGGGCCACGTCGGATTCTTCCTCTCGTTCTCACCGGACAAGAAGAACGTCATCCTGCTTGGCGGCAATCAGAGCAAGAAGGTCGGTGAAACGCCGTTCGCCGCAGACCGCATCGCTGCCGTGCGATGGCTTGACCTGCCGGGCGCAGCGGGCGCCGTCGCGGTTGACGGCATCAGGCTGCCGGCCAAGGTCAAACAGGCGGACCGCGCCAATGCCGACATCATCATCAAGGCATTCGCGGCGGCGGGATATGGCCGCGATCAGCAGATTGCGGCTCTCGCCAATGCGATCGAAGAATCGGCCCTGAACGCAAGAGCCCATGCCGTCGGAGAGGACAGCGTGGGACTGTTCCAACTGCGTCGCTTCAAGGGTGTCGGTGGAAAAAACAGTGTCGAAGCGCTGATGGATCCTGCGTTCAACACCCAATTGATCATCGCCGAGGCGAAGAGAGTCCCGCTGTTCGCCAAGGCGGCCAATCTTCACGACGCGGTCGATGCGTTTGTCAGGTTCGTGGAAAAGCCGAGCGACAAGCCGGGCCAGAGCGCGCTGCGTTTGCGGACCGCTCAGGCGCTGATCGCCTAGCCGGAAAAGTCAGGGCGCCCGGCTAGTTCCCCGCCGCCTGCGCGGCGACGCGCGCCGGCGGGCCGGCCTTGCGGCTCATCATGCCTTCGACGCGGTCGCGCTCTTTCTCGAAGCCGGCGAGGATCGGGCCTTCGAGCACGCGGCCGCGCGGCAGGCGGATGCGCATCGGGTCGACGAAGCGGCCGTTGACGACGATCTCATAGTGCACGTGCGCGCCGGTCGAGAGGCCGGTCGAGCCGACGAACCCGATCACCTGGCCCTGGCGCACCTTCTTGCCCGGCTCGATGCCGCGCGCGAAGGCCGACATGTGGCCGTAGGCGGTCTCGTAGCCGTTGGAGTGCTTCACGCGCACGTATTTGCCGTAGCCGCCTTCCCAGCCGACCTTCTCGACCATGCCGTTGCCGGAGGCAAAGATCGGCGTGCCATACGGCGCCGACCAGTCCACGCCGGTGTGCATCTTGGAATAGCCGAGGATCGGATGGCGGCGGAAACCGAAGCCCGAGCGCATGATGCCGAGGCCGACCGGCTTGCGCACCAGGAACTTCTTCGCGCTCTTGCCGGTCTCGTCGTAGTAGTCGACCACGCCGTCGTCGGGCGACTGGTAGCGATAGAACTTTTTGCTCTCGCCGCCGACGGTCAGCGCCGCGTAGAGCACGTCGTTGCGTGCGTCGGCCTCTTCCTCGCCGGAATAGAGCACCTCGAAGGAATCGCCCGGCTGCGCCTTGCGCTGGAAGTCGACGTCATACGAATAGATGCGCACGAGATCGTCGATCACCGGGCGCGGCACGTTGTTGCGCATCGCGGTTTCGTAGATGCTCTGATAGAGCCGCACTGAAGTCGTATCGTTCTCGTCGTCCTCGTCGGCTTCGGCCACCTCGGTGGTGCTGCCCATGCTCTGGACGTCGACCGCGACGTACTTGCCGGTATCGGAGAGCGCGACCACCGCCTCCACGGCACTGTCGCCGAGCACGATCACGCGCACGACGCGCAGCCGCCCGGCATCCGGCGCAAACAGGAGGCGCAGCTTCTGCCCTTCGCGCAAGCCGCCGTCGCGCCCGCGCGGCCCGAGCACGCCGGTGAGTGCACGGATGTCGTCCTGCGAGGCGCCTTGATCGCGCAGGATCGAGCCGGCCGACTCGTTCTTCTTCACCGTGACGAGGCGCTCGTTCCAGGCGTTCGGGTTGTCGCTCTTGCCCGGACTTTTCGGCAGCAGCGTGATGTTCTCCGGCACGATGCGCGCCTCGAACCCCGCATAGGGATCGACCGCGTCGGGACCGGCGGGCGCGTAGGCGAGCGGCAAGCCGGGCCCAAGGCTCGCGGTGATCGGCCGGCTGACGCTGCCGGTCCATTCGGCCGCGTCGCGCACGCGCGCCATCACGTCCTCGAGCGGCGCGGCCGCAGCGACCTTCACGCGCGGCAGAACACTGACGAGGTCGCGCGTGACAAAGGAGACTTCGGCGTCAGGCTCGGCGCCGGGGGTTTCGTCCGCCGCGACGGCGTTGCCGCGGCCATTATCCATCATCAGGCGCGCGGGATTGAACTTCGGCACGCTGGCAGAAAGGTCGGACGTCGTCAGCGACAGGTTCGATGCCACGCGCACGAAGGGGCGCACGCGCACCACCTCGCGGTCGCCGGCGCGGGTCGTTGTCGAGATGCGGATCAGCTGGCGCGCGGCGTTGATTTCGCCGGTCGGCGGCAGCTTGTCGCTCTTGCGGGTCACGGCGGCGAGGCGATCGTTGCCCGTCAGCGTGCCGCGCAGCGCGGCTTCGACCCGCTCGGGAAGGGCTGCGAAATTGGCCTCGCCGTCGAGCGCGATATAGACCGCGCCGCCCATCAGGGCCGCGCCGCACAGGCCGGTCAGGATCGTGCCGGAGAACCACTGCACGGAGACGCGGCGGCGGTCGGCGAGGCCGGAGGTCGCGCCGTCGACCAGCAATGGCGGTTCGTCGCCGAGATCGACCGGCGCTGATGCCGCACGCAACCGATTTGGATCGCGCCGTTTGCCCTGATCCAAGCGCCCTGTCCCCTCCGCTCACCGCCGCAACAAGCGTGGCGGTCCCACCCGTCCCCGAAGGCAAATCAACGGCACGCAAGCGGCACGATGCCGCGCCACCCTGGGCGCGTCAACGAGCAGCCAAGTCTGCGATTCGTACCGTGATCACTGGCCTTTCCCCGATGCGAACAACGCGGGAGGAATGTGGCGCGAGTGCGGCACGGAGCGTGCGAAAGCGGACGGCCTGCGAGGGCCCGACGGCAGCGGTCCACAGGGCGAAGTGGCGCCGAAACTTGCGCGGATTTGGTGTTGACAAGGTGAACGGGTCGCCCATATAAAGCCTCCACAACGGCGCGCCGCCCCGCTTTCCGGCGCGATGGCGCGCCTGCGAAGCTCCTCACTGATAAGGTGACCAGTCGTCCGATTTCGGTCGGAAGATTCGGGCTTCGACGGCTTCCCGGTTCACCGGGAAGGGGGACCGCCATGGTCCCCGGGCTGTTTGACAAGTGAATCGGAAGAAAGAGAAACGTGGACGGCGGAGTCCTTGCGGGCCGCTTCCTCGACCGGAGAAGGCTTGCCTTCGACGGGAGAAGACGCGGCCGGACGAGACTTCGGCGGTACACGTTTCTAGGAACAACACCATGATCGTTTGCACGAGCAATCGTGCGGACGGTTTACATGTTGGACCTCGTCAATGTTGCGGCGCGCAAGCGTCGTGACGCGCAAAACGTGTGATCGCCAAGATCAAAATCTCAGTCCAACTTGAGAGTTTGATCCTGGCTCAGAGCGAACGCTGGCGGCAGGCCTAAAACATGCAAGTCGAACGCCGTAGCAATACGGAGTGGCAGACGGGTGAGTAACACGTGGGAACGTGCCCTTTGGTTCGGAACAACACAGGGAAACTTGTGCTAATACCGGATAAGCCCTTACGGGGAAAGATTTATCGCCAAAGGATCGGCCCGCGTCTGATTAGCTAGTTGGTGAGGTAACGGCTCACCAAGGCTACGATCAGTAGCTGGTCTGAGAGGATGATCAGCCACACTGGGACTGAGACACGGCCCAGACTCCTACGGGAGGCAGCAGTTAGGAATCTTGGACAATGGGCGCAAGCCTGATCCAGCCATGCC
>VBAH01000053.1 GCA_005884685.1 Alphaproteobacteria bacterium
TTAACCAGCGGCGGCGTGCTTCGCCCACCTTTGTGTCAGAAAAATATTCTCTCGTAATCCGCCCTTGACGCCGCTGGGCAACCTTGTCACGCGCGGTGGACCCGCGAACGGTGCGCCTGACCGCATTGCGCCGGGCTGCTGTTAACCAAGTGCTAACCATGCCGGGCCGACACCTAAGCTACGGGTTTGCCGCGCCAAATGCGGCTGGCCAGCGTGTTTGTCGCGAGCGGCGAAAGAGCGGCCCGTGGTTTCGCCGAAGCTCTGGAAGCTAGCAGCGATTCCGCTTGGGTTGGCGCTCGCCGGTGTCCCGGCGGCTGGCGTCTATTCGTGGCTCAGCCATTACATCGAGCAACAAGGACTCAACGAACTCAACATCGCGGCCAAGCGCGTCATCGCGCTGACCGAGGCGCGGCTGGCACGCGTCATCGACGGCCTCGATGATCTCGCGGCGCGCGGTGTCCGCTCCTGCTCGGGTGCGGATCGGGACGCGATGAACGAGATGTCGTTTCACGTCATCCCGGTCAAGGAAGTGTCGATCGTCGATTCGGACGGAGGCACGCTGTGCACCAATCTCGCGCTGCCGTTTGGCGAGCGGCACGTGATTTCGGCTCCGATCGAAAGCACCCACAGCGAAGTCGTCATCGAGGTCATCCGCCTCGGCAGCGGCAACGACAACGGCGTGCGCATCCGACGCACCATCGCCGACGCTGCCTGGCTCGCCGCGCTGATTCCGTCCGATCTCCTGATCCCGCGCATATCTCCGACCGGCGGTCCCGTGGAAGTCAACGCGACGCTCACGGCGTCGGACGGCACGCGGATCGGGGAGCGCAGTGCGGCACAACGGGATGATGCGGAGCCGCGTGAATCCCTGCTCGCGCGCTATCCGTCGGATCACTACGGCATCGTGGTGACCACCTCGATCCCGCGCGCGCGCGTCCTCGCCGCGCATGCCGACCTCGTCATGATGGCGACGGTCGGCACAGGATCGGCGGCGGCGCTGATCCTTATTCTCGTGGCGTTGCGCCCCTGGCGTTCCCGCGGCGACCCGGTCGACGAGCTCGCCCGCGCGATCGAGAGCGACCAATTCGTGCCCTACTACCAGCCGATCGTGGATCTTTCGACCGCGCGCATCGTCAGCGCGGAAGTATTGGTTCGCTGGCGCAAGCCGGACGGCACGCTGGTGCCGCCGGCGCACTTCATTCCGCTCGCGGAATCGACGGGCCTGATCGTACCGCTGACACGCGCGTTGATGCGGCGCGTCCGCGTGGAGGCCGGGTCTGCGATCGGTGCGCGCCCGCACTTCAACATCGGTTTCAATCTCTCGGCCCGGCACTTTATCGACGAGGCGATCGTGAAGGATATCCGCGCGATCTTCCGCAACTCGCCGATTGCGCTGAGCCAGGTGCTGCTGGAAGTCACCGAGCGTCAGCCGCTCGAGAATCTCACCATGGCGCGCCGCGTCATCGCCGCCCTGCAGGGGCTCGGCGTACAGGTCGGGCTCGACGACCTCGGCACCGGCCACAGCGGGCTCTCGTACATGCTCAAGCTCGGGGTCGACTTCATCAAGATCGACAAGATGTTCGTCGACGCGATCGGGACCGAGCGTTATTCCACCACCATCATCGAGACGCTGGTCAGCCTTGGGCGCGACATGCGGCTCGATCTCATTGCCGAGGGCGTGGAAACCTTCGAGCAGGTCCAGCACCTGCGTGAGCGCGGCATCCGCAAGGCGCAGGGATACCTCTTCGCGCCGCCGCTGCCGGGCTCCTCGTTCCTCAAGCTGCTCGATGCCTCCGACCCGGTGCCCGGCGCCGATGAGAAAGGGCGGGTGGAACAGGCGGATGCAGTCATCCGGCAGGCCACCATGGCGGCTGCCTAGCCTTGGAACTGCGTTTGGATCCGAGTTGCCGCGATATCGCCACAACTGGCGCCTTATTGCGCTTGATTGGCCCGTCACCGTACAACCGGGAATCAGCGGTTCCGGTCGTCTTCAAGTGTGCCGCGCGAGGGCTCGTTTCATGAATGCCGTTTTCGGATTGACCCGGCTGGTGCCGCTGATCGCAGGCGCGTTCATCGGCGCGACCTCGTTCGCCGCCGCGCAGGACAAGCCCGTCACGCCGCCGGACAGCTATCGCGTGGTGATGGAGAACGATCGCGTGCGCATGATCGAAGTGCACGTGAAGCCGCATTCCAAGGTCAATGTGGACTCAGAACCGGGCCGCGAGCGCTTTCTCTACATGCTCTCGGACGGCGCGCTCATTCTCGCGCCGCCGGGCAAGATGCCATATGAGTTCGCGCTTCATGCCGGGGAGACGGCGGTGTTTCCTGCGGTGTCTCCGACGGTCGAGAACGACACGGACCAGGCGGTGCGCGCGCTTCTCGTCGAGGTGAAGCAGCCGATGCGAAGCACGATCGTCGCAGGCAAGTCGAAAGCGAAGTGGCGGTACGTGAAGGGCAAGGCGCGCGGTCGGGTCGCGGTCGCTGCGCGATCGGCCAACAAGCAAACGGCGAGGGGCCGCAGGCCCCAGGCGAGTGCGTCAAGGGCGGCCCCCACTCCGCCGGCCGCCGCGCCGCTGAATCTCAAGAAGGCGAACGCCAAGCCGGCCAAGAAGGTCACCGGCCGGAGCAAAGGCAGCAGCAGCTAACCCGCCGCCCGTGCCGGTGCGCCGCCCTGCCGGCGCGCGTCGTAGAATGCGATGATGCTGCGCGCGGTCGCGGGCTTGAGCCGCGAGAACCCGGACAGTGCGCGATCGAGGTCCTGGACCGACAGCGAACGGTTCGCGGCGCGCAGCAGGATGCATTGCGCGGTGCTCCACGAGAAACCTGCGACTTTGGCGAGGATCACCGCCATGTCGGGATTGTCGTCGAGCATCGCGCGTTCAACGAGGTCGATCGGCGCGCCGGTGATGAGCGACAGCGCGACTGCGGTTTCCTCGAATTTGCGGGCGTCGGCGAAGCCGTAGACCTCCTGCTCGCTGAGCTGCCCGGTCCGATGCAGCGCCTCCACTTCGGCGCGCGCGGAGGCGTAATCGCTTGACGCGCGGCGCGAAGCAGCGCGGATATTGCCACCGATTTCGGCCACGACCTCGCGGATTGCCGCGGCGGCGGCCGGGTCTGCGGCGGCGAGCTTCTGGCGAACAGCGGAGGAGGCGACCTCCACCAGCCTGAGCAGGTGCTGGCGGGGCAGGTCGTGGCGCGTGCCGACGTGTACGGCGAGCACATCGTCGGCGACCGATCGTTCCACCAGCGTCTTGAAGGCTGCGCTGGAGAAGCGCGCGCCATTGTTCTGCGCAACCGAGCGCACCACGTCGCGGTCGCCGCGCTGCACCAGCACATCGGTCACTTGCTCGCTCAACGCGGCACGCTGTGCGATCGCCAGCAGGTGTTGCTGGCTGTGTGTCGCGGCGGTGGTCTTCAGATATTCATCATCCAGTCGCGGCGAGTGGCGCAACACCGGTTCCGCGACCGCGATTTCGTGATCCGCGGCGAGCGCACGGATCACGCCGAGCGGCGCATTCGGCACGCGCGCGAGCCGGCTCGAGAGCCTGGCGCGCGCATTCGCCTCGATCGTGGCCGCGAGCCGACCGATCACGTCGTCGAACAGAGTGACATGGTCCTCGGTGTAGGTATCGGAGCCCGCGATGAACAGATCGGTGATGTGCCAAAGCGCCGCGTCGCGCTTCTCTACCGCCTGGGAGGCGAGCGCGTCCTCGATCTCGTCGATCAGGCTGGGTGACAGCGTCATGCTCGCCGGCACTCCTTGGCGCTGGGGCGGCAGCGCAGGACCGGTGAGCAAAATTAGGAACAAGGAGTGAAGATTCGCTTGCGCTCGCGGCGCACCGTGACGGTTAACAATCAGCTAACGGGAAGTCATGCCTTGCGCCTGGCACGCCAGTCCTCGAACGCCTTTTTGCTGTCGGCATCGGGCGGGTAGAGGCCGAAGGTCGATTGTCCGGCGCGCACGCGTTCGGTGACGAAGGTCTCGAACAGATCTTGTTCCGCAGCGTCAAATGCGACCTCCTCGGCGATACCGGCCGGGATCACCACCACGCCTTCGCCGTCGCCGACGCAGATGTCGCCCGGAAACACCGGCACGCCGCCGCAGCCGATCGGCACATTGAGGTCGACCGCATGGTGCTTGATCAGGTTGGTCGGCGCCGAGCCGCCCTGGCAGTAGGCCGGGAAGGGGAGTTTCGCGATCTCCGGCGAGTCGCGTAAGCCCCCGTCGCTGACCACCCCGGCCGCCCCGCGGATCATCATGCGCGTGACCAGGATGCTGCCGGCCGACGCGACGCTCGCGTCGCCGCGGCAGTCCATCACCAGCACCGCGCCGGGCGGGATGTCTTCGACCGCCTTGCGCTGCGGGTGCGTGCGATCGGCGAAGACGTCGAGCGTGTCGATATCCTCGCGCGCCGGAATGTAGCGCAGCGTGTAGGCCGGGCCGACCATCGCGGGCGCATTCGGGTTGAGCGGCCGCGCGCCCTGCACGAACGTGTTGCGCAACCCGCGCTTGAACAGTTGCGTCGTCAAGGTCGCGGTGCTGACGCCGAGCAGCTTCTCGCGCGCGGCTTCGCTCAAGGGCCTGGTCATCGGATACTCCGAAGGCGAGGTGAAAAGAGGCGCTCTCAGTTGTTGAGCGGCGCCTTGTATTTGGCAAGCGCCCGCTCGATCAGCGCGTTGTCGTAGGTCTTGTCCATATCGATCCTGGCCGCCTTGAAGTCCGGCTCCAGGACCGAAATGGCGTCCCACACACTCTTCACCGCCGTGTTCGACACGATGCCGTCCCACTGAAACGCCGCGAGATTCTTCTCGAGCGACTTGCGATAGAGCTTCTCGTCGGCCTGATAGTATTCGGACGGAAGCGACTTGATGATGTCGTCGATCGAAGCCGTGTGCAGCCATTGCATCGCGTGGACGATGGCATTGGCGATCGCCTGTGCGGTGTTGGGGTTGGCTTTTACGAATTCGGTTTTCGCGTAGAGACAGTCGGCAAGGTACGGCCCGCCGAACGCGGCTTTTGTGCCTTCCTCGGTGCGGCTGTCCGAGAGCACGACCGCGTCCCCCGCATCGACGAGCGCATTGATTGCGGGATCGAGGTTCACGATCGCATCCAATTCCCCGCCCGAGCGCATCGCCGCAACGGCGCTCAATCCCGTGCCGATGGAGATGAAGCTTGCCTCCTTCCATGGCACGCCGGCGCGCTCCATCAGGCCGGCGACGAAATTGTGCGTCGAGGAGCCCGGCGCCGAAATCCCGATCTTCTTGCCCCTGAGGTCGGCGATAGTCCTGATTTTGCCGGCCTGCGATGTGCGCACCACCAGCACGTTCGCCGGGTAGCGGCCGAACACCGCGATGCACATCAGGTTGATGCCCTTCGCCTGCATGCGCAGGGTGTGCTCGAACGAACCTTCGACGACATCGGCGTTCCCGCCGATCAGGTTCTGCAGCGCGGCCGTCCCCGACGCGAAGGCGGTCGACTCGACGTCGAGACCTTCCTGCTGGAAATATTTGCGGTTCAGCGCGACGAAATACGCGACCTTGTTCATCTGGCTGATCGAGCCGCCGACCGACAGCGCGATGCGGGTTTTTTCCAGCTTGGGAGCTTGCGCGAGCGCGGGCCCGGCGAACAGACAGGCCGCCGCGATCGCGAACCAGCCGATCGGCTTCATCCTGTCCTCCTCGGTTGTTTTGCCGGCAGTGTGTCAGGCAGAGCGGACGGCGACAAGCAATGGAGACTAGCGTCTCGCTTTCGCCGGAAGCATCCCCATGCGGCCCTGCACCTCGGGCGGCACGGCGTAATTGCGCATCACCTGGCGCGAGTCGCGCAAGCCGAGCGCTTCGCGCTGCACCACGAAAAGCCAGAGTGCGTGGCCTGCTTCTGCGACGAGCGCCATGCGCTCGCGGCGCGTCTCTGCTGTTGCCTCGGCGGTCTGGGCATCGAATGCTTGCAGAGCCGCGAGCGCCGCTTCAAGCGCGCGCCCGAGCCGCCCGAGCGTGGATGCCTTTTCCTGGGCGATCTCGTAGTCGAGCGCGCCGGCAGGGTTGGCGGTCCAGATGTTCGCGATGTTGGGCGCGAGTGCGCGCGGCGGACGAACAGTCATGCGGGGGAAAGCGATATCTCGCGTCATGCCGCCCGGCTGAGCTCTTTCTCGACCGCGGCGATCACACGCGCGTCGGTCGGCTCGACTTGCGTGGCGAAGCTGGCGGCAACGTGGCCGTCGCGGCCGATCAGGTACTTGTGGAAATTCCAGCGCGGCAGTTCGAGCGGCTTCTCGGCCGCGGCCCATTTGTAGAACGGATGCTGGTGTGAGCCGCGCACCTCGGCCTTGGCGGCGAGCGGGAAGGCGACGCCGTAGCCCTGGTGCGCCGTGTGCTCGATGTCGGCCGGGCCGCCCGGCTCCTGGCCGCCGAAGTCGTTCGAGGGCACGCCGACGATCATCAGGCCGCGCTCGTGATAGCGCGTCCACAGTTCCTGCAGGCCGGCATATTGCGGCGTGTAGCCGCATTGCGAGGCTGTATTGACCACGAGGATCGGCTTGCCCGCATAGTCCGCGAGCTTGATCTCGCCGCCCTGGAGGGCCGCGAAGGAAAACGCATAGGCCGTCATGCGGCTCATTCCCGTTTGGCCGAGCGCGGGCGTCGCGGCGAAGCTCGCGAGCAGTGCCAGTGTTTGCCGTCGATCGATCATCGTTTTGCTCCCGCGCGAGCTGATGGAAATTATCCGATTAGGCGCGTGCAAGCGATACGTAACCCGGAAAACTGCGTTTCAGGATGGCTTCACGAGGGTGTGAACCGAGAAACCCGGCGGGCGCCGAAGAGTATCTGCCAGGAGAATTGCGGGCAGGGAGGGACACCCATGCGGACTTTGATCATTTGCCTGGTCTGGCTCGTGGCCGGCGACGCCGTCGCGCAGGAGGACTACGAGACCTGGCGCCCGCATACCGCGACCTTCCCGAGCACGGGCGGCAATGGCGTCATCATCGGGGAGTACCGGCCGGTGATCGCGGGCGACAAATGCACGACCGATTTCACCGCGACACTCCCCGACGGCAAGGTCTATTACAACAGCGTGGAGTTCGACGCCGTACCGGCGCAGGGCGGCACGCTCTGCACCAACGGGCGCTGGCGCGCGAAAGACGGCAGCGCCCACGGCACCACGCCGTACCGGGTCTTCTTCAAGGACGGCGCGGTGCGCGGCTCGCCGTGAGCCTTGCGTCGCCGGCTGAATGGCGGAAACGGCCGGAAACGCGGCCTTGGGCGTCGCGCCTGCGTGCCGTAAAATCCCGTCATGCGTGCCGGCGTGTTCATATCGGGGTTGAGCCACGTCGTGCTGGTGGCCTTGGCGCTGCTCGGCACGCCGAAGCTGTTCGACAATCCTCAGCTTGCGGCCATCGAGGTCGACCTGGTGCGGCCCGACGAGGCCGAGCCGCCGAAGGAAAAGCCGCCCGAGGAGAAGCCGAAGGACACCAAGCCGGCGCCGTTCGATCCGTTTGCCCCCGAGGTTACCGAGACGAGGCGCGAGGTTCCCGCAAAGGAGCAGCCGCCCCCGCAAACCGCCGCGCCGCCGCAGCCGAGGCCGCCCG
Source organism: Alphaproteobacteria bacterium (assembly GCA_005884685.1). Lineage (GTDB taxonomy): Bacteria > Pseudomonadota > Alphaproteobacteria > Rhizobiales > Xanthobacteraceae > PALSA-894. The sequence goes on from VBAH01000053.1 coordinate 7,584, forward strand.
CACCGACCCAGCAGGCCAGGGGCCCGCAAGTTCCATCCCCGGCGCCGGCGCAGCCATCCACGCCGTGGATCTTCGATCCGGCAAATATCCCGGCCATCATGAATTTGCCGGACGCTCCCGGGCAAGGCTTCGATGCCGAGGCGACCACGGTCGCCAGCCTTTCCGGCGACGAGAAAGCCGCGTTCAAGGCCCACCTGAGGACGTGCTGGAAGCTGCCCGACGGCATGACGCCGGCGCAGACCACGCGCGTGGTGCTGCGTATCCAGTTGAAGGCCGACGGCCGCCTGGCCGCCGAGCCGCTGCTGATCGAGGCCAGCGCCTCGCGCGACGGCCCGGTCCTGCTCAAGGCCGCGATCCGCACCCTGAAGGATTGCCAGCCCTATGCGTTCCTGCCGGCCGACAAGTACCGCGAATGGAAGGTGCTGGATCTGAGCTTCTCGCCCCGCGAGATGGCGGGCGGATGATTCGCGCCTTGGTAGCGAAAGCCTCGTCCGTCCCGGGGGAAGCTCGATCAAATTCAATTGTTTACGACACAACTTGTGCGCCGCACAATGATCTTGTGCATTGCGATAAAGCGACCATAATAGCGGAAGGGGACAGACCGAGCGAAGGCAAGCGATGAGCACGACCTGGAAAACCAAATACGGACCGCGCCGCGTGCGCCACGATCCCCCGACCATCGAGGAGGCGATTGCGGCCGCGCGTGACCTGACCGACGACGTGGCGGAGCAGGTGGAGATTGCGGCCGGCCTGATGGACCTGCCGCCCGACGAAGTACGTGTAGCGCTTGCGAAAATCCCGCAGCCGCGCAAGCCGGCCGCCACGCTCGCCTTCACCAACCGCGGGGGCGCGGAGCGCGCCGTGGTCGTGGAGCGCAAGACGCCCCGCCGCACGCTTCCGGGCCGGCCGGCGGGCCGCTCGTTCGGCTAGGGAGCCGTCCGACTCCGGTCTAAGCTTGCGCATGGACGCGCAGCCGATGGACCGCGAAATGATGCAGCGCTGCATCGCGCTGTCGGTGCAGTCGGGGCAGGAAGGCGAGTACCCGTACGGCGTGGTGATCTGCCGTGACGGCAAGGTGGTCGCCGAATCCATCAATCGGGTGCGGCAGGAGCGCGACGTCACGCGCCACGCCGAGGTGGTGGCGATTTCGGCCGCGCAGAAGGCGCTCGGCACCGTCAGCCTCGACCAGTGCACGCTGTATGTGAGCGCGGAATCCTGCGCCTATTGCTGCTATGCGATCCGCGAGAGCCGCATCGCGCGCGTGGTCTACGGGCTGCGCTCGCCGCACATGGGCGGTGTGTCGAAGTGGCCGATCCTGCCGGATGAGGATCTCTCCAACATGATGCCGGAGGTCTTCGCCGCGCCGCCGGAAATCGTTGCCGGCTTCATGGCGGCGGAAGCCGAGGAAGCGCTGCTCAAATGGAATCCGGTGAGTGGGGGCGTGATGAAGCTGCGCGGTCTGTTTGTGAAAGGCCCGGTCGAAACGATCGGCTCGTTCGACGCAAAGCGCCGCAGCCTGAAGGAGCGCACGTTCGCGTTCCTGCGCCGCACCGTGTTCGACCGCTTCGGGCGGAGCTAGAGACGCAGGCTCCGTTGCGTTAGATTTGCCGCCATGGCAACGAACACGCTCGACATCCGTCCGCTTTCCGGCGCCATCGGCGCCGAGATTCTCGGCATCGACCTTGGCGCTGACGTAAGCGACGAGACCGTCGCGGCGGTCCGCGCCGCCTGGCTCGAGCATCTCGTCGTCTTTTTCCGCGGCCAGACGCTCGAGCCGGCCCAGTTTCTCAACTTTGCACGCCGCTTCGGCGAGCCGGTCGAGTATCCGTTCGTGAAGGGGCTCGACGGGTTTCCGCAGATCACACCGGTGATCAAGCTCGAGCACGAGACGGTCAATTTCGGCGGACTGTGGCACTCCGACACGGCGTATCTGGACAAGCCGCCGATGGCGACCATGCTGATCGCGCGCGAGACGCCGCCGCGCGGCGGCGACACGCTGTTCGCCAACATGTATCGCGCCTACGAGACGCTGTCGGATGGCCTCAAGCGCATGCTCGACAGGCTGACGGCGGTGAATTCCTCCGCCAAGGCGGATGTGACCCGGACGCGCGAGGACCGCATCAAGGACAGCGGCAAGACCGAAGCGAAAAAGGAATACAACGCCGAGCATCCGGTGGTGCGCACGCATCCGGAGACCGGCCGCAGGGCGCTCTACGTCAACGGCGGCCACACGGTGCGCTTCTCCGACATGAGCGCGGAGGAAAGCGCGCCGCTGCTCAACTATCTGTTCGCCCACATGGTGCGGCCCGAGTTCACCTGCCGCTTCCGCTGGGAACCGGGCTCGATCGCGTTGTGGGACAATCGCTGCACGCAGCACAATCCGGTGAACGATTATCACGGCTTCCGCCGCGTGATGCATCGCGTGACGCTGGCGGGAGACGTTCCCAAATAGACCGTACTCGCCATGAGTGAGCAAACCGTCGTCAAGCCGCGCACCGGGACCACGCCGAAGACGGCGCGCCCGCCGCTGTGGAAGGTGATCCTGCTCAACGACGACTACACGCCGCGCGAATTCGTCGTCGGCGTGCTGAAGAAAGTCTTCCGCATGGGCGAGGAGCGCGCCTACGCCGTGATGCTCACCGCGCATCGCAGGGGTGCCTGCGTGATCGCGGTTTACGCCCGGGACATCGCCGAGACGAAGGCGACCGAGGCGATGGAGCTGGCGAAGGAGAAAGGATATCCGCTCGCGCTCTCGACCGAGCCGGAGGAGTAGGGGGCCTACGGCACCGCCATGTGCGCGGCGCGAGCGGCGGGCCGAACCAGATCCCGATCAGCGCGGCGAACGACACCAGCGCGAGGAAGCCGTTCACCGCGACGAGCACGGGACCTGGGATGCGGGCGAGCTTGGGCGCCTGCACCAGCGGGCCCGGATCGAGGTGACGCCAGATCGCCGCCGCAAAGCAGAAGATCGAGAACGCGATCAGCAGCGAGGCATCGGCGAGGACCAGCCACTCCGGCAGCACGCCGTGCAGCAGCGCGCGCGCCCCGATGCCGCTCGCGAGCGCGAACAGGCCGGTGCGCACCCAGGCCGCATAGGTGCGCTCGGCCGCGAGCACGTTGCGGTCGGCAGCGAGCTGTGTGGTGCGGTCGGCGCTGGTCTCGATGCGGGCGGCCGCCTGCTTGGTCTCGGCCGCCTGGTCGGCGACCTTGCGGCTTTGGCTCTCGACCGCGCGCGCGGTCCTCTTCACGGCTTGGTCGACGGGCTTTGGCTGTGCGGTGGCCATGGGTGACAACGCGCGGGCGCCCGCCGGGTTCGCCGTCCTCTCTTGGGTTGATTGTCACCAAAAATTCAATTGACAGTATCGCGGGACCGGCGCCTGATCGACGCGGGGGTGAAGGGGCGCGCGCAGGGAGGCCGACATGGCGTTCATCCAGCCCAATCTTTTCGTACTGTCCGGCGGCAGCATCCACGTCACCTACACGACCACCGGGTTCGACGGTAAGCCGCACTTCACCTACACGTCCTGGTTCGTGACGCATACGTTCAGCGGCACCCAGATCAAGACCGAACCGTCGGTGCTCGGCACGCTGGTGAGCGTCACCATCCTGCAGACCGTCGATGCCGGCTCGACCACGTTCACCGTGCTGATCCCGCGCATCAACCTCAACCAGGGCGAGGCGCTCGCGATCACCACCGAGGGCATCACCACGCATCACCGCTTCTCGATCTTCCCGCCGGCGATGCACGGGCAGCTCGACACCTACAGCGTGGTGACGCTGACCGGGACCGCGCAGCACGTGGTGTTCTAGAGCATGATCCCGAAAAAGCCTGCCCCGGACTTGATCCGGGGTGGGTACCGGTTTTCAGAAGAGATCATGCTCAAACGAAAGACCGCATTCACATCGCCGCCCACCAGCCCCAGGCGAGCCTGGCGGCCGCGAACGCGATGATGGCGCCGATGATGCCGATGAAGATGTAGATCGCGAGGTCGAATTGCTTCTTCGCCTCACGCAGCGCGCCGCCGAGCTTGCTCGGCCGGCGGCCGAGGATCGCGCGCAGGAACAGGATCGCCGGGATCGCGGCCGCGGCGAGCGCGATGAGCTTGAGGAACATGCGGTGACGATAGTCGGGTAGGCCAAGCGACGCGAGCCCACCGCTTCTTTCCGCGTCGGCACGGCGCGCAGCCTGTGCTCGGACGGCGTGAAGCGCCGATCCGAGTATGCCCTTGCCCACCCTGAGACTACGGCTCGCTGCCTTCGACCCATTCGAGGATCTGCGGCCCGCGCCACAGCATCCCGAGCACCAAGAGCGCGCACAGCGTCGTGGTGACGCCGAGAACAAAGCCCCCCATGTCCGTCTCCATGCGGGCGCACGGACGACTCAGCAGCCCCGGCGCAGTTTAGCATGTGGCGCTCTCCTTTCTTCACCCTCCCCTGGAGGGGGAGGGTCGGCGAGCATGAGCGAAGCGAAATGCAAGCCGGGGTGGGGTGAACTTCTCCGAAGCTCTCTCGCCCCACCCCGACGCTCACTTCGCTCGCGTCGACCCTCCCCCTCCAGGGGAGGGTATCGGAGCGCCTGGCTCGCACACCGCATCATCGTCCGATTCAATTTTAAGGCAGCCGCCCGCATTCTCGCGGCGCGTTCGCGCCCGAGGTGTGAGGAGAGGCGCCCCCAAAAACCGGAAGGGCGCGCGGGACGCCGGGTCCTCGGCGCAGACAAGTCTACGCAGTCTGCGCAAACCGTCTGACCGGACCCGCGGGCTTGCGCCTCTCGCGAGACGCAAGCGGGACGATGCTTTTCGATGAAGCGCCGTCCGGATGGTCGTAACCGCAAGTCCGCCAACTCTCCGGCGTCCCGCGCGCGGTGTTTGAAGCCTGCTCTGCACGACCCCCGGTGGCCTGACCTTTCAGGCCCAAGGAGGGGCCTATCCACCGCTGCGGGGGCCTCGCTGCGCGCGGGCGACGGGCAAGTCGCCAGGCAACGCAGCCACCCGAACCCCCAATGGCGCACGGCTGGTGCGCCGGGACCGTGCAGCTTCGGCTCCCGGGAGGGGGTGTCCGTCTTTGCACCCTCGTTCCCCGGCCACCGCCCCCTGTCCCAGCCTCGTGACGCTCGAGACTTCCCTTGGATGGGACAGGTTGCGGACTATATAGCGGAATATAGGGTTATAGTCAATAAGATGGAAAGTGTTCTTTTCATGGCGAAATGCCCTGCACGCCGGCTGTCATCCCGGGCGACCCCGGCCAAGCGAAGCGCGAGCCGGGGGAGACCCGGGACCCACGACACTCTGATTTCGCGGCGGCGTTCGGTGCATGATTGCGCGCCCCGGGCTACATGGGTCCCGGATCGGCTCATTACATTCGCCGTCCGGGATGACAACGGAGCGAATTGCAACAGGAGAAGCGAGCATGCCCGAAGTCTATGTGCACGCGGTCGAAGGCCGTAGCCCGGCGCAGAAAAAGGCGCTGATGGCCGACATCACCGCCGCCGTGGTGAAGCACTTCGGCACGCCGGCCGAAGCCGTGGTGGTGACCATCGTGGAGAGCCAGAAGGTCAACAAGGCGAAGGCAGGCGTGCCGTTTACGGAGCGGTGAGGGACGGACGCCGCGCGAGCTACTTGCCCTTCCCCTCAATCTTCAGCCCCTCTTTGCCGCCGATGCTGATGCTCAGGCCTGGCTTCTGACGCTCTTGGTAGAGCTGGTACCCGAGCACGGCGACGCCGACGGCGAGTGCGCCGACGACGAGGTAGATGAGGTTGTTGCGGGTCATCGGTCCATCGTCACGGTATGCGGCCATCCTTCGAGACGCTCGCTTTGCTCGCTCCTCAGGATGAGGACCGAGGCGTCCCCTTACTTGATCGTCAGCGCGAGCCCGCTCAAATCCAGGTTCACGATCAGCCCGGTCTGGCGGCCGGTGAGTTCGAGGATCGCGCCTTTCTGGTTGGTCAGCACGATCGCCTGCGCGCCGCGGACGATGGCGGCGCCCGCCGAGCCCGCGCCGTAGACGCCCTCGACGTCGGAGGCGCGCCGGATGTTGCGCACGCGGCCGTGCAGCGAGGTCTGCGAGCCGCCGAAGGTGAAGCCGTAGGAGAGGCCGCCGACCGAGAGCCCATACATCTGGCCGTGGAAATTGAGCACGCCCGATCCGAACGAGCCGCCGATCACCCAGCCGGCCTTGAAGAACTGGATCGTGACGGTGCCTTCGTCGGCGCGCGCCGGCGATGCGATGCCGCCGAGCAGGGCGGCGAGCGCGAGGATGATGATGCGAAAGCGTGTCATGGTGTGCCGCCCCTTGGTCGATCGTTTCTGAGTCTGTCATGGCCGGGCTTGTCCCGGCCATCCACGTCTTAGCTTGTTGCTCTCAAGTCGTGGATGCCCGGCACAAGGCCGGGCATGACGCGCGTGAGAGAATTACGAACACCCCGTGGTGCTGCCGCACGTGTCGCATTTCATGCAGGTGCCGTTGCGCACCAGCGTGAAGTTGCCGCATTCGCCGCAGGCCTCGCCTTCGTAACCCTTGGCGCGCGCTTCGGCGCGCTTCTCGGCCGCGGCCTGCTTGGCGTGGGTCTTGGCGTCGGCCCAGTTGAGCGCATCGAGCTGTGTGGTGGGCGAGAGCTTCGCCTCCGGCTCGACCTTGAGCGCGGTCGCGCCGGCGACGTTGAGCGCGGTGACGTTGGAAGCCGCGCGCGACCCCCCTCCCTGTCCCTCCCCCACAAGGGGGGAGGGAACGCTAGAGGCGCCGCCTGCGCTTGCTGAAGAGCTCACCGCCGTCAGCTTGTCGGTGCGCGAGCGCGTCAAACCCTTGGAGAGATACTTGTTGGCGGGCGCCGGCTGGCGGCCTTCCTGCACGCCGCCGCCGAGCGCGTCGAAGTCGGCCTCCGCGGGATTGACGTGCGCGAGGTCGAAGCGGTCGAGATAGGAGACCGCCAGCTCGCGGAAGATGTAGTCGAGCATCGAGGTCGCGTACTTGATCGAGTCGTTGCCCTGCACCGGGCCGGACGGATCGAAGCGCGTGAACGTGAAGGCGTCGACATACTCCTCGAGCGGCACGCCGTATTGCAGGCCGAGCGACACCGCGATCGCGAAGTTGTTGATGATCGAGCGCAGCGCCGCGCCTTCCTTGTGCATGTCGATGAAGATCTCGCCGAGCCGGCCGTCGTCGTACTCGCCGGTGCGCAGATACACCTTGTGGCCGCCGACCACGGCCTTCTGGGTGTAGCCCTTGCGCCGGTCGGGCATGCGCTCGCGCTCGCGCAGCACGGTGATGCGCTCCACGATCTTCTCCACCACGCGCTCGGCGACGTGGGCTGCGCGCGCGGCCTGCGGCTTCTCGAGGAAGGCTTCGATCCCGTCGTCCTCGTCCTCCTCGTCGGCGATCAGCTGCGCGGAGAGCGGCTGGGAGAGTTTCGAGCCGTCGCGGTAGAGCGCGTTCGCCTTGAGCGCGAGCTTCCAGGAGAGGAGGTAGGCGGCCTTGCAGTCCTCCACCGTCGCCTCGTTCGGCATGTTGATGGTTTTCGAGATCGCGCCCGAGACGAACGGCTGCGCCGCTGCCATCATGCGGATGTGGCTCTCGACCGAGAGGTAGCGCTTGCCGGTGCGGCCGCACG
>VBAH01000054.1 GCA_005884685.1 Alphaproteobacteria bacterium
TGCACAGAGGCGGTATGGAAGTCACCGCCCTGACGCTCGCTCATGAACATTCCGGCAAGCAGCCCGGCCTGCAGCACCACCGCCAGCGCAGCAGCGGTCGCCGACCACGCCAGTGTGCGCGGCGAGAAGGACGAGAGCCGCTCGCTCAGCCATTCGCCGAGATTGAACGAGGAGCGCGCGCGGCGCGCGGTCGAGGCATCGGCCTCGATGTCGGCCATCAGCTTCTGCATCGCGCGCGCCGAGGGCGCACCGAGCGATTCATTGAGCCCGATCGTCTCGACCAGGTCCTGCTGCACCGTGCTGTACTGGATCGCGAGATCCGCGTCGCTCTCGAGCGCCTGCTCGACCTTCTGCGCGTCGCGGCGGCTCAGCGTCCCCGCGGCATGCCACGGCAGGAGAGCTTCGATCTCCTCGCGCTCGGCAGCTTTGTTCCTGATCATGTTCATGGCCAACCTCGTTCCACTCCCGCTGCCTTGAGCAGTTCCCCTAGTCGCTTTCGCGCATAGAACATGCGCGTCTTCACGGTGTTCTCCGGTACTCCGACGATCTTGGCGACTTCCTCGACTGACTTCTCGTGGTAGTAGACAAGATCGACGATCTCGCGATGTTCCGCCGAAAGCTTGGTCAGGCATTTCCGCAGAATGTCGCTGGTATCCTTCTTCTGCATCGCGATTTCCGGATCATCGCTTTGATCCTCGATCGCTTGCGCCGTCTCGTCGTCCAGTTCCTCGTCCGGCCGCTTCCTTAGCGCCGAGAGCGCCTTGTAGCGGGCGATCGCCAGGAGCCATGTCGAAACCTGAGACCTTGCTTCGAAACGGTCGGCCTGACGCCACACATCCAGAAACACTTCACTGATCAGGTCCTCTGCCCGGCTTGGCTCGCCCACGAGACGCAGGACGAACCGGTAGACACGAACATGATGCCGGGCGAACAGGACCTGCATCGCGAGCTTGTCGCCGGCTGCGATCCGTCCGATCAGCGCTTCGTCTGATGTCGTCTGCATCGCTAGGCCGTTGACCGGCTCACAGGTTAGTCGCGGTGGGGATGGATCGGGTTCAAAGGGCGGGACCCTAGGAATACCACGGACCCGGGAGAGCAGCCTGCCCCGGCAACGAACCGGGGCAGGCCGGGCGACTTTGCCCCCGAACGCATTCACTTCGCAAGCAAATCCGGATCGCGCCGAAAAAACCATCCTCGGGCCGGGGCGCCGCAACGCCCAAAGTTGTGCCGGCGATGGAAAGCACGTGCAGCGCACACAAAAAAAGTTCCCTCGCATCAAGGACTTGGTTCCGTCCGGTGGGGTTAAGGATTAGTAAAATTTCATATGGACACCGGGAAGAGCGCCCGATACGTGTAATCGCATAGCAAGTTCGCACTACCTGAGGTAAATCACGCGTTTCATTGTTAAAAGTTTACGAATCTCGTTGATCATCTGTTAGCGGCGAGGCACGTTTTAGGTACCTGGCTACCGGCGAGGGGGAATGCATGGCTGATATCGCTGCTCGCGACGGGCTGACCGCGGAGCCCGCGGCGCGGGCAAAAAGCGCGGCGCGGACGCAGCCCCGCTCGGGTGAGCGGACGGAAAAGCCCCCACGCACCGATATCGGCACGCTGGTACTGCACTGGGCAACGGCGATCGCGTTCATCGTCAGCCTGTTCACCGGCATCCGCATCGCTGCCGACGCACTGAGCGCGCCGGTATCGAAGTGGCTGAGTCCGATCCTGCCGCAGGGCGAGATCTGGACCTTCCATTTCTACGCCGGCCTGACGTTGTTCTTCTGCGCGGCGGCCTACCTGATCTACATGCGCCGCGCCGGCCTCGCCAGCCGCAACGCGCTGAAGAAGACGCGCACGATGGTGATGCCGGTCAACGCCAAGCTGCGCTTCGGCGGACTGAACGTGGCGCTGCATTGGGCCGCCTACCTGATCGTCGGCATCATGACGACCACCGGCATCTTTCTTTATCTCGGTCATGGCGGCTGGCTGATACAGGTTCACTCCTACGTCGCCTTCATCGGCCTCACCTACATTTTCGTCCACTCTGTCGCGCACTACCTTTATGGCGGCTGGTGGCAAGTCTTCCGTGTCTTCCGGCCGGCGCAACTTGTGCTCACCGCAGCCGTCAAACCCAAGCCCCTTCTCATCGCGGCAGGCGTCGGCGCCCTTGTGGTCGCGGGCATCGCCGCCTCCGATACGCTTTTCCAGGACAAGCTCGTGGTGCGCCGCGTGGCGGCCGCGCCCGATCCGCAGAAGCTCCTGAACGATCCGGTCTGGGCAAGCGTTGCGCCGGTGCGCATTCACACCCAACAGGGCATCAATCTCGGCGGCACCGGCGAGTCGCTGGTCGAGGTTCGCGCGGTCCATGACGGCAAGAAAATCTACTTCGCCTTCCGCTGGGAAGATCCGTCCCGCTCCGTCCGCCGCGAGCCCCTGATCAAAAAGGAAGACGGCTGGCACATCGTCGCCGACAACACATACATCGATGACGTGACCACCTTCTATGAGGACAAGTTCGCGGCTATCTTTTCGACCGTCAACGATTTCGGCTCCGGCGGCGTGTCGCATCTCGGACCAAAGCCGCTCGCGCAGTATCAGGGTTCGCGCAACGGCCGCGGCTATCACTACACCGACGGCCACATGGTCGACATGTGGCAGTGGAAGGCATCCCGCGGCGGCCTGCTCGGAGAAGTCGATGACATGTATATCGGTCCACCACGCGCGCCGACGCCAAGCGAAGTCGACAAGGTGAACCGGTATCAGGCGGGATACTGGGGCGATCCCGGCGACACGCCTTATACCTACAATTTCAAGCTCTATAAGCCGTCCGACTACACGGAAGATATGCCGGTCGAAATCCTTCGCCTGCCGAAGGACTACAAGGAAATCAACCGCAGGATGGGAAGCTGGAACCCGAGTTCGGATGGCAGCGTCGACGATGGTTCGGTCTGGTGGATGTATCCGGAAGAGACGGTCCCCTACTCCAAGGAAGAGGACGCGAAGATTCCGGTCGGAACGATCATCCCGGCCGTGCTGATCACCGGAAAGCACGAGGGCGACCGTTACGACGTGAAGGGTGCGGCGCACTGGTCCGACGGTCACTGGACGCTCATAACCAGCCGCGATCTGAAAACCGGCAGCAAGTACGACCAGGACTTCGTGCCCGGGAAAGACCTCTACATGTGGGTCTCGGTGTTCGATCACACCCAGACCCGTCACACGCGGCATCCGCGCCCGGTACGCATCGTCACGCAGGAGTAATGCGCCGCGAGGCGCTCGAGTGAGTTGAGTTCGGCATGAGTTCGTTCGATCTCGTCATCAACGGCAAGACCGTCAAGGCCAACTACGGCGAGACGCTGGTGGAGGCGGGTCTCTCCGGCTGGGTCGCCATCCCACATGACTGCAATTCCGGTCAGTGCGAGACTTGCCTGGTGAACGTGGTGAGCGGGCAGGTCGACGACTTCGGGACCGCCGAGAAGAACACCGTACTCGCCTGCCAGGCCAAGGTGATCGGCAATGCGGCGATCACCTTCGACCACGTTCCGGACGTCGCCAAGCGCTCGGGCCTGGTGACCGGCATCGCGGTGCTCACATCCGACATCGTCGAAGTCACCGTGATGCTCGGCACGCCGATCGATTTCCGCCCGGGGCAGTACCTCAGCGTCAAATTCGCAGGCTTTCCGGCGCGCGAGCTCAGCCCGACGGTGCGCCCTGACGGCACGGCCGCACCGGGCGAACTGGTCTTCCATATCCGGCGCTATCCGGGCGGTCTGGTATCGACCCAGATCGGCGCAACGATCAGAGCCGGTCACCGGGTCCAGGTGCGCGGGCCGTTCGGCAGCGCATTCCTGCGCGACGGCGACGGACCCATCGTATTGATCGGCGGCGGCACGGGCTGGGCTCCCATCTGGTCGGTTGCGGCCGCCGCGCGGCGCGAACAGCGTCACCGCGATCTCGTGGTCATCGCGGGCAGCCGCGATGCCGAGGGCCTTTACATGCGCCGCTCGCTCGAATGGCTGATCGATGACGGTGTGCGCGAGGTCATCGCCACCGCGGAAGTCGGCGCCGTCAACGGTGTGCGGCGCGGGCGCCCGACGCACTATCTGCCCTCGCTCGGGCCGGAGGATACCGTCTATGTGGCCGGACCGCCGCCGCTGGTCGACGCGGTCAAGATGAAGTCGCGCCTGGCCGCCGCGCGCTGCTATGCCGATCCGTTCCTGCCGAACGCGCAGCCGCTCTCGTTCATCGACCGCGTGATGGCAATGCTGCGGCGTCCCGCCGCCGCCCCTGTCGAGACGCCCCGTCCGGCCGTGGCCACGATGCCGGCCCCGCGCGGCCGCCCGCAGCCCGCGACCGCCACGACGATTCCGCCCCTGCCCGCCGCCGCTCCGCGCCGCAGCCAGGCCGGCTCGCGCTAGCGCAGCACACGCCGCATTGGCACTCCGTTGAACGGCTCTGGAACGGGCCCTATGTTGGGCCGATGCCCGACCTGACGGAGATCATTCAGTCGAGCGGGGCGCACGCCTGGCTCTACCTGCCGTTTGCGGCTCTGCTCGGCGCGCTGCATGCGCTCGAGCCGGGCCACGCCAAGTCGCTGATGGCGGCCTACATCGTGGCGATACGCGGGACGACCGCGCAGGCCGTAACGCTCGCGATCGCGGCGGCTACCGGACACACCATCATAGTTTGGGGCATTGCCGTCCTGGGACTCGCGTTAGGCGAACGGTATATCGTCGAGCAGGCCGAGCCCTGGCTGACATTTCTTTCTGGTGTGCTGATCGTGCTCCTCGCGATCCGGATGTTCTGGATTCTGCGAGGCCGCAGATCTCATCATGCGCACGATCACGATCATCACAACCATGACGGACACGCACATGGGCACCATCACCACGCGCCGCCGCCGGCCGGCCATGTGACGACCGGCCAGATCATCTGGTTCGGTTTCACCGGCGGGCTGCTCCCCTGCCCCGCCGCCATCGCGGTGCTGCTCGTCTGCATCCACGTCAAGGCGTTCGCGCTCGGCGTGGCAATGGTCGCGGCCTTTAGCGTCGGCCTCGCGCTGACATTGGTCATCGTTGGCGTCAGCGTGGCGTGGGGCTCGCGCAAGGCGCTCGCGCTCTGGCCGAACTTCGATCGCTGGGCGGAGCGGCTGCCTTACATCTCGGCCGGCGTCGTCATGGTGATGGGCTTTGCGCTTTCCGCCGCCGGCTTGACAGGCGTGTTGCAGCAAACACGCAAGCCGCACTAGCGGAGCAGGCCATGCGCGGCAGTGGCGCATTACCCGCCATCATCACGGCCGCGAATGTCACCCCGCTTCCGGTGCGCCGTGCGCAGCGGCCGGGATCAGGTCAAGTGACGCCGACTGGAGCCTGACCGTTAAGCCGTCACTTCCCGCAGGAACGACTTCACCGTCGAATCGAGGCGGTGCGCTTCGTCGGCCATGTCGGTCGCCTTGGTGACGACCTTCATCGAGGCGCCGCGCGCGTCCTCGATCGTGGCTTTCAGCCGTTCGACGCTGGACGAGACGTTGACCGAGCCGTTCGCCGCCGCCGACATGCTTTCGGCGATCTCGCGCGTCACCGCGTCCTGCCGCTCCATCGCAAGCGCGATCGCCCGGGTCTGATGCAGTACGATATCGAGCTTCTGCACGATCGAGCGCACGGAGCCGACGGTCTCGCCGGTGGCACCGCGGATCGTCGCGAGGCGCTGCGTGATGTCCTCGTTGGCGTTGCCGATGCGGCTCGCCAGCGTCTTGATATCGCTGACCACGGCTGCGAAATTTCCGCTTCCCGCGGCACGCGATGCCTGCACCGTGGCGTTGAGCGCAAGCGCATTGGTCTGCGCCGCGATCTCCGCAATGGCGCGCATGATCGCGTCGATCTCCGCGGTGGTGCGCGCCAGGCCCTCGGCGCTCGCCGAAGCCGACCGCGCGGCGGTATTGCTGAGCGCGATGACGTCGGAGGCCTGGCGAATGCCGTCAACCGTCTCGGAAATCGCCGCACTCAGGCGCTCGGTCGCCGAGCGGACCGAGGAAACGTTCGACACGGTGTTTTCGGAGACGAATGCCGCTTCGACGGCCTCGCCTTCCGCGACCGCGGAAACGCGGGCGAGTTCGCGTGCGGTCTCGTCCATGGTCTCGACGCTGTTCGACACGCTGAGCAGCACGGAGCGCATGATGCGGTCGAAGCGGCGGATCGCATCTTCAAGCGCCTCGCGGCGCTTCTTCACGCTTTCGGCGTGCGCGACGTCGGAGCGCAGCCGGTCGCGCTCCTGCAACGAGCGCTGCAGCACGATCACGGCGCGCGCGATGTCGCCCACTTCATCGACGCGCTCGACGCCCGTCACCTCGGATTTCCAGTCGCCGCGCGCCACCGCGCGCACCGCCTCGGTGATCTGCATCAACGGCCGCGTGATGTGCTGCGACAGCAGCAGCATGACGCCCGCGAAGGTGAGCAGCGAGACGATGGCCGCTCCGATCAGCCACAGCGCGAGCGAGCGGCCTTCCGCTTCGCCGACTCGCACAAGCTCGTTGCGCAACGCATGAAGCTCGGCGACCGGCGCAAGGGCGCAAAGGCGCCAGCGCTCGAAGATCGGCTCGCAGCGCGACCAGAATTTTCCGTCGTTGCTGCGCAGCAGCGACGAATCGGGCGCAGGCGACACCCCGATCGCGTTCGCCGCGATGCCCGCGACCGAAATCGACTTCTCGCCTGCCACGACCGCGACGCCCGCGCCGTCGAGGCGGGAGAAAGCCTCGAGCGTCGCTTCCCGTCCGCGCAGCGACCGGTGCGCGACCAGCGCGGCGAACACGTCCCCGAAGTCGTCGAAAATCGGCTCGGCCACCACGAACGCAAGCGGCATGCTGCCGCGGGCGCCGAGCGCCTGCGCGGCGTGTTCATCGACCTCGATGGTCCGCCGCAATACGCGCGGCCGCTTGCGGTCGTTGTCGACCAGGATTGCCCGGATTTCCTGCGCAAGCGGGCTTTCCTGCAACGCGCGATTCACGATCACGATGTCGGTCTTGTCGCTGTCCGCGCCGAACACCCGCAGCTTGGTATCGACCACCAGGATGCCGTCGATGTCGGCGGCCTGCGCGGCGCGGCCCAGCAGCTCGCTGATGGCGACCACGTTGGCGGAGGAGATCGCCTTCACCACGTCGGCGCGTTGCGCGATGCTCTCCAGCCGCCCGCCCGTCGAGGAGAACAGCCCTTCGACGCGCGCGCCGGCGAGCCGCGCTTCGCCGTCCAGGCGCTGGCCGAGTTTTTCCTGGGAGAGCCGGTTGAGCTGTTCCGCCTGGCGCTCGAGACCTTGATCGAGCCGCACGATCGTCAGGCCGAACGAGGCCGCGAACGCGGCCGTTGCGGTCGCAACGACAGCGATGATCAGCCGGGTACTGAGCGACGAGAGGCGAAGCAAGAGCCGGGACCTCGGGGTCAAGTCCTCACTCGACGATGGGCACTCCGCCCATGCTGGTGAGAACGGTCTTCGCCTTGGTTGCTTTCACATAACCGATGAAGCGCGTGGCGTCGGGCGTGACCGTTGAATCCTTGTAGATGAACGACAGCGTGACTGCGCTTGGGTAGTTGCGGTCGGTTGGATAGTGGCCATCGATCTTGATGACCGCGAGCTCCATCTCGAGCGCCTTGGTGAATGGACCAAAGCCGATCGCTCCCGGCACTTCCCTGACCGTTTCGATGCACTCTTGCGTCGTGACCGCGATTTTGGATTTCTCCGTGATCGGGAGGTCCTTCCATCCGGGCATCGACTGGCGCAGTACCAGCAGGGTCGAATCCTGATCTTCCCGGCGCACGACCTTGATGCGCATGTCCTGGCCCCCGACGTCACGCCAGTTGGTGATCTTGCCGCGATAGATGTCGGCCAGTTGTGCGCTGCTCAAGGTCGAAACGCCGGCCGAGCGGTGCACGAAAAAGGCCGAAGGCAGCCGGAACACCGGAACGGCGACGAGTCCGGCCTCTTTCTCGGAATCGGAGAGCGGGCGGGCGATGCGGCCCAGCACTTCCTTGTTCGCGCCGACCGCCGCCACCCCTCCGCCGGACCCGATGCTGGGCGGGACGACGACGTTGGTTTCCGGATGGTCGGCCGTGTAGGCCGCCCCGAGCGCACGCAACAGGTCGATTCCGTCGCCCGTCCCGACAACCGAAAGTTCTCCGGCCCGGGCGCTCCCCACCAGGCAGAGGGCCGCGAGCGGGGCGGCCAGCAGGCGCGTCGAAATCAGCATCGTGGCTTCTCGCTTCTGCAATTGGATGGCGCCGAGCTTAGGGAAAATGAGGTAAGGAAGTGTAAACCCAACCGCAATTATCAGTTGTGAGACCGCACGGCGGATTGCGCTGAGGGAACAGGGCGCCGCCCGGCACAGCCGAGGGCTGTCCTGGCGGCGCGCGGCAACATGGGGTGAAGGCAAGGAATGCTTGTTTTCACAGCATCTTAAGCCTTTTTGGCTTTTCGGGCGCTGGGTCCGCGCCGCGGTAACACTTCAGCGCAACTCTTGCCGTAACAATCGCGCGTAACCGTAACCGCCCGCTGCGAGGGCCTTGTGAAACCGCCAGCGCTGAGAAATCCGCGCTCACAGCGCGACCGGCGGCCGAATGCATCGGAGGCATTCGGCGCCCGCTGGCATTCCGTCTGCGTCGCGCTCGCGTGTAGCGGTATGGTTGCAGCGTGGCCGGCACATGCGGCGGAAGCCGGCGCTGCCGGCGACTCCATTCCGGCGGTCGTGATTGTCGCCGGCCTCGGCCTTGCCGTTACATTCCTCGTCGCTTCCGCTGCGGCCGTCATGACGCTGCTGCGGCGCTCGCGCCGCGCCGCCGACGAAGCGCGGCGCCTGCACGCGCTGCTCGACGTTTTGGACGAGGGCGTCGCCGTCTGCACCGGCATGCAGGCGGTGGCGGTCAATACCAGCCTGTGCCGGCTGATCGGCATCGCGCACGAAGATGCGCCGCACCTCATGATCTCATCGTTCATCGGCGAGGCGGACGTGATCGAGCGCCTGTTGGGCGATGGCGAGTTGCGGCTCGACACCGAAGTCACCAACCGCGCCGGCGCGAGCATCGCGGTCGAGATTGCGGCCCGCACCATCCCTTATGGCGGCGGCACCGCCCGCCTGCTGGAATTCCGCGACGTCGGCGAGCGCAAGCACACCCAGGCACGCGTGTCCTTCCTGGCCCACCACGACCCGTTGACGTCGCTGCCGAACCGCGAGCTGATGCGGGCACGTCTCGCCGAAGCCGTCGAGCGCGCGGGCACGGCCGGAACGCGCTGCGCGGTTCTCTGGATCGACCTCGATCGCTTCAAGGACATCAACGACATCCACGGCCACGTGGTGGGCGACCGGATCCTGCGCATCGTTGCCGACAAACTGCGGTTCGAAATGCCGGCCGACACGGTGATCTCCCGCCTCGGCGGCGATGAATTCATCGTGCTGTGCGAGGATATCAGCGGTGCCGAGGAGGCCCGGCTGATCGGTCAGCAACTGCGCCGCCTGCTCAACCGTCCGATCGAGGTCGGTGAAAAATGCCTGAGCGCCGGCGCCTCGATCGGCGTTGCGGTATTTCCCGACGACGCCGACAATGCCGAGGATCTGCTCAAGAACGCCGACCTTGCGCTCTATCACGCCAAGGCGGAGGGCCGCGGCCGTTGCCGCCATTTCACCGGCGAGCTCGGCAAGGAGCGCCAGCGCCGCATGGTGTTGAGCGAGCAGCTGCGCGGGGCGATCGAGAACGGCGACATTCAGGCCTATTTCCAGCCGCTGGTGCACGTGCGCGACCTGCGGGTGGTCGGTTTCGAGACGCTCGGCCGCTGGTTCCACCCGGAATTCGGCCCGATCCCGCCGCCCGAATTCGTCAAACTCGCCGAGGAGAACGGCCTGATCACGCCGCTCACCGACGCAATCATGCGCAAGGCGATCGAGGCTGCGCGGCAGTGGCCGAGCGACGTGCGCGTGTCCGTCAACATCTCGCCGGTCCAGATCAACAGCGATCTGGTCGATCAGGTGCGCGGCATCATCAAGGAAAGCGGACTCGATCCGCATCGGCTCGAACTGGAAGTCACCGAGGACGTGCTGATCAAGGATTTCGACCAGACCGCCAGCATGTTCTCGCGCCTGCGCGCGCTCGGCATCCAGGTCGCGATGGACGACTTCGGCGCCGGATTCACCTCGATGGGCAATTTGCGCCGGCTCAACTTCGACCGGCTGAAGATCGACCGCATCTTCACGATGGATCTGCCCAGTCACCGCCGCTCGTGCGCGATCGTGCGCTCGATGTTCGTGCTCGCGCGCGAACTCGATCTGGATGTGACGGTGGAGGGCGTGGAGACCTACGAGCAATATGCGTTCCTGCGCGAGCAGGGCAGCTCCGAGCTGCAGGGCTATCTGTTCAGCCCGCCGAAGCCGGCCGCGGCCTTCGCGGATCCGGCCACGCTGCAATTCGCCGCGCCGCTGCCGCGCAAGGCCGAGCCGGCGGCTGCCAACGCGGCGGCGATCCCGATCGGCGCACGTCAGGCCCGGCGCGCCTGAGGCGTCCTGCCGCTTGACCGCTCCCGCAGTGGCGCGGGATGGTCGCGCGATGAAGAAAACCGCTCTTGTCGCGGGGGCAGGCGGTGCGGCCTCCAAGCGCCTGATCGAGGTGTTGCTCGCCGATCCCGACTGGTCCGTCATTACGCTGGCGCGCACCCGGCGGCCGTCGCGTGACCGGCTTACGGCAGTCAGCGCCGACCTGCTCGATCGCGACGGCTGCATCCGCGCGTTGGCCGGCCATCGCGGCGTCACGCATGTCTTCTACACCGCGCGCGCCAAGCACGGCGAAACCGGCGTCGAAAGCGTCGAGGACAACGTCGCGATGCTGCGCAACGTACTCGACGCAGTCGAGTCGAGCGCGCCGGGCCTCGAGCACGTGCATCTGGTGCAGGGCACCAAGTATTACGGCATGCATCTCGGGCCGTTTCCCACGCCCGCGCGCGAAGACGACCCGCGCCATCCGCCGCCGAACTTCTATTACGATCAGCAGGACCTGCTCGTCGCGCGCCAGTGCGGCCATGGCTGGGCGTGGTCCGCGTCGCGTCCGACCTTCATTTACGACTACGCGCCGGAGCGAGCGCGCAACGCCGTCGCGGTGATCGGCGCCTATGCGGCGCTCTGCCGCGAACTGGGCCTGCCGCTTGATTTTCCCGGTTCGGCGCAGGCGTTCGACGCCCGGCGCGATCTGACCGACGCAGCGCTGCTGGCGCGCGCGATGACGTTCATCGCGGTAACGCCCGCCTGCCGCAACCGGGCCTTCAACGTCACCAACGGCGATGTCGTATCCTGGCGCGACCTGTGGCCGACGTTGGCGGCGCATTTCGGCATGGCGGCCGGAGACGCGCGGCCGTTCAGCCTGAATGAGTGGGCGCGCGACAAGCAGCCGGTGTGGGACGCAATCGTGCGGCACCACGGCCTGGTTGCTACGCAACTCGACGAGGTCGCCGACTGGGCCTTTGCCGACTTCCACTGGTCGCAGGGCTACGACGTCGTCTCCGATCCCGCCAGGCTGCGCGCGGCCGGCTTTTCCGAGACCATCGACAGCCGCGCGATGCTGCTCGCGCACCTGCAACGCTATCGCGACGCGAAGATCCTGCCGTGATCAGCCTCGCCCGCTTGAATGCGAGCGACCGCGCGGCGTTCGCCGCCGCGATCGGCGGCGTCTTCGAGCATGCGTCGTGGGTCGCGGAGCGCGCCCATGCGGCACGGCCGTTCGCCACGGTCGCGGCGCTGCATGAGGCGATGATGCGGGTCGTGCGCGCCGCGCCCCGCGCGCAGCAGCTTGCGTTCCTGCGCGGCCATCCGGAGCTTGCCGGCAGGCTGGCGCGTGCCGGTGCGATGACGGCGGACTCGCGCGCCGAACAGGGCGGCCTCGGGCTTGGCCGCTTGAGCGACGAGCAATTCGCCCGCTTCGAACGCGCCAATATCGCCTATGCGGAGAAATTCGGATTTCCGTTCATCGTCTGCGTGCGGCGGCACACGTCGGCCGACTCCATCCTGGCGGCATTCGAGCGGCGCGTCGGCAACGACCCGGAAACCGAGTTCGCGGCTGCGCTGGCAGAGATCGGTTACATCACCCGGCTGAGGCTGGACGATCGGGTCGAGCCGTAGGGCGGATTAAGCGAAGCGCAATCCGCCGATAACGGCCGGGCGGCGCAGTGCGCTTCGCTTACTGCGCCCTACGAACCGTTGTGTGTAAATAGTCCTTGACCTAGGATCGGACTTCATTCATAAGCGATTTTACCCTGCTCGCTGAGGGGCGCACTCATGAGGGCGATTATCCGGGACTTGACAGACGATTGTAGTCCTGCTATCTCTGTGGACAACCGCAGAGAGGCTTTTATGTCCAGCCGCCGCCCCAAGCCGGTCCACCAGATGACCATCGCCCAATTCGAGGCGAGTTTCCCCCATGAGGAAGCCTGCCGGACCTATCTCAAAGCCCGCCGCTGGCCCGCTGGCGTCGTTTGCCCGCGTTGCGGCAATCCCAAGGTCTATGAGCTGAAAACTCGCCAGTGGCATTGGCAATGCGAACAGTGCGCCGATGACGGCTATCGGTTCTCGATCATTGCCGGGACGATTTTCGAGAACACGAATAAGAGCCTTCGCGAGTGGTTTCGCGTTGTGCACATGATGCTGACCAGCAAGAAAGGGATTAGCGCGCTTCAAGTGCAGCGCGTCATGGGCTTCGGCAGTTACGAGACTGCGCATTCCATGTGTCACAAAATCCGCGCTGCGCTGATTGAGCCGGAAAAGAAACTCGGCGGCATTGTCGAGGTTGACGAAACGTGGATTGGCGGTCTCGACAGGAACAAGCATTACGACAAACGGAGCCACAGTCGCGGCGGCGCGGGCTCCGGCAAGACTCCGATCATTGGCGCGGTCAGCCGCAAGGGCAACGTCATCGCCCGCGTTCTCGATCACGTCACCAAGCGGAATGCCGAACAGTTTGTGCGCGAAATGGTGTCGCACAAGGTGAGCCTGCTTTCGACCGATGAAAGCGGCGTCTACCACGATCTCACTGACTATCCGCACGCCAGCGTGAACCACGAAACCGGCCACTATGTCATCGGCGCGGTTCACACGAATACGATTGAGGGTTTCTGGTCGATCTTTAAGCGCGGCGTTGTCGGCACGTTCCACAAAGTCAGCCGCAAATACATGGCGCTGTATGTTGCGGAGTTTCAGTTCCGTTATAATAATCGGCGCAACCCGAACATCTTCGCCGCCGCGATTGAGGGGTGCTGAATTCATCCCGATTTTGCCGGTTCATTGGATGCGGGATCAACTCCTGTCGGAACATGTTCGATCACAGGGGACGTACCAGCAGGAGGCGGGTTAACGAGCCGCTCCCGTTGCGCAATTTGTTCAGCAGAAGGGATTACACTGATAATATTGAGGCTCTTGTTATTTTTCCATTCTGGATAAAATTCCGTACCAGCAAACACGGTTATTCGTTGAAAAGAGCAGTTTCTGAAAATGCAGTTTTGAAAGATAAATCCATTAGTGAATGATGCGCCGGGGTCCAAGCAAACAGCGTCCATGACCGGGGGACGCAGAGGATTGGCTTGATTTCCAAATGCCCAATAGACGTTGGCGGGTCCAATAATATCACAATCCACAAATGTCTTCCCTTCGATGTAGGGGTGCGAGGGCAACGCAAAGTCATTCAGATAAATTCTGCGCTTCTCGAAAATCAAATCGAGGGGATTGAAATCCCCTCCGTGCTCAATGAACCTCTTATCGTACTTTGCTCTTACGCCGATCCGCGTGGCCCAATTCCAAAGTAGTCGAACCACGACCGCGATGAGAACGCCAGCAAACCCGGCGACTACCCACGAAACGGCTCCATATTGCGCAAATACCTGCGCTGACTTTACGGCCCATGCCGGAAGGGTGAAGCTGGCCATTAGCGCGCCCGCGTGAATGACCAAAGATAATTTTGGCTCGAACCAATCGATGGCCCGGCTAACGTGTTCTCTGAGTTTTGCCATAGCGGACTCCCGAATCCCAGGTTGCATCCTAGGCTAAACGAGTCCGCCGGATGTATGGTCCAAGGACCATATTCAGCGCCTTTTTCACGACCCAAAATCCTAGAACGCCGTTCAATTTCCCGAACGGATTCCACGATCCCGGCGACAGCCCGTTGTATCTCCATGATACCTCACTTGATTACCGGGCTGTCAAGTCCCGGATAATCGCCCTCATGAGGCGTCTTGAGCGCGGAGCAGGCCGGATAAGCGGGGCCGGAGATGCGGCCTCGTCTTCCGGCAGCCGGCGCCCGGCAATTCCGGGCCTCGGACTGGTGCGGCGCCCGCGGGCGAGGTTCGCACCCTCGCACCCGGGCGGCGTCGGGGCTCCGCCCGGAGGTACTATGGCCTCCTGCCAGGAGCTGGCTGATGGCAGCGCGTCAACCGCGCCGCTGAAAGCGCGGCCCGCCGCCGTAAGGACGACGCCGCAGCAGAGCGCCGAAAGGCGCGCCGGCCTCCGTTACTGGCCGGTGATCTTCGGGCGTTCCCGGAGATCGGCCCAACCGCGAGGCGGCCACCGGGTGCGGCGCTTCCGCACCAGCGCCTGTCGGCGCTCTGCTCCCCCTCGCAGGGAGCGGCAAATCGCAAGAGGCGCACCCCGCGCGCCACGACAAGCGGGCGGCGGAGCGTTGGCTAAGGCCCCCGGCGTCTCGATAAATTGGATAGGATGAGGCGGACAGCGCGAGGCAGGCATGGCACTCAATACGATCATCCGCGGCGGAACAGTCGCGACGGCGAGCGACACGTTCGCATGCGACGTCGGAATCGCGAATGGCCGCATCGCAGCACTCGGCACAAGCCTTGGCGACGCGGCCGAGATCGTGGATGCGGGGCGCATGCTGGTGCTGCCCGGCGGCATCGACAGCCATGTCCATCTCGCGCAGCCCTCCGGCCCCGGCATCGTGATGGCGGACGATTTCGAGAGCGGCACGCGCGCCGCTGCGTTCGGCGGCAACACCATGGTGCTGCCGTTTGCCATGCAGCAGAAGGGCGAGTCGCTGCGCGAGGTGGTCAAGCAGTATCACGCTCTAGCCAACGGCAACTGCTACGTCGACGTCTCGTTTCATCTGATCATCGCGGACGCGACCGACCGCGTGCTCGGTCAGGAGCTGCCGGCGCTGGTCGAGGACGGCTACACGTCGTTCAAGGTGTTCATGACCTACGAGGGCATGGCGCTCTCCGACCTCGAGATGCTCAACGTCATGAGCGTCGCGCGCGAGACCGGCGCGCTGGTGATGGTGCACGCCGAAAACTACGACGCGATCCGCTTCCTCACCGACCGGCTGGAGCGCGCCGGCAACACCGCGCCGCGCTTTCACGCGACCTCGCGCCCCATTCCGGTCGAACGCGAGGCGACCCACCGCGCGATCTCATTGGCCGAGCTGGTCGACGTGCCGATCATGATCGTGCACGTCTCGAACGGCGAGGCGATGGAGGAGATCCGCCGCGCACAGCAGCGCGGCCTGAAAATCTACGGCGAGACCTGCCCGCAATACCTCGTGCTGACCGCGAAGGACATGGAGGGCCTCAACATGGAAGGCGCCAAATATGTCTGCTCGCCGCCGCCGCGCGATGAGAAGAGCCAACAGGAATGCTGGGCGGGCTTGCAGAGCCACGTGTTCTCGCTGTTCTCCTCCGATCATTGCCCGTTCCGCTATGACGACGCGCAGGGCAAGCTCACTCCGAAGGGCCGCACCTCGTTCCGCTGGGTGCCGAACGGTATTCCGGGCGTCGAGACGCGGCTGCCGATCCTGTTTTCGGAAGGGGTGAAGAAAGGCCGCATCAGCCTCAATGAGTTCGTGGCGTTCACGGCGACCAATCACGCCAAGACCTACGGCCTCTATCCCAAGAAAGGCACCATCGCGGTCGGCTCGGATGCCGATATCGCGATCTGGGACCCGGAGCGCAAGGAGACGATCTCGCAGAAGCTGCTGCACCATGGCTCCGACTACACGCCCTATGAGGGCATCGCGGTGACCGGCTGGCCCGTGTCGACGATGGTGCGCGGCAGATTCGTTGTGCGCGACGGCAAGCTGGTCGGGGCCAAGAGCGGCGGCGAATATGTGCCGCGCGCAAAGTCGCCCTATGCGGCGCCGCGCGGCAGGCTTGTCACCGAGTTCTCGCCGGCGGGCGGACCTAACGTATGACACTTCTTCCGCTCGTCCCCGCGAAAGCGGGGACCCAGAGTCCGGCAAAGAAAGAACTGGATTCCCGCTTACGCGGGAATGAGCGGAGCGTGTGAACTCCATGCGCTTTGACCGCGAAGTCGATGTTCTGATCTTCGGCGCCGGCATGGGCGGCATGTGCGCCGCGTTGTTCGCCGCGCTCGAAGGTCTCGACGTCCTGCTGTGCGAGAAGACCGACCAGGTTGGCGGCACCACGGCGACATCCGCCGGCACGGTGTGGATTCCCGGCTCGAGCCAGGCCAAACGCGACGGCGTACCGGACTCAGCTGATGAGGCGCGAAAATTTCTCGCCGCCGAGATCGGCCCGCGCGCCGAAGCCGTACGCGAAGCGTTCCTGCAGGCAGGGCCCGCCGCGCTCGATTATCTGGAAGCCCGCACCGAGGTGAAATTCCGCGCGCCGCCGCGCCACCCGGATTATCACTCCAACCGGCCGGGCCGCGCGCTCGCGGGCCGCGCGCTCGCGCCGTTGCCGTTCGACGGGCGGCTGCTCGGTGCAGATTTCGATCGCGTGCGCCCGCCGATCGCGCCCTTCATGGTGCTCGGCGGCATGATGGTCGGCAAGGACGACATCCCGATCCTGCTCAAGCCGTTCGGCTCGGCGAAGTCGTTCGCAGCCGCCGCGAAGCTGCTGCTGCGCCACGCGACGGATCGGCTGCGCTTCAGGCGCGGCACGCGGCTCGTGATGGGCAATGCGCTGGTCGCGCGGCTGTTCTACAGCCTGAAGAGAAGGAACGTGGCGGTCGTGTTCGACGCAAGGCTGGTCGAGCTGGTCAAGGGGACCGACGGCGTCGAAGGCGCGGTGGTCGACATCGGCGACAAGCGCCAGACCATCCGCGCGCGGCGCGGCGTGATTCTTGCGACCGGAGGATTCGCGCCGAATGAAAAGCTGCGCGCCGAATTCATGCCTGACCTGGCGATCAAACACTCGAATGCGTTCGCGGGTGCGAGCGGCGACGGGTTCACGGCCGCACGAACCGCAGGCGCCGCTGTGGACGACAAGCATACGAGCCCGGCGTTCTATTTTCCGAGCTCGCTGCACGGGGACACGGTCTATCCGCACATCCTGCTCGACCGCGCCAAGCCAGGCCTGATCGCGGTCAACAAGGACGGACGGCGTTTCGTCAACGAGTCCGACTCGTATCATGACTTCGCCGAAGCCATGTTGCGGTCGAACGCTGCGGCGCCGGCGGTGCCCGCGTGGCTGATCTGTGACCGTGCCTTCATCGGCGATTACGGGCTCGGCCTCCTGCATCCCGGCGCGGGCCGGCGCGAGATCGAGCGCTACATCGCGGATGGATATCTGTATCGCGCCGAAACACTGATGGAGTTGGCTCAGCGTATCGGCGTCGACGGCGAGAACCTGCTGCGCAGCGTGCAGGCGCACAATCGCTACGCCGAAACCGGCGTGGACGAAGCCTTCGGCAAGGGCGGCACCGAATACAACCAATTCAATGGCGACCCGGCGAACAGGCCGAACCCGTGCCTGCGGCCGATCGCCGAAGCGCCGTTCTTCGCGGTCGCGGTCTATCCTTCGACGATGGGCACGTGCGTCGGGCTTGCGACCGACGGCGATGCACGCGTGCTCGATGAGAATGGCGCGCCGCTCGGAGGCCTTTATGCCGTCGGCAACGACATGGCCTCGCTGTTCCGCGGCGTTTATGTCGGCCCCGGAGTAACGCTCGGGCCGGCGCTGGTGTTCGCCTATCGCGCCGTGATCGACATCGCGAAAGCCGGTGCGGGCGATGCGCGCAAGCGCATCACCAGATAGATCGCGAATGCGGGCGCGATCAGCGCGGGACCGGGAACATGCAGATTGCCGAGACCGACCTGAATGATCGGCAGCCAGTAGACGAGCTGCACGCATCTGTGGCCACTGACATCGAGCGCCCCCCTGCCAAGCAGCAGCAGCGCCGCGAATGTCAATGCGAGCGTGTCATAGGAGAGCAGATACGGCACGGCGCAGACCGAACACGCGAGGAACAGCGCCATCAGCCAAAGCGGGTCCGCATCGCGGCGCAAGCGAAACGCCCAGAACACTGCGGCGACCGCGAAAGCCGAGAAGCAAAGCTGGATTGCCATCGCGGCGTTGTATGGCAGATCGACGCCGCGCAAATTCATGAACACGGTCGGATAGAACGGCGTCGCGATGCGCTCGGGATCGGCCAGCACCAGATTGTTGGCAGGCAGGCCCTTGGCGACGAAGTCGATCCACACCTGCGGGCCGAAGACGAGCGCGGTCGCGGCGGCGAGCGCCAGCGCGGTGATCGCGGCGGACGCAAACACGCGCCAGCGCGCGGACGCGACCAGCATCACCGGAAACAGGATGCCGAGCTGCGGCTTCAGCGTCAGCAGGCCGATGAGAATGCCGGCCGCGATCGGCCTGCGGTCGAGCCAGACGAAAATCGCGATCAGCATCGCGGCGGTGATCAGCGAGCTTTGCCCCGAGATGACGCACAGCACGGCGGCCGGCGAAAGCAGCAGGGCGACGCGCAGGCGGCTGTCTTCAAAGTGATGCCGCGCAATTGCAAAGAAAAGCATGGCGCCGAGCAGCGTCCAGAGGAGCAGCGCCGGCAGGTAGCTGAGTTGGCCGAACGGCGCCGCGAGGAACAAGATGCTCGGCGGGTAGGACCAGTTCTGTCCCGGATAGTTCGGGCCGAGCAGCGCTTCGAGCGCGCGATGATATTCGGCGAGATCGTAGAAGCGGCTCGGATCGGCGCCCGGCGCTGCACGGCCGTACATCCAGAAATTCAGGAAATCGCGCCCGACCACGAGGCTGGTGCCGTCGCGCGGGAACGGCGCGCTCCACGACATCGTGTAGAGATAGCCGCCGGCCGCGACCACAGCAAAGAACGCACCGAGAATCGCGAGCGCGCGGATCGCCTCGCTGTTTTCGCGCTGTACGTCGATGCCGGACATGCCACGAGAATGCGCGGCGCCGGTTTCAAAACCCTTAACGGCTCGTTAACTTCACACGATCCCGTTCGTCAACTCGCTCTCGCCGCGCCACAGGCGTTCGAGATTTTCCAGCAGGAGATCGATCACGTTGTCCTCATAGGCGCGCGTCTCGCCGGCGGTGTGCGGCGTGATCAGAACATTGGGAACATCCCACAGCGGCGACGCGGCCGGCAGCGGCTCCTCGACGGTGCAGTCGAGCCCCGCGCCCGCGATGCGGCCCTGCGCCAGCGCATCGAGCAGCGCCGGCTCGTCGACCACCTTGCCGCGCGACACGTTGATCAGGAACGCCGACGGCTTCATGCGCGACAGCGCCGCGGCGTTGATCAGCCCCTCGGTCTGCGGCGTCAGCGGACAGGTGAGCGCGACATAGTCGGCGAGCGGCAGCACTTCGCCGAGCCGCCCCTGCGAGAACACGTCGTCCGCGCTCTCGAACCCGCTGCCCGGGTCGCGCTTGGTCGCGATCACGCGCATGCCGAAGGCGCGCGCAAGGCCCGCGAGGTGCGAGCCGATGCGCCCGAGCCCGACGACCAGCAGCGTCTTGCCGCCGAGCTCGTCCTCGCGCCTGGACAGGTCCGAGATCATGCCGCGCCAGTGGTGCTTTGCCTGATTGTCGCGCGCGAAATGCAGCTGGCGCGACATCGCGAGGATCAGCGACATGGCATGCTCGGCGACTGCGCGCGCGTTGACGCCCTGCGCGCTCGCGAGCCGGATGTTGGCCGCCTTCAATGCCTCGCGCGAATACTGGTCCGTTCCTGCGCTGATCGACTGGATGAACTTAAGCTTGGGGGCGCGCGCAATCAGGCTGTTGCGCCACATCATCGAGACGCTCAGCACGTCGGCGTCGCCGATGCGCACGGTCAGCTCTTCGAGCGAGTTGACCTGGAAATGCCGGATGCCGGTGTTGCGCGCCGCAAAGCGCTCGGCCATGCGGTAGGCCACATGGGCAAAGCAGATGGTCACGTCTTCCTTCGCTGGAAAAGCCGCCATGTCTCTGCCCCACCCTGCCCGCGCAGCCGTTTCGGTACCGTGCTAGCATACCTTGCCGCAAGGGCCAGGTCGCGCTCGGCGACATGGGTTGAACAATTGCGCGCAAAGGGAGCGTTCCATGGCCAAGAAGAGCGAGGAAGGCGTCTACCGGATCGTCGATGTCGTCGGCGTGAGCGAGACGTCCTGGGAGGATGCCGGCCGGCAGGCCGTCAAGACGGCGTCGAAATCGCTGCGCGACCTGCGCATCGCCGAGGTCGTGAAAATGGACATGAAGGTGGAGGACGGCAAGGTCGTCGCCTTCCGCACGCGCGTCGCACTATCCTTCAAATACGAGTCGTAAGCCTCCGCGCTTTCAGGAAAAGCCCCCCGAGCGGAGCAAGCTGGAGCGGTGCTCCGGCCGGCGGATCGCTTTCGCAGAGGACAGACGATGAAGGATCTCGTGGACCTCGCCGAGAAGGTCGCTGCCGTGCTCGCATCGCGCAAGCAGACGATCGCGATTGCCGAGTCCTCGACCGGCGGGCTGATCTCCGCGGCGCTGGTCGCGGTGCCGGGCGCATCGGCCTACTTCCTCGGCGGCGGGGTGGTCTACACGCGGCAGTCGCGCCGGCTGCTACTCGGCGTTCCGGACGCGGCGCTCGAAGGCATGCGTCCCTCGACCGAGCCTTACGCGCTGCTGATGGCGCGTACCGCGCAAAAGCAGTTCTCCGCGACCTGGGCCTTGGCGGAAACCGGCGCCACCGGCCCGACCGGCAACCGCTATGGCGATGCCGCGGGGCACAGCTGCATCGCGGTCGCGGGGCAGGTTGAACAGGCCATGACGCTGGAGACCGGGAAGTCTGACCGGCGGGAGAACATGCATGCCTTCACGGTAGCGGCTTTGAATTTTCTGCTGCAGGCCGTTTCGAAATAGTTAGGCGCGCTCGAAAAGAATGTCCTGCGCGCCCTTCCACAGCGTCATCTTTCCCAGCGGCAGAAGGTTCTCCAAACCCGATGTCAGCGTGATGAAGTGGTTGCCGGCAAGCTGGCCCATCTTGCTGGCAAAATGCACGCCGCCGTAGGCGAGCAGAATCTCGGTTTCGCTGATCCCGCCCGGATACAGGACGACCTGCCCGGGCGCGGGGTAGCTGGTGTGATTCTCGTAACCGACGCCGAAATCGAGGTCGCCGAGCGGGATCCAGACCCCCTCCCCGCTCCAGCGCACATGCACCACCTGGCTCTTGAACGGCAGATGCTTCGAGAATGCCGCACAGGTTTTCGGCGCCGCCTCGGTCTCGAACCGCGCATCGAAGGTGAAGGGGCCGGCGGTAATTTTCAGTTTGCTCATGCGGCGGTTACTCTCGTAAATTCCGCCCGGACACGTCAATGTCGTAGTCGCTCAAGCCGCCGGGCGTGTACAAGATCGCTTGGCGGGCGGAGTACGCGCGATGCGGTTCACCGATGCGGCGCATCTTGGCCTGATGCTGGCTGCGCTCGGCCTCACCTATCTGGTGCCGTTCGAGCTGCTGCTGCTCGCCTACGTTGTGCTGGGTCCGGCGCATTACGCGACCGAGATCTCGTGGTTGCACGACCGCAAATATTTCCTGCCCCAGCGCGGCATTGCGATCGGGCTCGCGCTGGTCGCGATCGCGGCCGCCTTGATCGACAACGCCGCATGGTTCGGGTTCGTGATGTGGAGCGCGTTCGTCGTGTGCGTGCTGCTCGCCGCGACCACCACCGCGCTGCAAGGCGCAGTGCTGGTCATTGCGGCGCTCGCGCTCACCGCCTGGATGGCGATGCAGGGCGCTTCGCTTGCTGTGCTCGGTGTCCTGCTGCCGACGCTGATTCACGTGTCGCTGTTCACGATGGTGTTCATGGCGCTCGGCGCGTATCGCTCCGGCGCGACCGTGCAGTGGGTGCTGCTCGCCTGCTATGTTGCCGCCATCGCGCTCATTTTGATCGCACCGCCGTCCGCCGCCACGATCATCCCCTCGTTCGAAAAGGCCGGGCAGGAGTATTTCGGGAATGTCGCGCCGGCGCTCGGGCGGCTGTTCGGCATTGCGGACGTGCGGTTCGACACGCGGCTCGTGAGCCTGCTCGCCTTCGTCTACACGTATCACTATCTCAACTGGTTCATCAAAGCCGAGATCATCCACTGGAACAAGATGTCGAAGGGGCGTCTCGCGCTCGTTGTCGCAGCGAGCGCGGCGTCCACAGCGCTCTATTTTTATGACTACGCCTTCGGCTTCACGGTGCTGCTCGCGCTCAGCCTCGCGCATATCGTGCTCGAGTTTCCGCTCAACGGGCTCGCGCTGCGCCAGCTTGGCGCCGCGGTCGGCACAAGCGTCGCCAAGGCCGTGAGCCAGCGCGCTTAAGCGAAGGGCGAACAGAGCGTGCTGTTTCCGTCGATCACGTTCCTGTTCTATTTCCTGCCGCTGTTCTTCATTCTTTACTGCCTCGCGCCCGGCATTACGGCGAAGAACGTCGTGCTGCTCGCCGCGTCGCTATTGTTCTACGCTTGGGGCGAGCCGCGTTTCGTGCTGCTGCTTGGCCTCCAGATCGCGCTCAATTACGGAGCGGCGCTCGCGATCGGCGCGGCCGGAGGAAACACGCGGCGGCTCGTCACCGCGCTCGCCGTGACCGTCAACCTCGTCCTGCTCGGGCTGTTCAAATATGCGGATTTTGCCGTCGGCACGTTCAATGCCGTGTTCGGCGACACCTTCGCGCTGCCCGGCCTCGCGCTGCCGCTCGGCATTTCGTTCTTCACCTTCCATGCCATCTCATACCTGATCGACGTACACCGTGCGGGCGTGGCGGCGAACCGCGATCCGCTCTCGGTCGCGGTGTACATCGCGATGTTTCCGCAGCTCGTCGCCGGCCCGATCATCCGCTACCACACCATCGCGCGCCGGCTGACCGAGCGGCGCATGACGTTCGCCCGCGTCTCGGCCGGCCTGCGCATCTTCGTCATCGGTCTTGCGCAGAAGGTGCTGATCGCTGACGAGGTCGCCCGCATCGCCGAGGCCATGTTCGACAAGCTCGCAACGCCCAGCATGGCGGAAGCGTGGCTCGGGCTCTCCGCCTACACGATCCAGATCTATTTCGACTTTTGCGGCTATTCCAACATGGCGATCGGGCTCGGATTGGCGCTCGGCTTTTCCTTTCCACGCAATTTTCGCCTGCCGTACAGGGCGCGCTCGATCACCGAATTCTGGCGCCGCTGGCACATCAGCCTGTCGCAATGGCTGCGCGATTATCTCTATATCCCGCTCGGCGGCAGCCGCGGCTCGCCCTCCGAGACCTATCGCAATCTCGTTCTCGTGTTCCTCGTCTGCGGGCTGTGGCACGGTGCGAACTGGACCTTCGTGATCTGGGGCGCGCATCATGGCGCGTTTCTGATCATCGAACGCGCAGGACTTGCGGCTGCACTCGCGCGCGCGCCGCTGCTCTCGCGCCTCTACGCGCTCATCGCGATCATGACGGGCTGGGTCTGGTTCCGCGCACGCGATGCCGAGCATGCGCTGTCGTTCTTTGCGAGCCTATCGGGCCTGCATGGCTTTTCCGGGTTCAGCGCGACCACCCATCTCGTGCTGCATCCCGCGACGATTGCGGCGATGCTGATCGGCGCGGTGTTGGCGACCACCGAATTCGACATCCTACGCGCATTCCGCCGCATCCTTGCGCGCGCCGCTCTTCCCGCCTACGCACTCGCCGACACCGTTGCGATTGCCCTGTTCTTTGCACTGTCGGTTCTGAGCGTCGCGGCAGGCTCGTACAGCCCGTTCCTTTATTTCCGGTTCTGAGATGCAACTGGGCCTGCTCGCACGCTACCGGCGGTACTGGGGCATCCTGCTGCTCGGCGCGTTCGCTACTCCGATGGCGATGCAAATGCTGCAGCCGGTCGCAACCTCCTCGGACGAGGAAGCGCGCATGCTCAGCACCGCGCCCGCCTGGCCCGGCTCGCTTGAAGAACTCCGAGCGCTGCCGCGCCGCCTCGACCGTTTTCTCGCCGACCATTTCGGTCTGCGCGCCGAGCTGGTGCGCGCGCACGGGCGCCTGCGCTATTCCGTCAACCTGCCGAGCGATCTGCGCGTCCTCATCGGACGCGACAATTGGCTCTTTCTCAACGGCGACGCCACGATCGAGCAGGCGACGGGGAAGGTGTTGCGCGAGGCGGAGATCGTCAAGTTCGCCGACCGTGCGGCAGCGCTACGCACGCGGCTCGCCGCGAAGAACATCCGCCTGCTGGTCGCAATCCCGCCCAACGGCCCGACCATCAACCGCGCGCGCCTGCCCGCCTGGGCCGCCGAGGCACCTGCGGTCACCGAATACGATCTGATGCTGCGCGCGCTCGCCGCGCGCGGCGTCGCGGCGGTGGACTTGCGCCCGCCGCTCCTCGCGGCAAACGCCGCCAATCCGGTCTACCGCCGCACCGACACACACTGGAACAAGCTCGGCGCGCTCATCGGGTTCAATGCGGTGGTAGGCGCACTCGGCAGGAGCGATTGGGCGATCGATCCCGCGCGCGTGCTGCGGGGATTTGTGCCAATCCCGGGCGGCGATCTTGCGCGGCTGCTCGCTGTCGCGGACGATGTCACCGACGAAGACGCCGAGATCGACCTGGCGCCGTATGGGCCGAAGCCGTTCGAAGTCGGTGCGGCCGCCACCCAATTCGAGAGCGGCGGCGATGTGATCGAGACCGGCCGTGACGCGCCGGACGTCGTCGTCATCGGCGACTCGTTCACGCGCGGCTATTGGCAGGATTATTTCGCGCTGCGCGCCGGGCGCTATGTCTGGATGCACCACGAGCAGTGCGGCTTCGCGCCGGCGGTGGTTGAATCCTACACGCCTGAAATCGTCATCTTGGCGCCGACCGAGCGCCAGATGTTCTGCACGGGGCGATAAGGCGCCTCGGAGATTTTGGCTGGGGCGCCTGGATTCGAACCAGGGGATGGCGGAATCAAAATCCGCTGCCTTACCACTTGGCTACGCCCCATCACGCGACCGGAACCGGCGCGAGCGCGCGGACCATACCGACGGGAGCGGGGCCAATCAACGGCGGAGCATTAGAGCTCGGCGGCGGCCTTCTTCAGGATCGCGGCAAGGCGCGGCGCGGCCAATGCCGTCGAATATTGATCCTCAACCGTTCTGCGCGCCTCGGCGCCCATGCGTTGGCGCAGCTCCGGATCGGCGGCGAGCCGGCGCAACGCGTCGGACCACTCCTCCGTGGTATTGGCAAGAAAGCCGTTGACGCCGTGCCGCACCACCTGGACATTGGCCCCGACCGGAGAAGCGATCACCGGCTTGCCCGCGGCCATCACCTGCAACAGCTTGTAGGCGCACTTGCCGCGCTCCCAGGGCGTGTCGTGCAGCGGCATGATGCCGATGTCGAAAGCAGAAATGCGCGCGATTTCGCTGTCCTCGCTCCACGGGAAGCTCTCGGAGGGAATGCCGGTCAACTCGGAGGGCACCGGCGCGCCGACGACATTGAGCTGGATACGGGTGTCGCCCGCAACCGCCCGCAAGGCCGGCGCGATTACGGCGAGGTAATGCGCGTTGAGCGGAATGCCGATCCAGCCGACCGTCGTCACCTCGTTTGGCGGCGCGACGGGCAGACCGCGGTAGCGCTCGACATCGATCACGGTCGGCACGATCTCGACATGGCGCGCGCCGGCCTGGCGCGCGCGCCGCGCCAGATAATCGTTGCCGGCGACCACCGTGTGCGCGACGCGCATGACCGCGTCGATCTTGTGGCCCAGCATGGGGCTCAGCCAGTGGTTCTCGTAACGATGGAACCAGGCGTCGTCGTAGTCGACCACATAGGGAATGCCTTCCAGCCGCGCGATCTCCAGCCAGGTCGGCAGCCACGGCAGCGCCTCCTTTTCCAGCCATACGACGTCGTATTGCATGCGCCGCATGAGCGCGCGCAGGCGCCGCCCGTACGCGCGCAAGATGCTGACGGTGCCAACCGGCGGGCCGCCGTAGAGCGAGCGGACGTAGGCGTTGTCCAGCAACGGCCGCACGTCGAACGTAAAGCCCTCCCGCTCCAGCCTCGGAAGGAACTGGAGAAAGCGGATGCGGCTGCTCGCACCGAGCCGTTCGTAACGCGTCAGAACCAGGACATTGATCATGCGCCGATCCGGCCTAGCGCAGCCGCAGGGAAAAATCTTCCCGGTCGTAGGTCAGATGCGGTGAATAATAGGGGTCGCGGAGCAGCGCCGCGCCCCAGCGCCGCTGCATCGTGGCGTACTCGGAGGCGAAGCGCCTCGCCTTGGACGGCGTGAGATCGCGCCCGCGACTGGCCGATTCGTGATGGGTCAGCTCGGCAAATGGCGTCCACACATTGAGATAGCCGGCCGCGCGCACCCGCAGGCAGAAGTCGACATCGTTGAAGGCGACCGTCAGGCTTTCATCGAGGCCGTTGACTTGGTCGAACACTTGCTTGCGCACCAGCAGGCATGCCGCCGTCACCGCGCTGACGTTCTGCACCGTGCGCAGCCGGCCGAGATAACCTGGATCGTTCCCGCGCGCGAAGCGATGCCCATGTCCGGCGACACCGCCGAGGCCGATCACGATGCCGGCGTGCTGAATGCGTCCGTCGGGATAAAGCAGTTTTGCCCCGACGCAGCCGACGTCGGGCCGCATCGCCAGCACGGCCATTTCGGCGAGCCAGTCCTCATGGGTCGCCTCGACGTCGTTGTTGACGAGGCCGAGGATGTCGCCGGTTGCCTCCCGCGCGGCGGCATTGTTGAGGCGCGAGAAATTGAACGGCTCCGCCATCGGCAGGATGCGGATCGATGCATCGGAAGACCATTCGGCGAACAGGCGCCTGGTTTTTTGTTCGACCGATCCGTTGTCGACGATGATGATCTCGTAGTTGTCGTAGCGCGTGCGCGCGCGGATCGAGCGGATGCAGGTCGCGAGCACCTCGGCGTTGTCGCGGGTCGGAATGATCAGCGAGACTCGCGGCCGGGGCCCCGGCAGGTTGCGCACCGGCGCCGCTGGCGTGCGCGCCGGCATATCGGGAGCGACCGCGGCATGAACCAGAATCTTCGCGAGATGCATGATGCCGCGCGGCTCGATCTTTTTGGTGAGGCGCAAAAGGAGATCATGCTCAGGCGACGGAGCCTCGGGGCGCCCGCCTCCGAGCGAACGCACAGTCTCGCGGCGCATCAGCGTGACCTGCCCAACATAGTCCCATGCCTGGAGCAGGTCGGGCGACCAGGCCGGCTTGAAGCGCCAGTCACTGCGGTGTCCTGCCTGGTCGATGCGGTCCTCGTCGGTATAAATGAGCTCAACGGAGGGGTAGCCTTCGGCGGCGAGAGCCAGGTCGAGCAATGCATGCGGGCGCAGCAGAGCGCGTTCGGCCAATGGCAGCACGAATTCGCCTTGTGAGACCGCCAGCAGCATGTTGAGGGTCTCGGCTCGGTTGGCGCCGGCATTCACCATCCGCAGCCTGTCCGCCTCGACTCCCCGGGCAGCAAGCGCCGCCCCGATCTCGCCCTGAAGAGCCACGGGTGCCGCGAGCACGAGCTCCCACGCCGGATAGATCTGCTCCGCCACGCTACGCGCCAGCCGATCGAGCGCCAACGGCGCGGCGGCCGACAATTCGGCGAGGACCGACATCAGCGGCGGCTGGGTCAGTGTCGCCAGCCGCTCTTCATGGCGCGCGCGATCCCGCTCCGGTGCCTCGTCGAAAATCCTGATCCACGTGTCGTAGGGCGCCTCACCGCCTTTTGCCGCCGATCCGCGCGAAATGGCAATCGACCCGGGCCGTGTCAGCCGCCACAAATAATTCAGGCCCGAGGCGAAAACGCCGAGACCGTCGCGCCGGAAGATATCGACGCCGCGCCGCAACGCGGCCGTGAGCTGCCCGCGCAGCCCGATGCGCACGAACCGGCATACCGTCGGGTCGGTCAGCCGTCCGGACCCGGTGATCACGAGCGTGAGGCACTGCAGCGCCCCTTCGAGGCGGAAATGAGCGAGAAAGTGGTTGCGTCCGAAGAGCGGAAGCCGCAGCCAGAGCACCCGGTCGTCGGCAAAGGAAAACTGCGCCACCACGTCGACCAGCCCTTCGGGCAGAAGCTGCAGCTCGAACTGATACCAGCCGCCCGGCATCGCCCGGTCGGGCGCGAGCGCGAGCTTCAAGCCCGGATCCGGATGAATGACGCGCGCCGGCGTACCCCCGCCTTCCCGGATCTCGTCCGTGGAAACAAGGCGAAACCCGGCAGGCGCAGGAAATCTGGACCCGTCCAACACCAAGTATTCCCGGTCACTTTCGGCGCAAAAAACACCGAATTCGGCCATGGGCATAGCCGAAGCGGGCGCCCCTGCCAATTTCGGGCGGATCGGCGGATGCGCCTGGCGGCGCGGATGCGCTCCGCGGTGCCATTCTGTGCTAGAGCACCAGCCTCGAAACCTTTGAGCATTCGGCGAAAATGGGCCGCGCCTCCGTCCACGTGGTGATCGTCAACTGGAATTCGGGAGCGCAGCTCAGGGAATGCCTGCAGTCATTCGAGGCGGTTGCGGGCGACGACGTCACGGTGCGCATCACCGTGATCGACAATGCCTCGGCCGACGGCTCGGCCGAGAATTTGCAGACCGCCGTCCCGCTCGCAGTGATCCGCAATGAGGATAACCGCGGCTTCGCGGCAGCCTGCAACCAGGGTGCTGCCGGCTCTGACGCCGAATATCTCCTGTTTCTCAATCCGGATACGCAGCTGATGCCGGGCAGCCTCGAACGCCCTGCGCGCTATCTCGCTTCCGAGTACCACGAGAACGTCGGCGTCGTGAGCATCCAGCTCGTCGATATGAACGGCAACGTCGCGCGCAACACCGCGCGCGAGCCGATCGCATGGAGCCTGATAGGAAACGGCATCGGACTGGACCGGCTGATGCCTTCCGTTTTCCCGCCGCATTTCGTCACCGACTGGGCGCACGACGAAACGCGGCCCGTTGATCAGGTGATGGGCGCGTTCTTGTTCGTGCGCCGAGACGTGTTCGAGGCGCTCGGCGGATTCGACGAGCGATTCTTCGTCTATTACGAGGACCTCGATTTCGCGCTCCGCGCGCGCCAGCGCGGCTGGAGCAGCGTCTATCTGGCGAGCGCGCGGGCGTTTCACCGCGGCCAGGGCACGAGCGAAGCCGTTCCGGAGCGGCGCACGTTCTATTTCTGTCGCAGCAAAATGCTGTTTGCACTGAAATATTTCAATCCGATCGGCGCCTTCGGCGTCATTCTGGCGACGCTTGTCCTCGAACCGCTGGCCCGCGTTGCGGCGGCGCCGCGCAGCGCGGGGAACATCCTTCGTGCGTTCGGGATGCTTTGGAAAGACCTGCCGGACATCCTGCGATCAAGCCGGAGCTAATCCAGCTCGAACGCGTGCTCGTAATTCTGCTTCAGTGCCGGGTCCTGGTCAGTTTTGCGCAGCAGGCAGTTTCCGATCGCCAGCACGTCGATGTCGGTGCCCATGAAGCAGCGGAACGCGTCTTCCGGCGTGCAGACAATCGGTTCGCCGCGCACATTGAAGCTCGTGTTGACCAGCACGGGACATGCGGTGCGCGCCTGAAACGCAGCAAGCAGCGCATGAAACTTCGGATTGGTGTCGGCATGCACGGTCTGAATTCGCGCCGAGTAGTCCACGTGCGTCACGGCGGGAATGTCCGAGCGCACCACGTTGAGCTGGTCGATGCCCCAGAGCTTTCGCTCGTCCTCGGTCATCGTACGGCGGCGCTCGGGCGTGACGTTGGCGACGAGCAGCATGTACGGGCTGTCGCGGTCGAGCTCGAACCAGTCGGCGACACGCTCGCGCAGCACCGCGGGCGCAAAGGGGCGGAATGATTCGCGGTATTTCACCTTGAGGTTCAGCATTTTCTGCATCGTCGGCGAGCGCGCGTCACCGAGGATCGAGCGGGCGCCGAGCGCGCGCGGCCCGAATTCCATACGGCCCTGGAACCAGCCGACCGCCTGCGCCTCGGCCAACGCTTCTGAGGTGCGTTGTACCAGCGTTTCCTCGTCCAGCATCTCGAAGCAGGCGCCGATCGCTCGGAGCCGGGCAGCGACATCCTCGTCGCTGTACGACGGCCCGAGATATGAGCCGCGCATGCTGTCCTTGCCGCGGTTCGGACGCGCCGAACCGCTCGCCAGATAGTAGGTCGCGAGCGCAGCACCGACCGCCCCGCCGGCATCGCCGGCAGCCGGCTGGACCCAGATCTCATCGAACTTGCCGTCGCGCAGCACCTTTCCGTTTGCCACGCAGTTGAGCGCGACGCCGCCGGCAAGGCACAAATTCTTCTGCCCGGTCTTCGCCGCGAGGGCACGCGTCAGGCGCAACACGATCTCCTCGGTCACCGCCTGGATCGACGCGGCCAGATCCATCTCGCGCTGGGTGAGCAGTTCTTCCGGCTTGCGCGGCCTGCCGCCGAACAGCGCGTCGAACTTCTCGTTCGTCATCGTCAGGCCGGTGCAATAGTCGAAGTAGTCCATGTTCATACGGAACGAGCCGTCCGGCTGAATATCGATAAGCTTGTCCAGGATCGCCTGCGCGTATCTCGGCTCGCCGTAAGGGGCGAGGCCCATCACCTTGTACTCGCCGGAATTGACCTTGAACCCGGTGTAGTAGGTGAATGCCGAATAGAGCAGCCCGAGCGAATGGGGAAAATGGATTTCCGCGTTGAGCGAGAGCTGGTTGCCTGAGCCGACTCCCATCGTGGTCGTCGCCCACTCGCCCACGCCATCGAGCGTGAGGATCGCAGCTTCGTCGAATGGCGAAGGGTAGAATGCGCTCGCCGCGTGACTCTCGTGATGCTCGGTGAAGCGCAGCTTTTTCTCCCAATCGACGTCCGGAGCCTCGGCACACAACAGGTCGATCAGCAGCGATTTCTGAAACAGCTTTTCTTTCAGCCAAAGCGGCATCGCCATGCGGAACGAACCAAAGCCGCGCGGGGCGAAGGCCAGGTAGGTCTCGAGCAGCCGCTCGAACTTGAGAAACGGCTTCTCGTAAAAGGTGACGAAATCGATATCGGCAAATGAAGCGCCGGCTTCCTGCACGCAGTAGTGCAGCGCGTTTGTGGGGAAATTCGCGTCGTGCTTCTTGCGCGTGAAACGCTCTTCCTGCGCGGCCGCGACGATCTCGCCGTCACGCACGATCGCGGCGGCGCTGTCGTGATAAAACGCCGAAAGACCTAAAACGAGCATCAGAAAAGAGTATAGATGAATGGCGCCACGACAGAGCCCTTCGTCAACACGATCAAACCGCCGAAAATCGTCATCAGCACCAGCGCGGGAAGAAGCCAGAACTTCTTGCGCGCGAGCATGAACGCCGCCATGTCCTTGAGAAACGACATCATCCCCCTCAGAACGGTTTTTCCAGCGATTGAGCGGTCGATCCGCTTTTGCCGCGCGTGATCCAGTAGGTCTCTCCGCGCTCGCGCCGCAGGCCCATCGGGTCGACCCCGAACGCGCGCATCATCAGTCCGGTCGGCACGATCGCAATCAGATACATCCCACCCAGAAAGATCGGATTGGTGATCTTGTGCAGCAACAGGCCGAGCTTCATCCAGCCGCGATGGGCCGGTTCCAGCACGTCCGGCTTGAGCAGTGCCGCAATGATCAGCACAAGACCGACCCCGCCGAGCAATCCGGCAAGCCAGCCAATTTCCCCGTGCAGGTACGTCCGCACGCTGCCGAACGCCACCGCGATGCCGCCGACGACAAGCCCGAAGCGCTTGTTGCTGGCCGCCTCGACCGCGTGCTCGCGCGAAAATTCTTCGTGCAGTCCCGCCATGCAACCCGCGTTTGTCGCCTGAGATATCAATCGCTTAGCCGGTACCGGCGCAATCTTCGGCCTTGTTTAGCTCAAGCCCCTACGGTCAGGCAACATAACCCTGATACCACGTCACGAAGCGCTTCACGCCCTCGGCGATCGGCGTGGCTGGCGCGAAGCCGACCGCGGCCTTGAGGTCCGCCACGTCCGCACATGTGTCAGGAACATCCCCGGGCTGCATCGGAAGCAACTCACGGATCGCCGTGCGGCCCGTCGCTCCCTCGATCAGGCTGACGAGGTCGGTTACCTCGACGGCCGTATGATTTCCGATGTTGTAGACACGCCACGGCGCGAGACTGGTCGCAGGATTGGGAGCCGCCGCCGACCATTCCGGGTCCGGCGTGGCGGGATGGTCGATGACGCGGACGACGGCTTCGGTCACGTCGTCGATATAGGTGAAGTCGCGCTTCATCCGGCCGTGATTGAACAGGCGGATCGGCGTGCCCCGCGCGATTGCTTCGGTGAACAGCCACACCGCCATGTCGGGCCGTCCCCACGGCCCGTACACCGTAAAGAAGCGCAGTCCACTGGCCGGCAGGTTGAACAGGTGCGCATAGGCATGCGCCATCAGCTCGTTTGCCTTCTTGGTCGCGCCGTAGAGACTGAGCGGGTGATCGACGTTGTCGGTGGTGCGAAACGGCGTCTTGCTGTTGCCGCCGTAGACCGACGAGGACGACGCGTAGACCAGATGGCGGCAGTCGGTTTGGCGGCATCCCTCAAGCACGTTGAGAAAACCGGCAAGATTGGCATCTGCATAGGCATAGGGATCGTTGAGCGAGTGACGAACCCCCGCTTGCGCCGCGAGATGGACCACGTAAGGAAAGCGATGTCTGGAGAAGAGCGCGCCCATGCGCGCGCGGTCGGCAATATCGCACTGCTCGAAACGAAAAGCCGGATATGACTCGAGTTGAGCGAGCCGCAGGCCCTTCAGCACCGGATCATAGTAGCCGTTGAGATTGTCCAGAGCGATGACGGCACGCCCCTGGTCGAGCAGCCGGCGCGCCACATGATAGCCGATGAATCCGGCCGCCCCGGTGACCAGGACAGGATCGCGCCTGCTAGGCAAGTCCTCAGTGAGCGTCAACTGGCCCGATCCTTTCGGATTATACGATTACAGCGCCGCGCGATCCTGAGGATATCGTGCGCGCTCCGCATTGAGCAACCGAAGCTCCGCCCGGATTGGACGGGCCGCAAGCGCAGCGATCCGTCAACCCTGACGAGGATTGCGAAATCGCTTCTCGCGGCTTAACAAGCCGCTGACCTGATCACAGCGGAATTCCGATGCCTCAGCGCATGCCAACAAATCCGGAATGGATCCCCGGCCGGCGGTACACCCGCGTGGAGGATATCGAGGTCGGCCGGCTCACGGACTTCGAGCTGACCTACGGTGACTTGCTTTTCGCCTGCCGCTTCCAGGCGAGACGCGGCGCGGACCGGATTTTTGTCATGCTGCGGTCGTCGCGCAACGCGTCGTTTGCGCCGATCCCGGTGTTCTACGACGATTGCACCCCGGAGGAAATGAACGGTCACATCCTGCACCTATGCGACCCGACCCTGTTCTTCGACGAGGAACTGGAAGCCGGCGCCTTCTATGGCACGCGCGAGCACGACGCCGTATCCGGCCTGATCAAGATCGTTGAAAAGATTGCATCGCTGCTCGGCCTCGACCGGACCCGAATTGTGTACTGGGCGCCTTCGGCCGCCGCGATGGGGGCAGCGATGGCCGCGATCCGATCCGGGGCGATCGGCGTATTGGTCAATCCGTTTCTCGACGCCATCAACATGAACCGCTCATATGTCGCGCGCACCATCGCGGCGATATTCGGCGCAACTTCCGCACAGGAACTCGCTGCGGGCTTTCCAATGCGGACGCGCGTTGCCGTGGCGCTCGCCGCCGCACAAGCGTTGGGTATCCGGCCAAAGCTTCTGATCGTGCAGAATACCATGGACCTATGGTTCTTCCGGCGGCAATTCGTCCAGTTTTGCCACCAGCATTCCCTTCCTCTGAGAGGCGGCTGGGATTCGGCACGCGAGATCATGAGCATGATCTACTCAGACCGAAGCGGACACGCCCCCGAAACGCCGGAGGTACGCGCGCGCATACTGCGCGAAGCTCTGCCGCAGATGATCGAAGAGATGTCCGCCTCAGCCTCCGCGCCGAAGGCAGTCATTGAGGTGAATCTATCGACCACCGGCCGCATCGTCTACAGCGTTCCGCCCGGCGTCTCTGCGGTCCGTCTCGTCAGCGACGTCGCGACGTATGCGCATGATGCGCGGACGCTTGGCGCGGCGATCGCCGCGATCAGAGTTGACGGAGAGACGGTGTCCCTCGCCGATCCCTCGCTGCACCGTGGCTTCTACGATCTGGAACGCGAGGGCGCGCGCACATGGCGCTGGACCGATGGCAACGCCGAGGTTCCGGTCCTGGAATACGGCAAAGGCAAGTCTCTGGAAATCGAGGTGGCGGCGCTCGCGTCCGATGACGGTTCCGATCCCTGGAGCCACGAACTGTCGCCGCCAAGCTCCAAAGCAGGCTGAAAAGAGCCTGCCGTGCGCAAGCAGAAAGCGGCGGCCGAAGCCGCCGCTTCCATCGCCTCGGGTACGAAGCCTAGAGCAGGAAGTGGAAATGGAGTGTCGCCATTTGCGTCATACTTGACGGATCAAGCCCCGACACCGTGACATCGTCGTCGACGAAACCGTTGGAGATGTCCGTCGCGGTGAGGAAGTGGTTGAACGTGTCGTTGAACCCAGCAAGCGGCCCAATGCTTGACGGGATCGGAGTCTGGAGGCTGCCGGGCACCGCGTCCCCCTGCGTGTCGGTCACCGTGACACTGGTGAACGTGCCGCTGGTGTGATTCGTGACCTGGAAGAAGAACTGGATCAGGTCGCCGCCAGCGTCAGGTCCAGCAGGCCCGACATCGACAAGCATGCTCAGATTGAAGTTATCGTCGATTGTCAGTGGGGCAACGGGCGTCGGCACCACCGTCACGTGCGTGCTGTCGTTGGCCGACGCACCCTGGGCGGTCGACACCGACGCGGTGTTGTCGATCGTGCCGTCGCCGCCGCCGTTGGTGTCGAGTTCGCCCTGCGTCACGGTGTGGCTTGCGGTGTAGTGCCAGGTCTCGCCGAGGTTGAGGTTGCCGTCCTGGTTGGTGTCGCCGGAGTTGAAGCCGCCGCTCATCACCGCCGCCAGGTCGGCGACCGACGGATCGCTGACCGTAACGCCCGTGAGCGTCATGTTCCCGGCATTCGCGACGTCGATCGTGTAGCTGATCACCTCGCCGGCCGTGTCGGCCGTCCCGCCCGGGACAGTCGCGGTCTTGTCGAGCGTCACCTGCGGGCTTTGCACGATCGGGACCGCGGCCGTGTCGCTGTCGCTGGCGCCCTGATCCGTGGTGGCCGACGCGGTGTTGCTGTAGGTCAGCAACGGATTGACCACGCCGCCATTGTCGATGTCAGCCTGCGTGACGGTGTGGCTGGCTGTGTATTGCCAGGTCTCACCGAGATCGACCTTGCCGTCGTGGTCCGTGTCGCCGGCGTTGAAGCCGCCGCTGAGCACCGGAGCGAGTCCGCTGACCGACGGATCACTGACGCCGAGGTGGGTCAGCGTCATGTTGCCGTCATTGGTGACGTTGATCGTATAGTTGATCACGTCGCCCGCGGCATTGGCCGTGCCGTCCGCCACGGATGCGGATTTCACCAGCGTCAGGTGCGGATTCTGCACGATCGGCACCGAGGCCGAGGCGCTGGCGTTCGCATCCGGATCAGGATTCGGCGCGGCCGTGCCCTGATCGGTCGTCACCGAAGCCGTGTTGTCGTACGTCAGCATCGGATCGACCACGCCGCCATTGTCGATCTCGGCCTGCGTAACCGTGTGGCTTGCGGTGTAGGTCCAGGTCTCGGTCAGGTCGAGCTTGTTGTCGCCATCGGTATCTCCGCTGAGAT
This sequence comes from Alphaproteobacteria bacterium, assembly GCA_005884685.1. Classification (GTDB taxonomy): domain Bacteria; phylum Pseudomonadota; class Alphaproteobacteria; order Rhizobiales; family Xanthobacteraceae; genus PALSA-894. Next base: position 35,927 of record VBAH01000054.1, read on the forward strand.
AGTTCAGGCTCGACACGGACGGATCGCTCACGGTGACGCCGGTGAGCGTCATGTTGCCGGCGTTGTGAACGGTGATCGTATAGTTGATCACGTCACCGGCAGCGTTCGCGCTGCCGTCTGCCACGACGGCCGACTTCGTCACGGCCACGCGCGGATCCTGCAGCACGGAGACTGACACGGAATCGCTGTCCGACACGCCCAGCGCCGTCGTGACCGAGGCCGTGTTGTCGTGGGTCAACGAGGGATTGACCACTCCGCCATTGTCGATGTCGCTCTGCGTCACCGTGTAGCTCACGGTGTATTGCCAGGTTTCCGTCAGATCCAGCGCGCCGTCATGATTGGTGTCGCCGTCGTTGAAGCCGTCGTGGTCGGCGTCGACCGGCGTCGCCGCGTGGCTGACGGTAAACTGGAACGTCTCGCCGCTGTCCTCGACGCCGTTATGGTTGGTATCCCCGGCGTTGTAGAACTGGAAAACTTCGCCGAGCTCCGGACTGCCGTTCTGGTTCGTGTCGCCGACATTCGTGCGCACGAACGTCTCACCCGGATCCTCGATGCCGTTGTTGTTGTCGTCGCCGACGATCTGGAACTGGAACGTCTCGCCCAGATCCTCAACGCCGTTCTGGTTGGTGTCGCCGGCGTTGTAGTCGCCGACGATGACAGGGGCGATCAGAGGGGGACCCAGCACTGGAGCGTTGAAGTCCAGGATTGGCGTCACGATGTTGATCTGCGAGTCGCTGACATTCACGCCCGTCAAGGCGACGTTGCCGGTATTCGTGACGTTGATCGTGTAGTTGATCACGTCGCCGGCGGAATCGACCGATGCGACACTCGCCGTTTTCTCCAGATGAACCGCGGATCCCTGCTCCACCGCGACCGAGGCGGATGCAGACACCGGAGTAGTCTCGTTGGTGTCCGCGGTTACGGTATTTTCGATGGAGCCGTCGCCGCCGCCGTTGGTGTTGATGTCGTCCTGCGTGACCGTGTGGTTCGCGGTGTACTGCCAAGTCTCGCCGACGCTGAGCTGATTGTCGTGATTGGTATCGCCGATGTTGAAGCCGCCGCTGAGAACGCCGGCGAGATTGCTCGCCGATGTATCGGTGACCGTGAGGCCCGTCAGGTTGGTGTTGCCGACGTTGGCGACCGTGATGTCATAGGAGATCACCTCGCCCGCGACGTTGGCTGTGCCGCCCGGAACGGTGGCGGTCTTGTGCACCGTCATTGCCGACACCGGGCCGCCGCTCGCGTGGCTCAGCCCCCATTCCTCCGAGGAGCTGTCCGCCTCCCAGCCGGCCTGCATGCCGAACTTGGAATAGAGCGTAATGTAGCGATGCGCCGGGTCGTTGATGAATGCGCTGTCCGGGATCAGAATGGTAAATTCAGTGATGTTGGCGCCGTTCCCGTTGAGGCCCTCTTTGAGACCGATCCAGCGGTCGGCGCCCGCATCGAGATCGTAGGCGAGATAGTTGGTGTGCGAGCCGGTAAACCCCGAGCCGGGTGTGAAGTTGGCAAGGCTGCCGGACTCTTCCTGCCAGATCTGGAAAGAATCCAGCGACAGATATTGCTTGGCGCTGCCGGCTTCGTCGAGAGTAAGACGGAACTCACGATAGGCGACGCCGTCCTGCGTTCCATGTGAGCCATCACCGATCACGATCGGCACTTCGGCGAGAAGGATCGAATGCGTGCTGTTGTGGCCGTCTAACTGGTTTTGCTGCAGCGCGCCGTCGGTGTTGTAGCCCTGTTCGACGCCGTTATGTCTGACTTCGAGAAACGATGAGAATTGATCCGGAACGAGCTGATACAGGCCGGTCATGAAGACCGCGCCGTTGATCGTGCCGAACGTATCGTTAAAGGTTAGGTCGACATCAGGCGTGCCGGGTGGCTTGGTGGGCATGGATATCCTCCCGTTGGTCTTGATTCAGTTTTTGGTAAATCCGCCCTTCCCCTATACCGCGAAGTTGAAACCGTATACGCCCAGCGGCCGAGCGCAAGCGCAAAAGCTGCCGCTAGGTAATTTCACTGAACTGTGCCGCAGTGATCGCAAAAACGTCGCAATTCGCGACGCGAGCGAAGATGGCCGTGTGGGACCGGTGTCGGGGTAGTCGTCGGCCGCCGCCCCCCTGACTAGAACTTGCCCCCGGAGACGCGTAGTTTCTACCCCGTGATTGATTGCATTTCGTTTTTCGGCCTCGGCAAGCTCGGTTTGCCGCTCGCCGCGCTGTTCGCGCGCAGCGAATTGCGCACGCTTGCGATCGACATCGACAGGGAGCTGGTCGCGCGCTTGCGCGCGGGCCAAGTTCCCTATCCGGAACCGGGGCTGGACGATCTGCTTGCCGAAGCAGAGCCACGCATCACGTATGCGAGCGAGGCGCGCGGAGCGTTTGGCACTGACGCCTCGATCATTCTGGTGCCGACGCCGTCGGATGCCGGGCATCCGGAATTCTCGAGCCGCCACATCGAGCAAGCCTGCCGCGACTTGTGCGCCGCACTGAAGGCGCGGACCGAATGGCGCTACCACCTCATCGTCATTTCATCGACGGTGTTCCCCGGTACGGTGGCGACGCGGATTGCGCCGTTGCTCGAGCAACTGCTTGGCCGCCGCGCAGGACGCGATTTCGGGATTGCCTATGTGCCGGATTTCGTCGCGCTCGGCGACGTGGTGCGCGGATTTCAGGAGCCGCAATTCCTGTTGATCGGCAGCGACGACGAGGAGAGCCACGCGCAAGCGGCAGCCTTGTTCCGGCGCATCGTCGCGCCCGGCACGCCGATCCAGCATCTGTCGATCCGCGACGCCGAGCTCGCCAAGGTCGCGGCGAACGTTTTTCTCTGCACCAAGATCTCGTTCGGAAATTTTCTCGCGCAACTCGCCGATCGCCTCGGCGGCGCCGATCTCGATTCCATCGCCAGCGCGCTCGCGCTCGATCCGCGGATCGGCGGCGGCTTCCTGCGCGCCGGGAGCCCCTACGGCGGAACCTGCTTGCCGCGCGACGTCGATGCGTTCGTCGCGCTCGCGCGATCCGTCGATCTCGATGCGCCGCTGGCCAGCGCCGTGCGCGACGTGAACAAAGCGCAATACGACCTGATCGAACGGCATCTCCTCGCCGGCAATCCGCGCTGCGTCGCGGTCCTTGGCCTGTCCTTCAAGCCGGGGACATCGGTGACGATCGGATCGCCGGCATTTGAGCTCGTGCGCAGGCTTGCACAGCGCTCGGTGCGTGTGGCGGTTTACGATCCGGCCGCGGACGCGCGCGAAAGCGCGCACGCCGCCTTTGGCGATGCGATCACCTGTCATGAATCCATCACCGCCTGCGTCGCCGCGGCCGACGCCGTGCTGGTGTGCAATTCCGATCCGGCGTTCAGAGGCCTCGCGGCCAAAGTGGCGCCGGATCGGCGGATCATCGATCCCTGGGGCTGCGTACTCGGAACGCATCCGGGATTGGTCCGCATCGGCCGCGATCAGGCGCTTGCGGCCTCTCTGCTCGCTTCGCGCCGCCGCAAGCCATCGCTGCGCGCAGTGCGATGAAGACGGCCCTCGTTTGCGGCGCGGGCGGTTTCATCGGCGGACATCTCGTAGCCCGCTTGAAGCAGGACGGGTTCCGGGTGCGCGGCGTGGACCGCAAGCCGCACGAATTCATCGCAAGCGCGGCGGATGAATTTGTCCTCGGCGACCTTCGCGATGCGGGATTTTGCAACGAGGCGATCGACCGCCGCTTCGATGAGGTCTACCAACTGGCCGCCGAAATGGGCGGCGCAGAATTCATTTACAGCGGCGCGCACGACGCAGACATCATGCGCAGCTCCATGCAGATCGACCTCAACGTGCTGGAAGGCTGCCGCCGTCACGGGATCAAACGGGTCTTCTTTCCCTCTTCGGCTTGCGTGTACCCGACCCGCAATCAACTGGACGCGCAAAATCCGAACTGTGCCGAGGACTCGGTCTATCCGGCAGCGCCCGACAGCGAATACGGCTGGACGAAGCTCTTCGGCGAACGGCTCTATCTCAGTTACGCCCGCGACGGCACGATCGAGCCGCGCATTGCGCGCTACCATAATATCTTCGGCCCACAGGGCGCGTGGCGTGGCGGCCGCGAGAAGGCGCCAGCCGCGCTTTGCCGCAAGATCGCGGAAGCAAGCAATGGCGGCACGATCGAGATCTGGGGTGACGGACAACAAAGCCGTTCGTTCCTGTTCGTGTCGGAAGCAGTCGAAGGTACGTTGCGCCTGATGCGCTCGGACGTGTCTAGTCCAGTCAATATCGGCTCGGAAGAGCTCGTGACGATCGACCAGCTTGCGGACTTGATCGCGAGCATCGCAGGCAAGAGCCTTTCCAGAACCTACGTTGCGGGCCCCGTGGGCGTGCGCGGCCGCAACTCCGACAACCGATTGATCCGCCGAACGCTTGGCTGGTCGCCCTCGATGCATTTGCGCGATGGGCTGGAGCGCACTTACGCCTGGATCGCGTCAATGGTTCGCCAAGCGCGGCAATGAGCAAATCCGATGCCGAACGCGGGCCGCCCGCCGCGCGTCCGCCGACCCTGGTGGTGGCGGGATTTAGTCTTCCGGACCAGTCGAGTCATTTTTTCAACGAGCTGCTTGGCTACAAGACGGCGGCCGAAGCGCTCGGTTGGACGCCGAAGCTGTTCGTTCCGCGTACCGCGGACCCGGGCCTCGCTGCCCAGCTGGCCGCCAGTGCGGTTCTTGCCCCACGTCCCGCCCTGCCCGGCTTTGGCGCCGGCGAGGTCGCGGGCTGCCTCGACGCATTCTTCGCCGCGGCGGAGAGTCTCGCGGGGCTATGGACTGCGATCGAGGCCGACGAACTTACCAGCAAGGACGCGATCTTATTCCCGGAGGACCATCCGGTCCTGATCCGCGCCGCCGGCCTCTGGCTTGACGGCCGGGCACCGGGCTACCGGCCGGCGATATTTTTCCGGTTTGTGGGCAATCCGCTCAATTCAGCCACCGGACAGCCGACGGCGCACACGCCGTTCTATCGGCTGGCGAGCAGGGACCTGCGCGCTCGCGCGGCGCACGAGCGGGTGTTCTTCCTGGTCAACAACAGCGCGATGGCGCGTGCGGTCACACGGGTCTGCTCACGACGGGTGTTCCTGACGCCGATGCCGAAGTTCATGCCGGACGTGCCGCAAGCAGCGGCGCCAAAACAGACGACGATCTACATCCATCTCAATGAGCGGTCCGGGCGGCTGCTGACCGAGCTGAGCGCGCTGATCCGGCGGGTGCTCCAATTCGATCCTTCAATCCGCTTTATGGTCAAATTCACGCTGAACGCAGCCGCGCGCGCCGCACCGCTCGATCGCGACGTCGCATTTGCCGTCGAGATGATCCCCGCCGAACAGGAACCGGCAGCGTATCTCACGAACTTTTCCCGATGCACGCTGGTGCTGCTCGCCTACGAGGCTGAGCCTTACACGGTCATTACCTCCGGCGTGTGCGCCGAGGCGGTCGTCTTCGGCAAACCGATCGTGGTGCCGGCCGGCACCACGATGGCGCTGGACATTGCGAATGGACGCGGCGCCGGTATCGAGTTTGCAAGCGCAGACCCGGAGCACGTCGCCGTCGCACTGATCGAGGCATTGCGATCGGGCCCGCGCCTGCAAACCGCCGCGCGCGGGATCGCCCAAAGAACGCCCAAGGAGCATAGCTGCCTTCGCGTTATCGAACGGATGCTTGCCCTGGCGCGCGGCCAACATGACATGGAGCCGCGTTATTCGCTGGGCGAGCAGATCGACTTCGGCAATTACTGCGACTGCCGCTGCTTCATGCGCGGCGGCTGGGGAGAGACGGAGGGGTGGGGCGCGTGGACTGTCGGTCCGCAGGCGGAACTGGAGCTGCGGTTCGAAGAAACGCCGGTCGAGGCGATGCGTCTCAAGGTCCTGGCGCACCCGTATCTGACTGCAGGCCACCCTCGTACCCGGGTCAGTGTGTCGGTCGAGGGCCAGCTGATGGCGGAGTGGGTCTTCGCGGTCGATGACGCTCACGGGACTGAGCCGCGCGAATGCGAGGCCATCATCCCGGCGCGCAGCAGAGATGCGGGACCGCTGAGAATTGCGTTCTCGGTTGACAAGCCGGCATCGCCGCTCGCGCTCGGCCTGTCAGCCGATAGACGCGAACTCGGTCTCGGCGTGAGCAAGCTGTGGCTCTCCGCCGCAGGGGCGAAGTGATTGAAATGTCACGCGTTTGAAGTTCCGGGCGACAGCCGCTAGTTTCACCTTGCGGGGCGGCAATCAATCCGCCTATCGGTACGAGCGTCGTCGCGCGACTCACAGCATGGGCTGATGTGGAAACCTCACGCTTGCTGATACCGGTGCTGATGTGCGGGGGCGCGGGGACGCGTCTGTGGCCGATTTCGCGCGAAAGCATGCCGAAGCAATTCGTGCCCTTGGTCGGGGACCGGTCGACTTTCCAGCAGGCGCTCGAGCGGGTGACCGATCGGGAGCTGTTCGCGCGGCCGATCATCATCACCAACGCTGATTTCCGTTTTGTGGTGGCCGAGCAGTTGCGGGAACTCGGCATCGAAGCCGACATCGTGCTCGAACCCGCGCGGCGCGACTCCGGGGCTGCCGTTGCAGTCGCCGCCGCGCTTGCAGCGCAGCGCGAGCCGGATGCGACCGTTCTCGTGCTCGCCGCGGACCATGTGGTGCGCAAGCCGGCGGAGTTTGTCAGCGCCTGCCGCGAGGCGGCCGCCGCCGCGGCCGCCGGGCGGATCGTGACCTTCGGCATCCGCCCAAGCGCGCCCTCCACCAGCTACGGCTATATTCGTCCCGGCGCCCGACTGAACGGCGCTGCCGTCCTCGCGGTCGATGCATTCGTCGAAAAGCCCGATGCCGCGACGGCGATGCGCTACGTGGCCGACAACTATCTCTGGAACAGCGGCAACTTCATGTTTCGGGCGGACGTCATGCTCGACGAGATCACGCGCTTCGAGCCGGCGATTGCGGAAGCCGCACGCGCTGCGGTCGCCGAAATGAAACGGGATCTGGATTTCTTGCGCCTTGCGCCCGAGCCGTTCATGCGCGCGCCGCGCAAATCGATCGACTACGCCGTGATGGAGCGCACCAAGCTTGCCGCAGTCGTTCCCGCCGACATGGGATGGTCGGATGTCGGGAGCTGGGATGCGGTGTGGGAGAATCTCAGTCAGGACGAACACGGAAACGCGGTTTCCGGCACCGCGGTGGTTCTCGAGAGCCGCGACAGCCTGGTGCGCTCAGACGATTCCGTGCTGACGGCGGTGGTCGGCGTCGACAATGTGGTGGTCGTGGTCACCGGCGATGCCGTTCTGGTGGTTTCGCGCGACAAGGCGGACCGCGTGAAGACACTGGTCGAGGCGCTCAAGACGCAGAACCGCCGCGAGGCGATCGAACATCGGCGCATCTATCGGCCGTGGGGCTATTATCAGGGGGTCGACAACGGAGCGCGCTACCAGGTCAAGCGCATCGTCGTGAAATCGGGCGCGCGGCTGTCGCTGCAAAAGCATTTCCATCGCGCCGAGCATTGGGTCGTCGTCAAGGGCACCGCCGAAGTCACCATCGGCGAGGCGGTCCGCACGATCCATGAAAACGAGTCGGTCTACATTCCCATCGGAAGCGTGCACTGTCTGGCCAACCCGGGAAAGATTCCGCTCGAGTTGATCGAGGTGCAGGTCGGCAGCTATCTGGGCGAAGACGACATCGTGCGCCTCGACGATGTGTACGGGCGGGCCTAGGCGCCGGATTACGGCCGCCCCACGCTGACATATCGAATGCCTTCCGCCGCCATCTCGGCCGGCTTGTAGATATTGCGCAGGTCGATCAGAAGCGGGCTGCGCAATGCCTTCTTCACTCGCGGCAGGTCGAGCGCGCGAAACTGATCCCACTCGGTCAGGATGATCAGGGCGTCCGCCCCCTCCATACATGCATACGGATCGGGCGCGGTGGCCAGACCGGGGATGAGCTTGCGCGCCTCCTCCATCCCGGCAGGATCGTAGGCGCGCACTTTGGCTCCCTTCGCCTCCAAGGCCGGCACCACGTCAAGGCTCGGTGCTTCGCGCATGTCGTCGGTGTTCGGCTTGAAGGTCAGTCCGAGCACCGCCAGCGTCTTTCCGTCGACCGATCCCGCGCAGGCCGCGACGATCTTGTCGGCGATCGCGAGACGCCGCGCCTTGTTCGCGCCGATCACCGTTTCGACGATCCGCGTCTGGGCGCCATGCTGCGCCGCGATGGCGACCAGCGCGGCCGCATCCTTGGGCAAGCAGGAGCCGCCGTAACCCGGGCCGGCATGCAGGAATTTGCCACCGATCCGGCGATCCAGCCCCATGCCGCGCGCCACGTCCTGTACGTCGGCGCCGACCTTTTCGCACAGGTCCGCCATCTCGTTGATGAACGTGATCTTGGTCGCCAGAAAGGCGTTGGACGCGTACTTGATGATCTCGGCGGTGCGCCGGCTGGTGAACAGGATCGGCGTTTCGTTGATGAACAGCGGACGATAGAGCTCGCGCATGACGCGGCGGGCGCGTTCGTCGTCGGTTCCGACAACGACGCGATCCGGGCGCTTGAAATCCTCGATCGCGGCGCCCTCACGCAGGAACTCCGGGTTGGAGACGACGGCAAAGGAGCCGTCCGGCCGCAGCGCGCGGATCAGATCCTCGACCTGATCTCCGGTCCCCACCGGTACCGTCGACTTGGTGACGATGATGGCGTGACCTTGCAGTTCGCCCGCGATCGCGCGCGCCGCATCCATCACGAAGGAAAGATCGGCAAAGCCGTCGCCGCGCCGCGACGGGGTGCCCACTGCGATCAGCACCACGTCCGCCGAACGAACCGCGCTGCCCAGCTCAGTGGTGAAGAAGAGCCGTGCGGCGGCAATGTTGCGCACGACGAGTTGCTCGAGCCCGGGCTCGAAGAGGGGAATTTCGCCGCGCTGCAACCGGCCGATTTTCGCCGCGTCCTTGTCGACGCACGTGACCACGTGGCCGAAATCGGAGAAACAGGTGCCGGAGACCAGCCCCACGTAGCCGGTTCCGATGACAGCGACGCGCATGACCGTGATTCCCCTAATGCTGGCAACACCTAGCGGTGTCGGCGCTGGTCTGCCAATGGAGTGTGACAAAATCGCAAAATCGGCCGGTCCCTGATATGCGAGGGGTCTGGCGCGATGCGGACTGCGCTATCGCGAGCTTGCATACGCTGCCGGGTCAGTGAGTGGCGGTTGATGGATCGAGTCTTTTTCCTGCATGTACCGAAGACAGGCGGCTCCAGCCTCACGGCCGCGCTCGCCAAGAAGTTCGCGAGTTGGGAGATCTTCCCTTGGCATCACTCAAGGCTCGATTTGTTCGATCCGTCCGACCTGATGAAATTCCGGTTCTTTCACGGCCATTTCACCATGGCGGATTTCGACTATATACCCAAGCCCGCACGGATCGTGACGCTGCTGCGCGAGCCGCGGGCAAGAATCCTGTCGCTTTATCACTATTGGCGATCGTTCAAGAAAGACGCGCTCCCACCTTACGAGGCCCATCACTCCCGCGTCGCGAAGTCGGTTGGCTTGAACACGTTCCTGGGGCTGCCAAATCCATCGCTGCGTGTCGCGATGGACAATGCCCTCGTGCAAGCCTACCTGCCCTACCCTCTGCGCGGGCGCAATAATGCACTGACCGCGGCGCCGGACACGATTGTGGACGACGCCCTGGAGGCGCTGAACGCTATGACGGCGTTCGGCATTCTCGAACGATTCAATGAATCGATCGGCGTGATCGGGGAGGCTTTGAAAACTCCCGTCATCCTCCCGACCCAGAAGGTGCGCAGCTTCGAGTCGCTCGCTGGGAGCAACGAGCACGAGCCTGTCGAACGCGAGACGCCGCTCCTCGAGACGAGCGCACTTCTGGATTCCCGGACCGAGATCGACCGGCTGTTCTACGATCGAGCGTGCGCGTTATTCGACAGGAAATTCGGCCAACAGCGCACGGGCGGGAGCGTCCCGTCCAATGCGGGAGCGGCAGCCCTCGCATGGGGCGACTGGATCAATTTCGGCGCCGCTTCTCATCTCGACGGCGTCAAGTTGGCCGGCTGGAGTGGACAGGAAGAGTGGGGAGTTTGGAGCATTACCGATCATCCTGCGGTAAAACTGGGGCCGCTGCCAAAACCAACCGGTCCGGTCCGGCTGACGTTCGCCCTGCGGGCGGCCATTTTCGACGCAGAAGGAGAGCAGTCTGTTACGGTGCTCGTGCGCGATCGGCCGATCGAAAGCTGGTCCTTTGCCTTCGATAACGAAGGCGACAGGAGGATGAGGATGCTCACGCTGCCGCAATCGGCGGTCGATGACGACGGATACCTGACTTTGACGTTCCGGATCGCGCAGCCGGTAAGCCCGTTCGCGGCCGGGGTATCGGAGGACAGGCGCGAACTGGGCATCGGGATAGAAAACATCCATTGTGAATGCCTGAACCGGGCTGGCCAGGAAGGCTTTCGAGAATGAGGTCTTCGCACCGTGACGACATCGTCGCGCATCTCGAGGCATCGCGCGATTTGCTCGCACGATCCCTTGCAGACGATGCTCTTGTCGAGGCTGTGGCACAAACCGCCGAGGTCATCGCGCAGGCCTTGCGCGCCGGCGGCAAGCTGCTGCTCGCGGGAAATGGTGGAAGCGCGGCCGATGCTCAGCACCTTGCCTGCGAGCTGGTCGTGCGGATGTACCTTGATCGCGCGGCCCTCCCGGCGATTGCGCTGACCACGGACAGCTCGATCGTGACTGCGGCGGGAAACGATCTCGGATTCGACCAGATTTTTTCGCGCCAGGTGCTGGCCCTTGGTCGCCGCGAAGACGTGTTTCTCGGCCTGTCGACTTCCGGCCGCTCACCCAACATTCTGGCGGCATGCAAGGCCGCACGCTCGCTTGGGATGAGGGTAATCGGCTTCACCGGCGGCAGCGGCGGGTCGATGGCCGAATGTTGCGACGTGCTGGTGCGCGTACCGAGCGACCGGACTCCGCTCATCCAGCAGGTCCACATTGCCGCTGGTCACATCGTGTGCGGGATTGTCGAACAAGCCGTGATGGAACCCGCGCGCGATTGAGGAAGTTCATTCCAGCCTCCACGGGCTTCGGCCGTACCCGAAACACGAGCCCCAGACAAATCCCGCCGCGATCGCGAGAGAGAGCCACTTCATTCGATAACCGGTGAGTCGCGGGATTTCGCTGCCCGCTGGATGACGCCGCGCGATGGCGATCGCTTCAGGCACCTGCTCGACGAGAAAGCGCCGCAGCCCGCGCCTCAAGCCGGTCGTCGCATCGGGATAGGCTATTCGCATGCAGGCGCCCGCCACGCGCGCGTTGTGAAACTGCAAAGCCGTCGCCCGGGCAAACCCGCAGGACTGGCAATGATCGACCGGGATGTCATCGCTGCGCACCGCGCCGTCCATGATGCGGGGCAGAAAATCGTTTTCGAACTGCCCGAATTTGAAATCGTTTGCCGGCAGCCGGTCGCGTCTGAAAATGACATTGCCGATGAGCGTCATTCGCGCGTTCTGCGGTTCGATCGGATGCCAGTGCCGCGCAAACGTGATCAGGAAATTCGCCCACGACCATCCGCCCTTCGCGAAACGATTGGTGAATGTGCCGAACACCGCGGTTGTCGCGGCATCGGATCTGGACAGGATCGCGCGAACACGGGTAACCCAATCGGCATCTAGCAGATTGTGATCTTCCAGCAGCGCGATCCATCGCCGGTCCTTCGCCACGGACGGAATCCGTTGGCGCAAATGAAAGACCGAACTGCCCGGAACACGGATCAATTCGACGCGGTCAGGCTCAAGGATGCCGTCATCCTCGATCTTGCCGACAGAACCGTCGAGGATGGAGATCAGATCGCGCGGCCCCAGCATCGCCTTGAGGCCTGCGACCTGCTCGGCGACCTTCGAGAGCCCGTCTCCGGTCGCGATCAGGATCTGCAAGTCCGGCGGTGCGCCGGAGGGCGCCTGCGGCGCTTCGCGCGTCATGGTGGCCGGCGCGACGTCGGCCTTGGCCCGGTACTCAGGCGACGCCAGGAACTGAAGCGCGATGTCCTTGAGGGTGTATCCGCTGTCGAGCTGCGCGAGATGAAATGAAATCACCCCGGGCTCCGGTTCGCGTTCAAGAAAGGCCCGAAACAGGTCGGCGACAGCCTCTCGCTGCCTTGCGCGCCGTCGCCTGACTATAAACATCACCACCGTCTGCTCTTCATCGGCGCGGCCGGCTAGCGCCGCGGCTCGCACACCGCGACAGTGAGAAGAAGTGCTTCAATGCTCCTGGCAAGCTCGGGCGAGAGCCGATCTGCGAGCTGCGGATCGGCGAGCGCATGCCGGATGGCTTGGATGTCGCGGGCGATCGATTCCAAGTTTCCGGCGATCGGATCGAGCGGTTCGAGCATGAACGCGCGGGTGCGCACGGCGATGGGTCGAAAAACCCGCCGCGCGACACGACCCGGTATGCTCATCAGTCTGCTCAGGCCGGCTCGAAGGCGAGAAGCCCCCCCGCCAGACAAAGTATGTGCACGCGTCGGCGTCGCTGCCGCGAGCCCTTCCGCCGCCAGGGTCCGGGTTCCTCGGACCAGCCGCGCCAATGGCAACGCTACGCGCAAGGCGCGCGAACCGCCGGGATCCCTGAGCTCACCCACGATCCGATCGCAGCGGATGGCCGCCTCAATCGCCGCTTCGAGCTTTTGCTGCAGCTGCTCCGGTCCGATCGGCGGGGAAGGTTCGGTTTCGGATACCGAGCGCGTCTCTGCGCCATTCGTTTCCGCAGCCAGGCCGCGTCGCCGCTCCAACGCTTCCTCAAGCTCTTTGGCCATGCGATGGTAGCGGCGGGTGTAGTCCAGCGCGATGTCTGTCTGGCGAACCAGTTGCGCCGGCTCGAATGCCCCGAGATCCGGCGGAGAAACGGAGCCCTCTTTGGTTTCGACTTCCTCGGAAAGCCCGCGGAGTCTTGGCGGCACCCGCGCCAACTGAGCCGCTATTCCCCTGAGACTGTCGAACAGCTTGACCTCGAGCTCCCAGTTCAGCCGCCTGAGATCCTCGACGTCAGTCAATGCCTTGTCCTTGACCGGATCGTACTTCGCGAACCAGTCAAGTGCGTTGACCGGGCGGTCGAAATGTTGGAGGAGGCCGGCGTCTTCGTCGCGTACGAAGAAGAGATTAAGACCATCGAAATAGGCGCGCTTGTACCCGCTCGCGAGCAGCATCGGCTCCCAATCCTGGCTGACCAACTCGTTGGTCCAGGGCGCGACGGCCTCGATCAGCAACACCCGGGGTCTGATTTCTCTCCAATTCGTCGATCGCAGAATGCGGGTTTCGGATCCCTCCGCATCGATCTTCATGAAATTGATGATGCGCCCGTCCGCATGTTCGGCGAGAACGTGGTCGAGCCGGTCGCAGGGAACGCTGTAGCTCTGCGTCTTTCCGCCGTGTTCCGCCCCAACCGAACTGTCGATGTGCGACGCGCCGGGGTCGGCCGTGTTTTCCACGAACGTGACCGTTCCACGCTCATCCAGGATGGCGACCTTCAAATTGATGTCACGCGGGCGCGCAGCCGCAAGCCGATCAAAAGCCGAGCCGGGCTCGATGTTGATGCCGTTCCAGCCACGATCGTAGAAAATCTTGGTGACCGACCCGATTACCGGATCGAAGGCACCGATATCGACGTAAAATCCGTGGTCGACGTTCGCAAACACGCGGTGCAGCAGCACGTCCTCGAAATTCTGTGCGTAGCTGATCAGCAGGTCGCGCGGCGGCTTCAGCCGCGCGCTCACTTCGGAGGATGCTCCTTCGCTCTGGTGCTGCTGCGGGTTCATGTTGGGCTTAGACGATTTCGATTTCCGGAAACGGGAAGATCATCTTGCCACCGGATGCAAGATACTCGCGCTCGCGGCTGAGGATACCGTCCTTGAAGTGCCAGGGGAGCACGAGGAAATAGTCGGGTCGCATCGCCCGCGCCTCCGCCTCCGAAATAATGGGAATATGCGTGCCTGGCGTGTACGCACCGAACTTGTCGCTGTTCACCTCCGCGATTGCCTCGATCGCGTCCGGGCCGAGGCCGCAGAACTGCAGCACGACATTTCCCTTGGTCGAGGCGCCATAACCGAGAATTCTCTTTCCGTCCTCGCGCAAGCCCCTGAGCAGCCGCACGAGATCCTGGCGGTGCCGGTAGACGCGTTCCTCGAAATCACGGTACGGCCGCGGCGTATCGAGACCCATCCCGACTTCCTGCTCCAACAGCCATTCAATCACCGGCCTGTTTGCTTTGCGCGAACTGTTCTTGTGTGCGGCCGTCACCGCGAAACTTCCGCCGTTGATGGCATTCATTTGCACATCGATGATGCGCATGTCCGCCGCGTCGAGAACGCGCTTAACGGCGGCCAGGGAATAGTATTCGACGTGCTCGTGACAGATTGTGTCGTAGGAGCAAAGGCGCAGCATCGACGGCATGTAGCTCTGCTCGAAATGCCAGATGCCATCCGGCGCGAGAACCGCCGCCACCTCCCGGGCGAACGCGATCGGATCTTCCAGATCGTAGAACATCGCAATCGATGTCACGACCTTCGCTTTGCCCGGAATTTTTCCGGCAACGGCGGAGGCTGAAAAAAAATCCGGAATCAGGGCGACGTCGGCCGGATAGAAGCTCGCGAATTTGGCTCCGGTGGGATCGATGCCGATGCGCGTGAGACCCTGTGTCTTGTAGGCCTTCAAGGAAGTCGCGTCATTGGAGCCGATATCGAGAACCGCGTCGCCGGCGTGCAGATCAGCGAGCTTCTCCAGCTGCTCGATCTTCTGCGTCAGATGCCGCACCATCGATTGATTGAGGCCGGAACGATAACCGTAATTCTCGCCATACATTTCCGCGGCGTCATAGGAGTGCGCCAGTTGCAACAGGCCGCTGTCCGGACACCACAACAGCTCGAGCGGCCCAACGGTGACGGGCGAATTCAGCTCACGCGGAAACACCCCGGTCAGCGCCTGTTCGCCGAGCGAAAGAACGCTGATCAAGTTCGTGCTTTGGCTGATCCGGCACTTGGAGATCCGCCTGATCGATGCCGCCATACGCGGATATCTCCAACACGGTGATCACACAGGTATTCGTGGGAGTACGCCCAGACCCCAGGCGGTCATCAAACAAAAACGGATTCTGGTGTCAATGAGCCGCCTGGTGAATTCCCCGCAGGTTCGCGCGTTCGCTGGGATTTGGTCGAGCTTCGGGCTCAAGCCGACTGAACCCAGACCGCCAGATCCGACACGAAACGACGCCATGTCGGAATGACAAGTCCGGATGCTTCCCGCCAAAGGCGCGCCGCTTTCTCGTCGTCGAGCAGATCTTTCACCGCAGCGGCGACGGCTTGCGGCGTGATCTCCGGAATGGTGATGCGGCCTCCCGGGGCAAGCAGATCGGTGCTCGGCAATTTTGGCGACACGATTACCGGCACGCCGGCGGCGAGGCTTTCATACGGCGGGATGCCGAATCCTTCCACCGCACTGACAAACAATGTCGCGCGGACCTGCTGCATGACGGCTCGCACTGTCGCATCGTCGACGTGTCCGAGATACCTGAAGCGCGGCTCCCCGCGCAGCCGCTCGAGCATCGGCTGTTCGCGCGTGGAACGCGAGTCCAGACGCCCGATGACGATGAGTTCGGCAGTAACGCCGCTTGCCCAGAGCTGCTCGAAAGCCTCGAGGATGACCGCCACGTTCTTGCGCGGCTCAATCGTGCCGATATAGGCAAAGCTGGTCTTGTCCGGGCGGAAATGCTGTTTTTCGATCTGAGGACCGTCGCCGCCGAGCGGAAAGTGCGGCCCGCTCCGCGTTTCATCGCGCATGATGCGCGTGGTGTATTCGATCTGCGTCAGCTCACTGATCGAGCTCACGCGTGGAATCTCGCGCAATGCGCGGATGTAATGCATGCAGCTGCGGGCTGTGCCGGGTGGATAATCCTGCGGGCGCAGGTAGGGAAGAAAATCAAACAGCAGCCAGCTCACGCGGGCGCCCGGCTGGCGGCAAATCCTGCGGTAGGCCGCGGCGCGAGCGGCATCGAAGAACACCTCCGGATTGAACAACCCCGCCGACAGTGCGCCGGGTGACAAAGCGGCACCCTCGCTCAAATGGGGCCTCAGCAACTCGTGTTCGTCGGCGCCTGGCGCAGCCGCATCCGACCCGAGAATCCCGAATACGGCTTCGGGCAGGCGCACGAATTCCTGACGCGCCGCGTCGAAATGGCACGGCGCGAGACGTTGCGGGCCCGGCCAATAGCGAATGATCTCGCGCTCGACGCGCTGAATTCCAGTCCGCAGCGGATTCCCGACCAGTTCGGTGATGTCGAGGAACAGCTCGTTGGACCTGCCGGGCACCATCCTGATCACGCTGCGGCCCGCTGTGTCGTATCGAGCGCCAGCGCAGCGCATAGTTGCTCGGCATAACGGCGGAAGCTGTGCACGTCGCAATAGGCGCGCCGCTCCTCATCCCACGCTGCGGCCGCCGCGCGCGAGTCAAGCGCCGTTGCAAGCGCTTCCGCGATCAGGACCGGACTGGGCCGGTCCGGCACCCTGAACACGAAGCTCGGCGCCTCCATGGACTCGGCGAGATCGTGATTGGCGACTGTCGGTACGCCGACCGCGATGCAATCCAGCATCGCCCCCGACAGGCCGCCGAGCAGATGCGTGCGCAGCTGCACGGTCGCGTCGGCCGCCAGCAGATAGCTTCGGTAGTCGGACTCGCTCACATAGTTCGAAACGAAGCGGACATGCTGCGTCAGTTCGAGCTCGGCGCAAAGGCGTGCCAGCGGCGCCCATTCGGTTGCGATTTCTCCGACGAAATAAAGCTTGGCCGGAATGCCCCAGCCGCGCAGCACGTCGAGCGCCCAGAGGCAGTCGAACGGCGCCTTGGCCGCGCCGACGTATCCCAGTGTCACAATCGCGAGCTCATCGCGCCCGATCCCAACACGGCTGCGCGCCGACGCGCGGCTTCCCGGTCCGAGTTCGTATTCCCCCCACGCGCGATA
The DNA here is from genome assembly GCA_005884685.1 of Alphaproteobacteria bacterium. Taxonomy (GTDB): domain Bacteria; phylum Pseudomonadota; class Alphaproteobacteria; order Rhizobiales; family Xanthobacteraceae; genus PALSA-894. The sequence continues at coordinate 52,931 of VBAH01000054.1, forward strand.
AACCGAGAATGGCAGATAGGTCGCCTCGATGCCGAACCGCTCCTGAACGATCCGCGCCGTTCCGCGCGAATGAACGAAGAGAGGCTCGGAACGCGCCGCGACCTCGCCGAGAAACGTTGCCTCCAGGCTTGATTCGTCGGCGAGCCAGCGATCGAGCTCGCCACCCGCCACCGGGCGTCCCAGCTCGCGTTGCGCGAGCTCAATGGTGTGCGCCTCCCCGAGCAGGTTGCGATAGAACCCAAGCAGCCGGTTGTCATGCTCGATGCACGCGCCGCCGTAGCGCATCAGCAGCCGGTAGACCTCGAGATGAAAATGGGAATTGCCCATCACGCTGATGACGCGATCAAACCGTGTCGTGAGGTGTGGCACCGCGGAGATCGGCACGACCGCGACTGCACCCTCGGGGAGCACCGCCGATCGGGTCGCGGTGAATGCGTGCAGGTCGGCAAGCTTGCCGAGTTCCTTGAAGGTCGCGGCGGTGTAGTCGGCAACTCCCGAGCGGTCCGGCGGCAGGGGGCCGAGGACGGCGATTTGGGGCCGGCGGCCGCCGACGAGTGGTGCGGCGGCTGCAGCGGCTGCGGCGGCGACGGCGGCGACGGCTGCAGCGGCTGCAGCGGCGGGGGCGGCGACGGCTGCGGGGGCTGCAGCGGCTGCAGCGGCTGCGGCGGCTGCTGCCTGCTTCCCGAGGTTGCCCCAGAACGCCTGCGCGACTTCGTGTGCCTGGAAGCGCTGCCAGCGGCCGGCCTGGTCCTGAATGATCTCGGCGCGGAACGCGGCATCGACGGTGACGCGGTCCATCAGATAGGCGAGCCGCAAATGATCCTCGGAATCGAACAGCCAGCGCGGATTCTCGATCAGTTCGCAGTGCGCGGGAATGGCCGAGGCAAACACCGGAACGCCGACCGCCATTCCCTCGGCGACCGGGATCGAAAATCCTTCGGCGCGCGAAGGGGCGACGATGCAGCCGGCACTCCGATAAAGCGCGACGAGTTCCTCATCGGCGACATAATCGAGGAACCTGAGGTGATGCTGGCTGCCGCCTTGATCCGCGTACAGTGCCCGCAGCCGCTGCTGCCATTCAGCCGGATAGCCGCCCAGCACCAGAAGGTGTGCGCGGCCGGTGCGCCCGACCCGGCTGTTGGCATGCGCCCCAATGGCACAATCGACGTTCTTGCGCCGGTCGGCGCCGCCGACCACGAGGATGTGTGCCGGCCGCGCCGCAGGGGTTGCGGCGGGGACGCGGAGGAAGGCGGCATCGATCGGCGGTGGGGAAACGGTTATGCGCCGCTCGGGGATCCCCAGCAGGCGGATGATTTCGGCCTTGGTGTGATGGGAGTTGGGGAAGAAATGATCGTAGCGCGATAACCATTTCAATTTCGAAGTATAGTCGAACTTATGCGCAAGCGTCGGCAGGTATTGCTCGGGGGCCGACAGGGGAATGAAATCATGGACCACCGCGGCTTTGAAGGTCCGCGCCTCATCCAGGATGCGGCCGATCAAAAGCGGATCGTGCGTCATCGGCGACAGCTGAACGAACCATGACGGGCGCGCGCCTTCCGGGGCCAGGCGCCCGGGCCGCTGCTCATCGAGGTGCATGGCAAACCGCTGCTCCAGGGGCGGCAATGCCGGGTCGACGATCCCGATGATGCGGGTCCCTGCGGCGACGTGACTGCGCGCAGAGCGCACCAGATTGGCGCCGAGGCGGCCGACCCCGCGATCGCGAAAGCCGACGTCCTGTAAGCAACGAACATCGAAGACGACCGCGCCCGGCATTCCTGCTCCATCCCGCGCCACCTCAGTGCGGCAGGCGCTTGCGTCCCAACGTCACTTCAGCAGCCGCGCGGTTAGCAAACGTTGGCCCGAGGCACAATCGTCAAAGCCCGCGCGGGCCGGAAGAAAGCCGTCCGGGCGGCGTCGCAGCCGGAGGCCCATGCGGCGGACCTCCCGGCCAGCCGCCCCGGTTCCCAGCGGCAAGAAACCTCAGCGTCCGGTTGTCGCAATCGGTGATCGAAAAAAGTTCATATGGAAATGTTAAGCCCGTCGGGTTCCGAAGGCGGAAGGACGAACAAAACTGACGAATACTCACTGTGCGCGCATCTGCCAAGCATAGGGCGCACAGTGCGTAATGATACGCACTTAAGATCGACATCCACAGCGTGCTACGATACAAACGATACATCCGGCATGCGCTTCGTTACATTTGTTGTGTTGCGACAACGCGTGATTGCGCGGATGATCAGCGGGCTTGAATGCATCTTTGTTGGGCGACTCGAGAGTCAAACAGTTACGTCAAGGGAGACGGGAAATGAAGAAAATCGGCATTCCACTGATGATCCTGGCGAGTGCCTTCGCCATGGTGCTGCCGACCGGGTCGGCTCAGGCGCAGGCGACACGCACCTGGGTGTCCGGCGTCGGCGATGACGTCAATCCGTGCAGCCGCACCGCGCCGTGCAAGACCTTCCCGGGCGCCATCTCGAAGACCGCCTCGGGCGGCGAGATCAACTGTATCGATCCGGGCGGCTTCGGCACCGTGACCATCACCAAGTCGATCACCATCGACTGCGGCGGCACGTTCGGCTCGATCCTTGCGGCCGGCACCACCGGCGTCAACGTCTCCTCGACTGCCGGCATCAAGGTGGTCCTGCGCAACATCTCGATCAACGGCGCCGGCAACGGCATCAACGGCGTCAGCATCAACATCGGCTCGACCGTGCTGCTCGAGAACGTGCAGATCTTCGGCTTCACCAACAACGGCATCAACACGGGCTCGCTTACCCAGAGCGCGACCATCGAGGCGAGAAACGTAAGCTTCGAGTACATCAACGGCACCGGCGCTCAGTTCCAGACCTCCGGCGGCTTTGCGGTCGGCCAGATCACCGGCTCCAGTTTCCTGGGCGTGACGAACGGTGTCACGGCCGGCACGAACGGCTTCGTGTCGGTGAGCAATTCGTCGTTCATCGGCTCGACCACGGCGGCGCAAGCGTCCGGAAACGGCACGCTCAACGTCGACACGTCGCTGTTCACCAACAACACCAACGCGGTGACCGCCGGCGTCGGAACCAATGTCCGGGTTTCCAACAATGCACTGTACGACAACCCGAACGGCTTCACGATCAACGGCACGATGATCAGCGACGGCAAGAACCGCGTCGTGGGCGCCACCGCGAGCCCGCCGACCACCCTGCCGCTGAAATAAGCTTGCCTTGACATGTCGTAGCGGCCTTTTCAGTCCGCTATCCTGAAAATCGCGCGGGGCCCGGGTCGACCGGGCCCCGTTGCTATTGGCATCGAACGGAATTCGGGCTGGCCCCGGCTCAATGCCGCCGCTTTCAGCAACCCCAGCGACAACTCCGAAAAAATAGCTGCCTCCGTTTGAACGAAAATGTGAGTTCGCGCGACTTCCTGTTATCGCGGGGTGGCTGGACGTCCAGTTGGGGTCGCGATGAACCGCGTGACAGTCGTTCAACCCAATGGGAGACCAGCCATGAGGAAATTTCTGCCCGCCGCCATCGTCGGCGCATTGCTCGCGTTCGTGACTTATGCGGCGCCCGCCCACGCGCAGGCGACACGCACCTGGGTGTCCGGCGTCGGCAACGACGCAGACCCATGCAGCCGTACTGCGCCCTGCAAGACCTTCGCGGGCGCCATCTCGAAGACCGCCGCGGGCGGCGAGATCAACTGCATCGATGGGAATGGCGCCGGCGCGGTGACCATCACCAAGTCGCTCACCATCGACGGCGGCGGCACGTTCTGCTCGATCCTCGCGGCCGGCATCACCGGCGTGAACATCTCCACCACGGCGGGTATCAAGGTGGTGCTGCGCAACATCTCGATCGACGGCGCCGGCAGCGGCATCAACGGCGTCAGCGTCAACATCGGGTCGACTGTGCTGCTCGAGAACGTGCAGATCTTCGGTTTCACCAACAACGGCATCAACACGAGCTCGCTTACCCAGAGCGCGACCATCCAGGCGAAGAACGTGAGCTTCGAGTACATCAACGGGACGGCCGCTCTGTTCCAGACTTCCGGCGGCTTTGCGGTTGGCCAGATCACCGGCGCCAGTTTCCTCGGCGTGACGAACGGTGTCACGGCGGGCACGAACGGCTTCGTAACGGTGAGCAATTCGTCGTTCGTCGGCTCGACCACCGCCGCGCAAGCGTCCGGAAACGGCACGCTCAACGTCGACACCTCGCTGTTCAGCAACAACACCAACGCGGTGACCGCCGGCGTCGGAACCAATGTCCGGGTTTCCAACAATGCACTGTACGACAACCCGAACGGCTTCACGATCAACGGCACGATGGTCAGCGACGGCAAGAACCGCGTGATCGGTGGCGCCACGGCAAGCCCGCCGACCACCCTGCCGCTGAAGTAAGGCTGTCGGTAATGTGAAATAGCGGCCTTTTCAGTCCGCCACCCTGGAAAGAAACGCGGGGCTCGGCTCGACCGGGCCCCGCAGCGTGCTTGTAGCGGCTCGGACCTTCCGGTATTGACACGCCGGGCGTCAACACCCCAGACCCGCTCCCTAACAGCGCAGATTTGCATTCATCCATCAACGCGATCGGGGGAGCCAACCAGCCATGCTCCTCCAGCCGGCAAGATGGTGTGGACAATGGTCTTTGCGTCGCGCTTTTGATTAAAGTTCCTGCCGAGGATGAGGAGTACAGCGATCATGAGTGAGCCATGGAAGGTTGCCAATTGCCAAGGCATCCGCGTTCACTATCAGGACGCGCTGGACGGCGGCGGGTTGTGGATGAGTCCGTGGCTGGTCGATTTTTTTGATCGCCGTTCCATCCCGAAGCAACAACGAATCTACGAATGGTGCGCCGGACCGGCGTTTCTGGCTTTTTCGCTTCTCGGAAAAGGGATGTGCGAAACGCTGTGTCTCGCCGATATCAACCCGCGCGCGGTCGAAGCGTGCCAGCGAACAATTCGTGACAACGGGCTATCGGACAGGGTGTCCGTATACCTATCGGACAATCTCAAGAGCATTCCCGAAACTGAGAAGTGGGACATCGTCGTCAGCAACCCCATCCATTTTGCGGATGCCTACCCTGGTGACATTCTGCGCTATGACGAAGGTTGGCAGACGCACAGTGAGTTCTTTGCGGATGTCGGCAAGTTTCTAAAGCGGAGCGGCGTCGTCCTCTTGCAGGAGAACAACTGGGGTTCCACCGTCCAAACGTTTGAACAGATGATCGACGACGCGGGGCTGAAGACCATCTTCACGGACAATGCGTTGCCCGAGCGGACCGATGGCGACCACATCTATCTTCTCGGCGCGATACGCAAGGAAGACCGGTTGCCGCAATGGGCGCTTGGTCCCACGCCGCTAGCCCCGTATCACGTCGGTGACCGCATCGATTTTGCCCGAACGGGTTACCCGGAGCGGTATTTTACACGAGGATGGTCTTCGCCCGAATCGTGGGGAACGTGGACGAACGGCGAAATCGCGGAACTCCGCCTGCAGCCAACCAAACCGCATGGCGCGCTGGAATTAGTTACGGAGGCGCGCGCATTCGTTGGCCCCTCTCTTCCCGCGCAGGTCGTCGACGTGATGGTAAATGGAAACGCCGTGGCCCAACTGACCTTTGAAAGCCCCGACGCCGTGGAGAAGCGGCTCCGTTTGCCGCTGAGCGCCGTGAAGCCCGAGGGAGACATCATACTCACGTTTCGCGTGCCAACAGCGAAGTCTCCGGCCGAACTTGGCATGTCGTCCGACCCTCGTCAGCTCGGGATCGGCGTCATCTCCGCGCGACTGCAGAGCGTCGCGTCCTAGGTCGTAGTGAACCGGGGCCGATTTCTTTCCCCGCGCGCTCGCCATCGAAACTGAGCCGATCAGATGTCAAAAAAGGCAGTTCTCGGCATCAGCGCATTCGCTCACGACACGGCAAGCTGCTTGGTCGATATGGGCGATGGAAAGGTGCTCTATGCCTTGGCCGAGGAACGGCTCTCAAATCTCAAACACGACTCCCGATTTCCGATCGGCAGCGTGCGGCAGGCGCTCGATCTTGCCGAGCAACACGGCTACGCCGTCACGGACGTTGCTCTAAACACCGACCCTGCGCATTTCATCGCGGGCCGCCTGGCCCCCCTTATACGAAACCTCGTTCCGGACCGCGAGAAAGCGGATTCCCTGATCGATGATCTGCTGTCGCTTCACCGCTTTCCGGATTACTATCTGTTGTCCGGCTACAGCTTCGCGACCGCGCACATCGAACGTCTGGTCGCCCGCCTCGGGCTTTCGTCCCCGGCCGCCGAGAAGCTGCGCGGGCGCCTGTCGTGGCACTACAATTGGGCAGTCAAATATCAATTCATCCGCCACTATTGTCGCGAGCTGTTTCCGCACGCCACCATACATTCCGTCCCGCATCACTTGGCGCATGCCGCATCCGCCTACTTCGCGTCCGGATTCTCGGAAGCGACCGTCCTTGTGGTCGACGGTCAAGGGGAGCACGAATCGGTGAGCGCCTATTGCGCCGACCAAGCGGGTCTTGGGCTCGTCTCCTCTTCCACATATCCCTCTTCGCTGGGCCTGTTTTACCTGACTTGCACCGAGCACCTCGGTTTTTCGCTCGGTGACGAATACAAAGTGATGGGGATGGCTGCCTACGGACGGCCAACACTGTTCGAAGCGATTTCATCCTTCATGCGTGTGACTGAAAAGGGTGAGCTGCATTTTTGCGAGAACGAGTATTTCATTCTGGATGAGCTTCGAGCAAACACGGGGCATGCAATCGTCCGGGCCACGCCCGCGCTTTGCGCGCTCGTGCCGCAACGCGAGGCAACCGCGCAGATCGGCCAGAACCACTTCGATTTTGCCGCCTCCATCCAATTGCTGACGGAGAATATCGGTGTTGAGCTCGCTCGGCGCGCAATTGCCCGGACAGGCAAGAGCCCGCTGGTGATGACCGGCGGCGTCGCGCTGAACGGACTGATGAACGAGCGAATTCGCCGAGAATCGGGGTGCGGAGATATTTTCATATACCCTGCGGCAGGCGATGACGGCACCGCAGTCGGTGCTGCTCAATCCGTCGCGATGCAAAGCGGTGTTCGGCCGATGGGCGGAATCCGAACGTGCTTCTATGGTAATGCATCGAGCGATGCCGGCATCGCTCGCGAGCTCGAGCAGCGCGGCATCAGGAGCACACAACCGGACGATATCCATGCGACGATTGCGGAAGCGCTGACGCGCGGAAAGATCGTTGCGCGCTTCGTCGGCAACAGCGAATTTGGGCCGCGCGCCCTTGGGAACCGCTCAATCCTGGCAGACCCGCGCGACGTCCGAATGCGCGACATACTCAATGTCCGGATCAAGCATCGGGAAAGCTTTCGACCGTTCGCACCGGCTTGTCTGAGGGAAAGAATCGACGAGTACTTCGAGCTGGACGCTGACGCCCCGTTCATGCTGCTGATCTGCCAAGCCACGGATCTCGCTCGCAGACAAATCCCTGCCGCAGTTCATCAGGATGGGACAGCACGTGTCCAATCCGTCGACGGCGAAAGCAATCCGGAGTTTTATCGCGTGATCCATGAATTCGGCCGCAGGACCGGCGTTCCCGTCCTGATCAACACGAGCTTCAACGTCAACGGCGAGACGATCGTCGACACGGCAGCCGACGCAATTGAGTCCTTTCTGTTCATGGACATCGACTATTTGGCGATCAACGGATACTGGGTCGCGAAGGAGGAAAATCCCGGCCATTCGCTATCCTCGATCCCCCATGATGACTACCTTGCCTTGCGCCGCACACGGTACGAGCACCGCTACCCCGAAGCATTGAGCTCTCTCGACTTGGCGCGGTTTCACGCATCGTTTTTCAGCGCTCAATCTGCATCGAGGTCGCGCTCTGCTGTCCGTCCTCGCTCCCCTTACCGAATGGGCGAAAAAATTGCTTTCCGCGGCAGCGGGCAATCGGACGATTACAAGTTGGCAGGATGGTCCGATCCCGAGCCTTGGGGGACATGGACCGATGGTCCTGCCGCGAGCCTTGAAATTCCGATTGGTTTCGATCCGCAGGGCGCCGTACGCATGACTTGCGTCGCCAGCGGCTTCGTGCCTCCGTCCCGCGCGCAGCAGGTTGCCCACGTCGTGGTCAATGGCGAGGTCGTCGGGCATTGGACCTTCAAGCCCGGAGAGGCGAGCCAACCGCGCCACGCCATCATCCCGGCCGACGTCGTCGCCCGGCAGACCCCGCTGCGGATCGATTTTCTGATCGGCGACCCCACAGCCCCGTTAGACCTTGGCCTGTCCGAAGACTCGCGGCGGCTTGGAATTGGGATCGTGGATTTGACACTGACGCCGCTCACGCAACGCACGGCCCGAGACTGAGCTATCGTGCGCGCGCCCGCACGGGCGCAAGATCGAGCGCGACGATCGTGCCGCGCACGCTTTGCCCGATCGGCAAGAGGCCGGCCGCCTTGAGCCCGTTGATGACGCTCTCCCCCTGGTCCTCGTAACCGGAGCGATCGACCCAAACGGCCGAGAAGCCGAGCCTGGCCAGCGCGGGCGCGAGCTCGGCGGGCGGCAACTTGTCGAGATCGCGGTTGAGCGCGATGGCCTCGCCCGACAGCGCCGGCCAGTTCCAGCGCAAATGATGCGAGATCGCATAGGCGTGAAGATGGTCGTTCGGCAGCATCCCGCGCACGAACGGCGTGTGCGGATACACCATGAACGGCATCTGATAGACCGCGGCACCCTGCGGGAGCGTCTGCTCCAGCGTGTCGATGAGCGGCGTGAGGTCCGCGATGGTGGCAAAGCCGTAGGCGCTGGTGTTGCGGATGGTGCGGAAATCCGGCTGCTCCAGGAGCGCGAGCGCGAGCACGGCCGCGAGCAGCGCGGTGCGAACCGCGGCGCTTCTGCGCGCCGTCGCGGCGCTGAAGCACCAGGCGCACGCCGCGATGCTGAGAAACAGCAGAAACGGCGAGATCCGGTTATAGCCGCGAATTTCCGTCGTAACGAACGCGTTGAAGATCGAGCCGAGGCCGCCGATGGTGGCGAGGAATATTCCGCCGATCGCCAGGCCTGCCGGCGCGCCCAGCCGCTCGAGCAGGCCCCCCACGGAGGCGCGCGGCCGCGTCAGCCGCAGCAGCGCGGCGATCATCAGCATCACGAAACCGGCGGCGCCGACGATCCCGAGCCGCGCACTCTGGTTCTCGTGTTCGAGCGGGAAGCCTTCGGTGAATTTCTTGCGCGCCCACTGGATCGCCGGGACGGTGCTGTTGGCGGCCGGCATCAGCAGATGCTTGATCTTGAGGCCGTGTATGTCGGCCTCGGTGATCGACTTGTAGCCGTAGAGCTCGGCGCGCCCGGCCGGATCCTTCCATGCGGCGAGAAGCGCCGGCGTCAGCGCGAGCGCAGCGCTGCCGCTGACGATGGCGATGAACAGCGTACCGGAGCGCAGCGCGGCCGCCGCGCGTGGCCGCAACAGCCACGTCATCATGGCGAGCAGAACGAAATAGCAGGCGAAGAACGCCGTGTAGACGTAGTTCAGTCCGAGCGCGAAGGCGCCGAGGTAGTACACGGTCTTGCGCCGGCGCGGCAGCGAGGCGAACGTGCCGTTGATCAGATGGATGCAAAAGCCGATCGCGAACGGAACGAGGTAGATCACCAGCATCAGGTGCGCGACCGAGCGCGCGAACGGAAACGGCGCGAACGCGAATGCAAGGCCGAACACCAGTGCGACCGGCCGGTCCATTCCGAGATCGTGCAATACGTACGCCGATGTCAGCGCCGAGAGCACGAAGGTGAGTGCGAAAAAACAGGTGACCAGCGCGAAGGGGTCGTGAACGGCAACCGAAATGACCTTGAACAGGATCGTATCGAGCAGTCCTCCGACCGGAAACATGACCATCGGCAAGGTGAACGGCGCCGAGAGGCGCTCGATGTGCCAGTACCAGCCCTGCTCGATGATCGCCTTGGCGAGCATGACGTGATGCATCGCATCGCCGGTGACGTTGGTCGGCCAGCCGTGGAGAAAGCGGAGCGGGCCGAACCCGGCAATGAAGATGACCAGGGCGGCGAGCGCCTGCATGCCGTAAACGGCGGTTGCGGGCAGCGGACGGCTGCGCCATCTCGACAGCGGATTTTCCGGCGGCGATCGCAGCGGACCGATGGAAGGCGGGAGCGCGACTGCGCGCTCATGGATTCTGGCTTCCCCTCGCTCCATGCCGCATTCATCGGTGAATTGCCCCGCCCTTTCAACCGCTTTGTTGCAAGCGGCAGGCTGGCGAACAGCGCGCAAGTTGCAAGCCCGATCCGCCGATGTTACTGAGCCGCGCCGCCGGCGCTGCACGTGGAACCGGGCCGCTCGCGCCCGGACGTCGCGCGTCCGCAGGAGAAGCAGGGGGAGCCGACTGTGGATGGCGTTGGGGGCTAGATGCTTTTCAGTAGCGCCGTCTTCCTGTTCTTTTTTCTTCCGATTTGCCTGTCTGCCTATTACCTCTCCCGGGGCAGCAACCTGGTGCTGCTCGCTCTCAGCCTGTTGTTCTATGCCTGGGGCGAGCCGATCCTCGTGACCGTGATGATCGGAACGATCATCGTCAATTTCTTCATGGGGCGGCTGATCGACGAAAACCGGCACCTGCCCGCGCGGCGCAAGTTCATTCTTGGCGTCGGCATCGCGCTCAATCTCATCCTGCTCGGCTCGTTCAAATACGCCAACTTTTTCATTGCGATCGCCAACGCTGTCCTCGCCAGGCTCGGCATGGCGCCCGTGAGCAACCTCGACATTCCGCTGCCGCTCGGGATCTCGTTCTTCACCTTCCAGTCGATGAGCTACCTGATCGATATTTACCGGCACGACAGTCACGCGGAAAAACGGATCGTCAATTTCGCACTGTTCAAGACGCTGTTCCCCCAGCTCATCGCCGGCCCGATCGTGCGCTACACCGAACTTGCGCGCCAACTCACCACCCGCAAGGTGGATCTGCCGTTGTTCGCCGAAGGCGTCGAACGTTTTGTCATCGGCCTTGCGCAGAAGGTGCTCGTGGCCGACGTGCTCGCGGTCACGGCCGATGCGATCTTCGCCCTGCCGTCCCCTGCCCTCTCGTTCGTCGTGAGCTGGACCGGCGTGGTAGCGTTTGCGCTGCAGATCTATTTCGATTTTTCCGGCTATTCGAACATGGCGATCGGCCTGTCGCTGATGCTCGGATTCCGCCTGCCGGAGAACTTCAACTACCCCTATGCGGCGCTCTCGATTCAGGATTTCTGGCGGCGCTGGCACATGACGTTGTCGCGCTGGTTTCGCGACTACCTCTACATTCCGCTCGGCGGCAATCAGAAGGGGCCGGTGCGCACCGGCATCAATCTGGTTGTGGTGTTTTTCCTGTGCGGACTATGGCACGGCGCGAACACGACCTTCATCGTGTGGGGGCTTTATCATGGGCTGTTCCTGACCCTGGAACGCAGCCGCTTCGGCGGCTGGCTCGCGCGCTGGCCGCTGACGCTGCGTCACGCCTATGTGCTCATGGTGGTCGTGATCGGCTGGACCGTGTTCCGCGCGCCGACGCTTGCCGGAGCGATCGAGATGGGACGCGGCATGCTCGGCTACAACGGCTTTTCCAACGCGGATTTTGCGCTCCGTCAATTCGCCGACTCGCGAACGCTGCTGTTCGCCCTGATCGGAGCGATGTTCAGCTTCCCGGCGATCGGCGAACGGGCGCGCGCCGCGATATCCGGCGGCGACGGCACGCTGCGACCGTTGGCGAAAGCGCTGTGCGTCGGCGCGTTGTTCGTGGTCAGCATTGCCTTCATCGGCGCGCAGACGCACCGCGCGTTCATCTATTTCAGGTTCTGATCCGGCCTCGCCATGACATACCGCCCCAGAATCTACTGCATGACGCTGTCGGCCATCTTCGCCGCGGCCATCCTCGTCGGCTCTGTCGGCGCGTTCATGCCCTACGATTCGGTTCCGACCCAGCAGGAGCAGCGAACGCTGGCGTCGTTTCCCTCGGGCGCCGAGTTCGCGCACCCGACCATCATCCCGGCCCGGATCACGGCTTTCTTCTCCGACAATTTCGGCGGACGCAAGCTGCTGACGCGCGAATACTTCAGGGTGCGCCTGAAGGTGCTGCGGTCGGATCTCGGGGCCGGGCTGGTGCTCGGCAAGGAAGGCTCGCTGGTATTGAATGGCGAGATTCGCTCCTCGCGGCATCTCCACAGAATTGAGCCCCAGACGCTTGAGCACATACGCCGGCTGCTGAATTCCTGGTGCAGCTATGCGCGCGAACGCGGCGCGGTGTTCGTGTTCGTTATCGCGCCGAACAAGACCACGATTCATCCCTTTCTGCCCGACTACCTTCCCATTTCCGACCGGCCCTCGGTGATCGAGGCTTTGCAAGCGCTGCCGCTTGATTGCCCTGCCATCAAGGTGGACTTGCGCGCCCCGTTTCGACGGGCGGCGGCGAACGAGCTCCTTTATTACAAATGGGGTTCGCACTGGAATGAGGCTGGCGGCCTGATCATGTGGCGCGCAATCAAGCAGGCGGTGGAGCGCGAAGGACCGCCGCTCTCCTGGCCGAACTCGAAGCTGACGGTCACGCGACGCCCCGCTGCCCCGCTGGAGGACAGTATGTGGGCATGGTTCGGGCTGCCGGACCCCGAGCAGATCATGCTCAAACAGCATGCATTCGGCGACATCGCATACGATAGCTCGGCCGCATCTCGCCCGCGGGCCAAAATTCTGGTTTTCGGAGATTCATTCCTTCTTTGGACCGGAACGACGCCAACGGAAATTATGGGCCGCTACACGCTCTGGGCCCTGAGCCCTCAAGATCAATTTGAGTATCAGACGGGAGACTTGCAAAAAGACGGGTGGGTGATCGCGGCGCACCCACCGCAAAAGCAGATCGAGATCATGGATGCATTCCGCCCGAACATCGTCGTTTTGGAAATCGTTGAGCGCGGCATCGATCAACTTATTGAGTTCAGTCTACCTGCCGCGAAGGGGGAATGAATCACAGATTTCTATTACGCCAAACCTGAACGCCATCCTGCGCTAGCGTCATCCCATGGTAAGGAGGATAGGCGATGTGAGTGCGGACGCCGAGAAAATCCCGAAACGAATCGGGCTCTGCATGTCCAGTCCATGGCGGGAACGCGGCAAGCACAGCGGCACGCGACGGCGAAACTGAACGCAATGACGTTTGACCCTTGGATTTCCGTTACGCGAGCGATATGTGTGATGACAATCTCTTACCTTACCGATGCCGCAGTGTCAGCCATCCCGCTACAGCTCGTCGCCGCAACACTAATGAGAGTCTAAGACTGTGAACCTCACGCCCGCAGGAATGCGCGATTGGTGGAACAAGGAAGCCGCCTCATCGGCAAAGACGGCCATTATTTCGAACCGAGCGGATATGACCGATGAGGCTTTCTTCGCAAGCGGCGCCGCATGGCTTGATGAATTCGCCGCCTTCGCACGCCTCGCAAGGATTGATCTTCACGGCACCATGGCAGTAGATTTTGGATGCGGCATGGGACGGATGACCCGCGCGCTTTCTACCAGATACGAGCGCGTCATCGGTATTGATGTTTCAGACGAAATGGTTCGTCTCGCCAGCGAGGCGCGGAGTTCTGATAAAACAGAATTTATGCAAGTACTTGAGGCCCCATGGCCCATAGATGATAGATCAGCTGAACTGGCCTTCTCCACCATTGCAATTCAGCATATTCCAGAACCGTACAATGAGCGAGCGGTTGATGAACTTTTTCGAATCTCAAGCAAGCTCGTCTTGTTCGACGCGCCGAGCCACAAGCTGTCGACCGACGATGCTGACCCGAGTGGAAGTGGAATTTTCTTTGCGCCATTTCGAACCATCCTCGGCATTGCCGAAGGCAGAGGCTTCGAACTGATTGCACTACGCGATTTTCCGACAACCGCTACACGCCAGTATCAATATTTGTTCAAAGCCAAGTGACCACTTCCAACGCTCCAAGAGCCTGCGTGCTCGTCCTGACAATCGCAGTCGCGCTGATCCACATCTTGTTTTTCCAGCCGTTCTTCACGGCCCTGATTTTCGACGAGGTCGCGCACCTGGTGAGCGCCAAGTACGTCTTCGAGAATATCGACCTCGGCTTCTTCGGCTGGACGATGAAGGGGCACAGCCTGCTTCTCTATCTGCTCGCGTTGCCGTTCGGCGGGCTCGATCGATTCTCGTCGGGCGACGTGTACAAGCTATCCTGGATCGCCAACATCGCGATGTCGGCTGGATTTGTTCCGCTGACGTATGCCTTTCTGCGCGACTTCCGGATCGGGTTTTCCGCGGCGCTGTTTGGCGCGGCGACCACCGCGAGCCTGCCGCTGTTCTACATTTTCACGCCGCTCGCGATGACCGAGATGTTTTTTGCGACGCTCTGCATGCTCTATTTGTTCACCTTCCTGCGCTTCTTCGACCGAGATCTCGTGCGCGGCCTGCCCTATTTTCTGGCAACGCTCGGCCTCACCGCTGCGCTCACCGCGACGAAGGCCGTCGGCACCTATGATGTCGCGGCGGCGTGCGCGTTGGCGCTCGTGCTCTATCGCATCAACCTGAAAACAATCGCCTTCGTCGCACTTTCGATCGTTGTCATCTATCTCGTGCGGCAAACGCGGATGATGTTCGGCTACAGTGTGGATCTGTCGGCCGCCAGGGTGCTGCCTCACCTCGGCGTACTCGCCATCGGCCTGACCGCCAGCCTTGCGATTTCGCTGATTTATTTCGCGCCGCTTGCCGAGACCGCGGCGTTGAAGGCTCTCGCCCTGCGCGGCGGCGCGCTCTTGCGCCCAGGCCGGCACCGCCCGGCTGCCGGTCAACCGAGCGCCGATGCGCGTGCGTTCAACGCGCTGATGATCGCGACATTGGGTTTCCTGATGCCCGCGATCGCGGTCAGCTCACTGTTTCACGCGATGATCGACCGCTTCACCAACTATCGAACCGTTGCCTCGGTCATTCCGGTATTTTTGGCTGCCACGCTTGCGTTCTTTCTGGCGCCGCGAGACCAATCCGATCGCGCGACTTCCGCCCGGCCCCGCGCAATCGATGCCGCGCTGCGCGTCCTGATCGTTATTGCGCTATTCGCAACGCTGTTCGCGATGAAGGCGCTGAGCCGCCATTTCACCGTCGACAATTTCTTCGACTTCGTCACGGTACTTCCGGTGTACGACTACATGACGCAGCCATTCTGGAGCAAAGCGGCGCTCTGGCTGCTCGGCCTCGCGGCAACATTCGCGCTCGTCTCGTTGTTTCCTTCGCCCCCCGCCCGCATGGGCGGGCTGATCGTCATCAATGTCGCTTTGCTCGGGTGTTACCTCGCGTCGTCCTGGTCGACCGACAAGGAGACCGCCATCGTTCACGGAACGAACCTTCGCATGTACGAAGAGGTCGTGAAGCTCGATCCAAAGTTCGTCGTGCTCATCGATTTTCCGCCCGACGTTCAGTGGCTGCACTTCGGCTATCCTTATGCTTGGCGCGATGCCGCCAACACCAAGACGCCGATCCTGGGCGTGGGCAACGAGGCCGTTGCCGGGCGCGGGATCGGCCTCGTCCGCTTTCCGGTGCTCAACGCGGATTTCCGCCACAAGGAAGCGGCCGGCCGGCAGACGTTTCTGGCCTACGACCTCGACGCGCCGCGGGCGCGCGAGCTTCCGCGCACGCCGCTCGCGGAGCTGATAACGAACGGCAACACGGTCGGCTTCAATCCACCCGAAGCGGCCGGCGCCGCGTCTTTCGCCTACGCACAGCCGAATGCCATGCTCGGCCCATTCATCCTGCCAGCAGGAGAAACGACGCGGGTCACGCTGTGGGCAACGCCGGCAGCGGCGGAAACGCAGTATCGCGGCTGCGCCCTCATTGCGAACAAATCGCGCTGGCCGCTTGCGGTCGTGTCCGGGCCAGCGGCGCAAGCGGGCGAATGGACGCTCGCCGCCGACGTGACGCCGGACGAGACTCTGTTCGGCATGCTTCGCATCGATTGTCCGGCACCGGTGACACAGCCGAACGGCAAAACCGTCACGCTGCCGCTGACCGCGATATCCGTCACGCCCGCGGCCGGGAAAACCCCGAGCTCCGGCTAGCTTTTGATTTCGCTCGCCGCCGCGACGCGGGCCGCGCGATCGGGAAACAGCCGGGTCATGAACAGCAGCCCCGGCAGCGAGCCGACCAGCACGGTCATGCCCAGCACGACCGAAAGCACCAGGGCGGCCTCCGGCGTCACGCCCGCATAGCCCAGCGCAACGACCATGCCGCTTTCGCGCACGCCCCAGCCGGCGATCGATATCGGCAACGCGGCGAGCAGGAAGATCGGCGGACATAACACGAAACATTGCAGCAGCGGCAGTTCGATGCCGAGCCCGCGCGCGAAGACGTAGACGATCAGGGTCATCATGGTGAAGCCGACCATCGCGGACAGCGTCGGCGGCACGATGTTGCGCAACGACAGCAGAAACGTACGCACCCCGAGGAGAAATCCGATCAGCCGTCCGAGCCGGCCCGGACGTTGCGCGTAGGGGGCCAGGAAGCGTGCCAGATAAAGGGCAAGGAAGCCGGTCGCGATCAACAGCACGATCAGTACGAACAGGAGGTTTCCCGGCGCCGCCGGTATCGCGCGGTCCATCACCGGCAGCGCGCCGACGATCAGCAGCATCAGCCCGAACATCGTCAGGATGCGGTCGAGCAGCACGCTTTTCACCGCGTTCCCGAGCGGCACGCCGCTGTTATAGGCGAGCCACATCCGCACCGCATCGCCGCCGACGCTCGACGGCAGGGCCTGATTGATGAAGACGCTGACGTAAAGATAGCGCAGCGCCATCCAGAAGCTGAGCTGATCGTTCGGCAGCCGAACGGTCACGAACCACCAGCGCAAGCCGGCGAGGATGTTCTGCACCGTGATCAGCGCGATTGCGGTGACGATCACGCCGATGTCCATGCGCGACATGATGTCGAGGAAGCTCGACCAGTCCACCTTGCGCGTGACGAGCCAGAGCACCAGCCCGGGCAGCGCGATCTTGAGCGCAACCAGCCAGATGCTCGGCCTTAACGCAAGCCGCGCCACGGGGGCTTTCGGCGTCATGGGCTGATCAATCGGCAAAGCGGAACCGGAGCAAGGTCCACACGGCGATCAAGCCGTCGAGCGGACCGATTTTCTTCCCCTCGGCGACCGAGCGTGGATTGTATTGGGCCGGGACCTCGCGGATCGTGTAACCGGCGCGCATCAGCTTGGCCGACAATTCGTGGTCGGTTTCGAAGCCCGCAGTCTTGACCGTGATGCCGCGCAGGAACGGCGTCGGATAGATCTTGTAGCCGGTCAGCAGATCGGTGATCCAGCGGCCGTAGAGGACGAATGTCAGCACCGAGAGCGCCCTGTTGACCAGCCAGGGCGCCAACCGCTGGCCGGGCGCGAGGCCCGGAAACAACGTCAGCCCCTGCTTCTCTTTCACGCCGAGGATGCGGCTGCCGTAAACCGCGACGTCGCTCGCGCCGCCGAGCGCGCCGAGCATCGCCGGAATGTCGGCCGGCTCGTATTCGAGGTCGGCATCCTGCACGAGCACGAAATCGCCGGCCGCTTCCTGCACGCCGCGCTGCACGGCCGCGCCCTTGCCGCGGTTTTCCTGGTTGATCAGCCGCACGCCCGGCACGGCAGCGACAATCTGCGCGGTCCGATCCTTCGAGCCGTCGTTGACCACCACGATCTCCTTGTCGAACCCGGCAGCCTGCGTGTCCACCCGCAGGAGCTTTTCGAGGAGGCCTCCGATGAAGGCTTCCTCGTTGTAGGCCGGAATAACGATCGAGACCGTACGGCGCGCTTGCATTCGCTATCCACGCGCCGCGGCGGAAGCGGATGCGCGCCTGGCCAGGATCGCCGCTGCCGCCGCCGCCTCCTCGGCGGTGTTGACGCCCAGCGTCTCGTCCGGATCGGCGAGCCGGACCGTCGCAACCGACCCGGGACCGCGTTCGAACGCAGGCAGCATCTGCAACAGATTGGTCTCGCCGGTGCGCTCCCCGCGCGCCCCCGCCGCAGCGCGCTCCAGCACGCTGAACAGCGTTGCGGCGGTGAACAGGAACAGCCCGCAGTCGTTCTCGCCGACCGCACGGTCGATCTCGCCTTCGCGCGCCTGGCGCACCCGGATGATGCGCCCTGCGGCATCGCGCTCGACGTCGATATAGGGGTTGGGCTTCATCACGGTGGCGAGCGTCAGCGTGGCGTTCGGCCGCCGCTGGTGCAGCGCCGCGCAGGCCTGGATGGTTTCGGTCCGCAAGGTCACCTGATCGCCCCACACCACCAATACGAAGTCCGTTCGCGTCGCCGCACGCGCCCGTTGCACCGCGTCGGCCATCCCGGTGGGATGCTCCTGTATCACGATCTCCAGCGGCGCGCCGAGGCTTTGCGCTACCGGCCCGACCGCCGCGCGCCCGGCGGGCGAAAGCACCAGCACGGAGGCGCCGCAGACCGGCGCAAGGGCATCGAGCAGCCAGGACAGGATCGGCCGGCCGAGAATGGGGTAGAGAATCTTGGGCTGATCCGAGCCGAGCCGCGAGCCACGGCCCGCGGCCGGGATGATCGCCGTCCAGCAGGACCGATCAACCGGACCTAACGGCAGGGCGGCGAGCGGATGAATAGCTGCCGGCATCTACAGTACCAGCTCGGCCAGGTTCCCGACGACGCGATGGGCGCCCGCCTGGGTCAGCGCGGCGCGCGGCGCCGTCCCCTCCACCGCCACCACCAGCGCGATCCCGGCGGCCCGGGCCGCCGCAATCCCGTTGGGCGCGTCCTCGACCACCGCGGCGGCGGCAGGACCACACCCAAGCCGCTGCAACGCCGCGAGGTAGATCGCCGGATCGGGCTTCGCCGCCGCCACCTCGTCTCCCGAGACCACGGCGGCGAAAAGCCCGCGCGTCCCGCTGGCCTCAAGGAACAGGTCGACGGTTCCGGCGCTGGCGGAACTCGCCAGGCCGAGGGAGCAGGAGCGCCCCAGCCGCTCCAGCACGCCGGCGCAGCCCGGCGCGATCGGCGCGGCCTCGCGCAACAAATGGCGCGCCATTTTCTGCTTCGCCTGCGTCATGGCCGCGATCGTCTTTGCGTCGGCCTCGGCGGTGCGCTGCGCTTCCAGAAGCTCGCGCATGACCTCGTCCGTCCGGCGTCCGGCAATGCGCGCGTAGTCGGGCATGCGGACTCCTGCCTCATCGAGCACCGCCTTGTAAGCCGCCGCGTGAATGGCGCTGGAATGCCAAAGCACACCATCCATATCGAACACGATCGCCCGGATGTGAGGGCCGAAAATCATCCCGTCCTGCGCGCGAGCACGAAGGACTGGCCGATGTTGTAGGTCAGCGGAATGCGATGCAGGCCGACCGCCTCGGTCAGCTTCTGCGCCAGCCCGAACAAGCCGAAATACGCGCTTGCGCGCTTGAGCACGTAGCCGAGCTGCAACGTCTGCCAGAACGGGCGAAATTCCACGACCTCGAAATTTTCGCGCTTCAGGAAGTCCGTGATCGTTTCGCGCGTGAAGTAGATCAGGTGCACGCTGAGCAGCATCGGCCATTTGGAGCCGAGCAGCTTGCGCGCAAGCGAGCCATGGTCCGGGCAATTCACGATCAGATAACCACCGGGCTTGAGCAGGCGGTGAATGTCGCTCACCACCGCATGCGCATCGGGCAGGTGCTCGATCACATCCCAAAGCGAGATCAAGTCGAAGCTGCGGTCCGGAAAATCCTGCTCCTCGAGCAGGCCCGGGCGGATGTCGAGCCCGTAGAGCGAACGGCCCTGCTCGGCCAGCCACCGGCTCGGCTCGACGCCGACCACATCGAAGCCGAGATCATGCGCCGCCTTGGGGAACGCGCCGCCGGCGCAGCCGACGTCGAGCACGCGCTTTGCAGTCTGCGGCGTGATGCCGTGCCGCCGCGCGAGCTGCTGCAGGCTTTTCTTGAACGTGGCGATGCGCTCGTCGTTCTGCGCGATGAACGTCGGATCGACCGCGCTCGCGTAGGACTCGATGATCAGGTCCTTGCGGATGCGCGGATTGAGATACACCAGCTGGCAGGAATCGCATTGCACCATCGCATCGAACAGCACATGGTCGCTCGAGGCCGAATAGGTCCTCAAAAGCTCGGACCTGGTCAGGTCCTTCGGATAGCTCGCCGGCTTGATGGTACGGCAACTCCTGCCGCCGCAGTTGGGGCAGGCGACGGTCTCGATCAGATCGTCGAGGCGCGCAGGGCTCTCTGCGGAGGATTGAAGCGCGCGCGCCGAAACGGGTTGATTCATGCAATGTGTCGATCGATTTGATGGCTGTTCTTGACTGGATTTTCAGCCTAAACCATCATCCATGCTCACTCAATTCCGAAAGGCTTGATCCGCTTTGCCGCTCAACGTCGTTCTGTTCAGCGGAGGAAGGGGGACCGCGTCTATTGCGTCGGCGCTGGTCAATCACGATCAAGTCAAGCTGACCAGTATTGTCAATGCCTATGACGACGGCCTGTCGACCGGCCGCATCCGCGCCTTCGTGCCCGGCATGCTGGGCCCATCCGACATCCGGAAAAACACCAGCACTTTCATGCCGACGTTCGAGCGCTGCCAGCGCGCGCTGAAGCGGTTTCTCGATTACCGGTTTGCCGACGGCACGACGCGCGAGACGGCGCTCGCGAACCTGCGGCCGCTGGCCGCTGCGGCGGGTCCCCTGCCCGACGCGACGCTCGCCGGCGCGTTCGTGCAGCTCACCAATGGCCAGCTCGCCCGGCTTGCCGTCTACGCGCGCGCGTATCTCGATTACGAGGCGGCGCAGCTCGCGAAAGGCGTCGCGTTCGACTATGGAGACTGCGCGGTCGGCAATCTGCTGTTTGCAGGCTGCTACCTCGCCCAGGCGCGCGACTTCAATCGCGCGATCGACGACATGGCCGAGCTGTGCGAGTCGCGCGCGGCGGTGCTCAACGCCACCGACGGGCGCAATTACGTTCTTGTCGCGCTCAAGCAGGACGGGCGCTATCTCGCGGACGAAAGCGCGATCGTATCGCCGCAGGACAATGCCCCGATCAGACAGATTTTCCTGCTCGACAGCTATCTCGACCGCACAGAAGTCGCAGCGCTGGAGGCAATGGACGCGGACGGCAGGCTCGCCTGGCTGAACCAGCGCGCGCGCACACCGGAGCCGAACCCGCAGGTGCTGACCGCGATCCGCGAGGCCGAGCTGATCATCTACGGCCCCGGTACGCAGCACTCCTCGCTGTTTCCGACGTATCTGACGCGCGGCCTCGCCGAGGCCATCGCGGCGAACGACAAGGCGGAGAAGATTTTCGTCGCCAATATCGCGCTCGATCATGACATCCGCGGCGAGAGCGCCGAGACGCTCATTCAAAAGCTGCACGACTACATGAACCGCCACGGCGCGATCGACGTCCCGCTCGCCCGGTTGATGACCCGCGCCTTCATCCAGACCTCCGAGGATGGCGATGGCAGCCCCTCGCAGACCTACGTCCCCTACGCGGGCAGTGCGCCGGACGGATCGAGGGTGCTCGCGCGCAACTGGGAGGCGGAATCCGGGCGCCATCTCGGCGGACTGATCGTCGATGAGCTGTTCTCGCTGCTGCGCCAGGCGCGCCAGGTCGAGGTGCGGCCCTATCGCCACATGATCTCGATCATCGTGCCCGTGCTCGATGAGGAGCGCACGCTCGCCAGCGTGCTCGATGCGCTCGAGGCGCTCGATACGTCCGAGCTCGACGTCGAAAAGGAGATCATCGTCGTCGACGGCGGCTCGAGCGACCGCTCGCTCGAGCTCGCGCGCGGCCGGAAAGTGCGCGTCCACCAGACCAAGCCCGGCGAAGGCCGCGGCGCGGCGATCCGGCTCGGATTCTCGCGCGCGCGCGGCAACGTGCTGGTCGTCTTTCCGTCGGACGCCGAATACGACGTCGCGGACATCCGCAGCCTCGTGCAGCCGATCCTGCGCAACCAGTTCAGGGCGGTGATCGGCAGCCGCGCCATCAAGTGCCTGAGCCTCGACACCCGCATCCAGTTCATCTACGGCGACAGCCGCGTGCTCTATCTCGTCAGCAAGTATGGCGGCATGGCGATCAGCATCCTGTGCCTGCTGATGTACAACCGTTACATCACCGATCCGCTGTCGACGCTGAAGGCCTATGACCGCGGGCTGGTCGAAACGATGGCGCTGAAGGCGAATGGCGTCGATCTCGAATGCGAGATCATCGCCAAGGCAAGCCAGCGGCGCGAGTTCATCCTCGAGGTGCCGGTCGGCTTCACGCCGCGCACCCGCGCGCAAGGCAAGAAGACGACGTTCAAGGATGGGCTTTCGGCAATCGCAGCGCTGTTCCGCTACCGCGGCAAATGAGGCCCTACGCCCGCGCCTGCATCATCTTGTAGACCAGCGCCTTGTAGGGGACCATTTCCATCTTGGTCTCGAACCGGCGCATCAGGAAGTTGATGCCCTGGCGGAGAATCTTCAGCGGGTAATAGCGCAGCTTCCAGCCGAGGAAACTGAGATAGAGGTTGATGCGCAGCCGGTTGAGCATCTCGTAGTCGTCGCGCCAGGTCGGCGTGAAGTTGAGCTCCGACAGCGATTTGTAGCCGCTGAACTCCTTGAAGATTTCCGAGCCCGGAACCGGCGAGATGATGAAGATCGCGATCTCGTCGATACCGTTGCGCACGAGATCCTTGATCAGCTCGCGGGTGAGCGCGCGGTCCTCGTCGTCCTCGCCGGGGAAGCCGAGCACGAAGCAGGCCTGCGAGCGGATGCCGACGCGGTTCATCTCATGGATCAACCTGGTCGCGTGCTCGACCGAAAACGGCTTCTCGATCAGCCGGCGCACCTTCTTCGATCCGCTTTCCGGCGAGATCGACACGTAGCGGCAGCCGGCCTTGGCCATCAGGCTCACCGTCTCCTCGGTGCGCATGGATTCGACCTTGGTGCCGGCGACGATCTTCCAGGTGACGCCGAGGTCGCGGCTGATGATCTCCTCGCACAGCGCGCGCATCCGGCGATCGTTGATGGTCGGGTTCAAATCCTCCCAATGGAATTCGCTGACGCCGAACCGCTCCTTCATGTAGGCCATCTCGTCGGCCACGTTCTTGCCCGAGCGGTGACGCCAGGTCCGGTCGTTGGTCGCCGGCACCACGCAGAAGCGGCAGGGATACGGACAGCCGCGCGTGGTGAGCATCGGGAGATATTTCCGCGCGCTCTGCGGCCCATGCGCGAAGCGCAGCGACCAGTACCCGTCGAGCGGGAACAGGTCCCACGCGGGGAACGGCAGCGCATCGAGATCCCGGTTGTACGCCTTGACCGCGCTGTCGCGACCCGGCCAGCACAGACCGTCGATTTCGGAAAGTTCTTCAGCCGTCGCGCCGCGGCCGATCGCCTGAACCAACTGCACGGCGCGCTCTTCGCCCTCGCCCGAGAGCAGATAGTCCGCACCCGTCGCAAAGAGATCCGCCGCGACAGGGCGCAGCGCGTAGGCGGTCACGGCCTGGGTGTTCTCCAGCACCACGACGGGAGTCTGGGGGAACCTGTTTTTTGCGGCGCGGATGATCTCGGCAACGGAGGCATGGTTGATGAGCTGGTTTGCGTACACGAAAATCACGCCGGCATCGGCTGGAATGCGCGCAATCACCTCGTCGGTCGACAAGCCCAGCACCATGAAGTCGCCGGCCTTGTGCACCTGGCGCGGCGCTTCGCCGAACGCATCGATCACCTTGACCGGCAGCCCGTTGTGACGAAGCGAAGCCGCCACATAAGCAAGCCCGATCGGCATGTAGATGATCCCGGTCGTGAAGGGATCATTACGCTGCACCAGGACGTTCGGATTGATCAGGGCGCTCGTCGCCATCGGGTCGTCCGCCGGGCGGCCACGCCGCCCTCCCAAGCCGGGGCGAGCATTACCCGCTCCACCCAACCCCGGCAAGCTTGGCCGCCGGGCCGCATTACCGCTGCGCGTTCAAAGGGCTAGCGGCTGCGGTAATCGTCGAGAACCGACTTCAGCGTGGTCTCGACCGGGATTTCCGGCACCCAGTCGAGGAGTTCCCGCGCCCGGCCGGCATCACCCCGGATGACCGGAATGTCGGAGCGGCGCATCAGCGCGGGATCGCTCTTGACCTCGATCGTCGCGGACGAGAGCGCCAGCAATGCGTTGAGGATGTCTCCGGCGGAGATCGCCTTGCCGGATGCCACGTTGATGGCACAACCATTCGGCAGATCATCGAAGCGCAGTACGGCGCGGACATAGGCCGCGACCACGTCGCGCACATCCATCAAATCGCGCCGGTTCTCCAGATTGCCGACCCTGATGACCGGCTCCTGCACGCCGCGCTCGATGGCCGCGATCTGCGCAGCGAAATCCGGCGCGACGAATCCGCGCCCCTGCCCGGCTCCGGTATGATTGAACGGCCGCAAGCGGATTGCGCGCAGCCCGCGCGTTGCCATGTGGCCGATTTTCAGATCGGCCTCGGCCTTGCTCGCGCCATAGGCATCGATCGGATCGACGGGAGCGTTTTCGTCCAACGGCTTGCCGTCCCGGAAGCTTCTTCCATAGATCTGCGCGCTGCTGCAAAACAGCAGCCGGCACGCCGGGAGAGCGTCGCCGATCGCGGCGGCGACGTTCATCGCACCCGAACAGTTTACCGCCCAGGTCTGCTGCTCATCATGCTGGGCAGTCTGGATGGCCGCGATTGCGGCGAGATGGAACACGTGCGTCGGCCGTTCCTCAGCGAGGACCGCGCGGACCCGTTCGGCATCGGTGATGTCGAGCGCGACCCGGCGCACGGCTCCCGGCTCCGCCGCGGCATCGGCGAGCGTGCCGACGAGGATGTCCGAGCCGGCTGGAAGAGCCGCGCCGAGCGCCTGCACCAGATAGCGGCCGACGAACCCATCGCCTCCGGGGACAAGAACGCGGAAGCGGGAGGGCGGCGCCGGCACGCGAGGGCCCTAGTTCATTTCGCGGCGGACGCGCGCGAGATCGGCATCGACCATCTCGTGGATCATCTCCTCCAGCGTCGTGCGTGCCTGCCAGCCGAGCATGGCCTTCGCCTTGGCCGGATTGCCCTGCAGGATGTCGACTTCGGCGGGGCGGAAGAATTCGGGCTTGATGACGATGTGATCGTCCGCCTTCAGCCCGACGTGCTCGAAGGCGATGCGGCACATGTCGCGCACGGTCGTGGTGCGCCCGGTCGCGATGACGTAGTCGTCGGGCTTGTCCTGCTGCAGCATCAGCCACATCGCCTCGACATAGTCGCGCGCGTGGCCCCAATCCCGCCGCGCATCGATGTTGCCGAGGCCGAGTTCGCGCTGCAGCCCGAGCTTGATGCGCGCGGCGCCATCGGTAACCTTGCGCGTCACGAACTCGATGCCGCGCAGCGGCGACTCGTGATTGAACAGAATGCCGCTGGTCGCGTGCAGGCCGAAGCTCTCGCGATAGTTCACGGTCATCCAGTGCGCGTAGAGCTTGGCGACCGCGTAAGGCGAGCGCGGATAGAACGGCGTCGTTTCCGACTGCACCGGCTCGCGCACCAGACCGTACATCTCCGAGGATGACGCCTGATAGAACCGGGCCTGCGGCGCATCGAGCCGCACGGCTTCGAGGACGTTGGCGGCACCGATGCCGGTGACCGTCCCGGTCAGCAACGGCTGGTTCCAGGACGATTTCACGAACGACTGGGCGGCGAGATTGTAGATTTCATCCGGCTTCACCTCGCGCAGGATGCGGATCAGCGAGGACAGGTCGGTCAGATTGCCATCGACAAGGCGTACGTCGTTCTGGATGCCGAGCCAGCGCAGTTTTGCGCCGATGACATCGCTCGCAGCGCTGCGCCGGAGCAGCCCATAAACCTCGTAGCCTTTGTGCAGCAGGAACTGCGAGAGATACGCGCCATCCTGACCAGTGACGCCGGTGATCAAAGCGCGCTTCATGCGTGTTCCGAGCCCATTTTCACGCGCTTGCGCCGGGCTTGGGTTCCCCCGCGAAGTCGGCCGTGAATAGTCCAATGCCCGCCGCGAGACAAGTCTCCGGCGCCGGCGGACAGCGTCAGCGAGACTCGCGCACCGCGGCAAATCGCAAGGCCGTCTCGCGCGCGTCATGCGCCGCAATCGAGGGGTCGGAGGCGAGCGTCTCGGCAAACGCGAGAATGCGGCCGGCCACGTCGCGCCAGCGCACCGGCTCCGCCCCCGCCGCAACGTCCGCGCCGAGCGGGATGGTCTCCACACTCTCGGCCGCCAGAATCCTGCCGATCGCCGCCACCAGCGAAGCGTCATCGTCGAACGGAACAAGGCGGCCGCGCGGCGCACATTGCCGCCCGATCTCGGACAAGAGGGCCGACCGGCGCGCCACGACATCGAGGCCGTACCCGAGGCCCTTCACGACCGGAAAGCCGAAGCCCTCATAGAAAGACGGAAACACCAGCATGCGGGCGGTGGCGAACAGACGCTCCATCTCTTCAGCCGAGACCTGTCCGCTGCGCAACGCCGTTACGTTGGACCGGCGCAGATAGTCCTGCCCGATCACCACGAATTGCTGCTGCGGAAACGCGCGCGGCAACAACTCCAATACGGGCGCCAGCCCCTTGTGCTCGAAATCGTTTCCGATCAGCAGGATGTGGCCGGGCTGGGCCGGCCGCGTCCGATCGCCGCTGGTGTATTCCTCGTAATGGCAGCTCAGGTGCGTCACCATTTGCCGGACCCGAGGCGCCGCAGGAAAACGGAAATTGAAGCGATCCTTGGTGAACGTGGAAATATGCAGCAGGCCATCGGCATGCGTGGCGGCCATCCCCCAGGTCGGCTCGACCTCCGGGCCCGCCGCATAGATGATGTCCCACGCAATCGTATCGAGCATCAGAAACACCATGCGCAACGCGTGCCGGTGCAGTTGAACGATCGAGTGCATCGTCCAGGGTTGCGACAGCCTGATCGCGACGCTGTATGTGCCGGTCAATTCGCCGCTGAACACGGTGAATCGCCGATAGCGCTCGCGCAGGCGATGAAATGAGATCACCTCGGCGGGCGCGAAGATGCTGATCCGCCAGTCCGTCTCGATCTGCGCAACACCGTCGAGAATGCCGAGAGCGCACTCGTTGGTGCCGTTGTAGACCGGCGACATGCCGCTGCAGTCGAACAGCAATTGACAGCGATCGCTTGCCAGCGGCGACCGGACTCGCGCCAGCAACGCCTCGCGATAATGGCAGGCCAAATCGCCGAACCGTGCATCGGCCAGTGCCGCATCGGGGAAAAATTGTACCAGCGTTTCGTGTTCGCCGGCTTGCAACGCGGGATGGCACGCCTCCGCGCCGGCCGCGGGCAGCACGACACCGTTCGCGATCAACGCGCGGAATCCAAGCCGCCGCCCCCACGCCATGCTGGCGCGCAGCGCGCCGCTCAGGGTGGCGAAGTTCGTTCCGACGCCGGGAAGATTGGCCACGAGCTCATTACGGATGAGCACACAGCCACTCAGGAATTCGGGCGCGAGCTGGAAAGCCGGAAGGTCCGTCAGGATTGCCGGATCATGTGCCGGCAGGGTCCCGGGGGCAGTCTGGGCGAGCAGCGGCAGGATGCGGCCGTCCGGCGCCGCGAGGCGCGGCACGACGTAGCCGATGAACGGATCGGTATCGAATGCACCCACGAGAGCCTGGATGTCCCTTGCGGCAAGCTCCACGTCGCACATCAGGACGAGCAGGTGGCGCCTGTCCGATCCGGCGGCCGCGATGGCGGCGAGGAGTGCTGCGGCTGCGGCATTTCCCGCAACGGACGTTACGCGGCCGAGCATCGGAGAGGGGGGCGGAGCGGACTTCAGTTTCTCAAGAGACTGCGTCGCCCGGACAAATGTCTCCGCCATGATCACGTCGATGAAAATCGTGTTCGCGGCAGAGCGCACGCGCGGCGGCCGGGGCGCTTCGATGCCCGCTGCGGCGGTCCTGGCTGGCAGCGCAAAATCCGGCACGTTTTCGAGATACCATTCGCCCTTGAACAACGGGCTGGGCGCCCTGCCCTGCGCGGCGCCTTCGCGGAGATAATGCGCGAGCGGATTCTCCCCGGCCGCCGCCACTTTGGGGTTTTTGTGCAGGTACCAATCGCTGTCGAACCACGGGTTCGGATCGAAACCCTCGGCGGCGCCGATCTCCAGATAGTGCGCCAGCGGATTGAGCCCTGCGGTCCGTACGTCCGGATATTGCTCGAGATACCACTGGCCCTTGAACAACCGGTTCGGCGCCCGGCCCGCCGCCGCGCCCGCGCGCAGATAATGCGTAAGCGGATTGACGCGGGCGGCCGCGACCTGCGGATTCTGCGCAAGATACCAGGCGCTATCGAACAGCGGGTTGGGATCGCGGCCTTCGAAGGCGCCCGAGCTCAAGTAGTGGCTGAGCGGATCGACGCCGGCCGCGCGGACGTCGGGATATTGGTCGAGATACCATCCCGCATCGAACAGCTTCGCCGCAGCGATTGCGGCGCGCTCGCGCCGGCGCTCCGCCCGCGTACGGAGCGCGTTGCCGATCCTTCCGGATTGAAGCCGTCGAAGCAGCCCTCGTAGCATCCGCCGAGCCTAAGGTCTGCGGATCGCCGGGGGAAGCACGGCTAGGCGACCGGCCCGCGGTAGATCTGCAGAGCCTCCTCGACGCTGCCGGTCCATTTGACGCGGCCGTGCTCCATCAAGACCGCTTTGGTGCATAGCCGGCGCACCAGCTCGAGCGAGTGCGATGCCAGCACGAGTATTCCCGCCTTGGCGACGAACGCATCCAGCCGTTCGTTGGCCTTTTCCCAAAACGCCGCGTCGCCGGCGCTGATCCCCTCGTCGAGCAGCAGGATTTCCGGTTCGATGCACGTCGCCATCGCAAACGCCAACCGCGCCTGCATGCCGGCCGAGTAGGTTCGCACCGGCAGCTCGAGAAATTGGCCGAGCTCGGTGAAGCGGGCGACCTCGTCGATGCGCTCGAGCGTTTCTGCTTTGGTGAGGCCGAGATAGAGCCCGCGAATGATGATGTTCTCGTAGCCCGTGCACTCGGGATCGATACCGAGGCTGATGTCGAACATCGGGGTCACTTTGCCCTCGACGTGGACCGTTCCGATCAGCGGCTCGAAGATTCCCGCCAGTACCCGCAACAGCGTGGTCTTGCCCGCGCCGTTATGCCCGATCAGCGCGATCCGGTCGCCGTGGGCGAACGCCAGCGACACCTGGTCGAGCGCCTGCACCACGACGTGGTTTGCATCGGTGCCGATGCGCCCGCCGGTGGTCGCGGCGAGCATCGCGTTCTTGAGCGACCGATTGCCGGCGCTGTAGACGGGAAAGCTGACTGAAACGTCGTGCAACTCGACGGACGGCATGGACAGCCTCAAACCCAGTACGGAATGCGCGCGCGGTAGCGCGCAAAAAACAGGATGGCGACAAGCGCACTCACGACATTGAGCGCAATCACGACGAGCCAGATGTCCGCCGAAGGCATCTCGCCGAGCAGCGGTTTCCGGACGATCTCGATCAGGTAATAAAACGGATTGAAATGGACAAACGCCTCGCGTCCTTTCAGCGCGCCGGGCGTCCAGAAGACCGGGCTGAGAAAGAACGCGACCTGCATCACGCTGGCGACAATCGGAGGAACGTCGCGGAACCGCGCGCTCAACGCGCCGAGCGTGATGCCGACCCACAGGCCGTTGAGCAGGATCAGGAACAGGCCTGCGAACGACAGCAGCGTAACCCAGCCGATGTCGATATTGAGGAAGACCAGCAAAACCAGATAGATGCACATGTTGTGTGCAAAGATCAGGAGATTGCGCCAGAGCATTTGGTAGACATAGACGCTGAGCGGCGCCTTGGTCTGCAGGATGATCCGTCCCGACGCGATGAATGTCAGGCTTCCCTCCTGGGCGATGCCGGAGATCAGATTGAAGACGATCATCCCGACCGCGACGTAGGGCAGATACTTCTCGATCGATTGCCCGAACAGTCCCGCGTAGAGGTAAGCCAGCCCGGCGACCATCACCCCCATGCTGATGGTCAGCCAGAACGGGCCCACGATCGAACGGCGGTAGCGTTGCCGGATGTCATTCCAGCCGTGCGTCGACCACAGCTCCCACAGCCGCAGACCATCGGCCACGTCGGCGATGGCACCGCGCACGTCCAGGCGTCTGCTGGGACGACCGAGGCTGTGCGAGATGCTCATCGTGCTCATTGTTCCCGTGATCACTGACACCGACGCAGGGATGATGCCGGAGCTAATTGAGGCGCTGCGGTCGCGCCGTAAGGAGGATGCGCCCGAGGCTCACCTGGTGGCGACGAGCCTCGCGCATTTGGGCGCTTTCGTTAGCCATTTGGCCGGATTTCTGCAAGGGCGCGCGAAATCCGCTCTGATTGCGGTTACTTGCGATCATGTGCAATAGACGGTGGCTTGAAAGGCCGCGCCACGCGCCTTTCCCGTCACCCAGAGCCAGCCACATGCGACGCCGCGACGACGACTATTTTGCCGGCAAGCTCGTCGTCATCACGGGCGGCACCTCGGGCATCGGCTTCGCGCTCGCCGAGGAACTTCTCCGCCGGAAGTCGCGCGTGGTCGTGCTGGCGGACAGGGCCGATTCGGTATCAGCCGCCGTCACCCGGCTCGGCGGAGCGGAGCGCGGCGCGCATGGCTACGTCTGCGACATCGGCTCGATCGAGAGCGTGAACGACATCTGCGGCGGCGTGCTCGCGACCCACGGCGCGCCCGACGTCCTCATCAACAATGCGGGATTCGCGATCTACCGCACATTTCATCAGGAACATCCCGAGGACGTCGAGCGGCTGATGAACGTCAACTTCGCCGGTGCCGTACGCGTCACTAAAGTGTTTCTCGACGACATGGTGAAGCGGTGCAGCGGCCACATCGTAAATATCGCCTCGATCTCCGGGATGCTGCCGTTGACACCCAACGCGGTCTACGGAGCGGCCAAGCACGGCATGATGGGCTGGTCGCGCTGCATCGCGCCGGAACTCGCGCGGTTCGGGATCGACATCACGGTGATCTGCCCGGGACGGGTGAAGACCAACTTTTTCCAGCACGAGACGTATCACACGCGCCGGCATCGCAAGGAAACCGAGCTGACCATCCCGATGCAGACCGTGATCGACGCCACTCTGGACGCGATCCTGCGTCGCAAGTTCATCCGCTATGTACCTCGATATTATGGGTTTTTGGCTTGGGCCTATCATGCCTTCGGACCACTTGTACAACGTCCATTCGATAAGCTAATGCGGTCCCGCGTCGAAGACATTTATCGCATCCCGGGCTCTTCATGAATTCGCTGGTCGCGTCCGTATCGTGCCCGATCAATGGTTTGCCGGCGCGCATTTATTGCCGCAAGGGCGGCGCTGCCTACTACCTCGAGCCCACCTCCGGAACGATCTTTCAGGCCAGGATGCCGTCCGTCGGCGCGATGAACGCGTATGCCGACGATGAATATGCCTCAGGCGTTTATCGCGAATACGCCAAGTCGCGCGACCTGAAGATCGCGACCGCGCGTCCGCGCCTCGCCGCAATCAAGGAGCGGACACAGGGAAGGCGGCTGCTCGATGTCGGCTGCGCCACCGGATTTTTCATGGAAGCGGCGGCGGATGATGGCTTCGACGTGCGCGGCGTCGAGTTCTCCACCGTCGCGATCTCGCTCGCCCGCCCCGACATCCGCGCGCGGATTGTCCGCGGCGACGTCAACACGCTGCTCGCTCGGGAAACGGAGAAATTCGATGTCGTGACCGCGTTCGACATCATCGAGCACGTGCAGAACCCGGAACAGTTCCTGCGCGACATCCGCGAGATTCTGAAACCCGGCGGAGTTATCGCAATCAGCTCGCCAGACACCGACCATGTGCTGCGGTATCTTATGCGCTCGAAATGGCCGATGTTGCAGCCGATGCAGCACACCATGCTGTTCTCACGGCGCAGCATCGCCACACTGCTCGAACGCTGCGGATTTGCCGATGGACAGGTCGAGGCCACGCACAAGGTCCTGACCATGGATTACCTTGCGGATCAGCTTGCGGCGACCAACCCGGGCCTCAATCGCGCGTATCAAGCGCTGAGCTGGATGGTTCCAGCTGCGCTGAAGCGTCGCTCGCTCGCGATCAACATCGGTGAATTCGTCGCCTACGCGCGACGGGCCTGAGGAAAACCGGGGCGTGAACACGAGCAGACCGCTTCGATTGGTGCAGCAGGCCGCCCAGCCGATCGAATTTGCGTGTCCGCTCTGCGGCAGCGAGCATGCCGCATACATCTTCGGCGCCAGCCAGTTTCGCATATTTCGCTGCGGAGGCTGCGCGCTGACCTTCAGCAAGCGCCCGGCGCGTAGCGATCCTCCCCTCATGCACGCCGGCGCGGCGCGCCGCACCGGGCGCAGCGAGCGCGACCACACCAGCCTGCTGGCGGCGCTCGATGCAGCCGCAATCAAGGGCGCAGTGCTGCTCGTCGGCGAGGAGCAGGACGGATTGATCGCGCTGCTGCAGCAACGCGGCATCACCATCGGCCGGATCGCCGGGACGAGAGATTTCGGCGCCGCCGATTGGGAGCAGTCGTACCACGCCGCGATCGTGTCCGACGCGCTGATGCGGGTTTCCGACCCGCGCGCCGCTTTGCTCAAGGTTCGCAGGCATCTTGCCGAAGGTGCGCCATTGCTGCTGAGCGTGCCGCTGCTTGATGGCCATCAGGCGCGCCTGATGGGCCGTAATTGGCACGAATGGCAGCCGGCCAACGCGTGGTACTTCACGCGCGAGACCCTGAACCTGCTGCTGCTGTCGGCAAATTTCGAGCATATCTGGTTCCGCCCCGAGCGCCGCAGCTATTCGCTCGACAGTCTGAGCGAACGCATGCACGGCGGCGCCGAGCCGACGTCATGGCTGCGCAGCGTGGAATCGCTGCGCCGCTTCTTGCCGCCGCTGCTGCGACGTCGCGCGTTCCGCCTTCCCTCCGGCACCGCAGTCGTCAGTGCGGTGGCGGCCGCGCCGCGGACCGAGTGCGTGGTATCGATCGTCGTTCCGGTCTTCAACGAGCGGGCGACATTCGCCCAGATGATGGATGCGTTGCTGGCCAAGCAGCTCCCCGGCATGCGCCGGGAAATCATCGTGGTCGAGAGCAATTCGACCGATGGCAGCCGCGAACTGGTGCAATCCTACGAGGGTCGTCCCGACGTGCGCATCCTGCTGCAACCCGGCCCGCGCGGAAAAGGCAACGCGGTGCGCGAGGGCCTGAGCTATGCAACCGGCGACATCGTGATGATTCAGGACGCCGATCTGGAATACGACCTCGATGACTATGACGGGCTGCTCGCGCCGGTCGCGGCGTGGCAATCGATGTTCATCCTTGGTTCGCGCCACCAAGGCGGCTGGAAGATGCGCAAGTTCAACGATGCGCCGTTCACCGCGGCAGTGTTCAATTTCGGGCACTGGTTCTTCAAGTCGGTGATGAATTTTGCGCTCAACACGCGCATGACGGACCCATTCACGATGTTCAAGGTGTTCCGCCGCGATGCGCTGTACGGCATCGACTTCGTCTGCAACCGCTTCGACTTCGATATCGAGCTCGTCATCAAGCTCGTGCGCAAGGGCTATGTGCCGCTCGAGCTGCCGGTCAACTACGCGGCGCGCTCGTTCGCGGAGGGAAAGAAAGTGAGCTTCACGCGCGATGGTCTCACCTGGCTGTGGACCATTCTCAAGTTGCGCCTCGCGCCGATCGGGCGCGGGCCGGCGTGATGTCTATGGCGCAAATCCAGCGTCCCGCATGGCAAGGACGCGTGCGCTACCGCGTTCTGTCGCTGCTGGTCAGCGCCGCGTTGCTCGCCGGCGGCACGGCGATCGTCTACCACCGCGTCAACTGGCGCGACGTCGCCGCCGTGTGGGCCAGCCTCGATCCGGCGCTCGTCGCGGCCGCCGCGCTTGTTTACTGGCTGCAGTATCCGATCAATACATTCCGGCTTCATCGCGTCATTCTTTGGATCACTGAGCAGGCCGCCGATGTGCCGCCGCTCCGGTTCCTGTTCAAGCTGACGTGCAGCGCCGGTTTTGTCGCCGTCGCGGCGCCGGTCGGTCTCGCGGGCGATGCCGCCAAGATCGCGGCGCTGCGCGTGTTCGGCAGCCTCTCGATCACCGACGCGGCGCGCGCGACCTTGTTCGATCGCGTCGTCGGCGTGCAGTGGATGTCGCTGATCGGGCTGGCGACGCTGCCTGCGCAGGCCGCCGGAGGTGTCGGGCGCGAGATCATCCTGGCGGAGCTTGCACTATTCGCAGGTCTGATTGTCGGCGTGGGCGTCCTTCTCGCGCTGCCGCATGCGCTCGCGCTGATCCGGCATGATTTTGTCGGCAAGCTCGCCCGGGTGTTTGCCGGCTATCGCGCAATGCTGTCGCCCCAACGCTCCGCGGTCCAGCTGGTGATTGCGCTGCTCAACGTTCTGTCCGCATGGGGCGCGTTGTATCTGCTGTTGCGTGCCGCCGGTCTGGGCGCGGATGCCTGGCTGGTCGCCGGATTCATTCCGCTGCTGCAACTGGTGAACAGCCTTCCGTTTCTCTACATGGGCTGGGGAGGACGCGAGCTCGCGATGGCGGCAACGCTCGGCGCCACCGGCGCCTTGAGCGCGAGCGAAACCCTTGCGGTGTCGTTCGCGTGGGGCGCAGTCCTGATCGTGACCGGTGCGGTCAACGGCGTATTCCTGCTGGGAGACTGGCAGATTGCGCGCCCCGCCCCATCAGATGCCAATCGGCGCTGAGCGGCCATGGCCTATTTCGTCACCGGCGCTGCAGGCTTTATCGGAAGCAATCTGGTCGATCGGCTGCTGGCGAACGGTGAACCCGTGATCGGCTACGATAACCTGACCACCGGAAAAATGCGCTTCCTCGACTCCGCCTGCGCAAACTCCGCGTTTCGTTTTGTCGAAGGCGACCTCCTGGACACCGGCGCACTGACGACGGCGATGCAAGGCGCCGATTTCGTTTTTCACCTTGCAGCCAATGCGGACGTCCGTTTCGGCACCCAGCATCCCGAGCGCGATCTGCAGCAGAACACGGTTGCGACCTTCAATGTGCTTGAGGCGATGCGCGCGAACAACGTCCGGCGCATCGCATTTTCCTCGACCGGCTCGATCTACGGCGAGCCGGATGTATTCCCGACGCCGGAAAACGCCCCCTTCCCGATTCAGACTTCGCTATACGGCGCCTCGAAGCTCGCCGCCGAAGGCATGATCCAGGCCTACTGCGAGGGTTTCGGTTTTCAGGGGTACATCTTCCGCTTCGTTTCGATTCTCGGGGAGCGCTACACGCACGGCCATGTCTTCGACTTCTACAAGAAGCTGGCGACCGATCCGACGCGCCTGCACGTGCTCGGCAACGGCAAGCAGCGCAAGTCCTATCTCTACGTGCAAGACTGCATTGATGCGATGTTGCTCGCCATCAACACGCTCGACGGCAAGGTCAACGTGCTCAACCTCGGGGTTGACGAGGCCAACCAGGTCAACGATTCGATCGGCTGGATCGCCGAGCGCCTTGGCGTGCGGCCGGAATTGACCTATTCGGGAGGCGAGCGCGGCTGGGTCGGCGACAGTCCCTTCATCCTGCTCGATACGCAACGCATTCGCGCGCTCGGATGGAAACCGAAACTCACTATCCGTGAAGGCGTGCTACGCACCGTGGACTGGCTCGCGCAAAACCACTGGGTGTTCGAAGAGCACACATGAAGCTTTCCGTCTACGGTCTGTGGCACCTCGGCTCGGTGACGGCCGCCTGCACCGCGGCAGCGGGTGTGCCGACCGTCGGGATCGATCTTGACCGCGACAGGATCGCGAAGCTTGCTGCCGGCGAACCGCCGCTCTATGAGCCCGGGCTCGCCGAAGCGATCCGCGCGGGCACGGCGGCCGGGAGGTTGACCTTCAGCTCCGACGTTGCGGCTGCATCCGGCGCCGACATTGTCTGGGTGTGTCACGATACGCCGGTGGACGAGGAAGACCGTGCGGATGTCGAAGCGGTGCGCGACCAGGTCGAGATGCTGTTCCCGCACCTGAAGGACGGCGCGGTCGTGTTGGTCTCGGCGCAGCTTCCCGTCGGATCAGTCGCGGCGCTGGAGCGAAGCTTTGCCACACAAGCCAATAGCCGGACCGTTTCGTTTGCATGTTCACCGGAGAATCTGCGTCTCGGGAAAGCGATCGAGGTGTTCCGCAATCCCGGCCGGATTGTTGTCGGGGTGCGCGATGATCGCGCGCGCTCGGTTCTCGAACCGCTGCTGCGCAAGTTCTGCGAAAACTTGATCTGGATGTCGGTCGAATCCGCCGAAATGGTGAAGCATGGCGTCAATTCGTTCCTGGCGGCTTCGGTCACGTTCGCCAACGAGCTCGCCACCATTTGCGAGCGTACTGGGGCCGACGCATCCGAGGTCGAACGGGGATTGAAATCAGAACCGCGCATTGGCCTTGGCGCTTACGTCCGCCCGGGTCCTGCGTTTGCGGGCGGCACTCTGGCGCGCGACGTGAATTTCCTGCGAAGCTTGGCGCATGGATATGGCCTGACGCTGCCCGTGATCGACGGGATCATCGCGAGCAATCGTGCGCACGGACAGTGGGCCTACCGGCAGCTCAACCGCAGGCTTTCGCCGCTCGCCGGACGCACGATCGGCGTGCTCGGCCTCGCTTACAAGCCGGGCACCAGTGCGCTGCGCCGCTCGCCCTCGGTCGAGCTGATCGAGGCGCTGCTGAAGGACGGCGCGCGCGTGCAGGCATTCGATCCGCACGTCTCGGCACTGCCCGACGAATTGAAGCCGGTCCGGCTGTGTCCGGACGGCCGCTCGGTGGCGAACGGCGCGGACGCGCTGGTGGTCGGCAACGAGTCGCCGGAATTCCGCAATCTCTCGGCGGACGATCTTGCCGCCGCGATGAAGGGCCGTATCGTGCTCGACGCGGGGCGCTTCCTCGGCGCGACGCTCGGCGCAGACAAGCGCCTGTCCCTGATCTCGGTCGGGCGCGCGTCATGAAGCTCGCCGGGCGCAGCGCGATCATCACCGGTGCGAGCCTCGGGCTCGGCGCCGAGATCGCGGGACATTTCGCCACGGAAGGCGCCGCGCTGATGCTGTGCGCGCGCAACGCGGCCGAGCTCGAGGCGCAGCGCGCGCGGCTCGCGGTGGCTCATCCTAAGGCGCGGATCGTCACGCACCGCGCCGACGTAGCGATCCCCGCCGATGTCGACGCTCTCTTCGCCGCCGCCGCAACGGCGTTCGGGCGACTTGATATCGTCGTGAACAATGCCGGTGTCTACGGCCCGATGGGTTCGATCGACACCATCGACTGGGACGAGTGGGTGCAGGCGATCGCCATCAACCTCCACGGCCTCGTCTATTGCTCGCGCAAGGCGGTGGAGGCGTTCAAGCCGCACCGCTACGGCAAGATCATCAATTTGTCAGGCGGCGGGGCGACCAACCCCCTCCCCGGCATCAGCGCCTACGCGGCCTCGAAGGCGGCGGTCGTGCGCTTCACCGAGACGCTGGCGCTGGAGGTGAAGGAGTTCGGCATCGACGTGAATGCGGTCGCGCCCGGCGCGCTCGCGACGCGGCTGACCGACCAGCTCGTCGCCGCCGGCCCGGACCGCGTCGGCGCGACCCTGCACGAGCGCATGAGCAGGCTCGCGCAGGACGGGGGCACGCCGCTCGGGGTCGGCGCCTCGCTCTGCGTCTATCTTGCATCCGCCGAGAGCGACGGACTGACCGGCCGGCTGATTGCCGCGCAATGGGACCCGTGGCCTTTCGGCGAGGACATCAAGGCAAAAATCGACCAGTCCGACATCTACACCTTGCGGCGCATCGTGCCCGGCGACCGCGGCGAGCCGTGGGACAAAAAGTGATGCGCCTCGCGATCGTCGGATGCGGCCTGATCGGGGGCAAACGCGCCGCGGCGGCCACCGGGCATGAGATCGTCGTCGTGTGCGATCGCGATGCGGTGCGCGCTGGCCAGCTTGCGCAAAAGACGGGCGCGCGTGCCGTCGCGGATTGGCGCGAGGCCGTTGCCGCCGATGTCGACGCCGTAATCGTCGCTACCACGCACGACCAGCTCGCCGCGATCGCGCTCGGCGCCGTGGAGGCCGGCCGCCACGTGCTGGTCGAGAAGCCTGCGGGCCGCACGCTCGCCGAGGTGCGGAGAATCGCCGCGGCGGCAGAGAAGCACAAGCGCATCGTGAAGGCCGGGTTCAACCACCGCTTCCATCCGGCTTTCGTGAAGGCACGCGAGATCGCCGACAGCGGCGTGCTCGGCCCACTGATGTTCGTCCGTGCCCGCTACGGCCACGGCGGGCGTCTCGGCTACGAGAAGGAATGGCGCGCGCAGCCCGCCATCTCGGGCGGCGGCGAGCTGATCGACCAGGGCTCGCATCTGATCGACCTCTCGCGCTGGTTTCTCGGCGATCTCACGGTCGACTATGCGGCAGTGCCGACGCTGTTCTGGAAGATGGACGCCGACGACAATTGCTTCATGGCGCTGCGCAGCGGCGCCGGGCAGATGGCCTGGCTGCATGCATCCTGGACCGAATGGAAGAACACGTTTTCGTTCGAAATTTTCGGCCGCGACGGCAAGCTGGTGATCGACGGGCTGGGCGGCAGTTACGGGCAGGAGCGCCTCACCTTCTATCGCATGCTGCCGCAGATGGGCCCGCCGGAGACGACCGTGTTCGAATATCCGGGGCAGGACGGGTCGTGGGATGCCGAATTTGCCGACTTCGTGTCCGCAGTGAATGATGGGCGCCGGCCATGCGGCGACATCGCCGACGCTGTCGCTAATCTTACGATTGTCGAAGACATCTACCGAAGGTTCCGTTCATGATCATCGTGCGCTCGCCCCTTCGCATCACGCTCGGCGGCGGCGGCACCGACCTGCCCTCGTATTACCGCGAACAGGGCGGCTTCCTGATCGCGGCCGCGATCGACAAGTACGTCTACATCACGGTGCACCAAACCTTCGTCGACGACCTGATCGTGAAATATTCCGAGCTGGAGCGCGTCGGCGCGGTCGAGGACATCAAGCACCCGATCGTGCGCGAGGCGTTCCGGCTGGTCGGGCTCGATGTGCACTCGCTCGAGATCACCTCGATGGCCGACATTCCGGCCGGCACCGGGCTGGGCTCGTCGGGAAGCTTCACCACCGCCCTGCTGAAAGCGCTCCACAGCCACCGCAAGATGCTGATCCATCCGCGCGAGCTTGCCGAACAGGCCTGCGACATCGAGATCAACCGGCTGCGCGAGCCGATCGGCAAGCAGGACCAGTACATCGCGGCGTTCGGCGGGCTGACCTGCTTCCGCTTCAACAAGGACGACAGTGTCGAGGCATGGCCGCTCCGGATCGACACTGAAACCCTCTACAATCTCGAAGACAATCTGCTGCTCTTCTTCACCGGCTACTCGCGCAGCGCCTCCTCGATCCTGAAAGAACAGGACGACAAGACCAAGCAGCAGAATGCCGACATGATCGCGAATCTGAATTACGTGAAGGATCTCGGCCTGCGCAGCCTGGAGGCGCTGGAGCAGGGACGGCTTGTGGACTTCGGCGGCCTGATGGACGAGCACTGGCAGCACAAGAAAAAGCGTTCCGGCGGCATGTCGAACCCGATGATCAACGAGTGGTACGATCATGCCATGAGCAACGGCGCAGCCGGCGGCAAACTGATCGGCGCAGGCGGCGGAGGCTTCCTGATGTTCTACGCAGAGGACAAGACGCGCCTGCGCCATGCGATGATCGCCGCGGGATTGAAGGAAGTACGCTTCCGCTTCGATTTCGAAGGCACCAAGACCATCGTGTGACCATGACCGAGATGCCTCCCGTTGCGCTGCTGGCCGGCGGGCTTGCGACGCGGCTGCGCCCGCTCACCGAGCAGGTGCCGAAAGCGAAGCTGGAGGTCGCCGGCGAGCCGTTCATCGCGCATCAGCTGCGCCTGCTGCGCCGCGAGAACATCCCTCGCGTGGTGATCTGCGCCGGCTACCTCGCCGAGCAAATATCCGCGTATGTCGGTGACGGCAGCCGTTTCGGCCTGAACGTCAGCTACAAGATCGACGGCCCGCGCCTGCTCGGCACCGGCGGCGCGCTGCGGGCTGCGCTGGATCAGCTCGGCGCCGAGTTTCTGGTCATGTACGGGGACTCGTGGCTCGACATTCCCTACGCGCCGGTCGTCGCGGCGTTCCACGCAAGCCGGCAGCGCGCGCTGATGACGGTGTTTCGCAACGCAGGCCGGTGGGACGCCAGCAATGTCTGGTTCGAGGACGGTCGCATCCGGCTCTACAGCAAGCGCGAGCGCCTGCCGCAGATGCAGCATATCGACTGGGGCCTGAGCGCGATCAGGGCCGAAGTCCTTGCGGCGCAGCCCGCGGACCAGCCGTTCGATTTAGCCGAAATCTATTCGGACCTCTCGCGCGAGGGAACGCTCGCGGGCTACGAGGTGACCACGCGCTTCTACGAGATCGGCTCAAAAGAGGGGCTGAAGGAAACCGACGCGCTGCTGCGCAAGGCTCAGAGCTTGTAGCCCGCCGCCTTGCCGTCCTCGTAGAACATCTTCACGGTTTCCAGCGAATATTCGTCCATGTCCTTGCCGACCAGCGATAGCTTCTTGATGATGTCGTTTGTCACCGTGATGACCTGACAGCCGATCTCGTCCGCCTGGAAGATATTGAGCAGTTCGCGCGGGCTCGCCCAGATAAGCTCCGTGTTCGGCGCCGCGCGCAGGCGCTTCACCGACTCCGCCATGATCGGCACGGGATCGACGCCGGTGTCTGCGATGCGGCCCGCGAACACTGACACGAAGCACGGCGCGCCGCCCTTCACCGCATCGACGACATCTTGAACCTGCTCGAGCGTGAACAGCGCCGTGACGTTGAGCGCGATCCCTTCGTGCGAGAGCTTGCGGATCAGCGGAATCGCGCTCTCGCGTTTGGTGTTGGTAATCGGGATCTTCACCGAGACGTGCTTGCCCCAGGTCGTGATCCGGCGCGCCTGACGCTCCATCTCTGAGAAATCGTCGGCAAACACTTCGAACGAGATCGAGCGGTCCGGAATGGCCGCGACAATATCCTTCGCGGCCGCCTCGTATTCGGTGACGCCGGCCTTGCGCATCAATGTCGGGTTCGTCGTGAACCCCTTCACATGCGGATTTTTATACATCTCCAGCATGCCCGCCTTGTCGGCACCGTCGGCAAAGATCTTGACCTTGAGCTGATTCACGCTGGGCATAATCGAACCTTCAAGCTTTCACGGGTTGTTTGAGAATCCAGTCGGCCGCTTCCGTCAGTGTAGCGAATTCGGCATCCGGCTGCGCCTTGAATGTTTCACCATAACCGTTGCCGATGAGAACGGTGCGGCAACCCGCACTGTGCCCCGCCTCGATATCGCGATACCGATCGCCGATCATGAAGCTCTCATCAAGCGCGATCCCGTCACGCTTGGCGGCATTCAGCAACAGGCCCGGCTTGGGCTTGCGGCAGCCGCATCCGTCGGCGTCGTCATGGGGACAGACTTCGACGGCGTCGAGCGGCACCTTGCTGCGCAAATGCGCGTTCATTGCCTCGACTTGATCGCGGGTCAGCCGCCCGCGCGCAATGTCCGGCTGATTTGTGGCGAGGAGAAGCCGGAAACCATGCTTGCGCAGCCGTCCCAACGCCTCGGCAGCGTCCGGCACGATGATCATCTCGTCGATCGTGTCGGGCGAAAGCGGCTTGCCGTTGCGGACGTAGGCCTTGTTCAACACGCCGTCCCGGTCGAGGAAAACCGCCCTCGTCATGCGTTCGCGGGCGCCTTCTCGACACCCTCCCACTTCGTCTGCTTTGCCTTGAGCGCCGGATGCGTGACCAGCAGATGCCAGATGACCGCCTGAAAGGCCTCCGAGTGCGGCGTGACCGCGTCGGGGTTCACCGTCGGGACGATGCACACCGCGTCACCGACCTTGGCCGTGTAGCCGCCGTCGCGTCCGACCACACCGAGGATCCTGGTACCGACGGTCTTGGCATATTGCAGCGCCCGCACGAGATTGGGACTGACGTTCTTTTCGAGGTTGCCGCCGCCGACGGAGAAGATGAACAGCGCATCCTCCGCCCTGAGCCTGCTCACCTTCAGCCATTCGACGAACACCGTTTCCCAGCCTTCGTCGTTGGTGCGCGCGGTGAGCTCGGACACATTGTCGGTCGGCGCGTACGCCTCGATGCCGACGATCTTGCGGAAATCGTTCACTGCATGCGAGCAGTTGCCGGCGCTGCCCCCGACGCCGAGGAAGAACAGCCGGCCGTTGCGCGCGCGCAAAGCCGCGAGCGCCTCGGCCATCCGGTCGATCACATCGACGTCGAGCGCGTCGATGATGCGCTTTGCTTCGTCGAGGTGCGTGCGTGCAAAAGACATGCGGGTTCGCGTGTGGTGGTCGTATTGAAGGCTGAGACCGAAAGGACGTAGCCGAGCCGGCTCGGCTTGTCCATGAAGATTGCGACTCGCTGAAACTAACTCACTGTTCTTTCAGGCGAGTTCGGCTTGGGGCGGCGCTTGCGCCGCTCATGAAACATCAGGCCGCCAAGTGTTACGAATGCGGCGAGGGAGATCGCGACGCCCGCCCGGAACGAGCCCGGCTCATAACGGAATTCGATGATGCTCTTCCCCGCGGCAACGAATACGCCCCTGAACAGGTAGTCCGCATTCACGATGGGAACAGGCTGTCCGTTCAGATACGCACGCCAGCCGGGAAAATTGGTGTCGTTCAACATCAACAAGGCGGGCTCGTCGCTCTCCGCTTCGATTTGCACGCGCTGCGATTGATAGTGCACGATCGAAGCGGCGCGAGCGGGCGTGCCTGCCGCGGCCGCGAGCGATAGCGATACGGCGGCTGCCTCCGCCGGAAGGGACTCGCGTGAGATCGCCACCTTGAGCGTCGGATCGAACGCCGGGTCCTTTAGCCGAGCCAACACCTGGTCGTCAGGCATGATCTCGATGGCGCGAAACAGCGCGGCCCGCGGCATCACGCTGGGCACTTCGTAGACCCGCAGTTCCCCGTCATAGAGCTTGCGGAACGGCGAAGGCGCCGCCGCACCCTCCTTGGATGTGAACCGAGGCCCGGCCCACCCGGCCCAGTCATAGGCGTCGTCGCCGGCCGGTCCCGGATCGGTCGAGAACAGCAGTTCCAGGTCGCGCCCGGAATAGGCCCCGAGATCAATCCGGATCGCGCGGCCGCCCCGATCCTCAGGCACGCCTTGCGGATTGAGCACGGTCTGGAAGACAGTCTCGGTCTTCTCGCCCTCCCTGACCTCGAGCTGGAAGCCGACGCCGTCGCTTTTTTCCGCGCCCTCGCCCTTGATCAGGATGGTCGCCTCGAACACCGGCTCGTTGGGATCGATGCGCGTCTTATACGAGACGCGCCGCGACGGTGGATGCTGGAATAGCCCGCGAACGGTCGCCTTGGCCGGTTTCTCGATGCGGAAGACGTCGGGCCCGAAGCCCCAGATCGCCTCGCCATGATGCTGAATCAGGATCTCGTCCGTGACTTTGGAGGACGCGCCATAGTCGCTGTCGCTGATCAGGTAGCGCACAGAGGAAAGCGCGAGAAAGCGCCTATCGGTTTCGGTGTCGAACGCGAAGGGAAACTCGCCGCCGGTAAAGCGATCCGCGAGGTCGCCGTGGGTGCGGATGTCGCCTGGCGGCGCAAGGAAATTCCGGATGAACAGCCGGTAGCGATAGTAATGAAGCGCATCGAGGCTGCGCACGTCCGCCAGTCCGAATACCGAAGACCAGTTCGGATAAAGATTGTTCTCGCGCGCGAAGATACGCGAATGATCGGTGATCTGCGCACGGAGGAATTCGATATACGGGGCGCCCGCGTAAGGATCCGCGCGCAGCGGCGCGAGCGTGCTGAGTAGATAGAAACACGGGACGATGAAATTGAAGACGAGCTCCAGCGATACGACTCCGACAAATCCGCGCAACAGCCAGGCGCGCCTGTCGGGCGCTACCCGTTCCGTGAGCCAGGCCAGGGCTGCGGTGAAGACCACAAGTCCGACGCCGAGCGCGAGAGAGA
The DNA here is from genome assembly GCA_005884685.1 of Alphaproteobacteria bacterium. GTDB lineage: Bacteria > Pseudomonadota > Alphaproteobacteria > Rhizobiales > Xanthobacteraceae > PALSA-894. Next base: position 96,902 of record VBAH01000054.1, read on the forward strand.
GAAAAAAGAAAACCTGCGCGCTCCTGCGCGGCAGCGTGCGAACCTCCGGGACATACCATGCGGCAAGCGCCAGCATGATCGTGAGCGTCGCGATGGCGGTGATCGCCAACAGGCGCGGCGTCAGCCGGCGCTCGATCAGCGCTGCGAACCCCGCGCCGGCCAGCATTGCAACGCACAGTGCAATCAGCGGCTCCTGGTATTTCGGATAGACCACCATATCGGAGAGCGGCAGATCGCCGATCCAGTTGATCAGGGCACTGCCGAATCTCTTCATCAGCATCAACACGAGCGTGATTGTGAAAAATCCGACGACGAAGCGCCTGGTATTGGACAGGGCCCGTCCCGCGAACAGCAGGGAGAGCACCGCCGCGACCGCAAAGAGGAAAGGCGCCACGCCCCAATAGCCCCGCAGCCCGCTCCAGCCAGCGAAGTTGGCAAAGATCGAATTGAGGATCGGCCCGAAGATCAGCGGCAGCAGATACTGGATGATGGTGTGGTAGTCGCCGTCATGACCGAGCCCGGCCTTGATGCCTCCGACGTTGCCCGGCTGGTGTGTGTCATGCGCCAGGCGCACGAACTCGACGAACGGCAGCAGCACGAAAGCAGAGAGCGCAAACCCTAGTACAACCGCCGCGACGAACTTGACCAGCAGCGACACGGCCCGCGCGCGCAGCTCCGGCGAAAACGCGATCCGGCACACCACATAAAGGCTTGCAAACACCATGATCAGAAACATCGACTCCGGCATGCCGGCGACGTTGCCGAGCAGGATCATGGCGGCCGCACCGGCCGCGGCGCGCCAGGAGTTCCGCCGCAACAGCAGCTCGAATGTGAGGAACACGCCAGGCGTGAGCACCTCCACGCTCAGATGCGGCATATTGAGAAAGATGATGAAGTAACCGGACAGCATGAACGTGACGGCCGCGAACAATGACGGCAGCGCGCTGAAGAAATTTCGCGCGAACAGGTAACTCAGCAGCCCGGCGAGAAACAGCCGCGCGACGATGAACAGATTGTAGGTCCAGGCGGTGAGGTGCAGGGAAAGCAGCATCGCAAGCGGAAAGAACGGCTGCGGCTGGCCGGATGCGGCGAGCGGCGTGCCATAGGCACTGTAGGGATTCCACAGCGGCGGATTGAGCTCGGACCAGAGTTGATTGCCGATCAGGCCGAACCAGGCCTCGGTCTGCCAGGCCGGCGCGCCGGGATCGCTGGTGCGCTGCAAGCGAAACGGCGGGCGCGGCGTCGCGTCGAAGGCGCCGCCGCTCAAGATGCTTGCAGTGTCCCAGCTGGCGTGCAGCAGGGTTCGTCCGCCGACGATCGCGGGCGAAAAGGCGATCACGAGCAAGGCAGCGAGCAGCAACGAGACCGGGGCCCACTGCCGCTTTGTCGTGAGCGCCCAGCGCGTCGCCCGTGCGGTCATGCGGGCGCCTGGTCGCCTGGAAGCTTGGATATGCGCGGCGGAAAAGCGAGCGTGTAATACGGCGTCGCGAGCGACAGGTTGGGATTGAAGAACGGATCGGCGTCCAATATCTCGCCCCACATCCTGCGCATCAGCTTGATTTCCTGCTCGAACAGCGCCTGGCGCTGCGGCGCGTTATGCTTGCCCAGCGAAGCCGACTCGTGATGGTACATCTCGACCGTCGGTGTCCACAAAATACGCCAACCCTTGCGACGCACGCGGACGCAAAGGTCGACGTCGTTGAAGGCGATCGCGAGATCCTCGTTGAATCCGCCGGCGCCCTCGAACGCTTCGCGCCGGATCACCATGCACGCGGCGGTGACGCAGGACAGATCCTGCTCCAGCAGCGCGCGGCCGAAGTAACCCGCGCTGCCGCGCGGCATATTGAGAAACTGGTGTCCGGCAATTCCCCCGATCCCGAGCACGACACCGGCGTGCTGGATGCAATCGTGCGGATAATACAGCATCGGCCCGACGGCTCCGACGCCCTCGAGCTGCACCCGCGCAACCAGCCGCTCCAGCCAATCCCTGGTGATGACCTCGACGTCGTCGTTCAACAGGCAGATCACCGGGGCGTCAGTCAGTGCGACCGCGCGATTATTGGTGCGCGAATAGTTGAACGGCTGGTCGCGATACAGGGTCAACCGAACGCGCCGGTCCGCCCTGAGGTGCTCCAGGAATTTCTTCTGTGCGGCGGTCTCCACATGGCTTTCGTCGACCATCACGATGACCTCGAGGTCCGGATAGGTCGTGTGCTTCAGCACGCTGCTGATGCAGCGCGGAACGAATGTCTTGATCGCCGTGGGAATGACGATCGCGACCTTCGGAGGCTGCCGCGGGCGCGCGTATTCGACATGATAGTATTGTCCGATCACCGAGCTGACCGATGCGGAAATCCCGCGCCGGTCGAGGTGCTCCTGGATGGCGCGCGCGCCGGCTTCCCAAGCATAGGGCTTCGCCTCGAGACCAAGCTCAGACGCGGTGGAGCCCGAGTCGGCGCGCCAATGATAGAGCAGCCGCGGGATATGACGGATCTTTTCCGGCTCGATCATTTCGGCGCAGCGCAGCAACAAATCGAGATCCTGGCTCCCCTCGAAGCCGACGCGAAAACCGCCCGCGCGCGCGATCAGGCTGCGCCGGTACATCGTCATGTGGCACACGTAGTTCTGTGCCATGATCATCGCCGGATTCCAGTCCGGCTTGAACAAGGCGCCGAACCGCCGCCCCTCCGCGTCGAGCTTGTCCTCGTCGCAGTAGCCGATCTCCATCTCGGGATGCGCGATCGCCTCGTGCACGAACCAGAACAGCGCCTGCTCGGCGAGTTCGTCATCATGATCGAGCAGCGCGACGTACTCCCCCGTCGCGAGCGCCAGCGCCGAATTCGAGTTCGCCGCGATATGTCCGTTCCGCTCGCGATAGCTGACCTTGATGCGCGGGTCGCGCGCCGCAAATCCATCGAGCACCTCGCGCACCTCCGGGCGCGTCGAAGCGTCGTCGGAAATGCACAATTCCCAATGCGGATAGAGCTGAGCGGTGACGGATTGGATCGCGCGTTCGAGATGCTCGCGCCTGGTATTGTAAACGGGCATCAGGATCGAGACGAGCGGAGTCGATGGAAACCGCCCGATGGCACGGTGAAACACCGCGCGATCCTCGTTGCTGAGCGTATCGAACTCATCGATCCAGGCGGCATAGTCCTTGCGGATCAGGACGCGGCCTTCCGGGCGGCCGTAGCGCACGTAATGGACGAACGGATTCATCCCGTGGGCCACGACGTCGGGATAGGTTTCCATATATCCCCACGTGCTGAACTCCGGGTTGGGATCCCGTCCTTCCGCTGCGCCGGAGCGCAGGTAATGCAGAATCGGATTGATCTTCAGCTCGCCGACGTCGGGATACTGTTGCAGGTACCATTCGCGATCGAACAGGCCCGACTGCTCGACGAGCCGAAGGTCATGGTCTTCGTCACGCAACGCGTATCTCAGCTGCTTCAGCTTGCGTTTGAGGTAGCGCTGCACGCGCTGGCGATTGTGCTCGGCCGATCGGATCATGGCCGCCGATGCACTGGTGACGCGGCCGACGTAGCCGGTCGCGTGACGCTCCGCGAGCATTCGGCCGCCCGCTGGCACCTTATTGTCACGCGGTCGGCTGATCATGCGACGCATTACCAAGTGAAGATCCGGCGCTGTGGAGGCTCTGAGATTCTCACGCCGTGCTTGGCGCACGGCGAGGCGGGCTCGTTTGTAGCATCATCTGTCGCCCCGTTGTCTCCCTAAGCTTCGCGTGGATCATGGGGCGCCGCGTGCTACCCCGGCGGCCGGTCGCGGCAGCGGGAGGCGGACACATTCTATCGTGATTTCAATGGCTTGGCCTGCGGCTCCCGCCCTCCGGGACGCCGGCGCACGGATGGCCGACTTATGCAAGCCGCGTCTGAGCGGACGGGGCAGCGCGGCGATTTATTTCTCGCGGAAGGCCTTCGCAATTTGATCCTGGAACGGCCGCACGAAGTAGGACACGACGGTGCGCACGGTCGTCTGGATGAACACCTCGACCGGCATGCCGGGAACCAGCTTCACCCCGGTATCCAGCCGCGCGAGCTCAGTCGGCGCCACCACGATGCGGACCGTGTAATAGCTTGCTCCGGTGCGCTGATCCTGCGTTACGTCGCCGGAGACGATCGAGACTTCCCCGTTGATCTCCGGTGTCGTGCGGCTGTTGAAATTGGTGAAACGCATCACTGCCGTCTGACCCACGCGGACCTGATCGATGTCCTGCGGCTGCACGCGCGCCTCGACGATCAGCTTGTCCGCCGCCGGTACAATCAGCATGATCGGCTGGCCCGCCGAGATGACGCCGCCGACGGTGTGCACGTCGAGCTGGTGCACCATGCCGCTCTGCGGCGCGCGGATGTCGATGCGCTTGAGCTGGTCTTCGGCCGCAACCTTCTTCTCGATCAACTCTGCCGACTTGCCGCGAATGTCGGCGAGATCCTTGCCCACCTCGGTGCGCATGTCCTGATCGATTTGCAGGATCTGGATCTTGGTCTCGGCAATCTTGCCCTTGGACTGCGCGATCGAGGCGACGAGTTGCCCGCGCTCGCCGTCGAGGCGCGCCTGCTCGCGCTCCAAAGTCGTGACCCTGGTGAATTGCACGAGCTGCTTCGCCCACAGCTCACGCACGCCCAACAGCTCTTTCTTGATCCACTCGACCTGCTTGTCCTTGGATTCGACCTGCGCGCTGAGGCCGGTGATCTCCTCCTCCGACTGAGAGACGCGCTCGGTCAGCTGCGCCTTCAGTCCCTCGCGCGTCTTGCGCCTGATCTCAAACAGCGCAGCCTCGCCGCTCAAGATCTTGGCGACTTCCGGATCGTCCTTGCGGGCGACCAGTTCATCCGGAAATGTCACCGTGTCCTTGCCCTCGAGCTCGGCTTCCTCGCGTGCGCGGCGGGCGGCGAATTCGTCCAGGCCCTTTACGACGATCGCAAGATTGGCCTTTGTCTGCGTGTCGTCCAGCTTGATGACGATGTCGCCAGTCTCGACCATCGCGCCGTCGCGCACGCGCAACTCGGCGACGACGCCGCCGGTCGGGTGCTGCACCTTTTTGACATTTGTGTCGACGACGAGTTGCCCCTGCGCGATCACCGCGCCGGCAAATTCGCTGGTGGCCGCCCAGCCGCCGATACCGCCGACGAGAAGCACGACGACAGCCAGGCTGAGGAGGATGTGATTCCGAATCGCGCGGCTCGGATTCATGATGCCGTTCCTCCTGCCTCTCCGACGAGCCGCAATCCACCGCCCGCGGCGGCCGTCGCCGCCACCGGGGCACCGGCGGCAGGTGGGGCCGCCTGCTGCGGCGCGAACAGTTTCGCCAGCACTTCGTCCCTCGGTCCAAACGCGTGCGCGCGCCCGCTCAGCATCGCGAGCACCTGATCCACGCCGGCCAGCGCGCTCGGCCGGTGCGCAACCACCACGACAATCCCACCGCGCTGACGCACGCCGATGATCGCTTGCGTGAGGGCCTTGTCGCCGTCAGAATCCAGGTTGGAGTTTGGTTCGTCCAGCACGATCAGGAAGGGGTCGCGATAGAGGGCACGGGCAAGCGCAATTCGTTGGCGCTGGCCAGCGGAAAGCACCGCGCCGCTCTCCCCGATTTGCGTGTCGTAACCTTCCGGCAGCCGCACGATCATATCGTGCACACCGGCCGCCTGACTTGCCTCGATGATCGCCTCGGACGGCGCGTCCTCCTCGAAGCGCGCGATGTTCTGCGCCACCGTCCCGGCAAACAGCTCCACGTCCTGCGGCAGATATCCGATGTGCCGGCCTAGCTCGACAGGCGACCATTGATCGAGCGCAGCACCGTCGACGCGCACCTTTCCGCGTACTGCCGGCCAGACGCCGACAATCAGCCGGGCGAGAGAAGACTTGCCCGACGCGCTCGGGCCGATGATTCCGAGTCCTTGCCCGGCCTTGAGCGTGAAGCTGATATCCTGAACGACCAGCCGCTGGATGCCGGGCGGTGTGCCGACGACGTTCTCCACGACCAGATTGTGTTTCGGCGCGGGCAGGGTCATCGGTTCGCCGCCCCTGTCGAGGGCAGCGAGAAAATCAGACAGGCGGCGCCAACTCTGACGCGCCGAGACGAAGCCGCGCCAGTTGGCGATCGCCAATTCCACCGGAGCAAGCGCCCGGGCGACGATGATCGAGCTTGCGATGATGATGCCGGCAGTCGCCTGCTGCTGGATCACCAGATAGGCGCCAAGGCCCAGCACCGCGGACTGCAGCGCGAACCGCAGCACCTTCGAGACCGCGCCGAGCCCGCCGGCCACATCGGACGTCTTCTGCTGACTCAACAGATATTTGGTATTGGCCTCGCCCCAGATCTTGCCCATGCGTGGGGCCATGCCCATCGCCTGCAGCACTTCGGCATTGCGCCGCCCTGCTTCGGCGATACTGTTGCGGGTACCGACGTGCGCCATGGTCATGCGCGAGGGCGCCCGTGTCATGAACTCCGACATCAGCGTGAGGCTCGTCAGAATTGCGGCGCCAATGAGCGCCGCGACGCCGATCCATGGATGGAACAGAAAGCAGATCAGCACATAGATCGGCATCCAGGGCAAATCGAACAATGCAAGCGGCCCGGTGGTAACCAGGAACGAGCGGATTTGATCGAGGTCACGTAACGGAGCGAGACCGTCTCCCGGAATTCTTGAACGCAGCGGCAACTGCACCACAAGATCGTAGACGCGTCCGCTCAATCGCTCGTCGAGCGTTGCGGCAACGCGCACCAGGATCCGCGATCGGATGATGTCGAGAACGCCCTGAAATGCAAACAGCGTCAGGGCAAGGATCGAGAGCGCCACGAGCGTCGGCACGCTGCGGCTCGGCAGCACGCGGTCGTAGACCTCCAGCATGTAAAAGGAGCCGGTCAGGTATAGCATATTGATCAGGCCGCTCATCAGCCCGACGGCGATGAAAGCGTGCCAGCAGCTCGCCAACGCCTCGCGTAATTCCGACGAGGCTGCCGGGCGCTGCCCGGACCGGGCCAAACTCGTCAAAGCCATCGATCACCGCTTTCGCTGAGCTCGCAACGTGGCCGACAATCCCGCTCATCCCGCCTTGGGCAGGCGGCAGGCCACAGCCGCGCAAGTTCGTTACCTGACGATCCAGTCAATATTAACACGTCTGGATACGCGTCCGGTTAACAGATTACCCGTCTACGTTGGCGTTTTTTTATGAGTTCCCGGAGATGGAACGATGCCCTGCCCGAGGCGGCGACCGGTTTTTCCAACACCTTGAGGGAATTGAACATTTGCGGAGGCAGGTAACCACATTTCCGGCTGCCTATGGCTCGTTGATGACAGCCGCTTGACCCCCGGTACCATCATGGCGTCATTGCCGCTCATGGAGATCAGGAAGCTTGCCCTTACTGGCATCGCCGTGGTGCGGCCGCGCCGTTTCATGGATGCGCGCGGGTATTTCGTCGAGACCTATAACGAGAAGGCCTTTCGCGAGGTCGGGATCACGGCGACATTCGTCCAGGACAATCAGTCCTACTCGGCCAAGCGGGGAACGATCCGCGGGCTGCATTTCCAGTTGCCGCCGACGTCCCAGGCAAAGCTTGTTCGCGTCTTGCAGGGCAGCGTATATGACGTCGCGGTCGACTTGCGGGCCGGATCGCCCACTTACGGGCAGTGGATCGGGGAAACTTTGACGGCGGACGGCGGAGAGCAACTGTTCGTGCCGCGGGGCTTCGCTCACGCCTTCTGCACGCTCGCGCCCGATACGTTGGTCGCCTACAAGGTCGACGACTTCTATGCCCCCGCGAGCGAAAGCGGCCTGATCTGGAACGATCCGCTGCTGGCGATCGAATGGCCGATCGCCCCGGACGACGTTGTGCTCTCGGACCGGGACCTCAAGTTCGGCGGCTTCGCGGACTTCGTCTCGCCGTTTAGATACGAAGGCAACTGATGTCGAAGCGCATCCTCGTGACAGGCGGCGCCGGCTTCATCGGTTCGGCGGTCGTGCGCCATATCATCCGCGAGACGCCGCATCAGGTGCTGGTGGTCGACAAGCTGACCTATGCGGGCAACCTCGACTCGCTGGCGCCCGTATCGAACGATCCGCGCTATGCGTTCGTGCGCGCCGACATTACCGACGCACCGAGAATATGCGAGCTGTTCGAGAGCTATCAACCGGATGCGGTGATGCATCTCGCGGCCGAGAGCCACGTCGATCGGTCGATCGACGGGCCGGCCGAATTCATCCAGACCAACGTGGTCGGAACCTTCACGCTGCTGCAGGCGGCGTTCGGATTTTGGCGCGAGCTCTCCGAGACGCGGAAACGAGACTTCCGTTTCCACCATATTTCGACCGACGAGGTGTTCGGCTCGCTCGGCGAGGAAGGCCTGTTCTGCGAGACGACCGCGTACGACCCGCGTTCGCCCTACTCCGCGACGAAAGCCGCCTCGGATCATCTGGTGCGGGCATGGCATCACACCTACGGCCTGCCAGTGGTGCTGACCAACTGTTCGAACAATTACGGCCCCTATCATTTTCCCGAGAAACTGATCCCGCGCATGATCATCAATGCGTTCGAGGGCATCGAGCTGCCGGTCTACGGCAAAGGTGCGAACGTGCGCGACTGGCTCTATGTCGACGACCACGCGCGCGCGCTGCTCGCGGTCGTCACCGAGGGGACGGTGGGCGAGACCTACTGCATCGGCGGACGCAACGAGCGCACCAATCTCGACGTTGTCGAGACGATCTGCGCTTTGATGGACGAGCTTGCGCCGAATGCGACAATCGTGACGCGCAAGGCACTGATCACATTCGTGGCGGACCGGCCGGGGCACGATCTGCGCTACGCCATCGATGCATCCAAGATCACGACCGAGCTTGGCTGGGAGCCGCGCGAGACCTTCGAGTCCGGCTTGCGCAAGACGGTCGAGTGGTACCTGGTAAACCGCACATGGTGGGAACGCATCCGTAACGGCGTCTATCGAGGCGAACGGCTCGGAGTCGTCGCGTGATCCTGGTGTTCGGCAACGGCCAGCTGGGCCAGGAGTTGTCGCGCGCGAGCGCCGCGCGCGCGATACCGCTGGTCGTGCTGTCGCGTGGACAAGCCGACATTACGGATCCCGCGGCCGTGCATGCCGCGCTCGCACGCTACGCGCCCTCGCTGGTGGTGAATGCCGCCGCATTCACCAAGGTCGATCGCGCCGAGACCGAAACCGAAGCCGCGCGGCAGTCGAATGAAGTGGGACCGGCGATTGTCGGCGCTGCCTGCGCAGCGGCCGGCGTGCCGCTGATCCATACCTCGACGGACTATGTGTTCGACGGCAACAAGCCGGAAGCCTACGTCGAGAGCGATCTGACCGCGCCAATCAACAACTACGGACGCAGCAAGGCCGCCGGTGAACGTGCGGTGCGCGAGGCTGCCTCACGGCACGTCATCATCCGCACCTCATGGGTGTATGGCGAGTTTGGCCAGAATTTTCTCAAGACCATGGTGCATCTCGCCGCGACGCGGGACGAATTGCGTGTGGTCGCAGATCAGCGCGGATGCCCGACATCGACGCCCGACCTCGCCGACATGATCCTGCGGATCGCCCCGCGGCTCCACGGCGGCGATGGCGTCTGGGGCACGTATCATTTCGCCGGCACCGGCGTAACCACATGGCATGGATTCGCCAGCCGCATCGTCGCGGCGCAGGCTCCGCTGACCGGCCGCGTCCCCCGTGTCACCCCGATCGCCACCGCGGAGTTTCCGACACCGGCGCGGAGGCCGCTCAATTCGGAACTCGATTGCACGCTGTTCGCGCGTGTGTTCGGCTTTCGCGGCCGGCCCTGGACCGAACAGGTGGACACCATCACGCGCGCGGTTGCCCGTGCCGCAATCGGGGAGCAGCCACATGTCGCGTAGGGGCATCATTCTCGCCGGCGGCTCCGGCACCCGGCTGCATCCGCTCACGCTGGTTACGTCGAAGCAGCTGCTTCCGGTCTACGACAAGCCGATGATCTACTATCCGCTGACGGCGCTGATGCTTGCCGAGATCCGCGAGATCCTGATCATCACTACGCCGCAGGATCAAGGCGCGTTCAAGAAGCTGCTCGGCACCGGCGAGCAATGGGGCGTGCGGCTCGAGTATGCGGTACAGCCTGAGCCGAACGGCCTCGCGCAGGCATTCGTCATCGGCGCGGATTTCGTGCGCGGCCATCGCTCCTGCCTGATCCTCGGCGACAACATCGTCTACGGCCACGGATTGTCGGACGTGCTTCGCAACGCCAGCGCGCGGACCTCGGGCGCGACGATCTTCGGCTACTGGGTCGATGATCCCGAGCGCTACGGCGTGATCGAGTTCGACGGCAACAATCAGGTTCTCTCGATCGAGGAAAAGCCGAAGACTCCGAAGACGAATTGGGCGGCGATCGGCGTCTATTTCTACGATGAGGACGTGATCGAACTGGTGAAGGAGCTCAGGCCTTCGGCGCGCGGCGAGTACGAAATCACCGATCTCAACAATCTTTACATCCGCGCCGGCAAGCTCACCGTCGAGCAGCTCGGGCGCGGCTACGCCTGGCTCGATGCCGGAACCTATGATTCCCTGGTGGAGGCAGCCGAGTTCATCCGCGTGTTGCAGCGGCGGCAGGGACAGCTCATCGCCGCTCCGGAGGAAATCGCCTTTCAGAAAGGCTGGATCGACGCGGAACAGCTCAAGGCGCAGGCGAGCCGGTTCGCGAAGACCGAATACGGCAGGCGATTGCTCGATAACATTCGCGTTTGAACACGCTTACGCCGCGGCCTATCGAACTTGCGGCAGCGCCGATGCGCCGTTATAAGCGGCGCCTTCGGAGTGTAGCGCAGCCTGGTAGCGCACCTCGTTCGGGACGAGGGGGTCGCAGGTTCGAATCCTGCCACTCCGACCAATTCTCAAGCTGGATCAAGGCATTACGGCAAGGCCGCGGCCCGGAACGCGCCCATTCAGGCGACGTTTTCGGGGGCCTTCGGCGCGTCCGACTTGAGCACGCCAGCCTTGATCAGGCTGGCGGTGATCTGCTGCATCTTGTTCATCAGGTCGACGGCCGCCGTCGTCGAGAGCACGAGCCGGCACGCAGGATACCGCTTGCCGGCGGGCGTCGCCGGCGGCGGCTGCTCTTCGAGTCGGCTTACGCAAAACTCGAAGCGCAAGGTCTGCCCGTCGAACTGGATGCGATGCACGAAGTCGGCAAATACCTCGGTCACCTCCGGCCGGTCGATATAATCGTATTTCACCGGTGGTGCTTTTTTCGGCTCCTGCGCCATTGAATTCTCCCAGCCGGCCTGTGCGGCCTCGTCAGTGATGGAATGAGCCGTCAGCGAACGTCAGGCGGCCCTCGTGGATGCCGTTGGCGAGGTAGTGCACCAGCGGGTCGATGTGGGCCGCAGCGACATCCGGGTAGGCCGCAAGATAGGAGTTCGTGTCGAACCCGCCCGATGGATCGCGTCCTTCCAGCCAACCGCTGGTGTGGAAGTGGTCGAGCGGATTGATGTGCGCCGCCGCGATGTCCGAGTAGGCCGCGAGATAGCCGTTGGTGTCGAACAGGGCGTTCGGGTTGCGCCCCTCCTTCCACCCGGTCGTCTCGAAGTGCACGTACGGATCGACTTTCGCCGCAGCGACGTCGGGGTTGTGCTGCATGTAATAGACGAAGTCGAACCCGTTCGGCATCAGCCATTCGGTCGGCGCGATCGGCTGACGGCCCTCCCCCGCACCGTTGGCAAGGAAATGCAACAGCGGATCGACATGCGCCGCCGCCACATCCGGATTGGCGGCGAGATAGTAGTCGCCGTTGAAGGTGAGCGACGGAATGCGGTGCTGCGTCCACCCTACCGTGTCGTATTGCGTCAGTGGATTGGCGCCGGAGGCACGCACATCCGGATTGGCCGACAGATAGAGGTTGGTGTCGAAGAACGCGTTCGGATCGCGCAACTCGTGCCAGCCCAACGTATTGTAATGCGTATCCGCATCGACATGCGCGTTCCACACGTCGTGGTATTGCGAATAGTAGAACAGATCGTCGATCAGCGGGCTGCCATCGTCGTTGTGGACCGTGCCGTCGGTGAAGTTGAACACCTCGAACCCGCTCAGCACGGTATGGCTGCCAGGTCCGTCGATGATCACGTGGTTGCCCGAATAGGTGACAGTCGCATCGACCAGCCGGAAGCCGAACGTGATCGTGTCGACGCCGGCACCGGCATCGATGATCTCGTGGCCCGGCGTCGCCGTGTAGCTGTCGTTGCCCGTCGTCCCGAAGAGGTGCAGCGGAACGACGTGCACGGTCGCGTGCGCCGTGTTGCTGGCGAGGTCGTTGCTGACGGATATCGTGATGTCGCGGTCGGAGAGGTCGAGATCCGTCGTGCTGAACCGGAGCTGGCCGAGTGCGGTCTGATAATCCGCCAGCGTCGCCGAGTTGGACAGATGCATCGTGATCTGGCCCGGCACCGACGTGTCGGTGGTGCTGGCGATGCCGCCGGGCAGCGTGCCCGCGATCGTCAGCAGATCGTGCGGCTTGGCGTTGGTCAACACAATGGTGGCCTGATCGATCGCCGCGCTATCGCCGTCGGTGATTGAGACGTCCGTGTCGACGATCGGAATAGCCGCGGTATTCTCGATGTCAGTCGTGGTGAAGCCCGTGCCGGGCGCCGACGCATCGAGATCGAGAATCGGCGGCGTCGCAAAGTGCAGGAACGTGACGTTCACCGGGTTGTTGGGGTCCGCAACCGGCGGCGCGCTGTTGAGCGCACCGTCGTTGACGCTCCAGGTGATCGTGCGGCCCGTGTCGGTCCCGCCGTTGGTCGGGTCCGCCGCCGTGGATTTATAGGACACCGCATCGAGCACGGATTGATAGTGCGAGACCGAGTCGTTGCCGGTGAGGGTCAGGGTGCCGGCAACATAGCTCCCCGAGATGCCGGTGGCGACCAGATCCGGCGTGATGAAGTGGCCGCCGCCGTCCGTCGTGAGATTGACGAACAGCTGGTCCCCCGCGAGGAGGCCGCTCTGGATCTTGACTGTGGCGTTGGCGATGCCCGTCAGCAGTGAGGGCGGCGTCGCGTCCGGGTCGAACACACCGAGACCGGCGGACAGCGTAACGCCCGGACTTCCGATCGCATAGGAAGCGCTCGGTGCGACGCTGACCAGCACCGGCGCATCGTCGACCTGGGTGATGGTGACCGTGAACGTGCCGGTCGCGATGCCGGGCGTGGCACCGCTGCCCTGATCCTGGCCCCCCGGTACGCCGTTGCCGTCGCTCAACGCGAACGCGATCTGCACCGAGGTGGGCGGATTGTCGCTCACGTTGGCATAGAGGATTTGCCGCATGACATCGTCGATGTCGGCGGCTGTCGCATTTGCATTGAACGTTATCGAGAACGAGCCGTCGCCCGGCTGGCTTGCGGTGCCGATGAAGGTCGCGCCGCCGTCGAGCGAGACGTTTTCGCCGAGCCCGTTGCTGCCCGACAGGTCCAGCGTCCCGGTGCCGGTGAACACGTCATCCGGATTGGGGCCGCTAAGCCGTTGGACCAACAGCGAGGCTCCCTCGTAGTTGGCGCCCGACGCGTCGAGCTCGAAATCACTGACGGACGCATCCTGGCCGGTATCGAGGCGCACCGAGGCCAGTCCTTCGGTAAATGCCGGCGTATCGCCTGCATCGCCGACGCCGGACAGCGCCGGCGCGTCATTCACCGGATTGACCGTAATGGTGGCGGTGACGATACCGCTCGACTGCGAGCCGTCGAAGGCATGATAGGTGAAGCTGTCGGTGCCGTTGAAATCCGCGGCCGGCGTATAGCTGAACGATCCGTCCGGATTGAGCGTGAACGACGCGGCGTTCGTCGGGCCGAAGTCCAGCACCGCGGTGATCGGTCCACCGTTCACATCGCTGTCGTTCGCCAGCACGCCATCGGCTGCCGCGACGGTCAGGGTCTGGTCTTCGTTGACCGAGTTTGTCCCATCGTAGGTATCGTCCGCCGCCGTCGGCGCAACGTCCCCGACTGCGATCGAGAAGCTTTGCGAGCTCGTGCCGCCGGCGCCGTCGCTTGCCTGGACTGTGATCGAGTAGGCATGCCCGGGCGCGGTCTCGTAATTGATCTTGGTTGCGTCCGCGACCGATACGACGCCGCTCGCGGAGTCGATCTTGAAACCGCCGCTCGACTGATCGGAGGTGATCGAATACGTGACCGGCGGGCCGTTCACGTCGGTCGACGCGGCGGTGACATGCACCAGCGTGTCGGCCGCCGCGCCTTCGGTGACCGAATTTGCCGTGCCGTCGCCGTCGGTGGGCGTCGACGGACTGGCGTTCGTGATCGCGATGCTGAAATCGTGCGTCGAGACCAATGTGCCGCCGGTCGTGGCGGCCTGCACCGTGACCGTCAGCGCGTGGCCCGGAGCGCTCTCGTAGTTGACCGCCGCCGGATCGTTGACCGAAACCTGGCCATTCGACGAATTGATTTTGAACGCGCCGCCCGGATTGCTGGTCAGCGAATAGACGATCGTTCCGCCGTTCGGGTCGCTCGATAACGCGGTCAGGCCGGTGTAGGTGTTCGCCGCAGCCCCTTCCACGACGGAATCCGCCGTCGCCGTATCGCTGTCCGCCGGCGCCGAGGCCGCGGCGTCGTTCACCGCGATGGTGAAGCTCTGCGAGGTGGTCAGCCCGTGGCCGTCGGCGGCCTGTACCGTGATCGAATAGGCGTGACTTGGCGCAGTCTCGAAGTCGATGCCGGTCGCGCCATTGGTGGCGACGGAAACGACACCGGTACTCGAATCGATGGTGAAGAACCCGCCGGGGTTGGCGGTCAGCGAATAGGCGATCGCATCGCCATCCGGATCGGTGGCGAACCCCGTGATGCCGACCGTCGTGCCGGCGCCGGCGCCTTCCGTCACCGCGCCGTTGAGCGACACATTGTCGTTTGCCGGATCGTTGTCCGTAACCGCGCTGGGTGTGCGGTCGACCGAGAAGTGGAAGGTTTCCGTCGCTGTTCCGCCGAGGCCATCGTCGACCGTATAGGTGAAGATGTCGATCGGATGCGAGCCGGTGGCGGCGGCGTTGATGTTGGCCGTGTTGTCGGCCGAGTAGCTGTAGGTGTCGTTCGGATTGATCGTGACCGAGCCGTAGGTGCCGGCCAGCGGCGCGCCGACCGCCCCGCCGGACACCGCGGTGACCGTCAGCGGATCGCCGTCCGGATCGACGTCGTTGGCCGAGACCGGGCCGACCGAGGTGTTCTCGGGGACATCGACCGTGTGCGTGGCGGTCGTCGGCGGGCGGTCGACCGAGAAGCTGACGGTCGTCGTCGCCGAGAGGCTCTGATCGTCGGTCACCGTGTAGTTGAACGTGTCGATCGGATGCGTAGCGCTGCCCACCGCATCGATCACGGCTGTCTGGTCGGCCACATAGCTGAAGCTGCCATCGGCATGGAGCGTCAGGTGCCCGTAAGTGCCTGCCGTACTGTTGTCGACATTGCCGCCCGAGCCGTTGACCGCGGTGACGGTCAGCCCGGTTCCGTTGTCGTTATGGAACACACCAGTGCCGCCGGTGCCGGCCGTGCCGGTGACGGTCGCGGCCTCCAGCACGGGATAACTGTCCGCCGCCGCGGTCGGGCCGAAGCCGGAGCCGACATTAATGGTCATCAGGTTCGGCGTCGCGTCGAGATTCGCATTGGGCGCAACCGCGCTGCCGTTATCCTGCACCTGGAACGTGAAGTGCGCGTAGTTGGCGCCGCCGGCGCCGGACGCCGCCGTGAACACCAGATGGTGGGCCGCAACGTCGGCTGCGGAGATCGTATCGCCGGCATTGACGGTGACACCGTTGTTCTGGAGCGTCGCTCCCGCCGGCAGGGTAATGGTCGTGATCTTGACCGCCGCAAAGCTGTTCGCCGAGGAGCCCGACGGGACCTGATCGACCGCGTCGCTGAAGCCGAACACGTTTGCAGTGTCGAACACGTATGGCGTGCCCACCGGCGTCGATACCGCGTTGTCCGCGCCCGACGGCGCGTCGTCCACGGCATTCACCGTAATGTTGACAGTGCTGCTCGTCGGTGAGCCGACGATCCCGTCGGTGGTGGCGACGGTCAGGACGTCGGCACCATTGAAGTTGGCATCGCCCTGGTAGCTCAGCGTCGCGAGCGCGCTGTTGAGATCGGTCGTCGTGCCGGAGATCGTCACGCTGTGCGTGCCGTTGCCGCTTACGGTCAGATTGGTGACCGAGCCGAGCGTCACGCCGCCATGCAATGCCGAAACCGTCACCGACAGCGACTGGTTGTCGGCATCGGCGACGCTGATCGTGTTGCCGGCGGTGAAGGCCAGCGAGGTGTCCTCGTTGACCGCCTGCGCACCCCCCACGGTGTTGGCCGGCGCGTCGTTGGTCCCCGCGACGGCCACGGTCGTCGTGATCGGCGTCGGATTGCTGAGGACGCCGTCGGTCACGCTCCAGGTAATGGTGCGCGAGGTATCCGCGCCGTAATTGGTCGGATTCTCACTGGTGGAGGTGTACTGGACGCTGTTCAGCACCGTCTGATAGTTCGCGAAGGTGTCCGTGCCCGTGAGCACCAGCACGCCGCCGCTGTTGCTTTGAACCGTGATGTTGCCGGTGAGCGTGACCGACAGCAGGTCGCCGGTCAGGAACCCGCTCGAGATCGATACCGTGGCGCCCGCCAGATTCCCGGCGCCGTCCGGATCGCCCACAGTCGAGCTGTTGAGCAATGTCACCGGAGTGTTGTTCCCCGAGGCGGGGTTCGTCGCGGATTCGGTGAATGTCGCGCCCGCGCTCGTCACCGCCAGAGTCGGCGCATCGTCGAATGCGGTGACGCTCGGCGCATCGAGTACGCTGACGGTGCCGGGAGCTTGTCCGACCAGCGTGGCGGTGTCGAACGAGGTGACCGAGCTGACGGTCTTGGTCCCGTTGTCCCATAGCAGCGTGTAAATCGCGCCCACATTGTGGGTCGCGCCATCCTGGTAGGCATTGGTCAGGTAAAGGTGTTGGTTCGCCGCGTCGAAGGTCAGGCCCGCGGCGATGCCGCCCGCGCCCGCATCGCCGGCATAGTTCAGGCTGACGCCGCCTGGCAGGCTTATTTGTGTGGCCGTCTGATTTGCGCCGCTCGCGTTGACCCACCACAAGGCGTTCTTAGCGGAGTTGGCGGTGTCGCTCGTTTCGAAGAAGACGATGCCATGGGCGACATCCACCGCGAGGCCGACGATCTTGCCGTTGGAGCCATCGGTTGGGAACTGGCCGGCGAGATTGCCATTGCTCGTCAATTCGATCGGCGTGAATGTTGGTCCCGTCGTGTCGACGACATAGACCCCATTGGTCGGATGGAATGGAGCGGTGGCGAGCCCCGAGTCATCATCTGCGTAGTACAGAAGATGATTGGCGTGGTCGTAAGACAGCGCGACCGCGTTGGTGAATTGCGTCGTCGCAGGATCGGCCGGGGTCGTCTCGGTCTGGGTCGCCGTGAACAGGAAGCCGTTATCGGTCAGCAGGCCGGTCGTCGGGTTATAGGTGAGCGTCCTGACGCCGGTCGTATCGGTAGTCAGACCGCGATCGCCGACATAGAGCGTATGCGTGAACGGATCGAGTGCCAGCGCCTGCACCACGTCGTCGGTCGCCGCCCCCGTATCCGGACCGAAGATAAACTTGGTGATGAATGCGCCGGTGTGAATGTTGTGGACACTGACGCCGTCGAAGGTGCTGTGCGCGCCAACTCCGACGGTAAATACGAGTCCGGCCGCCGGATCGATCGCGATCGAGGTTTCGTTCGTCCCAGTGGAATAGACGGTGGTGTGGCCGGAACCGTCGGCATGGATCGCGCCGACCTGGTCGTCGGGACCGTTGTTGATGCGATAGTAGAGCTGGCCGGTGACCGGCTGCGTTACGTGGACGGTTTGCGTGACGGCGTCCGAGGCGCCCGGTGCCCCGCCGCCGACGTTGCCGCCGTCGTGGAATGTGAAGGTCACCGTGCGGTCGCCGGTACTGGCCGAAGTGGTATCGAAGCCAAACGCCTCGAGCAGCTTGCTCACTTCGCTCGGCGTCGCCGCCGCGGTCAGACCCGTGATGGAGACCGAGTTGCTGCCAAGCCCTGTGATCGTTCCGATGGCGGTCGCGCCATCCATCAGCGTGCCGGCGTTGTCCGTGAACGGCGAGGTAGCGTTGAATACAATCTCGTCGCCAGCCTGCGCCGAGCCGATCGCAACCGTCAGGTCGCCGCCGTTAAAGTTTGCAGGCTGGTCCGGATCGCTCACCGCGCCGGTCGACAGGAGCCCGACTGAGCCGCTCTGGCCGGTGACATAGGTCACTGCGGTGGGCAAATTCGGCGTCACATCGGGCGCATCGTTTTGCGGCGTGATACTGACCGTGATGCTGCCGTTCGCCGCGAGCGCGCCGCCCGAGCCCTGGCTGCCGGCGTTGCCGTCGTTGAGGGTGTAGTCGATCTGCACCGAGGACGGCGGTGCGTCGCTCGTGTTCGAGTAGGTGACCTGGTCGAGGACGCTGGCGACCCGCGCGGTCGTGGCATTGGAGTTGAACGTGATCGCGAGCGTGCCGCCGGTATTGGTGAACGTCCCGACCGTCGTCCCGCTGACGATGACATTGCCGGCAGTGAGCTGCAGCGTGCCGCTCGCGGCGAACACATCCTGCGCGCTGGCGCCGAGGTGGCGCGCGAGCGTGAGCGTCGCGCCGTTGTAATTGCCGCTGCCGGCGTTGAGCGCGTCGAGCTCGACGTCGTGCGCAAGCGCGTTGCCGTCGAGCACGACCGCAGCACCGCCTTCGATGAAGGTCGGCGTGTTATCAAGGCCGGTGAAGGTCGGCGCGTCGTTCACCGAATTGACGGTCTCGCCGATGGTGATCGTGGCGCTGCTGTAGCGCGACGTCCCGCCGGTGATGGTCAGATCCGCCATGCCGCCGGTCGTGATGGCGCCCGAAGAATCGTCGACCAGGTTCACCGTGAGCGAGCCGGGCGCGCCGTTGAAATTTGCAGCCGGCACGAAATGAATCATGTCAGTGGCGGCGATCAGCAGCGCGGTGGTCGACGTGATGCCGGCTGGGAACGGAGTCCAACTCCCGCCACCGTTCGTCGAATATTCCCAAGTGCCCTGACCGCCGGTCGCCGAATTCTGAATGACGGCGATGCCGGCGAAATTGTTCGGTGCCGATCCGCCATTGGCGAGTTGGTCGTCGAGCGCGTCGGAGAAATGCGTGGAAAGCAGCGCATTGACTGCGACTCCGGGCGGGCTCGCGGTGTCCTCGGCGATCGCGGCAAGCGACACGCTGGTGCCGTTGACCACCGTCGGCGCATCGTTCACGGGGCTCACCGTGATGGCGACGGTGTCCTGGTCCTGCAGCGGATTGTTGGGCGAGGTCGGGCTGTTGCTATTGTCGTTGGTGGTGATGGTCAGCGTGTCGCTGCCGTTGAAATTTGCGGTGGCGGAATAGCTCAGCCCATTGAGCGCGGTGTTGACGTTCGCGAGCGTGCCGTGGAACGTGACCGTGCTCGAATTGTTGGCGCCCGCGTCTATCGAGATGTTGAGGGTCGTTCCAAGCGTCAATGTGCCGTGATTGACTGCGAGCGTCACGGTCTCGTTGCCGCTCTGCGCGTCGGGGTCGCTGATCGAAATTAGGTTGCTGTGCGCGGCGTTGAAGACGAGGGCCGCGTCCTCGTTGACGATCTGCAAGCCCGGCTTGTTGTTCACCGGCGGATCGTTCACCGCCGTCACGGTGATATTCGCGGTTGCAGTGCCGGTATTGGTGCCGCTGTTGGCGGTGCCGTCACCGTCGTTGAGCGTGTAGGTGACGGTCCGCGTCGCCGTCGACGGATTGTCCGAGTTGTTTGCGTACTGGATGTGGTCGAGCAGCGCCTGCGCGGCGGCCTGCGTGGCATCCGTCGTGGTGAAGCTGATAACCAGATTGCTGCCGTTGGTTCCGCCCGTGAATGTGCCGATGGTCAGGCCGCCATAGGTGATAGTGGCGCCACTGACGCCGATCTGCCCCGCGGCGGTTCCCTGATTCTGGATCGTGAGCTGGTCCGCCGCCGTGCCGTTGGCGGTAAAGGCGACCGTGAGCGATCCGTTGTTGAAATCGGGCGAGTCGACATCGGCGATCGTTGCCGACGGTGAGATCGTCGTCGCCGGATCGTTCTCGGTATAGGGGGTCGTATTGCCCGCAGTCACCACCGGCGCGTCGTTGACGCCCGTGATCACGACCGAGATCGCCTGGTCGTCGGACAGCGACGCAGAGCCCGGCCCATTCGAATCGTTCGAATCGACGTCGTGAATGTTGTAGTTGAGGGTCAGCGTCTGTCCGGCGCCGAGGAAGTTGAACGCCTCCGAACCCGAGTTGAATGTCCAGTTGAACGACGCGCTGCCGGTCGCTTGCGTGATGCCCACCGAGGACGGGATCGAGAAGTAGCCTTGCAGCGTCGCGTCGGAAATGCCTCCGGTCGGTCCGCTGTTGGTGAAATTGGTCAGCGTCAGCGTTTCGGTCAGCGAATCCGGGTCGGTGATCGTCAGGCTGCGGCTCTGGTTGATGCCGCTGTTGGTCTCATTGACCGCAATCGACGCGCTGTTGCCGCCCAGCACCTGAACGTTCGGTCCGTCGTTCTGCGCGTCGATGGTGATCGTCGTCGACTGGGTGTTCTGGGCGCCGAACGGCACGTTGCGCGCGCCGTCGCTGGCCGTCCACTGGATCGTGCGGGTGTTGTTTAAGCCGTAATCCGTCGGGTTGTCGCCGGTCGAGTGGAAGGTGATGGCGTCGAACGCGCTCTGATAGTTCGCGAGCGTGTCATAGCCGCTGAGCGTCAGCGTCTCGGTCCCGCTGACGTAGCTGATCGTGATGTTGGTGGCGCCAAATGTGCCGCTGGTCTTGAATACGCCGGCGTCGTTGACGGTCAGGTTATCGTCGCTCGAGCTGCTCTCGTTCGCGGTGAATGTGCCGGCGCTGACGTGCACCGTCAGGCTGGCCAGATGGTTGCCATCGGTGTCCGTGGTCGTCGTCGCGGCGCTGGTGAGGTCCACCTTCGCGCCCTGCTCGGCAACATGGGATGAAGTGCCGGTGAGCGTGAGCGTCGGCAGCTGATCGAACCACGTATCGGCAACATGCGCAGCCACGTCCGGCGCGTGTCCGTCGAGCGTCGCGAGCGAATAGGTATTGACCCAGCTGGTGACGCTGTGGCCGTCGGCGCTCAGCTGTCCCTGCAGTATCTGGTCGGGGCCGGCGAAAGCGCTGCCCGACTGCACCGTGATGAAGATGTAATGCGACTGCTGGTCGATCGAGATGCCGCCCTGCGGAATGTCGCCGAAGCCGACCGCAGTACCAGCAGGCAGCCCGAGCTGCGTCGCCGTGCCGCCGGCAACCGGCATGTACCAGAGCGTGCCGGTGCTGTTGCCGACGTGATTGGTCTCGAAATAGACGAGCCCCTTGGCGATATCGACCGCCATCGGACCGATGATGCCGCTGCTCTGATTGGTCGGGAACTGAGCGTTTGTCGTGAGCTGCGTAATGGTCGCGCCCGGATTGCCCGCGTTGTAGGTCAGGACCGAGATGTTGTTTGTCGCGTGAAACGGCGCGATGCTGTATTGGTTGTCGTCGTCGGTGAAGTAGAGCTTGTGATTGACGTAATCGATGAAGAAGTCGCGCGCGTCCGTGAAGGTCGAGAGATTGCTGACCAGATATTGCGTGTTGGCGTCGTACACGCCAGCGGAGCCGTAAGCCGCGGTGTTGTTGGTGTCGAGGGCGCCCGTGACCGGGTTATAATCGACCTTGACGATGCCCGTATGGGCAACATCCTGCCCCCACAATCCGACATAAAGCGTGTGCGTGAAAGGGTCGATCGCCAGCGTGTTGACGATGTCGTCATCGCCGGTGCCGGCCGTGTTGAGATCGTTGCCGATCTGGACACTGTGCAGCACCACCGCGGGGTTGGTGACGCTGCGCATTTCAAGAGTGAGGTGCCCCGTGATGGTGAAGTAGTATCCGGCGGCAATATCGACGGCGAGTGCTACCGACTGATGGTCGGCGGCCTGGATGCCCTCCTGCGTGACGTTGCTGCCATCGCTATTGAGGTGGCCGGTGACCGCGTCGGCGGGCGCACCGTTGTTAATGAACCAAAGCTGGCCGTCCAGCGTGCCTGCCATGACGCAACTCCCCGTCCCAACGGACGCCAAATCGTCCGCGCGTTGCGGGCCGCTTCACGCATCCACCCCCAATGCCGCGGCTCGCTTCCCGACGTTGGGGCGAACTTACTCCGCCGCCTCCGGGCCGCACAAGGAAAAGTTGTTGGACGCTGATCGACTCCAACCTGTTCCTCAGTGGAACCGGCGTTTACGATCATGTCGCTTGTCTACGACAGTAGTTCTACGGATCGTGGCCTAGATGGCGCCGAGACGGCGCCAAACCGGAACCGCTTCTTCGAGAATGGGCTGCATATGCCGTGCGAGGAAATCAATCGCGTCGTTGTCGCGCTCGATCGGCTGTAGCTCCTTGAGCGGACGTCGCCCGAGCGCCTTCAATATTGCCAAACCGTGCGTGCCCGCGGCGTCGGGGTTGTGACCTTTGCCTTCCAGGAGCGCCGAAAGCGCCAGCAAGCCGAAGTCGCTGATCGGTACCCCGCTGCGTAGGAGCGGCGCGGCCAGATTATCGAACACTGTTCCTTCGCGCGC
This sequence comes from Alphaproteobacteria bacterium, assembly GCA_005884685.1. Classification (GTDB taxonomy): domain Bacteria; phylum Pseudomonadota; class Alphaproteobacteria; order Rhizobiales; family Xanthobacteraceae; genus PALSA-894. The sequence continues at coordinate 119,536 of VBAH01000054.1, forward strand.
GCACGCGATGACGGCGCGGTTGAACCGCTGCGCCGGCTCGGTGTCGGCGTCCGATCCGGACAGAGGAAAGACCTGCCCGGAATGGACGAGCAGCGTGAGACACTCCATCAACAGACCAATCCTGCTCTCGCCGAGTTCTGAAACCGCGAGGAGTTCCGCGAAGGTCGCCGCCGATCGATCGAGACGATCCACCAGCGGTGCGTAGAGCAATGGATTACCGTTGAGTTCGGTCAAGGGGCCCAAAAATTTGAACGTGACACGCTGGCGCGGAACGGCCAGCAGAAATCGAACCCTTCCCCACGCGCGGCGCCGCTCTTCGGCGGCGAGCGGCGCACCGCCGCGCGCATAGATGTCGCGCCTGAACTGCTTGTTGGCTCCGAAATCGCGCAAAGTTTCGCGCAGCACCGGGTCTTTTATTTGCGCGAGCAGCGGCAACACCTCCTTCGGCACCGAGCACTGATCGAGATTTTCCGTCAGCGTGGCCGACGCCGCGTAGCTCAGTCGGGCGGCCGCCATCTCGGAGACTGCCTCGAAAAAATGCATCGGATCCCAGTGCTCGGCGAGGTATTCGTGCACGAGATACCGCGGATCCATGCCGAGCATTTCATCAAAGTGGCGAGCGGCGGCCGCGTTGGCGGCAAAATACATCGCATTGCCTTGGCGCAGACCGGAGAGCATCGTGAGCGCCGTCTTCATTTGCTCCAGCGCGTCTGCGGGAACCCGCTGTTTCACCGCGAGTGCGAGCCCGCGGATCGCTTGCTTCGGGGCCCAGCCCGGCATGCAGTTGTACGAGACATAGAACAGTCCGCCCGCCCGCAAGCGCTTGCCGACGATAGCGAGTGCGGCGTCGCGCGCCGCCTTCGATATCCAGCTAAAGACGCCGTGCATCGCGACGACATCGACATCCCGACCGCCGTTTTGCGCCGCCGGTTCCTCAAAGGCGGTGCGGACAAGCGTCACATTCTCAAGTTGGGCCAGCGTGACGAGGTGTTGTGCATGCGCGACATAGTCGGCATTCACCTCCTGACCTTCAAACGCGACATCCGGGTTGGCGGCCGCAAGCAGCGCGAGGCCGAAGCCGCGGCCAAATCCAAGCTCGAGCATCCGCTTGGGGCGCCGCGCCGCGCTCGGCGCATATCCTGCCGCGATTGTTGCGAACGCCAGGTGCTCCGGCGCCATCTCGCGATAGAAGCCTGCCGTGTAGGGGACGTCTGTGGTGAGAGCTGCGCCAGGATGCACGTGACCGCCTCAGAGGTGCCGGCGGAACAGCGCAGCGACCCGAGCGGATGCTACGAGGTCGCGGCTGGAAAGCAAACGAGAGCAATGAGGGCAGTCGCGACCGCGCGGGGCCGGGCGACGCCGGTCAGTGATTGTAACCGTTCGTAATCAGCTTGCGGGAGCAATCGTAGCTGGGTGCCGTGCCGACGCTTAGGCAATAGCGGTCACGGCCGATGTTGATCCAGGGCACGGTCACCTTCATGGCAGCGGGTAGAATGATCTGCCGATTGTACTGCGGATAATAGAAAATCCGGAAATAGCACACGGCGGGCTGAGCCGCTTCGCATCCAAACGACGCGTTGGCAGCAGCGGCCGGGTTCGCGAAAGCGAGCGAAACCGCAGCCGCAATCAGAAAAGCTGACCGTCGCATCGTTCGCTCCCTCGCTTTCAGCACACGCCCGACGAAGCCTGCATCAGGCCGCCGGCAATGAGCTGGCGCCAGGCCTTCCCGTAACAGGTGTCGCTGCTTGGGATGAAATGGCTGCCGCCGAACCATGGGTGATTGAGATTGGCGCTGGTCCAGTCGATCCCGATGCCTTTGCCGTCGGCAAGCCGGTCGATGTTGCTGAACCAGTCGAGGCGCGCATCGGCGGTGTTGTGCGGCTCATCCACCGTCACGCCGATGAATGAGGTCCAGGGCGCCTGAACCACCAGGCGGCAAAAGTATTCGTCCATCGGCAGGCTCGTTCCGGGAATCGGGCTCGCCGCTGCGGAGAGCGTCGTACTGGTCGGCATCACGCAATTCCACGCTTTGCCTGCTCCGAGCGCGGCGCCCTTCGGCTTCAGCCACGGATAGAGAAAGAGATTCCCCGCCGGATAAGTGCCCTGGCTGCCGCGCACGAACGTCATGCTGACCACACCGGTCAGGCCGAGGTAACTCGCGTTCTGCCGAAAAGTGCGAAAGTTCACGCGCGAGGCGCAGTCGACCGTCAATCGGTTCGGCAGAAAAGCCGGCAACGGTCCGGTCACACACTGTGCCGCTAGGGCCGCAACCGGATGACGCAAGGTTTCGCAAGCAATCAACGAGGTGCCGAGAAATGCGCGACGACTGAGATCCCTCATCACAGCTTCCCCCCGCGCGCGGAAAAACATTCACCGCAATAAATGTTATGCTCGCCAGCTATTCGGCGTCAAACAACCGGTCATGGTGCGATCTCACCCCTGCGACCAGATCGATTTTGTTACCAAATCTTCGTCAAAAAGTTGCGAAGCGGGATTGTGCCTGAACGTGGGGTGCGGTAGCGTACACCGATATCGAGAGGCTCGGGGAGCATCCGCCATGTCAAGTCCTTACGTCGGACAGATCCTGATCTTTGCCGGCAACTTCGCGCCGGCGGGCTGGATGACGTGTCAGGGGCAGTCGCTGCCGATCTCGGAATACGAGACCCTGTTCAACCTGATCGGCACGACCTATGGGGGTGATGGGCAAGCGACGTTCAATCTGCCTGATTTGCGCGGCCGTGCGCCGGTACACATGGGACAGGGGAGCGGCCTCTCCAGCTATGCCATCGGGCAGAATGGCGGCGTCGAAGCCGTCACGATCACGACGCAGCAGATGCCGAGCCACAATCATCTGGTTCAGGTCATCACCGGCAACACCGCCAGCAACACGAGTACGCCCAGCGGCAGCACGATCCTGAGCGACGAGACGCAATCGGGCGCGGCGACGGCTTCGTTCGTCTATGTCGCCAACAGCGGGGCGAACCAGAACACGCTCGCCACGCAGACGATCGCGAACTCCGGCGGCAATCAGCCACACGAGAACCGGCAGCCCCTTCTGGTGCTCAACTACATCATCTCGCTATTCGGCGTTTACCCGAGCCCGAACTAGGCCGGCACGGAAACGCGGCATCCTGATTTTCGGAGTGAACGGCCATGAGCTCACCCTTCGTCGCTGAAGTCACGATATTCGGTTTCAATTTTGCGCCCACCGGCTGGGCGCTTTGTCAGGGCCAGTTGTTGCCCATCTCGCAGAACACGGCGCTCTTTTCGCTGCTCGGCACGATGTACGGCGGCGACGGCAAATCGACCTTCGCGCTGCCCAACCTGCAGGACCAGACGGCTGTCAGTTTCGGCCAGGGGCCCGGGCTGCAAGATTATGCCCAGGGAGAGCAGGTCGGCGTGCCCACTGTCTCCCTGCTCAGCACAGAGATCCCGTCGCACAGCCACTTCTTCAGCGCCACGACCAACCAGGGCACGACAGCAACATCCGCGCAGAACCAGCCCGGTCTGGCCACGGCCGGCACCAAGCAGAACTCCTTCAACGCAAATATCTACAGTCCCAATCCCTCGAAGGCGACGACCGCGTTGTCGCCGACCGCGATCAGCGTCGCCGGCCAGAGCCAGCCCCACAACAACATGCAACCATACCTCACGCTGAACTTCTGCATCGCGATGCAGGGCGTGTTCCCGCCGCGCGGTTGAGAGAGGCAAACCGATGAGCACCCCCTTCCTGGGCCAGATCGAAATCTTTTCCTTCAACTTCGCGCCCAAGAGTTGGGCGCAGTGCAATGGACAGCTTCTCCCGATCAACCAGAATCAGGCGCTGTTCTCTCTGCTCGGCACCACGTTCGGCGGCGACGGGCGGGTGACCTTCGGGCTGCCCGACCTGCGCAGCCGCCTTCCGATCAGCTTCGGGCCGCAGAACAACATTGGCGTTCGGGCTGGCGAGGAAGCCCACACGCTGATCGGCAGCGAGAATGGCGCGCATACGCATTCGCTGATGGCGGATACCACCACGAACCCCGCTCCGAACAACACGCCGGCCCCCGCCGGCAGCAGCGTGTTCGGCATTGCCAACGGCGCCATCACGCCGAGCGGGACCTTCAACGTCACCCTCTATAGCCCGGGGAATTTCAACGCGACGCTTTCTCCCACCGTCATCAGCAACACCGGCGGCAACCAGCCGCACACCAACATCCAGCCCTACCTCACGCTCAACTTCTGCATCGCGCTGCAGGGCATCTTCCCGTCGCGCAACTGACGGTGCGCGCTCAGGTGAACACCGCCTGATACTCCTGCCATTCGGGCTCCGGGGTGTGGATCGGGTTCACGTAAATCTGGTGGGTCGGCCCGCCCTCGATCTCGCATTCGTAGATGCCATCCGGCAGATGCTCGCGTTCCTTCGCGCCGCGGAAAATGAGGATGAAGGGCCGCCGCTTCGCGCCCTTTGGCAGGCGGCGCCGGTCGCTGATAATGCGGTCGAGCGGGAAGGCAAAACGCGTCCCCTTGAACCGGACGATCTCTCCGACGTGCGGCTTGAAATCCTCGATCTGCAACAAACGCTCGTTCATGCGCCCTCACCTTCTCATGCGCCTTGCACACGCGCGATCATGCCGCAGCGACGCGCGGATTTCCATGCCGCTGTGACGGGTGCCGCCGGATGAGCGAGGTACGCACGATCAAGACCCCGCGCGGCGATTTCATCTTCCGCCCCGAGCGCGCCGACGACGAACGGTTCCTGTTCGAACTGTTTGCCGCGCATAACGGCATCATGCTGCGCCAGTCCGGACTCCCCGCGGCCATGATCGACCACCTGCTCAAGTCGCAATTTCGCTCGCAGACCGCGACCTACCGCAGCACCTACCCGGGCGCGATCTATTCGATCATCGGATTCGACGGCCACGACATTGGGCGCTTCGTCGAGCAGGATGAGACGGATGTCGTCTATTTCGTCGATTTCCTGCTGGCGCCGCAGCATCAGGCGAGGGGCTTCGGCCCCGCGATCACCCGCGCGCTGATGGAGGAGTGGGCCGCGCGCGGACGCGGCACGCGGGTCGAGGTCATGATCAGCAACGCGCCGTGCCTCAAGATGTGCCGGCGCCTTGGTTTCACCGAGAGCCTCCCGGACGAGCGGGCCTATGTCGAGCTGCGATGGTATCCCCCGCATCTCGCTCCCGTCGGAAAGCGCCCCTGACCTGACAAGCTGTCCGGCTTGTGCTCGAAGTCGGATGCTGTCTATTTTCTCATCGCGGAAAGCGCCACCGGTCGCGGCACCTGCTGCCGCGCAAACGGGTGCAATCACAAGAGCGGCGGTTGCAGCCGCGCGTTAACAGGAGAGGCAAACGATGACAAAATTATCGCGGCGCACGATTTCGAAGGGGCTCGCCGCATCGGCGCTTTCCCTTCTTGCGCGCCCCTCCATCGCGCAAGCCAATTATCCCGCCGGTGTCGGAACCATCAAGCTGGTCGTTCCCTACCCCGCCGGCGGCGCCACCGATGTCATCGGGCGCATCGTCGCCGACCGCCTGTCGGCCCTGTGGCACGTGAGTGTCATCGTCGAGAACGTCGCGGGTGCGGCCGCCAATATCGGGATGGACCGCGTGGCCAAAGGGCCGACGGACGGCTCGACGTTGTTCATCGTGCCGCCGCAGATCGCGATCAACCAGTATCTCTATGCCAAGCTCGCCTACGATCCGGAGAAGGATCTGGTCCCGATCGCGCAGGTCGCGAACCTGCCGAACATCCTCGTCGTGAAGAAACAACTCGCCGAGATCAGGACGGTGAAGGATCTGATCGACTACGCGAAAGCCAACCCGGGCAAACTCAACTACGCCTCATCCGGCAACGGCACGACCATCCATCTCTCCGGCGAGCTGTTCAAGAGCATGACCGGCACCGAGATGAACCACATTCCGTATCGCGGCAGCGCGCCCGCAATGAACGATCTGGTTGGCGGGCAGGTTGACTTGATGTTCGACAATGCACCATCGGTCATCGGACAGGTGCGCGGCAATACAGTGAACGCGCTCGGGGTCACGACACTCAAGCCCACTCCGCTGCTGCCCGATCTCAAACCAGTTGCCGACACCGTGCCCGGCTATGACACCGCTTCCTGGTTCGGCATTGGCGTGCGCGCCGGCGTATCGGAGGCGATTATCGAGAAAATCGAGCAGGCGGCAAAGACGATCGCCCAGGAAGCAGTCGTCAAGGATCGGATGGCCGCGGTAATCGCCGATCCGGTCGTGTCCGACCGCAAGACCTTCAATGAGTTCATCATGGCGGAACGCCAGAAGTGGGGTACGCTGATCCAGAAGCTGAACCTCAGGGTCGAGTAACGTCGGCACATGACAAACCGCAAGCGCCCGGAGGATCTCCGCAGTCATCGCTGGCTGGGAGTGAGCGACCTGCGATCCTTCGGCCACCGCTCGCGGCTGAGGCAGGTTGGCTACGACACCACCGACTGGGCCGGACGGCCGGTGATCGGCATCATCAATACCTGGAGCGACATCAATCCGTGCCACACGCACCTGCGTCAGCGCGCCGAAGAGGTAAAGCGCGGCGTGCTGCAGGCGGGCGGCTTTCCGATCGAGCTGCCGGCGATGTCGCTTGCCGAGGTTATGGTGAAGCCGACCACCATGCTCTACCGCAACTTCCTTGCGATGGAGACGGAGGAGTTGCTGCGTTCGCATCCGATCGACGGCGCGGTTTTGCTCGGCGGCTGCGACAAGACCACGCCAGGCCTGGTGATGGGTGCGATCAGCATGGGGTTGCCGACGATCTATGTCCCGGCCGGCCCGATGCTGCGCGGCAACTGGGCCGGCAGGCAGCTCGGCTCCGGCTCCGACGTGTGGAAATACTGGGACGAGAAGCGCGCCGGCAACATCAGCGAAGCCGACTGGGAGGAGATCGAAAACGGCATCGCGCGCTCGTTCGGCACCTGCATGACCATGGGCACGGCCGCGACCATGATGGCCATCGCCGAGGCGCTCGGTCTCTCGCTGCCCGGCGCCTCATCGATCCCGGCAGCCGACTCCAACCATCCCCGCATGGCGACGCAATCGGGGCGGCGCATCGTCGAGATGGTGTGGGAAGACCTCACCATCGAGAAAGTTCTCGATCAGGCGGCCTTCGAGAACGCCATCAAAGTGCACATGGCGATGGGCGGCTCGACCAACGCGATCATCCATCTGGTCGCCATGGCCAAGCGCGCCGGCACACAGATTGCGCTCGCGGATTTCGACCGGATTTCACGCGAGGTGCCGGTGATCGCGAATGTGCGTCCGTCGGGCGCTTTTTTGATGGAAGATTTCTTCTACGCGGGAGGCCTGCGTGCGCTGATGAGCGAGCTGTCAGGCCTGCTTGACCTCAAATGCATGACAGTGACCGGCAGGACCATCGGCGCGAACATCGCAGGCGCCAAGGTATATTTGCGCGACGTGATCCATCCAATCAGCGATCCGGTGTCATCCGAGCCTGCGACCGGCGTGCTGTTCGGCAACCTCGCGCCGCGCGGCGCCATTATCAAACCGTCTGCCGTGGAGAAGCGCCTGTTGAAGCATCGCGGGCCGGCGCTCGCATTCGAGGACTATAACCACATGGCGAGCATGATCGAGCGCGACGATCTCGACGTCACCCCCGATCACGTGCTGGTGCTGAAGAATTCCGGGCCGAAGGGCGGTCCCGGCATGCCCGAATGGGGCATGATGCCGATTCCGCGCAAGCTGGTGAAACAGGGCGTGCGCGACATGCTGCGCGTCTCCGACGCGCGCATGAGCGGCACGAGCTACGGCGCCTGCGTGCTGCACGTCTCGCCGGAGAGCTATGTCGGCGGACCGCTTGCCTTCGTGAAGACCGGCGACCCGATCGAAATCGACGTCGCTGGACGCAGCATCAGTCTCGTGATCCCCGACGAGGAGATGGCCCGCCGCAAGGACGCGTGGACGCCCCCTCCCCCGCGTTACGCGCGCGGCTATGGTGCGATGTTCTCGGCCCACATCGGGCAGGCGGATGAGGGTTGCGACTTCGATTTTCTCAGCAGCCACCTGCCGATACCGGAGCCGGAGATCCATTAGCGTGGCGTATTCCGCAGGCGCCGGGATCGTTTCGGTCGAGCCGAAATATCGCGGCTGGTGCACGCTCTACATCGCAACCATCCGTCTCGCCGATGGCCGCACCATCACACGCGAGATCGAGGATCACGGCGCCGCGGCTTGCGTGTTGCCTTACGATCCACTGCGCCGCACCGCCTTGCTCATCCGGCAGCTGCGCGCGCCACCGCTGCATGTTGCGGGCGAGGCCGCGATCATTGAAGCGCCGGCCGGTCTGATCGATCCGGGGGAGGACGCGCCGACGACTGCCCGCCGCGAAGCGATGGAAGAAGTCGGTGTGCGGTTGACAACCCTCGAACAAGTCTCGAATGCGTGGACCATGCCCGGCATTTCGGCGGAGCGAATGCCGCTGTTTCTCGGTACCTACGCGCAACAGGATCGGGTGGGTGCCGGTGGCGGCGAAAGCGGCGAGCAGATCGAGGTCGTTGAAATGGCTCTGGACGAGCTTGCCACGATGGCGGATGCCGGAACGCTCGCGGATCTGAAGACTTTCGCGCTGGTGCAGAGCCTGCGGCTGCGCAGGCCGGAGCTGTTCATTCCGGCTTGATCTGGATTTCCTTGAGAACTTTCGCCCACTTGTCCTGTTCAGCGCGCATGAAGGCGGCGAATTCCTCGCGCGAGGAGCCGATCGCGCGCGCACCTTGCGAGGCGAGACGCTTCTGCATGGCATCCGACTTGATGAAGCGTGCGATCTCCTTGTTCAGCCGGTCGACGATCGCATCGGGCGTGCCGGGCGGCGCGATGACCCCGAACCACAGCTCCGCCTCGTAACCGGGAACACCGGATTCGGAAATCGACGGCACATCAGGCCAAACGTCGGTGCGGCTTTTCGACGTGACGGCGAGAGGTTTCAGTTGCTTGGCCTCGACCTGCGGCATGACCTGCAGCACGCTCAGGACCGCGAGCGGAACATGGCCGCCGATCACGTCGTTTAGCGCCGGCGCTCCGCCGCGATACGGTACATGCACGAACTTGGTTCCGGTCATGAAGGCCATGAGCTCGAGCGAAAGCTGCTGGATCGAGGCGACGCCCGGCGTGGCGTATGAAATCGTATTCGGCTTGGCCTTCGCCGCTTCGACCAAGGACTTGATGTCGGAGAACGCGACGTTCGGGTTGGCCACGATCGCCAGCGGTGACGACGCCACCAGGCTGATCGGCACCACATCCCTGAGCGGATCGAAGCCGAGATTCGGATAAAGGAACGCATTGGTGATGTGACCGGAGAGAATCATCATCAGCGTCTGCCCGTCGGGTTTGGCCCCGACCAGGGCCTGCGTCGCAGTCGCGCCATTTGCACCGGAGCGATTCTCAACGATCACCGGCTGGCCGAGGACCTTTTCCAACTCGCTCCCGATGTCGCGCGAAATCATGTCCGCGGTGCCGCCGGCCGCGAACCCGACGAGCCAGCGGATTGGGCCCGAGGGATAAGCCTGCGCGGCCGCGCTGCCCAAGCCAGACAGCAATGCGCATAACGTGACCGCCAAGCCGCAAGTAAGCTTCATTCGTCCCTCCCCTGCCCCTTCAATCCTTGCAGATTTCCTCGACCCCAGCCATCACAGGGAAGACGATCCGCTCAACACCGGGCGGGTTGGCACGATCAAAACGCCAGGTGGGCGATGGCTGAGGACATTCCGTACAACAGGACTTTCGATCTCGAACCCGGCCATGCTGAAGAGGTCGCGCCCGGCGTACGCCGGATCGTGGCCAACAATCCCGGGCCGTTCACCTTCAAGGGAACCGTGAGCTACATCGTCGGGCACGGCAAGGTGGCAATCATCGACCCCGGTCCGGACGATCCGGCTCATGTCGCGGCGCTGCTTGATGCCGTGCGTGGCGAGACCGTTACGCACGTTTTCGTCACGCACACCCATCGCGATCATTCGCCGGCGGTGCCTGCGATCAAAGCGGCAACGGGCGCAGAGGTGCTCGCCGAAGGTCCGCATCGCGCATCGCGCGCCCTTCACGCGGGTGAAGCGCCGCGCATGGAAGCCAGCAACGACTTGGACTTCCGCCCCGATCGGGCGCTCGCTGACGGCGAAGTCGTGAGCGGCAACAGCTGGACGATCGAAGCGCTCGCCACGCCGGGCCACACGGCGAACCACATGGCATTCGCGCTCAAGGAAGCAAACCTGATCTTCTCCGGCGATCACGTGATGGGCTGGTCGACATCGATTGTCGCGCCCCCGGACGGAGCGATGAGCGACTTCATGAATTCCCTGCACAAGCTCGCGCAGCGGCCGGAGCCGATCTATCTGCCGGGCCATGGCGGTGAGGTGCGCGACGCGCCCAAGTTCGTCGCGGCCTACATCAACCATCGTCGCGCGCGCGAAGCCTCGATCCTGCACCGGCTCGCCAAAGGCGCAGCCGACATTCCGACGATTGTGCGCGCCGTCTATATTGGGCTCGATCCGCGCCTGGTCCGGGCGGCCGGATACTCCGTGCTGGCGCACCTCGAAGACATGACGGCGCGCGGAGAGGTCGCAACCGAGGGACCGCCCTCGATCAACGGCGTTTATCGGCTGGCTGGTTCTTAGCTTTTGCGTCGGTCTTCTTCGGTTTCTTGACCTGCTCCGGCGTCTTCTCCGGCTTGAGATTGTCGACCGCCTCGTCGATTGCTTCCGACAAGGCGCTGACCCGAGACGCATTCGTGCCGAAGTCATGCCGGCCGTAGCGCGAGGTCGAGCGCATATCGACGCGTGCGCCGTCGGGATCAGAGCGCACCCGCACCACCACGTCATCGCGGAAGCCGAAGATCGGCGTGCGCGCCACCGCCTCGATGCGGCCATCGCGCCGGCCGGCCTGCGGCGCGCGCGCATCGACGATGCGCCACTTGCGCTTGTTGATCACCTCGACCGCGGCGTCATAGGCCATCTGCGGCGTGACCGACACGATTAGCGGCTCGATTGAGGGATAAGCCGCCCGTTGCAACTCGGCAGCGCGTAACCCCGCGTAGACGATCGGGTTCGCGTCGCGCGAGCGCAGCCGCGCAATGGCCTCGAAACGCGGCGGGTCGATCGGATCGGTCGTGATGTCGGCGATCGCCGGCAAGCGATAGCCCTTGAGCCCCAAATACGCCGGATAACCGAGGATGGCGAGGCCGACGAGCAGCGCGGTTACCGCCATGCCGAAGCCCTGAAGTCCCTCGCGCCAGATCACGACGAAAGCGCCAAGCGCCAGCAGGACGGCAATCATCGCGAGAATAAACGCCCCGCCGACGGCGCCGAGGGACGGAATGATCTCCAGGATGCCGCCGCGCACGATCACGATCGCCAGCAGGAGCACTGCCACGGCGAAGCCCGCAACACGGCGCGCCCAGAGGGCAAGCCGCGAAACCGGGTCGGCCTGAATGCGGCGGGCGAAGTACGCCCGCCTTATCGGCCCGTGCAGATACGCTTCAGTGCGCGCCATTCGGCAGGATCCAGCAGTGGTTGAGGCGGCGCAGACGCCCCCGCCAAGCTCTCTATCACAGCAACACGCGCTTTCGTATCAGGATGATCGGCCAAAATCGCGATGCCGGGGTGGACGGCGCCGCCGAGGCGGGTGAGCACCGCACCCAGCGCACGCACGTCACCGCCTGCACGGTTCATCAGTTCCACGGCATAGCGGTCCGCCGCGCTCTCGACCTCGCGCGAATAGGAGGATTGCAGCACGGCGCGCGCCCCGATCACGACGGCGCTGCCGCCGACGAAATCGCCGAGCAGCATGCCGAACAGGAACGACAGCCCGGCCGACTGCAGGATCGCGCGCGTTCCGTCGCGATGCGCAACGTGCCCGATCTCGTGCGCGATGACGCCCGCGAGCTCGTCGGGATTTTCGGATTTGTCGACCAAGCCCTGGAACAGATAGATGTGTCCGCCGGGCAACGTGACGGCATTCGCCTCGCTGCGGCGGACGACCTTGGCATCGAGCGGGAGCGACAAGGCAGCCGCGGCCTCCAGCTTGCCGATGAGCACCGCGAGCGCGGCCCGGCCCTCGGCCTCGCCGCTACCCGTGCCGCATTCGAAGGTGCCACCGGCGGTGCCGTTGTCGAGCATCCGGCGCGCTTGCGTGTCCACCGCTTCGCCGAGCCAGCGCTCCGCGCTCAACGGCACGAGCGGAGCGATCCTGTCGGCGAGCGCCGGAACGCCGAACACGGCACCGAACAGCAGCGACACGACGGCCGCGATGCTCCAGCCGATCACCTTGAGGCGGCTCTTGCGCTCGCCCGCACCGCTGCGGTCGACCGGCACCGAGGCTTCGTCGATCGCGGCGGCGAGTGCCGGGTCGCGCACCTCAAGGCGCGCCAGCAATCGTGCCCCGGCATGTCCGAGGCGCAACACACCTTCCGGCGCGGCAAGTCGATCGAGCTCATCGTAGGGCCAGCGCGCGAGCATGTCGCGCTCCTCGGCGTCGCGCACCACGACGCCGTCCCGCGTGAGCTCCACCAGCACCGCGCGCCGTGCGCTGGTCGCGCCGTCGAAGAAAACGCCAGTGCCCGCAGCTGCCATCTCAGATTCCGCCGACGTTCAGCGCATCTGCCAGTCCTTCCCCGACCGCAGAGCTCGCCGCGCCCACGGCTTTCACGTTGTCGAGGGCTTCGAGGCCGGAAAGCTCGACCGACTCGAAGCCCGCTTTCCACAGCCGGAATTTCACCGCGGCTTGGTAGATCGTCGAATAGGCGAGCGCAATGACGACATAGGTGCCGATCAGGATGGCGGTTGCGATCAGCTCCGCGCGCATTCCCTTTCCGATCCCAACTTCGAGCGCGCTCGTGAATGCCAGCATGATCGCCGTGCCGATTGCGAGAATGACGCCTGCGGCAAGTGCGATCCACATGAAGCGCAAATAGATTGCGTACACCGCGCGCGTGCGCAGTTGCGAGCCTGGGGTCAATGCACCGAAGCGCAACCCTGCGATCCACCAGCGCAGCACCATCGCCTGAAACGCAGGATAAAGCACCGCAAGCGCGACCATCGACCAGCCGATGCTCAGCACGGCAACCACGAGCGCGGGCGCCACGCCGGCCGCCTCCACGCGGCCCATAATGTCGTCACCGCCGCCACGCACCGCCGCGCCGACCGCGCTCCAGTTGACCGCGTCGAATGCCATCAGCAGGCCGAAACCGAATGAACCAACAATCACGAGCCAGAACAGCGCGCCGCGGAAGAACAGCTTCCAGCCCGAGCCGACGAAATGACCCTGCAGGTCGCCGTAATAGGTGTTGCGCAGCTTGAACCGCTCCAGGCTCGCCAGCGCCCACGGATAGGCGAGCCCAAGCGTGAGTGCGATCATCGCCCACCAGAAGATGGCGCACAGCGCATAGCGCCACGCCGAACCGGTCTGATGGAAGCGGATGCCGCGGTAGACCGTGCGCGAGAGGCGGTAGCGCCGTGCCCGATAGACCGCGAACTGCCCGAGCAGCGCGAGTGCGATGAGCGCGAGAAGCCCGGCAATCTGGCCGATCACGCCGCGGCTGAGCGCCGCCAGGAAGAACGCCGCGTTGATCGGCACCAGCAACGCGATCGCGATCAGGAAGCCGAGCAGCAATTCGCGCGCCGTGCCGATATATTCCAGGCCGTCGCCGGCGATCTCGGTGTTGCTCCAAAGAAAGCGCCGCACGTCGGTTGCCAGCCAGAACCGGTAGATGCCGAGAGTCGCCAGCAGCAACACGGCGCCGCGGATCAGCAGCCGCCAGAACGCGCGCTCGTTGCCGGTGAACCGCCCGCCGTTCGGCGGCGATGCGGGCGCGGTGTCCGCGGGCGGGTCGAAGGAGCTCGTCGCGGTCATCGATTGTAACTAGAGGAAATCTCTTGGACCGTCATCCTGGCGCGGCGTACTGGCCGCAAGCGGGCATCGCCGATGTGCCCTCTCCCCACCGGGTCGCGCCGCTGGCGCGGCCCGCCCGGTGGCAGGCTCTTGTGGGAGAGGGCTGCTCAGAGTTTCCGCAAAGGAGATCGGGTGAGGGGTGAGGCCGTAACCCCTCACCCACCCGAGTACGTTGACACCCCCGCGATGCCCTCTCCCACAAGGGGCTTTGCACACAAACGCCGTCCTGCACAAAAGGCGGGCGGCTGCACAAAAAGCCTGATCAGGATACCCCCTGCTCAGCCATTAGGCTGAGGTGATTCGCAGCCCCACTGGCGGTACTCGCCGCCGTGGTGAGCCACACTGAGTATTGCCCACTGCCGCAGGGGGAAACCACTACGGGTGGGGCTATACTTGCACAGGGGTGGGTGGGCGTTCCTAACCACCACATCTGGTGGGATGGGTTAACAGTTAGTTAATTCGGATTCCATTCGATTCGCATTCGCGTCGCTTTGGCTTGCAGCCAAGCGGAACATCCTGTATGTTCGTTCAACTGTGAAGGGGGCTCTCAACCAGCCGGCGAGAACCCCCTTCGTATCAGCTAAAGATGCCAATTGAGGAGTTCCCGGCCATGGTGCCGGAACATCAAACGGAGGGGTGGTCGAGCGGCTTAAGGCACCGGACTTCGATTCCGGCGCCCGGTGCGTGAACACCGGGCCGAGGGTTCGAATCCCTCCCCCTCCGCCATCATTCGAAAGGGAACCGAACCGTGGACATAGTCGCTAAGTACGCTCCATTTGTCAACGATCAAATTGAGCTTCAGGATAGGATGGCTAATCGCTATGTCCATCAGGAATGGCGAAGAGATAGACATTTAAGAACTCAACAAGTCTTTCGCAACCTGCTTGATGACTTGGTTCTTCTACAGAGTCGGGCCGCTGAATCCCTTCACCGGGACATCAAACCCGCCAATGTAATGCGCAATATTACTTTGACCTTAGAGGATATCGAAGGTCTGCCGCCCGAACTGATGCAGGAGCTCAGTATTTCGGATGCTGACAGGCTGGAATTCACTATTGTGAGCATCATAAACGATGCCGGGGGAATACTTTCTTTAGACAAGATTATCGTGGGCCTATACAAAAAAACGGGCGAAGTTCACAAGCGGTCAACGCTGACTTCTCGCCTCTATAGGATGATCCAAAAGAGCTTAATCTACAGTGTTCCATACCGGAAAGGCATCTATTCTACCCAAGAACTCACGGATGACGATGTGAAGCGGCTATTCGGGCAGCAAGACGAAATGTCCGATGGAGACTCATCAAATCCATGAACCATTCTGAAAACAGACGCCCCGCTTTTGGCGGGGCGCTGTTCCTGGCTTCGGCGGCGGGCCTTAAGGCACGTCGTAGACGAAGCCGGAGTCTGACACCGATGAAGATGCCAGCCTAGGAAACTGTATCTAAGTCGGCTGTCCGGCTCCGGTCAACCGCTCCAATGAAGGACGGTTTACTACCCATGACTGATACGCTCGACTGGCCCGGCACATCCGGGAAAACCTACCGCTACTGGTTCACCGATCTGAATCAGGCCCTCAAGAACGAGGGCGGCAACTACATGTTCGTCAAGCCGATGCCCGGCAACAAGTGGCTGCCGGTCTACATCGGACAGGCGGACAGTCTAGGTGCGCGCCTTCCGTGTCACGAACGCTTGCCCGATGCAAAACGCGCAGGCGCCACGCACGCTATGACGCACACTACCCCGGCTGGCGAGCAGGCACGCCTCGCCGAGGAACGTGATCTGATCCAGTACTGGAACCCGGTCCTGAATACCCATCACCGCAAGGTGCAATAGCCGGGTTTCTCGGATCGGCATCACTGTCGGAAGTGGCGGGCGTCGCTGAGATGCCCGTCACTCTCGCGATAATCATTTCCTGATGGAACTTGGCGGCGAGCCGCCTGTCCCGAGCTTCTGACAGGTTGATGACGTTCGGCATTGCGTCGGTTTCCCCCGAGTCAACAATCGTGGCCGGCTATCGTTCCGGCTTGCGGCGCGGTCGCGCTTTGTCTTGCTTTAGTTCGGAGAGGGCGCAAAATACGAACCGCGCAACCTGTTGCGCGGAGGGGACCAAGACCACACGGCAGAGTCACCGCGTCAAAATAATCGGCTGCGGCGGCGCCTTGCCGCGAATGAAATCCGAGGCCTTGTCGGCGATCATCATGACGCCGGCGTTGAGGTTCGCGGACAGCATCATCGGCATGATCGAGGCATCGACCACGCGCAGGCCTTCAAGGCCGCGCACGCGCAGCTCATCGTCCACCACGCTGGTGGGATCGTTCTGCGGACCCATGCGGCAGGTTCCCATGGGATGGAACGTGGTGGTGCCGCGCTCCTTGGCGGCGCCAAGCAGCTCGTCGTCGCTCTGCACCTTGTCGCCGGGAAAATCCTCGTAGTCGTAATACGGCGCGAGCGGCCGCGACTTGAGCAGCTTGCGCGCGAGTCGCATGGCGGCGACCAGAACGCGGCGGTCGACCTCCTCGGTCAGATAGTTCGGCTGGATCGCCGGCTGCTCGAACGGATCGGCCGACTTCAGCCGCACGTAGCCCTTGCTCTCCGGCCGCTGCTGCCACGGCGCCGAGGTCATGCCGGGCTCAGGCTCGAGCTGGCCCTGATAGCCCTCACGATAGCTCGCGGGCGTGAAGGTAAGCTGGATGTCGGACGTTTCGAGCGCGTCATCGGATTTCCAGAAGCAGTAGACCTGCGTGGGTGAGAGCCCGAGGATGCTCTTGCCGCCGGTAACCCATTTGAAAATCTCGGCCGCGAGATTGAGCCCGCGCGAGCTTTCGTTGATCGTGCTCATGTTTTTCACGCGCACCGAAACGCGCGGCGCGTAGTGATCGCGCAGGTTCTCGCCGACGCCCGGCAGGGCGTGATGCACCGGAATCCCCTTCGATTTCAGGAAATCGGGCGCGCCGACGCCGGAGAGCTGCAGCAGCTGCGGCGAATTGAACGTGCCGCCCGACAGGATCACCTCGCGGCGCGCACGGACCTCCAGCGCAGGCCCGTTGCGGCCGCCCTTGCGGTAGCGCACGCCGGCCGCGCGTTTGCCCTCGAAAATCAGGCCGGTCGCATGCACCTTGGTGCGCACGTCGAGGTTCGGCCGCTTCATCGCCGGATGCAGGAAGGCGCGGGCAGCGCTGACGCGGCGGCCCGTCAGGATCGCGCGCTGCGCGTAGTTGATGCCAAGCTGGCTTTCACCGTTGTAGTCGGGGTTGCGCGGGATGCCCATTTCGACCGCACCCGCGATGAACGCCTCGCTCAGCGGATGAAAATAATCGATGTCGGTGATCGTGATCCCGCCCGAGCGGCCGCGAAACGTCTCGTCCCCGTCGCCGATACGCCGCTCCAGCCGCTTGAAGTACGGCAAGACGTCCGCGTAGCCCCAGCTGCGGTTGCCGCGCTGCGCCCAGCCGTCATAGTCGCCGCGCTGTCCGCGGTTGTAGATGTGCCCGTTGATCGACGAAGAACCGCCGAGGGTTTTTCCACGCGGGGCGACGATGCGACGGCCACCCGTCCATTCGCTCGGCTCCTGAGTGTAAAGCCAGTTGAGCTTGGGCATGGAGAACAGCTTGATGAAGCCGGCCGGTATGTGGATGTAGGGGTGCCAGTCGCGCGGCCCCGCTTCGAGCACGCAGACGGTCACGCCCGCATCCTCGCTCAGGCGGTTCGCCAGAATGCAGCCCGCCGTGCCGGCGCCGACGATGACGTAGTCGAAGGTGTCCATTGGATCTCGTTGCTGTGCCTTCTCCCACCAGGGCAAATATGGCCAGCGTCATTCATGGGTCTCGATGCGCTACTCAGCGGCGGCCACTGCGGTCGGCAGCGTGTACTCCTTGAACTGGTCGCGCAGCGCAGTTTTCAGGATCTTTCCCGTTGCGGTGTGCGGTATCTCGTTCACGAACACCACGTCGTCCGGCATCCACCACTTCGCGATCTTGCCGTCCATGTAACCGAGGATTTCCTCGCGCGTCGGGCTCTCGCCCTTCTTGGGAATGATGATCAGCAGCGGGCGCTCGTCCCATTTCGGGTGCCGGATGCCGATCACGGCCGCCTCCATCACCTTGGGATGCCCCACCGCAAGATTTTCCAGATCGATCGAGGAAATCCATTCGCCGCCGGATTTGATCACGTCCTTGGAGCGGTCGGTGATCTGGATATTGCCGAATGGATCGATGGCGCAGATGTCGCCGGTATCGAAGAAGCCGTTGGGATCGAGCACGTTGCCGCCCTCCCCCTTGAAGTAACCCTTCGTGACCGCGACGCCCTTCACCTTGAGCCGGCCGACGGTTTTGCCGTCCCACGGCAATTCCTTCTCGGAGTCGTCGACGATCTTCATCTCGACGGTGAACGGCGCCGCGCCCTGCTTCGACTTCACGTCGAGCAGCTTCTCGTAGTCGTTCGCGTCATAGTCCGGCTTGATCGCGCAGATCGAACCGATCGGGTTCATCTCGGTCATGCCCCAGGCATGCGCGACGGTGACACCGTAGGTTTTCTCGAACTTCTCGATCATCGCGCGCGGGCAGGCCGAGCCGCCGATCAAGACACGGCGCAAGGTCGAGAGCTTGAGATTGTTGGTCTCCATGTGATTGAGCAGCATCAGCCAGATGGTCGGCACCGCGGCCGTCATGGTGACGCGCTCGCCTTCGAGCAGTTCGTAGATCGACACACCGTCGAGCTTCATGCCCGGCAGAACCAGCCGGCAGCCGGACATCGGCGCCGAGAACGCGATGGTCCAGCCGTTCGCATGAAAGAACGGAACCACCGGCATGATGGTGTCCTGCACCGACAGATTGAACGCATCGGGCGTCAGCGCGATCAGCGAATGCAGCACGTTGGAGCGATGCGAATAGACCACGCCCTTCGGATTGCCGGTCGTGCCCGATGTGTAGCACATCCCCGCGGCCGTATTCTCGTCGAATGTCGCCCAGGTAAAATCGCCGTCGACCTCGGCGATCCAGTCCTCATAGTTGACTGCATTGCGCAGCGAGGTCTGCGGCATGTGCGCGGCATCGGTGAGGATCACGTAGCGCTGGATGGTGGGGAGCTTGTCCTGCAGCTTCTCCATCAGCGGCATGAACGTCGTGTCGAGAAACAGCAGCCGGTCTTCGGCATGATTGGCGATGTAGGCGATCTGCTCCGGGAACAGGCGCGGATTGATGGTGTGGTAGACCGCCCCGACACCGGTGATGCCGTACCACGTCTCGAGGTGCCGCCAGGTATTCCACGCGAGCGTCGCGACGCGGTCCCCAAGCTTGATGCCGTCCTTTTCAAGCCGCTGCGCCACTTTCAGCGCGCGCTTGCGGATCTCGCGGTAATTGGTGCGGTGGATCGGGCCTTCGATCGAGCGCGTGACCACTTCGCGGTTGCCGTGCTGGATCGCGGCGTGGTCGATGATGCGATGGCACAGCAGCGGCCAATCCTGCATCAATCCGAGCATAGCGTCCCCTCCTCTCGGGAATTCCGTTTGTTCTTAATGTCTTAGACGGGATTTTTTGTCATTTGCGCGCCCGAGGTCAAGTCCAAAGGTTAGTCTTTCGAAGCCCGGCCGCAAAGCCATTCGGCCAGCTCCGCGATCGAGGGCAGCAACACATCCGCATGCGGCTCCAGCCGCTCGCGCGGCACGGGGCCGCTGAGAACGCCGACTGCGAGCGCACCGGCTGCGCGTGCGGCCGCAAGGTCGTGTTCGGTATCTCCCACCACGGCGACTTCCCGAGGCGCAACCTCGGCGAACGCCGCGAACGCCAGCACCGGGTCGGGGTCGGGCTTGTGGCCGTAGCCGGAATCGTAGGCAGCGACGAATTCCAGCAGGCGATCGAGCCCGAGCTGTCGCAGCTGCGCCCGCGTGTTCGCGGCGGCATCGTTCGTCATCAGGCCGAGCCGAAGTCCACGCGCCGCAAGGTCACTCAGCAGCCCCCTTACGTCGCCCATCGGCGTCAGATGATCGAGCGTCGCCCGGAAATACATTCGATCGATGCCGTCGACAAATTCCCGCGTCAGCGGCACGCCGAGCGCCTCCGCCCACAATTTGCCGTATCCGTACGTTGTTTCGATCACGACGGGCGAGCCGGGAAGCAGCCGGCGCCCGGCTGCGTCATAGAGACTGGCTGCGCACAGGCGGTCGAATACCACGCCGTCGCCGTGCGACAGTTGGGTGAGCACCGTGTGGGTCGCGGGACCCCAGGTGCGCTGGAAATCGACCAAAGTGCCGTCCTTGTCGAACAGAATGGCACGGATCGGCATTGTTCCCCGAAACAGCTTGGATTCTCCCGCATACCCACATGACCCATCCTAGCGAGCGGAAGCAACGGCCTTGATGGCACGCCGAAGAAATCGCCCGCGGGGGATTTTCACCGCCGCAGGCCTTATGGCCGCGCTGTTTGGCGCGGATGTTCACGCACGGGATGCAGCACCACTTCCGCGCCTGCGCCCGAGTATTCCCGCCCAGGCGCCGATCATTCCGCTGCCGCGGCCCCGCCCCATCATCCCCACTCCCGAAGAGGTCGCCGCCGAGCCGCCTGCACCCTCCGCCTGTCAGCTGCGGCTGACCGCGGACATCGCAACGGTCCAGCCATTACCGAAGATCACCGCCGCCAACGGGTGCGGCATCGACGATCCGGTACGGCTCTCCGCGGTCATCACGAAGGAGAAAGTGCGTGTGGCGATCACGCCGCCGGCGGTCTTGCGCTGCACGACCGCGGAAGCCCTCGCACATTGGATCCGCGAGGATATGGCCCCGATCGCAGCGACCCTTGGCGCCGCGCTCGGCGGCGTCGCCAATTTCGACTCTTACGAGTGCCGCGGGCGTAACCGTGCCATCGGCGGAAAAATCAGCGAACATGGCAAGGGCAACGCCATCGATATCCGCGCCATCACGCTGGCGAACGGCAAGAGCCATGAGTTGACCGACATCGCGGTCGACAAACCGGTGCGCGAGCGGCTGAGGGCAAGCGCCTGCGCCCGCTTCACCACCGTGCTGGGTCCGGCTTCGGATGGCTTTCACGAAAATCACATCCACGTCGATCTCGCCGAAAGGCACAGCGGCTACCGCATCTGCCAGTGGGCGGTGCGCGATGCGTCCGATCTCGTCCCGCTCCCACGGGAGCGCCCCGCCGAGGCGCCGCCGCGCGAGGAATGACGGTTGCCCGGACGGCCCATGGTCGCTAGCGAGAGCGAATGAGCCCCGATTCGCCCGCTGTCACCTTGCCGCCCGCCATCACTCCGCCACCCTGGGGGCTGCTCGGCACGATCGCGTGGGGCGCGCTCGGCGTTTGCGCCTGGTTTGCCGTGCAATTCGCCGTCATCATCGCCGTGATCGCCTGGTACGAGACGACCGCGCCCGGCATCCTCGACATGCCCAAGATGGCGAATGACGGTTTCCTGCTGGCGTTCGTCACGATTATCGCGGCGCCGGCGTGGATCGGCGTCTCGGTGCTTGCCGCACGTCGGCGCAAATGGCGCGCGCGCGGCTACCTCGCGCTCGTTGCGCCGCGCCGCGGCGGGGTCGCGCTCGGCGTGCTGTTTCTCGCGATTTTGCTGGTCGCCAGCGACCTGTTCACCCTGCTGCTCGGGCGCGAGGTGGTGCCCGGCTTCATGCGCGACGCCTATCGGTCGGCGCAGAACTCCGGCGCGCTGGCGCTGTTCTTTTGCGCCGTGGTGATCGTGGCGCCGATCAGCGAGGAGATCGCCTTCCGCGGCTTCCTGTTCCGCGGCCTGAGCGCGTCCTGGCTCGGCGTCTCCGGGGCGATCATCGCGACCTCCGCCGGCTGGACAGCGATGCACGTGCAGTACGACGCGTTCACGCTCACGCAAATCTTCCTGATCGGGCTTCTGCTCGGCTGGATTCGCTGGGCCAGCGGCTCGACCCTGCTCACCATCCTGCTGCACATGCTGGCGAACCTCGTTGCCTGCATCCAGGCCGCCATCAAGGTCGCCTCGATGGCCTGATCAGTGCGTGACGCGCGGCTCGATCGGCGTCGCGCCGCGCAGCCCCAGGATATCCTCCATCTGCTTCGCGGCGGCAAGGATGCGCGCCTCGCTGCGCGGCGGCCCGGCGATCTGCAGCCCGATCGGCAATTTCTCGCGCGTGAACCCGCACGGCAGCGACAGCGCCGTGCCGCACGACACCGTGATCGCGTAGGCGATCGCGAGCCATTCCACGTAGTTGGAGAACTTGTGCCCGTTCACCTCGGCGACGTAGCGGTTTTCGATCGGATAGGCCGCGACCACGGTCGCGGGCGTGAGCAGCAGGTCGTATCTGTCGAAAAACGCGAGGTAGCGCTGCGTGAGCGCGACACGGCGGTTCTCGGCGCGCTCCATCTCGTCGAGATCGATCTTGAAGCCTTTCTCGATGTTCCAGATCACCTCGGGCTTGAGCAGCTCGCGATGCTCGCGCAGCAGCACGGCCTTGCGCATGTAGAAGTCGTAGGTGCGCAGCGTGATGAAGCACTCGTGCAGCCCGCTGAAGTCCGGGTGCGCTTCCTCGACCGTCGCGCCGAGCTCGGCGAAGCGCTCCGCCGCCTTGCGGGCAATGGCCGCAACCTCGTTGTCCACCATGGTCACGCCGAGATCGGCCGACCACGCAACGCGCTTCGGACGCCAGCCTGAGCGCGCCGCCGCCAGATAGGATTCACCCGTGCGCGGCAGCGAGAAAGGATCGCGCGGATCCTCGCCGCACATCGCGTCGAGCAGCAGCGCGCAGTCCTCGACGTTGCGTGCCATCGGCCCCTGCTGGCTCAGATTCGTCTGCACGGCGCCCTTCAGCGTGTGCGCCACGCGCCCGATGCTCGGCCGAAATCCCACGATGCCGTTGAAGCTTGCCGGATTGCGCAATGAGCCGCCCATGTCGGAGCCGTGCGCGAGCCAGGCCATGCCGGTCGCAAGCGCGACCGCGGCGCCCCCCGATGAGCCCGCGGCCGAACGCGACGTGTTCCAGGGATTGCGCGTTGCGCCGAACACCTCGTTGAAGGTGTTGGCGCCGGCGCCGAATTCCGGCGTATTCGACATCGCGTAGACGATGCCGCCTTCGGCCTCGAGATGTTCGACCAGCACGTCGGATTGCTGCGGGATATGATTGGCGTAGATCGGCGAGCCCTGTGTGGAGCGCACGCCCGCAACATCGGCCAGGTCCTTGATCGGGATCGGCATCCCGGCGAGCTGGCCCCGCTCCGCGGCCGGCTGCTGCATCAGCCGGTCGGCGTGCTGGCGGGCGCGGTCGAAGCAAAGCGTCGGCAGCGCATTCACCGCACCGTCCACCGCCGCAATGCGCTGCTCCAGTGCGTCGAGCAGATCGTGCGGCGTGACCTCGCCGCGCTTGAGGCGGGCCACGATGGTTACGGCATCCTGGCGGATCAGATCGTCGCTCATTGCAATATTTCCCGCGCCTTGAAGGACTTGAACACACGCTATTCTGGATTCTAGGCGGTGCGCCGATAAATTCAAAATCTCCGCTGCGCGAACGCGCTTCGGCCGATGGCAGCCGGGAACCGGCGCCATCGCCGCCGCTCCGATCGCCAAGGGCGCCTCACGAGCCCCGCCCATCCTACCCATCGAAAGGCCCGCCCTGCACCTAGGTATAGTTGCACTAACCCTTGAGATCGGGCGGATAGCCTAGCGCGATGAAGTCGCTGATCGTTTGAGCCGGGCGTCCTGGTGCGGCCGTCGACGCGATGACCGAAGCTGAAGTCACCGCGGTGCTGTGAGCTTTTTCGCTGGTGGGCAATGGAGCGGAGCGATACCGCGGACACGTGGCTGGACCTGCCGCCGACACCGGGGCAAACGCGCTGCGCGCTCGCGGTCGCCGCGGTCGTGCTCGCCGGCTTCGCCGCAGTCGTTCCGATCGCCGGCAGGCCGCTCGCCGAGCTCAATGCGTTCTTTCCGTCGCTCGACGCGATCGTGCTCGTCAGCGACCTGATCACCGCGGTCCTGCTCTACGCGCAGTTCTCGATCTCGCGCTCGCGCGCCCTGCTCGCGCTCGCGACCGGATACCTGTTCACCGCGTTGATCGTCATTCCGCATGCGCTGACCTTCGCCGGCGCGTTTTCACCGGCCGGGCTTCTGGGAGCGAACATCCAGACCGGATCGTGGCTCTTCATCTTCTGGCACATCGGCTTTTCCGCCGCCCTGCTCGTCTACGCGGCGCTGAAGGAAGAATGGCTCGTCGCGCCCGCTTCCAGGGCACGCGCGCTGCCGGCGATCGGGTGGTGCGTGGCGGGCGTGGCCGGGCTGGTCTGTGCATTGACCTGGCTCGCAACCGCGGGCGCCACCCTGCTGCCGCCGATCATTCTCGACCAGCGCCGCATCAGCCCGATTGTGGTCTATCCGATATCGTTCGCGATGCTGATTTCCCTTGCCGCGCTCCTGCTCCTGTTGCGCCGGCGCCGCTCGCTGCTCGACCTGTGGCTGGTCGTGGTCGCGCTGGTCACAATCCTGGAGCTGGCGTTCAGCGGCTTGCTGCCCAGCATTCGTTTCAGCGCCGGATTCTATGCCGGACGCGCGTTTTCCCTGCTGACCGCGAGCATTGTGCTGATCGTGATGCTGGCGGAGACGACGCGCCTCTACATATGGCTCGCGCACTCGAATGCGTCGTTGCGGCGCGAGCAGAACAACAAGCTGATGAATCTCCAAACCATGGCGTTGTCGATCGCGCACGAGGTCAGGCAGCCGCTCACGGCAATTGCGTTCTCGGGTGCGGCCACCTTGAACTTCCTCAAGAGATCGCCTCCGGATCTTCATCACGCGGAGGCCGCCGTCAAAGGGATGGTTGACGCGAGCCAACGCGCGAACGAGGTGTTGGACGGAGTACGCGGGCTGTTTGCCAAAGGCGAACCGCACAAGGTCCCGGTCGACGTGAACGACCTGATCGCCGAAGCGGTGCGCAGCCTGCAGCCGGAGCTCGCCGGTCACAAGGTCGAAACCAGGCTGAGCCTCAATTCCGGGCTGCCGCCGGTTTCGGGGCACAGGGGACAGTTGCGGGAAGTCATCGTCAACCTGATCAATAACGGGCTCGAAGCCATGGCCTCCGCCGACGGCCGGCGTGTTCTCAACATCAGGACGGAGCCCACAGCCGGCGGCGCCGCGATCGCCGTGGAAGACACGGGACTCGGCGTGAGCCCGGAAAACGCCGAGGGGATATTCGATGCGTTCGTTTCGACCAAGCCAAACGGAATGGGCCTCGGCCTTGCGATCTGCCGAATGATCGTGGAGCGCCACAAGGGAGAACTCTCCTTCTCCGCCGCCATCCCGCGCGGAGCGATCTTCCGGGTTGTGTTGCCGCAGAGCTGACGACGACGCTCGGATAACGGCGCGAGCACCAACCGCAAATCTGGCGCCGCGGCGCACGGACGTCCGCTTCGTGCCGGAACGAACAGTCATCCCGGCCGATAGAATTGATTTACGCCTGGCTGGCAGGATGAGCCCGACAGCAAGGCCATTCGCCGATGAAGATGTCCGAAACACGCGAATTGCAAAACCAGCGCGCGCGCGCGCGCCTCACCCGGGCGTTGCCCGCGATCTTCCCGGCGCCGGTACTGACCTATGCGCTCAATCGCCGCTGGACGCCGCCGATGCCGCGCCTCGCGATCGATGGATATTGGCGCGCGCACCCGCTGCGCGCCGACCGGCTGACGCGCGCGCTGGCGCGCCGCAGCGGCACACCGCAGGGGTGGACATGGCGGCTGCAGGAAGGACCCAAAAGCGATTTGCCGGCAAGCTTTCGTGTGCCGCCGGCACCGTATCGGGAAAAGAAATTCACGCGCGGCGCGGGCTTCTGTTGTGTGTGCGGACAGCCGGTCTATCGGCTCGGCTGGCACGAGGACCTGTGGGATCGCGGACCCAACCGGAATGCCACATGGCACACCGCCTGCGTGGTCTCGTGGCGGCTGTGGAACGCGCCGAGCGACTACGCGAAGCTCTTGCGCCGCCTGCAACAGCGCCGCTGCGCCGAAACGGGGGCGCGGCTGTGGAAGACCAGCGAGGTCGACCACCGCGTGCCGCTGTTTCGCGTCTGGCGCGAGCATCGCGCCATGGAATGGCCGGCGCTACTCGCGTTCTGGGGATTGCCGAACCTGCAGGTGATCAATCGCGAGGCGCACACGGCGAAATGCGCCGCCGAGGCCGGAACCCGGCGGCGGGTTGCCGATGTTATCGCGGTGTGACCGTCCGGGCTGCGACGAAGTTCAGAACGTGATGCGTCCGTACATCGACGGGTCGTCCTTCGGGCCGTTGGCCGACCAGATCACGCGTACCGGCATCGGCTTCTGCGGCTTCAGGTCGCCCTTCTCGGATCCGAATTGGTTTTCCAGCCAGGCCGAGCACTGGGAGATGCCGGTTTCGGCAATCTTGCGCTCGATCTCCCCGATCGTCTTGATCTTCGTCTCCGAGGAGGTCATGCGCTCGACATTTTCCGACAGGCAGTCGAACACGATGCGCTGGGCGCGGTAGCGCAGCGCATAGCCGTCCGGATCGCGGCGCATTGCCGACTCATAGCGGCCGATCGCGCTCATCGAGGCTTTCGTGATCATCGTGTCGGCGGACTCGCGCAGATCGTTGTCCACCAGGGCGCCATGGGCCTGGTAGAGACGCTGCATGAACAGCGCCGAGCTTCGATTCGATGCAAGCAGTTCGGAAGTCTCGAAGATGCGCCGGTAGATGGATTCGGCAGTGCGCTGAATCAGGGAGTCGAGCACGTCCATCGGTGCATTGCCGCGATTGTTGCCCTCGAACAGCGGCCGCAGATCGTTGAAAACACGATCGAGAATCATGGCGCGCAGGCGTTCCGAGGTCCACGCCTCGTTGACGAAGCGCTCGAACACCTCGAGCTTTGCGTTCTTGACGGCCTTTTCCAGCGATTGCTCGATGCCGTGCGCGGTCACGTCGCCCGGAGTCGTATCCTTGCCGTTGCGCTGCTCCTCTTTGAATTTTTCGATGATGTCGTTGATCTTCTGGGTGTAGTCGCGCTTGCGATCGTTCGAGAGCGCCTGCTGGCCAACCTCGGCCAGGTCTTTGGTCGAACCCACATCCGAGATCGTGGCGCTGCTGACGATCTTCTGCAGCACCTTGGTTTGCTGGGCACTTGTCGGCGCGCCGGCCGAGGTGATCACCTTGTCGGGCTTACCCGGACGTCTGCTGTCGCCGATGTCCTTGTCTTCGCTCTTCTCGCCGCGCGGCGCCCGATGACGCCGGCCGCCGCGGTAGCGAAAGCCGCCGTGCAGGTTGATCCCAAGCGGGAAGCCGCCGATGTTGATGCCGAACTGCGCCCGGGCGGGCTCGGGACGTCCGACACATGCTGCCGCGATCAGCGCGGCTACACCGCACGTCAGTATCCAGCCTTTGCTCAGGATCGGCATCTTGTCATCTCCAGCGTGGTCGTCCCGACTGTCCTCGGCGATAAGTTCGCGAACGTCAGCGGCGGTGCCGACGTCCTCTCCTGCTTGAACCGCGCGTCACGGTCGGCTCGACCATCTGACCAAGCGCAGTCCTTACCTTCTGATCGACCAGGTCCGCATACGCCACTTTGCTCTTCTTCGATTGCTCGAAGATGTCGATCAAAGTCCGGCGCAGCAGTCCGTTGTCCGTGCAGTTGACCTCGGCGCGTTCGAGATTGCGGAACTGAAACTCGGTCGGCGACTCGGCACGGCCCCAGTCCCACACCCAGACAAATCGCGATCGCTCGAACGTATAGGCGTAAACCCATTCCCGTTTGCGCTGATCGTAGCGGCGTCCCGCGCCGCAACTCAGCAGCACGCTGAGCCGGCGAATCTTGACTTGCCGCGTCGTGGGATCGACCGCTCCATAGAAGCGCTCCAGGCGGTCGATCTCATCCTGCGTCAACAGCGGACGGCCGGCGGCATCGGTCGCCTCGCCGCTTTTCGCCATCTCGGCCAGCAAATGCGCCGCGGCCATTTCGGGGAACGGTTCGCCGCGCCGCGGCGCCGTCTCGGTCTGCACCGCGAGGTCGATCGCCCGGTAGGCGAGCTTCATCGCTTCGATCGGGCTCTTGTCCTGGCCGAGCTCGCCGGCTCTCTTGATTTGCGCGAGCGCCAAAGCGGCTTGCGCCGAGCCTTGGGCCAAGGCGCGCTCGAGCAGGTCGGTCGCTTCGCGCGAGCCGTATTCCTGTTTCATCAGGACGAAGCCGCGCCGCAGCCGATCGGCGAAGCTGACCTGCGCAAACGCGCTGCCGCCGTAAGCGGCAAGGCGCCAGAACCGCTCGGCGATCTCGGGCTGCGGACTGGTCAGGCCCTCGCCGCTTTGCATCATCTGGGCCAGAAAGGCCTGCGCCTCGCTGTCGCCGTTTTCGGCCATCCGGCCGAGCCACAGCAGGGCGAGACTTTCGTCCTCACGCACCATGTTGGTCAGGCTGTCTCCGGCGCGTCCCCAGTAATAGGTCAACCCGAGCAGATATTTGGCGCGCGCCGACCCCGCATCCGCGGCGCGCTGAAGCCACTCGACCCCGCGGCGCGGGTTCTTGACGGCCCGACCCGCCGTCAACGCATCGCCGAGCTCGACCATGGCGGAGACGAAGCCGGTCTCGGCCGATTTGGCGAACAGCTCGAACGCCTGATTCCAGTTGCGGCGGACGCCGATCCCATAGCGATAGTGAATGCCGAGGTTATACATCGCGAGCGGATGCCCCTGCTCCGCGCCGCGCTTGAGCAGCTCGATTGCGGTCGACTGGCTGGTTTCGACCCCGTCGCCGACTTCGTACAGCACGGCGAGATTGTTGAGCGCGCTGACATAGCCGCGCTTGGCGGCATCGTCGTAAGCGAGGTGTGCGCTGCGCAAGGCGCGGGTGCGGTCGGCCTTATCCACGTTGGGATCGATGCCGCGCCGGTGATAGGCGCGCCCGACGTTGAACAGGTAGCGCGTGACGCGCGGGTTCTCCGCGACCGCTTTGCTGCAAACCTGGATCGCCGCATCGGCATCGAGCTTTTCGAACAGCACGCCGGGAACTTCCGGCGGCCGTGCCAGATCGAGCTCGGACGCGGCCACCCGGTCGCACTCGCTGACCGAGCGCCCCGGAGCCACGGGCGGGGGTTCGATCGGGTCGTCCGACGACAGCGCGAGCTGCGCGATTTCGCGGCGCGCGGCCTCGGCGGTCGCGCAGCCGTCGAAGCGGCGGCGATGGCGCTCGTAAAGCTCGCGCTTCTTGAGCGCCTTGATCTGGTTCCAGTCGGCCAGGTCGCCGGCGCATTTATCCTGCGACATGCGGAAGCGCTCGCGCCCGACCGAGCCGATCAACATGACGTCGTAGGCTTCCGGCGCGTTTTCGACGATCTCGGGCTCCTGCTGCGCGCTGAAATCCTGCGCGATGGCGCGCACCATCAGCTTGACGCGGTCGGCCAGCTCGACGAGCGATTGGCCGGGGCGCAGCAACTCCGTGCGCAGCACTTCGGTAAACAGGGAGTTCCGTCCCGCATCCGTCGGCGACAGGCTTTCCAGCGCCTGTTCGCCGAACGAGGCCGAATACATGACCACAAAGCCCGGCAGCGGACGCCGGCCGGGGAGCATGCGGCTGCCCTGATCGGCATCGCGTCTGATCAGCTTGACTTCGCTCGCATCGAATTCGGACTTCACCAGCGTGCGGCAGGCATCGAGGATCATCAGGACGGTCTTCGGATTCCGCTCCGCGATCTTGCGCTCGATCTCGCTCGCCGCGACGCCGCTCTGGGGAATTTCGACGCGCTGATAAGCGTCGAGGTAGGATGGAACGCGCAGGCGGACGACATCGGGATTGCGCCGCTCGGGGTCGTTCAGCTGCGAGCGGGTGTAGGTGAACGGGCTTCGCAACTCGCTGAACAGCAGGTAATTGTTCTGGTCGGCCTCGACGCCGAAGCCATGGCCTGAGAAAAAGAACAGCACGACATCGCCGGGCTCGACGGTCTTGAGGAAGGCGTCGAACTCCTTGTCGAAGGCCTCCTTGGTGCGGACGTCGGTAACGACCTTGATGTTTTTCTTGTCGAAGCCGGCGTCTTCCAGATCCTTTCCGAGATCCTTGGCGTCATTCACGGCGCGGGTGAGCGGCTGGATGTAGCCGTCGCTGTAGCGCTGCACGCCCACCAGGAACGCGCGGCGCGTCTGCGCCTCGCATTGCGCGGCCGCGAAGCAAGAAACGAACGCGAGGCACGCCAACAGCAGCCCGAGCGGTGACCTGACCCCCACGTGAAGACTCCCCCAGCCGTCCCTCGTCGCGCGCGCGCGCCCCGCATAAATTGCTGGTTGAAAAACCGAGCGGCAATATGCCGCTAGGGCAGCGACTCGGCAAGATGCGGCGTGCCGAATCGGGGTCGCAAAAACACTTACAGCTTCAGCGCCCGGGCAACCCGGAACCCGATCTGTGCGCGCCGCTCGGCGACGACCTCCCAGGCCCGTTTTGCCGAGCGGAGGTCCTTCGGCTCGTCGCTCCAGGAGCCGCCGCGGACCACGCGCCTGCCGCAATCCCCTCCCGTCCGGGGCGACCCGTCGCGCGGCAGTCCGGAGAGCGTCTCGTTCCAGCAGTCCTCGACCCATTCGCTCACATTGCCATGCACATGCAACAGGCCGAACGGGTTGGGCTCCGAGGCATCGACCGGGACCGTGCGGCGGCGTGCTTGCGCTTTGGGGCTGCCGAGGTAGGCGTAGCGCCAATCGTAGTTCGCGCGCGCGTTGGAAATCTGGCTGCCGAACCAGAACGGCGTCGAGTCGCACACCCTGGCGCAGCCGCGTGCGGCATATTCCCATTCGGCTTCTGACAGCAGCCGGTACGGCGCGCGCGTCTTCTTCGAGAGCCACTCGACGTAGCGCTGCGCGTCGTTCCACGACACGTTGATCGCGGGCTGCTTGCCGTAACCCCAGCCGTAGTCCCCCGGCCGATCCGGCGTGCAGCCCCCCTCGGCGATGCAGGCGAGATATTCCTCGAACGAGACCTCCGAACGGCCGACTGCGAAGGCAACACGGAACGCGACCGGCTGCTGCGGACCCTCGTTGTTCGCGCGACCGCTCTCATCATTCGGCGAGCCGAGGAGATTGCTCCCCGCCGGCACCACCGCCATGACGGGGCAGAGATCGCACTCGCGGAAAAATGTCTTGCCGGGAACGGCCTCGCCGAGGTCCGGGGCGGACGTCAGAATGACCGGTTCGGCCGCCTGCCCAACCGGCAAATTCACCGGCTCGACCCGGCGCCGCGCCTCCTGACCCAGGGGGGAAACCGGGGGATCCGGCCGCTTTGGCTCGGCGGCGGGCGGCGGGGAAACCGGCCGGTCGGGCGCCCTTGGGTCGGCGGCGGCTGGCGGGCTCGCCGGCGCCGTGGGCTGCTGCGTTGCCGGAACGGCCGCGACCTGGGGTTCCGGCGCCGCCGGCGCGGCCTGTTGGGGCGGCGCTTGCGCGGTAACGGATGTTCCCCGCGAGCCAACCAGCAACGCGACGGCAGCGGCGGCGAGGATCAGGCAGATCGCGGCGGCTGAGCCAATCATGACCGGCGATAGGCGCGCGGATTTCCGTACAGGCCCCGCTGCAGGCCGTTCGCTCCCCTCGTCGGCGCGCGCAGCGCGCCCACCTGCCAGCAGCTGCTCGATGGTATCGACCAGCCGGTTGCCGAGCGCCTTGCGCTCGACCCACTGCTTGTTGGCGAGCATGTATTTGAGCCCGCCGGCGGGCTCCGACACATCGATGCGCAACGGATAGATCGGCTTCTTGCCCTGCGCCGCCAGTTCGACCTCGCGCAGCACATGCTCGCTCTTGTTGGCGGCGCCGGAGAACAGCAGCAACACGGCGCGCGAGTTCTCGATCGCCGCCACGATCTCCTCGTGATAGCTCGAGCCCATCGGTATGTCGCGCGGCGCCAGCCAACAGGTAATGTTCCGATTTTCGAAATCGGTGACGAGCGTCTGCGCCGTTTCGGCGTCAGCGGATGAGTGGCTGATGAACAGGTCGTATCGCATGGATTGATCGCGTCACGCGCACCGCCCACGTGCCGGACACGGCCCCCGGCGGCCCCGCGCCGATATCACAATACCCGCCCGGGTTCCGCAACAACTAATGAGGCCGGCCGCCAGGTCACACGATCGACTTATCGGAACTTTCCATTGGACGGCAGGCGCATTCGCGCTCATAGCATCCGCCGAACCACAGAACGCCAGGAACACGCGCCATGCCGCTTTCAAACCTGCAGACCCGCGCGGTCGAAACGCTGCTCCACCCCTACACCAATCAGGCGACGTTCCGCGAAACCGGACCGCTGGTGTTCGAGCGCGGCAAGGGCGTGCACATCTATGACACGGACGGCAAGGCCTATCTCGAAGGCATGGCGGGCCTGTGGTGCACCGCGCTCGGCTACGACAACGAGGAATTGGTCGAAGCGGCCGCGACGCAGATGCGCAAGCTTCCGTTCGCGCATCTGTTCACCGCCAAAAGCCACGATCCGGCGATCGAGCTGGCCGAGAAGCTGAAAGAAATCGCGCCAGTCCCGATCTCGAAGGTGTTCTTCTGCAATTCCGGTTCGGAAGCAAACGACAGCCAGATGAAGCTCGTCTGGTACATGAACAATGCGCTCGGCCGGCCAAACAAGAAAAAGATCATCAGCCGCGTGAAGGCCTATCATGGCGTGACCATCGCGTCGGCGTCGCTCACCGGCTTGCCGAACAATCACATCGATTTCGACCTGCCGATCGCGCGCGTGCTGCACACCTCATGTCCGCACCACTACCGCTTCGCCCGGGACGGCGAGAGCGAAGAAGACTTCGCGACCCGGCTTGCCACGGAGTTCGAGGAACTCATCCTGAAGGAAGGGCCGGACACGGTCGCAGCCTTCATCGCCGAGCCGGTGATGGGTGCCGGCGGCGTGATCGTGCCGCCGAAAACCTACTTTCCCAAGATCATGGCGGTGTGCGCGAAATACGACGTGTTCATGATCGACGACGAGGTGATCTGCGGCTTCGGCCGGCTGGGCACGCCGTTCGGCTGTACGGCTCTCGGCTACAAGCCGAATTCGATTTCGATCGCCAAAGCGTTATCGTCCGCCTACCTGCCGATCGCGGGCGTGATGATACCGGAGGAGATGTATCAGGCGCTGATCGTGGAGAGCAAAAAGATCGGCACATTCGGCCATGGATTTACCTATTCGGGGCATCCGGTGTCGGCCGCAGTCGCGATCAAGACGCTGGAAATCTACAAGCGAGACAAGATCTTCGAAACCGCGGCAAAAAACGCGCCGCAATTCCAGAAGCGGCTGATGGCGCTTGCCGATCATCCACTGGTCGGCGAAGCGCGCGGCATGGGCATGGTCGGCGCGATCGAGCTTGCGGCGCACAAGCCCAGCAAGAAGCCGTTCGATGCGCAGCGCGGCCTCGGCGCGCGAGTCGTGGCGAACGCGCAGGCCGAAGGGCTGATCGTGCGTTTCATCGCGGGCGACGTTATCTCGATCTGCCCCCCGATCATCATCAAGCCGGCCGAGATCGACGAATTGTTCGACAAGCTCGGCCGCGCGCTCGACAAGACGCTCGACTGGGCGAAGCGCGAGCAGCTGCTCGCGGCGTAGCGTTCTGCGCGCGCTCAACCGACCTTGGCGAAAAACTCGTCGATTAGCCGATTGAACAGCTCGGCGTGCTGGAAATAGACCGAGTGCCCTGCGTTCGGCACGTGCTCGACCCGCGCGTTTGGCATCAGAGCGGCCATCCCGTCGGACAGAAACGGTGGATAGGTCGTGTCCTCATCGCCCACGATCATTAGCGTCGGCAACGTTAGCCGGCGCAGCTCGTCCGCTTGGCGCGTTTGCAGCACAGCGAGCCGCTTGCGCAATTCCTCGCGGTCGAAGGCGCGGCTTGCGTCGGCGATTTCGCGATAGAGCATGTGCAGCGCCGGCTGCTCGCGAGCCATGCGCTCGCCGGCGGGCGGAGCGATGCCGCGGCTCGCCATGTCGGCGCGCGCACCGGCTGCCTTGCGGTTCCACTCCGTAAGGCGCTGCGGATCGGACAGTGGCACGGACGGCTTGTTAATCGACCCCGACGTGGAGACCAGGACCAGCGCCCGCACTTGATGCCGCGGCTGTGTAAACAGATATTCCAGCACAGTCTGTCCGCCCATCGACTGCGCGACCAGCCGTAGGTTGACGAGATGCAGATGATCGATCAGCGCCGCGATATCGCCCGGATACTCTTTCGGGTCCGGCACTCCGATCTCGCTGCTGGGCGGATAGCCGCGGTGCGAAAAGGTTACGCAGGTGTAGCGCCCAGAGAGCGCTGCGACCTGCTGCCACCAGGTCATGTGATTGCTGCCGAGCCCGTGTGCAAAGACGATGGCCGGACCCGATCCCGTGACCTCGTAGTAGATGCCGCATCCTGGCCGATCGAGGAAGCCGCGCTTCGTCGGCGCGACCGCGACGGGTTCCGCAGACGCTGTCGGCATCGACATCAGCGCTGATGCAGCCGAAGCCGCGGGCAATCCGACCAGTAGCTTCCTGCGGTCAATCATTGAGGAACGCCCCCGTCCGCGCGAGCGCCGATCAGCGGCATCGCGACTGCCAGAATACATCGTTCCCCTTCCCAGCGGGAAGGGCGAGACGGCATCGCCCGCCGGTTTCGCCGATGCTCTGAACGCCGCGTTTCTGTTTCAGGTCGTCTGGTAAACTTGGCGGCCTGAATAGTCTCAAGTCGGCAAAACAGAACGCCGGGCTTTCGCCCGGCGTTCTCCGTACCCCCGCGCAGTAACTGTATTCGTACCTAGCTGTCGCGCCCGCCCGAGAAAGCGATGCGCGGATTGGTCGGCGAGTCGCCTGAGCCGGGGGCCAGCACCACCACCGGCGAGCCGACCTTGACCCGGTTGAACAGGTCGATCGCGTCTTCGTTGGTCAGGCGGATGCAGCCCGAGGAAATCGCCGAACCGATGTACTCCGGCTGATTGGTGCCGTGGATGCGATAGAGCGTGTCCTTCGGGCCGTCATAGACGTAGAGCGCGCGCGAACCCATCGGGTTATGCGGACCCGGCGCAACGTAGCCCGGGATGTTTCCCAGCCGCTTTTTGATGTCGTTGGTCGGCGTCCAGGACGGCCACTCTTCCTTGCGTCCGACCTTGGCGATGCCGGAGAACGCCAGCGCATCCTCGCCGACGGTGATGCCGTAGCGGATCGCCTTGCCTTCGGGCAGCACGTAATAGAGATAGCGCGCATCGCTATCGACCACGATCGCGCCCGCCGTCTCCTTGCGGTGATAGGTGACGATGTGGCGCTTGTAGGGCTCCGGAATTGTCGCCTGCGCGTAAGGAGCGTTCGCCAAAAGCTTCTTGTCGCGCGGTGTCATCGCCGCATCGGATGCGATTTCAAGCGTCGACTGCGTGCAGCCGGCCGCGAGCAATCCGAGACATAGAAAAGCGAGGCTACGTCCTGCCATCGATCATTACCTTAGCTTCGCGCGCCGCCCCGGGGAACTTTCGTTTGATAACCGAAACACCCTGCCCATTCCAGCGACTACCGCCGGCGAAGCACATCGTCGCCAATACCTGTTGCAGGAATGCCGCAGTCCGGAACACGGAACGCCGGGATTCCGATGAGCCAGCTTGGCAGCAATTGGTAAACGACCTGTTTACCTTAGTTGCCTAACTCTTGAGGCATCGCGCGCACTTTGCTTCCGGGCGGCGGTGGGCTCCGAATCGCTGCCAAATGCCCCTTTGGCGGGCCAGCTTTCTGCCCATTTCCGCCGCACTCGGAAGCGAGATACGCGCCTCGAGGCCCGGCACGGGCAAGAAAAGTTTTGGAGAGGAAAAAATGGAATCCCGACGAGCGACACCCGAGCAGCGCCGCGCGCGCGGCGAACTGGATGCGCGGTTCGGGCGGATCGGCATTTCGGCGGTCGCGGCGGCGCTGCGCTACCCGAGCGAGACCAAGAATCCCGCCTATGCGCCGGCCCCCGAGCCTGCCGCGAGCCAGTTCGACGAAGCCGCCGCCTGAGCTGCCCCGCGGCGCCGCACAGGAGGCGCGCAGCCTCCTCATCGTCTGGACCATGACATCCCGACGCGCTAGGCAGGGCTTCCCGCCTTAAGCCACGGCGTGCCGATGCTGATCGTCTATGTTCCGCGTGGATCCTCGCTCGAACGCCTCGTGGTCGGGGAGCCGGGCGCAATTGCGGACAATGCGGTCTGGTTCGACCTTGTCACGCCGACCACGGCTGAGGACAAGCTGCTCGAGCGCGTGCTCGGCATCGCCATCCCGACGCGCGAGGAGATGCAGGAGATCGAAGTCTCGAGCCGCCTCTATGCCGAGAACGGCGCGCGCTACATGACCGCGATCTTGATGTGCCAGTCCGACACGGCCTCGCCGCGGACGACACCGGTCACCTTCATCCTCACCGGCCACAAGCTCGTCACCGTGCGCTACGATGAGCCGAAGCCGTTCTCGCTGGTAAGCAACAAGCTCGGCCGCACCTGTACGCCGACGATCTCGGGCGAGGCCATCATGATGGACCTGCTCGACGCGGTGATCGACCGCGCCGCCGACATCCTCGAGCGTGCCGGCGCCGACATCGACCGCGCCTCGCATGACATCTTCGAGCCGGAAGGCCGCCGGGTCGACCGCACCATCACCTACCGCTACATCCTGCGCACCATCGGGCGCAAAGGCGACCTCACCTCGAAGGTGCGTGAGAGCCTGGTATCGATCGGCCGCCTCGTGCTGTTCCTTGCAAACGAGGCGGATGCCCTGAAATGGCCGAAGGAAATGCGCTCGCAGCTCAAGGTGATGCAGCGCGACGTCACCTCGCTGTCGGACCATGCGTCCTATCTCGGCAACAAGGTCACCTTCCTGCTCGATGCGATGATCGGCGTGATGAGCGTCGAGCAGAACAACATCATCAAGCTGTTCTCGGTGGCCGCCGTGGTGCTGATGCCGCCGACCCTGATCGCCTCGATCTACGGCATGAACTTCAAGCACATGCCGGAGCTCGATTGGTGGTTCGGCTATCCCATGGCGCTCGTGCTGATGCTGATCGCCGCGATCCTTCCCTACTGGTTCTTCAAGTGGAAGAAATGGCTGTGAGGGCGGCCGCGCTCAGCCGAGCTTGACGACTTCGACATCGGTCGCGCCGAAATCGGTGCCCTTGAACAGCAGCGGCTCGGCTTCCGCGACGCTCAGCGCATAGGCCGCGCAGTCGCCGAAATTGAGCCCGGCGCGGTGGCGGCTCCTGCCGAAGCGCGCGAACGCGTCGCGCGCGATGTCGGCCTGGTGATCGTCGAAGGGGACGATGGTCACCGCAAGCCGCGTTAACAGTCGATCGAGGTCGATTGCGCCCGCAGTGTTACGCAAGCCGACCGCTACCATCCCGGCTTCCAATTTGGTCATCGCCGACATGAGTCGCACATCAGCGCGGCGAATGGCATCTTCAAGGACTGCGCGCTCGGTTTCATTACGCAAGATCGCAATGACTGCTGATGAGTCGATGACCATCAGTCGAAATGGCCATGCTCGTTGTAACCGATAATCTCATCGGGGCTGCGATCATCCAAAACCGGAAGTTGATTGAAGCTCCGCACAATTTCCTCGATGTCGCGATGGAATTTTTCCTTGTCCTCGGGGCGCCGTCTCCTGCGCTCGCGCTCGACCTCGCGGCGGAGCACCTCGGTCACCGCTTCAGTGATCCCCTGCCCGCGCCGGCGGGCGAGCTCGCGCGCCAGCTTTTCCGTCTCGGGATTTTTGATATTGAGGGCCATCTGCCTTCTTCCTCGAATTCCACCTTCTTCCTTATACTCCAAAAACCAAGCGAATACAACGACCTTACAGCGACCCGTCCCGTTCCCCGGACCGAAGATGCCCCATGATCGCATCTTCTCGTGTATACCGCTTGAACCTCCCGGCCTGCTCGCGCGACCAATGCCAAATTGGGATCAGCCAGGCGATGCCGCAGCGTGGGCCGCAGGTAGCGCACTTTTCAACCGACGACGTCGCGCCGCGTGAGCGCATCGCGGCTTGGCGCGCACTGCTGTTCCAGTCCTCGCTCGACGTGGAAATCGCACACCCAGCCGACATCCCGTTTCGTGCGACCGCAACCGTGCGCGAGTTGCCGGGGCTGCGCATCCTGAGCGGCACCAGCCCGGCGGCGACATACCGGCGGTCGACGACCAGGATCGAAGCGGACGACATCACCCTGCAGTTTGGCAGCGCCGACCACGCCGCCGCGAGCCTGCACCGCCGCGAAGCGGACATCGCGCGCTACGACGCGTTTCTGCTGCCGTGCGGAGATCGCGCGACGATCCATTTACCCCAGGCTTCGCGTTTCGTCGCGCTGCGATTGCCGCGCGCAGCGATTGCGCAGAACCTCGCGAGCTTCGAGGACAACTATTGCCGGCGCATCCTGCAAGACACTCCGGCGCTGTCCGTGCTCAGGCGCTATCTGGGGCTGCTCGATGACGTCACCGATGCGCTGGCCACGCCCGAGCTCCAACACACGGCCGTCATGCACATCTACGACCTGATCGTCATGACTCTCGGCGCCACGAGCGACGCCGCCGAGGCCGCGAAAGGCCGCAGCCTGCGCGCCATCCGCCTCAAGGCGATGAAGGACGACGCCGCCCGCAACCTCGACGATCCCGAGCTTTCGGTCCGCACCATCGCGGCGCAGCACAAGGTGACGCCACGCTACGTTCAACGGCTGTTCGAGGAGTCCGGCGAGACCTTCACGGAGTATGTCGTCGCCCAGCGGCTCACGCGCGCGAACCGTCTCCTTACCAATCCCCGTTTGACCGGCCGCACGGTCACGTCGATCGCGCTCGAAGTCGGGTTTGGCGATCTGTCCTATTTCAATCGCGCATTCCGCAAGCGGTTTGGAGCGACACCGTCAGACGTGCGCGCCACCGCGAGTAGTCCGTCCTGAGCGTCGCGGCACGGCTCAAGACTAGGATGCGCGCGCCGGGGCTGCGATGCGCCGAACAGCGACGAGCGCCGTGATCGCCAGGCAGCCGGCCGCGTTGAGCGCGAACACGCCCGCCACGACCAGGTCCGCCGAGACGGTGACGGCGTAGCTGACCGTGGCGAGATTTGCCGCGGTGAACATCAGCCAGGTCGTCAGCGACACGGCCGGCGCGCCGTTGCGGCAGCGATAGACGCAGAGAATCTGCGGCATGTACGCCAGCACCCTGCCGCCGTTGAGCAAGGCGAATGCGGTCATCGAATAGTCTGCCAAGGTCATGATCCTGCCCTCACGATCGGGCGCGGATTTGACAGATCATCGTGCACGGCGCCTGGACTTGAGCGAACGCGCTCCGGACTGAAGCGAACGCGCCGCGGTTTTTATTTTTTCACCCGGTTTGAACCCGACGCCGCCGACGCGCGACAGGGTCTCGCGTCACACGTGCTGGCCGCCGTTGATGTGGATCTCGGCGCCGTTCACATAGGAGCTCGTCTCGGTGCACAGCACGTAGATGATCTTGGCGACCTCGTCGGTGGTGCCGAGCCGGTGCATCGGAATCTGGTGCGCGACGATCTCCTCGGTGCCGGGAGAGAGCATCGCGGTGTCGATCTCGCCCGGCGCGATCGCATTGACGCGGATGCCGAGCGGCCCGAAGTCCGCCGCCATCTCGCGCGTGAGCGAGGCGAGCGCGGCCTTCGAGGTCGAGTAAGCCGTGCCGGCAAACGGGTGCACGCGCGAGCCGGCGATCGAGGTGACGTTCACCACAGCGCCCTTGGCGCGCTTGAGTTCATCGAGCAGCCCGCGCGCCAGCATGATCGGGGCGAAGAAATTCACCTGGAACACATGCGCCCAGGTTTGGCGCGCGGTATCGATCGAGCCGAGCCGCCTGCCGCCGTCCGCCTTGGGCGAGATCGCCGCGTTGTTGACCAGCGCGTGCAACTCGCCGTCCTCCAGCCTGTTCTTGATCTCGGCGATCGCCTCGTCGGTGCTGGCGGGATCGGCGAGATCGACCTGGATGTGATCCTCCGGCCCCATCTCCCACGGGCAGTTTTCCGGAAACCCATGGCGCGAGCAGGTGATGACGCGCCACCCGGCGGCGGAGAAGCGCTTCACCGTCGCATGGCCGATGCCGCGGCTTGCGCCGGTGAGCAGCAACGTGCGGCGCGGCTGGT
The DNA here is from genome assembly GCA_005884685.1 of Alphaproteobacteria bacterium. Classification (GTDB taxonomy): domain Bacteria; phylum Pseudomonadota; class Alphaproteobacteria; order Rhizobiales; family Xanthobacteraceae; genus PALSA-894. The sequence continues at coordinate 159,520 of VBAH01000054.1, forward strand.
TGGACTGGGTGTTGGGCATTCAGGATCTCACGGGTACATCCGCACCTTGGCCCACGGCTCACCGAGCGCGGCGCGGCGGAATTCGATGCGGTCGTGCAAGCGGAACGGGCGGTCGTGCCAGAACTCCATCGAGATAGGCACGATGCGGTAGCCGGACCAGTGCGGCGGGCGCGGCACGGCGCCGATCGCATATTTCGCAGCGTAAAGCGCGACCGCTTTTTCGAAGGCAAGCCGGCTTTCCAGCGGGCGCGACTGCTGGCTCGCCCAGGCGCCGATCTGCGCGCCCTTCGGGCGCGTCGCGAAGTACGCGTCGGCCTCCTCCGGCGTCACGCGCTCGACCGGCCCGCGGATGCGGATCTGCCGGTTCAAGGATTTCCAGTAGAACAGCAGCGCGGCCTTCGGGTTGGCGGCAAGCTCGCGGCCTTTGGCGCTTTCGATATTGGTGTAAAACACGAAGCCGCGCTCATCGACACCCTTGAGCAGCACGGTGCGGATATCCGGCAACCCATCCGCATCGACCGTCGCCAGCGACATTGCGGTCGGGTCGCGCGGTTCCCCCTTCACCGCCTCGTCGAACCAGGCTTGCCACAGCCGCAAGGGCTCGTCGGCTTGCGTGAAATCACCACTCGTTAACCATGTCGGGTGTTCAATCGGCGCCGTGTCGGACATCCACAAGACCCTGAGCTTCCGCGCGGCACGCCCGCCGCGGCGGCCTCGTTATAAAGGAACCCGCAAGGCGCGCCTATGGCGGCTGCGTGCCAAGGCAATCGCACTGGCGCTGACACTAAGCGCAGCGACCTCCGGATGCAGCCTCTCCTACAAGCTCGATTCGTTCATGGGCAAGGAGAACGAGGCGCCCGAGCACACCGGCTCGATCCGGCCGGCGCCTGCCCCGAAGCCGGCGCAAACCGCCGCCACGATGCCGGCGGAGAACGATCTCGCCTACGCCAAGGCAGCGGCAGCTCAGGTTCTGGCGCGTGCCGGGAACGACGCGAGCCAGATCTGGGAAAATCCCGGCACCGGCGCGCGTGGGATCGTGACGCCCCTTGCCGATGCCTATACGCAGGACGGCTTCCAGTGCCGCGACTTCCTTGCGAGCTATATCCGCGAGGGGGCCGAATCCTGGCTGCAAGGCGACGCCTGCCGCATCCATCAGGGTACGTGGACCGTCCGCAATCTCAGGCCCCTGAAGCGGACCTGACTCCGCGTCATGGCCGGGCTTGTCCCGGCCATCCACGTCTTTCTGTGCCGCATTCCAAGACGTGGATGCCCGGCACAAGGCCGGGCATGACAGTACCCGCGTTGCACAGCGGCCACACTCCCCCCACATTGAAGGAAACGAGTCGGGTCCCGCCGGACCCTTGGGGATTCTATCGGAGTGAAGGATGCGCGACCCCTACGATGTGCTGGGGGTGTCGAAGGGCGCGAGCCCGGAAGACATCAAGAAGGCCTACCGCAAGCTGGCGAAGAAGCTGCACCCGGATTCCAACAAGAAGGATCCGAAAGCGGCGACGAAATTCGCCGAGCTCAACGGTGCCTACGAAATCGTCGGCGACGAGGACAAGCGCAAGTCATTCGACCGCGGCGAGATCGACGCCGAGGGCAAGCCGCGCTTTCAAGGGTTCGAGGGCTTCGGCGGCCGGCCCGGCGGAGCTCCGTTCGGCGGCCGTGAGGGAAACTTCGAGAGCTTCACCTGGGGCCCGGAAGGCCTCCGCCGCTCGGGCTCGCGCGGCGGGGCGGGCGGCGCAGGATTCGAGGACATCCTGAGCCAGATGTTCGGCGCGCGGGCGCGCGGCGGTCCCGGCGCGACATTCGAGGCGGACGACATCGGCTCGGCGCTGCGCGGGCAGGACGTCACTGCGACCGCCACGATCACGCTGAACGAGGCGGCGCATGGGGGCACGCGGCGGCTCGAATTGCCGATCGGCAAAGAGGTCGAATTCAAGATCCCGCCCGGCATCGCCGACGGCCAGCAGATCCGGCTGCGCGGCCAGGGAATGCCCTCACATGGCGGCGGCGGCCCGCCCGGCGACGTGCTGATCACGATTCAGGTCGCGCCGCATCCGCTGTTCAAGCTGGAGGGGCAGAACCTGCGGCTTGAGCTGCCGGTCACGCTCTACGAGGCAGTGCTCGGCGCCAAGGTGCGCGTGCCGACGCTCGATGGCGCGGTGCAGCTTTCGATTCCGCCGAACACCTCGAGCGGCCGCGCGTTCCGCCTCAAGGGCAAGGGCCTGCCGGGCAAGTCCGGCCCCGGCGATCTTTACGCCACGGTGAAGATCATCCTGCCGGACGGCAAGGACGCCGAGCTCGAAGAGCTGATGCGCAAGTGGCGCGACGAGAAGCCGTACGATCCGCGGACCGACATGGGCTAGTCGGCCCTATCTGCGCACGGCGCGCACATCGGACAGATGGCGAAGCGTCGAACTCGTCCGCTGATGGCTTTCGACCTGCTCGTACACCGTTTCGGCGACCTTCTGCAGCCGCGCGCGGTCCGCGGGGCCGCTGACCACAAAGGCCACGTCGTCATCCACCCAGAAGAACGAGCCGACCGGCCCGGTCGCGCGGTAGCGCAACGCGGTTTGCGGCGCCTGGTCCCGACGGCAGTAGACGGTGAAACGCTCGCCGGTCGATCCTTCGTACATGTAGAGCGCAGCGGCGCGCCCTGAGGTGCCCGGCAGAAGCCGGCCACCGAGCAGTTTCAATCCGAGGGTATCGAGGTCGGGCGTCGGCAGCGGATAGCCGATGCGGCGCGCGAGCCAGGGGTTGAGATGGCTCTCCCCCGCTTTCACTTCGATCGGATGACGCACTTCGGCGATGTAGAGCCGATGCGCATCGAGCGCCTCGGTGGTCACGGCGCGCGCCGGCATCGCGCCCTCCCAGGCGCCACGCCCAAGCCATCCCGCTGTGCCTCCGACAAGAAACGCGAGCAGCGCGGCGGCTGCCGCCAGCCGCGGCCATTTGCGGTTCGCGCGCGTGAGCCGGTCGAGATCGAAGCGCGGCGGCACGGGTTCACTCGCGACTGCCCCGTAGCGCGCACGGATGGCCTCGGCCTGCGCGCGCCACGCCGCGACGCGCGCAGCGTCCTCGGGATGGCTCTCGAGCCATTTCTCGACTACGGCGCATTCGCCGCCCGCAATCTGCCCATCGACATAGGCGTGCAATTCCTCTTCGCTGACTGTTGGCTCACGATCGACCATCGTTCACCTCACTTCACCCGGCGGAGCGGCGGGCGCTCGCCATCAAGATAAGCCCTGATCTGCGCGCGCGCCCGCGCGAGCCGCGACATCACCGTGCCGATCGGCACACCCTGCACTTCCGCGACCTCGCGATAGGTCAGGCCTTCCAGCACGACAAGCAGCAGCGCGACCCGTTGATCGTCGACCAGCGCCGCAAGCGCGCGTTCGATATCTCGGCCACCCGCTTCCGGACCGGAGGAATCGGCTGCATCGCCGTCCTCGATGGGAGTGATCGCCGGACGGCGCGCGAGCGAGCGCAGCCGATTGCGATTGAGGTTGGTCAAGATGGTGTAGAGCCAGCTCCTGATGTCGCCGCCGTGAAACAGATGCTCGGACCGCAACGCACGCACCAGCGTGTCCTGCACCAGGTCATCGGCAGTCTCGCCGTCGCGCGTCAGCGCGCGCGCGTAACGCCGCAGCGCCGGGATCGCCGCCTGGATGCCCTGCTGAAAACCGCTCACATGCCTTCCTTCGCAGGCTCACCTGCGCATTTTCAAAAACACCGGCAGCGAACCGCATATTCCCTGATTCTGCCACGCCAATGGCCGCTGCTTGCTGGCCCTCTGGCGCTATGCGATACGGAGGCTGCCAGCGCCGAAGGAGCGCGGGCCGAGGGAATGCATGGCGGAAGCGGGTCTGATGCGCGGCAAGCGCGGCCTGATCATGGGGGTCGCGAACAATCGCTCGATCGCCTGGGGCATCGCCAAGGCCGCGCGGCTGCAGGGGGCCGATCTCGCTTTCAGCTATCAAGGCGAGGCGCTCAAGAAGCGTGTCGAGCCGCTGGCCGAAGAAGTCGACGGCCTGGTGGTCGGTCACTGCGATGTCACCGACGAGGCTTCGCTCGATGCGGTGTTCGCGGCGGTTCGGTCGGCCTGGGGGTCGCTCGATTTCGTACTGCATGCGATCGCGTTCTCCGACAAGGATCAGCTCGTCGGCCGCTACGTCGAAACCACCGCCGACAATTTCGCCAAGACGCTGCTCATCTCGTGTTACTCTTTCACCGCGGTGGCCCAGCGCGCGGAAAAGCTGATGCCGAACGGCGGCGCGCTGCTGACACTGACTTATTACGGCGCCGAGAAATGGATGCCGCATTACAACGTGATGGGCGTCGCCAAGGCCGCGCTCGAAGCCTCGGTGAAATATCTCGCCGCCGACCTGGGGGAGAAGAAAATCCGCGTCAATGCGATCTCGGCCGGGCCGATCAAGACGCTCGCGGCCGCCGGCATCGGCGACTTCCGCTACATCCTGAAATGGAACGAATATAACGCGCCGCTGCGGCGTTCGGTGACGATCGAGGAGGTCGGCGATGCCGGCGTCTATCTCCTCTCCGACATGTCGCGCAGCGTGACCGGCGAGATCCATCATGTCGATGCCGGTTATCATATCGTGGGCATGAAGAATCCGGCCGCGCCGGATATCGGGAATTTGAAGGACTAGGGATCGTGGCCCGCGCGCGTCTCAGCGCGACCCGGCCTGCGAAAAAGCCAATGCCAGCACGTGAGAAGACACCGAGTACCGGAGCGTAACCGCGCGTCCGGCTCGAGTCGTCGCCGTACCCGCACGGAGATCGACGGCGATGTCCTGGAATTCGAGAAAGGTGCCGTCGAGCGGATCGATCGCCTTGTAGACCGCTTCCTTGATGGCGAAGAGAACCTTGCCCCCGAGCGGGTCATCGGCGATCTGCGGCAACTCTTCCGGCTTCACGACCAGCGCGAGCATGTCCGGCGGCAGCGGCACCGCCGGTTCGATATCGATGCCAACTGAATTGTAGTCGCGCCGTGAACCGACGGCGGCTACGGCGATCCGATCATCATGCGCCAGCGAGCCGACGATACCCGCAGGCCACACCGGTGCCCCGGACGGCGCCTTGGGCAGTGCGACCGGACCATGGCCGAGCCGTGCGAGCAGCCCGCGCGCCACGATGCGCGCAGCGCCGCTGGCGCGTCGCACGGCGGTGATTGGTGACGCGATCGAAGCCGCCTCATCGTCGCGAAGGGCGTCTTCGTCGCCAGGAGTAATCAGGCGATGGCCGATGAAAAGGCCGGGCGGCGCGATTCGTTCAATCTCGCGCCGAAGGATCGGATCGACGGGGCCGTTGCGCGTCACAGCACAAGCTCGGCGATCATCTCGCCGTCTTCGTCCGTCCCGACCTCGCGGAAGCCGAAGCTCGCATAGAACGGCTTGGCCACCGGGTTGTCCGGCATGTAGCTGATGACGATTTTACTGACGCGGGGAAGCGCACGGATTTCATCGAGGGCCCTGGCGAGTGCGGCGCGGCCATATCCGCCGCCCTGATATCTGCGATCGATCATGAAGCGATAGATCAACGCTTCGCGCGGCTCGTCGCCCGGCCGGCCGGCATCGTACATCAGGAAGCCGACGAGCCGCCCGCCCGCATAGATCGCGCGCGGGCGCGCGTCGGGATCGCGCCGCGCCTCGGCGAGCGACGCCGCGGTGCTGGCCACGAGGTCTCTCTGTTCGGGGCCGAGTTCGAGGTCGACGACCGCCTGCCGGTTTTCAGGCGTCACGTCCCTGAGTTCGATATGCTCGCGCATTCGTTGCCGCGCAGAGGAGCGGCGCTGCGGCTACTCCGCGGCGAGCGCCATGTCAGCGCGCGCCTCGGCCGCCGGCTCACCCGCCCGGCCACTGCCCGCTCGCCGCACCAGCTTCGCCGGATTGCCGCGCCATCCCGTGTGCGAGTCGAGCACTTCCCCCTTCATCAGGAAGGAGTCGGCATCGAGCACGACCCGGTCACCCATGGTGACGCCATAGTGCACGAAGGCGCCGGGACCGACCGAACATCCGCTGCCGAGCCGGATGTAGTCCGACTTGAACACACCCTCCTCGAGCGAGTGCGCCTGCAGCACGCAGCCCTCGTTGAGGTTGGCGTAGTCGCCGACCTCGGTCAGCGTGCGCTCGGTGATCGAGCGGCTGCAATCGAACACTTTTGAGCCGACCTGCATGCCGAGTGCGCGCAACAGCAGCACGCGGAATGGCGTGCCCGTGAACAATCCGGCGATCGGCGATTCCGACAGTTTCCAGTGCCGCTCGTGGAACCAGAAATAGGGGTCGTAGATCGAGGCGAACTTCGGCTCGAGCCGGCGGAAGCGCAGGCTCGCGCGCTCGACCAGCACGAAAAACGCGATCGAGGCAGCGGCCATCGCAGCCGTCGCAGCCAACAGCGCGAACACGCCGAAGCGGTCGTAGCTCGCGAGCGCGGCCGTCCACAGCGCAAGGCCCGCGAACACGGAAAGCCAGCGGCTCACCAGGAACAGGATCGCCGTGACGGCATTGTAGCGGTTCTTCTGGCGCAGGCGGGCGCGGCGCGTCGCCTCGTCGATCGCGGCGTTCATGTCGCGATCGCGGTCGACCATGCGCGGGATCTCGAAGGCGGGCGAGCCGAGCAGGCCGACGTTCTCACGCACCAGACCGTCGATCGGGATCATGGTCTTGGTGCCGAGCAGGACATTCGCGCCCGTCTTGCCGCCCGGCGGATAGAAAATGTCGTTGCCGAGATAGTTGTTGTCGCCGATCCGCGATTCGGCGAGCTGGAACGATGTCGCCGACATGTGCGTGTTCATCATCGACAGGCCGTCCGACACCATCGTGCCCGAGCCGATGCTGCAGAGGAACGGATTATCGTGGCGCTGGTTGGTGCCCATGTTCGAGCCGGTCTGCTCGACCCTGTTCAGGTTCCAGCCGACGTAACGCATGTAGCTTGTGATGACCGATGAATCGCCGAACAGCACGCAGAAGAACTGCGAATTGCTGACGCGCAGGATGATGCTCTGCATCAGGTAGTGGAAGCCGAAGGCCGGATAGGTCACACCGGGCTTGAGAAACAGCATGCAGAGCCGCGGGATGGCGTACACCGCGGCCAGCGCGACGACCAGCGCCCCGAAAAATCCTACTGCCGAGAGGCCGAGCAGCGACAGCGTGGAGACGCCGGCGCTGCCGCCGGTCACCGCCGCGTATTGCTCCCAGAAACGATATCCGAGGATCGGCGCCGGCACGGCGACGAGGAACAGCGCCGCCAGTTCGAGCGATGAGTAGAACGCACTGCGGAACGCGCCGATCTCCTTGCTCTCGATCGGGCAGTAATCGCTGATCGTCTCGACCGCGGGCGAGCCATGATAACGCTTGCCCTCGGGAACGCGCTGGCCGCTCTGCAGCGAGGAGGCGTGGCCGAGCTGCGTGTCATCGCCCATCGCGGTGTCGATATCGATGATGCTCGCTTCGCCGACGAAGACGTTCGCACCGATCTCGACCGGAGCCATGTGGATGAAGTTCGACTGGGCGCGATAGCCGAGGAGGATCGTGTCCTTGCGCAGGATGGTGTTGTCGCCAATGGCCAACAGGTCGACGCAAACCGGGCCGTGGCGCGACGTGATGACGACGCCGCGGCCGATCTTCGCGCCCATCAGGCGGAGATAGAAGTTGTAGATCGGCGTACCGGTAAAGACCGTCACCGGCGACGTGCGCATCATGGTCTTGACGACCCAGAAGCGGAAATAGGCCAGGCTCCAGATCGGGATCGATCCGGTCTTGAAGCGGCCGATCAGCAGCCACTTCGCGACGACCGAAATGCCTGTCAGCGCGACGAACGAGCCCGCCGCGAACAGCACCGCCCGCGCGTAAAGTTCGAGCGCGCCAGACGCCGCTATCGTCCAATCGTAGCCGGTGTCCAGAACCCACAGCCCGAACAGCGCGTAGGCTGCATAGAACGCAGCCTGCAGCGCGCCGCAGGTGTAGTAGGCCAGGTTCGACGGCACGTGGAACGGCTCCTCCTTCGTGGCGACGAAGCCTTCGATCGAGGAGTCGAGATGATGCGCGAGCCTGGCGATGGTCGGATTGGTGTAGATGTCGCGCATCGACACATTCGACATCTGCGGGTTCTTGCGGATCGCCGCGCAGACGCGCGCCATCATCAGCGAGTTGGCGCCGAGCTCGTCGAAGAAATGATGCTCGGTCGAAACGCGGTCGACGCGCAGCACATCGCACAGCGCCGCATGCAGGATGCGCTCGTTGTCGGTCCTGGCCGGCACATAGCCGGTCGAGGCCGACGAGAAACGCGCGAGCTGCGGCTTCGGCAGGCGCTTGTGGTCGGCCTTGTTGGAAAGCGTCATCGGGATCGAGGGCAGCTCTTCAAGGAACGCCGGGACCATGTAGGCCGGCAGCTTGCTGCGCAGCGCGTGCGAAATCTCGTCGCGCGGCAGTTCGGCGCCCTGCTTGAGGGCATAGTAGGCGACAAGCTCGACGACGCCTTCCTCCGGCTCGAACGTCGCGACCGCCGCCTGCGCGATCTGCGGCAGGTCGAGCAGCACGGCTTCGATCTCGTTCAGCTCGATGCGATAGCCGCGGATTTTCACCTGCGTGTCGATGCGACCGCGATATTCGATCTCGCCGTTCTCGTCGATCCGCCCCAAGTCGCCGGTGCGATAGATGCGTCCCGAGGGATTGTTCCGGATGTGGAGGAAATCGCGAATGAACTTCTTCATCGTGAGCTCGTCGCGATTGATGTAGCCGAGCGCGACACCGACGCCCGCAATGCCGATCTCGCCGAGCTCGCCATTCTCCACCGTCTTGTCCTCATTGGGATCGAGGATGACGATTGAATAGGTCGAGAGCGGTATGCCGATGGTCACCGGCTTGTCCGGCTTCAACTCGGTGAGCGTTGCGGTGACGGTCGCTTCGGTCGGCCCGTATGAGTTGAGAATGCGGCGGCCCGGGCGGTACCAGCGCGCGACGAGGTTCTGCGGGCAGGCCTCACCGCCGACCAGCAGGATGCGCAATTTGGGCAGGTCCTGCTCGATCGTCGCAAGCAGCGTCGGGCAGCACGCCAGCACGGTAACGGCGCGGTCGCGCAGGAAATCCGCGAGCTCATCGCCGATCAGGCTCACGCCGGGACGGGCGGGCACGAGCGTCGCGCCCGCCATCAACGGCACCCAGATCTCCTCGACCGAGAAGTCGAAGGCGATCGTCATGCCCTGATAGACGCGATCGCCCGGTGCGTAGCCGTAAAGTTCGGCGGCGACGCGTACGAAATTGCAGATACTGGCGTGCGCGATCGCGACGCCTTTCGGGTTTCCCGTGGTGCCCGATGTGTAGATGATGTAGCAGATCGGATCGAAGGTGCGCGGCACGCCGGTAAGGCGGCTTGCGGATTTGGCATCGATCGCACGCTTCGCGGAGTCGAGGAACACCTTCTTCGCCCCGAGCGCCGCGAGGCGCTCCGAGAATGCCGACATCGAGACGATCGCGGTAATCTCGGCGTCGCCGAGGATGAAGCGCATGCGCTCGATCGGGAACGCGGCATCGAGCGGGACGTAGGCGGCATTGACTTTCATCACCGCGAGCATCGCGATGTAAGTCTCCGCCGATTTCTCGAACAAGAGGCCGACGCGGTCTCCGGCCTGAATGCCCTGCTCGATCAGGTAACGCGCCACTTGATTGGCGCGGCAATCGAGCTCGCGATAGCTCAGCGTTACGGTATCGGTGAGCACCGCTTCGCTCTCGGAGTAGCGGATGCAGGCTTCTTCGAGCAGATGATTGAGCCGCTCGCCTTGCTTCCAGCGCACCGCATTGTTGGTGTGCTCGCGGATGACCACCTGGGGCTGGCCAAAGCTGCGCTGGATCGGCTCGATCACGTCGCGCAGGTCGGGCCGCAACTGGGCCGGCGAGCGCAGCGCGACGACGGGCGCACCGACCGGTCGGTGAGCGCTCAGGTTACGGACATCGGACGGTTGATCCATTTGCGGCCTGCAGTTCGTCTTCGCTCATCGGGAGCAAAAGCAGCCGAACGCCGCTGCCACGCCCCCTCTTCCCAGGAAGACAAGTAGTAGTCAGGCAATGAACCTGCGATGAACCTGTTCCAAATTTAACAGTAAAATCCGTAACTTAACGGACGTTCAGCTTGGCATTAATATCCATTCAGACCGCCTGCGGCGCGCCGCGGAAAGCCGGGCGCCGGGCGCTTTGATTCATGCGCTGTCCGAATTTGACCCCCGTTCGGGCGCGGGCTACCACGGCTCCCGCGCGCGGGCGAAAAGCAATGTCTCACAACACGTTCGGCCACTTGTTTCGCGTCACCACGTTCGGCGAGAGCCACGGGGTCGCGCTCGGCTGCGTGGTCGACGGCTGCCCGCCCGGCATTGCGCTGACGCCAGCCGACATCCAGCCGTGGCTCGACAAGCGCCGTCCCGGACAATCGCGCTTCACCACGCAGCGGCGCGAGCCGGACACCGTCAAGATCCTCTCCGGCACATTTCCGGACGAGAGCGGACAGGACGTCACCACCGGCACGCCGATCGCGCTGCTGATTGAAAATGTCGATGCGCGTTCAAAGGATTACTCGGAGATCAAGGACGCCTACCGCCCCGGCCACGCCGACTACACCTACGACGCCAAATACGGCCTGCGCGATTATCGCGGCGGCGGGCGGCAGTCGGCGCGCGAGACGGCGGCACGCGTTGCAGCCGGCGCGATCGCGCGCAGAATCGTGCCCGGCATGGTGGTGCGCGGCGCGCTGATCCAGATCGGCCCGCACACAATCGACCGTTCGCGCTGGGACTGGCACAACGTCGCAGAAGGGCCGTTGTTCTGCCCCGACGTGCGCGCCGAGCAACAGTTCTCCGACTTCCTCGACGATGTTCGCAAGCGCGGTTCTTCGGTCGGCGCCGTCATCGAGGTCATCGCCGAAAACATCCCCACCGGCCTCGGCGCCCCGGTCTACGGCAAGCTCGACGCCGACCTCGCAGGCGCACTGATGAGCATCAACGCCGTGAAGGGCGTCGAGATCGGCGACGGGTTTGCCACCGCGACGATGACCGGCGAAGAAAACGCCGACGAGATGCGCATGGGCAACGACGGCCGCCCGCGCTTCCTGTCGAACCACGCCGGCGGAATTCTCGGCGGCATCTCGACCGGGCAGACGATCGTTGCGCGCTTCGCCGTCAAGCCGACGTCCTCCATCCTCAACCCGCGCCTTACCGTGGACCGTTACGGCAACGAGACCGAGATCGTCACCAAGGGTCGCCACGATCCGTGTGTCGGCATCCGCGCGGTGCCGATCGGCGAAGCCATGGTGGCATGCGTGCTCGCCGATCATTATCTGCGCAACCGGGCGCAGGTGGGCGAGCCGCCCGCATGGCCGTTCGAGAAGACATGACCGACACCCAACAGCGCGTCACGCAAGCCGTCGAAGCCTTCGCGCGCGGCGAGATCGTCGTCGTCACCGACGACGACGATCGCGAGAACGAGGGCGATCTAGTGATGGCCGCGGTGCACGCGACGCCGGAGAAGATGGCCTTCATCATCCGCCACACCGCCGGCATCGTGTGCACGCCGGTGACGGCGGAGACCGCGCACCGCTTGCGCCTCTCCCCGATGGTCGCCGACAATGACGCGCCGCACGGCACCGCGTTCACGGTGTCGGTCGACTACAAGCACGGCACCACCACGGGCATTTCGGCCGAAGACCGCACCGCGACGGTGCGCAATCTCGCCAACAACAATGCCGGCGGGTCCGATTTCGTGCGCCCGGGCCATGTGTTTCCGCTGATCGCCAAGGACGGCGGCGTGCTGATGCGGTCCGGGCACACCGAAGCGACGCTCGATCTGTGCCGCCTCGCCCACGTCGAGCCGGTCGGCGTGATCTGCGAGCTGGTCAACGACGACGGCACCGTGATGCGCGGGCCGCAGATCAAGGCCTTCGCCGAGAAACACAAGCTGCGGCAGATTTCGGTCGACGACCTGATCGCCTACCGGCAGGCGCGCGAGAAGCTGGTCGAGCGCGTCGGCGAGTTCAACGTCGAGACCTCGATCGGCACGCTCAAGGGCTACGGCTATGTCACGCCGTTCGACAAGGTGCACCACATGGCGCTGGTGCACGGCCGCATCGGCGACGGCACCGACGTGCCGACGCGGCTGCATCGCGCCAACGTCATCCAGGACATGTTCGGCGGCGCAAAGAGCGTGCACGCCGCGCTCGCGCGCTTCAAGCAGATCGGCCGCGGCGTGATCGTGGTGTTGCGCGACGGCGCCGCCGGCGTGCCCGCGCAGGCGCTGCCGCAGGACGGCGAGACCGCGGCCGAAGCGGCGCGCACGCGCCAGTGGCGCGAGGTGGGTCTGGGCGCGCAGATATTGAAGGACCTCGGCGTGCGCTCGATCCGGCTGTTGTCGACGAGCCAGCACACGTACGTGGGGCTCGGCGGGTTCGGGATCGAGATCACCGCGACGGAGGGGCTGGAGGGGTAGGTAGGGGGTTCAACCGCCCGGTTCGTCCCGCGGCCGTCTCCGTGCGCCGTGCAGAATGCGCAACACCGTCACCGCCCCCGCGCCGACCTCGTAGTAGATGACATAGGGATAACGCGCGAGCGGCAGGCGTCTGACCGTCGGACGCTGCTCGACGCGCTCAGCGGCTTCCGGATGACGAGAGATGTGATCGAAGGCGTGCCGAACACGCGCTTCGACGCTCCTTGCGCCAAGCGGGCTACGCTCTCGAATGTAGCCGAGAATCTCGTCCAATTCGGCGGCCGCGAGCCGCGAGAGAACGAGCCTCATGCGCGGTGTTTGGCGAAGATCGCCTCGACCTCTTCCGTGGTAGCAACTTCGCCGCGACGAACGGATGCAAGCGCCTCGTCGATCTTTTGCAACTCCTCGCGCGTAGCCCGGTAGGTCCCTGCGGCGACCTCCCGATCGATCTCAAGGGCAAGCTCAGCCAAATCATCCTGAGCCCATTCAGGCCAGGCCGCGGCGCGTTCAATAACGGCTTTGAGTGTCTTGGTCATAGCATAAGGATAACATGCAAAGCGTGGCCCCAGCAAAGCGCGCCCTCTCACCCGTCATGGCCGGGTCCCTTTGGAAAGACACAGACACCCGCCCGCCTCTTTCAATCGCAACTTGCACGTGGCTCGACTTCTTGAAAAAACCGTTTCGCAAACTGAACTTTCTGGTGAGCGGACTGACGTGGCTCGACGACGAAAATCCGATAACGGCGCTGGCGCCTTGCTCCTTCTGATCTTGATCGGGGCGTTCGTTGTCTTGTTGGGTTTGGCGGTAATCACGCCGGTACTTTTGCTTTGTTGGTGGGTTTATTGCGAAGCCAAGCGGGGTGCCAACTTGGCGAGACAGCCGAACGCAGTTGGAAAAGATCGGCGACGATTCACATGTTCCACGACGTGAGGACGGATTCTTCGATGGTCGTTACGCGGCAGCCCGCAATATCAATAGCCAACTTGGTGAAGTGCAGGTGCGGATTGAGCAAATAACATCAGAACGAAGCGCACTTCTGAGTTCGATTTCGGAACGAACCGATCGCGTCACAGATATTAAGGCGCGCGCCGTTGGCGCCCGAGTAGGTCTCGTAGCGTATGCCCTCGCACTGGCATTCTTGACCAGTTATTCGCCCAGTTGGGCTCTGACGCTTGGGCGCATGGTCAACTCGATTGGCGTGAACCTTACCGACACGCAGGCAATCTTATTCGGCAACTCCGCAGTTGCAGCCCTGCTCTCGTGTCTGCTCCTTTGGGCAGCGACAGCGAACCGCCGGGCGTGATCAGGTTGAGCAGATGGGGCGCACGCTCGCCGAGGCACCGGCCCGGGGCGAAGCAGACCCCCACCCGACCCGCTACGCGCGTCGACCTCCCCCTTCCAGGGGGAGGTTAGGAAGAATCCCGGATATCGCTTCGCTCATCCGGGCTACGCGACCATCCCTGCTCACGAGCTTTCAGCAATACACTTCTTCACGGACGCGTTCTTGGCGGCTCCCGCCAGCGCCTTGCCATCCTTGCTCACTGCCGCGGTTTCGCAGCACTTCTTGATCGCGCTCGTTTTTGCGGCCCCGGCAAGCGGCTTGCCGTCCTTGCTCATCGCCTCGTTCTTGCACGATCCGCCCTGCGCGAGCGCCGGGCTGTTCGGCGAGAGAAAAGCCGTCGCGCTGATGAAGCACGCAAGTGTCGCTGCCGTCACGATCCGGATCATCGTCGCCTCCTGTTGCGCGCTCTGGCGCCTGCCAGCGCGGCCAGAGGAGCTTACGATGAGCACCGCTGCGGGCAAGCCCCCCTCGAGGCCCGTCTCCCCTGCCGCCGGAGGCTATCAGTCCGCGGCATGTCGGACGCACCGCCATGGCCCGCCTCGCGCAGGCGGGCGGTGCCCGCCGATCTGCGCCCGGTGTTATCCACAGACCGACACGGCAGTTGCGAATCGCCGCAACGACACTAACGTCTGTTGTCCCCTTCGCGTGATCGGCGTGCGAAGGCGGTGGCGGTTGCCGCTTGTCCGGTCAGCCGCTGCAGCAAGAATGCGCTTCGCGAACAGTCGGTGTTTGTTCATGATTGTTGCGCTGAAGTGATTCGCCTTGGTGCGCGTGTGCGTCGCGTGCGTCCTGTGAGAAGTCGCGTCTCACGCCGCGTTCCGCATGGCGTGACGTTTCACCCCGCCAACCAACAGCGAAAGATGGACGCGACACTCTGGAGTCGGACCCCGCTGGCCTCGCGGCCAAGCCGGTGTGATACGGGCGCCTTCGCTACCGAAGATCTCACCGAAGGCACGGTCGTCATCCCCAAATGGAATGAATCCTTTTACGACGGCATGGAGGGCTGGGTGCGGCTCGACCGCCGCCAGGTGAAGAGCCTGCCGCGCGACGCCAAGCAGCTGTTCCTGCGCTACGGCCTCGACACGGACTTCGACCAGATCATCGGGCCGGTCGACATCAACTATGTCACCACGCCGGACAACTTCATCAACCATTCCTGCGACCCCAACCTGCGCTACGACGCGGCCGGCAATGTCGTCGCCGCGCGCGACATCCGCAAGGGCGAGGAAGTGTTCATCGACTACGGCTGCTTCATCGTGAACTTCGACGAGCCGTTCAACTGTTCGTGCGGGGCCGCGAACTGCCGCGGCCGCATCCGCCGCCAGGACTGGAAGAAGCTCGCCGCCACCTACGGTATGAACATGCCGCGCTTCCTGCACAGCCGGATTGCACGGGCGCTCAAGGCCGAGCGCGAGGAGCGCAGCTATCGCCGCCGCCGCACCCCGGAATTCGTCGGGGAGAGCAATCCCTCGGCGGCGTGAGCTGGGTTGGAGAGGCTATGGGCGCAGCACAGGCCGGCATCGCGAGCCCCGCAGCCGCGGTAACCGAAGCCGCGCGACTCTATGAAGTGCGCGAAACCGTGCGGGGCCGCGGCGTGTTCGCTTGCCGCGCCATTCCTGCGGGCACGCCGCTGTTCGGCGAGGACGACTGGACCGACGAGGCCGAGCGGAAAAGTTTCTCGCCTGTCACTGCCCCGCAACTCGAGCAGCTTACCCCGGCGATCCGGGCGACCTTCCTGCGCTTTGCCTACAATACGGCGCCCGAGCAGATCATGGGCACGTTCCACCCCGAGCACGTGCGCCACCCGGCGAATTTCCTCAACCACTCGTGCGAGCCGAACGCCGGCTACGACGGCGCGGACGCGATCGTCGCGCTGCGGCGCATCAGTGCCGGCGAAGAGATCTGCATGGACTACGGCACGTTCAGCTTCTCGTTCGATCACGAATTCAAGTGCGCGTGCGGCGCATGGGGTTGTCGCGGCCAGGTACGGCGCGACGATTGGCGCGCGCTGGTGCGCGCGGGGCTGCGCCTGCCGCGCTTCATGCGCGCGCTCGCCGACCGCGCGCTGTGGGGCTAGGCGCAGGTTCCCTCTCCTGCCACCATCGGCGCCATGACGATGCACCGCAGCCTGCTGTTTGCAGCCGTATCGGCCGTTGCGCTCGCCGCCGCCGCAATCGCTGCCCCGCGATTTGCTCAAACGCCGGGCACGACGGGCGGGACCGAGGTCGACGTCGAGCTGGTGCTCGCGGTCGACATCTCCTACTCGATGGACATGGACGAGCTTGCGCTGCAGCGCGAGGGCTACGCGCAGGCGATCGCCTCGCAGGAATTCCTCAACGCGCTGAAGCAGGGCACGAACGGCAAGATCGCCGTGACGCTGGTGGAATGGGCCGGCGTATCCGACCAGCGCATCGTGGTGCCGTGGCGGCTGATCGATGGCGCGGCGAGCGCCGAAGCCGTCTCCGCCGAGATGGCGCGCGCACCGGTGCGCCGCGCGTTCCGCACCTCGATCTCGGGCGCGCTGATGTTTTCCGCCGCGCTGTTCGACGGCAACGGGTTCCGCGGCATCCGGCGCGTGATCGACGTCTCCGGCGACGGAACGAACAATCAGGGGCCGCTGGTCACACTGGTGCGCGACGAGGTGATCGGCAAGGGCATCGTGATCAACGGCCTGCCAATCATGCTGAAGGAACCGCAGCCCGGCTCGATCGACATCAAGGATCTCGACATCTATTACGAGGATTGCGTGATCGGCGGGCCGGGCGCGTTCGTGGTGCCGATCCGCGAACGCGACAAGTTCAAGCATGCGATCCGCACCAAGCTGGTGCTCGACATCGCGCAATATCGCGGCGACGCACGCGTTCTTCCGGCGGCGGCGAGCGCGCCGCGCATCTCCTGCACCATCGGCGAGCAGATGTGGCAGCGCCGCTGGGGCGGCGGCGGGATCGACGGGCGGTAAATCTCTCCCGCTCATTCCCGCGTAAGCGGGAATCCAGTTCTTTCTTCCGCTTGGCTCCGGGTCCCCGCGTTCGCGGGGACGAGCGCGAGATCAGCGCTCGAACCGCGCCACGATCTCGACATGCGCCGAGTAGCGGAACTGGTCGACCGGCATGACCGACGTGAGCCGGTAGCCTCCGTCACACAGAGCGCGCGCATCGCGCGCGAAGGTCGCGGCGTTGCATGAGACGGCAATCACCAGCGGCACCTTGGAAGCCGCAAGCTGGCGCGCCTGCGCTTCCGCTCCCTGGCGCGGCGGATCGAACACGACGGCCGCGCAAGACTTCAGCTCGTCCGGCGCGAACGGGCGGCGGAACAGGTCGCGCGCGTCGGCTTCGATCGGCTTGAGCCCCGGCGTCTTGGCAGCCTGACGCAGGGCGGCGACCGCGGCCGCGTCGGCATCCGCCGCGACGACGCGTGCGCGCTCGGCGAGCCGCAGCGCAAACGGGCCGACGCCGCAAAACAGGTCGGCGACGACTTTTGCATTGCCGACATGCTGCGCGACGAGCCGCGCCAGCACCGCCTCGCCGTCCTGTGTCGCCTGCAGGAACGCGCCGGGCGGCAGCACGACCGAGGACTTGCCCATGCGCACGGTCGGCGCGGCGTGCTGCACGATCAGTTCGCCGTGGCGCGTGATCCGTGCCAGCCGATGCGTCTCCGCCAGTCGCGCCAGCGCCGCCACCTGCCGCGCCTTGAGCGCGCCCGAACCGCGCACGTCGACGTCGAGGCCGCCGTCCGTTGCCGTCACCTGGATGTCGAGCGGCTTGTCGCTGCCGAGAGCTTCGGCGAGCGCCCAGGCGGCGGGGATCGCGCCGGTCATCGCAGGCGCCAGCACCGGGCATCGGTCGATGGAGATGATGTGA
This sequence comes from Alphaproteobacteria bacterium, assembly GCA_005884685.1. Taxonomy (GTDB): domain Bacteria; phylum Pseudomonadota; class Alphaproteobacteria; order Rhizobiales; family Xanthobacteraceae; genus PALSA-894. The sequence continues at coordinate 177,210 of VBAH01000054.1, forward strand.
TGCGCACGATACGCCGCAAAGCCGACCTCGAGCACATCGTGGGCGCTGCGCCGCGCGTGAAACACCGCGCGCCGCCGACCATCGCCGTGCGCGTCGATCAGCTCGCCGACCGGCGCATCGAGGCCCGATTGGTGCAATGCCTCGACCACAAGGCCGCGTTTCCAGTCTCGATATTTGACGAAATCCCAGTGCTGCGTCTGACAGCCGCCGCACACGCCGAAATGCGGACATACCGGCGCGACGCGTTGCGCGCTCGCTTGCTCGACGCGCAGCAGGTGGCGGCGGTCCGGGTGGCCGGGAAACGGCTCGACCTCGACGGTTTCGCCGGCGAGCGTGTAAGGCACGAATACCGGCCCGTCCGGCGTGTCGGCGATGCCGTCGCCCCGATGGCCGACGCGGGCGATCGTCAATCGCTCAGTCATCGGGGCGTGGCGATCATCTCGGGAAGGTAGTGCCGCGCGGTGAGGAGATGGAAGCGCCCGGTCAGCAGCACGGCGTAAGCGGCGATGCCGATCGAGAGCCCGATCCAGATGCCATAGGCGCCGAGCCCGAGTGTAAACCCGAACATCCAGCAACCTGTGAAACCGATCAGCCAGAAGCTGATCGCGGCGAACAGCAGCGGCAGCCGCGTGTCGTTCAACCCGCGCAATGCGCCTGCCGCGATGGTCTGCGCACCGTCCATGATGAAGAAGGTCGCGCCGAGCACCAGCAGCGACGCCGTAAGCGCGACCGTTTGCGGATCGGGAGCATCCCAGCCGAGGAAAAGGCGCGGCAGCAGGTGGCGCGTCGCGATGACGATCAGTGTCATCGCAGCCATGAACGCAATGCCGAGCGCGAGCGCCGCGAACCCTGCGCGCCGGGTGGCGGCCGCGTCACCGCGCCCCGCCGCGTGACCGACGCGCACCGTTGCCGCCATGCCAATCCCGAACGGCACCATGAACATCACGGCGGCGATCTGCAGCGCCACCTGATGCGCGGTGAGCGCCTGCGTGCCGATCCAGCCCATCAGCTGCGCCGCGGCGGCGAACACGCCGTATTCGAGCAGGAACGAGCCGGACATCGGCGCGCCGACGGTGATCAGCTGCTTGGTGAGTTGCCAGTCGCCACGCCACCAGCGGCCGAGCACGCGGTATTTGCGGAACGGACGGCGCGCGTAGCAAATCCAGATCGCCGCAACGCACATGCCCATGTTGACGATGGTCGTCGCCAGGCCGGCGCCGAGCAGCTCAAGCCGCGGCAGCCCGAAATCGCCGTAGATCAACGCGTAGGCGAGCAGCGTATTCGCCGGGATCGCCGCGAGCGTGATCCACAGACCCGGCTCCGGCCGGTCAACCGCGCTCATGAAATTGCGCAGCGCCATGAACATCCACGCCGGCACCGTGCACCACGCCATGCCGTCGAGATAGCGTTGCGCAAGTTCGCTCCCGTCAGGCGTTTGCCCCAGCAGGAGCAGCAGTTCGCCGCCCCACAGCTGCGCGACAGAGAGAGGCACGCCAAGAATGACCGACGCCCACAATCCGACGCGCAGCGCACGGCGCACCATGCGCGGCTGCCGTGCGCCAAAGTATTGCGCGGCCAGCGGCGTCACCGCCGCAATCAATCCCATCCCGAGCACGAACACGGTGAAGATCACGGTGTGCGCAAGCGCGGCCGCCGCGACCGCCCGGTCCCCGAGCCTCCCGATCAGCGCAAGATCGCTGGTCATCATCGCGATCTGGCCGAGCTGCGTAAGCGCGATCGGCAGCGCGAGCTTGACCGTCTCGGCCATCTCGGCGCGCCAAATCGTATTGCCCACGGGCGCAGCGCCCGCGGCTGGTATCGCTCCCGGCATCGTCATGGCGCGCACAATAGTCACGAAGGCGGGCGATGGAAGTGACGAATTTGTGTTGCCCATTCGCCGCATTGATGATTCAGGCGGTCCGGGACGCGCCCAACAGGAATTCGCGGTTGCCCGCTCCGCCCTCGATCGGCGATGCAAACACATCCGCCACGTTCCAGCCGAGCGATGCTGCGAAAGCCGAAATGTCATCGCAGACCGCCGTCTGCACGGCAGCATCGCGCACGACGCCCTTCTTTGAATGCTTCCGCCCGGCCTCGAACTGCGGCTTGAGCAGCGCGATGAGCTGCGCGGGCGGCGGCACCAGTCGATCAAGCGCCGGCAGCACCAGCTTGAGTGAAATGAAGCTCACATCGATGGTGACGAAATCCGGCCGCTCGGCAAGCTGCGCGGGGTCGAGTTTGCGAATGTCGGTTTGCTCCAGCGAAATCACCGCCGGATTTTCGCGCAAGCGCGTGTGAAGCTGTTCGCGCCCGACATCGACCGCGTAGACGCGGCGCGCACCGCGCGCGAGCAGCACGTCGGTGAAGCCGCCGGTCGAGGCGCCGACGTCGAGGCAGACGCGTCCCGCTGGATCGAAGCCGAAACGATCGAGCGCGGCGACGAGCTTCAAGCCGCCGCGCGAAACCCACGGATGCGCTGGTTCCGCGCGCAGCGTCGCGTCGGGCGGAATCTCGTCGGAAGGCTTGCGCAGCACGGCGCCGTCGGCGGTCACCAGTCCCGCGGCGATCGCAGCCTGCGCCCTGGCGCGGCTTGCGAACAGGCCGCGCTCGACCAGAACGATGTCTGCGCGCTTGCGCGTGATCTCAGGCCCGCCGGATCACGCCGATCTTGTCGCGGCCGAGCGCCTCGAACACCTTCGCGACGATGCCCTTCGTGTCGAGGCCCGCTTTGGCGTACATCGCGTTCGGCGAATCCTGATCGATGAAGGTGTCGGGCAGCACCATCATGCGCACCTTCAGCCCGCGGTCGAGCATGCCGTTCTCGGCAAGCGTCTGCACGACATAGGTGCCAAAACCGCCGATCGCGCCTTCCTCGATCGTGACCATCACCTCGTGCTCGCGCGCAAGGCGCAGCACCAGGTCGGTGTCGAGCGGCTTGGCAAAGCGGGCATCGGCGACCGTCGTCGACAGGCCGAGCTGCGCCAGTTCGTCAGCCGCCTTGAGGCACTCGGCGAGCCGCGTGCCGAAGGACAGAAGCGCGATCTTGTGGCCCTCGCGGACAATGCGGCCCTTGCCGATTTCGAGCGGCACGCCGAATTCCGGCATCTCGACGCCGACGCCCTCGCCGCGCGGATAGCGCAGTGCAGACGGGCGATCGTCGATCGCAACCTGCGTCGCTACCATGTGCACGAGCTCGGCCTCATCCGCCGCCGCCATGATGACGAAGCCGGGCAGGCAGCCGAGATAGGCGACATCGAACGAGCCCGCATGCGTCGGCCCGTCGGCGCCGACGAGCCCGGCACGGTCCATCGAGAAGCGCACCGGCAGCCGCTGGATCGCGACGTCGTGCACCACCTGATCGTAGGCGCGCTGCAGGAAGGTCGAATAAATCACCGCGAACGGCTTGTAGCCCTCGGTGGCAAGACCCGCCGCGAACGTCACGCCATGCTGCTCGGCGATGCCGACATCGAAGGTGCGGTTGGGAAATTCCTTGCCGAACAGGTCGAGCCCGGTGCCGGACGGCATCGCGGCGGTGATCGCGACGATCTTGTCGTCCTTGCGCGCTTCCTTGATCAGGCTCTCGGCGAACACTTTGGTGTAGGCCGGCGCATTCGACTTTGCCTTCGCCTGTACGCCGGTGACGACGTCGAACTTGACCACGCCGTGGTACTTGTCGGCGGACTTCTCGGCTGGCTCGTAGCCCTTGCCCTTCTGCGTCACGACGTGGACCAGGATCGGGCCTTGCTTCGCGTCGCGCACGTTCTTCAGCACCGGAATCAGGTGATCGAGGTTGTGGCCGTCGATCGGGCCGACGTAATAGAAGCCAAGCTCCTCGAACATGGTGCCGCCGGTGAGGAAGCCGCGCGCGTATTCCTCGACGCGCTGCGCTTTCTTCTCCAGGCCCTTCGGCATCTTGTGTGCAAGCTGCAGGCCGATGTCGCGCAGCGACATGTAGGTGCGGCCCGAGATCAGCCGCGCGAGATAGCCGGAGAGCGCGCCGACCGGCGGCGCGATCGACATGTCGTTGTCGTTGAGGATCACGATCAGGCGCGAATCCATCGCGCCGGCATTGTTCATCGCCTCATACGCCATGCCGGCGGTCATCGCGCCGTCCCCGATGACCGCGATGACATTGTTGTCCTTGCCGGCAAGATCGCGCGCGACCGCCATGCCGAGGCCGGCGGAGATCGAGGTCGAGGAGTGCGCCGCGCCGAAGGGGTCGTATTCGCTCTCCGCCCGCTTGGTGAAGCCGGACAGGCCGCCGCCCATGCGCAAGGTGCGGATGCGGTCGCGCCGGCCGGTCAGAATCTTGTGCGGGTAGGCCTGATGTCCGACGTCCCAGATCAGCCGGTCGCGCGGCGTATCGAACAGATAGTGCAGTGCGACGGTGAGCTCGACCACGCCGAGGCCGGCGCCCAGATGGCCGCCCGTGATCGAGACCGCGTCGATCGTCTCCTGGCGCAGTTCGTCGGCGAACTGACGCAGCTGACGCTCGTCGAGGCGGCGAAGATCGTCGGGGGTTTGGACTTGATCGAGCAGCGGCGTTTTTGAATCGGACACGCATTTCTCCACGCATTCGCCCAGCCTTCAAGGGGCCGGAAAGGCGCAATATTTACCGTGCCTTACACCATAAAGGGAGAGAAAGCGCAAATCAGACTTAACCGCACGGGCACGTTCACTTCTGCTAAGCCCTTGATCCGGCGACTGGTCATGGGAACCCAACGGGCTAGGATGGCGTTCCATTTCATCCCCTGCCGCATCGAAAGCCGCCCCGAGTCTCAAACATGGCACCGCGTCCCATCTGGAAGGGATACCTCAAGCTCTCGCTCGTCTCGTGCGCGGTCGCGATGTACACCGCCACGAGCACAGCGAGCCGGGTTCGCCTGCACGTCATCAATCGCGAGACCGGCAACCGCATCCGCAATCAGGCGATCGATGCGGAAACCGGCGACGTCGTCGAGCACGAAGACAAGGTCAAAGGCTTCGAGGCGGACGACGGGAACTATGTGCTGCTGGAGGAAGACGAGCTCGACGATGTCGCGCTCGCATCCACCCACACCATCGATATCGAAGAGTTCGTGCCGCGCGAAGACGTCGATGAAATCTATCTCGACGAGTCGTTCTATCTCGTCCCGAGCGAAGAGGTCGCCTACGAGGCATTCGCGGTCATCCGCGAGGCGATGAAGAAGAAGGGCTGGGTCGGGCTCGGGCGCGTGGTCACGCACCGGCGCGAGCGGCTGCTGATGCTGCAGTCGCGCGGCAAGGGTATCGTCGCGACCGCGCTGCGCTTCAAGAACGAAGTGCGCGACGAGCGCGAATACTTCGATGACGTTCCGAACGTCAAAGTGCCGCCCGACATGGTGAAGCTAGCCGAGCACATTCTCGAGCAGAAGAAAGGTCATTTCGACCCGGACAAATTCGACGACCGCTACGAGGACGCGCTGCGCGCTCTGATCAAGGCGAAGAAGGCCGGCAAGGCGCCGCCGGCACTGTCCGCGCCCAAACCCGACAACGTCATCAACCTGATGGATGCGTTGCGGCGCAGCGTCGGTGAGGAGAAAGGCGGGCGCGGCAGCCGCCATGCGAAGTCTTCGCGCCGGCGCACATCGGGCGCCAAGAAAACCGCAAGGCACAAGCGCCTGAAGAAGGCGAGTTGACGCATGATCCCGAAAAGTGGGCACCGGTTTTTGGATTAGGATCATGCGCAAGCAAAGTCCGGCGCTGGAAACCTATCGCAAGAAACGCAGCTTCGACGTCACCGCGGAGCCGCCCGGCGGCCAGCTCAGGCACGGCGGCAATGCGTTCGTGATCCAGAAACACGCCGCGACGCGGCTACATTACGACCTGCGGCTCGAACTCGACGGCGTGATGAAGAGCTGGGCGGTGACGCGCGGCCCGAGCCTCGTGCCGGGCGAGAAACGCCTCGCCGTGCACGTCGAGGACCATCCGATCGAATACAACGACTTCGAGGGCACGATTCCGAAAGGCCAGTACGGCGGCGGCACGGTGTTGATCTGGGATCGGGGCCAGTGGTTTCCGGAGGGCGATCCGCGGCGCGCTTATGCCAAAGGTAGTCTCGACTTCAGGCTCGAGGGTCACAAGCTCAAGGGCCGCTGGCATCTGGTGCGCATGCGCAAGCGGCCGGGCGAGCGGCAGGAGCCGTGGCTGCTGATCAAATCCAAGGACGAGGCGGCACGCGGCCCGAACGATCCGGACATCCTGGAGGAGAAGCCGCGCTCGGTGGTGAGCCGGCGCACCATCGAGGGTATCGCGCAAGCGAACGATGCGGTGTGGCAATCGAACCGCAGCGTCGGCGACAATGTGAAGACGCTGCGGGCGTCTGCGAAAAAGAAGGCCGCCAAGGCGGCGCCGAGGAAAGTCGCAAAGAGCAAGACAAAAGCAAAAAGCCGGGCACAGCTCGCGCGGAGCGACGTGCTGCGCGAGAAGCCGAAGCGGACCGCGAAAGGCAGCGCCCTCCCCGCGTTCATTCCGCCGCAGCTTGCGACATTGCACGACAAGGCACCGAACGACCCATCTTATGTGCATGAGGCGAAATTCGACGGCTACCGCCTGCAGGCGCGGCTCGACCACGGCAAGGTGAAGCTGCTCACCCGCAAGGCGCTCGACTGGACCGATAAGTTCAAGCCGGTCGCGCAAGCGCTGGCGGAGCTTGAGACCGACACCGCAATCGTCGACGGCGAAGTTGTCGTGGAAGAAAACGGCGTCAGCGATTTCTCTGCGCTGCAGGATGCGCTCAAGCACCACAAGGCAAACTTCGTCTATTACGCCTTTGACCTGCTCCACCTCGACGGCGCCGATCTTACGGCTGAGCCGCTGATCGCGCGCAAGGCGGCGTTGAAAAAGCTGCTCGACGACACGGATCCGAACGGCATCGTGCGCTACAGCGACCATTTCGAGATCAGCGGCACCGAGATGCTCGATCACGCCTGCCAGCTCGATCTCGAAGGCGTGATCTCGAAGCGGCGCGATGCGCCTTACCGCCCGGGCCGCAGCGACGACTGGATCAAGTCGAAGTGCCAGCAGAACCAGGAATTCGTGATCATCGGCTACAAGGACGCCTCACATCTCAAGGGCGCGGTCGGCGCGCTCGTGCTCGGCTACTACGACAATGGCTCGCTGAAATACGCCGGGCGCTCCGGCACGGGCTACACGATGGAGACCGCACGCGACGTATGGAAGAAGCTCCAGCCGCTGCGCCGCGACAAGCCGGCATTCGGAGCGCTTCCGCAGGAAGAGCGCGGCCGCAAAGGCATCTGGGTCGAACCGAAGCGTGTCGCCGAGATCACGTTCCGCGGCTGGACCGCGCAGGGCCACATCCGCCACGCGGTGTTCAAGGGGCTGCGCGAGGACAAGTCTGCGAGCGAAGTGGTGCGGGAGAGGCCGATGCCGACCAAGCCGAAGGCAAAAAGCGCCGGGCGCGCGAAGCCCGCAAAGGCGGGACCCTCGCCGCGCAAAACGGCTGCGAAATCATCGGACGACGGCGCGGTGAAATTCACCCACCCGGACCGCATCTACTGGACCGATGTCGAGATCACCAAGCAGCAGCTGGCCGACTACTACACCTCGGTGTGGGACTACATGGCGCCGCACGTGGTGCAGCGCCCGATGGCGCTGGTGCGCTGTCCCGAAGGAGTCGGTGGCCAATGCTTTTTCCAGAAGCACGCAGCCGCGGGCCTCGTCAGCGAACGCATCCGCCGCAAGCGCGACGGCCACGGTGAGGAGCTGATCTACATCGATGACCTCGATGGGCTGCTCACACTGGTGCAGGCGGGCGTGCTCGAGATTCACGTGTGGGGTTCGACGATCGATGACATCGAGCATTGCAATCGCATCGTGTTCGATCTCGACCCCGGCGACGACGTGCCCTGGGCCGCCGTCAACAGGGCGGCGCGCGAACTGCGCGAGCGGCTTGGCGATCTCAAGCTCAAGAGCTTCGTCAAGACCACCGGCGGCAAGGGCCTGCACGTCGTGCTGCCGACCGATGGCACGCCGTGGGACGAGGCGAAGGACTTCGCGCACGCGATGGTGCTCGCGATGGCGGCGGATGCGCCGGACCGCTACGTCACCAAGATGACCAAGAGCATCCGCGGCGGAAAGATCTTCCTCGACTACCTGCGCAACGGGCGCGGTGCGACCGCGATCGTCGCCTACTCGACGCGCGCGCGCGCAGGCGCGACCGTCTCGGCGCCGGTCTCGTGGGACGAGCTCGGCCCGAAGCTCACGCCGAACAAGTTCACCGTGCTGAACATCGGCAAGCGGCTTGCGTCGCTGAAGAAGGACCCGTGGGCCGACATCGGCAAGGTGAAGCAGCGCCTGCCCGATCTCGCCGCGCTGAAGAAACGGGTTTGACGGGTCAGTAGCGCCGTCCCCATGCACCGTAGTGCACGCCTCTGCGGTAGTGGCCGCCATAGCCATGACCGTAGCGATACAGGCCGACGCTGCGCGTCGCGTACGGATAATAGCCCCCGCCGGCATAGCCGCCGTAGTAATAGCCTGGACCCCAGGCGCGCGCCGTCATGGCTCTGAGCTGACCCGTATAGGAGCTGCTGGAGTCTTCGGCGAACGCCGCCGTGGGAAGGCCGAGAACAAGCATTGCCGAGAGTGTCAGCGCAAATTTTCTGAACATCGTACAAACTCCGTGTTGCCGCAGTCGATATGACTGCGGCTAACGGCGGTTCCTATTGCGCCAAGGGATCGCGCGGATGCTGCTTAGAGATACGACGGACGCGCCGCGCCGGGGCTATCCGCCCGCGGTGTACGGCCTGTTCTCCGGCAGCGGAATGAACTCGATCTCGTCGCCCGGCACGCCGGCGAATTTGCCCTCGCGCCACTCGTTCTTGGCCTGCTCGATGCGCTCCTTGCGCGAGGAGACGAAGTTCCACCAGACATGGCGCGGCCCGTCGAGCGGCGTGCCGCCGATCACCGCAAAGCGGCTCGGCTGCGTTGCCGTCAGCGTGATCCGGTCCGTGGGGCGAAACACGAGCAGCCGGCCCGCGCCGAACTTGTCGCCCGATACGTCGATCTCGCCCGCGACGACATAAATGCCGCGCTCCTCGCATTCGGCATCGAGCGGCATGACAGCGCCCGCTTCGAGCGAGACGTCGGCGAACAGCGTCTCCGACGTGGTCTTGAGCGGCGAGCGCGCGCCGAACAGCGAGCCCGCGACGACGCGCGCGGTCTTGCCCTCGCCGGTGACGATCGGCAGCTCGTTGCCGTCCAAATGGGCAAAGCTCGGATCGATCTCTTCCTTGTCGGTCGGCATCCCCACCCAGAACTGCAGGCCGTGCAGCGGCTCGCCCTCGCGCCGGTGGTCGGGAGCGGTGCGCTCCGAATGCACGATGCCGCGCCCCGCCGTCATCCAGTTCACGGCGCCGGGGTGAATAGCCGCCTTCACACCCAGGTTGTCGCGGTGAATCACTTCACCGTCATAGAGATAGGTGAGCGTGCTGAGCCCAATGTGGGGATGCGGACGCACATCAAGGCCGTGCCCGCTCTTGAATTCGGCCGGGCCGAAATGATCGAAGAACACGAAGGGGCCGATGGTGCGGCGCGTGGAGTGCGGCAATGCCCGGCGGACTGCGAAACCATCACCGAGATCGACGCTGCGCGGGACGACGACCACGTCCAGCGCGTCACAAGCGTAGCGGTCGCCCGCCGCCGGGTCCTTGCCGGGAAAAAAGCTCATGGATACTCCCCTTTGCGGTGATGCCGGGCGATTCGGGCGATTGGTGCGTTTCTTGTATGTCGGGACCGCCCGGGAGGAAGTCAAACCGCAGCCGGTTTCTTGCCAGGCAAGCAGGGTTTGCAGAGCGGCAATGCGGCAATGCGGACGGCCTAGCGGGAATGTGAAGAGTGACGAGCCCGCTACCCTGATAATTTTGCCGCAGGGGAAGTTCAATGGATATGGATAGTCCTGCGACCGGGGTGCATGTCGCCGCAGGCAAAGGGCGGCCCGTGGCGCTGATTACGGGTGCATCCTCCGGGATCGGGGCGGCGCTCGCGCATGTCTTCGCGCAGAACGGCCACGAGGTCGTGCTCGCGGCGCGCCGCGAGCGTCAGCTTGCCGCGATCGCGGAGCGCATCCGCGCGGCGGGTTATCGCGCGCCGCACATCGTGCCGGTCGACCTGACCCGTGCGGACAGCGCCGAGCACCTCGCGCAGGCGCTTGCAGCGCGTCACCTCGAGCCGGCATTTCTGGTGAACAATGCGGGCTACGGCCTGCTCGGGCCCGCAGCGAAGCTCGACCGGGGCGAGCAGCTCGGGATGATCGATCTCAACTGCCGCTCGCTCACGGACCTGTCGCTGCGCTGGATCAACAGCCTCGCCCGCCACCGCGGCGGCATTCTCAACGTGGCGTCGATCTCGGGGTTCATCCCAGGCCCCGGCATGTCGGTCTACAACGCCTCGAAGGCCTACGTGATCTCGTTCAGCGTCGGACTGCGGCGCGAGCTGAAGCCGAAGGGCATCCGCGTCACCGCGCTCTGCCCCGGTCCGGTGCCGACCGAATTCCAGGCCCGTGCCGGCATCCTCGACGTGCATTATCCGCGCGGCTTCGACCGCAGCGCCGAGGATGTGGCGCAGCAGGGCTACCGCGGGCTGATGCGCAACCGCGCGGTCGTGGTGCCCGGCCTGCACAACAAGCTGGTGCCGTGGCTGCCGCGTTTCCTGCCGCGCGATGTCCTTGCCGGGCTCGTCTACGGCCGCCTGCGCCGCTGGGAGGATGCCTGACTGCATCCCGGCGCGGCACAGCATGAAATGCTGGGCTGCAGACCCGGGGTCGCGCCCCCACCCGACCCTCCTCCGCAAGCGGGGGAGGGATAAAGGGAGCGCTGCACCGCCAGGAAGCGCTGCAGCGCGTGCGGGACCCTCGATGGTTCATGCTAAGAGTGCGGCTCGTCATCAACGGGCCCGCCATCCATGGACCGAGTCATCGTCGCGCTGCGCACCTTCCTGACCCTCGCGCTTCCCTATTTCCGCTCCGAGGACCGCTGGCGCGCCCGTGCGCTGCTTGCGGGTGTGATCGGCGCGGAGCTCGGCCTCGTCTACGTGGCGGTCACCGTGATCCAGTGGAACGCACGCTTCTTCAATGCACTCGAGGCGCGCGACTGGAACGGCTTCACGCGCGAGCTGTTCGTCTTCGGCCTGATCACGCTCGGCGCGATCGTGTCCACGGCGTGCCAGTACTATTTCGGCCAGACGCTGCAGATCCGCTGGCGGCGCTGGCTCACCGAACGTTATGTCGCGATCTGGATGGCGCAGGGCCGTCACTATCGCATCCGCTTCGTCGACAACACGGTCGACAACATCCATCTGCGCATCGCCAACGACGTGCTGCTGTTCCTGCAGCGCACGCACGAGCTCGGCACCGGCCTGCTCAACAGCGTGGTCGCGCTGCTTTCGTTTGCCATCATCCTGTGGGGGCTTTCCGCCGCTACACCGCTGCCGCTGTTCGGCGTCGACCTGTCGTTCCCCGGCTATCTGGTGTTCACCGCGCTCGCCTATGCGGGCATCGGCACGCTGGTGGCGCACCTGATCGGCTGGCGGCTGATTCCGATCCAGTTCAACCAGCAGCGCTTCGAATCCGATTTCCGCTTCGCGATCGCGCGCGTCACCGACAATGCCGAGCCGGTCGCCCTGATGGGCGGCGAGGCGGTCGAGCGCGCCGAGCTGCGCACGCGCTTCTGGCGCCTGGTGCGCAACTGGACCGCGCTGGTGCAGCGCCAGACGCGGCTGATCGGCTTCACGGCGGGCTACGGCCACGTCTCGACGGTGTTTCCGATCCTCGTCGTCAGCCCCGCCTATCTCACCGGCGCGATCACGCTCGGTGCGCTGATCCAGGCGCATCTCGCGTTCCAGCGCGTCGAAGGCGCGTTCGCGTTCTGCATCGGCGCCTATCCGAAGATCGCCGAGTGGAAAGCGATTGTGGACCGCCTCGCGCAGTTCGAGGCGGCGATGCAGGTGGTCGACAGCTATCGCGATCCGCTTGCCAACATCGCGTTCGTGCCGGCGTCCGACGCCGGGCTTGCGGTGGATGATCTGGTCGTGCGGCTTCCTTCCGGCGAGCCGATTGCGTCGGTTCCAAGCATAAGCCTCGCACCCGGCGATGGCCTGCTCGTCAGCGGCCCATCCGGCTCGGGCAAGTCGAGCGTGTTCCGCGCGCTTGCGGGGCTGTGGCCGCTCGGCGACGGCACGATCCGCCTCCCCGCCGGCGGAGGTGTGCTGGCGCTGCCGCAGCGGCCATACTTTCCGCTCGGCACGCTGCGCCAGGCGCTCACGTATCCGACGCTGGCGGAACAGGTCGATGACACCGCGTTGCTGGAGGCGATGGCGGCGGCCGGGCTCGGACACCTCAGCGGGCGGCTCGATGAGGAAGCCGAATGGGGCACGGTGCTCTCCGGCGGCGAACAGCAGCGCGTCGCGTTCGCGCGCGCGCTGATCGCGCGGCCGGCCGTGGTGCTGCTCGACGAAGCCGTCACCACGCTCGAAGAGGCCGACGGCGCAGCGCTCTATCGCATGATGGCGCAGCACCTGCCCGGCACCATCCTCATCTCGATCGGCCGCCCCGCGCTTCTGTCCGTGCAACATCGGCGCACCATCGTGCTCGACGGCGCGCCTGCGTCGTCGCGGGGCGCGCCGCAAAGGGTTGCGGTGCCGGCCTGAGCTTCTTGCGCTGCAGCGCAGATTCGCATTGTCGCGCTTTGTCGCAGATGATTTTCAGGATTCCGCTTGAACGGCGCCGCGCCGTCATCCATTCGTCAAGCGGGGCGGCGCCTGCCGGGGACCGCAATGCTGAGGATGAATCTGTGGGACGCGAAATGGGACCTCGACGAGGCCCAGTGTCCCTGCGACGTCCATTTCAATCAGTGGATCGAGGCTAACAGGATCACCGGCAAGACGATCTATCACTTCGGTACCGGGACGCATCACATCGTCGGGCTGACGCAGGCGGCGAACGGCTCGGACAATGTGGTGTTCGGCATTACCGCGTCGATCATCGAGTACGAGGCCTACATCAGGCTGGTGAACGAGCGGCCGCAGCTGGCGAAAAATTATCTCGCCTATTTCGGCGACATCTATCTGACGAATGCCCGGCTCCTGCCGCCGCTCGATATCGCGACCATGTTTCATGCCGGCGAATACATCGGCGACAACACCGCCAGCCCGGAATACGGCGGCATCGACGACCTCGGCGTCGCGCGCATCCTGCTCGACCGCATGGCGCCCGGCGGCCAGCTGCTGTTCTACACGGGCTCGTTCGCGTTCGACAAAGCCGAGGCGCTCGTTGAAACGCTCGCGCGCGAACGCAAGCTGGAGCGCGTTGGGACCTTCAAGTCGCTGCTAGTGTGCCGGAAGCTGTAGGCCGTCATGGCCGGGCATAGCCCGCGAAGACGGGCGTGAACGCCCTGATGCCCGGCCATCTACGTTTTTCTGTTTTCAAGCAAGTCGTGGATGCCCGGCACAAGGCCGGGCATGACGAAGACGTCACTTCACATCCAGCGGCTCGGTGCCGACCGGCTTGCCGGTCGCGTCCAGCGTGATCTTCTCGACCCGCGCTTCGGCCTGACGCAGCAGTTCCTCGCAGCGGCGTTTGAGCGCCTCGCCGCGTTCATAGATCGTGACGGATTCCTCGAGCGCCACGTCGCCGCGCTCGAGCTTCTGCACGATCTGCTCAAGCTCGGCGAGCGCCTTCTCGAAGGTGAGTTTTGCTACGTCGGTATTTGCGGTCTCGGCCATGGAGCCTGACTATCGCGACTCGGGTATCCGAGTCACCCCCGCATCAGCGCGGTCACATGCGCGGCGACCGACTTCGACAGCCCTTCCAGGTCATACCCGCCTTCCAGCACCGATACGACGCGGCCGTTCGCGTGCCAGTCGGCGACCTCCATCAGCTTCTGCGTCACCCAGGTGTAGTCGGCCTCCAGGAAATTCAGGTTGGCGAGCGGATCGCGCATGTGCGCGTCGAAACCGGCCGAAATGATCACGAGGTCCGGACCGAAATCGTTGAGCCGCGGCAGGATCGCGGTTTCCACCGCCTCGCGGAACTCCTCACCGCCATCGCCGGGCCGCAGCGGCGCGTTGACGATGGTGTTGCGCGCGCCGCGCTCGCTCACGGCGCCGGTGCCGGGGTAGAGCGGCATCTGATGTGTCGAGCAGTACATCACGGTCGGATCGCTCCAGAAGATATCCTGGCTGCCGTTGCCGTGATGCACGTCAAAATCGATGATCGCGACGCGCTCCGCGCCATGCTGTTTCTGCGCATGGCGCGCCGCAATCGCCACGTTGTTGAAAAAACAGAAGCCCATCGGCGTCGCGGTTTCGGCGTGGTGCCCCGGGGGGCGCACCGCGACGAACGCGTTCGCGACCTTGCCCTCCATCACCTCGTCGACCGCCGCCACCGCGCCGCCCGCACCGCGCAGCGCCGCCTCGAAGCTGCCCGGCGACATCGTGGTGTCGGCATCGAGCCGCACCATGCCTTCGCGCGGTGAGGCGTCACGCACCTGCTCGATGTAATCCATGGGATGCGCGCGCGCGATCGTTTCGAGCGCGGCCATCGGCGCCTGTTCGCGCGCCAAGCCTTGAAATTTCTCGTGCTCCAGCGCGCGCTCGATCGCGCGAAGCCGGTCCGGCCGCTCGGGATGCCCCATCGGCGTCAGGTGATTGAGGCAGGCAGCATGGCTGAGCAGAAGGGTGGTCATCGGCGAGATATAGGCCATCGGCCGGACCATACCTAGACCGCCATGGAGAGGCTGCAGGCTTGTGTTCTCATATTAAGTCAATCATAGATGGCGCAGGGGCGCGGCCTGCGCACAGGGAGCAACGGAATGAATGGCCACCGATTCATCTTTGGCGAAGACAGCGGCAACGCTACGTATGATTCGATCGGCTCGGCCACCGGCACGCTGACGAACGCAACGCGCTCCGGTCCGGGCCGCTACGGAATCGGCCACAGCGTTCAGCTGCAGCCGAGTCCGGCCTCGCACATCGATTTCAGCCAGCCGGTCGGCCAGTTCGGCACCACCGACTTCACCGTCACGCTGTGGCTCAGGACCACCGAGCAGCAGCACTACTTCGACATCGTGGGCAATCGCACCAGCCCCAGTCACGGCAATTTCTTCTCCATGCGCATGACCGGAAATTATCCAGGACAGCCGAGCGGGCGCATCAGCATCGAAGTCGATCAGGACGGCAACGGCACGAATTACGCCCATGTCGAGAGCAGCATCGTCAACCTGAACGACGGCCGCTGGCATCATGTGGTAGCCGTGCGCGCGGGTCCGTCGCTGGCGCTCTATGTCGACGGCGTGCTGGCGGGAGAGAATGTCGGAAAGGGCGTCGCCAACATCAATAACGGAAATCCGTTCCGTCTCGGTGCCTCGCTTGCTGGCGGCGTGTCGCCGGGCGCCGTGTATGGCGACCTCGGCATTTTCGACCGGCAGGTCGACATCCAGGAAGTCCTCCACCTCTACTGCTTCCATTAGGCGACCAGCAGCGCGGCGATCTCCGCATTGTTGAAATGCCTCGCCCATGCCGCCGGTGTGCTGTCCTGCTCCGCATCCCTGATCGTGGGGTCGGCGCCGCGATCGAGCAGCAGGCGCGCGCAATCCGGGCTGCCGCCCCACGCGGCTGCAATGTGGAGCGGCGTGACGCCGCGCGTGCCGCCAAATGCGGCACGGCGGTCGATGTCGGCGCCATGGTCGATGAGCCACGCCGCCGCCTCGGCCTGTCTGCGCGCCACCGTCCAGTGCAGCGCCGTGCCGTTGTAGGGTTACGCATCGAGATCGGCGCCGCGCTCGGCAAGAAACGCCATGGCTTCGATACGCCCGCTGCGTGCCGCGTAGGTCAGAGCCTCGTTGAGGATTTCGGCCGCATCGTCGCTCGGCCGCCACGGCGGGAAACCCGAGTGCGGGCGATGAAACTCGCGGTGCCAGCGCGCCTCCGGCCGCAGCTTGTTCCCGACGAAGAACTGTTCCATCAGGTCGAGCCGGCCAAGCCCCGCCGCGACACGCAGGCTCGACGGCGCGGCGACCGGCCGTGACAGCGGTCCAGCGAGCAGCCGATGACCCCAGAACAGCGCGACCGCGAGCGGCGTGCCGCCGTCGCCATAGGCTTCGGCGTATGGCGATGCACCCGCTCTGAGCAGTAGCGCGAGCCGCTCCAGCGCTCCGGCCGACATGTCGTCGGAACCCGCGTAGGCGGCCTGATGCAGCGCAGTCCAGCCCTTGTTGTTCGGCAGGTCGGGATCGGCACCGGCGGCGAGCAGATCCTCCATCATCCCGGTTCGCCGGAACGACACGGCGAACGTCAGCAGCCGATTTCCGTTCGTGCCTGCGGCATTCACGAGGCGCGGATTATGCTCCAGCAGCTCGTTAAGACGCGCGCGGTCGTCTTCCTTGATGGCAGCGAACGCCAACGCAAACGGCTCAGTCACGCGGCCCTCGCGTAACGCCTCGATGTAGCGGGCGAAGGCGTCGAATGTCGCAAAGCCGTGCTCACGCGCGAGGATCAGTTCGGCATCGGCCTGCGTCAGCCTTGCGGCGCGGATGTCCGCCTCGGATGCGCTCGAGTAGTCCGGGTGAAACTCACGCACGAGCCGCAGCGCATTGCGCTCACCGGTGCCGAACACGCTCAGCATGCCGGCCGCACGGTCGCGGTAATATTGCAGCTCGGTTTCGAAGGGCTGGCGCACCTCGCGCTTGCCGCCCGGCGCATTCAAATAGTCGCGCAGCCGGGCCCAGGAGCCGAAGCCGTATTCGCGCGCCGCGACGAAGCGGGCATCGGAGACGCGCGCGACTTTCCTGATGACCTCGTCCGCCATCCAGGCAAAGCGCGCATGGCTGTGTCGGAAGCGCGCAGCCGCCACGGGGGCGCCCGCGCGCACCTCCTTCAGCAGCTGCGCGGCGCGCCCGGCCTCGCGCGCGAGATCCGTGGTGGAGGGAAAATCGGCCGCAAAGGGATGCATTGCCGCCCGTATCAGCTCAGCTTCTCCAGACTGACGCCCTGCGGCGGCGGCATGTCGTCGGGCACGAAGAAGTCGATCTGCAGCCGCTGCGCCGGATCGGCGCGGTATTTGTCGAAATCGGTGACGCCCTCGCCCGCGAGAAACGTGTCGTCGAGCAGGAAATTGCCGGTGAACGTCTTCGGCTTGTTGAAGATCGCGTAGGCCGCGTCCGCGAGGATGTCGGTGGTTCGCGACATGCTCATCAGTTTGTCGCCGCCGAGCAGGTTCTTCACCGCCGAGGTCGCGATGGTGGTGCGCGGCCACAACGCATTGACCGCGACCTTGCCGCGCAACTCGCCGGCGAGCCCAAGCACGACGAGGCTCATGCCGAACTTCGCCATGGTGTAGCCGGTGTGCGCCGCGAACCATTTCTCCTTCATGTCGAGCGGCGGCGAGAGCATCAGGATGTGCGGGTTCTCGGCCTTCAACAGATGCGGGATGGCGTGCTTGGAGACCATGAAGGTGCCGCGCGTGTTGATCTGGTGCATCAGGTCGAAGCGGCGCATGTCGGTCTGCTGCACGGAGGTCAGCTGGATCGCGCTCGCGTTGTTGACCACGATGTCGATGCCGCCGAATCTCTCCGCGGTCGCATCGAGCGCCTTCTTGACGCTCTCCTCGTCGCGCACGTCCACGACCAGCGGCAACGCCTTGCCGCCCGCCTTTTCGATGTCCTCGGCAGCCGAATAGATCGTCCCGGGCAGCTTCGGGTGCGGCGTTTCGGTCTTGGCGGCGACGGCGATATTCGCACCGTCGCGCGCGGCGCGCAGCGCAATCGCAAGCCCGATGCCACGCGAAGCCCCGGTGATGAACAGCGTCTTGCCCTTCAGCGACATGCGGCCTCCCGGCTTTGGTGCAAACGGACCTTGCCATCCTCGCAATCGGTTGCCGGCCAGCCTACATCAGGCGCGGCAAATCAACGAGGCGCACCATGCAGCTCACCGGTATCCACCATTTGACCGCGATTTCGGCCGATGCGCCGGGCAACAAGCGCTTCTACACCGGCACGATGGGCATGCGCATGGTGAAGAAGACCGTCAACCAGGATGACACCAGCGCCTATCACCTGTTCTACGCCGATGCGTTGGCGCGGCCCGGCACCGACCTTACCTTCTTCGACTGGCCGGCGCCGCCCGAAGTGCGCGGCACGCATGCGATCGCCCGCACCGGCCTGCGCATCGCCGGGCCGGAGAGCTTCCAGTGGTGGAAGGAACATCTCAACGAGGCGGGCGTGAAGTCCGGCGAGATCGCCGAGCGCGACGGTCGCCTGACGCTCGACTTCGAGGACCCGGAAGGCCAGCGGCTCAGCCTGATCGACGATGGCGGCGAAGGCGAAGCCCACCCCTGGGAGAAGAGCCCGGTGCCCGCCGCGCAGCAGATCCGCGGGCTTGGGCCGATCGCGTCGAGCGTGCCGGACCTGAAGCCGACCGACGCCGTGCTGACGAAGCTGATGGGCATGCGCGAGGTGCGCAGCTATCCGCATCCGGACAACCCGCGCGACCTGGTGCACGTCTATGAAATGGGCGACGGCGGCGCGGGCGCTGAGCTGCATGTCGCGGTGCAGCCCGACCTGCGCCCGGCGCAACAAGGCGCGGGCGGCGTGCATCACGTGGCGTTCCGCACGCCGGATGCCGAATACGATGCATGGGCCGAGCGGCTGAACGACCTGCGCGTGCCGAACAGCGGCAAGGTGGATCGATTCTGGTTCCGCAGCCTCTATTTCCGCGAGCCGAACGGCATCCTGTTCGAGATCGCCTCGGACGGCCCGGGCTTCGGCGTGGACGAGCCGATGGACAGGCTCGGCGAGAAGCTGGTGCTGCCGCCTTTCCTGGAGGCGCGGCGCGCGCAGATCGAGAAGGGGCTGAAGGCGCTGTAAGCCGCACGCTTTCTTTCCCCTCTCCCGCTTGCGGGAGAGGGTGGACGCGAACGAAGTGAGCGGCCGGGAGAGGGCCCCTCTCCCGCCTCAGTCGCTGCGCTCCTTCGGCACCCTCTCCCCGCTTCGCGGGGCGAGGGGAAGAAAGACAGCATCACTTCTTCCTTGCGAAAAACGCCGTGAACGCCGCGCGCGCCTCCGGCGACGACAGCCGCTGCTTGAACGCCGCGGCTTCCTCGTCGATACGCCGTACGACCTCGTCCGGCGCGCCCTTCATCAGCCGGCGGGAGATCGCGACACCTTCGGGCGGCAGCGCGGCGATCTGTTGCGCCGCCTTCATCGCCTCGGCCTCAACCTCTCCGGCTGGAGCCACCTGGTTGATCAGACCCGCGGCCTTCGCCTCCTCGCCCGAGAGCGGCTTGCCCATCACCAGCAGCTCGAACGCGCGGCGGTGCCCCATCAGGCGCGGCGCAAGCAGGCTCGACGCTGCTTCCGGCACCAGCCCGAGCGCGACGAACGGCGTCGAGAACCGCGCATCGCTCGCCGCGACCGCGTAGTCGCAATGGAGCATCATGGTGGTGCCGATGCCGACCGCGACGCCCTGCACGGCGGCAACCAGCGGCCGCTCGGCGCGCGCGAGCGAGTAGAGAAAGCGCAGGACCGCATTGCCGAGCCCCTCGCCTCCGGTCGCGGCCTTCATGAAGTCGCCCAAGTCATTCCCAGCCGAGAACGCGCCGGGCGCGCCAGCGACCAGGATGCAGCGGATCGGCGACGCGCCGCTCGCGGTCTCGATCGCCTCAGCCATCGCGTCGTACATCGCGGAGGTAAGCGCGTTTTTCTTTTCCGGCCGGTTCATCCGGATCGTGCGCACGGGGCCGTCGTCGGTGACGATGACTTGCTCGGTCATGACTCTCCCTTCATCCCTCCCCTGAAAGGGGAGGGTCGCCGCCGAAGGCGGCGGGGTGGGGTCACCTTGAACGCAGCACCCCACCCGGCTTGCTGCGCTCGCCACCCTCCCCGCTCCGCGGGGAGGGATCAAGCCGCGCCGCGCAGCGCGGCGTCTGCAACTGAATCCGCACCTTCGGTGACCGTCATCTCCAATCCGCCCGCCTGCACGGCGATATTTTCGGCAAAGAACCGCGCGAGCGCGACACGGCCGCCGCCATTCGCGCCGCCGCCGCGGCTCTCCGCCAGCGCATCCTCGGCCAGCATGCAGCCCCCCGCGGCCGACGCGAACAGCCGCAGATACGGCGTTGCGCCAGACAGCGCAGCATCCGGCGACGCATCGAGTTTGCCGATGAGCCATGTGGTCGCGCGGTCGAGGCTCTCCACCGCATCGGCCAGCCGCGCGCCGGTCGCGCCGAAAGCCGGATCGTTGGTGGCCTTCACGGCGGCAACGGTACGGCGCAGCTCGTCGAGATAGCCGCGCACCACCGCCCCGCCCATCATCGGCAATTTGCGCATGACCAGATCGATCGCCTGGATGCCGTTGGTGCCTTCGTAGATCTGCGCGATGCGCGCGTCGCGATAGTGTTGCGCGGCGCCGGTTTCCTCGATGAAGCCCATGCCGCCGTGCACCTGCACGCCGAGCGAGGCGACTTCCGTGCCGATGTCGGTGGAGAACGCCTTCGCGACCGGGGTCAGCAGCGAGGCGCGCTGGTCGCCGGCCTTGCGTGCGGCATCGTCCTTGCTTCGGTGCGCGCGATCGATCGCTGCGCCGGTCGCATAGCAGATCGCGCGGGCCGCGGCGGTGAGCGCGCGCATCGTGAGCAGCATGCGCCGCACGTCGGGATGCATGATGATCGGGGCCGAGGCGTTCGCGCCCGCGCGGCCCTGCTTGCGATCACTTGCGTAGGCCATCGCTTGCTGTGTCGCGCGCTCCGCGATGCCTACGCCCTGCAGGCCGACCGCGAGGCGCGCATTATTCATCATCGTGAACATGCAATTGAGCCCGCGGTTCTCCTCGCCGACCAGCCAGCCGGTCGCACCGCCGTTGTCGCCGTAGACCATCGTGCAGGTCGGCGAGCCGTGGATCCCGAGCTTGTGCTCGATCGAATGGCAGCGCGCATCGTTGCGTGCGCCGAGCATGCCGTCGTCGTTGACGAGGAACTTCGGCACCAGGAACAGCGAGATGCCCCTGGTGCCGGGCGGCGCATCGGGCAACCGTGCGAGCACGAAGTGAATGATGTTGTCGGTCAGGTCGTGCTCGCCGTAGGTGATGAAAATCTTCGAGCCGGTGATGCGGTAGCTGCCGTCAGGCGCGCGCTCGGCACGCGTGCGCAACGCGCCGACGTCCGACCCGGCCTGCGGCTCGGTCAATTGCATCGTGCCCATCCACTCGCCGGTCGTGAGCTTTTCGAGATATGTCCGTTTCAGCGCCTCGGTGCCGTGTCTGTCGAGCGCCTCGATCGCGCCCATCGTCAGCACCGGGCCGATGCCGAACGCCATCGAGGCGGAATTCCACATCTCGATGCACGCAGCGTTGAGTGCGTGCGGGAGTCCCTGCCCGCCCCATTGCTCTGAGGCCGCGAGCCCGTTCCAGCCACCCTGCGCCCAGGCCGTGTAGGCCTCCCTCCAGCCGGGCGGCATGGTGATCGCGCCGTCCTTGAGCGGCGTGCCGAGCCTGTCGCCGACGGTGTTGAGCGGCGCGATCACCGTGGAGGCGAACTTGCCGGCCTCCTCCAGCACCGCATCGACGACGTCCTCGGAAAGATCGCCGTAAAGCCCCTCGGCGAGCGCGTCTTTCAGCCCGGCAGAGTGCTTCAGGGTGAAGGCGATGTGTTCGACCGGGGCGCGGTAAGTCATTGATTTGTCTCTTGACGGGGCAAGGCGCGCCCCCAATGTAGCGACGCGCAACCGTTCCTGAAAGCCATTGATGCCCGTCGACCTCACCACGCGCGTGCTGCCGGCCGATCGCGACGCGATCGCGGCGGCGTCGCGTGTGCTTTGCGACGGCGGGCTGGTCGCGTTCCCGACTGAGACGGTCTACGGCCTCGGCGCCGACGCCACCAACGGCGAGGCGGTCGCGCGGCTCTACGCGGCGAAAGGCCGCCCGCGCTTCAATCCGCTGATCGCGCATGTCGTGGATGCGCGGGCGGCGCGGCGGCTTGCGCAATTTTCCGGCGACGCAAAACGGCTTGCGGATGTGTTCTGGCCGGGGCCTCTGACACTGGTGCTGCCGAAGGCGCCGGGGTGTCCGGTTTCGGATCTGGCGACCGCCGGTCTCGACTCGATCGCGGTGCGCGTACCCGATCACCCGGTTGCGCGCGACATCCTCGCGGCATTCGGCAATCCGATCGTCGCGCCGTCCGCGAACCAGTCCGGCCATGTGTCGCCGACGACGGCGCAACACGTACTGGCCGATCTCGCAGGCCGCGTTGATCTGATTATCGACGGCGGCGCGACCGTCGTCGGGGTCGAGTCGACCATCGTGTCGTGCCTCGGTGAGGCGGCATTGCTGCGTCCCGGTGGTCTGCCGCGCGAAGCGATCGAACGTGTGCTCGGCCATGCGCTTGTGATGACGGACGCGTCGTCAGATGAGGCGCCACTCGCGCCCGGCATGCTCGCCTCGCATTATGCGCCAAAGACGCCGCTGCGCCTGAATGCGCGCGACGTGAAGCCGGGGGAAGCCTTGCTTGCCTTCGGCGTCGGCGCGCCGAGCGCCGATCACGTCCTCAACCTGTCGCCCACGGGCGACCTCGTCGAGGCGGCCGCGAACCTGTTCTCGCACCTGCGCACGCTCGATGCCTCCGGCCCGCGCACCATCGCCGTGATGCCGATCCCGAACGAGGGCCTCGGCGAAGCCATCAACGACCGCCTCGCGCGCGCCGCGGCGCCTCGACCCTGAGCCACAGTCCGGTTAACTTGCGGTCATGAACCCGCGCGTCAAACCCCCTCTCTCGCCAGACCTGTTGTCCCGCTTCGCGGCGATCGTCGGCGAGCGCTACGCCATCACCGATCCCGCAAGCCAAGAGCCCTATCTGCGCGAGATGCGCGACCTCTATCATGGGCACACCCCGATGGTGCTGCGGCCGGGCTCGGTCGCGGAAGTCGCGGCGATCCTCAAGCTCGCCAACGAGACGCGCACGCCGATCGTGCCGCAGGGCGGCAACACCGGGCTGGTCGGCGGCCAGGTGCCGCATCACGGCGAGATCGTGCTGTCGCTCAACCGCATGGACAAGATCCGCGAGGTGGATGCGACCTCGAACACCATTACGGCGGAAGCCGGCGTCTCGCTTGGGCGCGTGCGCGAAGCAGCGGCGAACGTCGACCGGCTCTATCCGCTGCTGCTGCCATCCGAGGGTACCTGCACGGTCGGCGGCAACCTCTCGACCAATGCGGGCGGGACCACCGCCGTGTCGTGGGGCGTCGCGCGCCAGCAGGCGCTTGGCCTTGAGGTCGTGCTCGCGGACGGGCGCGTGCTGAACAACCTGAACAAGCTGAAGAAGGACAACACCGGGTACGACCTGAAAAACCTCTTCATCGGTGCGGAGGGAACGCTCGGCGTGATCACCGCCGCGACCTTGCGGATGATCGCGCGCCCGCGCTCGGTCGAGACCGCGTTCGTCGGTGTCGCCTCACCGGAAGCGGCGCTCGAACTGCTCGGCATCGCGAGCGAGCGCACGCCGGGCGTCACCTCGTTCGAGCTGATGGTGCGGCTCGGCATCGACGCGGTGCTGAAATACGATTCCGGCGCGCGCGACCCCTTGAGCGCGCCGTATCCCTGGTACGTGCTGATCGAGTTGTCCTCCCAGCAGCGCGAGGGCCTGCGCGACACGATGGAGGCGATCCTCGCCGACGGTGCCGAGCGCGGCATCGTGGTGGATGCGGCGATTGCCGAAAATCTGGATCAGACCAGGGCGTTCTGGCGCATCCGGGAAATGTTCGGCGAGGTGCAGCGTCAGGTCGGCGGCTCGATCAAGCACGACATCTCGGTGCCGGTCGCAAACGTTCCGGCGTTCATTCGCGAAGCAGACGCGGCCGTCGCAAAGCTCATTCCGGGCGCGCGTCCGCTGCCGTTCGGCCATCTCGGCGACGGCAACATTCATTACAATGTCGCGCAGCCGGTCGAGGCCGACAAGGCGGCATTCCTCGCGCGCTGGCACGACGTCAACAAGGCCGTGTTCGACGTGGTGCTGAAATACGGCGGCTCGATCTCGGCCGAGCACGGCATCGGCGTCATGAAGCGCGACCTGTTGCCGACCATCAAGGACCCGGTCGCGATGGAGCTGATGCGCGCGCTCAAGCGCACGCTCGATCCGAACGGGATCTTGAACCCCGGCAAGGTGCTTTGACTTCGGCCCTCATCCTGAGGAGCGCCCCCTCCCTTATCCCTCCCCCGCCTGCGGGGGAGGGTAGGGTGGGGGCCGTCTCGAAGGATGGCGGCAAGCTGCGAGCTTCGGGCATCCTTCGAGACGGCGGCTTCGCCGCCTCCTCAGAGTCTGACTCAAAATGCGCCGAGCAGAATCAAAGAGTTCAGAGTTCGCTTCGCGGAGGTATCAGATTCCTCCACACTGCAAAGCGCCGCTACGAATAGCTTCTTTGCGTCAGCGATCTGTTGTTTCTCCTTGCTAACGCTCGGTGCAACTCGTTGAAATGACTCAGTTTCATTTTCGGTCAGGCTCTCAGGATGAGGATTGAGAAAATGGCGAGCCTTTCCATCTCCCCCATCACCGACGCCGATGTCGATGCCGTCATCGGGTTGTGGCAGCGCTGCGGGCTGACGCGGCCCTGGAACGACCCGTTGGGCGACATTGCCTTCGCCCGGCGCGGCGCGAATGCAACGATTCTCGTCGGCCGCGCCGACGGCGCGATCGTTGCCTCGGCGATGGTCGGCCACGATGGCCACCGCGGCTGGGTTTATTATGTCGCGGTGGACCTGGAGCAGCAGAGACAGGATTTCGGCCGCGCCATCATGGCAGCCGCGGAGGACTGGCTGCGCGCGCAGGACGTCGCCAAGGTCCAACTGATGGTGCGGCCGGACAACACAAGCGTGCGCGCCTTCTACGACAGGCTCGGATATGAGACGCAGGAGCGTGTCATCTACGCGAAGTGGCTCGATGGGCGGGAAATGACTCCGTAGGGAGAGCGGTACGAAAAGTCGGTTCGTTCGGAAATTACCGAAGTCTGGTCACTAGAACTAGCGCAGCGACACACAGAGACCCAATCGCAAGCAATCCTTCGCCCCAAATGACGACAATGAGGCGCAATTGATCCCGATCGAGTGATTGTAGCCAAATCAACGCTGGCAAAATCACCAAGTCGTTTGCGAGGAGGGCAGATACACCGCTTGTGATGCAGGATGCTGCAACAACCGCCAGCAGAGTTTCGCCTGAAAGTTTCAATGAAGCCACGGTTTGATACCGACTTGGACGTGGACCGCAATGTCAATCACGAACCACACAAAGGATACGGCAGACAGTAGTCCGCAACAGATCGCGAGGAACGCGCTGTCTCGAAGGATCGTCGCAAGCCACGCAAAAAAAGCAGACAACCCGCCCTTGATAACCTGAACTAGCATGTGACTGCTCTTTGCAGATTTCGCACACCTCAGATCATAGTGAAGTGTTAGTGCATTTGCAATTTCAAGCTGTGCTAGTTTTTGTTGCTGTCATATGCATCGGGGACTGCGTGCGTGCCCCTACCATTCAAAACAAGCTCGCCTGCCCGTCGTCTTTCGTTTCTTTTTCCTTCTTCACGCGCTTGGGCGCGGGCGCAGGCACCGCCTGCGCGATCTCCGGCTCTGTCAGCGGCTCGATCAGCGCCGGCGTATCATTCGCCGTGCGATTGACCGCGCTCGACACCTCGTAAGCCTCGATCAGCGCGTCCTTCGCCGGCTGGATCCCGGCAGTAGCCATCTCGGCGTCAACCTTCGGATCGAGCCAGAAATCGAACGCTTCCGGCGGCACGATCACCGGCATGCGGTCGTGGATGTGAGCGATCGAGCGGCTCGCCGCGGTGGTGACGATCGCGGCAGTTTCCATCTCCTCGCCGTTCGGGCCCATCCAGCTTTCCCACAGACCCGCGAACGCCATCGGCTGACCGGATTTCAGCCGCACGAAATACGGCCGCTTTCTCTCCCCCTCGCGTTTCCATTCGTAAAATCCATCTGCGGGGAACAGGCAGCGCCGGTACTTCATGGCGTTGCGGAAGGCGGGCTTGTCGAGCACGGATTCGCCACGCGCATTGATCACCAGCGAAAACCCGCGCGGGTCCTTCACCCAGGCGGGGATCAGTCCCCAGCGCACCAGCGCGAGCTGGCGCTTCCCCTCGACCATGCGCACGATCGGAACGGGCTGCGTCGGCGCAACATTGTAGCGCGGCGGGAAATTCGGCTGTTCCAGGTAGCCGAACAACTGCCGGATCGCCTCCGGAGCGGTGGTAATTGCGTATCGTCCGCACATGGGCTCGCGCTGCCGCCTTGATTCTTAATGCGGATTTAACCATGGCAGGCAAGACTGCCTAGACCCGAAGAGGCTTGTCCGCCGGCCCGATGACCGCGTCCGCTTCCCCGCTCGCCGAGAATAGCTCGCCCACGGCGATCGATTCCGCGCGGCTGAAGGCCGCCAACATCAATCCCAAGACCGGGCTCGCGACCGACTACCTCAATCATTTCAACGAAGCGATCATGCTGCTCGATCTGCTGCCGACAACGCCCGAATGCATTGTCGAACTGATCGGATGGGAGCCGCTGAGCTACGAAGAGCACTTCGCGGCTTCGCACTTCAAGGATCGCGGGTTGGCGATCGCCGCTTACGCGGCGGCCGAGCCGACCGCGCGCGCGCGTCTGGACGAGCTCGCCGACACCATGAATGCGCTCCTGGTTGCGACCTGTGAAGCGTTCCAGCGCCGTTCATCGCTCGAGGCAGCGAATGCGCTTGCCGCGGAGACCGCGGCGCGCCTGAAGCCGCTGGTCGCGCGGGCCGGCGCGGTGATCAATGGCTACGATGTCGAACACGCGGAAGACATGACAACGGGCGAGCAGCAGGCCACCGTCGACGCGCTGTTCGAGACGTGATCTCGGACCTCATCCTGAGAAGCGCACGCAGTGCGCGTCTCGAAGGATGGCCCACGGTCCAGAGTATGCCGCCATCCTTCGAGACGGCCGCGGAGCCTGTCATCGGGCCGCGCTTTGCGCGGACCCGTTGGCGGCCTCCTCAGGATGAGGTGCGGTGTTAAGGTAACCCCCAATGACCGACCCCCGCACCTATCCCGACCGGCCGTATCTGGCGGTCTCGGCGGCCATCATCCGCGACGGACGTGTGCTGGTGGCGCGCCGTGCGAAGGGCGCGAGCACGGGACTCTATACCCTGCCCGGCGGCGTGGTGGAGGCCGGAGAAACGCTGCATCAGGCGGTCGTGCGCGAGATCGCCGAGGAAACCGGCATCACGATCGAGCCCGTCGCGCTCGCGGGTCAACGCGAGTTCATCACGCGCGACGACGCCGGCAAGGTGTCGCGACATTTCGTGATTTTGTGCTTTGCGGCCCGCTGGCTCGCCGGTGAAGGAACTCCGCAGATCGAGGAACTGTCCGAGCTGCGCTGGCTGCGTCCGGGGGAGCTCGCCTCGCTGAAGACCACCGAAGGCCTCGCCGAGATCGTCGCGGCCGCGTTCGAGCGAATGGAAGGGATTTGATTGTCATCCCGGCCAGGCAGCGCAACGCGCTGCGCGAGCCGGGCCCCATAACCACGGGCCGGCGAAAAATCGAAAGTCTCGGGGTTATGCATCGCGGCTCTTGCTACCCTCGGCCGGAGTGACATCCGTGTAGCCTTGCCCTCGCCGCAAGCGGCGGGCATACGCGTTTCATGCCGCGACTTTTCGCCATCCTGCTGCTCATCCTTTCCGCCGCCCCCGTCCATGCACAGGCGACGCAAGGCGGGCGCGCGCCGTACGAAAGCGACCTGCAGCGCCTCTCCGAAATCCTCGGCGCACTTCACTACCTGCGCGACCTTTGCGGCGCGCGCGAGGGCCAGACCTGGCGCAACGAAATGCAGGCGCTGATCGATGCCGAGGCGCCGAGCGGCGAGCGGCGCGAGCGGCTCGTTGCGGCTTTCAACCGCGGCTACCGCGGCTTCCAGCAGACCTATCGCACCTGCACGCCCGCAGCCGACTACGCCATCCGGCGCTATCTGGAAGAGGGCTCGAAAATCGCGCGCGACATCACGGCGCGTTACGCGAATTAAAATTGTCTCGTGCCCGGTAACCGGGATTGCTATGCGGCCATTAACCTTTCCTAAAGTCTCGTCTGGTCGCCGCAGAACCGCATGCTAACGTCCGTGCTCTGGGACGGCGCCATCCGGGACGCCGCTACGGGTTTGGGACATGAGCATTGCGCCGCGCGTCGATACGGCTCGGGAGCCGGTTTCCGATCTTGAGCAGAAGCAGATCGCGCTGAGTTATCTGCTCGAAGCGTGGAGCGAGGCGCGGCTCGACGGCGTCGACGGCGACTGCCTGGCGCAGGCCTCGCTGTTCAGCGCGCTGAGCGAGCTTGTCACGACCTATGGCGAGGACGCGACCGCGAAATATGCCGAGGGGCTGCCGGCGCGCATCCGCAATGGCGAATTCTCGGTGCGGATTTCGCGCCAATAGCAGCTGTCTGCAGGGTCCTCCAATCCGTTGCTCTTGAGCCGGCCCGATCCACCCCCTACGTTGCGGGGAACGGATGGGATTCTTCATGAAGGCCGCACTCTTGCCCGATCGCGGCGTCGTCAAGGTTGCGGGTGACGACGCGCGCAAATTCCTCAACGGGCTGCTCACGACCGATATCGCCAATGTCACGCCGCAGCGCGCCACGTTCGCCGCGCTGCTCACGCCGCAGGGCAAGATCATGGTCGACATGATCGTGGCCGAGGCGCCGGCCGAAGACGGCGGCGGCTTCTTTCTCGATTGTCCGCGCGCGCTGGGAAAAACGCTGGTCGACCGGCTGAATTTCTACAAGCTGCGCGCCAAGGTCATTGCCGAGGATCTCTCCGAGGTTCTCGGCGTGTTGGCGGTCTGGGACGGTGCCGGCGAAACCGAATATGGCCTTTGCTATGCCGACCCGCGTCTGCCGGCGCTCGGCAGCCGCTGCATGCTGCCGCCGCATCTCGCCGCCGAGGCAGCGGCCGATCTTGGCGCCGCGCTGGTCGAAGCAAGCGAATACGAGGCGCACCGCATCACCGTCGGTGTGCCGCGCGGCGGGCTCGATTTCAATTACAACGACGCCTTCCCGCACGAAGCCGACATGGATCAGCTCAACGGCATCGACTTCGAGAAGGGCTGCTACGTCGGCCAGGAGGTTGTCTCGCGCGTCGAGCATCGCGGCATTGCGCGCAAGCGCGTGGTACCGGTCGCCTTCGAGGATTTCGCCGCCGAGAACGGCGTGTCGGTCAAGGCCGGCGACATGGAGATCGGCGTGATGGGTTCGTCGGTGCGCGGCAGCGGACGCGGCCTGGCGATGCTGCGCCTCGACCGTGTCGCGGATGCGCTCGCCGGCGGCAAGCCGCTGATGTCGGGCGGCATGTCGCTGAGGGTCGTCAAGCCCGCCTGGGCGGGCTTCGAGTGGCCGGGCGAAGCCAAGGCGGCGGAATAGCGGTGGCCTCTCCGCTTCACCCTGATGGCAAGCGGCGCTGCCCCTGGCCCGGCCAGGATCCGTTCTACGTCGCCTATCACGACGACGAGTGGGGCGTGCCCGAGCGCGACGATCGCGCGCTGTACGAGAAGCTGGTGCTCGACGGCTTCCAGGCCGGGCTCTCGTGGATCACCATCCTGCGCAAGCGCGAGAATTTCCGGCGTGCGTTCGATGGCTTCCAGCCCGAAAAGATCGCGCGCTACTCACCGAAGAAAATCGAGCGCCTGATGCAGGATGCCGGCATCGTGCGCAACCGCATGAAGATCGAGGGTGCGGTCGCCTCCGCGCGCGCCTGGCTCGACGTGATGGAAAAAGGGCCGGGTTTTTCCGCGCTGCTGTGGGACTTTGTCGGCGGTCAGCCGAAGGTCAACCGTTTCCGCACCGTCAAACAGGTGCCGGCCGCAA
>VBAH01000001.1 GCA_005884685.1 Alphaproteobacteria bacterium
ATCGACAATATCGTCGGCCGCGCCGAGATCATCTTTTTCTCGGTCGGGGATGGGGAGCCGGCCTGGAAAGTGTGGCGCTGGCCGTGGGTCGTGCGTTGGGACAGGCTGTTCACGATCGTTCGATGAGCCGCAAGGCGAAGAGCACCCAGGCGCGCGAGGAGCTCGAAACCCGGATCGGCTACACCTTTGCCGACGCGACGATCCTCGACCGCGCGCTGACGCACATCTCGGCCGCCTCGCCAAAGCAGGGACGCGGCGGCAGCTATCAGCGGCTCGAATTCCTCGGCGACCATGTGCTTGGCCTTGCGGTTTCCGACATGCTCTATCGCGCCTTCCCGAAGGCCGACGAGGGCGAGCTGTCGCGCCGGCTCGCCGATCTGGTGCGGCGCGAGACCTGCGCGGATGTGGCGCGTGCGCTCGATCTCGGGGCGGCGCTGCGCCTTGGCTCCTCGGAGTCGAACGCGGGCGGGCGCCGCCGCCTGGCGACACTGGCCGACGTATGCGAGGCGCTGATTGGGGCGGTGTTCGTCGATGGCGGCTATCCGGCCGCGGCCACGCTGATCGAGCGGCTATGGCGCGAGCGCATGCTCACGCCGGTGCGGCCGTTGCGCGATCCGAAGACCATGCTGCAGGAATGGGCGCAGGGGCGCGGCCTGCCGACGCCGGCCTATCGCGAGGTGGAGCGCAAGGGACCGCACCACAATCCGGAATTCCGCGTGGCGGTGGATGTGCCCGCGCTGCAGCCGGCCGAGGGGATCGGCCGCTCCAAGCGCGCTGCCGAGCAGGCCGCCGCAGCCGCAATGCTCACCCGCGAAGGCGTGCGTCTGGACGCGGCGAATGGCTGAGAAGCAACGCCGCTGCGGCTTCATCGCGCTGGTCGGTGCGCCCAATACGGGCAAGTCCACCCTCACCAACGCGCTGGTGGGCTCCAAGGTCAGCATCGTCAGCCGCAAGGTGCAGACCACGCGCGCATTGATGCGCGGGATCGCCATGCACGGCGATGCGCAACTCGTTTTCATGGACACGCCCGGTATCTTCAGCCCCCGCCGGCGGCTCGACCGCGCGATGGTCACGACGGCATGGGGCGGCGCGCATGACGCCGATATCGTGGTGCTGCTGATCGACGCCAAGAGGGGGATCGACGAGAATGCCGAGGCGATATTGGAGAAGCTTTCCGAGCTGAAACAATCGAAAGTGCTGGTGCTCAATAAGATCGATCTGGTCGATAAGTCCGCGCTGCTGTCGATGGTGCAGAGGGTGAACGCGAAAGCGAAGTTCGACGCGACCTTCATGGTGTCGGCGCTGACCGGCGATGGGGTCGAGGCGCTGAAACCCTGGCTTGCCGAGCACTCGCCGGCTGGTCCGTGGCATTATCCCGAGGACCAGATTTCGGATGCGCCGATGCGTAGCCTCGCCGCGGAGATCACGCGCGAGAAGCTGTTCGACCGGCTGCACCAGGAATTGCCCTATCATGCGACCGTCGAGACGGATGTGTGGAAGGAGCTGCGCGACGGCTCGGCGCGCATCGAGCAGACGATCTATGTGGAGCGCGAAAGCCAGCGCAAGATCGTGCTCGGCAAGGGCGGCACGACGATCAAGGCGGTCGGAGCGGAGGCGCGCAAGGAAATCGCGGAACTGATCGAGCAGAAAGTGCACCTGTTCCTGTTCGTGAAGGTGCGCGCGGGCTGGGGCGACGATCCGGAGCGCTACCGCAGCATGGGGCTGGAGTTTCCCCCGGAGTGAAGTGGATGGCCGGACGACTGTCGTTCAATCGGGTCCATTTCCTCGCAGCGCTTGCGCTTGCGGTCGGGATGAAGCCGGCAAGTGCGCAAGATGTGCCGCAACTCCAAAGCAACCAGGCTTACGTCGAGGACGTCTCGCGTGCGACGACACTGGACGTGAACGATCCGATGGCGGTGTTCGGCTTCGTGATGTCGAAGCTGCCCGAGCGTGTGAAGGTCTACCCGACCGAGAACTATTACTACTTCGGCTTCATGCATAACGGCATCCGCTATGCCGGCAACATCCGGCTCGACGCCAGCAACCGCGACGACGGGAAGGTGATCTTCGCCTATTTCGAGGACACCTCGCAGTGGTACGACGACGCACCCGTTCAGCATGCAATTCTGGACGCAGCGCAAGGCATTACAGTGGAAAAGGTCGAGCCGCTGGTTTATCGCATCACCTATCAGGGCAAGAGCGTGGTGTTCGCGCTCAATGATTTACGCAATGTGAAGCCACCGGCGACCGCGCTCGGACCGGATGAGACCTTCATCGGGCCCATCTTCGATGAGTCAGCGATCCGCTTCTTTCTCGTCTACAATCCGAAGCTCAAGATCTTCCACTACCTGCTCGATGAAACCGAAAAGGTCGCCGACTCGTTCTTTCCCGCGAAGAAGTCGGATCGTATCCTGATCGGCAAACGCACCGGCTTTGCCTTCTACAAGGATCACCGGCGCGACCGAAAGATCCTGATCGGCGCGTTTGCGGGAAACATCCAGGCCAACAATTATTTCGACGGCCCATTCGATCAGCTGCCGGACAACTTCATCGAGGGGGACGCGCTGCGGCAGGCGATCCTGCAGGTGCAGCCGGCGCTCAAAGGCCAGATCGACCGCTTCGGGGCGGCGCCGGACGGCAGCATCCGCTTCATGATCGGGCCATATCTGCCGTATCAGGCGATTACCGATCTCGACCCGATCCACGCCTGCGCCCAGAAGAAACAGAAGCAGCCGGATTACTATCGCTGCTTCGTCACCGACGACGAATCCGGTGGTATGGTGGCGCCGCGGCCGAACAAGCGCAGGCCGAGATAGCAGGCCAGATAACCGGATGGACTGGACCGACGAAGGCATCGTGCTGGGCGTACGCCGGCATGGCGAGACGAACGCCATCCTGGAGGTGATGACGCGCGCGCACGGGCGCCATCTCGGGCTGGTGCGGGGAGGGAGCGGCTCACGCATGCGCCCGGTGCTGCAACCGGGCAACACCGTGCGCGTCACCTGGCGCGCGCGGCTCGACGAGCATCTCGGTCATTATGTGGTGGAGGGCCTGCGGCTGCGGGCAGGCGAATTCATGATCGCGGCGCATGCGGCCTACGGCGTGACGCATCTGGCGGCGCTCTGCCGCCTGTTGCCGGAGCGCGATCCGCATGAGCAGGTGCACGACACGCTCGCCGAGGTCCTCGATCATCTGGCGCATCGCGCCCTTGCTGCCGCGCTGATCGCGCGGTTCGAGCTGCAGATGCTCACGGAATTCGGCTTCGGGCTCGATCTCGACCAATGCGCCGCGACCGGCGCGACTGCCGATCTGATTTACGTTTCGCCGAAATCCGGCCGTGCGGTGTCGCGCACCGCGGGGGAGCCCTGGCAGGACCGCATGCTGCGGTTGCCGGCATTCCTGCGCGGCGAATTCGAGAATGAACCGGCCGCGGACGAGCTGAGCGACGCGTTCGCGCTCACCGGGTTTTTCCTCGAACGCCACGTGCTCGAACCGCGCGGGCTGCCGATGCATGACGCGCGCGCAAGCTTCATCAACGCCGTCCTGCGCGCCGCGACGCGCGCGGCCTCATAGCAAACGGGCGGCCCGAAGGCCGCCCGGCGCAATTCCCGGTCTAATGGCGGCGAACGCCGCCGCCGCCGCCGCCGCCGCCGCCCATCCGCGGACCGCCCATGCGCGGGCCTGCACCCATGCGGGGGCCAACCGCGCGCATGCCCGGACCGCCGATGCGACGGCCGGCGCCCACGCGGAAGCCGGGGCCACCACCGCGCCACCCGCGCCAGCCAATCGGGCCGCCCCAACCGTAGCCGGTGCGATAGGCATAACCGCACCAGTAGAAGCCGGGGCCATGCCAGCCGTCCGGGTACCAGCAGTAATTGCGGCCGAGATAGACGAACTGGGTCTTCTCGACCGCGCTCATGCGGTCGGCCGCGTCGCCGAGTCCGCCGCTCAGTGGCATTGCTTCGGCTTTGCCGAGCACGAACACGCTCGCCGCAATCGCGGCGATCGTCAGAATGGATTTGCGCATGCTTCTCTCCGGTTTGAGTCGTGGACGCGACTCGGGATCTTCCTCCAGCACCGGGCTCACAGGCTGAAAGCCAGGTGCGACGCAAAATTGAGGCCGGCCGCTTGCGCGACCGGCCCGATTACCTCATGCCACAGGGGCGCTCACCAGCAGGGACGCATCCGGCTCGAGTACGGACGATGGCACAGGCGGCGCACGCCGCGGCTGCCCCAGCGCCAGTGACCACCACCACCACCCCAACGACGGCCGCCGGAGCCCCAGCGCCAATGCTGCACGGTTTCGAGCGGGCTTGCCGCATTCGCCGCGTCATTGATCGCGGCGCCGTTGATCGGTGCTGCCGAGACGCTGGCGCTGCCCGCGAGTCCGACGCCTGCCGCAAGCAGCATCGCTAAAAGAATTCCACGCATTGAAGTCTCCTCTCCTGGTTGGGGATATCCGCGACCGACGGAATTATGGGCGATCCACCAAATTTTCTTCCCCTCCGTCCATCATGCGACCTTAAAGCAGTCCGACAAGACCGGTCGTTGACTGCAGTCAACTTCCCACCGGCCAATTCGTTTCACTTGAACGGCGCATGTGACCGTACGATCGATTGCAGACTTTACAAGTGTTCGCCTGCGATACGCCAAGGTAATTTGAGAATTACGAAGCTTTCGTGGCCAAGTTGTTCATCTGTTGTTCATCGCCGCGGCGCGCAGTAACGGTCAATCATGGGCAAACAACTGATTCCCCCCGAGCGGGGCGAAGTTCAGGAGATCGCACTGCGGGAGGCGCTCGAGGAGCGCTATCTCGCCTATGCGCTGTCCACCATCATGCACCGCGCGCTGCCCGACGCGCGCGACGGGCTCAAGCCCGTGCACCGGCGCATTCTGTATGGAATGCGGCTGCTGCGGCTTGATCCCGGCACCGCGCTGAAGAAATCCGCCAAGATCGTCGGCGACGTGATGGGCAATTTCCACCCGCATGGCGACCAGGCGATCTACGACGCGCTGGTGCGCCTCGCGCAGGATTTTTCCTCGCGTTTTCCGCTGGTTGATGGGCAGGGCAACTTCGGCAACATCGACGGCGATAACCCGGCCGCCATGCGCTACACCGAGGCGCGCATGACCGAGGTCGCGCGACTGCTGCTTGATGGCATCGACGAGGATGCAGCAGACTTCCGGCCGAGCTACGATGGCCAGTCGGAAGAGCCTGTCGTGCTGCCCGCCGCATTCCCCAATCTGCTGGCGAACGGCTCGCAGGGCATTGCGGTCGGCATGGCGACCTCGATCCCGCCGCACAATGCCGCCGAGCTATGCGAAGCAGCGCTGCACCTGATCGACAATCCGAATGCGCGCTCACGGACCCTGCTGAAGTACGTGCCGGGCCCGGATTTCCCGACCGGCGGCCTGATCGTCGACCCCCGCGCCGAGATCGCCGAGGCCTACACGACCGGGCGCGGCTCGTTCCGCGTGCGCGCGCGCTGGAGCCAGGAGGACACCGGCCGCGGCACCTGGGTGGCGGTCGTCACCGAGATTCCCTGGCTGGTGCAGAAATCGCGTCTGGTCGAGCGCATGGCCGAGCTGATCAACGAGAAGAAGCTGCCGCTCGTTGCCGACGTGCGCGATGAGTCGGCCGAGGACATCCGCCTCGTGATCGAGCCGCGCGCACGCACGGTCGATCCCGCGCTGATGATGGAAAGCCTGTTCAAGCTCACCGAGCTGGAAAGCCGCATCCCGCTCAACATGAACGTGCTGATCAAGGGCAGGGTGCCGCGGGTCATCGGGCTCGCCGAGGCGCTGCGCGAATGGCTCGACCATCGCCGCGACGTGCTGGTGCGGCGCTCGAACTACCGGCTGAAGCAGATCGGCAACCGGCTCGAAGTGCTCGGCGGCTACCTGATCGCGTATCTCAATCTCGATCGCGTGATCAAGATCATCCGCACCGAGGACGAGCCGAAGCCGGTGCTGATCAAGGCGTTCAAGCTCTCCGACGTGCAGGCGGATGCAATCCTCAACATGCGGCTGCGCAACCTGCGCAAGCTCGAGGAAATGGAGATCCGCAAGGAAGACAAGGGTCTGCGCGCCGAGAAGAAGACGATCGAAGAGCTGCTCAAATCCGAAAAGAAGCAATGGGAGACGATTGCCGATCAAATCAAGGAGCTGCGCGAAAAATTCGGCAGGAAGACGCCGCTCGGCAAGCGCCGCACCGATTTCGCCGAAGCGCCCGAACACGACGAGGCCGCGATCGAGGAGGCGATGGTCGTGCGCGAGCCGATCACCGTCGTGCTATCGGACAAGGGTTGGGTGCGCGCGCTGCGCGGGCATGTCGAGGATCTGGCGAATGTGGCGTTCAAGCAGGACGACAAGCTCAAGCTCTCGTTCTTCGCCGAGACGACGTCGAAGCTCATGATGTTCGCCACCAACGGGCGCTTCTATACGCTGGAGGCTTCCAAGTTGCCGGGCGGGCGGGGTCACGGCGAGCCAGTGCGGCTGTTCATCGATCTCGAGCAGGAAGGCGACATCGTCACGATGTTCCCGTTCCAGGGCGGGCGGAAGTTCCTCGTCGCGAGTCATCAGGGCAGGGGCTTCCTCGTGAGCGAAGACGAAGTCCTCGGCACGACGCGCAAGGGCAAACAGGTGCTCAACGTGAAGGCGCCGGATGAAGCGGTCGCGGTCGCGGTGGTCGAGGGCGAGCAGGTCGCAAGCATCGGCGAGAACCGCAAGATGGTGATTTTCCCGATTGAGCAGTTGCCCGAGATGGCGCGCGGCTCCGGCGTGCGGCTGCAGCGCTACAAGGACGGCGGACTATCCGACGTGAAGACCTTCAACGGCGCGGAGGGCCTTGGCTGGACCGACACGGCGGGGCGCGCGTTTTCGCTGACGCTGAAGGAACTTGCCGACTGGCGCGGCAACCGCGCCGACGCCGGCAGGCTTGCGCCGAAGGGTTTCCCGCGCAGCAACAAGTTTCGGTAATCGCCCTTTTCTCCAGACCGCTCAGACGATGTGGAAATCGAGCGCGTGCGTCGCCGTCGCGCCGAACTGATCGTGGACGACCATATCCCAAACGTCATGCTGGCCCGCAACCAGCGTGCCCGTCCCGAAATCGGTCGCCGTGTAGTTCCAGATGGTCTGGCCGGTTATGGCGCCGTGGACAGCACTGTTGTGCGGCACGAAGACGACAAATTGGCCGTCGGGAAACCCATCTGGGTCCGTGGCCGTGATGCTGCCGGACGTGCTGTGATTCAACGCAACGTCGGCGAAGGTCGTGGTGCTTCCCTGGATCACGGGCGCGTCGTTCGACCCATGCAGCGTCACGTTCACGGTCGACAGCGATCCGCCGCCGCCCGGACCTCCTGGGATTGCGCCGATGTTGAATATTGCTCCAGCGGTCAGCGTGCTGTTTTGCGGGAGGAAGTCCAATTCGCTGTCCTGCACATCGAAGGTCCAGTGGATCATGCCGTAATTGCCGAATGACTCGACGGTGTAGCTGAACCCGTCCCGGACCGACTGGACTTCGGCGGTGAGCGGCGCGCCCGGATCCGTCAGCGTCATGCTCACGGTCGGAACGTTGAGCCGGTCCGGATCGACGTACCAGAGCGTGCCGCTGACCGTGTGATGAAGTGTGCTGCCGGTGACCAAAGGATCTTCCGTGATCGAAACAGTCTGCGTCTGAACATGCGTCGCCAGATCGATCGGCAAAAGGTAGGGCGTGATATCGGTGGTGGCGGTGAGCACGGTATCGGGCGGCAGCATCGAGGTCGGTTCGTCGGTGCCGAGTACGTCGATCCGCACATTTGTGGTCGATTGGCCGACCCCGTCCTCGAAGACCGTGACCGGAAAGACCATGGTCAGCCACTCGCCCTGGACCATCGAGCGAATCGCGGACTCGTTCAGGGTGTAGCTCCAGTGAACCTGGTTGAGGTCGTCGCGCACGTCGAATTGCCACGTGCCGGTCGATGTCGTGATGGTCGGGTTGCCCGCGGAGTGAGAACCGCCGCCGGGCTCGGCAACGAAATGCGAGAAAACAAACGCGTGCGCCAGGTCCACCGAAGCATGGTGATGGCCGCCATCCGGGTCGAGGAAATTCAGCGTGCCCTGGGTGAACAGGTTGGTGGGATCGCCGATAAAGCCGCCCTGCGGTATGAAGGACTGGTGCAAGACGAACGGGTTATCGACAATTTGGCCCTGGTTTTGCCCGGGAGAGTACGGAGCGGGAGGGGAGATAATGGTGAACACCGGCGGCCGAACGGTCGGCGGGCCGCCGCCGCCCCCGCCTATCCCGCTCAGGATCTGCGCGAGCGGAATCGACACATCCTGACTGCTAATGCCGCCGTGATGATCGTCGATGGTGACGCGATAATCCTGATGAGTGGGGATGTTTCCGCCGGCTGCCATGAACTGGGCCGGCGTCAGCTGATAGCTCAGGCCGACCGATCCGTGGCCGCTGTGGGTTGAGTCGGTGCCGATCACCGGCGTGAAGCTGCCGATAGAGCCGCTCGTGAGAGCGGTGAACGTGACCGAGTGCGTATCAAGCAGATCGAGGTCCGCGAACGCCATTGTGGCAGTCAGCGTTAGACCGGTGCTCGGGTCGAGAGCCTGATCGCCCGGAACTGCATTCTGCAGAACCGGCGCATCGTTTTCGCCGTGGATCGTCACCGTCGCGCTGTTGGTCGAACTGGCGCCGTGGTTGTCGGTCACCGTGTAGGCGAACGTGTCGGTCGCGGTCTCACCAAATGCCAGCGACTCGAACTGCCCGTGCGGATCGTAGCTGAAGGTGCCGTCGGCGAGATTGACCACCGTTCCCTTCGTCCCGGCCGTATTGACGGCGAAGGTATGGGTGTCGTGCGCGTCGAGGTCCGTGTAGGACGCGGCCAACAGCACCGGATTGCCGCCATCCTCGTTCGCATTCGCCGCGACGCTCGCCGCCGCGACCGCATCATTCTCGCCGTGGATCGTCACTGTCGCGGTCTCGGTCGAGGCCCCGCCATGGTTGTCGATCACCGTGTAGGTAAACGTGTCGGTGGCGCTCTCGCCGAAGGACAGTGATTCAAACTGGCCGTTCGGATCGTAGCTGAATGTGCCGTCGCTGTTGTTGGTTACGACACCCTTCGTGCCCGTGGTATCGATGGTGAATGCATGAGTGTCGTGCGTGTCCGCGTCGGTAAAAGACGCCGTCAGCACCACAGGGTTGCCGGTGTCCTCGTTTGCGTCCGTCCCGATGTTCGCCGCCACCGGCGCATCGTTTTCGCCTGCGATCTGAACCGTGGCGGTGGTCCAGCTTAGCGTCCCGTTGCCGAGCCGGATCGCATAGGTGAACGTATCCGTCGCGAACTCTCCCGCGGAGAGATGCTGCAGA
Organism: Alphaproteobacteria bacterium; assembly: GCA_005884685.1. Taxonomy (GTDB): domain Bacteria; phylum Pseudomonadota; class Alphaproteobacteria; order Rhizobiales; family Xanthobacteraceae; genus PALSA-894. The sequence continues at coordinate 9,362 of VBAH01000001.1, forward strand.
TCGCTTTTGAAGGCGGCATCCAGCGTCGTTGCGTCGTATGAAACTTTTCCATCCGCCGTGATCTTGATCGTCGCGCCGTGGGCGCTGAGGCTTGCCATGCCGATGGCATCCTGCACGAGCAGGTCGCCGCCCGGTCCGCCGCTGCCGCTGCCGTCGTCGAGCGAGTAGAGCGACTTCGCGTTGCCGCCGAGATCGTTGGCCATCACGTCCAGCAGGACGAGGCCCAACAGACTGTCTTCTCCCAGTCCGGTTTGCGCCGCCGTGAAATTGTCGGTGGTGGCTTGCGGCGTATTGGAAAATGAAACCGTAATGCCCTTCGGCAGAGTGCCCGAAGCCATGATGTCCCCCCGTGACGCCGCCGCGACAGGCGTCAGAGCCTGCCGCAGCGGTGCTCAGAATTCAGATGTCAGTTTTTAGCTGTTTGGTGGGTCGAGCCAGTTCTATTGTCCGGCCTTCTTGCAAATAGCACGAGTAGAGGCAGGCATCGCACAGTATGGAACCCCCAATTACTTCTGTGTAATTCCTGCATTCCTTAAGGTAAATCCTAGTCAATCATTTCCGCCCTCACAAGCACCTCGGGATACCGTTACGCTGGCTCGTTCCGTTGCCGCCGGATCTCTGCAATTGCAAATTATTCGCAAGAAGCTATAGTTCCGCCGCATGGTGGAGGAGCGTCGGATGGCGGTTCAGTCGATGGAAGGCGCGCCGCGCGAAGCGGGTTGGCGGCGGCCGCGCGGGGCACCGTCCCTGTCGGAGGTATTCGGCTCTATCCGCACCCGGCCGACCGGCTCATTCTGGCGCAAGCTCACAGCTTTTCTCGGGCCCGGATACCTCGTTGCCGTCGGCTACATGGACCCGGGCAACTGGGCGACCTCGCTCGCAGGCGGTTCCAAGTTCGGTTACGCGCTGCTTACGGTCGCGCTGGTGTCGAACATCATGGCGATCCTGTTGCAGGCGCTGTGCGCGCGGCTCGGGATCGGGGCAGGGCGCGATCTCGCGCAGGCCTGCCGCGACGCCTTCCCGCGCTGGGCATCGTGGCCGCTCTGGGTCGTGAGCGAGATCGCCATCTGCGCGACAGACCTCGCCGAAGTCATCGGCACCGCGATCGGTCTCAACCTGTTGTTCGGCGTTCCCCTCGAGCTCGGCGTGCTGATCACCGCGCTCGATGTGTTCCTGATCCTGTGGATGCAGAATCTCGGCTTCCGGTATGTCGAGGCCTTGATCGTCACGCTGCTCGGCGTCATCGCGGTATGTTTCTCGATCCAGATCGCGCTCGCCAATCCGGACTGGCGCGCCGTGATCCTCGGCTTCGCGCCGACGGTCGAGATCGTGAAGAACCCGGACATGCTCTATCTCGCGATCGGCATCATCGGCGCGACCGTGATGCCGCACAATCTGTTCCTGCATTCCGGTGTGGTGCAGACGCGGCGCTTCGGTGAATCGGTCGAGGACAAACGCGAGGCGATCAAGCTCGCCACGGTCGACTCCACCGTCGCGCTGATGTTCGCGCTGTTGATCAATGCGTCGATCCTGATTTTGGCCGCCGCGACCTTCAACAAGACCGGGCAAACGGAAGTGTCCGAGCTGGGTGACGTCCACAAGCTGATCGCGCCGCTGCTCGGCTCCGCCTGGGCGCCGACGTTGTTCGGCATTGCGCTTTTGTGCTGCGGGCTCAATTCGACGGTGACGGCGACGCTCGCCGGCCAGATCGTGATGGAGGGATTCCTCGACATCCGCCTGCCGCCCTGGGCCCGCCGGCTGTTGACGCGCGCGATTGCCATCGTCCCGGCCGCGGGCGTGACGATCTGGTACGGCGAAGCCGGCACCGCGAAGCTCTTGATCCTGAGTCAGGTGATCCTGGGGCTCGCGCTCCCGTTCGCGATCGTGCCGCTGGTGATGTTCACCGCCGATCGCGCCAAGATGGGCGAACTCACCGCGCCGCGCTGGCTGACGTGGGCGTCCGCCCTGATCGCCGCGACGCTGATCGTGCTGAACGTCAAGCTGTTGTACGATTTGATCCCGGGGTGAGCGCGTAGCCCGCATGGAGCGAAGCGGAATGCGGGATTCGAAGGTCCCGGATTTCGCTGCGCTTCATCCGGGCTACGGGACTACGAGACCTTTCAGCTCTCGAACCGCGTCCACCCCTCCGCCAGCAGCCGCTCCTGCGGCAGGAAGTGGCCTTTGTAATCCATCTTCCTGGAATCGCGCACCCAGTAGCCGAGATAGACGTAGGCGAGCCCCATGCGCCGCGCGCGCGCGATGTGATCGAGGATCATGAAGGTGCCGACCGAGCGGCGGCGATATTCCGGATCGTAGAACGAATAGACCATCGAGAGCCCGTCGCTCAGCACGTCGGTCAGCGCGACTCCGAGCAGCGCGCCCGCGCCGCGCCCGTTGATGCGGCTGTCCGGCCCCTGCGTGCGATATTCGACGAGCTTGGTCTCGACATGGCTGTCCTCCACCATCATGGCGTAGTCGAGCACGGTCATGTCGGCCATGCCGCCGTCGAAGTGGCGGTCGTCGAGATAGCTGCGGAACACCGAGTACTGTTCCGAAGTCGGTACCGGCACGCGCATTTCGCCGATCACATCGGCGTTGGCCGCGCGGACGCGGCGCATGGTGCGCGCGGGGCGGAAATCGTCGACCACGACCCGCACGGAGACGCAGGCGCGGCAGGCCTCGCAGGCCGGGCGGTAGGCGATCGACTGGCTGCGGCGGAAGCCGCCATGGGTGAGCAGATCGTTCAAGTCGCTGGCGCGCTCGCCGACCAGATGCGTGAATACCTTGCGCTCCTCCTTGCCCGGCAGATACGGGCAGGGCGACGGCGCGGTCAGATAGAACTGCGGCGTATCGCGCGAGTGGTGTGTCACGGTGCGAAGCCGAATCTTGTGGCGCGTGCAGATACTAACAGCATCGCTCGCACAGATGTTTCCGTCAAACCGGGCCGCTGGCGTTGCGTAATGTGTTTGCCCGCGTCGCGTTGTTGATCACGACCGTGCCGACCAGCATGTCGTGCAACAGGCGCCGGCGGTCGTTGAACAGCGCAACCAGCAGGACGAACGGCGTAAGGAACGAGAGCGTGAGCCAGAACGCGATCGCGTGCACGGCGCCGAGCACGAAGTAGCACGGCTCGCCGTACCAGGTGCGCATCTCCAGATCGACCATGCGCATGCCGATGGTAGCCGAGGCCGGGCTGCCGAAGGTCAGGCCGTAATAGACCAGCGCCCAGATCACCGTGATCGGCCCATACAGGAAGAACAGGAACCAGCCGAGGCCGAGCGTCACCAGCCCGAACATGAAAATGAAGATCGCGACGAAGATCAGCGGCACCGCGATCACCACGACATCGATCAGGAACGCAACGACGCGCCGCGCCGGCACGCCCTCGAACAGCTCCGGCTGGACCGCCGGATCGTAGGCGTGCGCCTTCACCTCGACGCTGAGGCCGGTGCGCTTCGGTCCGCTGTCAGACATGATCATGGCCTCGCTAGGCTGGGCGGAAAATGCGGCGAATGGATGTGGCAGGCAAGAGGTCCGCAGCGCCTGATGTAGCGACGGAATCGCGCGGGTCGCGTATCGTGGTGCCATGCATTGGCTCCGCCTTGCCTTCCTGCTGCCGGCGCTGTGCACGGCGGGGTGCGGCCGGATCACCGACAGCGAGCAGCTGCGGCTGTGCCGGTCGCTGCCCGCAGTGCTGCATTCCGAGGGCACGGAAATCCGCGAGATGCGTGCCGCCCCGGCGCCGCTCGGCCGCGCCGGCGTACGCGTCGACTACGCGGCGCGCGAGCCGGGCGCCGCGAGCCAGGCGCATTTCGTCACTTGCGGCTTCGGCGGGACGACGTTCGAGCGCGACCGGCTCGATCTGGTGGCGGTGGCAACGGACCAAGGTGTGCCCGGCGAGGCGCGTCTTCTCTATCTCAAGCGCTTCCTCGCCGAAGCGGAGCGCGAGGGAGGCGACACGCCCTCCGCGCGGCAGGACCTCCCGCAGTTTTCGCGCTCGGTTGCCTATGCGCTGCAGCAGCTCGTCAACGCGCTCGCGCTCGCGGCCGTCTATGCGCTGCTCGCGACCGCCTATTCGCTGATCTACGGCCTGGTCGGGCGGATCAATCTGGCGTTCGGTGAAATCGCCGTGCTCGGCGCCTATGGGGCGATCGCCGGGGTCGCGGCGGCGGTCGCGCTCGGCATCGGCGATGCGGTTGCCGGCCTCGCGATTGCCCTCGTGCTGGCGGCGGCAATTTCGGCGGGATGGAGCGTGCTGGTCGGGCGCATCGTGGTCGAACCGCTGCATGCGCGCCACAGGCTCGGCCAGCCGATCCTGATCGCCACCGCCGCGGTCGCGTTGTCGATCCAGGAATTCCTGCGCATCACCCAAGGCGCCCGCGAGCGCTGGACCCCGCCCGCGTTCAATCAGCCGATCGCGCTCGCGCGGGCCGATGAATTCATCGTCACGGTCACCCCGATGCAGCTCCTGGTCGCGGCTCTTGGGCTCGCGGCGGCGTGCGCCGTGTTGCTGCTGCTCGGACGCACGCGCTTCGGCCGCGCGTGGCGGGCATTCGCGGACGATCCTGGCACGGCCGCGCTGTTCGGCGTCGATGGCAAGCGGCTGCTCGCCTCGACGTTTCTGCTCGCCGGCGCGCTCGCGGGTCTCGCCGGCTGGATCGTTGCCGGCTACTACGGCAACATCTCGTTTTCGATGGGCGCGATGCTCGGACTAAAGGCGCTGGTCGCGGCCGTCATTGGTGGCATCGGCTCGGTGCCGGGCGCCTTTCTCGGCGGGATATGCGTCGCGCTGGTCGAGGCGATCTGGTCGGCCTATTTCGACATCACGGCGCGCGACATCGTGGTGTTCTCATTGCTGATCGTGGTGTTCGTGCTGCGGCCGGGCGGGCTCTTGGGCTTCGCGGGGCCGAAGCCGCGTGACGTGTAGCCGCACGAAGGCGTTCGGTCGCACGAAAAAGGCCCCGCCGCAGCGGGGGCCTTCCTGAGTGCGTCGCGCGTGCGCCTACTTCTTGTCGCTGGTCGGCGCCTGCGCGGGCGTGCTGCTGTCGTTGCTTTTCTTGGTGCCGGCGACCGGCGCCGTGGTCATCCCGGATGGCGCCTTCGCGGCGGGGGCCGGAGTACCCGGGCTCGTGGCTTCCTTGGTGCCTGCTGCCGGATTGGCGGCCGGGCCGGTCGGGTTCTGGTCGGCGCCCTTGCCCATGCGGTCAGGGTTCACGTCCGAGCCGGCAGCGCCGCCGCCGCTCGCTTGCGCCATGGCGAGCGTGCAGCTTGCCGCGAGCAACGCGGCTGACAAAATCGTCGTAGCGGTTTTCATGATCGCCCTCTCAAGTGGTGTGTCCTCCTAAATCAACTCTGGAACTCAGCGCTGGTTCCCGGTCCATGATTTCGTTACCACTGCAATGCGATGCCGCGGACCGGCATCGCGCATCAACGCCGAGGGACTGCGTCGCGTGACCGTGACACTCGCCGACATCGAAGCCGCGCGGCGCACCATCGGCGCGCAGGTGTTGCGCACGCCGATGTTGCCGGCCCCCAAATTGTCCGCGCTGACCGGCGCGGAGGTGTGGGTCAAATACGAAAATCTCCAGGTCACCAACTCGTTCAAGGAACGCGGCGCGGTCAACAAGCTCGCGACGTTGAGCGCGGCCGATCGCGCGCGCGGCGTGATCGCCATGTCGGCCGGCAATCATGCGCAAGCAGTCGCCTACCATGCGCGACGCTTGCGAATTCCGGCGACCATCGTGATGCCCGTGACGACGCCGTTCGTGAAGGTCGCCGCCACCGAAGCCTATGGCGCGAGGGTCGTGCTGCACGGCGAGACGGTCTCCGACGCCCAAGAGCGCGCCGAGGCGCTGGCGGCCGAAAGCGGGCTGGTATGGGTGCACCCGTATGACGATCCGCATGTGATCGCCGGGCAGGGGACCATCGCGGCCGAAATGCTGGAGGCTGCGCCCGATCTCGACGTGCTCGTCGTGCCGATCGGAGGCGGCGGACTGATCGCCGGCAACGCGATCGCGGCGCGCGGCCTCAATCCTGCGATCGAGATCGTCGGCGTCGAATGCGCGCTCTACCCCTCGATGTTCAACGCGCTGAAGGGCGAGAGCCGCGCGATCGGCGGCCCGACGCTCGCGGAGGGCATTGCGGTCAAGAACGTCGGCGAACTGACGCGGCCGATCGTGCGCGCGCTCGTCTCCGACATCGTGCTGGTCGAGGAGGCGCAGCTCGAGCGCGCCGTGAACGCGTTCCTGACGTTGCAAAAAACCATGGCCGAAGGCGCCGGCGCTGCCGGCCTCGCGGCACTGCTGGCAAATGCGGAGCGCTTCCACGGCCGCAAAGTCGGGCTGATCCTGTGCGGCGGCAACATCGACCCGCGCATTCTCGCCTCGATCATGGTGCGCGAGCTCGAGCGCGGCAACCAGATCGTGTCGTTCCGCCTGACCATCCCGGACCGGCCGGGCGTGCTTGGCGTGATCGCGACACGGCTCGGGCAGCTCGGCGCAAATATCCTCGAGGTCGACCACCGCCGGCTGTTCCTCGACGTGCCGGCAAAGGGCGCCAAGCTCGACGTCACGGTGGAGACGCGCGACGCCGCGCATGCCGATGAGATCGACGCCGCACTCGCCGCCGACGGCTACCGGCCGCAGCGCATCGATGCCGGCGGCGCGATGGAGTGACGGCTACTGGCCCGGATAACGGTCGTCGGTCGTCGGCACGGCGATCCACACGCTCTGCGGCGCGACCTGGCCGTCCGGACGCGGACGCGGAAGGGGGGGATCGCTGTTGCGCGGCCGCACCGCCGCGGTTTGCGTCGGCTTGCGCCGCGGCAACGGCGCGGCGCCCGAGATCGCCGGGACAGAGCTTTCGGCGATTTCGTCGACTGGCGGATCAGGGTCGGGTGCCGTCGCGAGCGCGGCGGGCGTGGTTGCCGTCGCGACGGGCGCCGGCTCGGCGGGCGGAGGTGGTGTGGCTGGCGGGGCCGCCGTCACCGGCAGCCAGCGATCGGAAATCGCGCTTGCCGCGGGGGGCGGGTCTGCCTGCGCCTGCGTTGAAGGTGCCGGTTCAGCCGGGGCCGCAGCCGCTATCACGGCGGGCGGAGCAGATGGTTTCTGTGCGGCGCGGACCGGCGCGGGCGCTGCGGCGGGTGCTGGCGATATGACCGGCGTGCTCTCGCGCGCGGCAAGCGCCATCGGCGCGATGTTGACGCGCGGAGCCTCCACATAGGCGCGGATAAACCAGACGATGGTCCAGAACGAGCCGAGCACCGCGAAAACCGCGAGTCCGACCATCAGCACCTTGGTGCCGACCGATGGCCGCCGGACGTCCGCCTGCTCTTGAAACGTCATCCTAGGTGACTGCGCGATGACACAACCCGCGCCATCATAGAACAAGCCGCGATCCCGTGGAAGATGTATTCGCGCAGCGGCTCGGCTGCTTAGGCGCCCTTTTTGAGCCGCTCCGCCACCATGGGGGCGAAGTAGCTCAGCACCCCGTCCGCACCAGCGCGCTTGAAGGCGGTGAGGCTTTCCAGCATGGCGCGCTCATGGTCGAGCCAGCCGTTCTGCACCGCCGCCATGATCATCGAATACTCGCCCGAGACCTGATAGACGAAAGTCGGCATGCCGAAGGCGTCCTTCACGCGGGCCACGATGTCGAGATAGGGCAGGCCGGGCTTCACCATCACCATATCGGCGCCCTCCGCGATATCGAGCGCGACCTCGCGCAGCGCCTCGTCGGAATTGGCGGGATCCATCTGGTAGGTGCGCTTGTCGCCGGTCAGCGTTTTCGAGGAGCCGACCGCGTCGCGGAACGGCCCATAAAAGGCCGAGGCATATTTTGCCGCGTACGCCATGATCTGCACGTCGGTACGCCCGGCGGCATCGAGCGCGGCGCGGATCGCGCCGACGCGACCGTCCATCATGTCGGAGGGCGCAATGATGTCGCAGCCGGCTTCGACCTCGCACAGCGCCTGGCGGACCAGCACCGCGACGGTCTCGTCGTTGACGATCTCATCGCCCTGCAGCAGCCCGTCGTGGCCGTGACTGGTGTAGGGATCGAGCGCGACGTCGCACAGGATGCCGATGTCGGGCACTTCCTTCTTGATCGTGCGGATCGCCCGGCAGACCAGATTGTCCGGGTTGAGCGCCTCGCTGCCCTCCGCGTCGCGCAGCTTCGGGTCGGTGTAGGGGAATAGCGCGATGCACGGAATGTCGAGTTCGGCCGCGCGCACCGCCGCGCGCACCGCCTGATCGACCGAGAGACGCTCCACGCCGGGCATCGAGGCGACCGGCACGCGCACGGTCGTGCCGTCGGCGATGAACAGCGGCCAGATCAGATCGTCGACGGTGAGCACGTTCTCGCGCACCATGCGCCGCGCCCATTCGGACTTGCGGTTGCGCCGCATGCGGGTGGTGAGTTCGAGCGGTTCGGCGCGCGAACGCGCCTCCGCCTCGACGGCGCGCAGGCGGGGTTCGATCGGGCGGCCGTATTTGATCGCCATGGGTCTTCTCCGGAACGGGCTATCTTCTACTCGTTCCGGCGTGGTCGGACCAGTGCGTAGGGCGGATTAGCGAGGCGTAATCCGCCATGTCGTCGGCGCCAGTGCAAGTAGCGGGTTATGCCTTCGCCCAATCCGCCCTTCGGGCTACGTTTGCTCAACGGCCACAATATTCTTCGTTGGCATCGCGGGCCTGCCATGTGATGGTAACTTGGCATTTCCTCGAGATGGTTGCGATCGCCTTCGAGTAACATTTGGGGTTGGTGGTTCCCAACTTGTTTGCCTCTGCGGTCCAAGCAGCGTCTGCGGCCGCTTGCTTTATTTCCCTAATGACATCGCTCTGATCGCTTGAACCCTTTCCGCACAGATTGTCCAGAAAGGTTTCGAAGCTTGCGTTCACGTTCGCGGCCGCCGAACCGGTCAGGGTTTCTCCGGCCGGGCCTATGATCGAACAGCCGGCGTCTCGCATGGCCCGGCATACATCGGCTGCATCGCCCATCGAACGCTCCTTCGCGGTTGTCGTCGGACTATCGCGCGGACCGTGCTAGGGGCACAATGCTCGACTCAAGCACGGTGTCTTGTGATCGACGCCGGGCATTGCTCACCATCGGAGAGATCGATCCACGGCCTACTGCCGGTTTCCCGGACACGGAGTTTGGCGCGTAGGGTGGATTAGCGAACCCCAACCGCCAACTCCGACGCAACCAAGATGGTGGGTTACGCCTTCGGCTAAGCCGCACTCCGTGCTGCAGGAGCGAATGCGGTCCGGAGATCTTTGAAATACGCGCGGTACCTTATTCGATTTGTCGGACGCTTATTTGACAATTCCTCGCGTCCGCGGCGCGCCAGCTATTCAGGCGGGCGCGCGCTCCATCGCGATCTCCGCCTCCAGGCTCTCCTTGTCGCGGAAGATCGAGGCGACGGCGAGGACCTTGCCGCTGCGGCGATAGCGCAGAATGCAGTCCTTGCCGGCGATATCGCCTTCGATCGCGATGTCGTCCCATTTCTCGGCGTGGCCGACATAGTTGATCGGGATGTCGTAGTGCTGGCTCCAGAAGAACGGCACGGCCCTGAACGGGTGACCCATCCCGAGCATGTTGAGCGCCGCGGTCTGACCCTGACGCTCCGCCACCACCCAGTGCTCGACGCGGATATTCTCGCCGGTATGCGGATCGGGCCAGCGCGCGATGTCGCCGGCGGCGAAGATATTCGGCGCGCTGGTCGCAAGGGTGGCGTCGACCTTGACGCCACGGTCGAGAATGAGCCCGGCCTGCTCGGCGAGCGCGACGCGCGGGCGCACGCCGACGCCGACCACGACGAGGTCTGCGTCCAGCATCCCGCCGCTCTTCAGCTTCACCTGCTTCGCCATCATGGCGTCCGCGCTGTCTTCCAGATGGAAGACGACGCCGTGCTCTTCGTGCAGCGCGCGAATGAAGTCACCCATTTGCGGCCCGAACACCCGTTCGAGCGGGCGCTTTTCCGGCGCCACCACATGGACCTCGAGCTTGCGTGCACGCAGCCCGGCCGCGACTTCAAGGCCGATGAAGCTCGCGCCGATCACGACGGCGCGCTTGGCGCCATCCGCCGCCTTGATGATCGCCCGGCAATCGGCGAGCGTGCGCAACACGTGCACATGCGCCAGTTCCGCGCCGGGAATGGGGAGCCGCACCGGCTCCGCGCCGGTCGCGAGCAGGAGCCGGTCATAGGGCAGCGCGCTGCCGTCCGCGAGGATGACGGCGCCGGCGCGTGGGTCGATCTTCGCGACGTCGGTCTTGAGCCGCAGATCGATCTGGCTCTCGCGGTAAAACTCGTCCGCGCGCAACGGCAGCCAATCTTCCGGCGCGCTGCCGGCGAGATAATCCTTGGAGAGGTTGGGACGGTCGACCGGCGGCGCGTCGTCATTGCTCAGCATGACGATGCTGCCCTGATAGTCCTGGCGCCGCAGCATTTCGGCCGCCGCAAAACCGGCCGCCCCGCCGCCGACGATGACGATTCTGTCCGGCGTGCCCGATCGCTTGCCGCGCGGGCGCGGCTTCGGCTGCGCGATCTTGTCGCGCACGATGACGGTGCCGCCTTGCTGCTCGACCTTCCAGCATGCGACCGGACTGATCGCGGGCGCGTGCAGCGCCTCGCCGGTACGGACATCGAAGCAGGCATGGTGCCACGGGCAGCGCACCGCGCCGTCCGCGATCACGCCTTCGGCGAGCGGCCCGTGATAGTGCGTGCATTCTGCGCCGATCGCGAAGACATCTGCGCCGTGGCGGACCAGCAGCACGGCGTCGTCGCCCACGTGACCGAGCAGCGAGCCGCCGTCGGGAATCGATGAGAACGCCACGCCCTCGGTCAAGTCGGGACCGGACTTCCTGCCTTCCGCCATCGGTCACTCCTGTTGCGATGCGCCGCGCGGCCCTGATAAGCCGACAGCATGGACTTTGACCTCTCCGAAGAGCAACGCGCAATTCAAGACACCGCGAGGGACTTCGCGCGCGCCGAAATGATGCCGCATGCGCGCGAGTGGGACGAGAACTCCACCTTTCCCGTCGAGACGCTGCGCAAGGCGGCGGGGCTCGGCTTCGGCGGCATCTATGTGCGGGACGATGTCGGCGGCTCTGATCTCACCCGGCTCGATGCCACGATCATCTTCGAGGAGTTGGCGCAGGGCTGCACCTCGACCGCGGCCTACATCTCGATCCACAACATGGCGGCCTGGATGATCGATGCCTTCGGCGGCGACGCGCAGCGCAAGCGCTTCCTGCCCAGGCTCTGCACTATGGAGCATTTCGCAAGCTATTGCCTGACCGAGCCGGATTCCGGCTCCGATGCCGCAAGCCTGAAGACGCGCGCGGTGCGCGAGGGCGATCATTACGTGCTGGACGGCGCGAAAGCGTTCATTTCCGGCGGCGGGGTCTCGGACATCTATGTCTGCATGGTGCGAACCGGCGAGGGCGGGCCGCGCGGCATTTCGTGCATCGTGGTCGAGAAGGGCACACCCGGCCTTTCCTACGGCGCGCAGGAAAAGAAGCTCGGCTGGAAGTCGCAGCCGACCGCGATGGTGATGTTCGAGAATTGCCGCGTGCCGGTCTCGAACCTGATCGGGCAGGAGGGGCAGGGCTTCAAGATCGCAATGGCCGGGCTCGACGGCGGGCGCCTCAACATCGCGGCGTGCTCGATCGGCGGCGCGCAGTTCTGTCTCGATCGCACGGTCGCCTACATGCGCGAGCGCAAGCAGTTCGGCACGCGGCTTGCCGATTTTCAGGCGCTTGCGTTTCGCGTTGCCGACTACGCGACGGAATTGCAGGCCGCGCGTCTGATGGTGCAGCATGCCGCCAGTGCGGTTACCAATCGCGCGCCCGGCGCGACACGGCTCGCTGCGCAAGCCAAGCGCTTCGCGACCGATGTCGGGTTCGAGGCGGTCAACGGCTGCCTGCAACTGCACGGCGGCTACGGCTACCTGCGCGACCACCCGATCGAGCGCGTGCTGCGCGACGTGCGCGTGCACCAGATTCTCGAGGGCACCAACGAGGTGATGCGGCTGATCGTCGGCCGGGAGATACTGGGCAATTAGTAGGGCTGGGCAATTAGTAGGGCGCAATAAGCATGCCCCCGCGAAAGCGGGGGCGAAGCGCATTGCGCCGCCTCCCGTAGATGGCGCGATGCGTTTCGCTGCGCTGCACTTATTGCGCCCTACACAGCTACGCCGCGGGCCGCCGCCGGCTTGGCTCTTCGTTCGTTGCCGTCGGCGTTGCCGGCGAGGCAGGGCTAGGCGCGCGCCAGCGTTTCACCAACGCCGACACGATGCTGACCGGCGGGGCGACAACATCGCCGGTCATCAGTTTTGCGCCGCCCTTGCGCCTGACTAGGTTCACCGTGCGCTCGTGGAACGCTTCGAGCTCGGGCCGGTGCCCGACGCTGATGATGGCGGTTTCCGGGAGCTGCTCGGCGAGCGCATTCATCAGCATCGCCTGGCTCTCCGGGTCGAGCGCCGAAGTCGCTTCGTCCATCACCACGATGTCGGGCTTGTGCAGGAACAGGCGCGCAAAGGCCAGCCGCTGCTGCTCGCCGCCTGAGAGCGTGCGATCCCACTTGGCCTCTTCGTCGTCGAGCTTCTCGATCACGTGTTCAAGGCCGACCGCTTTGAGCGACTTGGCGATCTCCTTGTCCTTGAAATCCTCCGCGGCACGCGGGTAGGTGACGGCGCGGCGCAAGGTGCCGAGCGGGATGTAGGGTTTCTGCGGCATCAGGAACATCTTGGCGCCGCGCTTGAGCGTGATCTCGCCTTCACCCCATGGCCACAACCCCGCGATGGCACGCACCAGCGTGCTCTTGCCGGTGCCGGACTCGCCTTGCACCAGCACGCGTTCTCCGAGCTTCACCGTCACATCCGCATCGTCCACCACCACCGTGCCGTCGCTGAGCGCGACGGATACATCCTTCAGCCGGATCGCCGCATCATCGTCCTCGCCGCGGCTGATCGCGCCGGCCTGGGTATCTTCGATGTGGTCGAGAGCGTCGATCGCCACCAGCAGGTTGGAGGCGCGCCGCGCCGACGCGGTCCATTCCGCGAGACGGGGATAGTTGTCGACGATCCAGTTGAACGCATACTGCACCTGGATGAACGCCGCCGCCGCCTGCATCACCGTGCCGAGCGACATCTCGCCGGCGAGATATTTGGGCGAACACAGGATGACCGGGATCACCGAGGCAATGACGAAGTTGCCATGTGAAACGAACATCGTGCGCATGTACTGCCCGGCCATCTTCGCCCAGGTCGTGATGACTTTGTGCAGCAGCGCGTCGAGACCCGCGCGCTCTGCCTTCTCGCCGCCCAGAATGGCGATGCTCTCGCCGTACTCGCGCACCCGCGTGAGTGCGAAGCGGAATTCGGCCTCGACCTGATTCTTCATTTCGGCGGTCGGCACGAAGCTGCGCGCGATGATCATCATCAGCCCGCTGATGATGAGGCAATAAAGCACGACCGCCACAACCAGATAGCCGGGAATGAAGACTTCGGTGCCGCCAAGATTGATGGTCAGGTTGCCTCCAACCGACCACAGCACGCCCATGAATGTGACGGACGTGAGCAACGCACTCAGGATGCCGACCGCGAAGTCGACCGGCTGCTCTGTCGCGATGCGGGTATCCTCGGCAATGCGCGCCTCGGGGTTCTTGTGGTCGCCCTCGATCAGGTTGAGCTGGTAATAGCGCCCCTTGGCGAGCCAGCGCGTGATCGTGTGCTCGGTCAGCCAGGCGCGCCAGCGCCGCTGCATGCGCATACGCGCGTAAACGATGCACACGGCGACCGCGATGCTTCCCGCCGCGAGCGGAACGAAGATGATGGCCTGGTGGAGAACGGTTGCGCTGTCTTTCTTCTCGAGTGCGTCGAAGATCGCCTTGTTCCAGATGTTGAGCTGGTACTGAAAGACCAGTTGCATGATCACCAGCCCGACCAGGCAGGCGGTCATCAGCCATGCGACCTTCCAGCTTCTGCGCGACGACCAGAATCCGCGCGCGGTGTGCCAGAAGCGCCGGACCAGCGGCTTCTGCTGCTCGCGTTGGAGCTTGTTTTTTGGCATGAAAATCCTTGTTTTCGCGATACTTACGCGAGTCCGCCGAGACAACGCGGGAAAGTTCCAAAAGTTCAGTCGACGTTGCTTGCGGGCGCACGTCGCCGGGCTCGGGGAAACGCTGGCGCTGACAACGGCCCCGGCATTCGCCGGTGCCGCGATCGACATAAACGTGGCCGAGCAACGCGCAGACTCGCGCGTTGATCGAGAGGTGGGGTACGCTGCATGCAGGCCGCAGCGCACTCGGTCTTGCTGCGACGCTTGTCTATCCGTGGGCGATCCTCTAGCCCGTCCGCATGGATTCCCGGAACTCCGACATCCTGTTCGAGCGGCGCGGCGCCGCCGGGATCATCGTGCTCAATCGCCCGCAGGCGCTCAACGCGGTGACGCATGACATGGTGCGCGCGCTCGCGCGCCAGCTCGATGCGTGGGCCAGCGACGCGGCGGTCACGCGCGTCATCATCACGGCGGCGGGCGACCGGGCATTCTCGGCCGGCGGCGATATCCGCGCGCTCTATGAACTCGGCCGCGCCGGGCGCCAAGCCGAGATGCTGACGTTCTGGCGCGACGAATATCCTCTCAACGCCATGATCAAGCGCTACCCCAAGCCCTATGTGGCGCTGATCGACGGTATCGTGATGGGAGGCGGCGTCGGCATATCGATCCACGGCTCGCATCGCGTCGCGGGCGACCGGTTTTCCTTTGCGATGCCGGAGGTCGGCATTGGTTTTTTTCCCGATGTCGGCGCGACCTGGTTTCTGCCGCGCATGGCGGGCGAGCTCGGCACCTGGTGCGCGCTGACCGGCGATCGCCTCAGGACCGCCGATGCAGTGGTTGCCGGCATCGCGACGCATCACGTCCGCTCGGAACGCTTTGCCGATCTGACGGACGCGCTGTGCGGCAACGTGTCGGTGGACGCGGTTCTCGGCGCTTTCGCCGAGCCGGGCGGACAGGCGGGGGCGCACCGGGCGGAAATCGATCGCCTGTTCGCAGAAGACCGCGTGGAGGATATTCTGCAGGGGCTCGATGCCGGCGACGAATGGGCGGTCAAAACGGCGGCGACCATCCGCACCAAGTCGCCGCTCAGCCTCAAGATCGCGCTCGCGCAGGTGCGGCGCGGACGTGCTTGGTCATTCGAGGATTGCATGGCTCACGAATTCCGCATCGTGTCACGCATCGTCTACGGGCATGACTTCTACGAAGGGGTGCGCGCCGTGATCGTCGACAAGGACAATGCGCCGCGCTGGTACCCAACGTCACTGGCTGACGTCACCGAGGATAACGTCGAGGGATACTTCGCGCCGCTTGGAGCGGACGAGCTGGTGCTGTCATGACCGACCAGACCGGCGCGCTTGAGGCGCCGAAACTCGACAAGCGTCAGACGGTATGGACGCGGCGGCTGGTGCTGTTCCTGCGCATCATGGCGGTGGTGTCGCTCTCCAAGGGCATCTATCACTGGTCGCTCGTGCTCGGCATCGGCGACGGCGACGGCTCGACCTTCGAGCAGGCCGGCATGGCGTGGCAGGCCGCGACGGTATTCTTCGCGGTGATCGATCTGGTCGCTGCGGTCGGGCTGTGGCTCGCGGCCGCGTGGGGCGGCGTGGTGTGGCTCACCGCCTCGATCTCAATGGCGGCGATCGAGCTGTTCTTTCCGCAAGTGTTTGGTGGGCGGCTGTGGATCGCGATCCCCGAGTTCATCGCGATCGCGATCTACATCGGACTCGCGCTGATGGCCGGACGCGAGCGGCCGGATTGAGCGCAGCTATTCGACACGTCGAAGGAACGTGCGCTCCTCGGCGAGGATACAGCGCTCCTGCTCGGCGAATTGAAAATTCGCGATACCCGCATCGTCGGCGCGCAGCAACGCGCGATAGGCTTCGTATGCGGCAAGACTGTCGAACGAAATGAGCGCATAGGCGATATTGTTGGTCCCTTCGTGCGGCATCCAGTAGCCGACCAGATCGCCGCCGCAGCGCGGAATGATACCGAGCCAGCGTTTCGCGTAAGTCTCGAAGGCGTCACGCTTGAACGGATCGAGCCGATAACGGATGAAAACCGTGATGGTCATTGTCTGCTCCCCGATGCGAGCACCTTGACCACGCGCGGGCGGGAATGCTTCGACTGAGGCCGAAGCATCGAATGGGAGGCCTCGCATGGCACGGATCGGATTCATCGGGCTCGGCAACATGGGCCTGCCGATGGCGCAGAACCTGATCAAGGCCGGCCATCAGGTCGAGGGCGTCGACGTCAGTCAGGGCGCGACCGACAAGCTCAAGGCCGCCGGCGGCGCAGTTGCCGAGACCGCGAAGATCGCGGCCGCGCGCGCCGACGTCGTCATCACCATGCTGCCGGCGGGGCAGCATGTGCGCGATGTGTATCTCGGCGCCGGCGGCATCGCCGAGAACGCGAACGCCGGCACCTTGCTGATCGACTGCTCGACCATCGATGTCGAAACCGCGCGCGACGTCGCTGCCGCTGCGGACGAAAAAGGCCTGCTGATGCTCGACGCGCCCGTCTCGGGCGGCGTCGGCGGCGCGACCGCCGGCACGCTCACCTTCATGGTCGGCGGGCCGGAGCGGGCGTTCGTGCGCGCAGAATCGATCCTGCGGCAGATGGGCAAGACGATCGTGCACGCCGGCGGCGCGGGCAACGGGCAGGCGGCGAAGATCTGCAACAACATGATCCTCGGCATCTCGATGATCGCAGTGTGCGAGGGCTTCGTGCTCGCGGAAAAACTCGGGCTCGACAAGCAGAAGCTGTTCGACATCGCCTCGAAGTCGTCCGGTTCGTGCTGGTCGATGGTGAATTACTGCCCGGTGCCGGGACCGGTCCCGGCATCGCCCGCAAACCGCGACTATCAGGCGGGCTTCACCGCCGCGATGATGCTGAAGGACCTCGCGCTCGCGCAGGATGCCGCGAATGCCGCCGGCGCCACGACGCCGATGGGTGCCGGAGCCGCCGCGCTCTTTCGTCTCTATGTGGGGCAGGGCGGAGCTCAGAAAGACTTTTCCGGCATCGTCAACTTTATCCGCGGCGCCAACTGACACACTCCGCTCGTCCCCGCGAAGGCGGGGACTTAGTTCTTTCTTTATCCGGGCTCTGGATGCCCGCTTTCGCGGGCATGAGCGGAGGCGGGAACGCCGCAATCCGTTCCCGAACTGTCCGTCGCGCTGGCCCGCGCGCTGCCACGCGCCGGCGCAGAACGACACGGCATTGCACGCAGAATGTTTCGCGCTGAGACACCTTCGCGCAAAACGGCTGCGTCAGGGTGAACGCGGCGTAACGATTTCCGCTCGCATTCGACGGTCAATCGTTCGTTCACCGTCGGAAATAAACTCTATGTTTATCCTGCAATTTAAGCTGATCTTAGACCATGCGGCCTAGGTTGCGGCACACAAGGGACGCGGGGAAACAGGGCCTCGTGACCGATAAAAATATACAAAGCCACACAGGGGCGTCATGATGAAGACCGTCGCGAAGGCGATCGAGCCGGCCGAACGTCAGGCCCGGTTCGATCACATCCAGCCGCACTATCTCGAAGCCTTGACCTTGATCGAGCGGCTGCATCGCCGCCTGCTCGACGTCATCAAGGACGAGTTCGATCGCAAGGGCCGCGCCGACATCAACGCCGTGCAGGCGTTGCTGCTGTTCAACATCGGCGACAAGGAGCTGACCGCGGGCGAGCTGCGCACGCGCGGCTATTACCTCGGCTCGAACGTGTCGTACAATCTGAAGAAGCTCGTCGAGATGGGCTTCCTCGATCACCAGCGCTCGCGCGTCGACCGCCGCTCGGTTCGCATCAAGCTGACCGAGAAGGGCGCCGACGTGCGCGAGACGGTGCGCGCGCTCTACGAGAAGCACGTGCGCACGGTCGAGCAGGTGGGCGGCATTTCGGCCGACGAGTTCGCCGGCCTGAACAAGGCGCTGCACCGGCTCGAGCGCTTCTGGACCGACCAGATCCTGTATCGGCTGTAAGCCGCGAGCGGGGAGTTACGAAAAGCGGGGCGCCAAGGCGCCCCGTTTTTGTTTTGCGGGTCTTGGTAGCCCGGATGGAGCGCAGTTTGTAGCCCGGCTTGGAACTCGGAGGCGGTAAGCGATTTCTCCTCCAGGAGATCACCATGGCGAAGAACCCGCACGACAAAGACCAGACCCTCCCGAAGTCCCAGGGCGAGAAAGAAAAACCCGAGCGTCCGGGCAAAGGCAGCAAGCCGCAGAACGAGGCGGACCGGCCGTAGAACCGGCAAGCGCGCGCGGCACCAAACTTCGTTGAGACGGTAGGTGTGGCGTGGTAAGTCGCGCGCCGTATGGCCGCAGAAAGAACCCACAATCTCGACCGCCGCCGCGTCCTCCGCGCTCTCGCGGCCGGTGCCGCATCGCTCGCCGCGTCCCGTGCGCTCGCCCAGCAATCCGACGACCCGCTGCAGCAACTGATCCAGCAAAACCAGCGCGAGGGCTTGGCCGAAAGCTTCGACTCCACCTCGCGCACCATCGCGATGCCGAAGGCCTCGTTGCCGACGCTCTCTCCCGCGACCGTGCAGACCACGGAAGCCGCGGTCGCGCGCTACGAGAAGATCGCCGCCGAGGGCGGCTGGCCGATGGTGCCGGTCAATGACCGCCTGCGGGTCGGCGTGCGTCACCCTGGCGTGGTCGAGCTGCGTACGCGGCTGAAGATCGTGGGCGATCTCGATCCCGCCGCGGTCGAAAACGACATCTACGACAGCTACGTCGAGGCCGCGGTGAAGCGCTTCCAGGCGCGCCACGGGCTGTCGACCGACGGGCGGCCGGGCAAGCTCACCTTCGAGGCGTTGAACATCCCGGCCGAGCAGCGCCTTGCGCAGCTCAAGACCAACCTCGCGCGGCTGCGCGCCTTCGACACCAAGAACGCGAGCCGCTTCGTGGTGTGCAACATTCCGGCCGCGCAACTCGAGGCGATCGAGAACGGCACGGTGATGTCGCGCCACGCCGCGGTCGCCGGCAAGCCGGACCGGCCGTCGCCCGACATCAACAGCCGCATCATCGAGATCAACTTCAATCCATTCTGGACCGTGCCGGTCTCGATCGTGCGCAAGGACCTGATCCCGAAGATGCAGGCCGAGCCGGATTATCTGACCAAAAACCACATCCGCATCTTCGACCCGAAGAACGCCGAGCTCACGCCCGCGCAGATCAACTGGTTCTCCGAAGAGGCGGTGAACTTCAGGTTCAAGCAGGACCCGGGCGAGCACAATTCGCTCGGCTCGATCCGCATCAATTTCCCGAGCCCGCACGGCGTCTACATGCACGACACGCCGTACAAGAACCTGTTCGGCGAGGACGTGCGCTTCCACTCCTCTGGCTGCATGCGCATCCAGAACGTGCGCGAGCTCGTCAACTGGCTGTTGTCCGAGACCAACGGTTTCTCGCGCATCGAGATCGACGAGATCATCAAGTCCGGCGCGCGCTCCGACGCGAAGCTCAAACCGGCGGTGCCGCTGCACTGGATCTACGTCACCGCGTGGGCGGCAGGGGACGGCGAGGTGCAGTTCCGCGAGGATATCTACAATCGCGACGGGCTGAGCGCGCCCGCGGCGGCGTCGCGCGGCTAGCACCTTTGTTGACTTCGTCGTCATGGCCGGGCTTGTCCCGGCCATCCCGACAAGGGACACACTGTGCCGGCCTAAGCGGGATGCCCGGGTCAAGCCCGGGCATGACGGGGAAGGGTGGTTGCCCGATGGCTACTTCATGACCGTCGAGCAAGGCCCGGGCCCAGCGGCGAGGCACGGCCTCTACAACAACGCCTACCTCGTGCTTGCGCTCGCGAGCCTGTGCTGGTCGGGCAATCACCTGATGGGCCGCGCGATCGCCGGCCACGTGCCGCCGCTCACCATCTCGACCCTGCGTTGGCTGCTCGCGGCCGCCGTGCTGTTTCCGTTCATCCGCGGCCAGCTCGCGCGCGACTGGCCGGTGATCCGCCGCTATTTCGGCGTGCTCGTCTATCTGGCGCTGATCGGCGGGGCGGTGTTCGGCGCGCTGCAATTCGTCGGGCTGCAGCTCACCGCCGCGCTCAATGTGTCGGTGATGAATTCGCTCGGCCCGGTGTTCATCGCCGCCGCGAGCGCCGCGATGTTCGGCGACCGGCTGACCCGCGGGCAATTCGCTGGAATCTTCGTCTCGCTGCTCGGCGTGCTCGCGATCATCACGAGGCTGGATCCGGGCGTGCTCACACACCTTTCGTTCAACATCGGCGACATCATCATCTTCATCAACATGATCCTGTGGGCGGTGTACTCGGCCTCGCTGCGCTGGCGGCCGCCGATCCATCCGGTGAGCTTCATGTTCATGTTCTGCCTGATCTCCGGCACCGCGATGCTGCCGCTGATGGCGTGGGAATATTCCACCGGCTTTCGGCTGCAGCCGACGGTGCTGACATTCTCGGCGATCGCGTTCGTCACGATCTTCTCCACCATCGTGGCGTTCGCGTCATGGACGCGCGGCGTCGAGCTGATCGGGCCGAACCGGGCAGGGGTGTTCCTGCACCTGATCCCGATCTTCAGCGCGCTGTTGACCGGCGCGCTCCTCGGCGAGCCGCTGATGGGCTATCATGTGGCCGGCTTCGCGCTGATCCTGCTTGGCGTATGGTGCGCGGCGCGAGGGTAACGATGACCATCACCGCCATCGACTGCGACGTGCATCCGACCTGCACCGGCAACGATATCCTGTTGCCGTATCTCGACACCTACTGGCGCGACTCGGTGGAGGAGCGCGGCATGGGCTCGCTCGAATCCGCCGCCTATCCGCCGAACGCGCCGATCACCGCGCGCCCCGATTTCCGCGGGCCTAACGGATATGCGGCGACCGACGCGGCGCAAGTCACGCGCCAGGTGTGCGACCGCTGGGGCGCGAGCCACGCGATCCTCAACTGCCTCTATGGCGTGCAGCTGATCTACAACGAGGACATCGCGCGCGCCTTCGCCCGCGCGCTGAACGACTGGATCACCAAGGAATGGCTCGACCGCGATCCGCGCCTGCGCGCTTCGATCGTCATCCCGATGCAGAACGTCGAATACGCGGTCGACGAGATCGAGCGCTGCGCCCCGGACAAGCGCTTCGTGCAGGTCCTGGTGCTGGCGATGCAGGAGACGCCGCTCGGCCGGCGCCATCACTGGCCGATCTTCGCCGCGGCGGAAAAGCACGGCCTGCCGCTCGGCATCCATGCGGGCTCGAACTACCGCAATCCGGTGACCTCGCTCGGCTGGCCGACGTCCTACGTCGAGGACTACACCAGCCAGGCCCAAGGCTTTCAGAGCCAGGTCGCGAGCCTGATCACCGAGGGCGTGTTCGCCAAGTACCCGAAGCTGAAGGTCGTGCTGATCGAATCGGGCGTGACCTGGCTGCCGGGCTTCCTGTGGAGATTCTCGAAATTCTGGCGCGGCGCGCGCACCGAAGTGCCCTGGGTCGACCGCAGCCCCTCCGAAATCGTGCGCGACAACTTCCGCCTGACCATTCAGCCGTTCGACAGCCCGTCCGATCCGCACGATGTGGAACGCATCGTCGAACACCTGCGTTCGGACGACATGCTGTTGTTTTCATCGGACTTTCCGCACTGGCAGTTCGACGGGGACGAGCGCATCCCGAAAGGAATCCCTGACGGATTGCGGCACAAGATACTGGTGGAGAATCCGCTCGCGACGTATGATCGGTTAAATGGCGCTTCGCTCAGGGAGAGCGCATCATGAACATCGAAGTCCGCCAGCCCGCCCGCGCGCAGAAGACGCGATACGGCATCGTCGACTGCGACATCCACCCGAAGCTGCTGATCGAGGACTACCGCCGGCATCTCTCCAATCAGTGGTGGTCGCATCTGCAGACCTATGGGCTGCGCCCGCGCCACGGCTACACCAAGGCCTATCCGATGCCGAAGATCACGCCGCAGGCGGCGCGGCGCGACGCCTGGCCGCCGACCGGCGGCATGCCCGGCAGCGATCTCGGCTTCCTGCGCGAGCAGCTGCTCGACCTCTACGACATGGACTACGGCATCCTGAACCCGTTGCAGCCGACGGCGCAGGGCGACCAGAATCCGGAATTCTCCGCCGCGATGGCGACCGCCGCCAACGAGCAGCAGGTCGACAAATGGACCGCGCGCGAGAAGCGGCTGAAAGCCTCGGTGGTGGTGCCGTACGAACATCCCGAAGCGTCGGTCGCCGAGATCAGGCGCCGCGCCGGGTCGAAGGACTTCGCGCAGGTGTTCATGCTCAGCCGCACATCGGAAGCGCACGGACGGCGCCGCTACTGGCCGATCTATCAGGCCGCGGTCGAGGCGGGCTTGCCGGTCGGCATTCACGTGTTCGGCTATGCGGGCTGGCCGCTGACCAATTCGGGCTGGCCCTCGTTCTACATCGAGGAGATGACCGAGCACGCGACCGGCCAGCAGGCGGTGGTCGCGAGCATGATCTTCGAGGGCCTGTTCGAGCAGTATCGCGATCTCAAGGTGGTGCTGATCGAATCCGGCTTCGGCTGGCTGCCGGCGCTCGGCTGGCGGCTCGACAAGCATTGGGAGCGCATGCGCGACGAGGTCCCGCACGTGAAGCGCCCGCCGTCGGAATACATCCGCGAGCATTTCTGGGTCTCGACCCAGCCGATGGAAGAGGCCGAGGACCCCGAGCACGTGCTCGACGCGATGCGCTGGATCGGCTTCGACCGCATCCTGTTCGCGAGCGACTATCCGCACTGGGACTTCGACGATCCGGTGCTCGCGCTGCCGCCGAGCCTCACCGAGGAGCAGCGCCGTGCGATCTATTCGGGCAATGCCAAGAAGCTGTACGGGCTGGCATAACGGCGTTTACGCCCGTCTTCGAGAGTAATCATGGCGCGGCACGTTGTTGCCCCGGTCGCTGACATTCCACCGGGACACCGCAAGCTGGTCGACGTGAACGGGCGCGCGGTCGTCGTGTTCAATCTCGACGGAGAGTTCTTTGCGCTGAACAATCGCTGTCCGCACAAGGGCGGCAGCCTGTGCGACGGCAAGCAGACCGGGCTCGTGCAGTCCTCCGAGCCTGGCGAGTACCGCTACTCGCGCCGCGGCGAGATCATCCGCTGCCCGTGGCATTCGTGGGAGTTCGACATCCGCACCGGGCAGTCCTGGTGCGACCCGCAGCGCCTGCGCGTGCGCCGCTATCCGGTGTCGGTCGAGAAGGGCGCGCAACTGGTCGAGGGGCCCTACAAGGCCGAGACGTTTCCCGTCAGCGTCGAGAACGCCTACGTGGTGGTCGAGGCGTGAGCGCCGGCGAACCGCGCGAGGTCTTCTTCGAGTTCATTGCCATCGGCACGACCGTCAAGGTTGTGGCGATCGATGCCGCGACCGGGACCGAAGTTTCGATCATGGGGCCGGCGAATGCGGCGCAAGCCGACCTCGAGCGGCTGGCGCTCGGGAAGTTGAAAGCCAGGCTCATCCGCGAGGCCACTAACCCCCAGATATAGCGGGCAATATCCCGCCCGAAGCCCAATACTTGGCGCTTTCGGGCCGATATGCTATCCGGCCGGTACTCGCACTTTTTCAGGGAATTGCTGGATGTCCGCGACCGGAGCCGTTGCCGCGAAAGAAGACGCGTTCTTTTCCGCCACGCTCGCCGAGGCCGATCCCGAGATCGCCGATGTGATCGCCAAGGAGCTCGGCCGCCAGCGCGACGAGATCGAACTCATCGCCTCGGAGAACATCGTCAGCCGCGCGGTGCTCGAGGCGCAGGGTTCGGTTCTGACCAACAAGTACGCGGAAGGCTACCCGGGCCGGCGCTATTACGGCGGCTGCCAGTTCGTGGACGTGGCCGAGAATATCGCGATCGAGCGCGCGAAGAAGCTGTTCGGCTGCAATTTCGCGAACGTACAGCCGAATTCCGGCAGCCAGATGAACCAGGCAGTGTTCCTGGCTCTGATGCAGCCCGGCGACACCTTCATGGGGCTCGATCTCGCGGCCGGCGGGCATCTGACGCATGGCTCGCCCGTCAACATGTCGGGCAAGTGGTTTCACGCGGTGCACTACGGCGTGCGCCGCGACGATCAGCTGATCGACATGGACGACGTGGCGCGGATTGCGCGCGAGGCGAAGCCGAAGATCATCATCGCGGGTGCGACCGCCTATTCGCGCGTGTGGGACTTCAAGCGCTTCCGCGAGATTGCCGACGAGGTCGGCGCGTTCCTGATGGTCGACATGGCGCACTTCGCCGGGCTCGTCGCCGGCGGCGCGCATCCCTCCCCATTCCCCCACGCGCATGTCGTGACGACCACGAACCACAAGTCGCTGCGCGGCCCGCGTGGCGGCATGATCCTGACCAACGACGAGGTGATCGCCAAAAAGGTGAACTCGGCCGTGTTCCCGGGCCTGCAGGGCGGCCCGCTGATGCACGTCATCGCCGCGAAGGCCGTGGCCCTTGGCGAAGCACTGCAGCCCGACTTCAAGGTCTATGCGCGCAACATCGTGGCGAACGCGAAGGCGCTGGCCGAGAGCCTGAAGTCGAAAGGGCTCGATATCGTGTCGGGCGGCACCGACAATCACCTGATGCTGGTCGATCTGCGGCCGAAGCGCCTGACCGGCAAGGTCGCCGAGATCGCGCTCGGCCGGGCGCACATCACCTGCAACAAGAACGGCATCCCGTTCGATCCGGAAAAGCCGATGGTCACCTCGGGCGTGCGGCTCGGGACGCCCGCCGGCACCACACGCGGCTTCGGCGTCGCCGAATTCCGCCAGATCGGCGACATGATCGTCGAGGTGCTCGATGTGCTCTCGCAGAAGGGCAGCGACGAGGATTCGATGATCGAGGCGGCGGTGCGCGACAAGGTGAAGGCGCTGGTGCAGCGCTTCCCGATTTATCAGTGAACCTCTCCGTCATCGCCCGCGAGGGCGGGCGATCCAGTAAATGTTGACGGAGTTGATGGGGTGGCGATGCAGAACATGAAGGATGGAGGCTACTGGATGCCCCGCCTTCGCGGGGCACGACGGGGGTAGAGGGATGCGTTGTCCGAAGTGCCAGAGCCTCGACACCCAGGTGAAGGATTCGCGGCCGACCGAGGATTCGGCCGCGATCCGGCGCCGCCGCGTGTGTCTTTCGTGCCAGTTCCGCTTCACCACGTTCGAGCGCGTGCAGCTGCGCGAACTCACCGTGATCAAGCGCAATGGGCGGCGGCTGCCGTTCGACCGCGACAAGCTCGCGCGCTCGGTCGAGATTGCGCTGCGCAAGCGCAATGTCGAGCCGGAGCGCATCGAACAGACGGTGTCGAAGATCGTGCAGGAGCTGGAAAGCCTCGGTGAGAGCGAAGTCACCTCCGAGACGATCGGCGAGAGCGTGATGGCGCATCTGCGCGAGCTCGACGATGTCGCCTATGTGCGGTTTGCCTCGGTTTATCGAAACTTCCGCGAGGCCAAGGATTTCGAGACCGCGCTCGCCGAACTCGCCGGCGACGAGGAGCCGCCCAAGGCCGCCGCGGGGCGGAAGTAGCCGCCTACTCCGGCTTGGCAATATCCTTCAGCCCGTTCGCCGGTACGGAGACCACGTTCGGCGTCTGCCACGCGGTCGAAACCCGCATGCTGCGCGACAGCATCGTCAGGTTCTGCACGATGAGACTGCTGACGACCGCCACCACCTGGCCGCCGCAATCGACAACCGGTGCCCCCGAGGCGCCCTGGTCGAGCACCAGCCGGTCGCTTCCGTCGTACATTTCGAGCAGCGCCGCATCGGCCAGCTTGCCGTCGGTGCCGTAGCGAACGAAGCGGCCACTCGCGACGCGAAGCCGCTCGGCCGGATAAGCGACGCTGATCATCGGTTCGTCGGCGACAAGCAGGTCGCCGCGGACCGGCAAAGTCTGCGCGCCGTGGAACGGCGCCGCCATCTCCAGGACCGCGATATTGTCGTCACGCGGGCCGACAAAACGCGCGACGCGCAGCGGGATCGAGACCGCAGTGTCGCCGCTTCTCATCTCGACGTCGCGCCAGTCGCGCTCGTTAAGATACATCGCCCGGGCGACATGCGCCGCGGTGACGATCAGGCGGGGGCCGAGAAACCACGCGGTGCCCTGGATGCCGATGACGTCCGGTTCGCGCGCGCGCTCGCTTGCGTCGAGGTGGCGCGTGATGCTGGCGGTCGAACGGGACAGCGCCGACGGGTCCACGCAGGCCGCCTCTGCGGCACCGGACGAGCCGAGCAGCAGGAGTGCGGCCGCGAGCGGCATCCATTGTCCGCGCAGGCCGTCCGGGGACATCCTGTCCCCGGCAATCCCCCCAGGCATTCGGAAACATCCCCCTCTGTGCCGCCCGCGAAGATCCCCATCCTCGCGATGCCCGTCCGCTCACCTTGCAATGAGTCTCGACGCGGCGAAAGAGCGAGATTGCTCACTCAAGCCGCATGTTTGCGGTAATCGTAGCGGTTTTTCACAAACTGATTGACGAATTGCCCCTTCGAGCGCACCTCGCGAAATGCCGCGTAGAGCTGTTTTGGAACGCCGTAGTACGTGTACGTCGCGCCACCCACATAGGTGACGTGGAGTTCACGTGTCGCCTCGTCATAGCTGATGTGTTCGACGGCCGTTGACGGCATGGCACATCCTCCGCACTGATAACATCCGACGGGCCTTGGGGTTCGCATTTGCTGGCCGGGAATGAATTCAAATCTCGACACAAGGTTCATCTCCCTCGCCCTCACGTTGGGGCGGCGCGGGCTCGGCAATGCCTGGCCGAACCCGGCGGTCGGCGCCGTGGTGGTAAAGGACGGCGTTGTGGTTGGCCGCGGCTGGACCCAGCCGGGCGGTCGGCCGCATGCCGAGGTCGAAGCGCTCCGGCGGGCCGGAGACGCCGCCCGCGGCGCGACGCTCTACGCCACGCTCGAGCCCTGTTCCCACCACGGCAAGACGCCACCCTGTGTCGACGCCATCATGGCCGCGGGCATCGCGCGCGTGGTGTCGTCGCTGGAAGACCCGAATCCGAAGATCGCCGGGGAGGGGCACGCGAGGCTTCGCGCCGCGGGCATTGCCGTGACGCTCGGCGTCGGTGCCGATGAGGCGCGCCGCGCCCATGCCGGCCACATCCGCCGCGTGCGCGACGGCCGGCCGCATGTGACGCTCAAGCTCGCCGTTTCGGCGGATGGAAAGGCCGGGCTTGCCGGGCGGAAGCCGGCCGCAATCACCGGCGCGGCCGCACGCGAGCGCGTGCACCTGATGCGCGCGATGAACGATGCGGTGCTGACCGGCATCGGCACCGTATTGAGCGACGATCCGCAACTGACCTGCCGGCTGCCGGGGATGGAGCACCGCTCGCCGGTGCGGGTCGTGCTCGACAGCGAATTGCGCCAGCCGCCGTCCTCGCGCCTCGCGTCGTCGGCGGCGCGCACGCTCGACTGGACTTTCGCCGGCGAAACGGCTTCGCCCGAGAAAGAACGCGCGCTGACCGATCTCGGCGTCGAGGTGCTGCGTGTGCCGGGCGCCAAAGGCCGCCTCGATCTCGCCGCGGTGCTGCGCGGGCTTGCCGGCCGGGGGATCACGCGGGTGATGGTCGAGGCGGGGCCGATCCTGTCGGCGGCTTTCCTCAACGCCGATCTCGTCGACGAAGCGGCGCTGTTTCGCTCGCCCAAGCCGCTCGGGCCGGATGCGATCGATGCCTTGGAGGGGCTGCCACTCAGCGCCTTGACCCAGGCGCCAGGCCTGCGATTGGTGGGCAGCGAGGCGGTCGGCGAGGATCGACTTGAGATATTCGAGCGAAAATAAAGCCCTTCGTCATCGCCGGGCTTGTCCCGGCGATCTCGCTTAGGGACATTGGGAGCGTTTGGATCGGGATCACCGGGACACGCCGCTGCGCGGCGGCCCGGTGATGACGGAGAAGCGATGTTCACCGGAATTGTCACCGACATCGGCGAACTCGCCGCCACCGAGGAGCGAGCCGAAGGGCTGCGCCGGCTGACGATCGCATGCGCGTATGACGCCGCGTCGATCGCCATCGGCGCTTCGATCTGCTGCGGGGGCGTTTGCATGACGGTGGTGGCGACCGGCAAGGACAGCTTCTCCGTCGATGCCGCTGCGGAAACGCTTGCCGTAACCACAGTCGGCCGCTGGCACACGGGCACCCGCGTCAATCTGGAGCGCTCCCTCAAGATGGGCGACGAACTCGGCGGCCATCTCGTCAGCGGACATGTCGATGGCCTCGCCGAGCTCGTCGCGCGGGAAGATCTCGCCGGCATGGCGAAGCTCACCTTGCGCGTGCGCAGGCCACTGGCGCGGTTTATCGCGCAAAAGGGCTCCGTCACGCTGGACGGCGTGTCGTTGACCGTCAACGAAGTGGCTGCCGATACGTTTTCCGTGCTCATTATTCCGCACACGCTCGCCGTGACGACACTCGGCGCACTGAAACCGGGTGACAGCCTCAACCTTGAAGTCGATGTCATGGCGCGCTACGCAGCGCGCCTGATGGAGACACGCTAGATGGCGCAAGCGCGCAGGCGGATCGCTAGGGAAACCGGCGTCAGGGGGGCGCGCATCCTCGTGGTCGAGGCGCGCTTCTACGACGACATCGCCGACATGCTGCTGCGCGGGGCGCGGCGCGTGCTGAAGGAGGCAGGCGCCAGGTTCGATGTCATCACCGTGCCGGGCGCGCTGGAAATTCCCGCCGCCGTCATGATCGCGATGCACGGCGCGGAAGCGCGCGACCAGCCGTACGAGGGGGTGGTGGCGCTCGGCTGCGTGATCCGCGGCGAGACCAGCCACTACGACATCGTGGCGGGTGAATCAGCGCGCGCCATCATGGACATCGCGATCGCGCGCGACATGCCGCTCGGCAACGGCATTCTCACGGTCGACACCGACGCGCAGGCGCGCGCCCGCGCCCGCCCGACCGGCGAAGACAAAGGCGGCGGCGCGGCGCGTGCCGCGCTCGCGCTGGTGCGGCTGAAGCGCAGGCTGATCCGGCAGGCGCGGAGCCGGCGATGAAAGCTCCCGCACAGCGCAAGGACGACCGCAAGGCGAACCGCCGGGGCGCTGCGCGGCTGGCCGCCGTGCAGGCACTCTATCAGATGGACATCGCCGGGACGCCGCTGAACGACATCCTCGCCGAATTCGAGAGCCACTGGATCGGGCGGGAGGTCGAAGGCTCGCAATATCTTCCCGCCGAAGCCGCGTTCTTTCAAAGCATCGTGCGCGGCGTGCTCGACGACCAGCGCGCTCTCGACCCGTTGATCGACAAGGCGCTCAGCGGAGGCTGGCCGCTCAAGCGCGTCGAGGCGCTGCTGCGCGCGGTGCTGCGGGGGGGCGCGTTCGAGCTGTCGTCGCGCACCGACGTGCCGGCGCGCGTGGTCGTGGCCGAGTATGTCGACGTGGCGCACGCCTTCCTCGACAAGGACGAGACCGGCATGGTCAACGCGGTGCTCGACCAGCTCGCGCGCCAACTGCGCGCGAGCGAATTCGAGCGCGCCGTCTAATACGGCTGTCATCCCGGACGCCGCGAAGGCGGCGAGCCGGGATCCATGAACCAACGCTCTGGAATTGTGATAGATGGTTTCCGGCTCTCGCTGCGCTCGGCCGGGATGACAGCTCTCTCATTACGCATGACCACGAGAAAACCGTGTCCGCCGAAGACGAATTGATCGCGCGCTACTTCAAGCCGCTCGCCAAACATCCCGGCGCATTCGGACTTGCGGATGACGCCGCGGCGATTGCGCCGCCGCAGGGCCACGACCTGGTGCTCAAAACCGACGGCCTGATCGCGGGCGTGCACTTCTTTCCCGACGATCCGGCGGAGGGCGTCGCCCGCAAGGCATTGCGTGTGAATCTCTCCGATCTCGCCGCAAAGGGGGCGAGGCCGCTCGGGTTCCTGTTGTCAATCGCGCTGCCGAAAGGTTTCCGCGAGGACTGGCTGGCGGATTTTGCCCACGGGCTCGGCAGAGATGCGGAGGGGTATCAGTGCCCGCTGCTCGGCGGCGACACGGATTCAACACCCGGTCCGACGACGATCTACGTGTCGGCATTCGGCACGCTGCCGGCCGGCACGATGGTCAAGCGCAGCGGCGCGAAAATTGGTGACCATGTATTCGTCAGCGGCACGATCGGCGATGCGGCGCTGGGTCTGCGCATCCGTAAGGGCGAGCTTGACGACCCAAGCGGCCATCTTGTCTCGCGTTATCGCCTGCCGCAGCCGCGGATGGCGCTGGCCGAAGCGGTGCGCGCCCATGCGTCAGCCGCGATGGATATTTCCGATGGCTTGGCGGGCGATCTCGCGAAACTCTGCCGCGCGTCGGATACTTCGGCCGACATCGAAGTCGCGCGCGTTCCGCTCTCGGACGCGGCTGCGGACGCGCTCTCCGGCGACTGCGATCTGATCGAGCCGATTCTGACCGGCGGGGAGGATTACGAGATCCTTTGCACGGTCGCGTCCGACCGCGTCGCGGCGTTCGAGGCGGACAGCGCCCGGGCAAGCGTCAGCGTCTCGGACATCGGCCGCATCGTGGCAGGCAACACGCCGCCGCGCTTTCTCAGCACCGAAGGCAAGGCGCTTTCCTTCCTCCATCCCTCCTATAGTCATTTCTAGGCAGCGCGCCGGCAGCCCGGGTTGAGCGCGGCGAAAGCCGGAGGGGGTGATCGGCATTTACCGCTGCCCCGGACATCGCTTCGCTCTATCCGGGCTACCATGCTGACCGCAACTCAGGCCTGCGGCCAGTGCAGTAGCGCCATTCTCCCGCGCCCGCTAGAACGGCGGCCCCATTCTGCGAAATTCCCCTGCCGGAGACGATTGATGTCGGCGATTGCCGAAACGCCCTTCGATGCGCTCGCCGGTGACCGCCTTGCCAAGCGCAATGCGCTGGTGCTGGCGGCGGGCCAGGCGCTCGCGGGCGCCAACAATACGGTGATCGTCACAACGGGAAGCATCGTCGGCGCGATGTTCGCGCCCGACAAGAGCCTCGCGACGCTGCCGATCAGCATGATGGTGTGCGGCATGTGGGCCGGCACCTTGCCGATGGGATATCTGGCGAAACGCTTCGGGCGCCGCATTGCCTACGCGAGCGCCACGATCCCGGGCGCGCTTGCCGGCTTCATCGGTTACGCGGCGATGCTGCGCGGATCGTTCTGGCTCTATCTCGTCTCGGCCTTCTTCGGCGGGCTCTACGCGTCCTCGCACATGTCGTACCGCTTCGGTGCGGCCGATACCGCGAGCCCGGAATTCAAGCCGAAGGCGATCGCTTACGTGATGGCGGGCGGGCTCGTCGCCGCGGTCATCGGGCCCCAGCTCGTCATCTACACCAAGGACCTGATGCCACCGTACCTGTTTGCCGCGAGCTATCTCGGGCAGGCGGCGTTCGCGGTGCTCGCCGGCATCGTGATCCTCACATTTTTCCGCGCACCGGGCGGCGCGCATTTCACCAGCACGAAGGTGGGGCGCCCGATCGCCGAAATCGCGCGCCAGCCGAAGTTCATCGTGGCGGTGGTGTGCGGCGTTGCGAGCTACGCGCTGATGAACCTGATGATGACGTCCGCCCCGCTGGCGATGTTCGACTGCGGCCATTCGGTGGGCGATGCCGCGCTCGGCATCCAGTGGCATGTGCTGGCGATGTACGGGCCGAGCTTCTTCACCGGTTCGCTGATCCTCCGCTTCGGGGTCGCCAGGGTGGCGGCGGCGGGACTTGTCCTGCTGGCGTTGTCCGCCGTCGTCGGACTCGCCGGCGTGACGGTCGCGCATTTCTGGACCGCGCTGATCCTGCTCGGCGTCGGGTGGAATTTCGCCTTCGTTGCCGCCACCACGATGGTGACCGATTGTCATCGCCCGGAAGAGCGCAACAAGGTCCAGGCCTTCAACGATTTCCTGATTTACGGCAGCATGGCGATCGGCTCGTTCGTCTCTGGCTCGATGCTCGCGCATTTCGGCTGGTATCTGGTCAATGTGGTGATGTTCCCGGTCGTCGCGGCGGCGGGCGCCTTGCTGCTGTGGCTGACGCTGCGCGAGCGGGCGCGGGCGGCCTGAGGGCCGCGTAGCCCGGCGTTGAGCGGAGCGAAACCCGCGTTCCGGCTGCTGATTTGACCCGGCTCTCCTTGCACCCAAGCCGGGCTACAAAAGACTGAAAAATCAGACCATTTGCGGCGTTGCACAGGCCGCCCATTTTTGGCTATATCCGCGCCACTTTCCGCCGGGCGGGGGCAGCGAGTCGCCCCGGCTGCGGTGCGCCCGCATCGGCGAGGGGGCCGCGCGGGTTTCCACGAAAACGAGGACTGTTCATGACTGCTCTCTGGGCCATCATCGGGTGTGGCTTACTTTCGATCGTTTATGGGATTTGGGCGATCCAGTCCGTGATGTCGGCGGACGCCGGCACGCAGAAAATGCAGGAGATCGCCGCCGCGATCGCCGAAGGCGCGCAGGCCTATCTGAAGCGCCAGTACATGACGATCGCCATCGTCGGCTTGGTCGTGTTTCTCGGCCTGTGGTTCCTGCTCGGCGGGCTTGTCGCGATCGGCTTCCTGATCGGCGCGGTGCTCTCGGGCGCGGCCGGCTTCATCGGGATGAACGTATCCGTGCGGGCGAACGTCCGCACCGCGCAGGCCGCGACGAAGTCGCTCGCGGCGGGTCTCGACATCTCCTTCAAGGCGGGCGCCGTCACCGGGATGCTGGTCGCGGGGCTCGCGCTGCTCGGCGTGTCGATCTACTACATGATCCTCACCGGCCCGCTCGGCTTCAAGCCCGAAAGCCGCACCGTCATTGACGCGCTGGTGGCGCTTTCGTTCGGGGCTTCGCTGATCTCGATCTTCGCCCGTCTTGGCGGCGGCATCTTCACCAAGGGTGCCGACGTCGGTGCCGACCTCGTCGGCAAGGTCGAATCCGACATTCCCGAAGATGATCCGCGCAATCCCGCGACCATCGCGGACAACGTCGGCGACAACGTCGGCGACTGCGCCGGCATGGCGGCCGACCTGTTCGAGACTTATGCGGTGACCGTGGTCGCCACCATGGTGCTGGCGGCGATCTTCTTCGCCGGACAGCCGGTGCTCGCTTCCGCGATGCTCTATCCGCTCGCCATTTGCGCGGCCTGCATCGTGACGTCGATCATCGGCACGTTCTTCGTCAAGCTCGGCGCGAACGGTTCGATCATGGGCGCGCTCTACAAGGGCCTGATCGCCGGCGGCGTGTTGTCGATCGGCGGCCTGTGGATCGCAACGCAATATATCCTGCCGAACGGCTTCGGCACGCTCGGGACCGTCGCCGGCATGACGATCACCGGCAAGAACCTGTTCATCTGCGGCATCCTCGGGCTCGTGGTCACCGGCCTGATCGTGTGGATCACCGAGTACTACACGGGCACCGGCAAGCGCCCGGTGGTGTCGATCGCGCAAGCCTCGGTCACCGGTCACGGCACCAACGTGATCCAGGGCCTCGCAGTCTCGCTCGAGGCGACCGCACTGCCGGCGCTGGTGATTGTTGCCGGCATTATCATCACCTACCAGCTCGCCGGCCTGTTCGGCACCGCGATCGCCGTCACGACCATGCTCGGCCTCGCCGGCATGATCGTCGCGCTCGATGCGTTCGGCCCGGTCACCGACAACGCCGGCGGCATCGCCGAGATGAGCGGCCTGCCGAAGGAAGTGCGCCACAACACCGATGCGCTCGACGCGGTCGGCAACACCACCAAGGCGGTGACCAAGGGCTACGCCATCGGCTCGGCCGGCCTCGGCGCGCTGGTGCTGTTCGCCGCCTACACCAATGACATCGCGGCCTTCACCAAGTCAGGTGCGGCCTACTTCAAGGACGTCGGCACGGTCTCGTTCGACCTGTCCAACCCCTACGTGGTGGCGGGCCTGATCTTCGGCGGCCTGATCCCGTATCTGTTCGGCGGCATCGCGATGACGGCGGTCGGACGCGCCGCCGGCTCCGTGGTGATGGAAGTGCGCCGCCAGTTCCGTGAGAACCCGGGCATCATGGCTGGCACCTCGCGTCCCGACTATGCCCAGGCGGTCGACCTGCTCACCCGCGCCGCGATCAAGGAGATGATCATCCCGTCGCTGCTGCCGGTGCTCGCGCCGATCATCGTCTACTTCGGCGTGCTGTGGATCTCGGGCTCGAAGGCGAATGCGTTCGCGGCGCTCGGCGCTTCGCTGCTCGGCGTGATCGTCAACGGCCTGTTCGTCGCGATCTCGATGACCTCGGGCGGCGGCGCGTGGGACAACGCCAAGAAGTCGTTCGAGGACGGCTTCACCGACAAAGACGGCGTTGTGCACCAGAAGGGCAGCGACGCCCACAAGGCGTCGGTCACCGGCGACACCGTCGGCGATCCCTACAAGGATACGGCGGGTCCCGCCGTGAACCCGGCGATCAAGATCACCAACATCGTGGCGCTATTGCTGCTGGCGATCCTGGCGCACTGACGAGGTAGCCCGGCTCGAGCGGAGCGAAAGCCGGGCTGCAAGCTGATACGGGGGTGCTGCATGAATTCATCCACCTTGACCGGACTCGCGGCCGTGCTGTTCGGCTGCGGCCTCGTCGCGCTGTTGGTCGCGATCTTCCGCAACTCCGACGCCCACGGCGGCCCGCTGGTATGGATCGGGCTCGCGCTGCTGGTCGCGACGGTCGTTTGCTGGTTTGCCGCCGCGCGGACCAACAGCCAGCGCGGCTAGCCCCGGTTGACGTCCATCTGCAGGTTTTCCCTGCGGATGATCTCGCCGAATTTCTCGATCTCGTTCTGCACAAACGTCGTGTATTGCGCCGGCGTGGTGTAGTCGGCGATCGCGCCGATGTCGGCGATGCGCGCCATCATGTCGGCGCGCGCGAGCAGCGTCTTGATCTCGCCGTTGAGCGCGTCGAGCACCGGCTGCGGCACGCCGCGCGGCAGGAACACGCCGAACCATGACGACACATCGAACTGGGCGAGTTCCGGCGCGCTCTCGCGCATCGTTGGGATATCGCGTGAGAGTGGATTGCGCTCCGGCATGGTGGTCGCGAGACCGACGAGCTTGCCCTCGCGGACCTGCGGCAGCGAGGGAAACAGGTTGTCGAACAGGATGTCCACCTGCCCGCCGAGCGCGGCGGTGAGCGCAGGCCCCGCGCCGCGGAACGGCACATGCGCCATCTTCAGCCCGGTGAGCTGCAGGAACCAGGCGGCGGTGAGATGCGGGCTCTGTCCGGTGCCGGAGGTCGCATAGGTCAGACTGTCCGGATTCTTTTTCAGATGCTCGATCAGTTCAGGAATCGACTTCACCGGCACGGACGGATGCGCCGACACGATGTTGGTCGTGCGGATCATGTTGCTGACCGGCTGCAATTGATCCGGCTTGTACGAAAGATTGCGGAAGATGTTGTAAGCAATCGCGTTCGGCCCCGGATTGCCGATCATGATGGTGTGGCCGTCCGGCTTCTGGCGCACGAAATCCGTCATCGCGATCGTGCCGCCGCCACCCGATTTGTTCTCCACCACCGTCGACTGGCCCCATGCGACCTGCAGATGCTGCGCGAGCAGGCGGCCCATCACGTCGGTCGTCCCGCCGGGCGCTGCCGGGACGATGATCCGTACCGCCTCCGTCGGGCGCCAGTCGGCACGGGCAGGGCCGGGCAGGGCGCCGGCAGCGGCGAGACCGGCGGCGCCGGTCAACAGAGCGCGGCGTGAGACCTGGCTGTTCATGGGGACTGCCCTGCGTGTTGGAACTTTAGCGTTCGACCGCGACGACGCGGTGCTTCTCGACCGCGAGCGCAAGGCGGCCGTGCTTGAGCGCGATTGCTTTCTCGCCGAACATTTCGCGCCGCCAGCCCTTGAGCGCCGGCACGTCCGCATCGTCGCTCGCGGCGATCTGCTCCAGGTCATCGACCGTCGCGATCACCTTGGCGGCGACGCCGTTGCGCTCGGCGGTCATGCGCAGCAGCACTTTCAGGAGCTCGAGCGTCGCGGTGCCGTTCAGCGCCTGCCGTGAACGTTCCAGATGCGGCAGCGATTTCGGATCGCGTGCGAGCCCGCGCTTGACCGCATCGAGAATGTCGTGGCCCCATTTCGAGCGCTCGAACCCCTTCGGCAGCGAGCGCAGCGAGCCGAGTTTTTCCATGCTGGTCGGCGCCTGCACGGCGAGATCGCCGATCACCTCGTCCTTGAGCACGCGCCCGCGCGGCACGTCACGCGCCTGCGCCTCGCGTTCGCGCCACGCCGCGACCTCCATCAGAACCGCAAGCTCCTTCGGCTTGCGCGCGCGCGTCTTGAGGCGCAGCCATGCGTTCTCGGGCTCCATGCGGTAGGTGTCGGGCGAGGTCAGGACCTTCATCTCCTCCTTGACCCACTGGGTGCGCCCGCGCTTGGCGATGTCGGCCGAAAGCGCGAGGTACACGTCGCGCAGATGTGTCACGTCCGACACCGCATACTTCAGCTGCGCGGGCGTGAGCGGGCGGCGCGTCCAGTCGGTGAAGCGGTTCGATTTGTCGAGCGTGTCGCCGGTGATGCGCTGCACCAGCTGATCGTAGGAGATCGAGTCGCCGTAGCCGAGGACCATCGCGGCGACCTGTGTGTCGAACACCGGATGCGGGATCATCTTGGCGCGGTGCCACACGATCTCGATATCCTGCCGTGCCGCGTGGAAGACCTTCAGCACCTTCTCATTCGCCATCAGCTTGAAGAAAGGCGTGAGGTCGATGCCCTCGGCGAGCGCGTCGATCACCAGCGCTTCATCGGCGCTGGCAACCTGCGCCACGCACAGGATCGGAAAATAGGTGGTTTCGCGCAGAAACTCCGTGTCGACCGTGATGAAGTCGTGCTTCGCCAGCCGGGTACAGGCGGCGGCCAATTCCTTTGTGGCGGTGATCGGCTCCATGTCGGATTTCTATCGGAGTCGCGCACCGCTGTCGCGCGTTGTGCGCTGGCGCCGGGGCGCAGGCCGGCACATCATCAAAAGATAGAAGAATTTCTGGTATATTACGGAAAAGATTGATGGATCGGCCAGTAAGGCCGGCTAGTCGCGGGCCTTTCCCATCAGGATGAATTCCCACGGGGAGGGCATCGGGCCGACCGGCATGTCGATGAGGGTCGGCCCGTCGCGCCGCGCGAAACCGCGTCGCAGCGCGCCGCGCAGTTCCTCGGGCGTGCGGACGCGCTCGGCGGCCGCGCCGAAGCTTTCGGCGAACTTCACAAAGTCCGGGTTGGCGAGATCGCTCGCGATCAGCCGGTTGCCGTAATCCTCCTCCTGGATGCGCCGCACGTTGCCGAACGAACCGTCGGAGAAGACCACGGCGGTGAGCGGAATACGGTGGCGCACCGCGGTCGCAAGCTCGTTTGCCGTATACATGAAACCGCCATCGCCGTTGATCGAAAGCACCGGCACGTCGCGCCGCGCATCCTGTGCGCCGAGCGCCGTGGCAAAGCCCCAGCCGAGGTTGTCCTGATAGCCGGGCGAGAGGAACGTGCGGGGCTTGTATACGGGGAACGCCAGGCGCGCCGCGAAGCCGACCTGGGTGACTTCGTCGACGAAAATGCCATCCTCCGGCAGCTCGGCGCGGATCGCCTCGAGGATTGCAAGCTGCGGAGCGAGCTTGGTAAGGCGCTTGCGCCATATCGCCTGCCGCTCCTGCATCTCTTGCCCGCGCGGCTTGCGCTTGCCGTTGTGCGCGGGCAGCGCGTCGATCAGCCGGCGCAAGACGGGAGCCGCATCGCCGATCAGCGCGACTGCAGGCGAGCGGTGCCTCGCGGGCTCTTGCCGGTCCGCGTTGACCGCGATGATCGCGAGATCGTCGTCCACGCCCCACATCGTGTGCTCGAAGAACATCCGCGTGCCGACCGCGAGCACCACGTCGGCCTCGCTCCAGAGGTCGTGGCCGAGCGGCAGCGTGACGGCAAGCGGATTGCGGGCATCGAGCACGCCCTGGCCGCGGCGGAAGCCGCATAGCACCGGCGCCTGCAGCATTCCGGCAAGCGCGGTCACCTCGGGTGACGCATCCTGCGCACCGCCGCCGACCACGATCAGCGGATTCTTGGCCGCGCCCAAGCGCCTGGCCGCGTCGCGCAGCGCATCCTCGTCGATGGCAGGCTGTTCGACGGGCAGCGGGTCACAGGGAGTGACGTCGCCGCGCCTGCCCCACACGTTGATCGGGCACTCGAGAGCCGCCGGCCCCGGCCGGCCGGTGAACATCGCGCGGAAAGCTTCGGCAACCATGCGGGGCGCGGCTTCGGCGTTCGGCACCAGCGCCGAACGATCGACCAGCCGCGCAATGATGCCGGCCTGATCGTTGATCTCGTGCAACTGCCCAAGCTTGCGTCCGATGTCGCGATCGGGAATCTGCCCCACCAGCGCGAGCACCGGCGCATTCATCGAATAGGCGGTCAGCAGCGCCGCGCCGGCGTTGAGCAGGCCGGGGCCGGGCACGACGGCGAATGCCTGTGGCCTGCCGGTCGCAAGTGCCGCGCCCAGCGCCATGTAGGCCGCGCCCTGTTCGTGGCGCGTGTGGATCGTGCGAATACGCTCGGACGCGCCGAACAGCGCATCGAACAGATGATCGTTCTGCACGCCGGGCAGCGCGTAAATTGTATCGAGCCCATGC
The DNA here is from genome assembly GCA_005884685.1 of Alphaproteobacteria bacterium. GTDB lineage: Bacteria > Pseudomonadota > Alphaproteobacteria > Rhizobiales > Xanthobacteraceae > PALSA-894. The sequence goes on from VBAH01000001.1 coordinate 47,913, forward strand.
GCGATCAGGCCGGCGACGATCGCCTCGGCGGTGCTCGTTTGCGGCATGTCCGAGAACTGGCAGATCGCCTGCGGACTGTCGAGGGGCGTTGCCTTGACAAACATGGCCCTGCGTGCGCCTTTCGCGCGCTTTTTCACGCCTTCCGGATAGACTCGATGCATCGTTATCGTTCCCACACTTGCGGCGAACTGCGCGACAGTCACATCGGCGAAACCGTGCGGCTGTCCGGCTGGGTGCACCGCATCCGCGATCACGGCGGCGTGCTGTTCATCGATCTGCGCGATCACTACGGGCTGACGCAGGTCGTCGCCGATCCGGATTCGCCGGCGTTCAAGGATGCCGAGACGCTGCACGCCGAATGGGTCATCAAGGTCGACGGCAAGGTGCGCCGCCGCCCGGCCGGCACCGAGAATCCGGACCTGCCGACCGGCGCGGTCGAGGTCTACATCGATTCGATCGAGGTGCTCGGACCGGCCGCCGAACTGCCGATGCCGGTGTTCGGCGATCAGGAATATCCGGAGGAAATCCGGCTGAAATATCGCTTCCTCGATCTGCGGCGCGAGCGGCTGCACCAAAACATCATCAAGCGCGGACAGATCATCGACTCGATCCGCCGCCGCATGAAGGACCAGGGCTTCTTCGAGTTCCAGACACCCATCCTGACCGCGTCGTCGCCCGAAGGTGCGCGCGACTTCCTGGTGCCGTCGCGCCTGCATCCCGGCAAGTTCTACGCGCTGCCGCAGGCGCCGCAGCAGTTCAAGCAGCTCACGATGATCGCGGGCTTCGACCGTTATTTCCAGATCGCGCCCTGCTTCCGCGATGAGGATGCGCGCGCGGACCGTTCGCCCGGCGAGTTCTACCAGCTCGACGTCGAGATGAGCTTCGTCACGCAGGACGACGTGTTCGCCGCGATCGAGCCGGTGATGCGCGGCACGTTCGAGGAGTTCGCGAACGGCAAGCCGGTGACGCAGACGTTTCCGCTGATCCCTTATCGCGACGCTTTGCGCAAATACGGCACCGACAAGCCGGACCTGCGCAACCCGATCGAGATGCAGGATGTCTCGGAGGCGTTCCGCGGCTCCGGGTTCAAGATCTTCGCCAACATCCTGGCGGCCAGCCCCAAGCACGAAGTCTGGGCTATTCCGGCGCCCGGCGGCGGCAATCGCGCGTTCGCCGACCGCATGAACTCGTGGGCGCAGGGCGAAGGGCAACCGGGGCTTGGTTACATTTTCTGGCGCGAGGGTGAGGAGGGCGGTGCCGGGCCGCTCGCAAAAAATATCGGACCGGAACGAACCAGGCAGATCGCCGATCAACTCGGCCTGGGCGTCGGCGATGCTTGCTTCTTCGTCGCGGGCGAGCCGGCGACGTTCGTGAAGTTCGCGGGTCCGGCGCGCACCAAGGTCGGCGAGGAGCTCGGCCTCATCCAAAAGGACAAATTCGAGTTCTGCTGGATCGTCGACTTCCCGATGTTCGAATGGAGCGAGGAGGAGAAGAAAATCGACTTCTCGCACAATCCGTTCTCGATGCCGAACATCGAGCCGGAGAAATTCCTCGCGCTCGATCCGAACGACAAGGATACGCTGCTGAGCCTCAAGGCGATCCAATACGATATCGTCTGCAACGGAATCGAATTGTCATCCGGCGCGATCCGCAATCACCGCCCCGACGTGATGAAGAAGGCGTTCGCGATTGCCGGCTATCCCGAGGACGTGCTGGAGCAGAAGTTCGGCGGCATGCTGCGTGCGCTGTCCTACGGCGCGCCGCCGCACGGCGGGATCGCGCCCGGCATCGACCGTATCGTGATGCTGCTGTGCGGGGAGGAGAACCTGCGCGAGGTCGTGCTGTTCCCAATGAACCAGCGCGCCGAGGATCTGCTGATGGGCGCGCCGTCGGAGGTCACGGCGAAGCAGCTCAGGGAGCTGCATATCCGGGTGGTGAAGCCGGAGTAAAAACTGCGGTCATCCCGGCCGAGCGCAGCGAGAGCCGGGACCCATCTCTCACCACACTGGATGATCGGTGTTTACTGGGTTCCGGGTCTCGCTATGCTCACTCGGGATGACACCGAGGAGTAGGGAGCGCGTTGCAACTAATCGTTGACCGCTCGGCCGGATGCTCCTACTGTTCGCGGAATCAAACTAGGCTTCAGGAAAGTCTTGGCGCCTGACCATAGAGGGGCATGTCCAGCTTGCAACAACGCGATTTGAACTGGGCACAGTTTGAGGTTTATGTATCAAGCCTTTATGCCGCTTTCGGATACTCTGTACGACGAAACACTCTAGTGGGCGGAAATCAGGTTGATTTGCTATGCGAGAAGCATGTTGATGGATTGAATCCAGCGAAAGTCATTGTGGAGTGCAAGTTTCACGAGGGCGATCGCTTAGTGGGAATTGCGGAAGTAAATAAGCTTATTCACTTAGCTCAGAATCTACTTTCTGCCGGAGAAATTACTGGGGCCGCTATAGTTACTAATACGAGCTTCTCGAAAGAAGCAAAATCGGCGGCTACAAAATTCCTACTAATCGCATTGAAAACGGTTGCTGATCTTGAATCCGACCTGTTCGATTTCTCTCACCTATACGCTACCTCTGTGTTTGACTATGAGCGGGAGGAAATATCCCAAACCTACGTATCGATGTCAGGCAAGATTCATGACTTGTCGCTACGCTTGATCGAGCCAGCTAAGTTGCTGGATCAAGTGCTGCTTAGAAGATTGACGAACAGCAAGCCGACTTTATCGATAATCTTGGCTGACTTTGGTGCAGGCAAGAGTACACTGCTCAAGGACCTCTATTATAGAATGGCAAAGAGCGCGCTATCAGACCCCTCGACTAGGCGGCCAGTGTTCTTAGAGCTAAAAAACTTTCATCTATATAGCGATATTCACAGCTTTTTTCATGCTGCTCTTCCCGGAGACTTGCCGCGAAGCATGTCTCAGACGAGGTTGAACTTTCTCAGAGAGAGCGGACGATTTGTTTTTTTTCTCGATGGGTTCGACGAGCTTCGGCTCCCAGACTTCGAAGTGGATAGAGCCAGAGTATTTATTGAAATCCGTGAATTCATCGGCGAGAAGTCTGCCATTGTCCTTAGCTGCCGCCCGACCTATTTTGCCACGGAAGCTGAACTTAAGAGGGTACTGAGAGAATTCATTGAGCCGAGCCAACAAGCGCTTAGCCGCCTTTATGGGCGATCTAACCCGCGAAGGGACTTGGCCAACAACCTTTTACGAAAAGTCGGCAAACCAGCTAGGCTACCCTTGAAGCATGGCGACCTGAAAATTTACTTTCTTGATACCTTCGACGAGAACCAGATCAAAGAGTACATTTGCAAGTTTTTATCGCGGCCGGCCGCGAAGCTGACTCTTAGCGAGGAAACGATATATCAATACTTGATCAGTGTTTATGATATTTCTGATTTGATAAAGCGGCCGCTACTACTGTACATTATCTTGTATATGATTGAGCACGATATTATTGATGTGGAAAGAGTGCAGCCACTTGGCGGTGCGGCCGAAATATACTCTCTATATATAGAGAGCTGTGTGGCGAGGGAATACGAGAAAGGTGTTGCAAGAACTGTTTTTACCAAGGAAGAGCGTAAGCGAATCTGTCAATTTTTGGCGCTGTTTATGGTTAAGTCTAATACATTACGAGTAACTTGGTCGGAAATGCTTAATTATGTAATAGCAGAGGCAGCGAGTGATAGCGTCTTGTCTAGGAAAATCAGCGAGCTTCCTATAGAAGATATTTCTGCCGATATACGTGTATGCGCGTTCCTTAAGTTGGACGTTGAGGATGCGCTCCGATTTGCGCACAAGTCATTCATGGAATTCTTTGTAGCCCAATACGTATATGAGAGGGCTCATGATTACAGAGACAGACCGGTATCACTTGAGCTACTGAGGTCAGTGTTATCGCATGAAATATTGTTCTTCATATCGGAATTCGTCAAGCTGAATTCCGTATTTGGCGATCAGCTGTGCGGTGATCGAATCATAAAAGCGACCAAGGCACCTGCGGGCATTAGCCAAGACCAGTTTGCGATACTTCGTAGAAACTTATTTGCGATAAATCTAATGTCGAACTTCGAGAAGAGCGGCCTTGACTTAGTTGGCTTATCGGTCGGTTCGGTGATGTTTTCGGGTGTGAAGATGCGGGCATTGCGGCTGTCTAAGAGTAATTTGACCGACATTACGCTGTCACAGGCGGACATTTCAACGGTGGACCTCGACGACTGTGCGATTGAGCGGGCGGAATTTAGCGATTGGAAGGTTCGGCGACTTGCATTATCGGGGTCCAGGCTCGACGTGAAATTGTCGAGTGCAGAGATTGGTACAATGTCTGTGCGAGGTGAGGCGGGTAGCGTCCATTTGCGGGATGCGACAACAGAAGTCTTGAGTGTGGAGTCTGGCAACAAATCCAAGGTGACGGTAAGTGCAACACGCTTGGCAGCGCTGGATGTTGAAGTGCCGAATGCAATAGTGGAACTCACACACTGTGACATTGGGGCGGTCCGCGTTTCGACCCCTTCGGATCAACAAAGTCTCATTCAATCTGCACAGCGGCTGGTGCTTCGTGCTTGTCGCGGTCCCGGGGTCGAATCGATAGCGTTCGGCAGGGTCGATCCTGAGACATTCCGAGTAGTCAAGGCGGCCAACAGGGGGAGTAGAGCCGGACTATTTTTCTTAGATGTGGACCTATGGGAGAAGCTCTACGGACTTGGATCAAGCAGTGTGGAGGTGGATGATGCAAATATTCTCGTGAGGGCTGGTGCAGCGTCCGAGCTTGTTCGTCTCTTGGAGCACGGGTCTAAGGGGCTTAGGTCCGAGCTTAAGTCTAGGCTAGAGGCGCTAACTGCGAGTTGACCCGCCCGAGCAACCCTCCGCGATCCGACCAACTTGGTACGGCGGCGAACCGCCTAGTTCGGCAGCCAGCTCTTACCCCGTCAACTTCGCCCAGCCCTGCTTGATCATCACGGTGAGCGCGTCGACGTTCTTTCCGACCACGTCCCAGTTCACCATCGGGCGGCGCGCGAGGTCGTGCTGTTCCCGATGAACCAGCGCGCCGAGGATCTGCTGATGGGCGCGCCGTCCGAGGTCACGCCGAAGCAGCTGCGCGAGCTGCATATCCGGGTGGTCAAGCCGGAGTAGTAACCGCTGCTGTCATCCCGGCCAAGCGAACGAAGTGAGCGCGAGCCGGGACCCATATATCCCGAGTCGAAATTTCTGGGGTTTATGGGTCCCGGGTCTCGCCATAGCGCGTCGCAGACGCGCGTAAACGCGCTTGAGGCTCGCCCGGGATGACATCGAGTGTCAGCGCCCCACCGTCGCCTCGACCTCAAAGCGCGCCAGCGCCGCGACCGGGCCGGTCTTGAGCTCGTCAAGCAGCTGGATCATCCCGACCTTGCCTTTCGGCGTCAGCTTGATGGTCAGCGTGCCGCGCGGGTTCTCGACGAAACGCGTCAGCGCGCCCGCGATCACCATCACGTCTGGATTGACCGCTGCCATTTTCATGGCGTTGTCGCGGATGTTGTCGATGATCGCCTGACGGGCCGCCTCGCGCGAGATGCTCTGCTGGCGCGCCTGTTGGGCGACCGCAAGCTCGATGCCGCCGGTATCGCGCACCGTGATCTCGATCGGCCCGGCCTCGATCTGCGCCGCCATGATGGCGGCTTGCAGCGGGTTCAGGGAAAACGCCTCGCGCGCAACGTTGGCAAGCGACAGCCGCGCCGTGGCGGAAAGCACGTTGCCGATCTCCAGTGAGGCGGGCTCCAGCGCAAACGAGCGCGCGCCCTCGCTCCATGCCGCGCCGAGGTCGAGGTTCATGCTCGCGCGGTCCATACCGGAAAGCGCCATCATCCTGAACGGGTCCGGATCGCTCGCATCGACCGGTCCGGACATCTTTATGGTGACCTGCGCCCTGGTCGGGATCGGCCCGACGAACTGGCCCCACGAGATGTTCAGCGTGACGATGTTGACGGGCTTGTTGGTGTTCTTGTAGGGCGCGACCAGATTGGCGATCTCGGTGCCCTCGAGCAGCTGCAGCAGCGCGGTGAGCTGCTCCGCGGTTGGCTTCTGCCCGGGCTGCGCGAGCTGCGCGGAGCTGCGCATCAGGTTCGCCATGTCGATACCCTTCAGCGCAAAACGGCCGATCTTGACCGGACCCTGCGGCGCTTTCGCCTCGAGGCCCTCCAGAGCAAGTTCCGCGATCTTGCCGTTTTCCAGCTGCGCGAGGCGGATCGCGCCGATTGCGAAGGGGCCCTGAGGAGTATCCATCGACAGGCCGTGCAGTTCGGCGTTGCCGATCCGGATGCCCTCGTAAATGCCCGCGGCCTTGCCGAGCAGATCACGGGTTTGCTCCGTCGTCGGTGTCGTGCCGGGCGGCGGCGCGGCCGCGACGATGGCCATGAGTTGCGAATATTGCAGGCGGGACGGGCGCAGCCCGACATCGTCGACGGTGATGCCGTCGATCCGCATCTTCATGCCTTGCTGAAACGAGGCGGTGTACGGACCGACGGTCAATTGACGGTAAGCACGGTAATAGTTGTCGTCGTTCGCGCGCGCCGGATCGAGCAGCGCGCGGGTCGCGGCGGCATCGAAGTCATAGGCGGCAATGTTGGCGACCTCGCCGGTGAGGGTTTCGCTCTTTCCCGCGGCCGTCATCGCAGCGGTGAACGTCACCCGGTCAACGGTGGCCGCGGCGATCTTGTTGTTCTTGATGTCGCGCAACGCGACGCCCGAATAGCTGTAGTCGCCGGTTCCCGCTGCCGGAGATCCTGCGGATGAGAATTTCACCGCGACCGTGGGCGCGACCACCGACTTCGCCGACACCACCGCAAAGTGATCCAGCGCGAAGCGGTAGATGTCGGCGGCGGCAGTTCCCTCAAGCGGCCGCAGCGGGCCGCCCGGTCCCGCGTAGTCAGCAATTTCGATGCGCGGTGCCTGATAGGTGAACTGCAGACCCGTCTGTTGCCCGAATGCGCCTGTGACCTCCACATTCGACGCGTCGATCCGGCTGGCAGCAAAGCGCCCGGCAGTTTCCTGGCTCGCGCCAGTGGCGACAACGCGGCCGATCTTCACGCTGACCGGAGGCTGAGCGGTGAATTCGCCGGCGATGTCCGCGATCGTGACAGTGCGGGTCCAGAGCTCGAACGTGATCTTGCCGTGGCTGGCCTTGGCGCCGCTCGCCCGCACATTGGCGAACGCCGTTTCGATGTCGTCGGTGATCCGCTGCCGGAGATAGAACTCGAAGCCGAAATAGCCGCCGACCGTGATCACAACAGCTGCGAGCACGCTGGCGAACATCTTGACCATCGACGGCTCCCCTTCGCCCGATTGTCCGGCGGCGCAAATGCCATATTGTCGGTCTGGATTGGACCGGAGTGTGGCAATGGCCTCGACAATATCCGATGACTTGCGCGCCAGCGCGCTCGTTTATCACCGTACGCCGAAGCCGGGAAAGCTGGAGATTCAGCCGACCAAGCCGCTCGGCAACCAGCGCGATCTCGCACTCGCCTATTCGCCGGGCGTGGCGGCGGCCTGCGAGGCGATCGTGGCGGACCCCGGTCAAGCCGCCGAGTTGACCGCGCGCGCCAACCTCGTCGCGGTGGTCTCGAACGGCACCGCAGTGCTCGGCCTCGGCAATATCGGCCCCTTGGCCGGCAAGCCGGTGATGGAAGGAAAGGCGGTCCTGTTCAAGAAGTTCGCAGGCATCGATGTGTTCGACATCGAGATCGACGCCCATGACGTCGATCATGTGGTCTCCGTGGTGTCGGCGCTGGAACCCACGTTCGGCGGCATCAATCTGGAGGACTTCAAGGCGCCCGAGTGCTTCGACATCGAGGACAAGCTCAAGGAGCGAATGAAGATCCCGGTGTTCCATGACGACCAGCATGGCACGGCCATCATCGTCGGCGCGGCGATCAAGAACGCGCTGTACCTTACCGGCAAGAACATCAACGACGTTAAGATCGTCGCATCCGGGGCCGGCGCGGCCGCCCTGGCATGCCTCAATCTGATCGTCTCGCTCGGCGCGAAGCGCGAGAACATCTGGGTCACCGACATCGAGGGGGTCGTCTATGAGGGCCGGCCGACTTTGATGGATCGCTGGAAGTCGGTGTACGCGCAGAAGACCGACAAGCGCACGCTCGCCGACGTGATCGACGGCGCCGACATCTTCCTCGGCCTCTCCGCGCCTGGCGTGCTCAAGCCCGGCATGGTGGCGGGCATGGCACCGCAGCCGCTGATCATGGCGCTCGCCAATCCGACGCCCGAAATCACGCCCGAAGAGGCGGTCATGGTTCGGCCCGACGCCATCATCTGCACCGGGCGCTCGGACTATCCGAACCAGGTCAACAACGTGCTGTGCTTTCCCTACATTTTTCGCGGCGCGCTCGATGTCAGCGCCACCACGATCAACGAGGAGATGAAGCTCGCCGCGGTCGAGGCGATCGCGGCGCTTGCGCGCGAGGCCCCCTCCGAGGTGGCGGCGAAGGCCTACGGTGGCGAGTTCCGCACCTTTGGGGCCGGTTCGCTCATTCCGAATCCGTTCGATCCGCGGCTGATCCTGCGCATCGCGCCGGCGGTCGCCAAAGCCGCGATCGCGTCCGGCGTCGCGGCCCGGCCGATCACCGATTTCACGACCTACGAGGAGCGACTCAACCGATTCGTATTCCGCTCCGGCTTCATCATGAAGCCGGTGTTTGCGCAGGCCAAGCAACAGATGAAGCGCGTCATCTACGCCGAGGGCGAGGACGAGCGCATCCTTCACGCAACCCAGATCGTGGTGGAGGAGGGGCTTGCCCGTCCCATCCTGATCGGCCGCCCGGCGATCGTGGAGGCGCGGCTCGCGCGCTACGGGCTTGCTATCCGGCCGGATCGCGATTTCGAGCTGATCAACCCGGAGGACGATCCGCGCTACCGCGACTTCGTCCGGACACTGGCCGAGGTGGGGGGACGCAAGGGCATTACGCCTGACGCCGCGCGGACGCTCGTCCGCACCAATGCCACGGTCATTGCGGCGCTCGCCGTCAGGCTGGGCCTTGCCGACGCTCTCATATGCGGCGTGGAAGGCCGTTACATGGGCCATCTCGCCCACATCCGCGACATTCTTGGGCGTGCGCCGGGTGCCGGGATTTTCGCGGCACTGACAACGGTCATTACCGCCAAGGGGGTCTATTTTCTCGCCGACACTCACATCAATGCCGATCCCAGCGCCCAGGAGATCGCCGAGATGGCGATGCTCGCCGCCGCCCATGTGCGCCGCTTTGGTATCGAGCCGAAGATCGCGCTCCTGTCGCGTTCGGATTTCGGCAGCTACGAGTGCGAGGGCGCGCACAAAATGCGCGAGGCGCTCGACATCATCCTCGCCCATGCGCCGGGCCTCGAGGTGGACGGCGAGATGAACGGCGAATCCGCGTTGGTTCCGGCGTTCCGCCAGCGCGTCTATCCGCACTCGCGCCTGACTGGTGAGGCGAATGTGCTGATCATGCCGAATATCGATGCCGCCAACATCGCCTATCAGATGATCAAGGTGCTGGCCGACGCGTTGCCGGTCGGGCCGATTCTCATCGGCGCTGCGCGCCCGGCGCATATTCTGACGCCGTCGGTGACCGCGCGCGGCATCGTGAACATGACGGCGGTCGCGGCCGTCGAGGCACAGCAGGCTGCGGAAAGCCAACTGCCGCTGGGTTTTGTCTAAGTCTGGTCGCGCCGCATTTGAGGCGACCGGCGTATCGCGCGGGCAGCCAAGAATCTTCTTGATCACGCGGGAAACTGACCTTATTTGGGGGTCTTGCCGCTGGTGATCAGTCCAAACCGGACAGGGTCGGGCGGCTTTCGCTTTCCGTGGCGCCGGCTCGCCGGCATCTCGGGTTCTTTTTCCTGGTTGGGGAGGACGGCATGCGCCAGCACGCCCTCTTGCGATCGGACAAGGGCTTGGGGATCCCAGGTACCGCCCGAAAGAAAAACGAGCCGGCTTCCGTTTCGGCTATCGTGGACGACCGCAAGGACCACTTCGTGGTCCGCAACGGCGTGCGCTGCGCCGGCGTGCATCTGATTGTCGATCTTTACGACGCCAAGCACCTCGACGACATCGATCACATCGACGAGGCGCTGCGCCGCTGCGTCGCCGCGGCGGGCGCGACCCTCTTGCACATCCACCTGCATCATTTCGAGCCGAACGGCGGGGTGTCGGGCGTCGCGGTGCTGGCCGAAAGCCACATCTCGATCCACACATGGCCGGAAGCGCATTACGCGGCGATCGATATCTTCATGTGCGGCCGCGCCAATCCGGACGCGTGCGTGCCGGTGCTGCGCGAGGCGTTCAAGCCGAAGCGTGTCGCGGTCGGCGAGCACCTGCGCGGGCAGGGGGCGTAGCTCAGTCTCGTCACCGCATGTAAGATGTCATCCCGGCCGAGCACAGCGAGAGCCGGGACCCACCTGTCTGCGCATACCGAAAAGCTGTGATTCATGGATCCCGGATCGGTCCTTCGGACCGTCCGGGAATGACAGGCGCGAGAATCTTCATGCCCGAGAAACGCTGGCTCCCCGAAACCCTGTTCGAGGATCTCGGCTTCCGCATGACCTACGCGGTCGAGAAGGTCCTCTACGAGCAGCAGACTGCGCACCAGCATCTCGTGCTGTTCGAGCACAAGCATTTCGGCAAGATGCTGATGCTCGATGGTGCCACGCAGGTCACCACGCGCGACGAGTTCATCTACCACGAGATGATGACCCACGTGCCGATTCTCGCGCACGGCAAGGCACGCAATGTGCTGATCGTCGGCGGCGGCGACTGCGGTATCGCCGAAGAGGTGCTCAAGCACAAGGCGCTGAAAAGTGTCGTGCAGGTGGAAATCGACGCATCAGTGATCGAGTTTTCCAAAGAGCATTTCCCCGAGTTCACCAAGCCGGTGTTCCGCGACAAGCGCTTCGAGAGCGTGATCGCCGACGGTATGAAATACGTCGCGACCACAAGCCGCCGCTTCGACGTCATCATCGTGGACTCGACCGACCCGCAAGGACCGGGGGCCGTGCTGTTCACCAAGGAATTCTACGCGGCATGCAAACGCTGCATGGCGCCGGGCGGCGTGATGGTGACGCAGAACGGCGTGCCGTTCATGCAACCCGACGAACTGATCTCATCAGTCGGCATGTTCAAGCCGCTGTTCGCCGATGCCGCCTGCTATGTCGCGGCGATCCCGACGTATGTCGGGGGCCACATGGCGATGGGCTGGGCCTCGAAGGACCAGACGCTGCGCCGGCATCCGGCGCGCACGATCGCTGCGCGCTACCAAAAGGCCGGCAGCTTCAGGACAAAATACTGGACGCCAGAAGTGCATGTCGCCGCCTTCGCACTGCCGCGGTTCATTGCGGAACACGTGCAGCGTGCGAAGAAAAAGTAGCAGCTCTGAGCGCGGCCTCACGCCGCTTCGCGAAACGCCTCCTCAGCCGCCAGCACGTCGGCGCGGGTCGGCAGGGAATGCTCGATGCCGAGATAGCGCACCGAATGTGCCGAGGCCGCGCGCGCGAAGCGGAAGTGTGCCTCCCAGGGTTTCTCGGGGGCGTGCAGATACGAGAACATGTACGCGCCGTGGAAAATGTCGCCCGCGCCGTTGGTGTCGATCACCTCGCTGGCGGGGACAGCGAGCGCCGGCATGTGGCGTACGTTGCCGCGCTCGTCGTACCAGATGAGCCCCTTCGCGCCGAGCGTGACGCCGCCGATGCGGCAGCCTTTGTCCTTGAGCAGCGCGCAGAGGGCCTGCGGGCTCAACTTGAGCTGCTCGCATAGCCGCTCCGAGCAGATCGCGACGTCGATATAAGCGAGCAGCTCCAGCGTATTCGAGCGCATGCCACCGCCGTCGAGCGAGGTCAGGATGCCGCTCTCGCGGCAAAACCGGGCGTATTGGATCGCGGCGTCCGCCTGATGCCCATCGAGGTGCAGCGCGCGGCAGCCGGTAAGGTCGAGCGGCGGAACGGGATGCAGGTAGTGATCGTCGCGGCAGCGGATGATCGCGCGCATGCCGTGGTTCGGCATCACGAACGAGAGCGAGGATTCCTTCACTTTGCGGCCGTGCACCGAGATCTGATACTTCGCCGCCATGTCGAGGAACATGCGCGCGAGCCAGTCGTCGGCAAGCGAGGTCATCAGTTCCGGCACGATGCCGAGCTTGGCACAGCAAAACGCAGCCGACACCGCATTGCCGCCGAAGCTCACCGCGTAATCCTCGGCGACAACCTTCTCGTCGCCGGTGGGGATGCGGTCCGTCACAAACGTAACGTCGATGTAGGTCTGGCCGATGAAAAGCGCTTCCATGCCGAGGTTCCGCAGGCTTCTGTTCTGGGCAGCTGGTCCGTCAACACCTTGTTAACCAGCGGCGGCGTGCTTCGCCCACCTTTGTGTCAGAAAAATATTCTCTCGTAATCCGCCCTTAACGCCGCTGGGCAACCTTGTCACGCGCGGTGGACCCGCGAACGGTGCGCCTGACCGCATTGCGCCGGGCTGCTGTTAA
>VBAH01000055.1 GCA_005884685.1 Alphaproteobacteria bacterium
GCCACCGCGCGCAGATAGCCTTCGCCCGCAAGGATCCGCGTGCCGTCCATCGGGTAGATGTAGTTCTCGCCGGTCGATGCGTTGAGCCACAGGACGTCGGAGCGGCCGTCGCCGTCGTGATCGCCGCGCGCGTTGAAGAGCGGCAGCGAGGAGTTATAGCGGATGCGGCCGTAGAGCGGGGCACTGAAACCGTTGCAACGCTGCTCGAGGTTCGCGGCGAACGCGCTCAGCGCGCCGCCGGCGCCGTAGACAACCTCGAGCACGTCGAAGCGCCCCGTGCTCTGGCAGCCGCGGTCGCCGCCGTCGACCCCGAGAACGGGCCGGCCCGCCTGCGGTGGAGAGTACATCGCGTTTTCATAGGCGCCCGGCGCAAGCGGCGGCGCCGAGGTCGGTGGATTGCCCCCGGCCGCGAAGTTCACGTTCCAGCTGTCGCCGGCGCCCTGGATGCTGAAGAACAACCCGTTGTAGAAGTTGCGGGTCCAGGTAAACGTGAAGCCGTTTGCCGCATGCAGCATGCGCGTCTTGCCCTCGCCGATGTAGTCGCCGGGCGTGCTGCGCACGTATAGGACGTTCGTGCCCACGCCGATCGTAGTCGTGGCCTGGAACGTGGCACTCGCCGCGCCGATCCACACCGTGGCAAAGGTCGCGGAACCGGGCAGGCTCGAGGACATCACGCGCAGCGCGAGCTTCTGACCGTTGGCAATGGTTCCGGGGGCGCTCGTAAACGGGCCGCCGTCGATGCTGTACTCGCCGCCCTGCACGCGAATCGGCGCGCTCGAGATGCCGGAGATGGCAACCGTGTTCGAGATGACGGGCACGCCGCGCGGCACGTTGACGGCGTCGACGAAGTTGAACGGGTCGGGCAGCACCGGAGCGATGTAGATCGGCACGTTGGAGTTGTAGCGGATCTGCCCGAAGAGGGCCGGCGCGGCCCCCTCGCAGTGCTGTACGAGGTCGGCGGCGAAGCGCTGCACCGAACCGTCCGCGGCGTAAGCCACTTCAAGGACATCGAAGCGGCCGCGCAGCGCGTTGCAGCCAACGCCGTTGGACACGCTCACGCCCGGGCTGGTGCCGTTTGCGGACGGGAAGCTCACCGCGTTCTCGTAGGAGCCCACGGCGAGCGGCGGCGCGTAGCTATCACCGGCGGCCGCAAACTCGATCTTCCACCACGCACCGTTACCCTCGACGTCGAACGACACGCCGTTGTCATAATTGCGGCTCGGCCTGAGCGTCCAGCCGGTGCCCGCATGGAGTGCGCCGCGCTCGCCGCCGCCGATGAAGTCGCCGGGCTGGCTGTGATAGTAGAAAACGTTCGTGCCTTGCAGGGCAATGGTAGTCGTCGCCTGGAACGTGGCGCTCGCGGCGCCGATCCGGACCGTGGCAAAGGCCGGAGTGCCGGCGAGGCTCGAAGACAAGAGCCGCAGCCGCACGATCTGGCCGTTTGTCATGGTTGCCGGAGCCGTCGTGAACGGCGCGCCGTTGATGCTGTATTCGCCGCCCTGCACGCTGATCGGCGCGCTCGAGATGCCGGAGATTTGTACGCCGTTCGAGGCGATCACCGCGCTGCGCGGCACGTCGACCTGGTCGACGAAGGCGAAGGGCGCGGGCAGCACGGCGTCGGTGTAGATCGGCACGTTCGAGTTGAAGCGGATCTGGCCGAAGAGAGCCGTCGGGGCGGGAGGACAGCCGGGCGCGATCCCATACTGCACGAAGTCGGCGGCGAAACGCTGTAGCGAGCCGTCCGCGGCGTAAGCAATCTCGAAGACCTCGAAGCGGCCCGTCACGCTGCAGCCGCGCCCCTCGCCTTGGAAGGAAAGGCCCGGGCTGGTGCCGTTCTCGAACGGGTAAGTTGCAGCTTTCTCGTAAGCGCCCACGGCGAGCTGGGTCCTGCCGGGACCAGCAAAGTCCAACGACCATCTGTCGGGGCCCTGGATCGTGAACGATACGCCGTTGTGGTAGTTGCGGCTCGGCGTGATCGTCCAGCCGTTCCCGGCATAGAAGGCTCCCTGCTGGCCCTGGCCGATGTACTCGCCGGCCTGGCTGTGGAAATAGAGGACGTTCGTGCCTTGCGTGCCGAGGGCGGTGGTCGCCTGGAACGTGGCGCTCGCGGCGCCGATCCGCACCGTGGCGAAGGTCGGGGTGCCGGCGAGGCTCGAGGACATCACGCGCAGCGTGAGGGTCTGGCCGTTGGCGATCGTTCCGTCCGCGCTGGTGAACGGAGCGCCGTCGATGCTGTACTCCCCGCCCCGCACGCTGATCGGCGCATTGGTGATGCCGGAGATCGTGACGGTGTTCGAGGTGACCGGCGTGCTGGGCGCGACATCCACCGCATCGACGAAGCTGAACGGTGCGGGGAGCGCGGACTCGAGATCGAGCGGCACTTCGGAGTTGAAGCGGACCTGGCCGAAGAGCGCCGGCACAGAGCCGTCGCAGTGCTGGACGAAATTGGCCGCGAAGCGCTCCACCGAGCCGTCGACTGCGTACACCGCCTCGAGCACGTCGAACCGGCCGCGAAGAGCGTTGCAGCCGAGGCTGTTGCCCGACAGGTCGAGGCCGGGGGTGAGGCCGCTGTTGAACGGGTAGCGGACGGCGTTTTCATAGGCGCCCGCGGCGAGAGGCGCTCCTGCGCCTGGCGCCGGTCCCACATTCAAGTCCCACCACTCGGTGCCGGCGCGGATGGAAACCGTGACGCCCTGCTGGAAATTCCTCGCCGCCGTGAGAGTGACGCCCGCCTCGGCGGCGTTGATCTGCCGGTTCTGCCCGCCGCCGATCGGGTCGCCCGGCTGGCTGAAATAGACCAGGGCGCTCGTCCCCGGCGTGACCGGAATGGACACGCTGAGGCTGAGCGTTATGCCTCCGCTGAGCGCCCCGAAGCCGTTGTTGTACCCGTCCACGGCTATGAAGTACGTCGTGCCCTGCTGGGCCTGGAAGGTCAGCTTGCTCTGCGTGCCGCCGCCGTAGTCGTCATTGGAAGCGACCGGCGTCAGGCCCGAGACCTGGCTGCCGTTATACACCGCGAGCAGGGTATTGAAGGTGCTGCCGAAAGTCTCGATGGAAACCGGCTGCGTCGCCGGCGCCGTCCATTTCCACCAGACGGAAGCGCCGCCGGCGTTGCCGGCATGATTGGGTTCGCCCGGCTCCTTAGTGGCGCCGATGTTGGTCCCGGTGGCGGAGACGGACGCGCCGCTCAGCTCGATGGCGGCCGCGAACGCGTTGTTCGCGGGCTCGCCGCCGCTCGGGGCGGTCGCGATGTGCAGCGTGACCGGCCCGGTGGCGCCGAGATAGCCGTCGACCGCTATCTTGTACTCGACGCCCGCCGTCGCCTGGAACATCACGCGGCTCTGCAGCATCCCGCCCGAATCGTCGTTGGCCCCTATGAGCGTGAGCGCATCGACCGCCGAGCCGGTGTAGACGCCGAGCAGCGTGTCGAAGCCGCTGCCGAAGGTATCGATGATCGCCTGGTCCGACGCCGGTGCGGTCCACCGCCACCACATCGAAGCGCCGCCCGGGCCGCCGTGATCGGGCTCGCCCGGCTCCTTGCTCGCGCCGACGTTCGAGCCGCTGGCCGTGAGCGAGCTGCCGCCGAGCGCGGATGCAGTGCCGAAGCTGTCGCTTCCGCTGCTGCCCTGCACGGTGAGCGAGACAGCCCGGGGCGCCGCGTTGAAGCTCACGCTGCCCGAATAGACCCCGGCGCCCAGGGACGCGGCGGAGGCGTGAACGCTGAGCGCTACCTGCGTGCTCTCGCCCGGGGTGAGGATTCCCGAGGTCGCGGACGCGGTGAGCCACGCGGGCACGCCGGTCACGCTCCACGTGCGCGTGCCCGTGCTCACGTTGGTCAGGGTATAGACGGTGGACGACGGCGTGAACGGGCCGCCCGCCGGGCCGGAAGCGGCGAAGCCCGAATCCGGCGTGACGGTGATGTCCCCCGGCTGGACGACGTCCTGCCCGAATGCCCAGTTGAGGATGATCTGGCCGGCAGTGCCCGCGACGCCGTCGACGGCGATATAGTAGGTCTGCCCTTGCACGGCCGTGAACGTGATCCGGCTGCGCGTGGTCCCGGGTGCATTGTCGTTGGCCGCGATCTGCACCAGGTCCGACACGCTGTTGCCGGTGTACGCGGCGAGCACGGTATCGAAGCCGCTGCCGAGCGTATCGAAGCTCACCGGCCCGGCCGAAGGCACAGTCCAGCGCCACCACACCGAGCGCCCGCCGGGCTGCCCCGCATGATTGGGCTCGCCCGCTTCCTTGGTGGCGCCGACGTTCGTCCCGCTCGTGTTGCCGCTCGATTGGGGAAGCGCGATGGCGTCCTGAAAGTTGTCGTTTGCGGGTGCCTGCTCGACCGAAAGCGTCAACGTGCGGCTCGCACTGCCGACGCCGTTCGTCGTGTTCTTGAAGTCCACGGTTGAGCTGTAGGCGCCGCGCGCCAGGCTCGCAGCGTTGCCGTTGATCGTCACCGTGACGGTCGTGCTCGCGCCCTGGGCGAGATTGCCGCTCGCCGGGCTGACCGTGGCCCAGCCGGCCGCCGTGCTCACCGTGAAATTCAGGTTGCCTGCACCCGAGTTCGTCAGCGTGTAGCTCTTGCTCGCTGGAGAGAACGGGCCGCCCGGCGGACCGGAGGAGGACAATCCGTCCGGCGGCGACAGCGCGAGCACCTGCGCGACGGGGACGATGGCATCGAGCGCCGCCGGAAGGCGGATGCGCGGCTTGTAGAGCCCGTTGCGCGGATCCAGGATCGGCACGCCGGTCGAGCTGAGGGCGGTGAGCAGCTCATCCACGGTGGCGGTGGGTTTCCGTTGCTTGAGCAGCGCGAACCCGCCGGCGACGTGCGGCGTCGCCATCGAGGTGCCGCTGAACGAGGCGTAGCTGGCGCCCGGGACCGACGACAGGATCGAAACCCCGGGCGCGAGCAGATTCAGCATCCAGGCGCTGTTTGTGAAGCTGGCCACGCTCTCCGGCGTCTTGGTGGTCGCGCCGACGCTGACTGCGCTGGAGATGCACGCCGGGGAGCTGAGCGCATCGGCGAAGCCGTCGTTGCCGCTCGCGACCACGGTCGCGACGCCGGCCGAGCGCAGCAGGTCGATGCCGGGCTTGAGCGGATCGCTGTCGCAATGCGTGGTGTATTGCCCGCCGCCGAGGCTCATGTTGGCGGAAGCGAGGCTGTAGTTCTGCCGGATGGCGTAAAGGTGATCGAGTGCGCTCATCAGGTCGGAGGTGAAGGCCGCGACGCAAGGCGTGCCGCTGCTGCCGCAGACCGACGTGCTGTAGAACACCGAGAACACCTGGATGGCGATGAGCCCGGCGTCCTTGGCTATGCCCGAGAACGACTGCGCAGGAGAGGCGTTCGGACCGTTGCCCGCTGCGATGCCCGCGACGTGAGTGCCGTGCAGGCACGCGGAGGATGCGCAAGGCGCGGCAGCGCCGCTGCCGATCTGCATGTCCTGGCCGTTCGGGCACGCGGTGCGCGCACCGTAGGGCGCATAAGTGCTGGAAAAGCAGGCTTCGTAGACCACCTTGCCGGCGAGAAACGGATGATTGCTGTCGACGCCGGTGTCGAGGATCGCGATGTGCTGCCCCGCGCCGCTGTAGCCCATGGCCCAGGCCTCCGGCGCCCCGACGAGCGGCCCGCTCTGAGCCAGGGTCGGCCGATGGAGCCGGTCCTCGTGCACCGCGAGCACGTCCGGGTGCACCGCCGCAGCCTGAAGCGCGGCTTCGTCTACTTCCGCCGCAACGAAGGGCACGTGCTCGTACTTGCGCACGTTCTTCAGGCCGTACGCGGCAAGAGCGCGCAGAGCGCGATCCTGCGAAGACTTGACCGCGGCCTTGTGCTTCGGGGCTGCCACGGCCGCTCCCGTCATGCGCATCTCGAGGATGACGCGGACGCTGCCTTGCTGCCGCGCCTCCTCGGCGAGCTTCTGGATTTGCATTTCGCGCGTTTGCGCTTGCGCCGGCAACGCGGCCGAAAGCGACAGCGCAACTGCGGCGAGCGCAGCGAGCGCGATGCGGTAGAGGCTCATCGGCTGCCCGGCGCCATGGGCTGCGCCAGAGAATCCGCCGCAACCGCGGCCACCTGCGGCGAGGTAAGCAGGATCTCGAGCGCATCCGGTCCAGCCGTCAAGGCGAGCTGGGGCAGGCTCCGGAAGCGGCGCAGGTCCACGTAGCGCGTACCGCGCAGTGCGCCGATCAAACGCTCCTGCGCATCGCGGATGGCATCTTCAGGCGGCGGTTGTGGGCCCGGAATGGCGAGCGTCACTATCACGCGCACCGCGCCATCGCGTGCAGCGCGCGCGCGCAACTGGCCGTCGTCCCGGGACGCACACGCCAGCGTCGTGAAAAGCACTCCTGCGGCAGCAACGAATTGCCGGCGCCGCATGTGGCTCGCCCCCCTCCCCCGCTTTTAGGATGTCGTTCTCGCTAGAAACGCTACCGTACCGCCGATGATTTAGCTACCTCGTTAATGACAATGCTGGCCGCCCACCGTGCGCACCTGCGCTCAATGAGCGCGTAAGTTCTCAACCTTTTAGCCTACCCTACGCTTCGCGCACATCGTTGGCAATCCGTCATTTGTAGGAGAACTATTGGTCGAGGTCTCGCCGCAGGTAGCCTATTTGCTCATCACGGCCCAGTTACCAACCGGTACCGTT
>VBAH01000056.1 GCA_005884685.1 Alphaproteobacteria bacterium
TCGATCGAATTGACCACGATGCCGATCGAGTCGGTGAGCTGCTCGAGGAATGCCATCTGCAGGGTCGTGAACGCGGTGACCGAGGCAAGCTCGATGACCGCCTTGACCTCGTTCTCGAACAGCACCGGCAGCACGACGATGTTCTGCGGCACCACCTTGCACAACGCCGAGCCGATGGGAACCGCATGCGGCGGCATCGAGGTGATCAGCATGCGCCGCTTGTCCATGGCGCATTGGCCGATCAGCCCCTCGCCGAACTCGACACGGTCCGGATGGCCGTTGGCGCCGTCGTCGGCGAATGCCGAGAGCAGCCGCAGGCTCGGTTCCTCGCTGGTCTCGACCTGGTAGATGACGCCGAGCTGCGAGTTCACCAGCGGCGTCAATTCGCTGAGCAGCAGGCGCCCGACGGTCTGCAGGTCGCGCTGCCCCTGCAGCATGTTGGTGAAGCGCGCGAGGTTGGTCTTGAGCCAGTCCTGCTCGGTATTGCGGTCGGTCGTCTGCCGCAAATTCTCGATCATCGTGTTGATGTTGTCTTTCAGCTCGGCGACCTCGCCGCGCGCATCGACCTGAATCGAACGCGTGAGGTCGCCCTTGGTCACCGCGGTTGCCACCTCGGCGATCGCGCGCACTTGCGTGGTCAGGTTGGCGGCGAGCAGGTTCACGTTGCCGGTGAGGTCCTTCCAGGTACCGGCAGCACCCGGCACGTTCGCCTGACCGCCAAGCCGGCCTTCCACGCCGACCTCGCGCGCAACCGTCGTCACCTGATCGGCGAAGGTCGCGAGCGTGCCGGTCATGTTGTTGATGGTCTCGGCCAGCGCGGCCACCTCGCCGCGCGATTTCACCGTGAGGTTCTGCTTCAGGTCGCCGTCGGCGACGGCGGTGACGACCTTCACGATGCCGCGCACCTGCTCGGTCAGGTTCGCCGCCATGACGTTCACGGTGTCGGTCAGGTCCTTCCAGGTGCCGGCGACGCCGGGCACCTCGGCCTGTCCGCCGAGCTTGCCCTCGGTTCCGACTTCGCGCGCGACGCGCGTCACTTCGCCGGCGAAGGCGTTGAGCTGGTCCACCATCGTGTTGATGGTGTCCTTGAGCTGCAGGATTTCGCCCGACACGTTGACGGTGATCTTGCGCGACAGGTCGCCGCGCGCCACCGCGGTGGTCACCTCGGCGATGTTGCGCACCTGCGTGGTGAGGTTCGCGGCGAGCAGGTTGACGTTGTCGGTCAGGTCCTTCCAGGTGCCGGCGACGCCGGGCACGTTCGCCTGTCCGCCGAGCCGCCCTTCGGTGCCGACCTCGCGCGCGACGCGCGTCACTTCGCCGGCGAACGAGCGCAACTGATCGACCATCGTGTTCAGCGTGTCCTTGAGCAGCAGGATTTCGCCGCGCACGTCGACGGTGATCTTCTTCGACAGGTCGCCGCCCGCGATCGCGGTCGCGACCTCGGCGATCGAGCGCACCTGCGCGGTCAGGTTCGACGCCATGAAGTTGACGTTGTCGGTCAGATCCTTCCAGGTGCCGGCGACGCCGGGCACTTCGGCCTGGCCGCCGAGCTTGCCTTCGGTGCCCACTTCGCGCGCGACGCGCGTCACTTCCGAGGCGAAGGCGTTGAGCTGGTCCACCATGGTGTTGATGGTGTCTTTCAGTTGCAGGATTTCGCCGCGCACGTCGACGGTGATCTTGCGCGACAGGTCGCCGCGCGCCACCGCGGTGGTCACCTCGGCGATGTTGCGCACCTGGGCGGTGAGGTTGCCCGCCATCGAGTTGACCGAGTCGGTCAGATCCTTCCAGGTGCCGGCGACGCCGGGCACGTTCGCCTGCCCGCCGAGACGCCCTTCGGTGCCGACTTCGCGCGCGACGCGGGTCACTTCGCCCGCAAAGGCGTTGAGCTGGTCCACCATCGTATTGATGGTTTCTTTCAGCTGCAGGATTTCGCCGCGCACGTCGACGGTGATCTTGCGCGACAGGTCGCCGCCCGCGACCGCGGTGGTCACCTCGGCGATGTTGCGCACCTGCGCGGTCAGGTTGCCGGCCATCGAGTTGACCGAGTCGGTCAGGTCCTTCCAGGTGCCGGCGACGCCGGGCACGGCGGCCTGGCCGCCGAGCTTTCCTTCGGTGCCGACCTCGCGCGCGACGCGCGTCACTTCGCCCGCGAAGGCGTTGAGCTGGTCGACCATGGTGTTGAGCGTCTCCTTCAGCTGCAGGATTTCGCCCGACACGTTCACGGTGATCTTCTTCGACAGGTCGCCCTGCGCCACCGCGGTCGCGACCTCGGCGATATTGCGCACCTGGCCGGTGAGGTTCGAGGCCATCGAGTTGACGCTGTCGGTCAGGTCTTTCCAGGTGCCGCCGACGCCGCGCACGATCGCCTGGCCGCCGAGCTTGCCTTCGGTGCCGACCTCGCGCGCGACGCGGGTCACCTCGCCGGCGAAGGCGTTGAGCTGGTCCACCATCGTGTTGATGGTGTCTTTCAGCTCGAGGATTTCGCCGCGCACGTCCACGGTGATCTTCTTGGACAAGTCGCCGTTGGCGACCGCGGTGGTCACCTCGGCGATATTGCGCACCTGGCCGGTGAGGTTGCCGGCCATCGAGTTCACCGAGTCGGTCAGGTCCTTCCAGGTGCCGGCGACGCCGAGCACGTTGGCCTGTCCGCCGAGCCGCCCTTCGGTGCCGACTTCGCGCGCGACGCGCGTCACTTCGCCGGCGAATGCGTTGAGCTGGTCCACCATCGTGTTGATGGTGTCCTTGAGCTGCAGGATTTCGCCCGAGACGTTGACGGTGATCTTCTTCGACAGGTCGCCGCCCGCGATGGCGGTTGCGACGTCGGCAATGTTGCGCACCTGGGCGGTCAGGTTCGACGCCATGAAGTTGACGTTGTCGGTCAGGTCCTTCCAGGTGCCGGCGACGCCGGGCACGGCCGCCTGACCGCCGAGCTTGCCTTCGGTGCCGACCTCGCGCGCGACGCGCGTCACTTCCGATGCGAACGAGTTGAGCTGGTCCACCATCGTATTGATGGTGTCTTTCAGTTCGAGGATTTCGCCGCGCACGTCGACGGTGATCTTGCGCGAGAGGTCGCCGCGCGCGACCGCGGTGGTCACCTGCGCGATGTTGCGCACCTGTGCGGTCAGGTTGCCGCACATCGCGTTGACCGAATCGGTCAGGTCCTTCCAGGTGCCGGCGACGCCGGGCACGATCGCCTGTCCGCCGAGCTTGCCGTCGGTGCCGACCTCGCGCGCGACGCGCGTCACTTCCGAGGCGAACGAGCGCAGCTGGTCCACCATCGTGTTGATGGCTTCCTTGAGCTGCAGGATCTCGCCGCGCACGTCGACGGTGATCTTCTTCGACAGGTCGCCGTTGGCGACCGCGATGGTCACGTCCGCGATGTTGCGCACCTGCGCGGTGAGGTTCGACGCCATCGAGTTGACCGACTCGGTGAGGTCCTTCCAAACGCCGGTCACTTCCGGGACCTGCGCCTGTCCGCCGAGCTTGCCTTCGGTGCCGACCTCGCGCGCAACGCGCGTCACCTCGGAGGTGAACACGCCGAGCTGGCGGATCATGGTGTTGACGATGTTGGCCGACTGCAGGAACTCGCCCTTGAGCGGCCGCCCATCGACGTCGAGCCGCACGGTCTGCAACAGGTCGCCTTGCGCGACCGCGCCGATGACGCGCGTCACCTCGCGGGTCGGCCACAGCAGGTCGTCGATCAGCGTGTTGACCGAGGACTCCATGTCGCCCCACGAGCCGCCCGAAAGCCCGAGTCGCACGCGCTGGCGCGTCTTGCCCTCGCGTCCGACCACCTGGCCGACCTGCTCGAGCTGCTTGGCCATCCGCTCGTTGGCGGCGACGATTTCATTAAAGGTGTCGGCGATCTTGCCCTCGATGCCGAGCTGGTTGCCGGCCATCCGCACCGAGAAGTCCCCGACGCTCATCGCCTGCAGCGCGTAGAGCAAGTGGTTCAGGTCGAGGCCGTCTTTGCCGTTGGCAGGCTTTGGGCGCGGAGGAGGGACAGTGATCTTCTTGCGTGGGCTCTGTGTGCTGGCGTCAGCTTTGACAGGCATGAAGCTCTCCCGGCGCGTTCATTGGCGCAGTCGCTACGACCGAATAAGGGCAAGCTCGTGGGCGGCAGGCAAGAGGCTCCGCAGCAGCCGATGCTGAGACGCAATCAATGGTCGGTGCGCCGCCCCGAACAGACATCCGGCCCCCCTAAGGCCCATCCGCTGAAACTCGGTCACAATTCAGCAAAACTGCTGGCTAATCCGTGGGTTCCGGTAAAGTTCCAGGGAATACGAAATTATTTCTGGCCCACCTAACGCCGGGCTCGAGCCGGTCGTCGCCGAGGCCGCCAAAGTTCCATTCCGGGTGGCTCCGCGCATTGACGGCCGCGGCGCTTTTTCCTACCGCGTCGCCTTGAGGATTCGGAGGCCTTGAGTCGGGGGAGGCGTCCTTGCGAAATGCGCACCATTGGTGGCAGCGCGGCATCGTCTATCAGGTCTATCCGCGCTCGTTCCAGGACTCGAACGGCGACGGCATCGGCGACCTGAAGGGTATCGCGGCACGGCTCGATCATCTTGTCGATCTCGGCGTCGATGCCGTGTGGGTGTCGCCGATCTATCCGTCGCCGATGGCGGACTTCGGCTACGACGTGTCCGACCACCGCGATATCCATCCGCTGTTCGGAACCCTTCAGGATTTCGACCGGCTCGTTGAAGCCGTGCACGCGCGCGATCTGAAGATCATTCTCGACTTCGTCCCGAACCACACGTCCGACCAGCATCCCTGGTTCGTCGAGAGCCGTTCGTCGCGCATCAACCCGAAACGCGACTGGTATATCTGGCGCGACGGAAAACCGGATGGCGGCGTGCCGAACAACTGGGTCAGCGAATTCGGCGGCAGCGCCTGGACCCGGGACGAGGCGACCGGGCAATTCTACTACCACGCCTTTCTGAAGCAGCAGCCCGATCTCAACTGGCGCAATGCGCAGGTGCGTGCCGCGATGCTCGACGTGCTGCGCTTCTGGCTCGACCGCGGCGTCGACGGCTTCCGTGTGGACGCGATCCATCATCTGATCGAGGCCGAGCATCTGCGTGACAATCCGCTCAATCCCGATTGGCGCGAGGGACAGTCGCCGGCGCGGCGGCTCATCCGGCTTTATTCGCTCGACCAGGAGGAGACGCACGCAGCGATCGCCGAAATGCGCGCGCTCGCCGACCGCTATGGGGACCGCGTCCTGATCGGCGAAGCCTCGCTGCCGATCGAGCAGCTGATGGCCTACTACGGCGACGACACGCCGGGTTTCCATCTTCCGTTCAATTTTCATCTGATCAAGTCGGCTTGGGAGCCGCACGTGATCGCGGCGCTGATCGAGCAATACGAGCGTGCGCTCGATGGCGGGCGGGAGCGCTGGCCGAACTGGGTTCTCGGCAATCACGACAAGCCGCGCGTCGCGAGCCGGGTCGGGCCTGCGCAAGCGCGCGTTGCCGCGATGCTGTTGCTGACATTGCGCGGCACGCCGACCATCTATCAGGGCGAGGAGATCGGCATGGAGGATGTGCCGATCCCGACGCAGGCCGTGTGCGACCCGTGGGAAAAGAACGTGCCGGGGCTCGGCCTCGGGCGCGACCCGGAGCGCACGCCGATGCAATGGGACGCAACCGAGAATGCCGGCTTCACGCGCGGCGAGCCGTGGCTGCCGCTGTCGAGCGATCATGGTGTGCTCAATGTGCAGCGGCAGCGCGCCGAGCCGTCCTCGATGCTGTCGCTCTATCGCGCGCTGATTGCGCTGCGCCGCCGCGAGCCTGCGCTGTCGATCGGCGTGCATGTGAAGGCCGAGGCGGTTGGACCGGTGCTGACCTATCGGCGCTTTCACGAGGGCCGCTGGCTTTCGGTCGCACTCAACTTCAGCGGCGAACCGCAGGTCTTCAGGAACGGCGCCGATGCGCACGACATCCTGCTCTCGACCCATCTCGATCGTGTCGAGCGATGCAACGGCGCCGTGGAGCTGCGCGCCAACGAGGGGATCGTGATGGCGGCCGCCTGAGGGTAGGGGCGACCGGTCGAGTGACTCGCGGGCCGGTCGCAACTCCGGCTGGCCATGTTTTGCTACCTACGCACCGTGAGGTCATGGCCGCTGCATTCGGATATCCGCTTTGGCATCGCCCCCCGGAGGGATTGCCCCGGCTCCCGTGCGTTGAGCTGCGTGTCTGCATTCCACGCCGCCGCGAGTTAGCGGGTATCCAATACAACGGAACCATGATTCGAGGTAGCGGCAACGGGAATAAGTGTGTGCATCCATTAGGTTAGTGTGCGATGCAACAAATCCGTAACGTCACCGCTCCGGTGCCAGCAACGCCACCGGCAGCCCGCTGAGCAGCGGCCCGACGCCCACGGTGCCGCCTTCTGCGGCCGTTCGCCGTGCATCCAGGATGTGGAGGAAGCCGCGCGGCGGTCGTTCCAGCACCAGACGGGTGTCCTCCCAGATTGCTTCCTCGAACAGGACACTGTCTCCGCGAAGCAGCCTGTGACTGAGGCGGGGCACGACCGTGATGGCGATATCCCCTTCCAACTCGCGCGCGAACGCCACGATGTGGTTTCTCAACCTTCCTTCGACCGTGATCGGTGTGTAGCGGCCCTCGGCAAACAACCGCGCGTGCTCGCGTCGGTACTGGAGCGTCCTGGCGATGATCGCCTGCTTGATGCGTCCGTCGCGCCAGGTGGCGGCGAGACCCTCGATGTGCTCACCGGTCAGGGTTGCGGCGCGCGCGGCGAAATCCACCGGCCGGCGGTTGTCCGGGTCGACCAGGCTGAAGTCCCAGTACTCGGTTCCCTGATAGAAGTCCGGCACGCCGGGCGAGGTCAGCTTGAGCAGCGCCTGCGCCAGGCCATTCACCGCGCCGGCCGGACCGATCCTGTCCGCGAAGGCAGCGATTTCGCCCAGCACTTCGGGTGCTTCGCGCCGCTCGACCAAGCCGAACAGAAGTTCGCGCGCGGCCGACTCGTATGCTTCGTTCGGGACGCTCCAGTCGGTCGCAAGCTTCGCTTCGCGCATTGCCTTCTGTTGCCATGCCGCGAGGCGCTGGGCGTAAGCCGCACGGCCTTTGTCGTCATCGATTGCAAGGTCGAGCGGCCATGAACCGACGATCGTCTGCAGCAACATTGCGATGTCGCCTGCCGCTGGCGACAACTGGCCATCGACGTCGGCGCGGAGGCTTGCGCTGCGGGCTAACCAGCGGGGCAACAGTCGCGCCCATTCGTCGGCCACCTCGCTGATGACCGCGAGCCGTGCGCGCACATCCTCGCCGCGCTTGTGGTCATGTGTCGCGGTCGCGAGCATGGCGCGCGGATAGCGCGCTTGCCGGCGCTGCGCCCTTGCGTGAAACTCACCGGCATCGCCGCCGAGGCGGCGCATATCGAACCCGACGTCGTTGCGCGAGATGAGGCGGCCATAGCGATAGGCGGCGGTATCTTCGACCGCCTTGGCGGCCACCGGCGCGCTCAGTTGCTGAAACCGGGTGACCGCGACGCTTTGCAAGGCTGCGGTTTCGCCATCGCTGGCGATTTCGCCGAGCCAGCCGTGAAGGCGATCCAGCACGGAACGGTCGCCGCGGAGTGCAGAAGCCTTTGCGCCGGAGAATGCCGTTGCCAGAAAGGGCCGGTCGCGCGCGGGCCGCGCGGTCGATGTGCCGTAAGTGCGATAGATTGGAAAGTGCGCAAGCAGTTCGATCAGGCAGCGTCGAACGGCCGCGACGCTGACATCTGCGCCGGGTACGAGCGACTCCAGCCGGTGAAACGCGCGTGCGCAGGATCCAAGCTGCGCGGAAAAACTGCGCGCCAGGATTTCCCGTCGCGCCGCCTGCTCCTCGGTGGCGAAATCCGGCGGGCGTCCGCTAACGGAAGCCCACGCGCGCGCCAGCGCTTCCGCCGTATCCGGATCGTGCTGCAGCGCGCTAACCTCCTCCATGAAGTCGTAGCCGGATGTGCCGTCGCAGCCCCATGCGCCGGGCAATTCCTCGCCGCACAGCAGAATTTTTTCGACCACGATGTACGGACGGCCCTGCTCGGCGGAGGGAGGCCGCCGCGGCGCCAATGCTTCAAGCCGCTGCCGCAGCACCCGGCAGTACGATGCGGGATCGGACAAGCCATCCACGTGATCGACACGCACGCCGTCGATGATGCCTTGCGCGTACAGCCGGAAGACCAGCGCGTGCGTGCTCTCGAACGCTTCTGCGTGCTCCATCCGCAGGCCGACGAGCTCGTTGATATCGAAGAACCGGCGCCAGTTGATCTCGTCGTTGGCAACGCGCCACCAGGCCAGCCGATAATGCTGACGCGCAAGCAGCTCGCGCAAACGGACGCGGCCTTGCGGGTCAGCGGGGTTGAATTGTTGCAATGATCGTTCGACCGCCGCGGTATCAATCGGCGCCAGCGGGAACCGGTGATCGAAGTATCTGATCGCCGGCGTCCCATCCGCTTCCTTCGCCACCGTGAGTTCGCCTGCCGCCAAAGCCTCCGCCAAGGGCTTGCCGAGGACCGGCAGCAGCACTTTTCCGCGCAGCTCGGGATCGTCCGCGTCCCAATCGATGTCGAAATAGAGCGCGAAGCGGCTCGCGCGGCCATGTTTGAGCACATCGACCCACCAAGCATTCTGCGGCCCGATCGCCATGTGGTTCGGCACGATGTCGGCGATCAGGCCGAGGCTTGCGGCGCGCAGCGCCGCAACCAGCCGCCGCAAACCTTCCTCGCCGCCAAGCTCGGGATTGACGCGCGTCGGATCGACAACGTCGTATCCATGCATCGATCCTGTGCGCGCGGTCGTGATGGGCGAGGCGTAGACATGACTGATGCCGAGTTCGACCAGATACGGCACCAGCCTCTCGGCATCCGCGAACGTGAAGCCCGCGTGAAACTGCAGCCGCATTGTTGCGCGCGGTGTCATCGGCGGCTCTCGCGCAAGCCCTTGAGGCGCTGCTGCACGTCCGGTTTATCGAGCATGCGCTGCGCCGGTTCGCCGTAACGCCGACGCCAGTTGGGATGTTCGTCGATCGTGCCGGGTAGATTCGGCTGGTCGCGCAGGCCGAGAACGTCCTCGAGCGGAATCAGCGCGAGCGGCGCGGCAGCCTTGCCGACAAAGCGCAGTGCGCTATCAGCCACCGGGTCGGTTTCTTCGGGCCCAGGCGGAGTGCCGGCCGCGGCCTTCGCTTTCTTGAAGGCGGTCCACAGCGCCCTTCGATTTGCCGCACGCTCCCTGCGCTCGGCGGAGGCATCGGACACGAGGCCGAGTTTTTCGCGCGTCGCGATGTCGGCGCCGCTCCACCAGCCGGCCACGGTCGGCAGGTCATGTGTGCTGGTCATCGCAACCGCGCCGGGCCGCCACTTCGAGGGCGGCAAGTATCCGGTCTTGTTGCGCTGGAACCAGAGCACGTCCATTCCGGAAATGCCCGTTTCCGCCATGCGGTGGCGAAACTCCGGCGGCACCGTGCCGAGATCCTCGCCGATGACGATCGCGCGGTGGCGATGCGATTCGAGCGCGACCAGCCGCAGCAGATCGTCGAGCGGATAGGTGAGATACGCGCCGTCGGCGGGCGACGCTCCATGCGGGATCAGCCACAGGCGCATCAGGCCCATCGCGTGGTCGATGCGCACGCCACCTGCGTGGCGCAGCGCGGCGCGCAATGTCGCGAGGAACGGCTCAAAACCGCTCTCGACGAGTGCCTGCGGTGAGAAGCCGGTGAGGCCCCAGTCCTGGCCGCGGGCGCTGAGCGC
Source organism: Alphaproteobacteria bacterium (assembly GCA_005884685.1). Lineage (GTDB taxonomy): Bacteria > Pseudomonadota > Alphaproteobacteria > Rhizobiales > Xanthobacteraceae > PALSA-894. Next base: position 9,757 of record VBAH01000056.1, read on the forward strand.
GTCGGGCGGGGCCCCGATGTTGAGGCCAAGCAGCAAATCGTTCTGCCGCGCCCATGCATGGCTGCCGCCACGGTCCATGCCGATGGCGAGATCCGAAATCAGCCCGATGCGCATGCCGGCGTGGCGCGCGTCCGCTTGCGCGGCGGCGAAGGAACGATCCGCGATCCACTGCAGGAAAATCTGGAATTCGATCGTGCGCCGCTCGCCAGCGGCATAGCGCGCGACGGCCTCGCTGCCGGGATCGCGCCAGTCCGCAGGCCAGTCGCGCCAGTTCCATAGCGGCGTTTCGGCGCCGAACCATTTCGCATGCAGCGCTTCAAACACCGCGTGTTGGCGCAGCAGGCCGCCGCCGTTTTCGGTGAACGCGCGAAAAGTGCGCGCAAGCGCGGTGTCGTGTTGAAGGTCTTTGGCGACGAAGTCGTCGTACAGACGGGAAAGCAGGTCGAACTTCCTGCGCGCCGCTTGCGGCCAGTCGATCAGCTTTGCATCCTTGCGGTCCGGCCCGGACGAGTCCGGTGCGGACAGCTGCGCGAGCCGCGCCGCGCCGAAGACGTCGGCCGGATCGGCCAACAGCGGGTTGAGAAACAGGCGGCTTGACGGCGAATACGGGCTGAACTTGCTCGGGTCGGCGGGAAACAGGCTGTGCACCGGGCTGAGCGCGATCGCATCGGCCCGGTTTTGCGCCGCGCTCGCCGCAAGCGCCCGCAGCGCCGTCGTGTCGCCGATGCCGCCGATGCCTTCGCGCCGCAGCGCATAGAGTTGGACTGCGAGGCCCCACAGCCGCTCGCCCGGCGCGATATCGCCGACACTCACACATTGGCGCGGTGCAGCCGCGAGCGTCAGTTCGTGGCCGGCAAAATGCAGGCGATGGTAGCCTGGCCGATCGATCGCCGGCATAGCCAGCGTTCCATTCGCCGACACCTGCAATTTTACGTCCGCATGCTGGCCGTCCTCGAAAATGATTTCGCCGGCGGCAAATCGGTCGGCAGGAACATCCGTCAGCGTGATAGGATGTCCAACCGTTGCGGTGATCAGCGGCCGTTGTGTCGGCTTGTTCGCCCCGGTTAGGCGTGCGCGGCTCTCAGCCAAGTCGGCGGCGGTATCGCAAGGAAACCCGAGCGCAGACAGAATGGCGCGCAACGACGCGATCTCGACGCGGCGCGGCTGGTCCAGCGCATCGACCCAATCGGTCGCGATGCCGGCGAGGCGAGCAAGCTCGCGTACCACGGCATCATTCACGTGCCGTCTCCATGAACACCACCGTGGTGCGGCCGGGCAGTTCGCCGCCCTGTACCGACGCGGCGCCGTGCGGCGTTTCGAAAATCGGATCGCCGGGCGGGCGCGCAAATCGGGAAGGCTCCGTGCCGAGATTGCAGGCGATCGTCAGGGTCGCGCCATCACCCATGCGCCACCGCGCGACCACCGCCGCCGCGCCGATAGCCTCCGCCCCAATGGCGCGCGCATCGCTCAGCCGCGGCGCGATCACCGCGCCGCGAAGCGCGAGCAGCCGCTGATAGAGCGCGCGCCGTGCCGGTCCGCGGGCCGGATCGGCGGCGGGCCGTGAGCGCTCGAACGTGGACGGCGCATTCGGGTCGGGTATCTTCTCGCGGCGGTGCGGATCGGCGAAGGCCGCGAAGCCCGCGAACTCGCGGCGGCGGCCCTCGCGCACGGCTTCGGCCAGTTCGCCGTGATGATCCGTGAAGAACTGGAACGGTGTTGTGCTCGCCTCCTCCTCGCCCATGAAGATCAGCGGAATTTGCGGAGCCAACAGCTGCAGCGCGATCGCCGCTTCCAGCGCTTGCGGATCCGCGAGCGCGCTCAGCCGTTCGCCGAACGCGCGATTGCCGATCTGGTCATGGTTCTGGATGAACAGCACGAAGGCCGCCGGGGGAAGATCGGTGCTCGGCGTGCCGCGCGGCTCGCCGTTGCGGTGCGCTGACGGCTCGCCCTGGTAGACGAAGCCCTCCGAAAGCGCGCGTGCCAGCCGGTCGGCCGCATTGTCAGCATAATCGCCGTAGTAACCCTCGCTCTCGCCGGTCAACATCACATGCAGGACGTGGTGCGCGTCATCATTCCACTGCGCATCGAAGTCGCGCCGCAAATGCTCGGCGACATTGCCGTCGTGCTCGAGCACGAGATGGACGTGCCGGCCGCGCTCGACGGTGGCGCGCACCTCGGCCGCCATCTCGTCGAGCCAGTCGATTTCTGTGATCGCGTGCACGGCATCGAAGCGCAGCCCGTCGAAGCGGTATTCCATCAGCCAGTACAGCGCGTTCTCGGTGAAATAGCGCCGTACTTCCCTGCGGCGGAAGTCGATCGCCGGCCCCCACGGCGTCTTCATGTCGTCGCGGAAGAACTGCGGCGCATAGGTTGCGAGATAATTCCCGTCGGGGCCGAAGTGGTTGTAGACGACGTCGAGAAAAATCATCAGTTCATGTTCGTGCGCCGCATCGACGAGAGCCTTGAGCTCGTCAGGCGTGCCGTAGGAACGGTCGGGAGCGAACGGCAGCACACCGTCGTATCCCCAGTTTCGCGAGCCGGGAAAATCGTTGATCGGCATCAATTCGACCGCCGTGATGCCAAGCTCCTTGAGCCTGGCAAGCTCGTCCTGAACACCCCCGAAGCCGCCGAATGTGCCGGCGTGAAGCTCGTAGAGCACGGTCTCGTGCCACGGCCGCCCGCGCCACTCCGGATTGCGCCAGCGATAGGCCGCGGGATCGATGACGAGACTCGGCCCATGCACGTCGTCTGCCTGCGCGCGCGCGGCCGGGTCCGGTACCGCGATGCCCTCGTTAAGGCGAAAGCGGTAGCGCGCGCCCGCGCCGCAATTTGCCTCCGCCTCGAACCATCCGTCCGGCAGCCGGCGCATCGGCGAAGCGCTACCGTCGATCTCGACCGCCACGCCCTCCTGCACGGGCGCCCAGAGCCGGAAGCGCGTCCGGTCTTTCGTGAGCAGACTCGCGCCAAAAGGAAGATTGCGCACGAACGCAGTCATGGTCACACGGCTTTATGGATGCCCACCGTCAGAACCGCACTGCGCGCCGAGACCTCGACCTCGTCGCCGTCAATATCACGCTCGAGCGCATCGGGCGCTGCACTGTCGAGCAGGATTCGTGTTGGCAGCCGTGGTCCCGGCAGGCGGAAGCGCACCGCGTCGGCGGTCGGATTGAGCAACAGGGTGAGGATCGGAATCGTTCCATCGTCCTCGGCCGCGGCGCGGCGCACCGCAAGAACGCGCTCCTCGCCGCTATTCCAGGCCTGCTCCGAGAGGATTTCGCCTTTGGCGTCGAACCAATCGATGTCGCGCACGCCGGGCGCCGGCTCGTCCTTGCCGTGCAGGAAATTGCGGCTGCGCAGCACACCGTAGCGGCGCCGCAACGCGATCAGCCGGGCGACGAACGCGGTGAGGGCCTTGCCTTCGGGCGACTCGGCGAGCCTCCAGTCGAGCCAGGAAATCTCGTTATCCTGGCAATAGGCGTTGTTGTTGCCGCGCTGGGTGCGGCCGAATTCGTCGCCGCCGAGCAGCATCGGCGTGCCATGCGACAGGAACACCGTCGTGAGCATCGCGCGCGCGACGCGTCTGCGCGTCTCGAGGATCGCCGGATCGCCGGTCGCGCCCTCGGTGCCCCAATTGCAGGAGTAATTCTCGCCGTGCCCGTCGTTATTGTTCTCTCCGTTCGCCTCGTTATGCCGCTGCTCGTAGCTGACGATGTCGGCGAGCGTGAAGCCGTCATGCGCCGCGATGAAGTTGACCGACGACCACGGCCGCCGCGAGCGGCGGTCGAACAGGTCGCTCGATCCGGCGATGCGCGCGGCGAGATCCGACCGCTGGCCCGGATCGCCGCGCCAGAAGCGGCGCACCGTGTCGCGGCAGCGGTCGTTCCATTCGGCGAAGCCGGGCGGATGCTGCCCGAGCTGATACCCGCCGGGGCCGATGTCCCACGGCTCGGAGATCAGCTTGACCCGCGACAGCACGGGATCCTGACGCAACGCATCGAAGAACCCCGCGCCCGGATCGAAGCCATGCGCTTCGCGCCCGAGCGTCACGCCGAGGTCGAAGCGGAAGCCGTCGACATGAAACTGCGTGACCCAATAGCGCAGCGAGTCCATGACCATCTGCAGCACGCGCGCGTTGGAGAGGTTGAGCGTGTTGCCGGTGCCGGTATCGTTGATGCAGCGGCGGGGGTTGTCCGGCACGAGCCGGTAGTAGCTGGCATTGTCGAGCCCGCGGAACGAGAGCGTCGGCCCGGCCTCGCTGCCTTCGGCGGTGTGATTGTAGACGACGTCGAGAAGGACCTCGATGCCGGCGGCGTGCAAGCGGCGCACTGCGACGCGCATTTCATTCGCGGCGCCCTCGGAGAGATAACGCGGCTCGATCGCGAAGAAACCGATGGTGTTGTAGCCCCAGTAATTGCTCAGCCCCTTCTGCACCAGGTTGCGGTCCTGCACGAAGGCATGAATGGGCAGGAGCTCGACCGCCGTGACGCCGAGGCGGCGGAGATGAGCGATGAAGTCCGGCTCCGCCAGCGCCGCGAAGGTGCCGCGCTCGTTCGGGCGCAGATCCTCGCGCAGCATGCTCAGGCCGCGCAGATGCACCTCATAGATGACCGTGTCCGACCACGGAATATTCGGCGGCCGGTCGTCCGCCCAGTTGAAGCTCTCGTCCGTGACGACGGCCTTGTACATGCCGGGCGCGCTATCGCGCCGGTCGAACGAGAGGTCGGCGCGCGGCGAGTTGACGCGATAGCCGAACAGCGCATCCGACCAGCGCAGGTCTCCGGCGATGCGGCGCGCGTAAGGGTCGAGCAGCAGCTTGTATTGATTGAAGCGGTGCCCGTTCTGCGGGTCGTACGGGCCGTAAGCACGGTAGCCGTACAGCAGGCCCGCGCGCGCATTGGGGAGATAGCCGTGCCAAACCTCGTCGGTGCGTTCGGGCAGGTCGAAGGTGTGAAGCTGCCGCTTGCCGGACGGATCGAACAGGCACAGCTCGATGCGCTCCGCGTGGGCGGAGAATACCGCGAAATTCGTGCCGAGGCCGTCCCAGGTGGCGCCGAGCGGATAAGGTGAGCCGGCGGAGAGCCGGTCCGGATAGGGCGCCATTCCGTCAGTTCTCACCACGAAGCATGATGGTTGCGAGCGGGGGCAGCGTCAGTTCGAGCGATTGCGGCTCCCCGTGTGAAGGTGTCTCAACGGTGTAGACCGCCCCATCGTTCCCGACGTTGCTGCCGCCGTAGAACTGCGAATCGGTATTGACGATCTCGCGCCACGCGCCCGCGCGCGCCACACCGATGCGATAGCGCTGCCGCGGGACCGGCGTCATGTTGCAGACGACGAGGACCGGCGCGGAGCCGTCCGCGCCGAAGCGCTGATACGCGAACACCGAGTTCGCGCGATCGTCGCCGACCATCCAGCGAAAGCCGGCCGGCTCGGTGTCGCGCGCGTGCAGCGCGGGCTGTTCGCGGTAGACGCGGTTGAGGTCGCGCACGAGGCGCTGAACGCCGGCGTGAGCCGGATCGTCGAGCAGGAACCAGTCGAGCTCGGTGTCGTGATTCCACTCGCGCTCCTGCGCGATCTCCCCGCCCATGAACAGCAGCTTCTTGCCCGGATGCGACCACATGAAGCCGAAATAGGCGCGCAGGTTGGCGAACTTCTGCCAGCGGTCGCCCGGCATCTTGGCGAGCAGCGAGCCTTTACCGTGCACGACCTCGTCGTGCGACAGCGGCAGGATGAATTTTTCCGAGTAGGCGTAGATCAGCCCGAACGTCATGTCGTCGTGGTGATAGGCGCGATGAACGGGATCGTGCTCGATATAGCGCAGCGTATCGTGCATCCAGCCCATGTTCCATTTGTAGGCAAAACCGAGCCCGTGCTCCGAGGTCGGCTGCGTCACGCCCGGCCAGGCGGTCGACTCCTCGGCAATCATGACGGCGCCGGGGCAGCGCTCGCGCACGACGGCATTGAGGTGCTGCAGGAAGCCGACCGCCTCGAGGTTTTCGCGCCCGCCGTACACGTTCGGCACCCACGCATCGGCCGGCCGGCTGTAATCGCGGTAGAGCATCGAGGCGACCGCATCGACGCGCAGCCCGTCGACGTGGAAGCGCTCGAGCCAATGCAGGGCGCTCGCGATCAGGAAGCCCTGCACCTCGCGCCGCCCGAAATTATAGATGTAGGTATTCCAGTCGTGATGGAATCCCTCGCGCGGATCGAGGTGCTCGTAGAGCGCCGTGCCGTCGAAGCGCGCGAGCCCGTGCGGGTCGGTTGGAAAATGCGCCGGCACCCAGTCGAGGATGATGCCGATGCCGGCCTGATGCAGCGCGTCGACGAAGCGCGCGAAGCCTTCGGGCGCGCCGTAGCGCGCAGTCGGCGCAAACAGGCCGAGCGGCTGGTAGCCCCACGAGCCGCCGAACGGATGCTCGGTGATCGGCAGCAACTCGATATGGGTGAAGCCCATATCGGCGAGGTAGGGAATGAGGCGATCGATCGCCACGTCCCACATGGTGGCGGCGCTGCCGTCGTGCGCGTGATGCATCCACGACGCGAGATGCACCTCGTAGACGGACATCGGCGCGTCGGGCGCCTGCCGCGCGGCGCGCGCGGCCATCCATGCGTCGTCGTGCCAGCGGAAGCGCTGCGGCGCGCTCACCACCGAGGCGGTTGCGGGCGGGGGCTCGCTCTGCTGCGCGACGGGATCGGCCTTGAGCGGCACGCGGATGCCGCCGGCGCCGATGATGTCGTACTTGTAGCGCGCCCCCGGCTGAACGCGCGGGACGAACAGCTCCCACATGCCGGCACTGTGGCGCAGCCGCATCGCATGGCGCCGCGCATCCCAGGCGTTGAAATCGCCCACCACCGCGACGCGGCTTGCGTTCGGCGCCCATACGGCGAAGCGCACGCCGCGCACGCCGTCGATCGTGAGCACATTGGCGCCGAGCGCTTCCGCCAGCTCGAAGTGGCGGCCTTCGCTGAACAGATGCAGATCGAGATCGCCGAGCACGACGTCGAAGGCGTAAGGGTCTTCGGTTTCCTGCACGGCATCGGGCCAACCGATCCGCAGCAGATAGGGCGTGCGATCGCTCACCACGCCCTGAAACAGGCCGGGCGGATCGCTTTCCTCGAGCCGGCCGATCACCGTGCGGTCCTGCCGCCGCAGCACGTCCACGCTTCTCGCGCCGGGCAGGAGGGCCCGGATCACGAGGCCGCCAGGCGTCTGGTGGGGACCGAGCACGCTGAACGGATCGCCGTGGATCGCGCGGGCGAGTGCATCGGCGTCGCTGCCCGCGAGCGGCGGCGGCTTGATCGTTGCGCGAAGCGTCATTGCGGCCTCCGCGATTTGCCGGCGACCCGCGCGGTGAGGTCGGCCAGACCGCGCATCGGGATAGGCAGCCAGGCGGGCCGGTTCGCGGCTTCGTAGCCCACCTCATAGGCGGCCTTCTCGATCAGGAAGAAGTCGAGCAATTCCGGACGATCGAGGCCCGGCAGTCCGGCCGTCGCGCTGCGGTACGCCGTGAGGAAGGCATCGCGCGCGCCGTCGCGCAGCCTGATGATGAACTGCCTGCGTGCCTCCTCGGGCACGGGCGTCGCGGTCACCGTCCGTGGCGCCAGGGTGGCGGCGGCGGCGTAGTCGAGCGAGCGCAGCAGTCCCGCAACATCGCGCAGCGGGCTTGCCTTGGCGCGGCGCTCCTTGAGCGGGCGCGCCGGCTCGCCCTCGAAGTCGATGATATGGACGTCGCCGCTCGCGACCAGCACCTGCCCGAGATGGAAGTCGCCGTGGATGCGGGTCATCACGGAGCCGACGCCGGTCTCGGCCAGCCGCCGCAAGGCGGGAACGAGCGTTTCGCCTTGCGAGAGCAGGCGGTGCGCCTCGGCGGCAGCGGCTTCGTCCTCCCAATTCCGGTGCGCCCGGATCGCGTCCAGCGCGCGCGACAGCATGGCTTGTGCGCGTTCGACCCAGGCGGCGGCATCCTCGCGCGTGGCCTGCCCGGGAGCGAAGTCCGGATCGTCGCTCGGCTGTGCAAGGACCGCATGCATCTCGCCCAGCCGCTGCCCGGTCATGCCGGCAATCGCGAGATAATCCGCGACGTCGTCGGCGCGGGCAGCCGCCTCCTGGGTGGCAAGATCGTCGAGCGCGCGGTTGAAGCGGTCGAGCAGCCATGTCCAGGCATCGCCCTGATTGCGGACGAAGCCGAGCGCGACGGCGAGCGAATAGCGCTCGCCCTTCCTGTCGACGTGGCAAACCTCTCCCAGCAGCGGCGGCGAATTGGCGAAGCCGCGTTCCGTCAGACAGCGGCTCACCTCCGCTTCGGGATGCTGCCCGGGCGCGATGCGGCGGAAGACCTTGAGCATCACGGCATCGTCGACGATCAGCGAGCTGTTGGATTGCTCGACGGTGAGCCAGTGCACGGGCGCATCGCCGGAGCGCCGAAGCTTCTCCTGGGCGTTGGGCGCAGGATCGAAATGGATCGATCCGTCATCGGTCTCGATGGGCTTGCCGGCCGCGAGCGAAGCGAGCATTTCGTGGGCAAAGCTGTGCAGCGAAAAGGCGTCGGTCAACAGACCCACGCGCCGCCCGCGCCGCACGCGCGCCAGCGCGAGCTGGCCGGGAAGCGCGCCGGTCGGCTCGTCTTCCCACGTGACCGAGAGCGGCAACAGCCAGCAGCTTGGTCCCGCATCGGTCTTTGCCTCGACCTGGGAGAGCAGGATCTCGCGGCCCCCGCCCGGCAAGCGCGCGAGGCTCCTGATACAGGCCGACTTGATGGTCTGGTCCTTGGCGGAGAACCACCGCCGCTTCGCCAGATAGGCCGGCAAGGCATCGTGCTCGAGCTCGCTGCCCGCCGAGGAGGCGAGCGCTTCCGTGAGGCTGTGGCGGAAGACCATGGTGATGTATTCCGGCATCGGCTCCGGAGCCGGCGTGTGCCAGGCCGGGGCCTCGCTCTCGGTCGTCAGCACGAACCAGTAGAAGCCGTAAGGCGGGAGCGTGAGCAGGTATGTGAGCTGGCCGATCGGCGGAAACAGCGACCCGCCGCTCAACTCGACCGGAACGCGGCCGGTGAATTCCGACAGGTCCAGCTCGACGGCCTGCGACGCACGCGAGACATTGGCGACGCACAGGATGATGTCGGTCTGATAATCGCGCAGATAGGCGAGCACCTTGCGGTTCTTGGGATAGAGAAAGCGCAGCCCTCCGCGTCCCAGCGCAGGATGCCGCCGGCGCACCGCCAGCATGCGTCGCGTCCAGTGGAGCAGCGAATGCGGATCGCGCTGCTGCGCCTCGACGTTGATCGTCTCATAGCCGTAGAGCGGGTCCATGATCGGCGGCAGCACCAGCGCCGCGGGGTCGGCGCGCGAGAAGCCGCCGTTGCGGTCCGGCGCCCATTGCATCGGCGTGCGCACGCCGTCGCGGTCGCCGAGATGGATGTTGTCGCCCATGCCGATCTCGTCGCCGTAGTAGACGACCGGCGTGCCCGGCATCGAGAGCAGCAGGCAATTCATCAGCTCGATCCGGCGGCGGTCGCGTTCCAAGAGCGGCGCAAGCCGCCGGCGGATGCCGAGGTTGATGCGCGCGCGCCGATCCGCCGCGTAGGTCTGCCAGAGATAGTCGCGCTCCGAATCGGTGACCATCTCGAGCGTCAGTTCGTCGTGATTGCGCAGGAACACGGCCCACTGGCAGTTCTCGGGAATCTGCGGGGTCTGCCGCATGATGTCGGTGATCGGAAAGCGGTCCTCGCGCGCCAGCGCCATGTACATGCGCGGCATCAGCGGAAAGTGAAACGCCATGTGGCACTCGTCGCCCTGGCCGAAGTAATCCTTGGTGTCCTCGGGCCACTGGTTCGCCTCGGCGAGCAGCATGCGGTCCGGATAGGAGGCATCGAGTTCGGCGCGGATGCGCTTGAGGATCTGATGCGTCTCGGGAAGGTTTTCGTTGTTGGTGCCCTCGCGCTCGATCAGATACGGCACCGCGTCGAGACGCAGCCCGTCGACCCCCATGTCGAGCCAGAAGCGCATCACCGAGATGACGGATTCGAGAACGCGCGGATTGTCGAAGTTCAAATCGGGCTGGTGCGAATAGAAGCGGTGCCAGAAATAGGCGCCGGCCAGCGCATCCCATGTCCAGTTCGAGCGCTCGGTATCGAGAAAGATGATCCGTGTTCCGGAGTATTTCTGATCGGTGTCGGACCAGACGTAATAGTTGCGCGCGGCCGATCCGGGCTTGGCCTTGCGCGCGCGCTGGAACCAGGGGTGCTGGTCCGACGTGTGATTGATCACGAGCTCGGTGATCACGCGGATGCCGCGCGCATGTGCGGCGGCAACGAAGCGCTTGAAGTCGGCCATCGTGCCGTATTCGGGGTGGACCGAGCGGTAATCGCTGATGTCGTAGCCGTCGTCGAGCCGCGGCGAAGGATAGAACGGCAGCAGCCAGATCGCCGTGACGCCGAGGTCGGCGATGTAATCGAGCTTCGAGATCAGTCCGGGAAAATCGCCGATGCCGTCATTGTTGCTGTCGCAGAACGACTTGACGTGCAGCTGATAGATGATCGCGTCCTTGTACCAGAGCGGATCGTCGGCGGCGGCCTGGATGACGCGTGCCAGCGGAGCGTTCATGGCGCGCCTCGCGCGAACGGGGTGAGGCGCCAGATCGCGAACGGAAGATCCGCGGGATCGAGCCGCAGGCGCTGCAGCTTGCCGGTCCACACGAAGCGCTGCTGGCGCATCAGGTCTTCGACCGCGATGGCGGCATCGTCGGCGAGGCCCCACTCCCACAGCGGGACCTCGAAGGTCGCGTCCTGCACATGATGCGGATCGAGGCTGACGGCGACCAGGATCATGTCCTCGATCGGTGAGCGGGCCTTGCCGTAGAGGATGATCCGGTCGTTGAACGCATTGTAGAACGTGATGCCGAGGTGGCTGTGCAGCGCCGGGTTCGCCTTGCGGATGCGATTGAGCGCGCTGATCTCGGGGATGATGTTCGGCGCGCCCGGATCGCGCACGCGGATCTGGTATTTCTCCGAATCGAGATACTCCTCGCGGCCCGGCAGCGCGGCCGCCTCGCAGAACTCGAAGCCGGAATAGAGCCCCCACAGCCCGGACATCGTCGCGGCGAGCGCGGCGCGGATGAGGAATCCGGCCCGCCCGGAGGTCTGCAGAAAATACGGATTGATGTCGGGCGTGTTGACGAAGAAATGCGGGCGGAAAAATTCGCGCACGTCGGTGGTCGTCAGCTCGGTGAGATACTCGGTCAGCTCCTGCTTGTGATTGCGCCAGGTGAAGTAGGTGTAGGACTGCGAGAACCCGAGCTTCGCCAGCCGATACATCACCTTCGGGCGCGTGAACGCCTCGGAGAGGAAAACGAGGTCCGGATGGCGCGCGCGCACATCCGCGATCATCCACTGCCAGAACGGCAGCGGCTTGGTGTGGGGATTGTCGACGCGGAAGGTGCGCACGCCTTCATCGGCCCAGA
>VBAH01000057.1 GCA_005884685.1 Alphaproteobacteria bacterium
CATGGTGGTCGCGCGCGACCTGCTCGGCGGCCAGCGCAAGAAAGCCTGAATCATGTCGATCGACGTCGCCGTCGCGGACGGCATCGCCACCATCACGATCAACCGCCCCGAGCGGATGAACGCGATGGACGCCGAGCACTACAAGGGCCTGTCGCAGGCGTGGATGCGCGTGCGCGACGATGCGGCGATCCGTGTGGCGATCATCACGGGCGCGGGCGAGAAGGCGTTCAGCGCCGGAGCGGACCTGAAAAGCTTCATCACCTCGCCGGCCGGCCTCGACGAGATGTGGCTGACGCAGCGCGACCAGTTGCTCAATCGCGGATTGGAAGTGTGGAAGCCGGTCATTGCCGCGGTGAACGGCTATTGCCTCGCCGGCGGCATGACCTTGCTGCTCGGCACCGACATCCGCATCGCGGCCGAGCACGCCACATTCAACATCGCGGAGGTGAAGCGCGGGATTCTTCCCGGCAATGGCGGCACGCAGCGCATTCTCGATCAGCTCCCCTACGCGATCGGCATGGAGCTGCTGCTCACCGGCGACTCGATCGATGCGGGCAAGGCGCTGCACTACGGGCTGATCAACAAGGTGGTGCCGAAGGAAAAGCTGATGGAGGCGGCGCGCGAAATGGCCCGGAAAATCGCCGCCAATGCGCCGCTCGCCGTGCAGGCCGCGAAGGAAATGGCGGTCCGCTCGCGCGAAATGGACCGCACCACCGGCCTGCGGGTCGAGGCGCTGACCAATCGCTTGCTGCAATTCACCGAAGACGCCAGGGAAGGTCCGGCCGCCTTCGTCGAGAAGCGCCCTCCGAATTTCAAGGGGCGGTGAATGACGTCACCTTACCCGCTCGCCGGCATCACGGTCATCGATCTCAGCCAGATCTATAACGGCCCCTATGCGACGTTCCTGTGCGCGCAGGCCGGCGCCGAGGTGATCAAGGTCGAGCCGAAGGGCGGCGAGCATCTGCGCCGGCGCGGCGTTGTCGGCGGCGCGGCGCTCCCCTTCGCGATGCTCAACGCCAACAAACGCTCGGTCTCGCTCGACCTGAAGAACCCGCAAGGCCGCGACCTCCTGATCGAGATGGTCAGGCGCGCCGATGTGCTGGTGGAGAATTTTGCGCCCGGCGTGACCGAGCGGCTCGGTCTCGGAGTCGCCGCGATGCACGCGCTCAACCCGCGCCTCGTCTATGCGCAAAGCTCCGGCTACGGCCAGGACGGCCTTTATCGCGATTATCCCGCGATGGACCTCACCGTGCAGGCGATGTCCGGCGTGATGGGCATCACGGGTTTCGCCGACCGCGAGCCGGTGAAGGCCGGGCCGGCGCTGTGCGACTTCTTTGCCGGCGTGCATCTCTATGGCGGGATCGTCACCGCACTCTACGATCGCGAGCGCACCGGGCGCGGGCGCACCGTCGAGGTCGCGATGCTCGATGCCGTCTATGCGTCGCTCTCCTCGCAGCTCGGGATGTGCTTCGGGCAGGGCTGGCAGGAGGCCGGCCGCACCGGCAACCGCCACGGCGGGCTTGCGGAGTCTCCCTACAATGTCTATCCGGCGAGCGACGGCCATATCGCGATCATCTGCGTCGGCGAGCAGCATTGGAAGAACCTGCTCGACGCCATGGGGCGCGCGGACTTGCACGACGATCCGCGCTTCGCGAGTCTCACGACCCGCGTCGCCCACATGGATGTGGTCGACGATCTCGTCAGCGGCTTCACCAGGGAATACAACAAGCAGGACCTGTTCGCGCTCTTGATGAAACATCGCGTGCCGTGCGCGCCGGTGCGGACCTTGATGGAGGTGGTCAACGACCCGCACCTGCATCAGCGCGGCATGCTGCAATGGATCGACCATCCGGAGCTGGGGCGTATCGTGGTGCAGGCAAGCCCGATCCGCTTCGACGGCGCGGCCCCGCTGCCGCACGAGCCGAGCCGCGCGCTCGGCGCCGACAACGAGAGCGTGCTCGGCGGCTGGCTCGGGCTGTCGCGCGATGAGGTCGGCCGCCTCGCCAAGGACGGCGTCATCTGATGCGCGGCAAATACGTCATCGCCGGGATCGGGCATACGAAGTTCGGACGCCTGCCTGGGCGCGGCACGGTGTCGATGAATGTGGAGGCGTGCCGCAATGCGCTCGCCGACGCCGGAATCGAGAAGTCCGCCGTCGATGCCTTGTTCGTGAAGGTGCCGACCTCGCGCTATTCCGCGATGTACGGCCAGACGCTCGCCGAAGCGATGCGCCTGCAGCCGAAGGTCGGCGGCGTGTGGGACCAGGGCGGCGCTACCAACATCAGCATGATCTCGTTCGCCTGCATGGCGATCGAGGCCGGGCAGTGCGAGGTCGCGCTGGTGACGCTTGCCGACGATCCCAAGACCGGCACGCGCCAGGCCTACGAGAAAGCCTGGGGCAACGACGCCGCCTATGGCTGGTTCTCGATCGCGGCCGGCTACGCCATGACGATGCAGCGGCACATGGCCGAATACGGCACCAAACCGGAACAGTTCGGCGAGATCGCGGTTGCGGTGCGCAATCACGGCGCCAACAATCCGCACGCGGCGCTGCGCGTGCCGCTCACGCTCGACAAATACATGGAGTCGCCGTTCATCATCGAGCCGCTGCGGCGCGACGACATCTGTCTTGTGTCGGACGGCGCCGCCGCCGTGGTCGTTATGAGCGAGAAGCATGCGCGCGAACTCGGAGCAAAGGCGCCGGTCAAGATCCTTGGGTTTGGCCAGGGCCAGACGTCGTACGACGTGCCGTTGCGTCCGATGCTGACCGAGACGATGGCGAAGGCTTCTGCGCGGACCGCGTTCAAGATGGCGGGTTTGGCGCCGAAAGACATCGATATTGCGCAGATACGACTGCTACACCATCGCGGTGCTGATGACGCTCGAGGACTACGGCTTCTGCCGCAAGGGCGAAGGCGGCAGGTGGGTCGAGGGTGGACGCGTCGCGGCGGGCGGCGAGCTGCCGATCAACACCTCGGGCGGGCTCCTCTCCGAGACCGGCATGCCCGGCCTGCAGCTCGTGATGGAGGGCGTGCGGCAGATGCGAGGCACCTCGGTCAACCAGGTGAAAAATGCCGCGACCTGCATCGTGTCGAACCAGGGCGGCGTCATGACCACGCACTCGACCTTGATCTTGGGGCATTGAGCGATGAGTTTCCCGCTGCCCGAAGAAACGCCTCTGTCGCAACCTTATTGGGAGGCACTGCGCGCGGGCCGCCTCACGTTCCAGCGCTGCCGGGCGTGCGGCCACGCCTGGCTGCCGCCGCGCGCCGAATGCCCCGAGTGTCTCGCGGCCGAATGGGACTGGGCGGTCGCGAGCGGCAAGGGCCGCGTGATCTCATGGGTGATCTATCACCATGCCTATCACGAGGCGTTCAAGGAGCGGCTCCCTTACAACGTCGCGCTGGTCGAGCTCGATGAGGGCCCGCGGCTGATCAGCAACATCGTCAACCCGGAGGCCGGCATCGCCGCCGAGCGCCCGGTCGCGCTGAAGATCGAGGACGAGCATGGCGTCGCGCTCGCGCGTTTTGCGCTGCTATGACCAAGATCGTCATCGTCACCGGAGGTAGCCGCGGTATCGGCGCCGCCACCGCGCGGCTGCTCGGGCGCGAGCACGCCGCAGTGGTGGTCAACTATCGCAAGGCGCGCTCGGACGCTGATGCCGTCGTCAACGACATCAAGGCTTCGGGCGGCGAGGCGATCGCAGTGCAGGGCGATGTCGGCAACGAGGACGACGTGCTGCGGCTGTTCGCCGAGACCGACCGCGCGTTCGGCCCGCTCACCGGCCTCGTCAACAATGCCGGCATTGTCGGCGGCGCCAAGCGGCGCATCGATGCGCTGACCTTCGCGGGCATCATGGAGCTGATGCGCGTCAACGTCGCCGGCCAGATGCTGTGCGCGCGCGAGGCGGTGAAGCGCATGTCGACGCGCAACGGCGGCAAGGGCGGCGCGATCGTCAATGTCTCCTCGCTCGGCGCGCTCACCGGTTCGCCGCACGCCTTCATCGACTACGCGGCGTCGAAGGGCGCACTCGACACCATGACGATCGGGCTCGCTGCCGAAGTGGTGGGCAGCGGCATCCGCGTCAACGGCGTGCGGCCCGGCCTGATCGACACCGACATCCACGACGACGCGGGTATCCCGGATCGCATCAAGCGCTTCGGTCCGACGATGCCGATCGGCCGCGCCGGCGCGCCAGAGGAGGTGGCCGAGGCGATCGTGTGGCTGCTGTCGGACAAGGCCTCTTACGTCACCGGGGAATTCATCAACGTGACCGGCGGCGCGCGCTGAGCCTTACACGTTGCCGAGCGCAGCCCTGGTCTTGAGCGCCGGATGATCGTCCGGCACCTCGATCAGCATGGCGAGCAGCACAGCGCTGCGCGTCTTGCCGTGCGTGTCGAGATTGAGGCTGTCGTTCACGCCGCCCTGTAACGCCTCCTCCAGCACGAAGTTGAACGCGGAAAGGTTCGGCAGGTCGTAGCGCGTGACATGGCCGCTCACGAGTTCTCCGAACTGTTTGCGCACCGCCGCGGCGGTGACCTGCCGCGCAATCAGCGCATAGTCCTCGGCGCGATACGGAGTGAGCGACATGGTCTGCGAGTCGCCCTTGTCGCCGGTGCGGCTGTGCGCGAGGTAAAACAGCTCGATCTGCGCCACGCGTCAGCCCTCCACGAACGCCCAGCGCGGTGTGACCTTCGCGCGCGGCACGAACGTCGTGTAGGTGCGGATGGTCGGACGGCTCGCGATGCGCACACCACCACCGCCCGCCGGGCCGTTCACATAGAGAGACTCGACCTCAGTGATGAGGCGGTCGGCCGCCGTCTGGTCCGGCACGCGGGCTGCTACCCTTAACCGAACGTCGCGGACCGGTCGCTCCGTCTCGCCCGGCCAGGCGCTGCTCACCCCGATCAGATCGCACTGGATAGTCTGGTTGCCGAGCATCGGGTCGCGCGCCGCGCGCTTGCGGATGATGTCGGCCGCGAGCCGCGCGCGCGCCACGCAATTGATGCCCGCATAGGAAATCTCGATCTCGGCCAGCACGCCGCTGTCGACGCCGATCAGCACTTTCAGCGTGTCGGGGCGCGGGTGCCCGCGCGCGCCGGTGAGCCGCACCTCATCCGGACCCGACTCCGCGAGATCGAGCCTCGTCACGTCGAGCGCGATGTCGGGCGTGAGGTACGCCGCCGGATCGTGCATCTCGTAGAGGATCTGCTCGGTGACGGTGTGGCGGTCGATGCGCCCGCCGCTGCCGGGCGGCTTGGTGATGGTGATCGAGCGGTCGTCGCGCACTTCGGCGATCGGAAAGCCGATGCGCTCGACGTCCGGCACATCCTTCAGGCCCGGCTCGGCGAAATAGCCGCCGGTCGCCTGCCCGCCGCATTCGAGCAGATGGCCGGCGAGCACGCCGCACGCCATCGCGTCGTTGTCGTCCGGCCGCCAGCCGAGCGTCGCCATGATCGGGCCGAGCGCCAGCGCGGAGTCGGTCACCCGTCCGGTCACGATCACGTCGGCGCCGGCCGCGTAGGCGGAAGCGATCGCGTCCGCGCCGAGATACGCGTTGGTGCAGATGATGTCGCTGCCGAGCTTCGAGACGGGCTCGCGCGTTTCGGCGAGCACCGGATCGAGCGCGTGCACCAGATCGGTCACGTCGTCGCCGGTCACCGCCGCGACTTTCACAGTGATGCCGCGCTCGCGTGCGAGCCGCGCGATCATGCGCGCGCAGGCCTCCGGCGCGGCTCCCCCGGCATTGGTGACGAACTTCGTGCCGCGCCTGGCCATCGCGGGCAGCAGCATATCGAGCCGCCCGGCGAGATTGTCCCAGTAGCCGCTGCCGCCCTTGCGTTTCGCCACTTGGAGCAGCGCCAGCGTGCGCTCGGCGAGCGTTTCCAGCATCAGCACGTCGATGTCCCCACGCTCAACCAGCTCGAGCGCCGCGTCGAGGCGGTCGTTCGAGAATCCCGAGCCGCCGCCGATGCGGATCGCGCCGGCTTTGCGTGTTTTCATCTCAGGTTCCCTTGAATTGCGCCGGACGCTTGGCATGAAACGCCTCGACGCCCTCCTTGAAATCGTCCGACTGGCGCAACCGGCTGTAGCAATGGCCTTCCAGCTCGATCGCAATGGAGAGCGTCGCATCCTCGGTATCGTTGAGCAGCTTCTTCGCGGTCCGCTGCGCCAGGGCTGAGAACGTCCGCAGTTCGTCGACCAGCGCGTCGGTGGCTTTCTCGAGCTCGGCGTCCGGCACGCATTCGGTCGCGATGCCCCAGTCGTAGGCCTGCCGTCCCGGAATGCGCTTCGAGCGCATCACGATGTCCTTGGTGCGCGTGATGCCGATGATCTTCTGCAGCCGCGCCGAGCCGCCGGACCCGGGGATCTGCCCGAGCCGCTGCTCGGGCAGCGCGTAGAAACACGTCTCCGACACAATGCGGAAATCGCAGGCGAGCGAGAGCTCGAAGCCGACACCAAAGGTGAAACCGCGGTTCGCCGCGATCACCGGCTTCGAACAGCGGGCCGGCGCCGCGATGTTCCAGGCGAGCTTCGACACCGTCTCAGGGCTTGCCTCCATGAACCCCTTGATGTTGCCGCCGGAGGAGAAGTGCTCGTCTGTTGCACGTACGACAATGACGCGCACGCGCGCATCCTCGTCGAACGCCTCGAACACGAGACGAAGCTGGTCGCGCTGCGGCATCGACACGATGTTGAACGGGGGACGGTCGAGGATCACGTCGGCGCGCTCGCGTGCCTCGTCGATCTCGGCGCGGAAGCCGTCGAGTGTCGCGAGGCGCGGGTCGCTGAAGGTTGCATTCATGGGGTGATACTCTCCAATGTCATCCCGGGCGACCGAAGGGAGACCATCCATCCCGAAATTCGATTCGCCCTGTCGGCGCCATGGGTCCCGGGTCTCCGCCGCTCCGCGGCGTCGCCCGGGATGACAGCTGTGAATGTCATGCCGCGGTTCCCTTTTCCGTCTCGTACTCGCCCGCCACCAGCTTGCGGCGCAGCAGCTTGCCGACCGGCGATTTCGGGAGCGCCGCGACGAACACATAGCGGCGCGGGCGCTTGTGGCTGGCAAGCCCGGAAGTACGGCAGAACTGGTCGAGACCGGCCTCGCTCACCGGCGCGCCGCGCTTGACGAACGCCGCGACGATCTTGCCCCAACGCTCGTCCGCCAACCCGACCACCGCGACCTCGGACACCGCCGGATGCAGCGACAGGCAACTCTCGATCTCGACCGGGGAGACGTTCTCGCCGCCGGTGATGATCATGTCGTCGACGCGCCCGGTGACGAACAGGTCGCCGTCGGCATCGACGTAGCCGGTGTCGCCGGTGAAGTACCAACCTTGGCGCAGCGCTTTCGTATTGGCATCAGGGCGACGCCAGTAGCCCTCGAAGGCCTCGTCACTCGCCAGGTGCGCGACGATTTCTCCCTGCTCGCCTGCGGCCGCAATCTCTTCAGGCGAGTCCGCGCCGAGCTTCACCACGCGGATCATCTGGTTGATGCCGGCGCGGCCGGCTGAGCCGGGCTTCGCCGGCGCGTCCTGCTCGATGGTGAAGGTGTAGATCTCCGACGATCCGTAGTGATTGACGAACAGGTCGGGCTTGAACGCGGCGCTCAACGCCTTGAGCAGCCCGTCGGTCATCGAAGCGCCGGCGAGGCCGAGCTTGCGCACCGAACTCACATCCGTCTGCGCGAAGCGCGGGTGATGCAGCAAATCGTGATAGAGCGTCGGGACCAGGTAGAGGTTGGTGATCTTCTCACTTTCGATCAGCTCGAGCGCGCGGCCCGCATCGAAGCGCGGCAGGCAGACCAGCGTGCCGCCGACCAGCGACATCGCGACGAGCGAGCGTACCCCCATGGTGTGATAGAGCGGCATCACGCCGAGCGTGACTTCGCCCGCGCGGTACATGTTCTGCGCCACATGCGCGAGCGCGGCCGCACGCTCGGCGCGCTGGCGGCGTGGCACGCCTTTGGGGCGCGCCGTGGTGCCTGAGGTGTAGAGCATCACGGACCACGCCTCCGCGCCAACGCGCGGCTGCGCCTCCGGCGCCTTGAGCTTGAACCATTCGACGAAGTCGCCGACGTTCATCGTCGGGCAGCCGGCCCTGCACCCGTGCGCGGCCGCGGCCGATACGTGTTCGTAAACGAGCCCCTTCGCCTCGGCGTCCTCGCAGAAGAAATCGAGATCGTCGGCGGTCGCGCGCCAGTTGACCGGCGTAATGATGATCCCCGCGAACTGGCAGGCCCAATGGAGAGTCGCGGCCTCCCAGCGGTTCTGCAGCACCGTGACCAGGTGATCGCCGGGCCTCAGCCCGAGCGCGTCGAGCCCCGCGAGCACGGAGGAAATGCGCGCGTGCCATTCCCTGTAGGTCAGCCGCAGCGCGCCATCGACGATCGCGAGCGCGTCCGGGTCGCGCGCGACGCTGGCGAGAAAGCTGGTGCCGAGATCGAACATTCAGACGGCCGAGTATTCTTTCAGTCCGCGCGGATGCTAGATGAGGCGGGCGCCTTCTGCCAGCGCGCGCGACGTCGCTGCTTCGTTTATCGGGTCGGCACGCCGCCTTTGTCACCGTCCGCGCGATCGACGTAGGATGCGCCATCCGGGGAGCCGCCATGACCACAGCCAAGACCGGCGCCGAGCACATCAAGTCGCTGCGCGACGGCCGCACCGTCTATATCGACGGCAAGCTGGTCGACGACGTCACCGAACATCCGGCGTTTCGCAATTCGGTCCGCTCCGCGGCGGCGCTGTACGATTTCCAGGCGCGCGAGGAGAACGCCGAACTGATGACGTTCACGCCGGAAGGCGCGACCCGGCGCGTCAACCGCTGCTGGCAGTTGCCGCGCAGCCACGCCGAGATGGTGCAGCGGCGCAAGGCGATGCAGGCATGGGCGGCGCAGCATTGCGGCTTCATGGGCCGCTCGCCCGATCACGTCGCCTCCACCTTTGTCGGCCAGCGCATCGGCATCGAGGTGTTCGAGAAGCATGGGGCTGCGCGTGCCAGGGCGCTGCGCGACTATGTCGAGGAAGCAAGCCGCAACGATTACTTTCTGACTTACGTGATCATCAACCCGCAGGCCGAGCGCGCCAAGGACTGGGGCGACCAGGCCGAGGGGCTGGTCGCGAAGATCGTCGACGAGGATCCCGGCGGCATCACCATCCGCGGCGCAAAGCTGCTCGGCACCTCGTCGATCATGGCCAACGACGTGTTCGTCGCCAACATGCAGCCGCTCAAGCCGGGCGAGGAAGATATCGCCTTCTCCTGCGCGGTGCCGATGAACATCAAGGGGCTGCGCGTGCTGTCGCGCAAATCCTACGAGGCGCACGCGGTGTCGGTGTTCGACAACCCGCTGTCGTCGCGTTTCGACGAGAACGACGCGCTGATGTATTTCGACGACGTCAAGGTGCCGTGGGAACGCGTGTTCGTGCATCGCGACACCGATATGTGCCGCGCCCAGTTTCACGACACGCCCGCGCACACGTTCCAGAACTACCAGGCGCAGATTCGCCTGTCGGTGAAGCTGAAATTCCTCTGCGGCCTTGCGCACCGCATCACCGAGGCGATCGGCACCACCGCGATGCCGCCGGTGCGCGAACAACTCGGCTTTCTCGCCGCCAATGTCGGCATGGTGCACGCGATGCTTGCCGGGATGGAGGCCGACGGCACGATGCACAACGGCTATTGGGTGCCGAACCGGCACATGATGTACGCCGCGCAGGTCTTGACGCAGGACCTTTACCCGCGCGTCATCGGTATCCTGCGCGAGCTCGCCGGCGGCGCGCTGATCATGCTGCCGTCATCGATCGCGGATTACGCCGATCCGCATCTGGCAAAGATCATCCGCACGACGCAGCGCGCGGCGAAGATGGAGCCGGACGAGAAGGTGAAGTTCATGAAGGTTGCGTGGGATGCGATCGGCTCGGAATTCGGCTCGCGTCATACGCAGTATGAGATGTTCTATGCCGGCGCGAAGTTCGTCACCAGCGGCCACAGCTTCCGCACCTTCGACTGGCCGGGCGCGACCGGCATGGTCGACGGGCTGATGGCGGGCTACACCCTCGCGGACGAGCTGAAGGGCCGCGCCGACGGCGACACGGGCGAATGAGAGTCGCGTCCCTCCCCCCGCTCGTCCCCGCGACAGCGGGGACCCAGTTCTTGAATCTGGATTGCCGCTTTCGCGGCAATGAGCGGAAGAGGTCCGCGTCTTACTTCAGCGCGTTGACGCCCGCGAGCGAGGCCTGGTTGTCCTGCGCGCCGGTGCCGCCGGAGAGGCCGATCGCGCCGATCAGCTTGCCGCCGACGATGATCGGATTGCCGCCGGGGGAGGCAATGATGTCGTCGAGCGTCAGCAGCGTGAGGCCGACGCCGCCCTGCCCAACGCGCTCCTCGAAGCTCGATGTCGGCCGGCGGAAGCGCGCCGCGGTGCGTGCCTTGTGAACCGCGATGTTGACCGAGGCGTATTGCGTGTTGTCCATCTTCTCGAAGTAGACGAGATCGCCGGACGGGCTGACCACCGCGACGGCCATGAACGTGTTGATCTTCTTCGCTTCCTCGACGGCGGCCGCGGCGGCCTTCTTGGCCTGTTCGATATTGATCTGCTCGCCGTAGGCAGGCGGGCCTGCCGGCGCCGGCTGCGGTGCCGCCATTTCGGCCAGAACGGGCGTTGCGGCAAGCGCGGCACCCAACAGCAACGATATGAACATCACGCGACGCATCATAAATCCTCCCTTGTTGCGGCCGCTCTCGCGGAGCGGCGAAACGCGGGCGCGTGCTCGGCGCACGTTGCCCGCGGATGTGGCGAGACTATACGGTCGGCACAACAGCCGGAAGACAGGTCGGAGGGCTTCTGCTCAGCGGCGGCGCATCGCGCCGTACAGGAAGCCGAGGAAGCCCGCGATGGCGAGGGTCGTGTAGGGGCGCTCGCGGACCGAGCGCAGGATCGCATCCGCAACGGTGTCGCGGGCGTCGCGCGCGCTCTGCAGGGCCTCCTCGCCCTTGTCGGCGACATCGCTCACCACGCGGTCGACACGGGCTTTCGTATTCTTGATCGCGGCAGCGCCGCGCTCGGCGATATCGTCGAGGGCGGCCTCGTAATCCTTCATGCCGTTGGTGCGCTGTTCGGTGCGTTCCGTGTTGCTCATGGGGTCCATCCGGGAAAGAGAAAGCCGGAGAGGCAATCGCGCAGCCGCCCCGATAGTTCCCGGCGGGGCGGCAGTTCCACCTACGCCGTTAGTCCCTGGCCCAGGCGGGGATGGGTTCGCCCCTCACCCATGGATCACGCCGCCATGCCGGCACCGCCCAACGCAGCAGCCAAAGCCCCGGCAGCACCGCGATGAAAAAGATCGCGCCGGAGGCGAAGCCCTTCCACCAGGCGTCCGGGTTGAGCAGGTAGCCCTTGTGAAAAACCGTGAGGATGAAGATCGCCTCGATGGCATAGAGTACCGTGGACGGGAGCCCCGGGTTCGGCCGGTAACCCAGTCCGTAAAGCAGCCAATGCGACACGACGCTGTCCGCAATGCGCGCGCCGACCAGCGCGCCGAGCGCCCAGATCGACCACCACGGATGTCCCGGGAACATCGGCCAGCCGGCGATCGCCATGGCGCCGACCAACCAGTGCGCGGCGCAGAGGAAAACGGTGAACGCGAAGAAGCCGAGCCGGTTCGGCACAAACGTGCCGACCACTGCGCCGAATACGCGCCACAACGGCACCTCCGCGCCCTTCCATTCCTGCAGGATGTGGACGAGCGTGAAGGCCCAGTTGACGGCAAGGATGAGAAACAGCGCAAGCGCGGAATCGAAGAGCGCGACCTGCCGGAAATAGTCGAGCATTGCGGTCAGCCCCCAAGCGAAGGGCAGAGCCTATCACGTTCCGCGATGTTGGGGTGGGCGCCGCGGACGCCAATCCGCGATTTCACTCGCCTACCCTTCCTTGCTACGTTGCGGCGCCAAACAGGAATCCAAGCATGCTCTCCCGTCCCGACCGCCTGCTCCCTGCCCTCGATCTTGCGCGCCGCGTCGAGGCGGGCGAGCTTACGCCAGAAGGCCTCGTCGACCTCTGTGCCGCCGCGATTTCGGCGCGGGAGGATGACGTCGGCGCGTTCACCTACCTCGCCATTGAAAAAGCCCGCGCGTTCGCCCGCACGGATGCCGCGCGCCTGCGCGCACTGCCGCTGCGCGGCCTTCCGGTCGGGCTGAAGGACATCTACGACACGCACGACATGCCGACCGAATACGGCTCGGCGGCCTACAGGGGCCACCAGCCCGCGAGCGATGCCTCGACCGTGACGATGCTGCGCCGCGCCGGCGGCAACATCCTCGGCAAGACGGTGACGACCGAATTCGCCCACCAGCAGACCGGCAAGACCCGCAATCCGCACAATCTCGCGCACACCCCGGGCGGCTCGTCCTCCGGCTCGGCCGCCGCGGTCGCGGCCGGCATGGTGCCGATCGCGACGGGATCGCAGACCGCGGGCTCGGTCATCCGGCCTGCCGCCTATTGCGGCGTCGCGGGCTTCAAGCCTTCGTACAAGCTCATCCCGACAATCGGGGTGAAGTGCTACGCGTGGTCGCTCGACACGGTCGGCTTCTATGGCGCGGGGGTCGCCGACGTTGCCTTCGCCACCGCCGCGATGTCGGGCCGCGACCTGCGCGTCGATCGCGCGGCGCCGACGGCACCGCGCGTTGCGCTGATGCACACGCACATCTGGGCGGACGCGAGTCCCGACATGCAGAATGCGGTGGACACGGCCGCGCGCGATCTCGAAGCTGCGGGCGCGAGCGTGACGGAAGTGGCGCTGCCGCCGCTGCTGCAGGATGCCTGGCGTGCGCACAAGGTCATCATCCTTTACGAAGCCGGCCTCTCCTATGCGTTCGAGTACGACAACAAGCGCGACCTGCTCGGCCCGAAGACCGTCGCGATGCTCGACGAAGCCAAGACGGTCGGTGTCGATGCCTATGACGATGCGCGGCGCATCGCCAAGCGCGCACGCCTCGCGCTGGCCCACCTGATGGCTGATTTCGACGTGATCCTCACGCCTTCGGCGCCGGGCGCAGCACCGCACGGTATCGGCGCGACCGGCGTGGCGAACTTCAACTGGCTGTGGACCCTGATGGGCACGCCCTGCGTCAACGTGCCGGGCCTCAGCGATGGCGCCGGGATGCCCCTTGGGGTGCAGATCGTCGGCCGTTTCGGCCGTGACCGGGCAGCGCTGGAGGCCGCGCTGTTCACCGAGCGGGCGTTGGCAAGCCGCACCTAAGTCTACCGGACACCGCCAAAGGTCGAACTGCGGGTGTCCTTCGGAGCAAAACAAAAATTATTTTGCCGATAGATGTCCGGGCCTTGGTGATGCTTCGTTGACGCCGCTGGCCGAGGCTGCGGAACGCTTCGC
Organism: Alphaproteobacteria bacterium; assembly: GCA_005884685.1. Taxonomy (GTDB): domain Bacteria; phylum Pseudomonadota; class Alphaproteobacteria; order Rhizobiales; family Xanthobacteraceae; genus PALSA-894. The sequence continues at coordinate 13,386 of VBAH01000057.1, forward strand.
AGTGCAGCACGTTATGTGCTTCGGCCTGGCCTTAGACTTTGGTAGGCTGTCACCATGTCAACAGCGAGGGAGGCCCCGCGTGGACATAGCTTTGAGGCTGAACGTCCTCAGCGCGCTTGCAGTATGCGCAGCATTCGCGTTTGTCGGCGCCATCGTGCTCGGAGCGTTCTAGAAGTCCCGTCATAGCGCCAACTCACAAAAAGTCCCGCCACGTGACCGTGGCGGCAAGTTTCGAGCGGACACCGGGAGGGGATGCCTTTCCGGTGTTCGCATTTTTGCGCTAAGCAAGCTCGATGAAGCCGAAAACCCTGCTCGAAATGGCCGGTGCGAATCCGGCGCCGCCACCTCTGTCCGAAGCCACCGTCGTGGTGATCGACGCGCAGCGCGAATATGTCGACGGCAAGCTGCCGCTGCATCAGGTCGAGCCGGCGCTCGCCGAGATCGGCAAGCTGCTGGCGCGCGCCCGCGCCTTGCGCACGCCGGTGATCCACATCGTGCATCAGGGCAAGGCCGGCGGCGCGTTCGGGCCCGATACCCCGGGTTTCGAGGTTGCCTCGCCAGCGACGCCCGCGCCGGGCGAAGCAGTGGTGCACAAGAACCTGCCCAACGCATTTGCCTCGACCGATCTCGCGAGCCGGCTTGCCGCGCTGAAGAAGCCGAACGTGGTGCTGGTCGGCTTCATGACGCACATGTGCGTGGAGGCGACCGCGCGCGCCTCGATCGACCTCGGCTTCAAGGCCACCGTCATCGCGAGCGCGACCGCGACGCGCGCGCTGCCCGATCCGCTGCGGCGCGGCATTGAGCGCCGATGAGGTTCAGCGCAACGCGCTCGCCGCCATCGCCGACCGGTTTGCCACCGTAGCGGCGGGCGTGAACGCGCTGCCGGATTGATGTCTCGCGATCCGCTCGTCCCCGCGAAAGCGGGGACCCAGAGCCCGAATGAAGGAAGAACTGGATGCCCGCTTTCGCGGGCATGAGCGGAGTGTGTGCTACTCCGCCGCCTCTCTGGCGATCGCGAGCGGATCGTAGTTGAGCACCGGCGCGAGCCAGCGCTCGCATTCCAGCACGCTCCAGCCCTTGCGCGCCGCATAGTCCTCGACCTGGTCGCGCTCGATCTTGCCGACGCCGAAGTAATGCGCCTCCGGGTGGCCGAGATAGAGCCCGCATACCGAGGCGCCCGGCCACATCGCAAAACTCTCCGTCAGCCTCACACCAACGCGCTCGCCATCGATCAAACGGAATAGCGTGCCTTTCTCGGTGTGATCGGGCTGTGCCGGATAACCGGGCGCCGGGCGGATGCCGCGGTATTTCTCCTCGATCAGCTCTCGCGGCGCGAATTTCTCATCGCCCGCATAGCCCCAAAGCTCCTTGCGCACGCGCTGGTGCATGCGCTCGGCGAAGGCTTCGGCGAGGCGATCGGCGAGCGCCTTGACCATGATCGAGGAGTAATCGTCGTTCGCGTGCTTGAAGCGATCGGCGATCACATCCTCGCCGATGCCGGCGGTGACGACGAACGCACCGACGTAGTCCTGCACGCCGGACTCCTTCGGTGCGATGAAATCGGCGAGCGCCACATTGGCGCGCCCCTCGCGGCGCGCCAACTGCTGGCGCAGTGTGTGCAGGACCTCGCCGCCGTCGAGCACGATGTCGTCGCCATCCGAATGCGCCGGCCAGAAGCCGACGATCGCGGCGGCCTTGAACCAGTTCTCCTCCACGATCTTCTTCAGCATCGCGGTCGCGTCGTCATAGAGCGACCGCGCCGCCGCGCCGAATTTCTCGTCGTCGAGGATCGCGGGAAATTTGCCGGTCAGCTCCCAGGTGGAGAAGAACGGCGACCAGTCGATGTAGTCGACCAGTTCGGCGACGGAGGAATCGTCGAACACGCGCGTGCCGAGGAAGCGCGGCTTCGTCGGCTGATAATTCGCCCAGTCGAGCTTGAGCGCGTTCTTGCGCGCGTCCTTGAGCGACAGCCGCCGCTTGTTCTCCTCGGCGCGCGCATGCGCGGCCGCGAGCTTGGCATACTCGGCGCGCACGTCGCGAACATAAGGATCGCGCGACTGCGGCGACATCAGCTGCGACACCACCCCGACCGCGCGGCTCGCATCGGTGACGTACACCGCCTGCCCGCGCCGGTAGTTCGGATGCACCTTCACCGCGGTGTGCACGCGGCTGGTCGTCGCGCCGCCGATCAGCAGCGGCAGCGCGAAGCCTTCGCGCTCCATCTCGGCCGCCACATGGCACATCTCGTCGAGCGACGGTGTGATCAGGCCCGACAGGCCGATGATGTCGGCCTTCTCGGCCTTCGCGGTTTCCAGGATCTTCGTCGCCGGCACCATCACGCCGAGATCGATCACCTCGTAGTTGTTGCACTGGAGCACGACGCCGACGATGTTCTTGCCGATGTCGTGCACGTCGCCCTTCACGGTCGCCATCACGACCTTGCCGGCGGACTTCGCCTGGCTGGCGCCGCTCGCAGCCTTCTCCTGCTCCATGTAGGGGAGCAGATACGCGACCGCCTGCTTCATCACGCGCGCGGACTTCACCACTTGCGGCAGGAACATCTTGCCCGAACCGAACAGGTCGCCGACCACGTTCATGCCGGCCATCAGCGGACCTTCGATCACGTCAAGCGCTCGTTTTGCGCTCTTGCGCGCCTCCTCGGTGTCGTCGGCGATGAAATCCGTGATGCCGTGCACCAGCGCGTGCGACAGCCGCTTGTCGACCGGCCATTCGCGCCAGGCGAGATCGGCCTCCTTCGCTTCCTTGCCCTTGCCCTGGAAACGCTGTGCGATGCCGAGCAGACGCTCCGCCGCGTCGTCGCGCCGGTTAAGCACGACGTCCTCGCACGCCTCGCGCAATTCCGGATCGAGGTCGTCGTACACCGCCATCTGGCCGGCATTGACGATCCCTAGGTCCATGCCGGCTTTGATCGCGTGATAGAGGAACACCGAGTGCATCGCCTCGCGCACCGGCTCGTTGCCGCGGAACGCGAAGGAGAGATTCGACACGCCGCCGGAGATGTGCACGCCGGGCAGGTTCGCCCTGATCCAGCGCGCCGCCTCGATGAAGTCGACGCCGTAATTGTTGTGCTCCTCGATGCCGGTCGCGATTGCGAAGATGTTCGGATCGAAGATGATGTCCTCGGGCGGGAAGCCGACCTGTTCGGTGAGGATCTTGTAGGCGCGCGCGCAGATTTCGGTCTTGCGCGCGAACGTGTCGGCTTGGCCTTTCTCGTCGAACGCCATGACGACGACCGCCGCGCCATGGCGGCGCACGGTCCTGGCATGCCTGATGAACTCGGCCTCGCCTTCCTTCATCGAGATGGAATTGACGACCGCCTTGCCCTGCACGCACTTCAGGCCGGCCTCGATGATGGCAAACTTGGACGAGTCGATCATCACCGGCACGCGCGCGATGTCCGGCTCGCTCGCGATCAGGTTCAGGAACGTGACCATCGCGGCTTCAGAATCCAGAAGCCCCTCGTCCATGTTGACGTCGATCACCTGAGCGCCGTTCTCGACCTGATCGCGCGCGATTGCGAGCGCGGCGGAGAAATCGCCCGCCGTGACCAGCTTGCGGAACTTGGCCGAGCCGGTGACGTTGGTGCGCTCGCCGACGTTGACGAATGGAATCTCGTTGGTGAGCGTGAACGGCTCGAGGCCGGAGAGGCGCAGCCGCGGCTCGATCTCGGGGATTTGGCGCGGCGGCATGTCCTTCACGGCGTCCGCGATCGCGCGGATATGCGCCGGCGTCGTGCCGCAGCAGCCGCCGACGATGTTGACGAGGCCGGCGCTCGCGAACTCGGCGAGCAGCTCGGCCATGTATTCGGGGCTTTCGTCGTACAGCCCGAACTCGTTCGGCAGGCCGGCGTTCGGATAGGCGCACACCAGCGTGCCGGCGATGCGCGAGAGCTCGGCTATATGCGCGCGCATTTCCTTCGCGCCGAGCGCGCAATTCAAACCGACCGAAAACGGCACCACGTGCCGGATCGAATTCCAGAACGCTGCCGGCGTCTGGCCCGACAGCACGCGGCCGGAGAGATCGGTGATGGTGCCGGAAATCATCACCGGCACGCGGACGCCGCGCGCCTCGGTCTCGTCCATGATCGCGCAGATTGCCGCCTTGGCATTGAGCGTGTCGAAGATCGTCTCGATCAGCAGGAGGTCCGCGCCGCCGTCGAGCAGGCCCCTCACCTGCTCGGCATAAGCCTCGCGCAATTGATCGAACGTGATGGCGCGGAAGCCTGGATTGGACACATCCGGCGAGATCGATGCCGTGCGGTTGGTCGGCCCGAGCGCGCCGGCAACGAAGCGCTTGCGCCCATCCTCGTTCTCCGCCGTGATCGCAGCAGCGCGCACCAGCCGCGCGCCCTCGAAATTCAGCTCATACGCGATGTCCTGCATGCCGTAATCAGCCTGCGCGATCGCGGTCGAGGAGAACGTGTTGGTCGAGACGATGTCGGCGCCGGCGCGGAAATAGGCGAGATGGATGTCACGCACCGCCTTCGGCTGGCTGAGATTCAAGAGATCGTTGTTCCCGCGCACCTCGCGGTTCCACGCGTCGAAGCGCGCGCCGCGATAGCCGGCTTCGTCCAGCTTGTATTCCTGGATCATGGTGCCCATCGCACCATCGAGAATGAGGATGCGTTTGGCCGCCTCGGCGAGCAGCGTCTTTTCCACGCTCATTCGGCGGCCTCCTGCTTCGGCGCGGGCCGCAGACCCAACAGATGACAGATCGCGTAGACGAGATCGGCGCGATTCATGGTGTAGAAGTGGAAATCCGAAACGCCGCGATCGACCAGATCGAGCACCTGCTCGGCCGCGATGGCGGCGGCGATCAGCTTGCGCGTCGCCGGATCGTCATCGAGCCCGTCGAAGCGCGCTGCGAGCCAATCCGGCACCGAGGCGCCGGTGCGTTCCGCGAAGCCCTTGGCCTGCTTGAAATTCTGCACCGGCAGGATGCCGGGCGTGACCGGCACCGCAATGCCGCGCGCGCGCACGCGGTCGAGGTAGCGGAAGTAGAGATCGTTCTCGAAGAAAAACTGCGTGATGGCACGCGAGGCGCCGGCATCGACCTTGGCCTTGAGCATGTCGATATCGGCATCGACCGAGGCTGAATCCGGGTGCTTCTCCGGATAGGCCGAGACCGTCACCTCGGCATCGGTGATGCGCTTGATGCCGGCGACCAGCGCGGCGCCGTTCTCGTATCCGCCCGGATGCGGCGCGTATTTCTCGCCGGCGCCGCCGGCGGGATCGCCGCGCAGTGCCACGATGTGGCGCACGCCCGCGTCGTGATAGGCGCGAATGACGTCGTCCACTTCGCCGCACGTCGCGCTCACGCAAGTGAGATGCGCGGCCGGCGTGAGCGCGGTCTGGCTCAGGATGCGCTTCACTGTCGCGTGGGTGCGCTCGCGGGTCGAGCCGCCGGCGCCGTAGGTGACCGAGACGAAATTCGGCCGCAACGGCGCGAGCCGCTCGATCGAGTCCCACAGCGTGCGCTCCATCTCTTCGGTCTTCGGCGGGAAGAACTCGAACGAGACGCGGATGCGCGGTCTCCCGACATGGCGGCTTGCCCGCTCGCTGTCGCTCATCACGCAACTCCTTGAGCCGAGGAGACCAGCGCGAGCCGCGGGTCGCGCGCGAGCCAGAGCGACACCGCGATCTTTCCGTCCGAGCCCGGTTCGGGCGGCAGCGTGCGATGCAGCGCCACGTCGAGGCCGACGGCCCTCATCCATTGATCGACCGTCTCCGGCGCGAAGCCGAGGCGCAGATGCGCGTGCTCCCCGCGCAGGAATTCCAGATCGTGCGGCGCGAAATCGACCACCAGCAGCCGGCCTTGCGGACGCAAGGTGCGCGCGGCTTCGGCGACCGCGCGCGCGCCGTCGTCGAGGAAGTGCAGCACCTGATGGATCACCACCACATCGAAGGAATCCTTCGGCACCGGCAGCTCGTAGATGTCGCCCTGGCGCACGCTGCAATGCTTCAAGCCGGCGCGCTCGAGCCGCGCGCGGGCGAGTGCCAGCATGTCGAGCGACATGTCGATGCCGAGCCCGCGTTCGATCGCGGGGCCGAACAATTCGAGCATGCGCCCCGTGCCGGTGCCGAGATCGAGCAGCGAGCGGATCGGGCGGTCGGCGAGCGCGGTCTCGATCGCGCTCTCGACCGCCGCGTCGGTCACATGCAGGCGGCGGATGCGGTCCCATTCGGCGGCGTGCTGGCTGAAGTAGGTTTGCGCCGCAGCCGCGCGCGCCGCGCGCACGGCGGCAAGCCGGCCGCGATCGCGCAGCACGACCGGATCGGCAGGATCGAGCCGGCCGATCAGCATCTGCGCGATGTCGGCAACGCCGCCGCGCTCACCCAAGCGATAGAACGCCCAACTCCCCTCGCGGAAGCGGTCGACCAGCCCCGCCTCGGCCAACAGCTTCAGGTGGCGCGAGATGCGCGGCTGCGACTGGCGCAGGATTTTGGTGAGGTCCGATACGGTCAGATCGGCCTCGGCAAGCAGCGCCAGCACGCGCAGGCGCGTGCCTTCGCCCGCGGCACGCAGGGCGGTATGGAGAGAATCGAAGTCGAGCGGCGCCGGACGCATGTGGGAACTATCCCAACTCTTCACATAAACATATAAGGATATCTTTATGTCAGGGGAAAGGCCGGCGCAAGGCGGCAGGTCGTGATTGCCCACACCGTTCGGCAGCGATGGGGGCGCCAGTCACTAGAGCTCAGCGGCCGGACGGGCGCGATCGAGGACCGTCACGCGGCATCGGCCGCCGCAAAATAATCCAATCAGATCAACCAGATCATCCGCGCCCGCGACCACATCGCCCGCCCCGTTCGCCTGCACCGTCACCACCGCGTGGGTGGTCTGCGGCGTGATCAGCGAGCGGGCATCCTGGCGCCAGTTCCAACGCCGGCACAGCACGTGAGCGGCGTCGGCGTAGACGACCTCGCCGGGCTTTGGCGCCTCGGGCGCATCGCCTTCCTCGGCCATGTCGACGAAGCTGTCGCCCTCGCGCGCGTAGCGAAAGGCGAGCGGCGGCGCCACGTGCGCGAGATCGTCCGCCCCGAGCGGGAGCACGTGGGCGAGCGACACCGCATTGTAGAGATCGACGAATGCATTCACGCGCGCGAGCGGCCGGCCGGCGAGGACGTTCTTCAAGAGTCGCTCGACCGAAGAGCGGTAGCGGGTCTGCTTGATGCCGAAGCCCTTGTAGGCCGTGCGCCACGCCGCGATGCCGGGGACCTGGGACAACTCCGTCCCGCCCCAAGTCGCGCGCGCCCCCTCCTCGCGCTGCGAAATGAGGGCATCGAGCGCTGCGGGCCGCTCGGCCGCAATCGTCAGCCTCTCGGCCGCGACGAACGCGACACGGTAATCGGGAAACGCGTTCGTGATGTCGGCGATGGAAATGCGCAAAGGTTGTCCTTGTGGCGGCTGACCGCTGCGGATTACCCTCTGGCGTTCAAAAAATAAATCGGGAGGACTTCGATGAACCGCATTTTCTTCCTTGGTTCGCTGGCGCTCGCCTTCGTGGCTGGCGCGATGGTCTCGCGCATGTCACCGCAAGCGCAAGCCGCGAACGAACTGACCCCCATGGTGATCCACGTGCCTGACCTTGCCGGCGACAAGCTCGGCATGCCGTCGGGGACGGGGCTTCGTTCCAAGGGGATCGTGATCCAGGACGGCATGACGCTCGCAGTCCAGGCGGGGCCCGTGCCGAAGCACCTGCACACCAACGCGAACGAGATCCAGTATTATCTCGAAGGCACCGGCACGATCTGGCTCGGCGACAAGGAAGTGCAGATCAAGCCGGGCGATCTCGTGATCATCCCGAAGGGCACCGCGCACGGCGGCACCAAGACCGAGGGCGCGCCGTTCAAGGCGATCGCCATCAAAACCCCGCCGCAGGCGCCGGACGACATCAAGCTGCTGAACTGACGCGGTTGACCCAGGCTCCGCTCATGCCCGTACTCGGGTCCAGCCTTCGGCTAGCCCGAGTACAGGCTCCAGGGGGCATCCCCGCTTTCGCGGGGACGCGCGGGATACCTTTGGGCCATCGCTCCGCGACAGGCAGCCTCGCATGAGTAAAGAGGTTCGCGCAGGCGAGATCGCCATCACTCTGCCCGAGACGTTCGACGCCGGCGTTTATTTCATCGGCCGCATCCGCACACCATGGACGGCGCGCAGCGATTGCCCGCGCAATGCGCGCGGCTCGGACTCAGCGTGCACGATCGAGCTCGATCCACGCTACGCCGCGGCGCTGGAGGGCGTCGAAACCTGCACGCATCTCGTCGTTCTCTATTTCATGCATCAGGCGCGGCGCGATCTCGTCGTGCAGGTTTCGCGCCATAGCGGACGGCACGGCACGTTCGCGCTGCGCTCGCCGGTGCGGCCGAATCCGATCGCGATGAGCGTGGTGCGGCTCTTGGCGGTCGATGACACGACCCTCTCCGTCATCGGCCTCGACTGCCTCGACGGCACGCCGCTGATCGACATCAAGCCGTATTTCGCCTCGGTCGATTCCGTGCCCGACGCCGTGGTGGGGTGGAGCAGAGTCGAGACAAAGTAAATTCAACCGGCCAAACGTGGTCGCCCAGCGCCTGAAGCGCTCACCGGCTCCCCGGCGCGTTGGGCCCGAGCAGGCTGCTGCCGATCCAGCCTTTGCCGGCATCTGTCTCGACTTCGACCCAGTTCTTCGCGCGCCCGATCACCCTGACCTGGCTCCCCCGCGCGGCGGTCCCAATCACGCGGCCGTTGCGGCCCGGCTCGGACCGGATATTGGCGCGCGCCCGCTGCACGAACAGGACCTCTTCGTTTCCCGGCAACGCCGTCGGGCGATTGCTCATCGGCGCGCCCTCCCGGCCGCCTGCGGCAGGCGGGGTACCCGGCGTGGCCTCAGCCTGGTTCGCCGGCCGCGCGGGGGCGGGCGGCGCGGCGGGAGCGGCCGATTGCTGTGGCGGCTGCGGAGGTGATGCAGACGGTGGCGATTGTGGTGACGCGGGCAACGCGGGTGAGGCTGCTTGCGCCGCCGGATTAGCTGCCGGCGGACGCGGGGCCGGAGTTTCCGCGGGGCGCTCGGCCTGCCGCGGCTGCGTCTGGGGGGCGACCTCGGTGCCGGTATTGCGGCCTGCGAAGTAGTAGACGGCTCCCGCGACAAGGAGCAGCACTACCAAGCTACCGAGGACGGTTCGCAAGGTGCTCCCCCGGCGTGATATCGCCGTTGGATCGGCGCGGTCGCGCGCGATCGCCTCTCCGTCGGTTACCGGGGTACGCGTGCCGCCGATGTCATCCATCGATCTCTCCGGCATGAATGAGGAGCCGCCCCACCCTCATCAAATGCGGGCCGCCACCCGATGTTCCGCGATAGTCGATGCGGCAGGCCGATTGCCTGACCCGCCGCGGCGGCTGATAATTGCCGCCGGGGCAACTGGGGGGCGGGGCATGCTGACCATCCGGCATCTGAACGGGCCGCAGGCTGGAACCGAGGTCAAAATCACCGACAAGGACCGCGTCGTCGTCGGGCGCCAGCTCGATTGCGATGTGCAGTTTCCGCCGGAAGAAACCGCGGTCGCGCGCCATCATTTCGCGCTGATCAGGAAGCCGTCCGGAGCGTGGACGGTGGAATTGTTCGGCACGCCGTTCGTCGCCATCGACGGCACCCCGGCCGACAACGGCCAGGTGGTGCGCGACGGCGCGAAGATCGAGCTCGGCCGCGTCGGCGGCCCGGCGCTCGGCGTCGGCATCGGCGAGGATGCCCGCACCGACAATTATCTGCGCACCGCGGGGCAAGCCGAGGCGCCTTCCGCGCGCGCGATCGCGACGCAAGCCGGCACCATGGCCCGCGTTGCGCGGGCGGTGGCGGCGCTCGCCGTTATCGTCGCCGTCGGCGGCGGCGCGTTTGCCGCCTACAACTACATCTCAACCAGCAATACGACCGCGCGCCTCGATGCCGCGCAGAAGGAATTTGCCGACGCGCTCGCGCGCGAGGCCAATCTGCGCATCGGGCCGGAGGCGCGCGCGCATCTTTCGCGCGCCGTTTATCACGTGCAATTGCAGGATGCCGAGCAGCGCGTCAAAGCCGCCGGCACCGCCTGGGTGGTCGGACCCAATCTGCTGGCCACCAACGCGCATGTTGCGATTTTGCGCGAGGGCATCCGCAATCGCGAGCGGATGATCGTGCGCGCGCCCGGCGCGAACGGACAAATTTACGAGGTGGTCGAGCACAGACTGCATCCCGGCTACGTGCCATTCAACGCATTCCTGTTCTCTGATCTGAGGCTGATCGGACAGTATCGCGGCAACTCGCAGGAGCTGTCCGGCAACGGCTACGACGTTGCCCTGCTGCGCGTCACGGGAACGTTGCCGCCCGAGGCCAGACTCGAAATCGCAACGACGGAAGAACTCAATGGCCTTGCCGCAGGAGCGCCGCTTGGCACCTCGGGCTATCCGACCGAAGGCTTTCGCAACACGTGGTCGCAAGGCATCGGGGCGACGCCGGAGCAGCACGTTGGCGTCGTGACGGCGGTGACGGACATGTTTCATCTGCCCGCGGCGCCGGCCCTGCGCCAGCTCATTCACCACGACCTGCCGACCACGGGCGGACAAAGCGGCAGCCCGATCGTCGGCCCAAGCGGCCGTGTCGTCGGCCTCGCCAACTCGATGAACATGATCGCGGTCGAGGGGCGGCGCGTTCCCAATGCCGCGCTGGTCAATTACGCGCAGCGCGCCGATCTCGTGCGCGACATGCTCGACGGCACGGCGGAGCAGAAGCTGGCAGATGCGCGCGCACACTGGACCTCGGTGGCGGAGAATTTCGCATCCTCGAAAGATTCCATCCCGGAGATAGCGCTGCAGGAGGCGCGTCCCGCCGACGGGGTCGCGCCGCGCAAGCTGGTCGAGGTCACGCGCAAGATGAACGCGAAGTCCGGCAAGCGGGTGACGGAGAAGGGCAACGAGGGTGCCAACGACATCTACGTGAATTTCTCCGAGATCCCGCTGAAGCTCGCGCCTGCCGCCGATTATCTGTTCCTGGTCGTCGCGGAGGGGCGCGGCGCGCAGCTCGCGCTGTTTGTCGACGGCAAGCTCGCCGGCGCGACGAAAGCAGGGGCCTACCCCTTCATCGGCTGCCGCCTGCTCACCCCGGCGCAGCAAAACACCGGCGATCCGGCAAAGCCGCGGGCCGGCTGCGCGATCGACGCGCAGCGAACCGAGGGCATGCGCATCGCGGACCCCTCGGTCAATCCGCGCGATGTGGAGATGGTCGTCTACAACAACCGCGAAGTGACCGACGAGCTGGCCGGCGCCGATCTGATCTACACGATCCGCGTCTATCAATGGGTGCCGGCGCGGCAGAGCAGCCTGCGATAGCGGGATGGATCCGGCGCAAATGGTCGTCGACGACCCGCGCGCCGCGCTCGAAGCGTGCCTCGCCGATCTTGCCGGCAACAAGCCCGCCGATGCCGTGCTGCAGGCGCTGCGCACGCTCGAGCCGGCGCTGCGCGATGACACCGTGACGCGGGCGCGTTTCCTGCGCGCGCGCGCGATCGCCACCAACCGGCTCGGCTTCGGCGGCGAAGCGCTCGGCGATCTGCATGAAGCGCGCCGCCTGCTCGAGGGCGGCGATCACCGGCAAGAGCTTGCGCCGGTCTACCAGGCGATCGCAACCGTGTTCAGCTGGCGCGGCGAGAGTCGCGAGGCAGCGTTTGCGCTGCTGCGCGTCGTCGCCGAAGCTTCAGGCAATCCGCTCACGGTCGCACTGGCGCTGATCGAGGCCGGGCGCCTGCAAATGGAGATCGGGCGCGCGGCGGATGCGCAGGCGCTGCTTGCCCGCGCGCTGGAGCTTGGCGGAGCGGCGCTCCCGCGGCGCGAATTCCAGCGCGCCTGGGTCAACCTGCTGCAGGCGAGCATTGCGGCCGGAGCGGCCGGGAGCGCGCGCACGCAACTCACCGCGATGGGGCAAGTGCTGGCGCAGGCGCCTGCCCGCCTGCTTTTGCTGGCGCATCTGGAGGTCACGCGCAGCGCGGCCAAGTCGGGCGACTTCGCCGCGGCGGCGACTGCACTCGATTGCGCCCGTGCGCACGCACCCGACGCCGACGACGCGTTCGAGCGCGTCGAGATTGCCGAGACGCAAGCCGAACTTGCGCTCGCGCGCGGCGATGCAGAACGAGCCGCTGCGCTGCTCGGCAATGTGGTCTCACGCTATGCCGATGACGATCTCGCGGCGCGCGAGGTGCGCGCGCGGCTTGTTCAAGCCACGGCGCTGGAACGGCTCGATCGACACAACGAGGCCGAGCGCACCTTGAGCGCGGCGCTGCGCCGCGCGCTGACGCGCGGCCTGACCGGCCATGCCGACACGGTCCGCTCGCGCCTGATGGCGGATCATGGCGGGCCGCAGCGGATCGCGGACGCGCCTGCGGGCAGCACGGAGATCGACCCGCAGCGCCGTTTCGTGCGCCAGCGCGCGCTCGGATCGGGCGCGTTCGGCAAGGTTTCGCGCGCCTACGACCTCGAGCTCGGCATCGAGGTCGCAATCAAGCGCGCCGCGCGCGGTGCGCACTACGATCCGGCGCTGCGCGAGCAACTGCTGCAGGCGGCGCGCACCGAAGTTGCCGCCGCCGCGCGGCTCGATCATCCCGGCATCGCACGGGTTTATGCCGTGCTTCCGGTCGAGGGCGGCGATACGCTGGTCGTCGAGGAGTTCGTCGCGGGGCCAACGCTCCGCGAGGCGATGCTGACGTTCGACGCCGCGCGGAGCCTCGACGTGCTCGCGCACATCGCCTTCGCGCTGGCGGCGGTGCATGGCGCCGGCGTCGTTCATCGCGATCTCAAGCCGGACAACATCATCCTGCGCGGCGGCGCTACGCCGGTGCTGATCGACTTCGGCGTCGCGCTACTCGCGGGTGCGCGCGGCGGCGCGGGGGCCGGCACGCCCGCCTACATGGCGCCCGAGCAGGCGCGCGGCCGCCGTGTGGACCAACGCGCCGACCTCTACGCGCTCGGGATCATCGCGTACGAGATGCTGACCGGCGAACGGCCGGCGCCGTCGCAGACGCGTTCGCGTTTCAGGGGCTACGGGGAGATGCGCCGCGTGCGCCGCGCACTGGGCAGCCGCGGCATCGATCCGGCGATCGCGCGGCTCGTCAGCCACCTGATGGCGCCGCATCCCGCGCAGCGCCCGCAGTCCGCCGCCGGGATCGGCAACATCTTCGCGCAGGCGGGCGAGGCGCGCGCGAAAGGCTAACCCGCAAGCTCCGGCACCACCCACAGCGGCGGCTCGCCGCGCGCGACGCGCTGCACGTTGTCGAACGCGTTGCGGAAGCGCGCGACGTGATTATCCCAAGTGGGGCCTGCGAAATGCGCGGTGAGCACCACGTTGTCGAGCCGGAACAGCGGATTGTCCGACGGCGGCGGCTCGCGGTCGAACACGTCGAGGCCGGCGCCGAAGATCCTGCCGGCCGCGAGGTGCGCATGCAGCGCGGCTTCGTCGATTACGGGCCCGCGCGACGTGTTGATGATGATCGCGTTGGGTTTCATCAGTTCGAGCTCGTCCTTGCCGATCATGTGGCGCGTCGAGTCGTTCAGCGGCACGTGCAGCGACACGATGTCGGAGGTGCGCAGCAGCTCGCGCAGCAGGCGGAACTTCACGCCGTGCGCATCTGCCTCGCCTTCCGACAGGCGCGCGATATCGAAATACTGGACATGCATGCCGAACGGCTTCGCCAGCCGCGCGACCTTCCTGCCGATGGTGCCGAAGCCGACGATGCCGAGCGTCTTGTCGTGCAGCTCGTACATGCGCGGCGCCGGTCCGTTGCCGCGCCAGCGCCCGCCCGAGACGCTGCCGTGCTGCCAGATCACCTTGCGATATACCGTCAGCATCAGCATCAGCGCGTGCTCGGAGACCGAGATCGCGTTGGCGCCGCCGTTGTTCGAAACCGGCACCCTGGCGCGCCGCGCCGCTTCGAGATCGACGTTGTCGTAGCCGGCGGAGAGAAGCTGCACGAGCCTGAGCTTCGGCACGGTCTGGTAGAACGCGTCGCTCATCGGGATGTGCGGATAGCAGATCATGTATTCGAGGCCGGACAGGTGGGAGGCGACCTCGGCATCGTTGTGGATCACCACGGTGTCGAAACCCTTCGGCGCCATCTCGCGCGCGATTGCTGCGACCTCGGCGGAGGGACAGGAGACGAGAATTTTGGGGGACATTGCAGAATTCCATTCAAGCGAGCCGTAGCCCGGATGAAGCGAAGCGCAATCCGGGTCTTACTGTTCCTGGAAGTCAGCAGCCCCGGATTTCGCTGCGCTTCATCCGGGCTAGAGATTCTACAGACTCAATACGGCCGGTCCCCGTTGATCGTGCAGCGGCGCATCACGCGCACGTGGTTCGCCTCGTCGAAGCCGGTGGCGCGGTGCAAGGTACAGCGATTGTCCCACACCATGCATTCGCGCGGGCTCCACACGTGGGTGTAGACCTGGTCCTGCGGCGTGATCAGCACATTCAGTTCCTCGATCAGCGCGCGGCCTTCGTCGTAGTCCATGCCCTCGATTTCCTGCGCGTGATCGCCGAGGAAGACTGCCTTGCGGCCGGTCTCGGGATGCGTGCGCACGATCGGGTGCGCGATCGGCGGCACTTTCGCTTTCTGCTCGGCCGTCATCGGGTCTTCGCCATGGCGGCGCGTGCGGGAGAAATCGAGATTGTGGATCGCGCGCTTGCCCTCGATCCTCTTTTTCATCTCGGCCGGCAGATTGTCGTAGGCCGAATACATGTCGGCGAACTCGGTTTCGCCGCCGGCCGGCGGCACGATCTCCGAATACATCATCGTGGCCTGACCGGTGCGCTCGCGCCATGAGCCGTCGGTGTGCCAGTGCAGCGTTCCTTTATCGGGATGCTTGCCGGTCGGCTTGCCGTCCTTGTCGGCGTTGGTGAGCATGTAGATCTCCGGAAACTCCGGATACTTCTGATACTGGTTCATCACGTGGATCTGGATTTCGCCGAAGCGCCGGGCGAATGCGACTTGCGTCGCCGGCGGCAGGTCGACGTCGCGGAACAGGATCAATTCATAATCGAGGAAGGCTTCGTAGACCTTGCCGAACATCGTCGGCTCGACCGCCTGCGCAAGCGTGATGCCGGTAATCTCGCATCCGAGCACCGGATGCAGCGGCTTGACCTCGAACGGCCAATCGCGCGCCTGTTGCTTGCGTTGTGCTTGAGCCATCAAATTTTCCTCCGAATTTTCCTTGCACAGTGTTGAGCGCACCCTAGCGCCTCCCCGTCCGCGGCGAAAGGCGCGAGCTTTTACATTCCCGCATGACAGCACTGATTGAGTTTGTCGGGCGTTCCCCGTAACTTCGCGGCTGGAAGCCGTGAGCCCCCTCTGAATGAAGCGCTTTCTGCGTGATGTGCTGACGCCCGGCTCCGCGGGCGCGTACGGCCGCGCCGAATGGGCCCTGCACTGGCTGCTTGCAGCGGCAATCATCCTGCCGCTCGCGATCTTCTCCGCGGCCGCGACGATCTCATACCGCGAGAATCAGATTGAGGCGGGGGATCGCCTGCAACGGAATCTCGCCACCGTTTACGAGCACGCGCTGAAGGTGCTGGAAACCGTGGAGCTTGCGTCGCGCTATCTGGACGAGATGCTCAACGACACGTCCGATCCCGACATGCGCGCCAATGAGGCCGATTTCCATCGCCGGCTGAAGTCGCTCACCGATATCCTGCCGCAGTTTGCGGATATCTGGATTGTCGATGCGGGCGGTCACCCGGTGGTAGCCGGCACAGTGTTTCCGATAGCGCGCGAACTCGACCTTTCGGACCGCGACTATTTCCGGGCGCATAGGAACAACGAGGTCGAAGGCCTCTACGTCGGCAATGTGATCACGGCGCGTGCAACCAACCAGCGCGGCCAGCCGCGTTTCTTTGGGCTGAGCCGCAAGCGGATCGGCGTAGACGGCAAATTCGGCGGCGTCACCGTGATCTCGATCTCGCCCGACTATTTCCGCGAGTACTATGCGACTCTCACCCAGCCGATCGTGGCTGCGCTGGTCCGCGGCGACGGCACCGTGCTCGCACGTTATCCGGAATTGCCCCAGACCGTTACCCGGCTCACCCAGGGAAACGATCTCGCGGTGCAGATCGGTGAGCGTCGTGATGCGGGCACTCTGACGAGCCGGTCGGGCGTCGACGGCAAGGAGCGCGCGTACGCGTTCCGCAAGCTGCCGCGCGTCGACCTCTATGTGACAACGGGCGTGGATACGGCCGCGATCACCGAAGCCTGGATGCTCGGCATGTCGCGGCATCTCATTTTCGGCCTGCCGGCGACCGCGGCGCTGATTGCGCTGGTGCTGATGGCACTGACGCGCACGCGCCGCGAGGCGGAGGCCAACCGGCTGCTGCGCGAGGAGATCGCGCGGCGCGAGGCGACGGAAGAGAAGCTGCGCCAGGCGCAGAAGATGGAAGCGGTCGGCCGCCTCACCGGCGGAATCGCGCATGATTTCAACAATTTGCTGACCGCGATCATGGGGAATCTCGATCTCGCGCTGCGCCGGCTCGACGGACCCGAGCGCGTGCGCGGCTGGCTCGCCAATTGCCGCCAGGCCTCCGAGCGCGCCGCGACGCTGGTGCAGCGGCTGCTCGCGTTCTCGCGCCAGCATCCGCTGCAGGTCAGATCGGTCGACACCAACCGGCTGGTGCAGGGCATGTCGGAACTGCTCAGCCGGTCGATCGGCGAGACGGTCACGATCGAGACCGTGCTTGCCGGCGGGCTATGGAACGCCGCGGTCGATCCGAACCAGCTCGAGAATGCGATCGTCAACCTTGCCGTCAACGCGCGCGATGCGATGCCGACGGGCGGCCAGCTCACCATCGAGACCGCCAACTGTCACCTCGACGAGCACTATGTCGAGACTGCGGGGGAGGACATTGCGCCCGGCCAGTACGTCATGGTGGCGGTAAGCGACTCCGGCGGCGGTATGACGCGCGAGGTGATGAGCCGCGCGTTCGAGCCGTTTTTCACGACAAAGCCGACCGGCGTCGGCACCGGACTCGGGCTGAGCCAGGTGTACGGCTTCGTCAAGCAATCCGGCGGTCACATCCGCATCTACAGCGAGCTCGGGCAAGGCACCACGATCAAGCTCTACTTCCCGCGGCTCAGTGCGCGGGCCGACGTTCCGCCCTGGACTCCGCGCGAACCGGCGCCTGCGGCCGCGCCAGCCCAGGGCACCGAGACCGTGCTGGTGGTCGAGGATGACGCGCAGGTGAACCAGCTCGCCGTCGAGGCCCTGACCGAGCGCGGCTATCGCGTGCTGTCCGCCTCCGACGGCGGGTCGGCGCTGCGCCTGGCGGCGGATGCGGCGCAGTTAGACTTGCTGCTCACCGACGTGGTGCTGCCCGGCGGCATGAACGGGCGCGAGCTTGCCGACCAGATGCGGCAGCGGCGAGCCGACATCAAGATCCTGTACATGACGGGGTATACCCGCAACGCCATCATCCATCACGGCCGGCTCGACCCCGACATCGACCTGTTGACCAAGCCGTTCACGGCGGATGCGCTGACGCGCAAAGTACGCCGCGTGCTGGATGTGAACGGCGCCTCCAGCTCTGTTCCCTCCCCCCTTGTGGGGGAGGGCTAGGGAGGGGGGGTCGGGTGTTGGACGCATGAGCGCACCAGAATTACCGCCACCCCCAAACCCTCCCCTCAAGGGGGAGGGAAGCGCACCGCGTTTGCGGCTGCGCTCGCGCATCACCACCGACGGCCTCGACCGCACGCCGCACCGGGCGTTCATGCGCGCGATGGGCCTCGATGACGACGCCATCGCCAAGCCGATGATCGGCGTGGTGAGCCAGAAGGGCGAGGTCACGCCCTGCAACATGACGCATGACCGCCAAGTCGACGCCGCCAAGGAGGGCGTCGCGGCCGCGGGCGGCACGCCGCGCGAGTTCACTACCATCGCGGTGTCGGACGGCATCGGGATGAACCACGAAGGGATGAAGTTCTCGCTCGTCTCGCGCGAGCTGATCGCGGATTCGATCGAGGCCGTGGTGCAGGGCCACGCCTATGACGGGCTGGTGGCGTTCGGCGGCTGCGACAAGACGCTGCCCGGCGCCATGATGGGGCTGGTGCGTTGCAACGTGCCGGGCGTGTTTCTCTACGGCGGCGCCGCCCTGCCCGGCCGCTTCCAGGGACGCGACGTGACCGTGCTCGATGCCTACGAGGGCGTCGGCGCGGTGCAGACCGGCGCGATGAGCGCGGCCGACCTCGACGCGCTCGAGCGCGCCTGCAAGCCGAGCATCGGAGCCTGCGCCGGCCAGTTCACCGCCAATACCATGGCGATGGTAGCCGAGGCGCTGGGCTTGACCGTACCGAATTCCGCGATGGTGCCGGGTGTCTATGCGGAGCGGCTGGCGATTGCCAGGCGCGCGGGCGAACTCGTGATGGAGATTTTGAAACGCGGCGGTCCGCTGCCGCGCGATCTGGTCACGCGCCGCGCGCTGGAGAACGCCAGCGCGATCGTGGCGGCGACCGGCGGCTCGACCAATGCGGCGCTGCACATCCCGGCGATCGCCAACGAAGCCGGCATCCGCTTCACGGTGGACGACGTCGCGGCGGTGTTCGCGGGCACGCCGCTGATCGGCGATCTGCGCCCCGGTGGGAAATATCTCGCCAAGGACGTGCACGACCGCGGCGGCGTCTCGGTGATCATCCGCGCGCTGATCGAGAGCGGACACATCGACGGCGATTGCCTGACCGTAACGGGCCGCACCTTGCGCGAGGAGCATGGCGAAGCGCCCTCCCCCGACGGCACGATCGTCCGCGCGGCCGGCAACGCGCTGCGGCCGGACGGCGGGCTCGTCGTGCTCAAGGGCAATCTCGCGCCCGAGGGCGCGCTGCTGAAGGTCGCGGGATTGAAGGCGCGCGCGTTCGAGGGGACCGCGCGCGTGTTCGAGTCGGAGGACGATTGCGCGGCCGCGGTGCGCAAGCGCGCGTATCGCGAAGGCGACGTGCTGGTGATCCGTTACGAAGGCCCGCGCGGCGGCCCCGGCATGCGCGAGATGCTCGGCGTCACCGCGCTGGTCTACGGCCAGCAGATGGGCGAGAAGGTCGCGCTCTTGACCGACGGGCGCTTCTCCGGTGCGACGCGCGGCATCTGCGTCGGCCACATCGCGCCGGAGGCGGCCGTCGGCGGGCCGCTGGCGCTACTGAAGGATGGCGACCGCGTGCGGATCGATGCGGACGCGAAGCGGCTCGACGTGCTGATCGACGACGCAGAGCTTGCGCGCCGCCGCGCCGCGTGGGCCGCGCCAGCGCCGCGTCATGCCGCAGGACTGCTGGCAAAATATGCGGCCTGCGTCGGGCA
Organism: Alphaproteobacteria bacterium; assembly: GCA_005884685.1. GTDB lineage: Bacteria > Pseudomonadota > Alphaproteobacteria > Rhizobiales > Xanthobacteraceae > PALSA-894. Next base: position 32,730 of record VBAH01000057.1, read on the forward strand.
GGCGGATGCCGGCGCAGTGACGCACAGGGGCGGCGTGGTGTGGCCTGAGCCGCCGTCGCGTAGCCCGGATGGAGCGTAGCGAAATCCGGAATCCCGCATTGCGCCATAGCGCGTCGCAGACGCGCGTAAACGCGCTGCAGGCTCCATGCGGGCTACAAGATTACTCGATCGGCGCCACGATGCTCGGATGCTTCAGCTTGCCCGCGTCCAGCTTCTTCGAGAGCATCTTCTCGTTGGTGTAGACGTCGAACATCGCCTGGATGCCGGCAAAGTTCGGCGCGCCGCCGGGCTCGCGCGCGAAGTCGTTGCCCTTCAGGAGATACGTGTCGAGCACCGCGATGGGCGCCTTGGTGATTTCCGACACCACCTGCATCGTCTCGGTGCGGTTGGCGAGCGCCATCTTCAGCGCCGCGGTGAAGTCCTTCACGTAGGCACGCACCAGCTCGGGGTTCTTGTCGACGAAATCCTTGCGGCAGGCTTCCACGATATGCACGATGTTCGGCAGCGCCTCTTCGAGCGCGAACAGCTTGCGGATGCCGCCCTTCGCCTCGGCGCGCGCCGCGAACGGCTGGTTCATGTTGGTGGAGTCGACGCGGCCGGCGCGCAGCGCATCCTCCGAGAGCGAGAACGACACCTCGACCAGCTTGATGTCCTTCTCGGGATCGAGACCCGCGCGCTTGAGCATCAGGTTGAACGGACCATGCGTGCCGCCGCCGATGATCGAGATGCCGACGGTCTTGCCCTTGAGGTCCGCGACCGTCTTGATCGGCGAGTCGTCCTTCACCGCCCAGTAGACCGAGAAGCTGCCGGGCTTTTCGCCGACGTGCTGGCCGACCACGTAAACCGCGAACGTGTCCTTATCCATGCCCTGCGCGATCGGCAGCACGCCCTGCGTCGCGCAATCGAGCGCGCCCGCGATCAGCGCCTGCGACATCGGCGAGGTGCCCTGGAACTGCGACCACTCGATCTTGTAGGTCTTGCCGAGATTCGGGAATTTGTCCGGCCGGCGCATCATCCAGTATTTCGCTTCCTCGGCCGGAATGGTCCAGCCGACGCGGATGGTCGGCACGTCCTGCGCCTTCGCGACGGATACGAGCGCGCTGGCCGCAAGCAGCGACGCGACAACGATACGATTCATTCTGGTTCCCCTCGGTTCCTGCCCTATGGAACGACAGGGGCGGTAGGAACGCAAGGTGCGGCCCGTAGCCCGCATGGAGCGAAGCGTTTGCGGGGTAAATCCCGGATTTCGCTACGCTGCATCCGGGCTACGAAGAAGCGGCTTGACGTCATCCAACATTCTTGTTAATTAACATATAGATTAATTAATGAGCCACACAATGGCCCGCCCCGCCGCCCTCGACCCGCTGTTCGCCGCGCTCGCCGATCCGACGCGGCGTGCGATCGTCGAGCGGCTGCTCGCCGAGGGCGACAAGACCGTGGGCGAGATCGCCAAGCCGTTCCGCATCTCGGCGCCCGCGATCACGCGCCATCTGCAGGTGCTGGAAAACGCCGGCCTGATCGAGAAGCGCGTCGAGCGCCAGTTCCGCGTCGTGCGCGCGCGGCCGGAGGCGCTGCGCCCGATCGGCTCCTGGTTCGAGCGCCAGCAGCGCCACTGGTCCGATGCATTCGACCGACTCGAAGCCGTCATCGCCGCCGAAACCCCCAAGCGGAGGAAGTCATGAGTACGAATACCAAGACCCGAGACGACATCACGCTGCGCATGGAGCGCATCATCGCGGCCTCGCCCGAGCGGCTGTTCGCACTGTGGACCGAGCCGGAAGAGCTGATCAAATGGTGGGGGCCGGAAGGCTACACCACGCCGAAGCACGCGATGGACGTGCGGCCCGGCGGACGCTGGCGCACCACCATGCACTCGCCCGACGGCAAGGACCTCACGGTGAGCGGCATCTACCGCGCGATCGAGCCGCCCCGGCGCCTCGTGTTCACGTGGGGCTGGGACGACGACGCCGGCATGCGCGGCCACGAAACGGAGATCACGGTTACGTTCGCGCCGGCACCGGGCGGCACCCGCATGGTGCTCACCCAGCAAGGCTTCGCCGACAAGGACAGCCGCGGCCGTCACGAGCATGGCTGGGGTTCGAGCTTCGTCTGCCTCGAGCAAGTTGCGACGCGGGGGGCGTAATCACACTGCGGTCATGCCCCGCGAATGCGCGGCATCCAGTAATCACCGTCAGTGCGAACGGGAGAAACACAACGTTTACTGGATCGCCCGCCTTCGCGGGCGATGACAGTCAGAGTTGTAAGCGCAACCCGAAACGGGAGAACAAGAATGCCTGCACTGGAAATCATCGGCGTGCCGCAATCGAACTACGTTTGGGTCGTGCGCATGGTGTGCGAGGAAAAAGGCGTGCCCTATGCGCACACGCCGGAGCGGCCGCACACGGCGGAGGTCGACGCCATCCATCCGTTCGGCAAGATCCCGGTGATGCGCCACGGCGAGGTGACCTTGTGCGAGTCGAAGGCGATTGCGACCTACATCGATCGCGTGTTCGACGGACCGAAGGTGATCCCGGACGATCCGAAGCTCGCCGCGCAGGTCGAGCAATGGGTCTCGCTCGGCAATGTCGAGTTCGACAAGGTGATGATCCGCCAGTACGTCGTCGGCTACGCGTTTCCGAAAGACGGCAAACCCGACATGGCCGCGATCGGCGAAGCGGCGGCGAAAATGAAGCCGCAGATCGCGGTGCTCGACCGCGCGGTTGCCGGCACCGGGCATCTCGCCGGCGACAGCTTCACCCTCGCCGACATCAATATCCTGCCGATGCTGTTCTATGTGAACCGTTTCGAGGAAGGCAAAGCGATGCTTGCGGGCGCGAAAAATCTCTCCGCCTACATGGAGCGCCACTTCGCGCGGCCGAGCTTCCAGAAGTCGAAGCCGCCGCCGCCGAAAACCTAGTACACTGGGCGGCATGACGCTCTCGCGCCGGCACGTTCTTTCGCTCGCGGTCACCGCCCTGCCTGTGTTCGTGCGCGGCGCGGCGGCGCAGGGCTATCCGGAGCGGCCGGTGCGCGTCGTCGTCGGCTTTCCGGCCGGCGGCTCGGTCGACATCTTCGCCCGGCTCGTCGCGCAATCGCTCTCAGAGCAGTTCGGCCAGCCGTTCGTGATCGAGAACCGCCCGGGCGCGAGCGGCAACACCGCCACCGAGGCGCTCGCGCGCTCCGTCCCCGACGGCTACATGCTGCTCGCCGTCGGCGTGAACAACGCCACCAACGCGGCGCTCTACGACAATCTCAAATTCGATTTCCTGCGCGACATTGTGCCGATCGCGAGCACGGTGCGCGGCGTCGGCGTGCTGGTGGTGAACCCGGCGGTGCCCGCGGCGAGCACGGCTGAGTTCATCGCCTACGCCAGGGCCAACCCCGGCAAGATCAACATGGCGTCGTCGGGCACCGGCACGCCGCAGCACCTCTACGGCGAGCTGTTCATGCAGATGACCGGGGTGCGCATGGTGCACGTGCCGTACCGCGGCTCGCCGCAATCGCTGACCGGGCTGTTGGGCGGCGAAGTCCAGGCGATGTTCGACACGCTCTCGACCTCGATCGAGCACATCAAGGCCGGCCGGCTGCGCGCGCTCGGCGTCACCTCGGCGACGCGGGTGGAGAACTTGCCCGACGTGCCTGCGCTGGGTGAGGCCGTGCCGGGCTATGAGGCGACCAGCTGGCAAGGCTTCGGCGCACCGAACGGCACGCCGGGCGAGATCGTCGAAAAGCTCAACCGCGCGATCGGCCTGGCGCTGGCCGATGCGACCGTGAAAACCCGCATCGAGGCGCTCGGCTATTCGCCCTTCGCGACCTCGCCGGCGCAATTCCGCCAGCACATCGCCGATGAAACCGCGAAATGGGGCAAGGTCATCCGGGCGGCGAACATCCACCTCAACTGACGCCGAAGGCCGAGCCAGCCTCTACTTTCGTGTATCCTGTGTATCGCGCTGCCCCGCCGACCCTCGGTATCCGGCGCAAATAGTTGAAAATTCAAATCGAATTGAAACCGCTGCGCCACGCGGCTGTTAACACGCTCCCCTCCCCGGCTGAACCCTGCCGACCCCTGCCACGACTAACAGACAACAGCGTCCGGGGAACCAATCGAGGACGCTGAGCGTCAACTAGGCGGATACAGGGGAAGGTCATGTTCAAAATCTCGCACATCCTCGCCGGTGCACTGGCCGCGGCCGGGCTGATGGCTGCCGACTGGGCGACCGCCGCGCCGCTCAGCCTGTCGCACAACGCTTATGCCTACTCGCGCTCCGACCAGATGGGGCCCGTCGACGAGGAAACCCAGCAGGGCTACGAAGCGCCCGCGCAATTCAAGCGCCAGGTCGTCGCGTACAGCGGCAGCGAAGCGCCCGGCACGATCATCATCGATACGCCGAACACGTTCCTCTATCTCGTGCAGCCCGGCGGCCGCGCGATCCGCTACGGCATCGGCGTCGGCCGCGACGGCTTCCGCTGGTCCGGCACTCAGACGATCACCAAGAAGGCCGAGTGGCCGGATTGGACGCCGCCCGCCGAAATGATCCAGCGCCAGCCCTATCTGCCGCGCTTCATGGCCGGTGGCGCGACCAACCCGCTCGGCGCACGCGCCATGTATCTCGGCAACACGGTCTATCGCATCCACGGCACCAACGCGCCCTCGACGATCGGGCAGCGCGTATCCTCCGGCTGCATCCGCCTCACCAACGAGGACGTGATCGACCTCGCGAGCCGCGTGAACATCGGCACCAAGGTGGTCGTGATCAACCACGACTACCGCGTCGAGCAGCCGGGGCGCCCGATGATGTCCGCGCCGGCCAGCATGCGGCTGCGGTAGTTTCACGAGAAGTCGGATCGCTCTCGAAGCGACCACGCCGGTCCGGGTCTCCCGGGCCGGCGTTCTGCTTTTCGGTTACAATCCCGCTCCCATGAAACCCTCCAGGACCGCGCTGTTCGACGCCGCGAAGCGCTGGGACGCGGCGGCGGTGAAGGCGCTGCTCAAAGCCGCGCCCTCGCTGGTCACCGCGACCGACCCGAAGGGCCGCACCGCGCTGCACATCGCCTGCGCGGTGCGGCCCACTCCAAAGCTCGGCGAGGCGAACGGCATCGCGACCGTGTCGGCGCTGCTCAAGGCCGGTGCCGAGCTCGAGGCGCACGTCCCGATGCCAGCCGAGGAAGGCGATTTCCGCGCCAACCCGCTGTGGTATGCGGCCTCGCGCGGGGAAAACCTGCCGCTGGTGCGATTCCTGCTGAAGCGGGGTGCCGATCCGAGCTATTCGCTTTGGACCGCCGTATTCAGAGACAACGCCGTCATGCTGCGCGTACTGCTCGCCGCCAAGCCGCGGCTCAACCTGCGCGCCCACGGCGAGACGCCGATCTTCTACGCGGCGCGAACCAAGCGGCTGAAGACGCTCGACCTGCTGATCAAGGCCGGCGCCAACCCCACGATCACGGATAATCGGGGCCGCGACGCGGTGCACATTGCCAGGGCGCGGCGATTGCCCAAGGATGTCATCGCGCGGCTGGAGCGGCCCGGCGCCGCGCGCTGACGTCATGCCATGGCCCTGCGAACGGACCCCGCTGTGACCGACGCGCATTAGCCTTCAGCAGCCTCGAGGCTACGTCATAGGCCAAGACCGCCTCTACTCACTTAGCTCTCTCACTGAGCTATCGTCGTTGGTGTCCTGCACCAACTTGTCATACCGCAGAGAGCCACATGCGGCGCGTACATAGCAGATGCGTGTCGTCTCTTATTACTGCCCCGCGACCGGGAAAAAGGTCGACGGCTGGGTCTACGAACTAGACTCCGATGAGAGCACGAAAATCTATGACGTGGTCGGCTGCACCGCCTGCCAGGGCATTCATCTCGTCAACCTCACCACCAGCAAGGCGCTTACAGGGCAAGGGCGCCGAGGTGGCGGGCCACCACCCCGGTTGCGCCGCCGCGCCACCGGGGATTACCGCAAGAACATCGCAAACAAATAGACGCCTGCCAAGGCAATGTCCGGCCGCCATCATTGCGGGGATGGCCGTGTCGTACGGCGAGCGCCCGGCGACGCATATGGGAGGGGCGTGACCCGAACGCTCCATCCGGGCTACGCTTCCCTCAACAACGAGGGGGAAGCGGGCCATGAAAGTCTCCGACGCCATCGCCGACATCCTGCGCCGCGAGGGCGTGGACACCATCATCGGCTATCCGGTCAACCACATCCTCGAACGCGGGGCGGCGGCAGGCATCCGCCCGATCATGGTGCGCCAGGAGCGCACCGGCCTGCACATGGCGGACGCGATGTCGCGCGTGACCTCGGGCCGAAAACTCGGCGTGTTCGTGATGCAGCACGGCCCCGGCACCGAGAACGCGTACGGCGGCGTCGCGCAGGCGTGGAGCGAGTCGGTGCCGATTTTGGTGATGCCGGGCGGCTATGCGCGCCGGCTCGCCTGGGTCGAGCGCAACTACAATTCCAGCGTCCAGATGCGCGGCATCACCAAGTCGGCCGAGCCGGTCACCTCGGGCAAGGAACTGTCCGCCATCATGCGCCGCGCGTTCACGCGGCTACGCTCGGGGCGCGGCGGCCCGGTGCTGGTCGAGGTGCCGAACGATGTGTGGAACGAGGAGGCCGATCCGTCGGACTACGTCGTGTCGCGGCCGCTGCGCTCAGGCCCCGATCCGGATGCGATCCGCGAGGCGGCGAAAATGCTGCTCGCCGCCAGGCGCCCGGTGCTCTACGCCGGCCAGGGCGTGCACTGGGCGGAAGCGTGGGGCGAGTTGAGAGAGCTTGCCGAGCTGCTCGCCATTCCGGTCACCACCAGCCTGCAGGGCAAGAGCGCGTTTCCCGAGACGCATCCGCTCTCGCTCGGCTCGGGCGGCCTCGCCATCCCTGCGCCGGTGCATCATTTCCTGAAAGAGGCCGATCTCATCCTCGGCATCGGCTGCTCGTTCACGCAGACGAATTTCGGCGTCACGATGCCGGCCGGCAAGACCATCATCCACGCGACGCTCGACCCGACCGACGTGAACAAGGACGTGCCGTGCGCGCTTGCGGTATTGGGCGACGCGAAGCTGACGCTCATGGCGCTGATCGAGGAAGTGTCGCGCACACAGAAGAGCCCGCGCGATCATGCGGCCGCCGCGAAGGAGATCAAGGACAGCTACGACCCCTGGCTCGCCAAGTGGATGCCCAAGCTCACGCACAACGAGGCGCCGTTCTCGCCCTATCGCGTGCTGTGGGACCTGCAGAACACCGTCGACATCGCCAACACCATCATCACGCACGACGCAGGTAGCCCGCGCGACCAGCTCTCGCCGTTCTGGCGCTGCACGACGCCGCTCTCTTACATTGGCTGGGGCAAGACCACGCAGCTCGGCGCGGGCTTGGGCTTTGCGATGGGCGCGAAGCTCGCCAGGCCGGACAAGCTCTGCATCAACGTGTGGGGCGATGCGGCGATCGGCTTCACCGGCATGGATTTCGAATGCGCGGTGCGCGAGCGCATCCCGATCCTTTCTATTTTGCTGAACAATTTCTCGATGGCGATCGAGCTGAAGGTGATGCCGGTGTCGACCGAGAAATACCGCTCGACCGACATCTCGGGGAACTACGCCGACTTCGCCAAGGCGCTCGGCGGCTACGGCGAGCGCGTGGAGAAGCCCGCCGACATCGTTCCGGCGATCAAGCGCGGCATTGCGGCGACGCAGGCCGGCAAGCCGGCGCTGCTGGAGTTCATCACCACGAAGGAGGTGGAGGTGTCGAAGTTTTAGCTTACTTCCTTCCCCTCTCCCGCTTGCGGGAGAGGGTGCCGAGCGAGCGCAGCGAGTGAGACGGGAGAGGGCATTTGCACTGAGAATAGAGCCCTCTCCCGGCCGCTCACCTCGTTCGCGTCCACCCTCTCCCGCAAGCAGGAGAGGGGAAAGCGCGCATGCGGCACGTTGACACCCGCCCCCATCCGCCTACATTAACCCCGTTCCGAGGGGTGCCGGCATGAGCCGGCTGAGATCGCGCTGTTGTTCGTGCGAGCACCCTTTGAACCTGATCCGGGTCATGCCGGCGAAGGGACAGGACACGTGGCGACATCGATATTCCTGGCAAAACTGATCGGCCCATTGGCGCTCGCGCTTGGCGTCGGCGTGCTGGTGAACCGCGCCACCATGCGCGCCGTGCTCGATGAATTCATTCGCAACCCCGCGCTGATATTCATCGCCGGCATGATCACCTTTCCGGCCGGGCTCGCCATCGTGCTGACCCACAACGTGTGGGTCGCGAGCTGGCCAGTGCTGATCACCGTCATCGGCTGGCTGATTACCATCGCGGGCGCGCTGCGCCTCGCCGCGCCGCATCAGGCCATCAAGTTCGGCCGCCGCGTCTTCGACCAGCCGAACGGCGTCCTGTTCGGCGGCGCAATCTGGATCGTCATCGGCGCGATCCTCACGTTCTTCGGCTACGTCCGTTAACTCCGGGAGCACCCCATGAACAAACCCGTCACCCCTGCCGATCTGGTTACCCCCAAGGTCACGACCGGACCGATCTGCGGCTCGCGCAAGGCCTACACGGCGCCGGAGGCAGCGCCCGACCTGCGCGTGCCGATCCGCGAGATCATCCTCGACCCGTCGGCGAACGAGCCGCCGGTGGCGGTGTACGACTCCTCCGGCGTCTACACCGACGACAATGCCGGCATTGACGTCGAGCGCGGCCTCAAGCGCACGCGCGTCGAATGGGTGCGCGAGCGCGGCGGCGTCGAAGAATACGAGGGGCGGCCGATCCAGCCGGTCGACAACGGCAATGTCACCGGCAAGCACCTCGCGCGCAATTTCCCCAACACGCCGAAGCCGATGAAAGCGGTTGGCGATGCGCCGGTGACGCAGCTTGAGTTCGCGCGCGCCGGCGTCATCACCAAGGAGATGATCTACATCGCGGAGCGCGAGAACATCGGCCGCAAGAAGATGCTGGAGAACGCGCAAGCCGTCCTCGCCGACGGCGAGAGCTTCGGCGCCGCCCTTCCCGCCTTCGTGACGCCGGAGTTCGTGCGCGACGAGGTCGCGCGCGGCCGCGCGATCATTCCGTCCAACATCAACCACGGCGAACTCGAGCCGATGATTATCGGCCGCAATTTCCTGGTGAAGATCAACGCCAACATCGGCAACTCCGCCGTCACCTCTTCGGTGGAAGAAGAAGTGGAGAAGATGGTGTGGGCGATCCGCTGGGGCGCCGACACCGTGATGGACCTCTCCACCGGGCGCAACATCCACAACACGCGCGAATGGATCCTGCGCAACTCGCCGGTGCCGATCGGCACCGTTCCGATTTATCAGGCGCTCGAGAAGGTGAACGGCGATCCCGTCAAGCTCGACTGGGAGTGCTACAAGGACACGCTGATCGAGCAGTGCGAGCAGGGCGTCGACTATTTCACCATCCACGCCGGCGTGCGCCTCGCCTATGTGCCGCTCACCGCGAACCGCGTCACCGGCATCGTGTCGCGCGGCGGCTCGATCATGGCGAAGTGGTGCCTGTCGCGCCACAAGGAGAGCTTCCTCTACGAGCGCTTCGAGGACATCTGCGACCTGATGCGCAAGTACGACGTGTCGTTCTCGCTCGGCGACGGGCTGCGCCCCGGCTCGATCGCGGACGCCAACGACCGCGCGCAATTCGCCGAACTGGAAACGCTCGGCGAACTCACGCAAATTGCCTGGAAGAAGGGCTGTCAGGTCATGATCGAAGGCCCCGGCCACGTGCCGATGCACAAGGTCAAGATCAACATGGACAAGCAGCTCAAGGAATGCGGCGAGGCGCCGTTCTATACGCTGGGCCCGCTCACGACCGACATCGCGCCGGGCTACGACCACATCACGAGCGGCATCGGCGCCGCGATGATCGGCTGGTTCGGCTGCGCGATGCTCTGCTACGTCACGCCGAAGGAGCACCTTGGGCTCCCCGACCGCGACGACGTGAAGGAAGGCGTGATCACCTACAAGATCGCCGCGCACGCCGCCGACCTCGCCAAGGGCCACCCGGGCGCGCAACTGCGCGACGACGCGCTCTCCCGCGCGCGCTTCGACTTCCGCTGGCAGGACCAGTTCAACTTGGGGCTAGACCCCGACCGCGCGCAGGCCTTCCACGACGAGACGCTGCCCAAGGAGGCGCACAAGGTCGCGCATTTCTGCTCGATGTGCGGCCCGAAGTTCTGCTCGATGAAGATCACGCAGGATGTGCGGGATTATGCGAAGACGTTGAATGAGAAAGAGGCGGGGATGGCGGAGATGTCGGCGAAGTTCACGGAGATGGGCGAGCAGGTGTATGTGGCTGCGGAGAAGGTGAAGGAGAGTAATAAGGCTCTGTAGCGCGGCGCACTCTCTCCTTCGTCATGCCCAGGCTTGACCCGGGCATCCACGATTTGCTTGCCCCTGCTTCGTCAAGACAACACGTGGATGGCCGCGACAAGCGCCGCCACGACGGAATAGAGGCAGCCATGCGCGTGAGAGTCGATCATGCAGCAAGTAGCAAGTAGCCCGGATTGAGCGCAGCGAAATCCGGGATTGATGATTTCAGTGCACGATCGGCCCCGGATGTCGCTTCGCTCCATCCGGCCTACGTTTTCCCACTTGCCTTCCGCAGCGCCGCGTTGATCCGCTCCTGCCAGCCCGGGCCGTCTCCTTGAAAGAAATCGAGCACGTCGCGGTCGATGCGCAGCGACACCATTTCCTTCGCGCCCGGAACGGACGGCGGCGCCGCCGGCTGCTCGGCCGGCTTCGTCGTCGCGCTCTTGAACGCAGCTTCCGCCTGCGAGCGGGAATCGCCAATCGGTCGCCGTGCCATGTCGTTTCCTCCCACCACTACGCAGCGCTAGCGTAGGTATGTCGTGCGTAGGGTGCAATACGCGAGCAAAGCGAGCGCATTGCGCCGCCAGCGGCGCGCGGGCCAGACGGCGCAATGCGCTGCGCTTATTGCGCCCTACACCTCCCCGCTTCGCGGGGCGAGGGAAAGCGCGCGCTGCAAGGCTCTGCCGCATACCAAACAAAAAAGCGGCGGACCCGTGGCCCGCCGCTCTCGCCGTCCGCAAAACTTCCCCGCGTCAGCCGTTCACGTATCCCGGCGCCGGGCGGCGATGGTGCCGCACGCGATGCGTGGTGCGCTTGTAGTGACGCCGCACCTTGTAACGATAGGCGCGCGGCGGCGGCGCCTCTTCGAACTCGACCGCGGCGCGGTGCGCATGGTTGATGCCGAACACGCCCTCGACACCGCCGATCACGCCGCCGACCGCCGTGCCGACGACCGCGCCGACCGGCCCGGCGATGCGGTTGCCTTCATGAAATCCGTGCGCCGCCCCACCGGGGATGCCCTGCGCCTGTGCGCTCAGCGGAGCCGCAACAAACGCGAACAATACGCCAGCCAATACCCGTTTCATCACGTTCCCTTCTCATCGTTGAAGGGCGACGCTTGGCGGCGAATGAAGGCCACAGCGTGGCAAAGGCGCGCTCACATCAAGGTGAGGCGCGACCGTTGCATCGGCGCAACGGTTCCGCTCCCGTCAATTCTGCGTCGACGCGCGGTGCTGGCTCAGCCACCGTAAAGATAATTGGGCAGCCAGAGCGTCATGCCGGGCCAGAAGTACATGATGATCATGCAGATGATCACGATGATCATGTAGGGCATCATGCCGTTGAAGATCTGGTTCAAGGTGACGTGCTTCGGCGCGACACCTTTCAGATAGAACGCCGACATCGCGACCGGCGGCGAAAGGAACGCCGCCTGCAGGTTCACGAACACCAGCGTGCCCCACAGGATCGGGTCGATGTTGAAGTGCTTCAGCAGCGGCAGGAAGATCGGCACGAAGATGACGATGATTTCGGTCCATTCCAGCGGCCAGCCGAGCACGAAGATGATCGCCTGGCTGAGAATCATGAACTGGATCGGCGTCATGTTGAGCGACAGCACCCACTGCTCGACCAGCGCCTGGCCGCCGAGGATCGCGAACACGCCGGAGAACAGCGCCGAGCCGACGAACAGCCAGCACACCATCGCGGTGGTCTTGGCGGTCAGGAACACGGCTTCCTTGGTGCGCTTCCAGTCGAGCGTGCGCGCCTGGATGGCGAGCAGGAACGCACCCGCCGCACCGACGCCGGCCGACTCCGTCGCGGTCGTGATGCCGAACAGGATCACGGCGAGAACGACGACTGTGAGAATGCCGAGCGGCATGATCGAGGTCGACAACAGCTTGATGACCTCGAGCCGGTCGGCATCGAGTTTTGCGTAGTACTTGATCTGCCAGAGCAGACAAAAGATCGCGAGGCCCCAGAACCACCAATAGAACGCGCTCGGCGGTCCATTGTCGACCGGGGCGGACGTTGGCGCGACAGGCGAACCGAGTTGTTGAAGGCCTTCATAAACCACCTCGGCGTCGCGCTGCTGGTGAAGCACGACGTACCACCAGATCAGCGCGAACGTTCCGCCGACGATCAGGAACGGAACCAGCGCGTAGAGGAAATTCGACACAACCGTGCCGTAGGTCATGCGGCCCGTGCCGGTTGCAAGCGCAAGCGCGCGGCCCGGCGAGAACAGCGCCTTGATGAGGCCGACAAACATGTTGCTGGAATACGCGGCCTGAAATTTGCGCATCCAGTCCGGCACCGGGACTTTGGTCTGCTCCTCGGAGAGCTTCGGAGCGATCTTCGGGCTGATCATCGCCCAGCCGATGATGTAGACGAGGTAGAGGAACGACAGGAAGAAGCCGGGAAACATCGCGGCGGCGTAGAGTTTCACCACCGACTGTCCGGCCACGGCCGCGTATACGATGATCATCACCGAGGGCGGAATAAGGATACCAAGCGTGCCGCCCGCCGTGATCACGCCGGCGGCGAGCTTCACGTCGTATCCCGCCTTGAGCATCGGGTTGAAGGCGATGACGCCCATCAGCACCACGACAGCGCCGACGAGTCCGGACGCGATGCCCCAGAAGGTGCACACGATCAGCGTCGCGACCGCGAGCGAGGCCGGCACGTTGCGGAACGCGAGCTGGATCGAATAGAACATCTTGTCGACCAGCGCGCCGCGCTCCATCACGTACCCCATCAAGACGAACAGCGGGATCGAGATGAGCACGTCGTTGGTCATCGCGCCGTAGGTGCGCTGGACCATCAGCTCGAACACCTTGTTCTCGGCAAACAAATGCGTCGGGTCGTAGAACGCGATGTAGCCGAAGAACATGCCGAGGCCCATCAGCGTGAAGGCGGTCGGGAAGCCCATCATGATGACGATCACGATGAGGCCGAGCATCAACAGCCCGAGTGCGGGATCGCTCATTTCTGCCGGTCTCCGCCCATGCCGCGCTGGCGCGCTTCTTCGTCGATCCGATGCGCGCCCTCGATCGCCAGCTTGCGCGATTCCTCGTCGACGTATTCGGAGTGCGCGAGCTGCTCCTCGACCACGTCGATCTCGGCAACATCTTTGAGGCGGGTCGGCCATTCGCCGGTCTTGAGGCAGACCACCGCGCGGATGATCTCGGCGACGCCCTGCAGCATCAGGAATGCGCCGGCGATCGGGATCATCGACTTGAAGTGATAGACCGGCGGGCCGTTCGAGGTGACGTTGGAATGCTCTGCGATGCGCCATGAGTCGGCGGCAAAGCCCCATCCGGCGTAGATCAGCGCCGCGACGCCGGGAATGAAAAAGACGATGTACAAGACGAGATCGAGCCCGGCCTGCGTGCGCGGGCGCATCGAGGAATAAAGGAAATCGCCGCGCACATGCGCATTCTGCGCGAGCGTATAGGCGCCGCACATCATGAACAGCGTGCCGTACATCATGTTGTCGACGTCGAAGATCCACGCGGTCGGCGCGTTCAGCAGGTAGCGCTTGATAACCTCGACGCAGACGACCGTCATGAGGAGCACGATCAGCCAGGCGAAGGCCTTGCCGACCCAGGTGCTGATCTCGTCAATGGTGTGCAGGATGGATTGAACGTTCATTCATTGCCGCCGGATTGGGGAAGCAGGAGAATAACGAGGCAGGCAGACGGAACAAAGCACCATCCGGCATAGCCGAATGGTGCTTTGCACAGCTTAATGCGCCGTCAGATCGGCGATTTGGCGTTCGGTCCGAAGTAGTGATCGAACGCCATCCGGCGATTGGTGACGTAGTCCTGCTCCCAGCGCGTCGCGCGCTTGGCGAAGTCGAGTTGCGAGGTGATGATCTCCCGGAACAGCGGATTGCTGTCGATGTATTTCTTGGCAATCTCGTCGAACAGCTCGAGCTGCCGCTTCAGGATCGCGTCCGGCGTCTTGAAGAAGCGGACCTTGTCCTGCGTCTGCAGCGTGATGTAGTCCTGCGAGTTGCGATCGATCGCCTTCCACTGCATGTCCTGGGAGGCGGCTTCGACCGCGTTCTCGATGATCGCCTTCATCTTGGCGGGCAGCGCGTTGAGCTTCGTCTTGTTGAACGAAATCTCGAGCTGCTCGGCGTTCTGATGATAGCTCTGCAGCATGCAGATCTTCGACACGTCGGCAAAGCCGAGGGCGCGATCCGACGAAGCGTTGTTGAACTCGGCCGCATCGAGCAGGCCGCGGTCCATCGCGGCGACGATTTCGCCGCCCGGAAGCGCGTTGACGGCCGCACCCATGGCGGTGAACAGGTCGATCGAGATACCGACGGTGCGGTACTTCAGGCCCTTGAAGTCGTCGACGTTCTGCATCGGCTTCTTGAACCAGCCGAGCGGCTGCGAGTAGAGCGGCGCATAGGGAAACGACACGACGTCGGCGCCGATCTGCGCGTAGATCTTCTCAAGCAGCGCCTTGCCGCCGCCGTACTTGTGCCAGGCGAGCAGCATATTGGCGTCCATCGCGTAGCCCGGCCCGGAGCCCCACAGCGCGAGCGCGGTGTTCTTGCCGTAGTGATAGACGAGCACGCCGTGACCGCCGTCGAGCACGCCCTTGGAGACGGCGTCGAGCAGCTGGAAGGCCGGCACGACGGCGCCCGCGGGCAGCACGTCGATCTTGAGATCGCCGCCGGTCATGTCGTTGACCTTCTTGGCGAAGTCGAGCGCGTATTCGTGGAAGATGTCCTTCGACGGCCACGTGCTCTGGAACCGCATGCTGATCGGTCCCTGCGCGCTGACGACATTTGGGGCCGCGACTGCGGCGCCCGCGACGCCTGCGGACAGCAGGAACCTGCGCCGCGAGGCTGACATGGACGCGCGTGTTTTCTCTAAAGACATCGGCTGACCCTCCCTCAATTTACCGGCGCCCGTTTTTCGGCCGCTCTCAGTGATAAACCGCTGGTCCCGGATTGGTATTCCAGCGGCGATGACGTAGTTTGGACCCGCTGGCGGCGTTGCACATGCGTCGAATTGCCTCACAGGCTCCACATGTGGTTGGCATGCACTGAGCCAGGCACCCGTTGCGGCCGATAGCATCGAGCCGAGGCCCGCACCAACCGATCGGACAGGAGAATCCCTTGACCCGCCTGTTATCGACGCTCGCCACCATCTGGCGGCTCGCCATCCCTTATTTCCGCTCCGAGGATCGCTGGGCCGGCTGCGCGCTGCTTGCCGCCGTGCTGGCAATCGAGCTCGCGGTGGTCGGCGTCACGGTGCTGATCAATCAATGGAACGCGCGCTTCTACAACGCGCTGCAGGACCGCAACTGGGACACCTTCGTCCGCGAGTTGACCGTCTTCTGCGTGCTGGCCGGTGCATACGTGGTGCTGCGGGTCTACCAGCTCTATCTCAATCAATGGCTCCAGATCCGCTGGCGGCGCTGGATGACGGCGGACTACGTCGGGCACTGGCTCGACGGGCCGAACCACTACCGCATGCAGATGCTGGGCGATGCCGCCGACAACCCGGACCAGCGTATCGCCGAGGACATCAAGCAGTTCATCGAGCTCGGCCTGTTCGTCGGCGTCGGCCTGCTCGGCGCGATCGTGTCGCTGGGCTCGTTCGTGGTCATCCTGTGGGGGCTCTCCGCCGCCGCGCCGCTGACGATCTTCGGCGAGGCCTGGAATATTCCCGGCTACCTGGTATGGGCGGCACTGGCTTACGCGGTGGTCGGCACGTTGCTGACCCACCTGATCGGCCGCCCGTTGATCGGGCTGAATTTCATGCAGCAGCGTTACGAGGCGGACTTTCGCTTCAACCTGGTGCGCGTGCGCGAGAACTCCGAGCAGATCGCGCTGCTGCGCGGCGAGCCCGCCGAGCGCGGGCGGCTGATGGACCGCTTTCTCAATGTCGTGAACAACTGGCTCGCCATCATGACGCGCCAGAAGCGGCTGACGTTCCTCACCGCCGGCTACAATCAGGCATCCGTGGTGTTCCCCATCATCGTGGTCAGCCCGGCCTATTTCGCCGGTCATATCCAGCTCGGCGCGCTGACGCAGACCGCCGGCGCTTTCAACAGCGTGCAGACGGCGCTGTCGTTCTTCGTCGATACCTACGTGCGCATCGCCGAGTGGCGCGCCGTGATCGAGCGGCTCGCGGGCTTCCAGGCCTCCATCGCCAGCGCGCATGAGTTGACCTCGCGCAAGCCGAGTATCGAGGTCATGCCCGTGCCGGCGAAAGACGTGCGCCTCGACGGTGTCGAGGTTGCGCTGCCCTCCGGAAAGCCGCTGGTCGCCGCCGACGGCATCGCGATCGCGCCGCGCGATGAGGTCCTGGTGACGGGTCCGTCGGGTGCCGGCAAGTCGACGCTGTTGCGCGCGATCGCCGGCATCTGGCCGTTCGGCAAGGGCACCATTTCAGTACCCGACGCCGCCAAGACCATGACGTTGCCGCAGCGGCCCTACCTGCCGATCGGCTCGCTCGAAGCCGCGATCAGCTACCCGTCCGACCCCGGGGCCTTCGATGCGGCGCGCATCCGCGAACTGCTGGTTGCGGTCGGGCTGCCCGCGATGGCGGAGCGGCTGGAGGAGCGCGCGCATTGGAACCGCATGCTCTCGCTCGGCGAGCAGCAGCGCCTCGGAATCGCACGCGCGATCCTGCACGCGCCGGATTTCCTGTTCCTCGACGAGGCGACGGCCTCGCTCGACGAGCCGGCGGAAGCGGCGCTGTACAAGCTGCTGAAGGAACGGTTGCCGAACGCCACGATCGTTTCGATCGGACATCGTTCCACGCTGGTGGCCTTCCACAAGCGCGGACTGAGGCTGGAGCGCGACGGCGAGCGCTTCAGGCTGAAGCAGGCGGCGCTCGGCGCGTAGCCCGCATGAAGTTCGTAGCCCGGATGAAGCGAAGCGCAATCCGGGACCCGCATTGCGCCATAGCGCGTCGAAGACGCGCGTAAACGCGCTTTCGTCATGCGGGCGACGTTCAATCCGCGAACACCGCGACCGCCCGGATCGGCGAGCCGGTTCCGCCGCGCCATTTCAGCGGCAGCCCGATGAACTGGAATTCGCCCTGCCCCAGCAGCGTTTCGAGATTGCACAGGCTCTCGATGTGCGTGATGTCGAGTTCGAGGCAGGCCTTGTGCACCAGCGCGTTGACGACGCCCTCCGGGCCCGGCCGCATCGAGTCGATGCCGAAGTGCACGATGCCCTGCTGCGCCAGCCATTCGGTGGCAGCAACGTTGACGCCCGGATTGTCGTTCGTGTAGGCGGCGCTCGGAAACGTGCGCGCATGATGGCCGGTGCAGAGCAGCACCGTGCCGTGCTTCGGAATGGGCAAGCCGGTTTTTTTCACGGCCGCCTCCAGATCCGCCGGCGTGATTTCGGCGCGCGGTGCGACGTGGCGCAGATCGATGCAGATGCCCGGCACGATGCAGTTCTCGAGCGGGTACTCGTCGATCGGCATGCCCGACTTGCCGAAATGGCGCGGCGCGTCGATATGCGTGCCGCCGTGGTCCGGCATCGAGAAATACATCACGCTGTTGCCGTGCACGTTGCCGGACTCGGCGAACGCTTCCTCGTGGGTCTTCCATACGCCGTGAATGATCGGCGGCTGGCCCGGGTAGCTCGGCGTGCGGTGGTAGAGGTCGCGGGAGAGATCGATGATGCGCATGAATTGCCCTTTGCTCCGCCGGTTTGAGACACTAGCGTTGCATGACCGGTCGCGGCAACGCGGGTAACGAGGGGGCGATGGCAGACATTCACGTGATGACCGGGGGCGCGCCGAAGGAAGTCTTGAGCGTGCTGACGCCGCTATTCGAGCAACAGACCGGCCACACCGTGCATTTCAGCTACATCGTGATCACCGCGATGCAGCAGAAGCTGGCCGCCGGCGAGCAGCCCGACATGGTGCTGATGCCGGTGCCGGCGATCGACGCGCGCGTGAAGGATGGGATCCTGCGCGGCGATGCGCGCGCGGCACTCGGTACGGTGCGCGTCGCGCTGATCGTGCGCGCGGGCGCGGCGGCGCCGGATATTTCGACAATGGATGATTTCAGGCAAGCGGTGCTGGCTGCGAAATCGGTCGTTCATCCCGATCCGGCGGCAACGCCGAGCGGCGCGCATCTCGGCAAGATGTGGGAGAGCCTCGGCATGGCCGACGCCATCAAGCCCAAGCTCACATTCCGCAACGCGCTCGACGGCGGCGCCGAATTCGTCCGCAGCGGCGCGGCCGAGATCGGGCTTTATCCGCTGAGCGAGGTGATCCACGAGCAGGGCGTGACGGTGGTCGGCCTGATCCCGCCGGAGGTGCAGTTGAACACCGTCTACGGCGCGGCCGTGCTTACGGCGAATGCCGCGCCCGAGCCGGCCATCGCCTTCGTGCAATTCCTCGCCGATCCGGCCAACGCGGCGCACTGGCGCGACGGCGGCTTCGAGCCGGCGGCCAGCCGATAACTCCTATTTCAGGAGTTGCTCGTTCCAGGCGGTGCCGGAAACCTGCTGACCCTGGAACATTCCTGACGCGGCCGCCACGCCTTCGTAAACCCCGCCGCCCGTCGCGGAAAACGCCTGATCGTCCATCAGGCTCGTGACCGTCAGCGTCGCCTGGAACGGGAGAATTTCGACCAGATACTCCATGAAGTAGTTCTTCCAGGTTCTGCCGGTCGGGGTCATGAAGGCCTGCTGCGAGTCCGCGTCGAGATAGTACATCGCGCCGTCGGGGCTTTGCAGCGTCACATTGCTCGGCGTTCTCTCTCCGAGTTTCGGAGGACCGTTTTTGAGATCGAAGCTTACGAAGTTCATGAGATGCCAGCCATTGTCGAGCTGCGCGTTCTGCAGGATCCACATGACCGGATCGCCCGCGCTGCCGAAGTTGCCATACTCGTGATCCATCCAGGTCATGCCGGTAACGGCAAACGACTCGGTGGCGATCTTGATCGTTCCCGACGCCTGCACCCGGGTGAGCGAGTAATAGTAATTGTTCTTCTCCAAGGGCGGACCGCTTTTGTCAGGATTGAGTTTGACGCCCGTTCCAAACACCATGAAGGGCGGGCCCTGCTGGGACAGCATCAGGTCGAAATCGATTTCTGTGTTGGTAAGCTCATCCGCCATATGCGCCCGCACCTTCATGTTTTTTGTGGGATCGGCTTGCGGTGCATTCATCGCCACGTACGCCCCTTCGGCCGGTGTGCCCAGCTCGACATGCCAGGCCTTCGTTGGGTCTGACTGCGCCCACGTGTTGAAGTCGACATTCGGCGGAAGATACCCCGTGGTTTTTTGGTAATGCTTCGCGTTCGCCACATCGCTCAACATGACTTGCGTGAACGCATACTTCACGCGGGGATTATAGTCGGGATAGCCCGCCGCGTTGATCTCGAATCCGAAAATGCGATCGCCGGCTTTTAAGGTGCCGATGTGCCACCACCATTCGGTAGGCGCGCCAACATGCCGGTACTGATCGGCAGGAAGATGGATCGTGTAGTCCGACGGCCGAACGGGGACGGGCGGACCCGACGCCGTGCTTGCCGCGCGCATTGCCATACGCGCGCCCCATAATGCTCGTCCGGTCATGACTGTCTCCGAAGGTGGGTTGAATGAAGCTCTGCGCGCGGCCCGATTTCCGGCGGGCTGGGTGCTATGGTAGTGAACAGTCTAAGATAGCATGCGTTTTGGCAAATGCATTTTTAGTTGAACAACAGATTTCATCCGTCGATTGGAACTACGTCGCCGTCGAAAATCGCGTGGAACTTGTTACGCCGCCGCGGCCTTCTTGCGGTTCGCCTCGATGCGCCGGTCGACCAGCGCGACCTGCGCGTCGAACGCCGGATGGGAGAGCCCCCTTCTGCCTGGCGATGAGCCGGCGAATGCAAGATGGTCGTACTGCCCACCAACCGAGCTTCCATTTTTTGGAATTTCATGCTATTCTCTAGCGATGATCGTCATCGGCACTGAGATTGTCGAGCGATATCTCGTGAGGCACGCCGGGCATAAGGGAACGAAGGCTGCACGCACGCAGTACGATGCTTGGCTTGCCATTTCGGAGCGTGCTCAATGGCGCAATCCCGAGCACGTGAAAGCTTCGTATCCGAAGGCGAGCATACTCAAAGGCGGCCGGGTCGTGTTCAATATCAAGGGTAACGACTACCGATTGATCGCCGCCTTGCAGTATCGGGCGGGGGTGCTGGCGATCCGTTTCTTCGGGAGCCATGCCGAGTACGACGAAATCGACGCGGAGACCGTGTGATGGACGCGACCCTGATCTTGATCGACAGCGATGCAGAACTCGCCCGCGCTCGCGCGCTCCTCGAGCGGCTTTGGAATTCGGACGACCCGGCCGACGTCGCCCGGCTCGCCGCACAGGCGCGCCTGATCGCCGCCTATGAAGAGACAAAATGGCCGCGTCGGCCGCCGAGCACCGCCGAAATGATCCGCCACCTGATGGATCAGCACGGCCTCACGCGCGCCGACCTGGTGCCGCTGCTGGGCACCGCGAGCCGCGTCAGCGAGATTCTGCGCGGCAAGAAGGGCTTGAGCATGACGATGGTGCAGCGCCTGCGCGCGCGATTCCGCATGCCGGCCGAATTGCTGCTTCCGCCGGTGCGGAAAGCGCCGGGGCGACGCGCGGCGAAACGGGTGGCGGCGTGACGGCGGATGCAGAGCGCATGGAGCGGCTTGTCCGCCGTCGCTGCAGAAGTAGGGCGTAGTTAGTTCGTAGGGCGCAATCGCTTTAATGCGCCGTCTTACCCGAAGTTGCATTGGACCTTTCGGCCAAAGCCAACCGGAATTCGCGCTTGAATTGCAAGCAGCGCAACAAAGCGATTGCGCGCTACGCGCTACGAGCTTTGGCGGCCAGCGCGGCGGCGCGCATGACCTCGGTTTGGGTGGTGAGGATCAAAAGGACGGCGATTGATCTTATCGGTCTGTCTAAGATGACGCTGAGGGGGCGGCCGATGAAAGGGACGTTTTCGATCAGGCTGATCAGGGCCGCGGCGAGCAAGTCGGCGGTAATGAGATGGCTGTTGCGAATGAAATGCCCTTCATTGATAAACAGGCGCATATCCCGCTCACCCTCTTGCCGACCCTTGCTGAGGATGACGCTGCTGAATTCTCCGTCGAGGTCTGGTTTTTGCGCGATAAGCGCTGCAGACTCGATGCTGCCACGGGCCATGCTGAAGCCCAGCCCGTTCTCATCGAAGGTTATAAAATAGGATGTCGAGCCCATCTCGATGATGGCCAGCGACGTTGTCAGCTTTTCGACATCGGTAATGGCTTCTTCAAGACCGGGAATTTTTTCTATAATGTTGAAAAGCTGCCGAACATCGGCCGCGGTGGCAGAACGCACGGTCATGTCAGACGCGAGCGCAGCCGCGGCTTCCTTTATCTGCGTTGCCTTCCCCGCCGCGTTAGCAGCCTGTGCGGTTGCCGACGCGGCAAGATCCGTTGCCGCATTCTTTGCCTGCCCTGCCGCATCGGCGAATTTGTCAAACAGACCCATCGATTGTGTCCTCTAATTAAGGGACTCAATCACGCCGCCGCGGCCTTCTTGCGGTTCGCCTCGATGCGCCGGTCGACCAGCGCGACCTGCGCGTCGATCGCCGGGTGCGAGAGGCCCTTCTGTTTCGCGATCAGCTGCACCAGCTTGTCGGCGCGCTCGATGTTCGGGGCGCCGTTCTGCAGCGCGCGCGCCGCGGACGCGGGCCGTGTGAGCGACTGCGCGGCGGCGGCATACTTCTCGAACGGCACGAGGTCGCTCGGGGAAGCGCCGAGCTTGACGCACAGGTCGAATACGAAGTTGTACACCGAGCGCGAGGTTTCGATATCGGAGTGCACCGCTTCCTGCGCGGTGCGCATGCCGTCTTCGGTCACGCAGCGATAGTTGCCGGCGAGCAGCATCGCCCATTTGGCGAGCGGCACGAACAGCGAGTCGTGCACGCGCAGCTTCACCGGCAGCTCGATCTTTGTGCCGTCACCCGGATCGAAGCGGATCGCGTCGATTTCAGCCTCGAGCTGGCGGATGATCGTGTTGCCCTTCTCGTTATCGAACTTCGCGACCTTGAAGTTGGTCGGCAACGTCACCAGCAGTTCGTTCGCTTGCCCGTCCGGCGGGCGGATCGCCTGCGGATCGGGGCTGCACAGAGTCAGGTTCGCCGGGTCGAAATTATCCCACACGCTGGCGTCGGTGTAGGCGGGTTTCAGCGCCTCGTAATCGAGCCCGGGAATGCGCTTCACATAGGGAAGCGGCGGCATGTTCATGATCGACATCGTCGGCACGCGCGATTTCGCGACCGCATCGAGCAGTTCGCGCACCCCGGGCGAGCGGTATTGCGGTTCCTGCATCGCAAGGCCGATCAGGTCGAAGTCGCGCGGGCTCACCTCTTTCGGGCCGGAAGCCGCAACCTTGCCCGGCAGCTTGCGCGTGTCGAGCAGCACGGCCTCCTTGCGGCCGCGCACCGGCAGGCGCACGCGAAATCCTTCCGAGTTGATCAGGTCCGCCTCCGCGGGCAGGCACACATGGTGCACATAGTGCCCGCCGAACAGGATTTTCGAGCCAAGCAACGAACCGTAGGCCGCGCCCAGAATGAGGATGTTGTACGGCATGCAAGCTGCTCCGCTGATTGGCTAATTGGTTGTGACGGGGCCGGCGCAGCAGCCCCTCTCCGAGTGCGATGCTAGGGGGAGCGGCAGGCCGATGCAATCGCTCCCTCCCGATTTGGCTGATCGGGACGCTGCCGACGGGCTGCGCAAGTTTGCAAGCCGTCAGGCGGAGCTGTCCTCGAGCAACTCGTCGATCGATGCGCTCGCCCGGATGGTGCCGGCGGGCAGCCCGAAGCGCTCTTGCGCGAACGCGAATACATCGTGCCAGAGCTGCATCTCGCCGGGTGCATCGAGGCCTGGCAAATGAAGGCAGGGCTTGCTGCCGCTCGCGGCCTGCGCGAGCGCGGCGTGAAAGAAATACAGACCGAAATCGAACAGCGCGCCGGACATCGCGGCGCCATCGATGGTCAGGTTTTCTTCCATGAGATGCCAGCCGCGCGGGCGCACGATCAGCGCGGCGGCGACCTTGGAGACCGATGACGGCTCGCCGCCGTCCCGTCTCGGGGAGCCGAATTTGCCGGACCTGCGGTCTTTCAACCTGATCTGCGCTTCGATCCGGCTCGACCAGCTCGGCAGGTTTGCGAAGTCCGCCACCGCGGTGTGAGCCTCCGAAGCAGGGCGGATCGCCGTCGTGTCGAGCGCCTCGCGTCCCGGCTCGGTCCGCGCGACGAGGATGCGCGCGCGCGACGCTTCGAATTGGCGATGCAGCTCGGACAAAAATCGCAGCGCGGGCGCCGTCAGTATCTCGCCGTAGCGCCGGCCGAGCGGCGCCCGGATGGCAACGCCGGCGACACGGGGCGCGGATGCCGCGGACTTCGCGAGGCGGGGCCGCGCGGTGACGCGTCCGCGTGCCGGTCCGCGCTGGGCGACGGACTTTGGCCGGCGGCCGGACGCGCCGAGCAGCGCGAGCCTGCGCCGCGCGAGCCGTTTCAAGCCCTTGCCCGGCGCCGCGTTCGTCCTGGCACGCTTCGCGGGAGGACGCGCGGACTTTGCGCCGCGCGTCTTCGTGGGTTTCGGTTTCTTCTTCGCCGCGGCCTTGCCGACCGCGAGCTTCCTCTTCGCGGCCTTCTTCGCTCTGGCCTTTTTCTTCTTAGGTCTTGTTGTCATCCGAGTTGCCGTCTCCCCCCGGCGGGCTGAACGGGCGATAGGTGATGGTGCTCGGTGCTTCGGCGGCCGGCCGTGGCGCTGCAGCGGCGGGAGATGGCGCGGCAGGCTTGCTCGGCGCGGCTTTCTTCGGAGCCGGTTTTCTCGCTGCGGCTTTCTTTGCTGCGGGCTTCTTCGGCGCGGGCTTGCGGGCCGCCGATTTCTTTTTCGCTGCCGACTTCTTCGCACTCGAACGCTTCATCACCTTTTTCTTCGCGACGGCCTTCTTGGCCTTCTTTTTCGATTTGGACTTCTTCGCTTTCTTGCGAGCAGCCATGATGATCCTCCTCACATGCGGTTCATCGCGCGACCAAGTCGCGTGCGCGACCGCACGGCATTCTATGTCGCGATTTCGATTCGGAGCGAGTCCTTCGCACTACTCACGCACATGCTTGAGCGCGTCCGGCTGCGGTCCGCCATGCGCCCAGTCGAGCAGCTCGACGGTGTGCACGATCGGAACCGCGAGCGCCGGCGCGAGATGCGTCATGCAGCCGATGTTGCCGGTTGCGACCACGTCCGCGCCGGTCGCCGCGATGGCTGCCGCCTTGCGGTCGCGCAAAGTCCGCGCGATGTCGGGCTGCATCATGTTGTAGGTACCGGCCGAGCCGCAGCACAAATGCGCCTCGGCGAGCTCGCTCACCCGGAATCCGGCGTCCGCCAGTAACTCCTTGGGTTGCCTGGTAATTTTCTGCCCGTGCTGCAGCGAGCAGGCCGACTGGTAGGCGACTTTGAGGCCCCGCGCCGGTGCCGGCGCACCGAGGCCGAGCCGCGCGAGATACTCCGAAATGTCGAGCGCCAACGCCGAGACGCGCGCGGCCTTGTCGGCATAGGCGGCATCGGCGCGCAGCATGAAGCCGTAATCCTTGATGGTTGTCCCGCATCCGGATGCCGTGATCAAGATTGCATCGAGCCCGCCATTTTCGGCTTCGCGGATCCACGCATCGACGTTGGTGCGCGCCTGCGCCAGCGCCTGTTCCGCGCGCCCCATGTGATGCACCAGCGCACCGCAGCACCCTTCGCCCGCCGCCAGCACGACCTCGACGCCGTGGCGCGTGAGCAGGCGGATCGCCGCCGCGTTGATCGAGGGCGCGAGCACCGCCTGGGCGCAGCCTTGCAGCAGCACGACGCGGCCCTCGCGCGGGCGCTGCGGCGGGAACACCGCCGGCGCGGCGTACTCCGAACCACCCGGCAGGCGCGCAGGCGTCAGTTTGAGCATCGCGGCGAGCCGGCGCAGCGTGCCGGCCAGGCCGGAGCCGACCGGCGCGCCCTTGCGCAGGCTTGACGGAGCGCCGGGAAGCAGCGCGGCGAGCCGGCCGGGCAGCCATCCGGCGGCAAGCGCCGCCCGAAACCGGGCCGGATACGGCAGCACGGCGGCCAGCACCGCGCGGACCGCGCGGTCGGACCAGGGCCGCCGGTAGGTGTCCTCGATATGGGCGCGGGCGTGATCGACCAGGTGCATGTAGTGCACGCCCGACGGGCAGGTGGTCATGCAGGCGAGGCAGGAGAGGCAGCGGTCGATGTGCTTGACGACCTCCGCCGTTGCCGGCCGGTCGTTCTCCAGCATGTCCTTGATCAGGTAGACGCGCCCGCGCGGGCTATCGAGCTCGTCGCCGAGCAGCACGTAGGTCGGGCAGGTCGCGGTGCAGAAGCCGCAATGCACGCAGGCGCGCAGGATCTTGTCGGCTTCCGCGATGTCCGGATCGGCGAGATGGGCGAGGGTGAACGAGGTTTGCATCTAGATGCCAGCGTACATCCGGCCGGGCCCGAAGATACCCTTCGGATCGAAGCTTTCCTTCACACGCCGGGTCAAGGCGGCGAGCCCAGGTTCCTGCGGCTCGAACACCGGCACGGACGCGCGGATCGCGGCCGGCGCGCGGATCAGCGTGGCATGGCCGTTGGCGGCGATCGCGCGGCGTACGCGCTCGGCGCCGCCGTCTTCCGTGGCGGGCAGCGCAACCCAGATCAGCCCGCCGGCCCAGTCATAGACGTATTCGGCGCCCTCCCCGATCGCCGCCGCGACTTCGTGCCCGCGCGTCGGCGCAACCGAGATGCGCCACAGCGCGCGCGCGCCGCCGGTGAACGGCGTCACGTTGCGGATCACGCGCCACACGTCGCGCGAGGCCCCCTCCTCCAGCACCGCGATCTCGCCGAAGGATTTAAGCAGCACCTCCAGCGCGCGGCGCCGGTGCACCACCGAGGGCGCGACGCCTTCGAGCCGCAGCGCAGTGAGCGCCGCGCCGGCTTCCGCCTGCAGGCTCGCCGCGACCGGCGCGGGAAAATGCGCCGCTCCCGACACATCGTTGGACGAGCCCATCGCGGCGCTCATCGCGCGGGCGGCCGTGGCATCGTCCAGCCCCAGCACCAGCACGGTTTCTTCAGTCTCGGCCCGCGGCAGCACCTTCACGGTGACGTCGGTCAGTGCGGCGAGCGTGCCCCACGAGCCGGCCATCACCTTGCACAGGTCGTAGCCAGTGACGTTCTTCACTACGCGCCCGCCCGACTTGAAGGTCTCGGCCCGCCCCGACACCGCCGTGAACCCGAGGAAATGATCGCGCGCGGCACCCGCCTTGATGCGCCGCGGGCCGGAGAGATTTGCCCCCAGGACGCCTCCGATCGTGCCGCGGCCCGGCCCCGCACCGAACACCGGACCGTAGTCGACAGGCTCGAACGCCAGCTCCTGATTGTTGGCGGCGAGCAGCGCCTCGATCTCGGCCATCGGCGTGCCGGCCTTGGCCGAGAGGATCAGCTCGTCGGGCTCGTAGAGGGTGACTCCCGAGAGATCCGACAGGTCGAGGCTCAAATCCCACTGCGCCGCGCGGCCGACGCCGCGCTTGGAGCCCTGGCCGACGATCTCGAGCGTCTTGCTCTCGGCGAGCGCCCAATGCACGGCGGCTTCGACATCCTTGCCGTCGCGCGGTTTGAGGAGCGAGGTCATGCGCCCGGGCCTCTTGTCCCTCTCCCCGTGAAACGGGGAGAGGGTGCCGAGCGAGCGCTTGCGAGCGAGGCGGGTGAGGGGCCGATCGACATACGCACAATCCTTACCATGCCCCCTCACCCGGCTCGGTGCTGCGCACCTCGCCACCCTCTCCCGCTTCGCGGGGCGAGGGAAGAACTCAAAACCTTGGAATATCCGGAAACGCCACGCGCCCGGCGTGCACGTGGATGCGGCCGAGCTCGGCGCAGCGGTGCAAGGTCGGGAACACCTTGCCGGGATTGAGCAGACCCTTGGCGTCGAACGCGCATTTGACGCGCTGCTGCTGGTTCAGGTCGATCTCGGAGAACATCGCCGGCATCAGGTCGCGCTTCTCGACGCCGACGCCGTGCTCGCCGGTGAGCACGCCGCCGACCTCGACGCACAGCTTGAGGATTTACGCGCCGAACGCCTCCGTGCGCTCCAGCTCGCCCGGCTTGTTGGCGTCATACAGGATCAGCGGATGCAGGTTGCCGTCGCCGGCGTGAAACACGTTGGCGACGCGCAGGCCGAATTGCTCGGACAGTTCGCGCGTGCGCTTCAAGACCAGCGGCAGCTTGGCGCGCGGGATGGTG
>VBAH01000013.1 GCA_005884685.1 Alphaproteobacteria bacterium
GTCGTATTCCATGAAATAGCCGTGCACGTTGACCCTGTTGAACAGGATTTCCTGCACGGTGTCGTAGCCGCCCGCGCCCATGAAGGTGGATTTGTAGTTGCCGCGGCACATGTGCATCGTGATCGTCATGTCGGCCGGAATATCCGACATCGCCACGTTGATCAGATCGCCGTAGAGCTCGCCGAGCTTTGCGGGATCGTCGCCGCGGTCGCGCATCTGCTGGCGGTATCTCTCGTCGCACAGCATCGCGATGAACACCTCATCGAGCTGGAGATAGCGGCAGCCGGCATCGGCGAAGGCGCGTACGGCTTTGCGGTAAGCCTGACCGACATCGTGGAAGAAACCGTCGAGATCGGGGTAGGCCTGCTTGTCGATCGGCGTTGCCATCGGCCGGCCGTAGATCGCGGACGGCGCCGGAATGGTGATCTTCGGCATCACCTTGGTGTGTCCGGCCACGAACTTGAAGTGCTCGATCATCGGGTGGCCGGAGAAGCCGACCTTGCCGGTCACCTTGATGCCTTCGGCGCGCGTGTTGACGCCCGCGAAGGCGATGCCGGTATCCATCACGTGCCGCTCGACCCCGTCGAGGCCCCAGAGGAAATCGAGATGCCACCACGAGCGGCGGAACTCACCGTCGGTGACGGCGCGCAAGCCCACCTCTTCCTGCTTGCGGATGACGCGCGCGATCTCGCGATCTTCGACCGCCTTGAGATCGGCCGCCGAAATCTCGTCTGCGGCGCGCTTCGCGCGCGCCTCCTTCAAGGCGGCGGGCCGCAGCAGGCTGCCGACATGATCGGCGCGGAAGGGCGGCCGGGTACGCTGCACAGGAGCGGCCGATTATTCCGCGGCCGCGAGCGCCGCCTGCTTCTGCTCCAGCACGAAGTCGTACTTCACTTCGTAGAACGGTGTGTCGACCATCTCGCCATTGGGTGCCTTGCCGGGCGGCCGCTTCACGAACTCGACGACCAGCGGCGCCTTTACGCCGTAGACCACGTCGTTGTCGATGTATTCGTCGCCCTTCTGGAACAGGTGCGTGATGACCTCGTGGTAGCCGGGCGCCGAGATCGCGAAGTGGATGTGCGCGGGGCGCATGTGGCTCATGGTGGTGCGGCTGAAGAACTCGCCGATCGGGCCGTCCATCGGGATGGTGTAGCTGATCGGCGCGACGGTGCGGATCGTGTACGAGCCGTCCGGCCGGGTGCGGTAGACGCCGCGCATCCAGGGCTCGGCGGTGCGGCGCTGCTCCTCGTAGAGCCCTTCGCCGTCGGTCTGCCACAGGTCGAGGACCGCGCCGCCGACCGGCTCGCCGGAAAGTCCGCGCACCTTGCCGGTGACGAAGCACGGGATGCCCGGCGCGCCTTTCGCCATGTCGCCACCGTCGGCCACTTCCGGCGCATTCGGAATGTGGAACGGGCCCTCGACGGTCGAGGGGGTCGCGCCGGCGACGCGCCGGTTGTTGATGTCGTCGACCAGCATGCTCACCCCCATCACGTCGGAAGCGAGGATGAATTCCTGGCGCTTGTCGTCGCATTTGTGGCCGATCGCGGTGAGGAACTGGATCGCCTTGAACCATTCGGCGCCGGTTGGTTTCACGTCGGACACGAACGCGTGCAGGTGCTTGATCGCGGACTGCATCACCTCGCGCAGGCGCGGATCCGGGATGTCCTCCCAGCGTTTCAGCACGGATTTCGTAAACTCGGCTCCGGTCTCCAGGGCCATGGGGTTCTCCGTCGTTAGCGCGCGGCTCCCGCGCATCCGTTGGCAGGATAGTGGGTTTACCAATGACTTAGGTCAACTGGGATTTGCCCGGAAGCGTGGCCGCTAACCCCACACCTCCTGCGACAACTCCTTGATCATGCGCATCTTGTTCCACTGCGCCTCCTCGGTCAGCACGTTGCCTTCCTCGGTCGAGGCAAAGCCGCACTGCGGCGAGAGACAGAGCTGCTCGGGGGCGACGTATTTCGACGCCTCGTCGATGCGCCGCTTGATGTCGTCCTTCTTCTCCAGGGTGCCGGACTTGGAGGTGACGAGGCCGAGCACGATCTGCTTGTTGCCCTTCGGCACGAAGCGCAGCGGCTCGAAGCCGCCCGCCCGCTCGGTGTCGTATTCGAGGAAATAGCCGTCGTAGTTCACCTTGCCGAACAGCGTCTCGGCCACAGGCTCGTAGCCGCCCTCGGAGATCCAGGTGGAGCGGAAATTGCCGCGGCACACGTGCGTGGTGATCGTCATGTCCGCGGGGCGGTCCTCGATCGCCTCGTTGATCACCCGGGCATAGGTTTGCTGCAGGTTGCTCGGATCGTCGCCGCGCTGGCGGGCCTGCTCCATCTCCTTTTGCGAGCAGAGATAGGCCCACACTGTGTCGTCGAACTGGAGGTAGCGGCAGCCGGCCTGGTAGAAGCCCGCGACCGCGTCCTTGTAGGCCGTGGCGAGGTCGTCGAAGAATGCGTCGAGCTCCGGATACACGGTCTTGCTGATGCCCTTGCGGCCGCCGCGGAAGTGCAGCACCGATGGCGAAGGAATGGTCATCTTCGGCGTGACCTTGGTGTGCTCCTTGACGAACCGGAAGTGCTCGAGGAACGGGTGGTTGGAGAAGGCGACCTTGCCGGTGACCTTCACGCCGCGCGCCTTGGTCTCGACGCCGGCAAACTGGATGCCGTGCTCGGCCTCGTAACCCTCGACGCCGTCCAGCCCCTCGAGGAAATCGAAATGCCACCAGGCGCGGCGATACTCGCCGTCGGTGACGAGCTGCATGCCGATCGCTTCCTGCTGCCGGATCAGCTTCTCGATCTCGCCGTCCTCGACCTTTTTCAGGTCGGCGGCACTGATCTGACCCTTCTCATGCTTGGCGCGCGCCTCCTTCAGCGCCCCGGAGCGCAGGAAGCTGCCGACTTGGTCGGCGCGGTAAGGCGGTTTCGTCCTCTGCACGTGTCACTCCCTCAGATAGGCTTTGAGCGTGGTCTATCGGGGCCGACCGCTACCGTCAAACGGGTACCCTGGGGCAGAATTCGTCCCACTTTCTTGCTATAGCTGTGGGACGATGAGCCTGCCGCCCACCAACTTCCGCCCGCCCTTCGACATCACGCGCGCGAGCCATCTGGTGCTCACCGCGCGCGACCTCGCCAAAAGCCGCGACTTCTACACCGAGGTCGTCGGTCTGAAGGTCTCGGACGAGACCGCCACCACGATCCACCTGCGCGGCGTCGAGGAGCGCGCCCATCACAGCCTGACCCTCAAACGCACCAAAGAGGAGCCTGCCTGCGAGCGGGTCGGCTTCCGGGTGTTCGAGGAGGAGGATCTGGAGAAGGCCAAAGCGCATTTCGACCGCAACGGCATTTCGGCCAAGTTCGTCAACGTGCCGTTCCAGGGCCGCACGCTGCATGCGTCGGATGCCGCAGGCACGCCGCTCGAGTTCTGTGCGCGCATGAAGACGCTGCCGCGCACGCAGACGCGTACGCACGAGCACAAGGGCGCGGGCGCGTTGCGGCTCGACCACTTCCAGGTCCTCGCGCCCGACGTGGCAGCGGCGGCGGCGTTCTACATCGGCCTGGGTTTTCGCGTTTCCGACTATTACGTCGCGGGCGAGCGGATCATCGGCGCGTTTCTCCACCGCAAGGACAATCCGCACGACATCGTGTTCCTCGCACGCTCGGGCCCGCGCTTCCATCATTTCGGTTACATCGTTCCCGAAATGCATCACGTGGTCCGCGCGCTCGACTGCGCCGGCAATCTCGGCTTCGGCGAGAGCCTCGAGCATGGGCCGGGCCGTCACGGCCACGGGCACTCGTACTACGTCTACCTGCGCGATCCCGACGGGCATCGCCTCGAACTGCTGCTGCCTGCGGTGCAGATCATCGACATCGACGACGAGCCGATGCGCTACGAGGTAACGGGCGACAACACGAACCTGTGGGGCCTGCCGCCGCCGCGCGGCTGGTTCGAGGAAGCCTCTCCGCTGATGGGGGCGAAAGTGACGGCGCCGGACCGACAGGGCGAGCCGCTCACATTGGAGAAGTATTTGTTTGCCAAGGGGCCCGAAGCCGCGAGGCCGGAGTTGGTCAAGAAGCGGGCATAGACGCGGAACCTCATCGTGAGGAGCACCCCCTCCCTAATCTATCCCCCGCTTGCGGGGGAGGCTGTGGGGGCCGTCTCGACGGGTGGCCAGAAACACCGGAGCTTGCCGCCATCCTTCGAGACGGGCGCTGCGCGCCCTCCTCAGGATGAAGACTTCGTCTTCCCCCGCCTCAGCCGATCGCTGTCGGCGACCCCGAGATATTTCTCCAATGTCGCCCGGTCCGCCGCGAGCGCCGCACTGTCCGCCTGATGCACGATGGCGCCGCGCTCGATGATCGCGGCGCGGTCGGTCACGCCGAGGATCTTCTTGGCGTTCTGCTCCACCAGAATGGCGGATAGGCCCTCCTCGCGGATGATCCGGCGCAATGCTGCAAGCAGTTCCTCGACGATGATGGGTGCGAGCCCCTCGAGCGGTTCATCGAGCAGGATGATGCGCGGGTTGAGGATCAGCGCGCGGCCGACCGCGAGCATCTGCTGTTCGCCGCCGGAGAGCTGATTGCCGAGATTGCGCCGCCGTTCGCCGAGGCGCGGAAACATCGCGAAGACCTTGTCGGACGTCCACGGTCCCGGCTGCGCCACCGCCGTCAGGTTTTCCTCGACGGTGAGCGATTTGAAGATATTGCGTTCCTGCGGCACCCAGCCGACGCCGGCGTGCGCGCGCTGGTCCGCGCGCAGCCGCGTAATGTCGCGTCCGTCGAGCCGGATCGCGCCGCTGAAATAGCGCGTCACGCCGACGATCGAATTGACCAGCGTGGTCTTGCCCATGCCGTTGCGGCCGAGCAGCGCGAGCGACTGGCCTTCCGCGATCGAGAGCGAGACCCGCGTCAGCACCGTCGCCTCGCCGTAACCGGCGGTCAACTGGTCGATGACGAGAAGCTCAGGCATCGTGCGCCTCTTCGCCGAGATAAACCGCCTTCACGCGCGGATCCTGCGCGACTTCTTCGGGCGTGCCCTCGACGAATAGTTCGCCGTTCACCAGCACCGAGATGCGGTCCGCGAACGAGAACACGATGTCCATGTCGTGCTCGATCAGCAGCACCGTCACGTCGCTCGGAAGCGCCGCGACCGCGTCGAGAATGCCATGGCGCTCCGCCTCGGGCACGCCCGCGGCCGGCTCGTCGAGCAGCAGCACATTCGGCCGGCAGGCGATCGCAAGCGCGATTTCGAGCAGGCGCTGCTTGCCGTAGGGCAGGGTGGCGGTGCGCTCGTTCATCGCGTCGGTGAGTCCGAAGCGATTGAGGATATCGACCGACTCCTCAATTACGACGGGCTTCGATCCAGGCAGCCGCCACCATTGGCGGCCGAGCTGCATGCGTTCCGAGACCGCAAGCCCGATCGTCTCGAGCGGCGTCAAATCGGCGAACAGTTGGTTGATCTGGAACGTACGCGCGAGGCCGAGGCCGACGCGCTTGTAGGCCTCGAGGTCGGTGATGTCGCGGCCCTCGAGCACGATGCGTCCCGCGGTCGGGCGCAGCACGCCGGTCAACAGATTGATGACCGTGGTCTTGCCGGCGCCGTTCGGGCCGATCAGCGCGTGGCGCGCGCCCTTCTCGACCGTGAGCGTCACATCGTTGGTCGCGATGATCCCGCCGAACTGCTTCACCAGCCCTTGTGTTTGCAGCGCCGGCGCCATCTCAACGCTCCGCCGGCTTGCGCGCAAGCCGCGCCCTGAGCCGCGTTTGTATGGCGGCCGCGCGTTCGGTGATGCGCGAGGTGACGGCGAGAATCTGCGGGCGCGCAATTCCGAGCACCGCCAGAACGACGAGCGTGAAGACGATGCTCTGCATGAACGGCAGCCTGGTCCAGGTGCAGATCGCGAAGATCAGCGCGGCCATGATGGCGCCGTAGACGCGGCCGAACATGATCATCATCACCAGGATCAGCCCGAGCCAGAATTGCCAGTACTGCGGGTTCACGTTGGCCAGATAGTCCTGGACGAGCTTGAACAGCACCGCGCCGATCAGCCCGCCATAGAGATAGCCGGTGCCGCCGATGATCACGATCAGCATCACGTCGGCCGAGCGCTCGAAATCGAGCACCGAGAGCGAGGCGAACTGCGTACTCTGCGTGAGCAGCGCGCCGGCAATCCCCGCATAGGCGGCGGCAATCGTATAGATCGTGACGAGCCGGCCGTTGACGTGAATGCCGATCGCCGCGGCGCGCAGCGGATTGCCCTTGATCGAGCGCAGCGACAGCCCGAACGGGGAATTGACGATACGCCGCGCAATCAGAAACAGCACGAACAGCGTCACGAGGCTGTAGATGTAGGCGGTACGCCCGAACATATCGAATGGGAAATGACCGAGGATCGGCTCCATCACGACGCCCTGCAGGCCGTCGGCGCCGCCGGTGATGTCGAGCTGGTTCGCGATCTCGCGCAGCACCAGCGCGACGCCGAGCGTCACCATCAGGCGCGTCAGGTCCGACCCGCGCAGCACAAGGAAGCTGGTGACGAAGCCGAGCGCCGCCGCCAGAACGCCGGACGCGAGCAGCGCCAGCACCGGCTCCTTGATGATTCCGTATTTCGCCAGGATGCCCGCCGCGTAGGCGCCGAAGCCGAAGAACGCCGCGTGACCGAGCGACACGATGCCGGCGTAGCCGAGGATCAGGTCGAGCGAGAGCGCGAACAGCCCGAGAATCGCGATCTCGGTGAGGATCAGATGCTTGCTCGGCAGCAGGAAGATCGACGCAACGGTCGCGAGCCAGAACGCGATCTCGGCCGGCTTCCACCGCGCGCGCGATGCAAGGCTTGCGGCGGCGGTCGCCACCAGCGGCTTCGGCGGCAGGCTTGCCAGCGCACTCATTTGGCGACCGCGCGCGAGAACAAACCCTGCGGCCGCCAGATCAGCACCACGATCATGATCGTGTAAATGACGAACGAGCCGAACTGCGGCACGTAATATTTGCCGGCGACGTCGCCGATGCCGAGCACGAGCGAGGCGATGAACGGCCCGGTGATGCTCGACGTGCCGCCGACGGTGACGACGATCAGGAAGTAGATCAGGAACTTCAGCGGAAAGTGCGGATCGAGCCCGAGAATCTCCGCGCCGAGCGCGCCGCCGAGTCCGGCAAGGCCGGAGCCGACCGCAAAGGTGATGGCGAACACCGCGTTGACGTTGATGCCGAGCCCGCGCGCGACGCGCGCATCGTCGACGGCGGCGCGCAGGCGCGCGCCGAAGCGGGTGCTCGCGAGCGCGAACTGCAGCGCGACCGTCAGCAGGCCGCAGACCAGGATGATCAGCAGGCGATAGCGGCCGATGCCGACGCCGAAGAAATTGATCTGGCCCTGCAGATACGACGGGATCGACACGAACTGCTGCTGCGAGCCCATCACGTAGTCGACCGCCGCGACCGACATGAAGACGAGGCCGATGGTGAACAGCACCTGTTCGAGATGGCTCTTGGTGTAGACGTGCACATACAGGGTGCGCTCGAACACGGCGCCGATAATCGCAGTGAACGCGAACGCCAGCGGCAGCGAGGCGAGGAACGGCAGGCCGAGCCGGTTCACCAGGATGACGGTGATGTAGCCGCCGGCCATGGCGAAGGCGCCGTGCGCAAGGTTGACGAAATTCATCAGTCCGAGCGTGACGGCGAGCCCGCATGACACCACGAACAGCAGCATGCCGTAGGCGATACCGTCGAACAGGATGGTCAGCATGGGCGGGCCTTTCCCTCTCCCCGCTTCAGCGGGGAGAGGGTGGCGAGCAGCATGGCTGCGAGCCGGGTGAGGGGGACTTCGACATGAAGAGAGTCCCCCTCACCCGACTCGCCTTCGCTTCGCTTCGGCGTGTCGACCTCTCCCCGCAAGCGGGGAGAGGTAAAGAAGGAGAGGTCGCGGCAGACACCACGAGTGGTTACTTCGCCGTCTTGCCGGGATCCTTCACGGCTTCGAAGGTCGCGAACTCCTGGTTATAGAGCTGGCCGTTCACCTTCTCGACTTTGCGGATATAGATGTTCTGCACGATGTCGCGCGTGTCAGGGTCGATCGAGATCGGGCCGCGCGGACTTTCCCACTTCATGCCCTTCATGGCGGCGATCAGTTTGTCGCCGTCGGTGTCGCCATTGGTCTTCTTCAACGCTTCGTAGATGAGGTGCATGCCGTCATAACCGCCGACCGACATGAAGTTGGGGCGGAAGTTGTAGGCCTTCTCGAACGCCGTGACGTAGTCCTTGTTCATCTTGGAGGGATGCGAGGCCGAGTACATGTGCGCCGTCACAGTTCCGATTACCGCGTCGCCCATGCCGGGAAGGAGATCGTCGTCGGTGACGTCCCCCGGGCCGATCAGTTTGATGCCCGCCTTGTCGAGGCCGCGCTCGGTGAACTGGCGCACGAACGTGCCACCCTGACCGGACGGAACGAAAATGAACAGCGCATCGGGCTTCGCGTCGGCGGCGCGCTGCAGGAAGGGCGCGAAATCCGGATTGGCAAGCGGCACGCGGATCGCCGAAACGATCTCACCGCCGCCGGCCTTGATGCGGTCGGAGAAGAATTTCTCGGCGTCGGCGCCGGGCGCGTAGTCCGACACCATGGTGACGGCCTTCTTGATGTTGTTCTTCAGCGCCCAGTCGGCAATGATCACCGAGGATTGCGCCAGCGTGAAGCTGGTGCGCGCGATGTAGGGCGAGCGCTCGGTGATGATCGACGTGCCGGCCGCCATCACGATCAGCGGCACTTTCGCCTGCGTGGCGAGCGGGGCGGCGGCGAGCGCGGCCGGCGTCACGCCGAAGCCGGCGATGAAGTTGACCTTGTCATTGACGATCAGTTCCTGCGCGATCCGCTTGGTGTTGTCCGGCACCGCGCCGTCGTCCTTGAGGATGACCTCGACCTTCTTGCCGGCGACCGTGGTGCCGTGCTGCTGCTGATAAAGCTTGACGGCGGCATCGATCTGCTTGCCGGTCGAGGCCTGCTGGCCGGTCATCGGGACGATCAGGCCGATTTTCACCGTGTCCTGGGCAGTGGCCGGGCTTGCGAAGATGGCCGCCAGCGCCGCGGCTCCCAACATCATATCTCTGCGCAACATGGATTTCCCTCCGGGTGATTTGGTTTTGTTCAGGCGTGCGCCTGACGCTTCGGATCGACGATCTGCTCCAGCCTGCCCAGAACATGCATGCAGGGGAGAAGCTGCGCGAGGCTTGCGTTCGGCTCGCGCTTCTCCTTGATCGCCGCGATGAACTCGCGATCCTCCAGTTCGATGCCGTCCATCGAGACGTCGACCTTGGAGACGTCGATCGGCTCGTTCTTGCCGTTGAACAGGTCGTCGTAGCGCGCGAGGAACGTGCCGTTGTCGCCGATGTAGCGGAAGAAACTTCCCAGCGGTCCGTCGTTATTGAACGACAGCGAGAGCGTCAGGATCGCGCCGGACGGAACCTTGGCGACGATGCCCATGTCCATCGCGATCTTCAACTCGGGATGCGCCGGCCCCTGCACGGCGTAGCAGTCCGAGATCACCTCGCCGGTCTGGTACTGGAACAGGTCGATCGTGTGGGCGGCGTGATGCCAGAGCAGATGGTCGGTCCACGAGCGCGGCTGGCCGGCCGCATTCATGTTCTTGCGCCGGAAAAAATAAGTCTGAACGTCCATCTGCTGGATCTTCAGCTCACCCTTCACGATCTTCCTGTGAATGTATTGATGGCTCGGATTGAAGCGGCGCACGTGACCGCCCATCGCCACCACGCCCGTTTCCTGCGCGATCTTCACCAGGTTCTCGGCGTCCTCGACCGAGTCGGTCACCGGGATTTCGACCAGCACATGCTTGCCGGCGCGCATCACCTGCTCGCTCTGGCGGAAATGCATCTTGGTCGGCGTGGTGAGGATCACGGCGTCGGCGCGCTTGATGCCTTCCGACAAATCGCCGGTGTAATGCGCGATGCCGTATTTCTTCGCGACCTCGGCGGTCTTGTCCTGATTGCCGCCGACCAGCGAGGTGATCTCCACCCCGGGAATACGCTTGAGCGCGTCGAGATGTTTCTGGCCGAACGCGCCTTGCCCGGCGACGCAGATCCTCATGCGGCTTTCCTCGCCGGCTTCTTGCCGGATTTCTTCGCCGCGACTTTGCCCGCCCCGACCTTCTTGCGCGCCGCGGTCTTCGCGGCCTTGCCGGTGTTCTCCAGAATGATGTGGCCGACCGCGGTGTTCGACGCCGGTACGGTGTAGAAGCGGTAGACCTCCTTCACCTTGTCGTCGAGCGCGCCGCGCATCACGTGCCACATCACGAGCTCGATGCCTTCGGCGCCGGCTTCGCGCATGTATTCAAGGTGCGGCATCGCGGCGAGCTTCTTCGGATCCTTGGTCAGGCCGTCGAGAAAGGCCTTGTCGAATTTCTGATTGATCAGGCCGGCGCGCGGGCCGGAGATCTGGTGCGACATGCCGCCGGTGCCGAACACGACCACGCGCAGGTCGTCCGGATAGGACGCGACCGCCTTGCGGATCGCGCGGCCGAGATCAAAGCAGCGCTTGCCGGTCGGCGGCGGGTACTGCACGACGTTCACGGCGAGCGGGATGACCGGGCAGGGCCATTCCTTGGGCGAGCCGAAGGCGAGGTTGAGCGGCACGGTCAGGCCGTGGTCGACCTCCATCTTGTTGACGATGGTGAGGTCGAAACCGTCGAGGATGGCCGAGGTCGCGATATGCGAGGCCAGCTCCGGGTGCCCCTTCACCACCGGAACGGGACGCGGCCCCCAGCCCTCGTCGGCCGGCGGAAACTCCGTTGCGGTGCCGAGCGCAAAGGTCGGGATCAGCTCGACCGAGAACGCAGAGGCGTGATCGTTGTAGATGGCGATCACCACGTCGGGTTTCGTTTCAGCCATCCACCGCTTGGTCTTCTCGAAGCCGGCGAAGACCCGCTTCCAGTACGGCTCTTCGGTCTGCTTGTTGTCGATCGCGGCGCCGATGGCCGGCACATGCGACGAGGCTAGTCCTGCGATGATTTTTGCCACCTTATGACTTCCGCTTCTTTGAGGGTTTTGCTTTTTTCGCGCTGCCGGCCGCGGCTTTCCTGGCCGGCTTGTCGTACTTGCCTGACTTCGAGCGATTGCCTTCGACCGAGCGCCCGCCCTCAAGCATCATCTTGGCATAGTCGTCCTGCGTGGAGCCGGTCATCACGGCGGCGAGGTGACGGAACGAGTGGCCGTCGGTCGCGCCGAGCTTGGCGGTGAAATAGATGTTGCCGCCGAGCTCGAGCATGCGGTTGTAGTCGCGCTTGAGGATCGCGTCGGTCTGCTCCGGCGTGAGCGGGTACTTCTTCAGGTACGCGGCTTCGTTCGCCTTGAAGGTCTTGCGGTTCTCGTCCTTCATCAGCGACATGCAGAACATGTTGATGCCGTAACCCTGGCGCGAGCGTTCCGCGTTGAACACGAACGTGCCGGGGATGTCTTCGTATTCCTCTGCCGGCTTAACCTTGACCATCGGCGTTTCTCTCCCTCGCGTCCGCTACGTGCGGCAAAATTCGCCGTTCAATACTCGGCGCGGGTGGCGTTGGCAACGCTCGCGGCGCAACGCCGCAGCGTTTGGAATCGTTCGCCATTTGAATGGCCAGCATTTCCCGCGTGAGGGCCACCGCTGGGGTCAGCTCCAATAAAGCCGCATCGGATTGTCGACCAGCAGCGCATGCTGCAGCGCGAGCGTTGGCGCGATCTTCGGGATCATGTCGGTGAGCACGCCGTCGTCCGGCGCCTCGCTCTTCATGTTCGGGTGCGGCCAGTCGCTGCCCCACAGTACGCGGTCCGGAAAGCGTTCCACGATCGTGCGCGCGAACGGCACCACGTCGTCATAGGGCGGTCCCGCGCGACTAAAGCGCTCCGGGCAGGTGACCTTGTTGATCCAGGTCTTGTTGGCGTCGATCGCCTTGAGCCAGTTCTGGAACGCCTTGCCCTCGACGCCTTCGGCGACGTTCGGCACGGCCATGTGGTCGAACACCAGCGTGGTCGGCAGCGATTTGAGGAACGGCGCCATCTCGTCGAGATCGGCGTGTTCGAAATAGATCACGATGTGCCAGCCGAGTGCCGCGATGCGCCTGGCGATGCGCTGCATCACGTCCTTCGGCGTTGAGTCGACCAGCCGCTTGATGAAGTTGAAGCGCACGCCGCGCACGCCGGCGTCATGCAGGTCCTTCAGCCCAGCGTCGGTGATCTCCTCGCCGACGAACGCAACCCCTTTGGCTTTGCCGTTCGCGGTCACCAGCGCGTCGACCAGCGCGCGATTGTCGGTGTCGTGGCAGGTCGCCTGCACGATCACGTTCTTGTCGAAGCCGAGGAAATCGCGCAGCGCGAACAGCTTTTCCTTCGGCGCGTCGCACGGCGTGTATTTGCGTTTCGGCGCGAACGGGAACAGTGCTTCGGGCCCGAATACATGGCAATGCGCATCCACGCTGCCTGCCGGCGGCCGGTACCTCGGCTTGGAGGGATTGGGATGAAACGGGATGTAGCCGGGACTCATTGGCATCGGGAACTCCACTTGGTGGGCCGGAACCTATCAGGATATTCGGCGGTTTATTGCAAGGACCGATTGAGCGAGGTGAAGCCATGACAAGCGCCCACGCGGACTGGTCGGAAAATCGCGACTACGTGTCCCCCGCTTTGGCTTTTCGTGTTCCTGCCGGCGGCGCGGCCTGGTTGCTCGGGCGCGTGGTGCTCGGTGGCCTCTTCTTCATCAGCGGCGCGCAGAAGTTGATGGGCATCGATCAGTTCGCGGCGTCATTGATGCAGAACGGCATCCCCGAACAGTTCGCCCCGATGCTGGCATGGCTCGGCGCAGGCGTCGAAACGATCGGCGGGCTCTTGATCGTGCTCGGTCTCGCGACCAGCTGGGCGAGTCTGTTCCTCATCGCCTTCACCATCATCGCGGCATTCATCGCGCACCGCTTTTGGGAGGCCGCTCCCGACATGCGCATGATGCAAACGGCCCACTTCGAGAAGAACATGATGATCGCGGCGGCGTTCTGCCTGCTCTATGTGGCAGGCGGCGGGCCCTATTCGATCGACCGCTGGCGGCGCTTGCGCTAGCGCGGTCTGTCATCCCGGCCGAGCGGAGCGAGTGCCGGGATTTACCTCTCGGCTAGCGCCTGAATTTTCGGTGGGTCCCGGCTCGCGCGATTGCTAACGCATCGCTTGGCCGGGACGACAGCGGTGCTAAATCCTCTCCATCGCCAGCGACACGCCTTGCCCGACGCCGACGCACATCGTGGCGAGCGCGCGCGTGCCGCCGATCTTCGCAAGCTGGTGCGCGGCGGTCAGTGCAAGGCGTGCGCCCGACATGCCGAGCGGATGGCCGAGCGCGATCGCGCCGCCGTTCGGGTTGACGTGCTCGGCATCGTCGGGAAGGCCGAGCTGGCGCATGACCGCGAGCCCCTGCGAGGCGAAGGCCTCGTTCAGCTCGATCACGTCGAAGTCGCCGATCCTCAAGCCCAGCCGCTCCATCAGCTTGCGCGTGGACGGCACCGGGCCGATCCCCATGATGCGCGGCGGCACGCCGGCCGACGCCATGCCGGTGATGCGCGCGCGGGGCGTCAGCCCGTGCGCTTTCACTGCCGCCTCGGACGCAATGATCATCGCGGCCGCGCCATCGTTCACGCCGGACGCATTGCCCGCCGTCACCGTGCCGGGATCGCGGAACGGGGTCTTGAGCTTGGCGAGCCCTTCCAGCGTGGTCTCGGGGCGCGGATGCTCGTCCGCCTCGACCTTCACCGGCACCTTGCCGGGAATCTCGACCGGCACGATCTCCTCCGCGAAATAACCCGCCGCGATTGCCTTGCCGGCGCGCTGCTGCGAGCGCCAGGCGAACTTGTCCTGATCGCCGCGCGTCACCTGGAATTCCTCCGCCACGTTCTCGCCGGTCTCCGGCATCGCATCGACGCCGTACTGTTTCTTCATCAGCGGATTGATGAAACGCCAGCCGATGGTCGTGTCGTAGATCTCGGCGGAACGCGAAAACGCCTCGCTCGCCTTGCCCTGCACGAATGGCGCGCGGGTCATCGACTCGACGCCGCCCGCGATCGCGAAATCGACGTCGCCTGAACGGATGGCCTGCGCGGCGGCGCCGACCGCGTTGAGGCCGGAGGCACATAGCCGGTTGAGCGTGACGCCCGGCACGTTGTCGGGCAGGCCCGCGAGCAGCAGCGCCATGCGGGCGACGTTGCGGTTGTCCTCGCCGGCCTGGTTGGCGCAGCCGAAATAGACCTCGTCGAGTTTCGCCCAGTCGGCCTTCGGGTTGCGCGCCATCAGGGCTTTGAGCGGGATGGCGGCGAGATCGTCGGTTCGCACCTTGGCGAGCGCGCCGGCGTAGCGGCCGATCGGAGTGCGCACGGCGTCGCAAATGAAGGCTTCGGGCATGGCGGGCTCCTCGGGATTTCGTGGCGTTTATCGCACAAATCCGCGCCTTGGCCAGCGGGGCCGCTGGGGCGATTGCGCAGCGATTGCAAAAGTCGGAGACTGGCCCCGACGGGGCCCATCCGCTGGCGCTAACAGCGGGGAAGCGGCCTCCGAGTCAGGGAGGATGACAATGACATTCCGGTCTTCAGGCCGGCGAGCAATGCTGCTTGCCGGAACTCTCGGCACTCTCGTCGTCGCGCTGCCGGCCTTCGCGCAGCAGCCCGCGCAGTCTCCCGCCGCACCGGCTCCCGCAGCCAGTGCGCCTGCGCTCAATCCGCAGCCGCTGCCTCCCGGGTCGCCGCTGATCGGCCGCCCGAATACCGAAGCTGCGATGAAACTGGCGCCGGTCGCGCCGCCGCCGATTCCGGCAAGCGCCGAGAAACTCGCGACCGTGCCGGGCAAGCTGAAGCTGCAGAAAGGATTCAACATCGAGCTCTACGCCGGCCAGGTGCCGAATGCGCGTTCGATGCGCCAAGGCGACAAGGGCACGATCTTCGTCGGCAGCCGCCTGCAGGACAAGGTCCACTACATCACCGAGAGCGGCGGCAAGCGCGACGTGAAGGTGCTGGTCTCCGGCCTCTACCGGCCGAACGGGCTCGCGATCAAGGACGGCACGCTCTACATCGCAGAGCTCTCGAAGATCTCCAAGATCGAGAAGGTCGAGGACAATCTCGACAAGTCGCCGAAGCCGGTCGAAATCTATTCCGACCTGCCGAAGGACGAGGCGCATGGCTGGAAGTTCATCGGCATCGGGCCTGACAACAAGCTCTACGTGCCGATCGGCCAGCCCTGCAACAACTGCCTGCCGCCCGACACGCATGCGCAGATCCGCCGCATCAATCTCGACGGCAGCGGCGCCGAAGTCATCGCCAAGGGCGTGCGCAATACGGTCGGGTTCGACTGGCATCCGGTGTCGAAGGAGCTCTACTTTACCGACAACGGCCGCGACTGGGCGTCCGAGGACGTTCCGGAGGATGAGCTCAACCGCGTGACCAAGGTCG
Organism: Alphaproteobacteria bacterium; assembly: GCA_005884685.1. GTDB lineage: Bacteria > Pseudomonadota > Alphaproteobacteria > Rhizobiales > Xanthobacteraceae > PALSA-894. The sequence goes on from VBAH01000013.1 coordinate 15,441, forward strand.
GCCAGCACTTCGGCTCGCCCTACTGCTATCAGGGCGATTTCACCGATCCGGAATTCGGCTGGGGCCGTTCCTGCAGCGAGTTCGAGCCGCCGGTGCTGAAAACCGGGCCGCACTCGGCCGGCCTCGGCATGCGCTTCTACACCGGCGGGAATTTCCCGGCGAAATACAAGAACGCGATCTTCATCGCGCGCCACGGCTCGTGGAATCGCACCAAGAAATTCGGCGGCGACATCCTCGCGGTATTCCTCAACAAGGACGGCACCGTGAAGGGCACCGAAGTGTTCATCTCGGGCTTCCTCGGGCCGGACAACAACTACATCGGCCGCCCGGTCGACGTGCTGTTCACCAAGGACGGCGCGATGCTGATCTCGGACGACTACAACGGCGCGGTTTGGCGCGTGACCTACGGCAACCAGAAAAACGCCGCGGTGAAGTAACCTTCCCTGTGTCCCGCACGCGGTGCATCACGAAATGGTGCACCGCGGATGCGGGACCGCACAAACTCCGGAGTCGTCGGCGGTACCGGGTCTGCAAAGCAGCACGTCGTGCTGCATTGCGCCCGGGATACCCAATGGGGCGGTCATGAAAAACATCGCTGCAGCCGTGATGATATGCCTGCTCGCCACCAGCGCGCATGCGCTCACCTACGAGGAGAAGCTGCCCGCGTGCCTCGCCTGCCACGGCGAGAAAGGGATCTCGGAAACCGCGGAGGTCCCCTCGCTCGCCGGCATGCCGTCCGATTTCACGCTGATTCAGCTGTTTCTGTTCCGCCAGGGCACGCGCAAGGTTGAGATCATGAACGATCTCGCCAAGGACATGAGCGACGACGATCTGCGCAAGTTCGCCGAGTATTTCTCCAGGCTGCCGCCGCCGAAAGCGTCGGGCGAGCCCGCCGATCCGCAAGCTGCCGCGCGTGCACAAGCGGTCATCGCCGCAAACCACTGTGCGTCATGCCACAATCCGGATTTCTCCGGCCGCGAGCAGATGCCGCGATTGGCGGCGCAGCGTGAGGACTATCTGCTCAAGGCGTTGCGCGACTACAAAGCCGCCAGGCGCCCCGGCTATGACGCCACCATGGATGAAGTGATCCGGCCGATCACCGACCAGAACATCGTCGATCTGTCGCACTATCTCGCGCGGCTGCGCTGAGGCGCATCCTCGTCGTTGGGGGCATTCGGCCACATTGGCACCCCAAGATTGTTGCTGAACTGAGCTGCCTGCTTCAGTGTCCATGCAACCTTAAAGGGGGCCAAGTCATGCCGGTCATTTACGTACAGACCACGGGATCGCAGCAGGTGGGTTTCGGCAACGCGCAACCTATTCCGGGTCTAAGCCTTACGCTTCCCGAAGGGGTTGGCGAATCCGCTCTCGTCATCCTGAACGTGCCGAACCCGAATACGTACAATGAAGGCACCCAATATGCTTCCGGCGGCTGGTTCGGAATTTCGGTCGATGGCACGACATTGCCTACGGTGGCGAGCTTCAGCTACGCCATAGAACGGAACACGCAAGGCGCCGGCCGGTTTCCGACGACGCTGGTGGTCGCCGTCCCGCTGGCGGGTAAGCCGCAGACGGTCGTGGCGCTGTGGCGATCCCTTGGGATGTCCCTCTACATCGACACTCCGGCCTCGCTGAGCGCGCTGATCTGATGTGAGCGTTCGTCGTCCGTGAGAGTTCACGGCGCAGGGCGGACGCCGACCTCGCAGCCCACGAGCTGCGATCGAAGTCACCGTCAAACTGCCGCAGCAAGTTCCATGTAGCGTTCCGCTGGGCACCGGATATGCTCGGCCGAATAACAACCAAGGGTTTCTCTGGAGGCGCCAATGAAACACTATTCCCTTGCGACGCTCTCTGCCTCGTTCATGCTGCTCGCTGCAGCGCCGGGTCACGCACAGGCCTTGCGCACCTGGGTATCCGGCGCCGGGGACGACGCCAATCCGTGCTCGCGTACCGCGCCGTGCCACACCTTCGCGGGAGCCATCAGCAAGACCGCCGCCGGCGGGGAGATCAACGTTCTCGATGGCGGCGGCTATGGCGCCGTGACGATCACCCGATCAATCAGCATCGTTGCCGTGGGTGCGCAGGCCGGCGTCTCTGCGCCGCAGACGAACGGCATTACCATCCGGGCCGGCGCGAACGATGTCGTGAGCCTGGATGGTGTTAACTTCAACGGCCTGGGCTCCGGCCTGTCCGGCATCAACATCGTTTCGGCTGGAAAAGTCGACATTCGCAATTGCACCGCGACCGGCTTCCTCGGCGCGCCGGGCGCGGCGATCAATATTGCGGCGAGCGCGCCGCTGCAGGTCCAGATCTCCAACTGTACCTTGTTCGGCAACAACGGTGGAGTGTGGGCCACGATCGATCAGGCGCCGAACGCCGTCCATCTCGACCGCGTGCGCGTCAACGGCACGAATACGGCCGTCCAGGCCGACGGCAATGCGGCTGTGTTCGTGTCCAACTCTGCGATTGCGGGAAACAATCTCGCTCTCAATCCGCTGAACAAGGGGCAGATCACGTCGTTCGGCAACAATGTTCTGGCCGGCAACACGAGCGACGGAAAGCCAACGGCGACCCTGCCGCTGCAATGAGCGGCTACTCCGCCGCCTCGCGCACCGGCTCGACGCGCTCCACCTTGGCGGCGCAGAACTTGAATTCGGGGATTTTCCCGAACGGATCGAGCTTCGGATTGGTGAGCAGGTTCGCCGCCGCCTCGACGTAGGCGAACGGGATGAACACCACGCCGTCCGGCACCGCATCGTCGAGCCGGGCGGAAAGCTCCACCGCGCCGCGCCGCGTCGCGACGCGCACCGCGTCGCCCGCCTCGATGCCGAGCTGGTGCAGCGTCCCGCGCGAGAGGCCAGCGACAGGTCCCGGCTCGAGCGCATCGAGCACGCTCGCGCGGCGCGTCATCGCGCCGGTGTGCCAATGCTCGAGCTGGCGGCCGGTGGTGAGGATGAACGGATACTCGGCATCCGGCATTTCGTCGGGCGCGGTGTATTTCGTGGCGACGAGCTTCGCGAGACCGTTCGGGCGCGGAATGCCGGTGTCGAACACCACGTCGCGGCCCGGCACGTCCGGTCCATCGACCGGATAGGTAACGTGATCCTCGCGTGCGACGCGCTCCCACGTGATGTTGTCGAGCGCCGGCATCATCGAGGCCATCTCGGTGAACACCTCGCTGACGTCTTGGTAATCCCACTTGCATCCCATGCGCTGCGCGAGATCCTGGATGATCCAGAGGTCCTGCCGCGCCTCGCCCGGCAGCGGCAATGCTTGCCGCCCCATCTGCACCTGGCGGTTGGTGTTGGTGACGGTGCCATCCTTCTCGGGCCACGCAGACGCGGGGAGCACCACATCGGCATAGGAACACGTCTCGGTGAGGAAGATGTCCTGCACCACGAGATGCTCGAGGTGCGCGAGCGCGCCGCGCGCGTGGTTGAGATCGGGGTCCGACATCGCGGGGTTCTCGCCCATGATGTACATGCCTTTGATCTCGTCGTTGTGCACGGCGTCCATGATCTCGACCACGGTCTTGCCGCGCTTGGGATCGAGCTTCACCCCCCATGCCGCTTCGTATTTCCCCCGGATATCCGCGTTCTCCACCGACTTGTAGTCGGGGAAGAACATCGGGATCAGACCCGCGTCCGACGCGCCCTGCACGTTGTTCTGCCCGCGCAAGGGATGCAGTCCGGTGCCGGGCCGGCCGATCTGGCCGCAGATCAGCGACAGCGCGATAAGACAGCGCGCATTGTCGGTGCCATGGGTGTGCTGCGACACGCCCATGCCCCAGAAGATGATCGCGCTCTCGGCGCGTGCGAACGTGCGCGCCACGTTGCGCAGCACGTCCGGCTCGATGCCGCAGATCGGCGACATTTCCTCGGGGGTGAACGGCTTCACGCTTTCGGCGAGCTCACTGAAGCCCTCGACGTTGCTCTGCACATATTGCTGGTCGTAGAGCTTCTCGCCGATGATGACGTTGAGAATGCCGTTGAGCATCGCGACGTCAGTTCCATTCTTGAACTGCATCATCTGCCAGGCATGCCGCTTCAACGCCTGGCCGCGCGGGTCCATCACGATCAGCTTGGCGCCGCGCTTGGCCGCCTGCTTGAAGAAAGTCGCCGCGACCGGGTGATTTTCGGTCGGATTGGCGCCGATCACGATGATGACGTCGGAATTCCTGCACTCGTTGAAGGTGGCGGTGACTGCTGCCGATCCGACGCCCTCGAGGAGTGCTGCCACCGACGAGGCGTGGCACAGCCGCGTGCAGTGGTCGACATTGTTGGTGCCGAAGCCGGTGCGCACCAGCTTCTGGAAGAGATACGCCTCTTCGTTCGAGCCTTTGGCCGAGCCGAAGCCCGCGAGCGCCTGCGGGCCGTCGCGATCGCGGATTTTGACGAGACCGGACGCCGCACGCTCCATCGCCTCATCCCAGGTGGCGGGGCGGAAATGCGTCCACGGGTTCGCCGGATCGACCAGATCATCGCCGCGCTTGGGGACACCGTCCTTGCGCACCAACGGCTGGGTAAGGCGCTGCGGATTGCTCACATAGTCGAAGCCGAAGCGGCCCTTCACGCACAGCCGGTTTTGGTTGGCCGGGCCGTCCTTGCCGCTGACGTACAGCAGCTTGTCGTCCTTGATATTGTAGGTGAGCTGGCAGCCGACGCCGCAATACGGGCACACACTGTCGACCTTGCGATCGGGAAAATGCGCCGCGCTGCGGACATTCGCCTCGTCCACGAGCGTTGCCGGCATCAGCGCGCCGGTCGGGCAGGCCTGCACGCATTCGCCGCACGCGACGCAGGTGGACTGCCCCATCGGGTCGTCGAAGTCGAACACGATCTTCTCGTTGTGCCCGCGTCCCGCCATGCCGATCACGTCGTTGACCTGTACCTCGCGGCAGGCGCGGACGCACAGATTGCACTGGATGCAGGCGTCGAGATTGACCGCCATCGCGACGTGACTGCGGTCCGGCGCCGGAGCACGTTCGCGCGAGGGCAGGCGGCTCGACGCTAGCCCCATGCGGTCTGCCCACGACCAGAACTTCGACGCCGGGTCATGCGCCTGCGTGTTACGGTCGGGCTGATCGGAGATCAGCAGCTCGAACACCATTTCGCGCGCTTTCTTCGCGCGTTCAGAAGCCGACTTCACCTTCATGCCGGCGGTCGGCGTGCGGATGCAGCTGGCGGCGAGCACGCGCTCGCCCTCGATCTCGACCATGCAGGCGCGGCAATTTCCGTCCGGGCGGTAGCCGGGCTCGGGCGCGTAGCACAGATGCGGGATGTCGGTACCCTGGCGTTTGGCGACCTGCCAGATGGTCTCGCCCGCGCAGGCCTGCACCTCGACGCCGTCGAGCGTGAATGCGATGGCCTTCGGCCCGGCGCCCTCGCCCTGCACTTTGTCCGCAGGCCCGGTGTGCGCGACGTTCGGCCGGCCTTCGACCTTGGTGTCGCCGCCCGCCGCACCCTTCTTGTCGCGGCCGTAGCCGACCGGTTCTTTGCTCATGGCGTCACCTTTATCGGCTGGTCATCCCGGCCGAGCCAACGGGCCCGGCCCGAAGTGGCCGGCCCGATGACAGGCTCCGCGAGAGCCGGGATCCATAACCACCGCTCGGGGTTATGGGTCCCCGCCTTCGCGGGGACGACAACGGAGTTTCGCATCACCACATTCCCATCGGCTTCGCGAGATCGTCGCGGAAATACTTGAATACGCAGGCCAGCGGGTTGGGCGCGGCCTGCCCGAGCCCGCAGATCGAGGCGTCCCGCATCGCGGCGGACAACTCGGTCAACAACGCCTCATCCCACGGCCCGGTTGCCATCAGCTTGACGGCCTTCTCGGTTCCGGCACGGCAAGGCGTGCACTGGCCGCAGCTTTCGTCCTCGAAGAAGCGCATCAGGTTGAGCGCCACAGCTTTCATGTCGTCCCTGTCCGACAGGATGACAACCGCGTGCGAGCCGACGAAGCAGCCGTATTTTTCCAATGTGCCAAAGTCCAAGGGCTCGTCCGCCATCGCGGCGGGCAGAATGCCGCCCGAGGCGCCGCCCGGCAGGTAGGCTTTGAAGGTGTGGCCGTCGGCCATGCCGCCGCAAAATTCGTCGATCAACTCTCGCGCGGAAACGCCGGCGGGCGCCAGCACCACGCCCGGCTTCTTCACGCGGCCCGAAACCGAGAACGAGCGGAAGCCCTTGCGCTCGCGCCGTCCGTGCGAGGTGAACCAGCCGGCGCCCTTCTCGACGACGTCGCGCACCCAGTAGAGCGTCTCGACGTTCTGTTCCAGCGTCGGGCGGCCGAACAGGCCGACCTGCGCCACGTAGGGCGGGCGGTGGCGCGGCAGGCCGCGCTTGCCCTCGATCGACTCGATCATCGCGGACTCTTCACCGCAGATGTAGGCGCCCGCACCGCGGCGCAGATGGATGCGCGCGTGCGGCGAGAGGCCGGCCGCTTCGATGCGCGCGAACTCCTCATGCAGCATCAGAATATGCTCGGGATATTCGTCGCGGACGTAGACGTAAATATCAGCGGCTTCAACCACCCATGCTGCAAGCAGCATGCCTTCGATGAAGCGGTGCGGATCGAGCCCGAGGTAATGGCGATCCTTGAATGTGCCGGGCTCGCCCTCGTCGCCGTTCACCGCCATCAGGCGGGGGCCAGGCTCCTTGCGCACCAACGACCACTTCCGCCCAGTCGGGAATCCCGCGCCGCCGAGCCCGCGCAGGTCCGCGTCGCTCACGATCTTGATGATGTCGTCGCGCGGGCGTTGGCCTGAGAGGCAATCGCCGAGCAGCTTGTAGCCGCCGGCCGCGCGATACGCCGCAAAATCGACCTGCGGGTGGTGTGCATGCGCGTGCACATGCCGAGCGACCGCGTCGCCGACCGCTGTTTCGTCTGCCAGCATCACCTGTGCATGGCCGACCGCACAGACCGGCGCGCGGTCGCACGCGCCCATGCAGGGCGCACGTACGACGCGTACATCCTTGCCGAGCAATGTCGGCAACCGCTCGAGCAAACCCTCGCTGCCCGCCATCGCGCACGACAGCGAATCGCACACGCGCACCGTCGCGCGCGGCGGCGGTTTTTCACCTTCCTTGACCACATCGAAATGCGCGTAGAAGGTCGCGACCTCGTAGACTTCCGTTTGCGCGAGCTTCATCTCGGCCGCGAGTGCGGCGAGATGTGCGGCCGAAAGATGGCCGTAGCGGTCCTGGATAAGATGTAGATGCTCGATCAAAAGATCGCGTCGGCGCGGACGCTCGCCGAGCAGCGCGCGCACCTCGTCGAGTGCCTGCGGCTGGACTTGGCGCCCCTTGAGGGTCTTGAGCGGGCGCCGCTTGCGTCCGGCACCGTTCGCGGGTGGTATAGCAGGCTCGTTCATTGAAATCCTTGAGTTTTCTCCCCGGAACAAGACTTGATTGGTCGATCAAGAACAACCCCCCAATCGCCATCGGTTGATCGGGATTTCCTATCAATGCCGCCCATGATAACACGCCCTCGCCAGCCCTGCCGCAAAGGCTAACACTTTGATCGACAAGCTCGAATTTCTTCTTGCCCTTGCCCGCGAGCGCCATTTCGGCCGCGCCGCCGAAGCCTGCGGTGTCACCCAGCCGACACTCTCGGCCGGCGTGAAGCAGATCGAGGAGCAGATGGGCGTGCTCCTGGTGAACCGCGGCTCACGCTTCCGCGGTTTCACACCGGAAGGCGAGAAAGTTTTGGAGTGGGCGCGGCGGATCGTCGGCGATCACCGCGCCATGCGCGCAGAAGTCAACGCGCTGCGCCACGGCCTCACCGGGCGCCTGCGCATCGCCGCGATCCCGACCGCGCTCGCCATGATCGCGAGCATCACCACGCCGTTCCGCCAGCGCCACCCGAACGTGCAGTTCACGATTGTGTCGCGCACCTCGATCGAGGTGCTGGAACAACTCGACAATCTCGAGATCGACGCCGGCGTCACCTATCTCGACAACGAGCCGCTCGGCCGGGTGGCCACCGTGCCGCTCTATCGTGAGCGCTACCGCCTGATCACCTCGTCGGACGCGCCGCTGGGCGATCGCGCGAGCGTCACCTGGGCGCAGGTCGCGCAGGTGCCGCTCTGCCTGCTCACCCCGAACATGCAGAACCGCCGCATCATCGAAGGTCTGTTGCGCGGCGCGGGCGGCAACCCGCAGCCGACGCTCGAATCCAATTCGATGATCGTGCTGTTCGCTCACGTGCGCACCGGGCGCTGGGCGAGCGTGATGCCCGCCAAGCTCGCCGAGACGCTCGGCCTCACCGAGACGATCCGCGCGATCCCGATCGTCGAGCCGGAGGCCGTGCACACCATCGGCCTCGTGGTGCCGGCGCGCGAGCCGATGACGCCGCTCAATGTTGCCCTTGTGGCAGAGGCGAAACGCCTCGCGCGCACGCTCGATCCGGCGGTCGAGGCGGCCTGAGGTCATGCTGCTCGTTCCGACGCGGCTGGCACCGAGTCCGATCCACGGGCTCGGTGTGTTTGCCGCAGCGCCGATCGCGCGGGGGACGCCGGTCTGGCGCTTCGCCAGCGGCCTCGACATGGCGTTCGCGCCGAACATCGTCGAGGGATTGCCCGAGCACGTGCGCACGTTCTTCGCACACTACGGCTACCTCGACCGCAATGTGGGGCGGATCGTCCTGTGCTTCGACGACGCGCGGTTCGTCAATCATTCCGACAGGCCGAACGTCGCAACCGACTACGCGCAGGATCGTTACGGCCTCGACGTCGCGCTGCGTGACATCGCGGCGGGCGAAGAGCTGACGATGGATTACGCGGGCTTTGAGGAGAGCGCGGGCAGGGGATTCTGAGGCGCGCGCCGCGCGCCGCGCGCGCGATCTTGTCGTTCGTCGGTCTCGGTGTTGTGTCACCCGCATTGCGGGCTTGCGGCAACCGCCCGGTTAGCTGCGCGCAGTCAGGCGTTGTCACGCTCCGTTCTCGGAGGTGAGACATCACGCGTGGCAGCACCCTTTTGCCGGCACAAAACCGGCCGTTTTTCACGCAGAACATTTTGCGCGGGCGCCGTTTTGCGCCGAGCGGCACTCCTGCGCCGTTCGCGCGCGCCGGCATGGGAATCGCCGCCAGGTGGGCCGGGGCGAACGGCGATTCAGTTCTTGAGATAGTCCACAAGATGGCAGATGTCCGTGGGCATGATGCCAAAGGGAGACCGCCATGTCCGAACACAGACAGGTCAGATTATTTCGCAATGGCCGCAACCAGGCGGTCCGCATTCCTCTGGAATTCGAACTGCCGGGCGATGAAGTCCTCATGCACCGCGACGGCGATCGCCTCGTGATCGAGCCTGTGCGCAAACGTGGACTGCTCGCCCTGCTCAAGACGATGAAGCCGCTGAACGAGGATTTTCCCGAAGTCGGATAGAGTGGGTCCCATGGCAGCGCGGGCTGGGAGAATGAAGACCATCCGCCAACGCCGCCCCGCGCGCGGCCTGCGCGAAGTACGTCTCGTCGTTCCCGATGCCCGCTCACCGGCGGTGCGCCGGCGCGTAGCGAGGGCGGTCGCGCGCCTCGACCCGGAGCGCGAGCGCGACGCGCTGCAATGGATCGAAGCGGTGTCCGCGTTCGACGCGGGGCGTAGCGCGGATGAGCGAAGCGATATCCGGGATTATGTACGCGGGACCGAACTCCGGCATCTCGCTGCGCTCATGCGGGCTATGAAATTCACGATCGGCGCGCGGCCCTTGATATCGGTCGCATCCGATGTTACCTCCCTGACATTCCGGGCCTCACGACAACCGCCCGGTCAGCTGCGCGCAGCCAAGTGTTGTCTCGCTCCGCCTCGGAGGTGAGACATGTCTTGCGGCAGCGCCATCCTTATCCCGACCCAATTCGACCCGGTGCCCGCGCGCCCTTTTGCGTGGCGGTCCTCGTGTGCCTGCTCGGCGTGGCGGCGCCGCTTGCGGCGGGAGCCGACATGATCACGTTTGCCAACACGGCCGCGGGCGCGCCGCCGCCCGATTTTGCATTCGCCCGCACGGGCAGCGGCGGTCCGGGCAAGTGGGCCGTCGTCGATGACGCCAGCGCGGAGGGTGGGCGCGCCGTCGAACAGACCAGTGCTGAGAAAACCGACTACCGCTTTCCGCTCGCGATCTATCAGCCGGTGAGCGCCAGGGATGTCGCCGTCTCGGTGCGCTTCAAACCCGTGGCCGGCAAGGTCGACCGCGCGGGCGGGATCGCGCTGCGCCTGCAGGACGCCGACAATTATTACGTGGTTCGCACCAACGCGCTGGAAGACAACGTGCGCTTCTACCACGTGATCAAAGGCCGCCGCACCGAGCTGAAATCCGCGACCCTCAAGGTTGCGGTGAACGAATGGCACACACTCGCGCTCCATGCCGAGGGCGACCGCTTCACCGTCACGTTCGACGGCAAGCAGCTCTACACCGTCACCGACAAGGCGATCGCGCAGCCCGGCAAGGTCGCGCTCTGGACCAAGGCCGACAGCATCACGCGCTTCGATCGCCTCGCTATCGAGGTGCTGCGATGATCGACGCGCAGGCGCCAGTTCTCACTTTGAGGAGCGCCCCCACCCTACCCTCCCCCGCTTGCGGGGGAGGGTAGGGTGGGGGCCGTCTCGAAGGATGACGGCAGGCTCCGCGCCGGTGGCCATGGTTCGCGCCGCGTCGCTATCGCGACGCTCCTCACCATGAGGGTTGGAGTTGCGCAACCGGAAGATCATGCCTCATGAGCGGGATCATCGCCCTGAGCCGCGCCGACCTCGCCGGGCTGATGCAGTTCGGCGATTACGTCGAGGCGGTGGCGGACGCCTTCCGCCTGCATACCGAGGGGCGTGCGGTGCTGCCGCCCGCGATGGAAATCCGCGCCGAAGGCGGCGCCTTTCACGTCAAGGCGGCGCGCCTTGGCGACTACGTGGCGGTCAAAACCAACTCGAATTTTCCGGACAACCCGCGGCGCGGACTGCCGACGATCCAGGGTGCGATCCTGCTGTTCGAGGCCGGCGGTGCCTTGCTGGCCGTGGTCGACTCGATCGAGATCACGATCAAGCGTACCGGCGCCGCCACCGCGGTCGCGGCACGCTATCTTGCCCGCCCCGACTCGCGCGTGGCGACAATCTGCGGCTGCGGCGCGCAGGCGCGGGTGCAGCTCGAGGCGCTGTGCCATGGCCTCGACATCCGGCGCGTGTTCGCGGTCGACGGCAATCCGTCTGCTGCCGACAAATTCGCCGCCGAAATGACCGCGCTTGGCCTTGACCCGGAGGTGCCCGCCACGTTGCGCGATGCGACTCTCCAGAGCGACATCATCGTGACCTGCACTACGGCGCACGTACCCTATCTCGGCGTCGCCGACGTGCGGCCCGGCACGTTCATTGCGGCGATCGGCGCGGACAATCCGGAGAAAAGCGAGATCGAGCCGGCCCTGATGGCGCAAGCCCGCGTCGTCACCGACGTGCGCGAGCAATGCGCCGTGATGGGCGATCTGCACCACGCGCTGCGCGCCCGCACGATGACGCAGGCCGATGTCCACGCCGAACTGGGCGAGCTTGTCGCCGGCCGGCGGCCCGGCCGGGCCGCCGCGGACGACATCATGATCTTCGACGGCTGCGGGCTCGGCATCCAGGACGCGGCTGCGGCCGGCCGGGCTTACGAGCGCGCGCGCGAGCGCGGCGTCGGTGTGCGGATTGGATTGTGACCGAGGGGGGCTGCCCCAGACAGTGGAGGATGTTCATGAGTTATCAAATCAAACCACTTTCCTGTGATCCCGCGCGCATCAACGGCATGTCCGAGCGGTTGATCGTCAGCCATTACGAGAACAACTATGCCGGGGCGGTGAAGCGGCTGAACCTGATCGAGGAAAAGCTCGCCGAACTCGACTACGCGCAGGCCGCCGGCTTCCTGCTCAACGGCCTGAAGCGGGAACAACTGATCGCAATGAACTCGATGATCCTGCATGAGTTGTTCTTTGACGGGCTGGGCGACCCGAGCGAACCGGGTCCGGCCCTGCGCGAGGCGATGGCGCGTGATTTCGGCTCGTACCAGCGGTGGCGATCGGAGTTCGTCGCGATGGGCAAGGCGCTCGGCGGCGGATCGGGGTGGGTCTTGCTCGCCTGGTCGCCGCGCGACGGCAAACTGGTCAATCAATGGGCCTCCGACCACTGCCATACACTCGCCGGCGGCACCCCCATTCTTGCGCTCGATATGTACGAGCATTCCTATCACATCGACTTCGGCGCCAAGGCGGCGAGTTATGTCGATATCTTCATGGACGCTGTTCGCTGGGACAGCGCGGAGCGGATTTTCGGTAGCTTGACACAAGTTCGGGGGCGGGAGGCGTGACCTCGGGCGCGAGCCCGTCAAAGGAGCGAGCCATGCGTGCAATGATTCCGGTTCTGGTGGGTACCGCCCTCCTCGCGGCGGCACCCGCCGCCGCCCAGGAGATCGACTGGGCAAAAGTCGATGCGGCGTTCGGGCGCAAAGCCGCGGTGAACGGCTACGTCCATCGCTACGGCTTCCCGCGCAGCGACCTGAAAGTGACGCTCGACGGCGTCGACATCAAACCCGCGCTGGCGCTCGGCGGCTGGGTCGCGCTGAAGCCCGCGCATGGCGGCGCCATGGTGATGGGCGACCTCGTGCTGCTGGAAAGCGAAATCAATCCGGTGATGAGCGCGCTGATCCAGAACGGTCTCGAGATCACCGCCATCCACAATCATGTGCTGCGCGCCAATCCGGCAACATTCTACATGCATGTCGGCGGGCACGGCGACCCGGCAAAACTCGCAACCACCATCGTGCAGGCGCTGCAGTCGAGCAAAACCCCGCTGACCCCACCGGCGGCGCCGGCAGCGCAGCCGGCGATCGATCTCGACACCGCGCAGCTCGATCAGATCATCGGTGTCAAGGGACAGGCCAATGGCGGCGTCTATCAGTTCGGCGTGCCGCGCCGCGATCCCGTCACCGAGCACGGCGTGCAGCTCGCGCCGCCCGGCCCGATCGGCGTCGCGACCGCCATCAACTTCCAGCCGACCGGCGGCGGCAAGGCCGCCATCACGGGCGACTTCGTGCTGGCCGGCGAGGAGGTCAACCCGGTGATCAGGGAGCTGCGGCAAAGCGGCATCGAGGTGACGGCGATCCATAGTCACATGCTGACCGAGCAGCCGCGGCTGATCTTCATGCACTTCTGGGCGAACGACGACGCGGTCAAGCTCGCGAAGGGGCTGCGCGCGGCGCTCGACAAGACGGCGTCGGGGAAGAGCTGAACTGGGGGGACTGATGAAAACTTTACTCTGCGTGATCGCGTTGCTCGGCTTTGGGTGTGCGGCGGGTACTGTATCCGCCGCACCGGCCGATAGTTGCAGGCTTTGTCGCGAGAGCTACGGGGCCTGTATCAAGAATCACACGAAGGATGCGTGCCGGAACGAGCTGAACATATGCATCAAGCATTGCCGGCGGCCGTGATGATGAACACAGTGCTGCCGGACACTCGGCCGGAGAGGCTGATGGCAAACCTGCTGGTCACGATACTCGGCGCGGCCTGCGCGATGGCTACACCGTCGGCCGCCGTGGCGGGGGAGGCAGGTCCGCTTCAGCTGCAAGCGAAAATTCCGCTCGGCAACGTGAAAGGCCGCATCGACCACATGGCGGTCGATCTCGCGCGCCAACGGCTGTTCGTCGCCGAACTCGGCAACGACAGCCTCGGCGTGGTCGATCTCGATGCGCGCAAGCTGGCGCGGCGGATCGCCGGACTGAAGGAGCCGCAGGGCGTGGGTTACGTGGCGGCGACCGATACGGTCTATGTGGCGAACGCCGGTGATGGCTCGGTGCGCCTGTTTCGCGGCGAGGCGCTCGAGCCGGCGGGACTGATCGATCTCGAGAGCGACGCCGACAATGTCCGGGTCGATGCCGAAAAGAGGCAGGTCCTGGTCGGCTACGGCAACGGTGCCATCGCGGTGATCGATCCGTCGAACAACGCGAAGATCGCGGATATTCGGCTGAAAGCGCACCCGGAAAGTTTCCAGCTCAGCGCGGGCGGAGAAATCTTCGTCAATCTGCCGGGCGTGCATGCCATCGGCGTCGCGGACCGCGCAGCGGGTCAAGAGAAAGCAAGCTGGCCGACGCGAAACCTCGGGGGCAATTATCCGATGGCGCTGGACGATACCGCCAAGAACGTCCTTGTGGCGTTCCGCGATCCGCCGCGGCTTGTGGTGTTCGCGATGGCGGATGGTGCGCGTGTCGCCGAGCGCGACACGTGCGGGGATTCGGACGACGTGTTTCTCGACGGCAAGCGCAAGCGCGTCTATGTGGCTTGCGGCGCCGGGTTCATCGATGTGTTCGACGCGCAAGGCGGTGCGTACCGGCGCGTCGCGCGCATCCCGACCGTCTCCGGCGCGCGTACCGCGCTGTTCATTCCGGCGCTCGATCTGCTCGCGCTCGCTGTTCGTGCGTCGGGCAAGGAGCCAGCCGCAATCTGGCTCTACCGCCCGGCACCATAAGTTCTCTCTCGGGGCACTGATCCGCATGATCACCTCTTCCAGCATTGCTTTGCTTTACGCCGCGCGCGCGCTGCGCGGCTTCGGCGACGGCTTCGCGATCATCCTGCTGCCGGTCTACCTCTCGGCGCTCGGCTACGGGCCGGCGGAAATCGGCATCGTGGCGACCGCGGCGCTGCTCGGCTCCGCGGCGACGACGCTTGGAGTCGGCGTGCTGGCGCGGCGCTATCCGTTGCGCAACCTGCTGCTGCTCGGCGCGATGCTGATGGCGGCGACCGGCGTCGCGCTGCCCGCGTTCGAGCTGATCGCCGTCATTGCGGTCGTGGCATTCATCGGCACGATCAATCCGTCGAGCGGCGATATCGGCCTGCTCATCCCGCTCGAGCATGCCGCGCTGGCGCAGGGCGTCAGCGCGGGCAAGCGCACGCAGACCTTCGCGCGCTACAGCCTGATCGGCGCGATGGCAACGGCCGCGGGATCGCTCGCCGCCGCGGCGCCGCAGTTTCTCGCCGCCAGAGGCATGGACCAGATCGTGGCGATCAAGCTGATGTTCTATGGCTACGCGGCGCTCGGGCTGCTCGCGGCCGTGCTGTACCGCTTCATTCCGGCGCGCCCGGCTGCGGCTTCGGCCACAAAGCCCGCCGTGCTTGGTCCTTCGCGCGGCATCGTCATCAAGCTCGCCGCGCTGTTCAGCATCGATTCCTTCGCGGGCGGATTCGTCGTGCAGTCGCTGCTGGCGCTGTGGCTGTTCGAGCGCTTCGAGCTGTCGCTGGCGCAGGCGAGCGTGTTTTTCTTCTGGTCGAACCTGCTCTCGGCGTTCTCCTATCCGGTCGCCGCGTGGCTGTCGCGGCGCGTCGGCCTGATCAATACGATGGTGTTCACCCACATCCCGTCGAGCCTGTGCCTGATCGCGGCGGCGTTCGCGCCGGACCTGATCACCGCGCTGGTGCTTTTGCTGGTGCGCTCCGCGCTGTCGCAGATGGACGTGCCGACGCGCACCTCCTACGTGATGTCGGTGGTGACGCCGGAGGAGCAGGCCGCGGCCGCAAGCTTCACGGCGGTGCCGCGCACGCTGGCGTCATCGATCAGCCCGGCGTTCGCCGGCATGATGCTGGCGGGGCCGTTCATCGGCACGCCGCTCGTGGTCTGCGGTGTGCTGAAGATCGCCTACGATCTCGCGCTCTTGTATTCGTTCCAGCACATCAAGCCGCCCGAGGAGATGGACGCCGCGCTGCCGCGTCGCACCAGCGCATAAACAACGCGCCGCCCCGCTTGGTTTCCGGGCGATGATCGAGTTGCCCTCTCCCGCCTCACTCGCTGCGCTCGTTCGGCACCCTCTCCCGCAAGCGGGAGAGGGGAAAAAGAACTACGCCACTTTCGTCGTCATGTGGCGGAACATCGCGTTCTTGGCTTCCTCGTCCATCTCGGTCTTGAACTTGTGCTTGTCCTTGAGCGCGACCGCGCGCTGCGCGGCCGGACGGGCGCTGATCTCGTCGACCATGCGCTTGAGATTGGGGAATTTCGCCCAGCCGTTTTCGCCCAGAATGTTCGGGATCAGCCGTGCCCAGCCCCAGATGTTCATGTCGACGATCGAGTAGTCGCCCAGCATGTACTTGTTCTTGGCCAGGCGCTCGTTGATGATGCCGAAGTGGCGCTGCGCCTCGTAGGCATAGCGGTTGATGGCATATTCGTTCTTCTCCGGCGCGTAGGCGCGGAAGTGCACCGACTGGCCGGAGTAGGGCCCGACGCCGGACGACACGAAGAACATCCAGGAGAGCAACTCGCCGCGCGCCTTGTCGCTCTTCGCCGGAATGAACTTGCCGGTCTTCTCGCCGAGGTAAAGCAGGATCGCGCTCGAATCGAACACGGTGGCGTCGCCGTCGACGATCGCCGGCACCTTGGCGTTCGGATTGATCGCCATGAACTCCGGCTTGTGCTGGTCGCCCTTGCGGGTGTCGACCGCGATCGGCTCGTAAGGCAGGCCGGTCTCTTCCAGCATCAGCGCGACCTTGGTCGGATTCGGTGCGCCTGAGTAATAGAACTTGAGCATCAAGTTTCTCCCTGGTTGTTGGTCGAAAAGTTTCGTCGTACTCCGCTCATGCCCGCGAAAGCGGGCATCCAGTTCTTTCTTTTCCTTGGCCCTGGGTCCCCGCTTTCGCGGGGACGAGCGCGCGTATCTTAGAACAGCCCCACAATCCTTCCGTCCGCCGCGACGTCGATCGAATCGGCAGCCGGCACCTTGGGCAGACCCGGCATGGTCATGATCTCACCGCAGATCGCCACCACGAACTCCGCGCCGGCCGAGAGCCGCACCTCGCGCACCGGAATCGAGAAGTCGGTCGGCGCGCCCTTGAGGTCCGCATTGGTCGAGAACGAGTACTGCGTCTTGGCGATGCACACCGGCAGCTTGCCGAAGCCCATCTCTTCCCAGGTCTTGAGCTGGTCCTTCACCGACTTGTCGGCAGTCGCATCGCTGGCGCGATAGATCTCCTTCGCGATGGTGCGGATCTTCTCGAACAGCGGCATCTCGTCGGGATAGAGGACCTTGAGCTTGCCGCCGCCCTGGTCGATGGTCTTTACCACGGCGCGCGCCACATCGGCGGCACCTTCGCCGCCCATCGCCCAGTGATCCGCCATCAGCGCCTCGACGCCGAGCTCCTTGCACTTTTTCTGCACCAGCGCGATCTCGGCATCGGTGTCGGCCGAGAACCGGTTGATCGAGACGACCGCCGGAAGCCCGAACTTCTTGATGTTCTCGACATGGCGCTGCAGGTTGGCCATGCCGGCTTCGAGCGCCTTGAGGTTCTCGGACTTGAGGTCCTCCTTCTTCACGCCGCCGTGCATTTTCAGCGCGCGGATCGTCGCCACCAGCACCACGCAGTCGGGCGAGAGCCCGGCCTTGCGGCACTTGATGTCGAGGAATTTCTCCGCGCCGAGATCGGCGCCAAAGCCGGCCTCGGTCACCACGTAGTCGGCGAGCTTGAGCGCGGTCGTGGTCGCCACCACCGAGTTGCAGCCATGCGCGATGTTGGCGAAGGGGCCGCCATGGATGAAGGCGGGCGTGCCTTCCAAGGTCTGCACCAGGTTGGGCGCGATCGCTTCCTTCAGCAGCGCCGCCATCGCGCCGTGCGCCTTGAGGTCGCGCGCGCGGATCGGTTTGCGGTCGCGCGTATAGGCGACGATGATGTTGCCGAGCCGCTCCTTGAGGTCATCCAGATCGTTGGCGAGGCAGAAGATCGCCATCACCTCCGAGGCGACCGTGATGTCGAAGCCGGCTTCGCGCGGGTAGCCGTTGGCGACGCCGCCGAGCGAACAGACGATCTCGCGCAACGCGCGGTCGTTCATGTCCATCACGCGCCGCCACACGACGCGGCGTGAGTCGATGCCGAGCGCATTGCCCCAGTAGATGTGGTTGTCGACCAGCGCCGAGAGCAGATTGTGCGCCGACGTGATGGCGTGGAAGTCGCCGGTGAAATGGAGGTTGATGTCCTCCATCGGGATCACCTGCGCGTAGCCGCCGCCGGCGGCTCCGCCCTTCATGCCGAACGAGGGCCCGAGCGAGGGCTCGCGCAGGCACAGCATGGCCTTCTTGCCGATGTGATTGAGCGCGTCGGTGAGGCCGACCGTCGTGGTGGTCTTGCCTTCGCCCGCCGGCGTCGGCGAGATCGCCGAGACCAGGATCAGCTTGCCGTTCTTTTTGCTCTTGAGCGACTTGACGTAGTCCATCGACACCTTGGCCTTGTAGTGGCCATAGGGCTCGAGGTTTTCCGCCGCGATGCCGAGCTTCTCCTTGGCCACATCGAGGATGCGGCGCTTCTCGGCGCTCTGCGAGATTTCGATGTCGGATTTCGGTGACTGATGCTGCGAGGCGGGCATGGGATGTGATCCGTCAGGGGAGGGAAGGAGGAGGGGAAATGAAAGAAGGAAACGTCAGCCGAACTTGGCGCCCTTCTCGATATTGGCGCCCTTGGCCCATTCGCCGGCGCCGACCTTGGGACCGTCGGCCTGCACGCGCGTGACCTTGAAGCGGCCGTCGGCGCACACGACCGTGATGCCGTCGGCGTCGACCGCAACGATCTCGCCGAGCTTGCCGGCGATGCCTTTCGGGTCCTTGGCGGGAAGCGGCTTGGCGTCGAACATCTTGATGGTCTTGCCGTCGAGCGTGGTCCAGGCGCCCGGCGCCGGGTTGCAGCCGCGGATCAGCCGGTCGATCTGCTCCCACGGCTTGCCCCAGTCGATCTTCGCGTTGCCGGGGGCGCAGCGGCCTTCGTAGGTCGCCTTGCTCTCGTCCTGCTTGATACGCGGCGCCTTGCCCGCCTTCACCAGGTCGACCGACTCCATCATGGCGTCGACGCCCATCGGGAACAGGCGGTCGAAGTAAACCGTGCCGAGCGTGTCGGTCTCGGAGATCGGCGTTTTTTTCTGAACGAGAATGTCGCCGGTATCGAGCCCGTTGTCGGGCCAGAAGATCGACAACCCGGTCTCCGTCTCGCCCTTGATGATCGGCCAGTTGATCGCGCTCGCGCCCCGATAGGCCGGCAGCAATGAGGGGTGATACTGGATCGAGCCGTGCGTCGGGATGTTGAGGAAGTCCTCCGGCACGAACAGCGTGACGAACGCCATGACCTGCAGGTCGGGCCTGAGCGCGCGGAATTCCTCCCACACCTCGGGCTTCTTGTAGCTATCCGGCTGATAGACCGGCAGGCCGGCCGCGAGCGCCGCTTCCATCAGGGGGTCCGGCTTCTGCCCCGGCTTCTGCGGCGCCACATAGACGGCGACGACGTCCTCGCCGCGCTTCAAGAGCTCCTCGAGCACCGCCTTGCCGAAGGCTTGCTGGCCGTGGACCACGATACGCATTGGACAGTCTCTCCCCACACTTTGTGTCATCGCCGGGCTTGACCCGGCGATCTCGCTTAGGGACGTACTATGCCCCAACTAAGCGGGATGGCCGGGACAAGCCCGGCCATGACGAAAAACTAAGCCGCCTCCGCGCGCGCGCCCTTCTCCGACGGCGTGATCGCGCCGGAGCCCTTGATCTCCGCGACCTCGTTCGCCGAATAGCCGAGCACCTTGGTCAGAATCTCCTCGGTGTGCTCGCCGAGCAGCGGCGAGCGTGCCACCTCGCACGGTGAGTCCGACAGCTTGATCGGGTTGCCGACGGTCAGGTACTTGCCGCGCGTCGGGTGATCGACCTCGACCACCGTGCCGGTCGCGCGCAGCGACGGCTCCTCGGCAATCTCCTTCATCGAGAGAATCGGCCCGACCGGAATGTCGACCGCGTTGCATTTCTCCATGACCTCGAACTTGTTCATGGTCTTGGTCCATTCCTCGATCGTGCCGAAGATCGCTTTGAGCCGCGGCAGCCGCGCGTTCGGCGTGGCATAGTCCGGATCGGTCTTCCATTCGGGCTTGCCGATCAGGTCGCAGATCGCGCCCCACACCGGCGCCTGCGTGATGAAGTAGATGTAGGCGTCGGGATCGTCCTCCCAGCCCTTGCATTTGAGGATCCAGCCCGGCTGTCCGCCACCCGAATCGTTGCCGGCGCGCGGCACCGCCTTGCCGAACGGCACGCCTTCGCCGAACTGCGAGTATTCCTTAAGCGGTCCGTGCGCGAGGCGCTGCTGGTCGCGCAGCTTGACGCGCGCGAGGTTCAAGACGCCGTCCTGCATCGCGCACAGCACCTTCTGCCCGCGGCCGGTGCGGATGCGCTGGTAGAGCGCCGACACGATGCCGAGTGCGAGATGCAGCCCGGTGCCGCTATCGCCGATCTGCGCGCCGGTGACGAGCGGCGGGCCCTCGCGGAAGCCGGTGGTCGAGGCCGAACCGCCGGCGCATTGCGCGACGTTCTCGTAGACCTTGCAGTCTTCGTACGGGCCCGGGCCGAAGCCCTTCACCGAGGCGACGATCATCCGCGGATTGGTCTTGTGGATGTGCTCCCAGGTGAGCCCCATGCGGTCGAGCGCGCCGGGCGCGAAATTCTCCACCAGCACGTCGCACTGCTTGATCAGGCGATCGAGGATTTCGCGGCCCTTCGGATGCTTCGAATCGATCGTGATCGAGCGCTTGTTGCCGTTGAGCATGGTGAAGTAGAGCGAGTCCGCGTTCGGCACGTCGCGCAACTGTCCGCGCGTGATGTCGCCGACGCCGGGACGCTCCACCTTGATGACATCGGCCCCCATGTAGGCGAGCAGTTGCGTGCAGGTCGGGCCCGACTGCACGTGCGTGAAGTCGAGGATGCGCACGCCGTCGAGCGCCTTGCCGGCCTGGCCGAATGGCTTACTCGACGGCTTCGGCAGGCCGTTGCCGTTGGTCGCTTTCTTAGCCGTCAGCTTTTTTTCGGGGGCGAGGCGCACGATCTTCTTTGATTTCGCGGCGGTTTTCTTTGCCACTTTGCGCGCGGGCTTCGCCGCTTTCTTTTGTTTCTTCGCCATCTGCTTCTCCCTTGGCTCTCTTCCGCTCATGCCCGCGAAAACGGGCATCCAGTTCTTGGCCCTGGGTCCCCGCTTTCGCGGGGACGAGCGGCAAAAATCACTTTTTCTTTTTGAGTGCGCTCTGCGGGTTGAGGTTGCCGATGCGGCCACTCTCGCTGCCGGCGGCCGGGTCGATCACCGCGTTGATCAGTGTCGGAAGCCCTGAATCCATCGCGGCGTTCACGGCGCGCTTCAATTCGTCGGGCGAGGTCGCGTTCACGCCGACGCCGCCGAACGCCTCCATCATCTTGTCGTAGCGCGAACCCTTGACGAACACGGTCGGTGCCGGATCGTCGCTGACGGTGTTGACGTCGGTACCGCGATAGATGCCGTCGTTGTTGAAGATGACCACGCAAACGGGGAGCTTGTAGCGGCAGATCGTCTCCACCTCCATGCCGGAGAAGCCGAACGCCGAGTCGCCCTCGACCGCGAGCACCGGCTTGCCGGTCTCGATCGCGGCCGCGATCGCATACCCCATGCCGATGCCCATGATGCCCCAGGTGCCGACGTCGATGCGCTTGCGCGGCTGGTAGACGTCGATGATGCCGCGCGCGAGGTCGAGCGTGTTGGCGCCCTCGTTGACCAGGATCGCGTCGGGACGCTCCTTGACGATGTTTTTCAGCACGCCGAGCGCGCCGTGATAGTCCATCGGCACGTTGTTATTCATCAGCCGCGGCGCCATCTTGGCGACGTTCTCGTCCCGTTTCGATGTTACCGTCTTGATCCAGTCCGCCACCTTCAACGGGAAGGGGTCCTCATCGCCTGCCTTGAGCGGGGCTGCCGCCTTGAGCAGCGCCGCCACGCACGAGCCGATGTCGCCGACGACCGGCGCGACGATCTCGACGTTGGAATCCATTTCCTTCGGCTCGATGTCGATCTGGATGAATTTCTTGCGCTCAGTGCCCCAGGCCTTGCCCTTGCCGTGCGACAAGAGCCAGTTGAGCCGCGCCCCGATCAGCATCACCACGTCGGACTGCGCCAGCACGGTGGAGCGCGCCGCACCCGCGCACTGCGGATGCGTGTCGGGCAGCAGGCCCTTGGCCATGCTCATCGGCAGGAACGGCGCGCCGCTCTTCTCGACGAACGCCCGGATCGCGTCGTCGGCCTGCGCATAGGCGGCGCCCTTGCCGAGGATGATCAGCGGGCGCTTCGCCCCCTTCAGCACGTCGAGCGCGCGCTTGACCGATTCCTGCGACGGGATCTGCGCCGGTGCGGGGTCGATCACCTTCACCAGCGACTTCCTGCCGGCTTCCGCGTCCATCACCTGGCCGAACAGCTTCGCCGGCAGGTCGAGATAGACGCCGCCCGGACGGCCCGACACTGCTGCGCGGATCGCGCGCGCGATGCCGATGCCGATGTCGGCCGCGTGCAGAATGCGGTAGGCGGCCTTGCACAGCGGCTTGGCGATCGCGAGCTGGTCCATCTCCTCGTAGTCGCCCTGCTGCAGGTCGACGATCTCGCGCTCGGACGAACCCGAGATCAGGATCATCGGGAAGCAGTTGGTGGTCGCATGCGCCAACGCCGTGAGGCCGTTGAGGAACCCGGGAGCCGACACCGTCAGGCAGATGCCCGGCTTCTTGGTGAGGAAACCTGCGATCGAGGCCGCATAGCCGGCGTTCTGCTCGTGGCGGAACGAGAGCACGCGGATGCCGGAGGCCTGCGCCATGCGGCCGAAATCCGTGATCGGAATGCCGGGCACGCCGTAGATCGTGGTGAGGCCATTGAGCTTGAGCGCATCGATGATGAGGTGAAAGCCGTCGGTCAGCTCGCGCTCTTCCGCTGCCTCAGCGGGTTTTTCCTTCAGTGCGGCTTCAGCCATGTTTCTCTCCGTCGTTCTCCGAGCCTCTCGATCGTCATGCCCGCGAAAGCGGGCATCCAGTAATCACTGACAATGCGGTGTTTACTGGGTCCCCGCTTTCGCGGGGACGACAGCGGAGAGCGTGTCGGCCTTTGTTCTCATCTTCAATCCAGGTAATCGGCGTATTTCTTCACGTGCTCGGCGAGGCCGAGCGCGTGGTTGCGCACGAGGTCCTCGGCGCGCTCGGTGTCGCGCGCCTCGAGCGCCTCGATGATGTTGATGTGATCGCGGATCGAACGGTCGACGCGATCCTGCTCGCCGATGGTCTTGCGGCGGATCATGCGCATGTGGGTGAACAGGTTCTCGGCGAGATCGATCAGGACGCCGTTCCTGCTCATCCGGATGATGGCCTGGTGAAACTCGATGTTCACCTCGGAATACTCGTCGAGATGCGCGCGCGCCTCGCCGTTCTCGAAGGTCGCGAACATGCGCCGCAGCGAGGCGATCTCGTCGGTGGTCGCGTTTTGCGTGATCAGCCGTGCCGCCATGCTTTCCAGCGCCGCCCAGGCGGTGATCATCTCGATCACCTCCTGCCTGGACTTGCGCACGACATAAATTCCGCGGCGCGGCACCGAGCGCACAAAGCCTTCGCGCTCGAGCTGCGCCATCGCCTCGCGCACCGGCGTGCGCGAGATGCCGAGGTCGCTTGCGAGCTGGCGCTCGTCGAGACGGACCTCGCCCTCCTGCTCATAGACGTTGAGCGCGACGATGGTGTCCTTGAGCGCCGTATAGGCCCGGTCCGCAAAGGTCGAGGTGTCGCCGAGCGGCGCCAGGACGATGCGCGGCGCTTCAGTGCGGCCCGGAGCCGAGGCCTCGCTCATGGGTTCCCCAGCCGCAGCGGTCCCGGCTTCCTTTTGCGCTCTGGTATACATAATTCCATATACGACATCTTTCGCCCCGAAATCAATCCGGTTGAAGCGTGCCTCAGGCAGCGGGGGCGGGGCGCAACCGTGTCCAGGTTCTCTGGATCAGCGGCCAGAATAGCGCGATCAGCCCGAGACTCATGATCGAGCCGACCAGCCCGTTGGAGAAGAACACGCCGAGGCCGCCC
Source organism: Alphaproteobacteria bacterium (assembly GCA_005884685.1). Lineage (GTDB taxonomy): Bacteria > Pseudomonadota > Alphaproteobacteria > Rhizobiales > Xanthobacteraceae > PALSA-894. The sequence goes on from VBAH01000013.1 coordinate 39,281, forward strand.
TGCGATCCGAGCAGCGACTGGCGGAAGGCTTCCTCGGCCTTGTCGCCGAGCACGATGGCAAGGACCATCGGGGCGAGCGGGTAGTTGCACTTCTTCAGCACGTAGCCGATCACGCCGAACACCAGCATCATCACCACGTCGAAGGTCGAGTTGTGCACCGTGTAGGCGCCGATCGCGCACATCACGAGAATGATCGGCGCGATGATCGAGAACGGGATGCGCAGGATCGCGGCGAACAGCGGCACGCAGGTCAGCACCACGATCAGGCCGACGATGTTGCCGAGATACATGCTGGCGATCAGGCCCCAGACGAAGTCCTTCTGCTCGACGAACAACAGCGGCCCAGGCTGCAGGCCCCAGATCAACAGGCCGCCGAGCAGCACGGCCGCGGTCGGCGAGCCCGGCACCCCGAGCGAGAGCATGGGCAGCAGCGCCGCGGTGCCGGCCGCATGCGCGGCGGTTTCCGGCGCCACCACGCCTTCGATCTCGCCGGTGCCGAACTTGTCGCCGTTTTTCGAGGTGCGCTTGGCGATGCCGTAGCTCATGAACGAGGCGGGCGTTGCACCGGCCGGCGAGATGCCCATCCAGCAGCCGATCACGCAGGACCGCAGCGAGGTCATCCAGTAGCGTGGCAACTCCCTCCACGTTTGCAGCACGACCCTCGGATTGATGCCGGCGGCGCGGCCCTTGAACGACAGGCCTTCCTCCATGGTGAGCAGGATCTCGCCGATGCCGAACAGGCCGATCACCGCGATCAGGAAGTCGAAGCCGTTGAGGAATTCGGTGAAGCCGAAGGTGAGGCGGAGCTGGCCGGTCATGCTGTCGAGCCCGACCGCTGCGAGCGCGAAGCCGATCATCATCGAGGCGACGGTCTTGAACGGCGGCTCCTTGCCCATGCCGATGAAGGAGCAGAAGGCGAGGAAGAACACGGCGAATTTCTCCGCCGGCCCGAATTGCAGCGCGAACTTCGCGACCAGAGGCGCCACCAGCGTGATCAAGATGACGGCGAACAGCGCGCCGACGAACGACGAGGTGAACGCCGCGGTCAGCGCCTCACCCGCCTGTCCCTTTTGCGCCATCGGGTGGCCGTCGAATGTGGTCGCGACCGACCACGGCTCGCCCGGAATGTTGAACAGGATCGACGTGATCGCGCCGCCGAACAGCGCCCCCCAGTAGATGCAGGACAGCATGATGATCGCCGACGTCGGCGACATCGAGAAGGTGAGCGGCAGCAGGATCGCGACGCCGTTGGCGCCGCCGAGGCCCGGCAGCACGCCGATGATCACGCCGAGTAGGATGCCGACGAACATCAGCATGATGTTGTAGGGCTGCAGCACCACGGCGAAGCCGTGAAACAGGTTGACGATCTCTTCCATGGTGCCTTTCTTCCCGAACGTCGGTCCATCCGACGCGACAGCCTGGCGTGTTCCTCAGAGGGCGAAAAAGTCCTCGATCGGCCCCTTCGGCAGCGGCACGAGGAACCATTTCTCGAACATCAGATAGATCGCGACGATCGTGCCGATCGAAACCGCGGCCGACATCGCGACGCTGTAACGGCCGAGCCACGTCATGAACACGGCGATCAGAACGAGCGATGCCGCATAGATGCCGGTCCACGGCACCGCCACGACGTAGATCGCCGTCGGGACCACGACGGACAGAACCGAAAGAAGCTGCGACCAGTCGGCAAAGATCTGCTGCGGGTCTAGCGTCGTCGCCGTCACAAGGTTCATGACGCTCGACAGGATGATCAAGACGCCGAGATAGAACGGGAAAAATCCCGACTTCGGCCCCTCGGCGCCCCAGCCGATCCCGACCTGCAGGCTGCCGTACATCACCAGCGCGCCGAACGCGATCATCGCGATGGCGACGCCGAGTTCGACGGCGCGATGGCGTGGCCCGCTGGCGGCTGCATGCGACGTGTCGGTCATGTCATCCTCGCTCCCGCGCTTTTCGTTACGCGTGTGTGCATTCGCTTCGGCGCATGGGCGCGCCGCCGGCGGATCGTCTCCGCCGGCTCGCTTGGGTCAGGAGCTCAGTTTGTCGTCGCGAGGAAGCCCGCTTCCTTCATCAGGTCGCGGTGGCGGCCCTCTTCCTTTTCGACCCACTTGGCGTAGTCGGCGCCGCTCATGAAGGTCTGATTGAATGCGCCGTCATGCATCAGCGCCTTCCACTCCGGCGTCTCGCGCACCTTCTTGAGCAGGTCGACATAGAATGCGACCTGATCGGCCGTCGCGCCGGGCGTCGTGAACACGCCGCGCAGCATGAGGTACTCGATATCGAGACCCTGCGACTTGCAGGTCGGGATATCGGCCCATGACATCTCTCCGGCGATCTTGTCCTTGACCGGAAGATTCTGCGCATCGAACACGCAGAGCGGCTTCAACTGTCCGGCGCGCCACTGCGCGACCGCCTCGATCGGATTGTTGACCGTCGAATTGACGTGTTTGCCGACAAGCTGGACCGCGACCTCGCCGCCGCCCTTGTAGGGGATGTAGATGAACTTGGCCCCGGTCGCCTTCTCGATTGCAACCGTGATGATCTGATCTTCCTGCTTCGAGCCGGTACCGCCCATCTTCATGGTGCCCGGCGCCGCCTTGGCGGCGGCGACGTATTCCGGCGCGGTCTTGTACGGCGCATCGGCTGGCACCCAGAGGATGAATTCGTCGAGCGCCATCATGGCGACCGGCGTCAGATCCTTCCAGTTGAACGGAATGCCGGTGCCGAGCGGCGTGGTGAACAGGTTCGAGAGCGTGATGATCAGCTTGTGCGGATTTCCCTTCGAGCCCTTCACGTCGAGGAAGCCTTCACCGCCGGCGCCGCCCGACTTGTTGATGACGACCATCGACTGGTTCATCAGCTTGTGCTTGGTGACGATGCCCTGGATGACGCGCGCCATCTGGTCGGCACCCCCGCCGGTGCCCGCCGGCACGATGAACTCCACCGGCCGTGTCGGCTCCCAGGCAGCGGCAGCCGGCGTGATCGCAAGTGCGGCCGCGCCGAGCGCAGCGGCTATTCCACAAGTTGCAATTCCCCTGGATTTGGCTGGATTGGTCATGCGCTCTCTCCCACGATTTTGTCGTCCCCCGCCGAGCTGGGATGCCGGCTTAACGGGTCGGCCGGTCCGACGCGCCGTTCTTACCGCTACGATTACAAAGTATGCTGAACCGCAAGATTAACGGCTGGAATAATTGTCGCGCCCCCGTCGCTACGGTTCCCCTGACGCAGGGGTACGCGGGCCGCTAAAATGTCTGCGAGCGAGGCACTAAAACGCGAATATGCGCCCGGTGCGGCACTTTCCAAAAGCGCTCATCGACTAATTGCTGATGAACCCGCGGTGCTGCGCCGGTGGCGAGCGCGCGACAACCTGTCGCGGCGAAAAACCCCCGCCGCGACCGGCAAGAGCGCCGGCCGCGCACGCGGGAAGGGCTGCTTCAGCCGCGCGCCATGGTCCTGATGCGCATCGGCTTGAGCACGAGCAGGGCCATGAAGGCCGCGACGATATTGAGCGCCGCCGCGACGTAGAACACCGCGTGCCAGCTTCCGGTCGCATTGGTCAGCACGTTGGCGAGCGGGACCAGCAACGAGGCCGTCCCCTTCGCGGTGTAGAGCATGCCGTAGTTCGTGGTTGCGAACTTGCGGCCATAAATGTCGGTGCAGGTCGCCGGGAACAGCGAATAGATCTCGCCCCAGGCAAAGAACACCAGACCCGAGAGGATCACGAACATCACCGGGTTGCCGGCGAAGAGCAGCAGCGCATAGATGCCGACGCCTTCGACGAAAAACGCGATGAACATCGTGTTTTCGCGCCCAATGTGATCCGACACCCAGCCGAAGAAAGGCCGGCACACGCCGTTGAGCACCCGGTCGATGGTGAGCGCGAACGTCAGCGCGGGCAGCGTCAATCCCAGAAGCGAGACCGGGATCCCGTCGACCTTGTAGTCCTTGGCGATCGGCGCGAGTTGCGCGATGGCCATCAGGCCGCCGGCGCCCACCGCGACGAACATCACATACATCACCCAGAACACCGGCGTCTTGAGCGCCTCGACCGGTGTGTAGTCGCGTCGTGTCTGCTGCACGGCGGGCGCGGCGGGGGCGGCGACTTCGCCAGCCGCCGGAGCGCGCAGGAGCAGCCCGACGAAGACGACGATGATGCCTTGGCCGAGGCCGAACCAAAGAAATGCGGATTCATATCCGCTCGACTGGATCATGTTGGCGATTGGGATCACGGTGAGCGCCGAGCCGGCGCCGAAGCCCGCGGCCGTCAGGCCTGCGGCAAGGCCGCGCCGGTCAGGAAACCATTTCAGCGCATTGCCGACCGAACCTCCGTAGATGACGCCGGCACCGATACCGCCGATCGCGGCACCGAGGTAGAGAAGAGGCAGCGAGTCGGCGACCGAGTTGATCACCCACGCGATCGCAACGAGGACTCCCGAACCCGAGATCATGATGCGCGGGCCGAACTTGTCGATCAGATAGCCTTCGATCGGGACCAGCCACGTTTCGGTCAGAACGAAGATCGTGAAAGCAACCTGAATCGCGGCGCGGCCCCAATGATATTTCTGATCGATCGGACCGACGAACAGCGTCCAGCCGTATTGCAGGTTGGCGATCATCACCATGCAGATGATGCCAAAGATCAGCTGACCCCAGCGGGTCGCCTCCGAAGCAGTGGCCCGCGGTTGCGCGCCTGCACCTGATGCAACTGACATGCGTTCCTCCCCTCCCCCCATGAGCAACCGCTGCGGGTTGCTTGCGGCTCGTTGTCCGCCGTATCGCCTGACGTGCCCGGTCTCGGGGCAATCGTGACGAGGAATAAAGTATGCCAGAACGCGCGAGAGGGGGATAGAGCAATCCACCAGGATTGTACTTTCCCGGCATGTGTTTGAATGTGTTAAGCTATCAGCGCTGCCCGCCGCCGGAGCGGACCCGTCCGGGGAGCAAAGCAAAAGGGCGGCTGCGTGCCGCCCTTTTGCGCCGACGGTCAGGCTGTTCAGTCAGACGATCAACGCCGAGGAATCGCCAATGACGAGCGTGAGGCAACACGCAATCACAAACACGGCGATATTTCCTGACGCCAGATTCCGCCCCATAGTCCCAAGATCCGCCATTCTCCCCTCCTGATCCGGCATACGATGCGGCCGGCGGCGAGCAGACTGGGATCGTTTGTCTAACGAGCGATGAATCATGGGAACCGGCACGTCATTAGGCTTAAGGCCTCGCTAACTTTTCCTCATTCGGTGATGGGCTGCGCGACGATGTCTTGGCGGGACACGACGGTCTTCGAGATCGCCATGCGGTGCCGGCCAAAATCGGCTAGTTCTCCTGTGCAGCACCTGTTGCAACGAAACCGAACCTGACATGCAATTCCATCTGAATGGATTTGAACCGGGCGATCCGGAGATCGCCGACCCGGCGCAGCGATATGCCGCATCCGGATCGTCCGGCCCGGTGCCCGCGGAGGTCGATGTTCTGATCGTCGGCTGCGGGCCGGCCGGCCTCACCCTGGCGGCGCAACTCTCCGCCTTCGCCGACATTAAGACGGCAATCGTCGAACAGAAGCCGGGCCCGATCTCGCGCGGCCAGGCCGATGGCATTGCCTGCCGCACGATGGAGATGTTCGAAGCCTTCGGCTTCGCCGAGCGCGTGATGAAGGAAGCCTGCTGGATCAACGAGACGTCGTTCTGGAAGCCTGACGAGAAAGATGGCGAGCACATCGTGCGCAGCGGATGGGTGCAGGACGTCGAAGACGGGCTGTCGGAATTTCCCCATGTCGTGCTCAACCAGGCACGCGTGCACGATTTCTACCTCGACGTCATGCGCAGGTCGGCGGCGCGGCTCGAGCCGTACTACGCGCGGCGCCTCAGCGATCTTGCCATCGACGCGGCCGGCGACAACGCCGATCCCTTTCAGGTGACCGCACGCCTCGAGCGGCTCGATGATGCGCATGCAGGACAGGTCGAGACGATCCGGGCGCGCTATGTCGTCGGTTGCGACGGCGCGCGCAGCACCGTGCGCAAGTCGATCGGGCGCGCGCTCACCGGCGACTCCGCCAATCACGCCTGGGGCGTGATGGATGTGCTGGCCGTCACCGACTTCCCCGACGTGCGGTTCAAGACGCTGATTCAGTCCGCCAACGACGGCAGCATCATCATCATCCCGCGCGAGGGCGGCTATCTCTTTCGCCTCTATATCGAGCTCGACAAGCTCGGTGCGAGCGAGCGGGTCTCGGACCGCAACGTCACGGCCGACGACCTGATCGCGAAGGCGCGGCGCATTCTCAAACCGCACAGCCTCGACGTGAAGGAGATCGCCTGGTGGTCGGTCTACGAGATCGGCCAGCGGCTTTGCGACAAGTTCGATGACGTGCCCGAGGAGGCCGTCGCGCAACGCCTGCCGCGCGTGTTCATCGCCGGCGACGCCTGTCACACGCACAGCCCGAAAGCCGGGCAGGGCATGAACGTCTCCATGCAGGACGGCTTCAATCTCGGCTGGAAGCTGGCCGCGGTGTTGCGCAAGCGCTGCGCGCCGCACCTGCTGCACACCTACTCGGCGGAACGTCAGTCGGTCGCCAAGGAACTGATCGACTTCGATCGCGAATGGGCCGCGCTGCTCGCGTCGAGCAAAGGCTTCGATCCGGCCGAGACGCAGCGCTACTTCGTCAAGCATGGGCGCTACACCGCCGGGACCGCGACCCGCTATCGGCCGTCGCTTCTCACCGCCGAGGCAGCCCATCAGGATCTCGCCAAGGGGCTGACGATCGGGATGCGCTTTCACTCCGCGCCGGTGATCCGCGTGGCGGATGCGAAGCCCGTGCACCTCGGCCACGTCGTCAAGGCCGACGGGCGCTTTCGTGTCTTCTGTTTTGCCGGCGCGAGCGACACCGGTGCGCACGATTCCGCCATCCGGGCGCTGTGCGATTTTCTCGAAGCGCAAGGGTCGCCGGTGCACAGATACACGCCGCCGGGCGCGGACATCGACGCCGTGATCGATGTGCGTGCGGTGTTCCAGCAGGGCCACCGCGACCTCGCGATCGAGGCAATGCCGTCGCTGCTTCTGCCGCAGAAGGGGCGCTACGGGCTGCACGACTACGAGAAGATCTTCAGCGCCGACCTGCGCGGCGGCAACGACATCTTCACCATGCGCGGCATTGATCGCGCGCGCGGCTGCATCGTGGTCGTGCGGCCGGACCAATTCGTCGCGCACGTTCTGCCGCTCGAAGCGCATGCGCAGCTTGCGGCGTACTTCGATGGGTTCATGGTGCAGGGGGCCACGAACTCCGCTCATTCCCGCGGAAGCGGGAATCCAGTTCTTGCCCAAAGCACTGGGTCCCCGCTTTCGCGGGGACGAGCGGGGTAGCGCCTACGCCGCCTTCAGGCGCACCGTCTCCGGCACCGGCAGCGGCGTGTTGGCCGAGCCCTCGATCGACTCGACCGTCATGAAGATCATGTCCTCACCGCCGAGGTTTTCCAGGTCGTGCACCTTGAACTCGCCCGGCCCGTAGGTCTCGTGGCGCGTCTCGCCCGGGTGATACGAATACTCCACCGTGCTGCCGTCCATCAGGTGCTGACGCCCGCGCCCGCCGTTCACCGAAGTCCAGAAGTAATTGAGCACGTGGCGATGGAAGCCGATGCGCTCGCCCGGCGCGAGCCGGATCATCCACACCCGCGTCTTGTCGGTCTCGGACAGCAGCTCGGAGCCGACGCAGCCGTTCGGACGCTCGGCCTCGCGCGCGAATTCGGCTTGCAGCGCGTCCGGCCACGCGGTCTTGACGTGCGTGTGTGCGGCCTTCTCCTTCATGGTCATCGCCATGGCATTCTCCCTGCGGATATGCCCAAGCTATAGCAAGATTCACATCGCGGAGGAATGCGTTTGGCGAAGGGCACGCGCGCGCTGGTGATCGGCGGCTCGATGAGCGGGCTGCTTGCGGCGCTCGCGCTGCGCCAGCACGGCTGGCAGGCGGATGTCTACGAGCGCGTGGCCGAACCGCTCGCCGGCCGCGGCGCCGGCATCGTGGCGCAGCCGGAGCTGAAAGCGATCCTGCGCAAACTCGGGCTCGAGGCCGACCGCGCGCTCGGCGTCGAGGTTGCGACGCGCGTGATGTTCGCGCGCGACGGCCGCCTGACGCATCGCGTGCCGATCGCACAGACCATGACGGCGTGGGACCGGGTGTTCTTTCTGCTCAAGGCCGCGCTGCCCGAGGCGAACTATCATCGCGGCAAGGAGCTGCGGCGGGTCGAGCAGCGCGGGCAGGATGTGGTGGCGCATTTCGCCGACGGCTCGGCCGAGACCGCGGATATGCTGATCGGCGCGGACGGCATCCGCTCCGGTGTGCGTCAGCAGTATCTGCCCGAGGTCGCACCGCTCTATGCCGGTTACACGGCCTGGCGCGGCTTGATCGCGGAAGGTTCATTTCCAGCGGCGCTGCACGCCGCGCTGTTCGACGATTTCGCGTTCTGCCTGCCCGACAACGAGCAGATGCTCGGCTATCCGGTGGCGGGGCCGGACAACGATCTGGGCCCGGGACACCGGCGCTACAATTTCGTCTGGTACCGGCCGGCGAGCGAGGAACGCGAGTTGCCGCGGCTGCTGACCGACGACTCCGGCCGCACGCACGTGCTCTCGATCCCGCCGCCGCTGATCGCGCGCGATGTCATTGCGGCGATGCGCGACGCGGCAGCGCGCGTGCTGGCGCCGCAGTTCAACGAGATGGTCAGCCTGTGCGAGATGCCGTTCCTGCAGCCGATCTACGATCTGGAGGTGCCGCGCATGGCGTTCGGCCGGGTCGCGCTGGTCGGCGACGCGGCATTCGTGGCCCGCCCGCATATCGGCGCGGGCGTCGCCAAGGCAGCCGACGACGCGCTCGCGCTCGCGCAGGCGCTTGCGGCGAACGATGATGTCGCCGCCGCGCTGCAGCGGTTCGAGGTGCCGCGCCTCGACGCCGGCCGGCGCATCGTCGCGCGCACACGTCATCTCGGCGCCTATGTGCAGGCGGATCTCAAGAGCGATGCCGAGCGTGAGCATGCCGCGCGCCACCGCACGCCGGAGGCGGTGCTCACCGAGACGGCGATCATGGAGTATTGATGCGTCCGTCATGCCCGGCCTTGTGCCGGGCATCCACGTCTTTCTTGATGCGATTCCACCGAGCAAGACGTGGATGGCCGGGACACCAGGGCGTTCACGCCCGTCTTCGCGGGCTATGCCCGGCCATGACGGCAATTTAAATTCCCAGCAGCCGCTTCGCATTCCCGCCGCAGATCGCCGCGACGGCCTTCGCGTCGAGCGATTCGGTATTCGCCACATGCCCGACCGGATCGTAATCCGCCATGTCGAACGGGTAATCGGTGCCCATGATGATGTGGTCGGCGCCGAATACCTTGACGAGATATTCGAGCTGGTGCGGTGTGAACACGATCGTGTCGAAGTACACCTTCTTCAGGTATTCGGTCGGCGGCCTGGGCAAATTGTTGGCCACGTCGGTGCGCGCCCCCCAGGCGTGATCGATGCGGCCCGAATAGCCGCCGAGATAACCGCCGCCGTGCACGGCGAGGATTTTCAGGTTCGGGTAGCGCTCCAGCACGCCGTCGAAAATCAGGTAATGCAGCGCGACCGTGGTATCGAGCGGATTGCCGATCACGTTGCTGAAATAATAGCGCGAGAAGCGGTCGCCCTGGGTGAAGCCGTTCGGATGGATCACCACCAGCGCGCCGAGCGCCTCGGCCTTGGCCCAGAACGGCGCGAACGCCGGATCGGAGAGCTCACGGCCGGCCACGTTGGTCAGGATCTGGCAGCCCTTGAAGCCGAGCTCTCTCATCGAGCGCTCGAGCTCCGTTGCGGCCTCGGCGCCGTCCTGCAGCGGCACGGTGCCGAGCGCGACGAAGCGGTCGGGCTTGCGCGCGACGTAGGCCGCGATGCCGTCGTTGAGCACGCGCGTCGCCTGCACGGCGATCTCGACCGGCACGGTGAAGTAGCATTGCGGCGGCGGCGGCATGACCAGCTGCATGTCGAGGCCCATCTCGTCCATGTCGCGCAAACGCTCGTCGAGGCCGTTCTCCAAACCCGTCATGCGCGTGCGCCGATCTTGCTCCTGCTTCGCGTTGAGCGCCTTCACGTTCGGCGTGGCGAAATGCCCGAGCGGCACCGTCGCGGCATCGAGATGCGGCTGCGCGATCGCGGCGGCCGCCGGCACGCCGACATGCGAATGAATGTCTATTGTTGTCGACTTCGGCCGCACCTCGCGCCCGGGCTTGCCTTGCTTGCGCGCCGCGGTCGGGCCGTATCGGTTGGTGTCGGTCACTTTTTTTCTCTCCTTCGTCATTCCGGGGCGCCGCGGAGCGGGGAGCCCGGAATCCATAAACACGATTTTCAGTTATCTTGCTCGGTGATTCATCGATAGGATGGTGGTTATGGATTCCGGGCTCCGGCCTCCGGCCGGCCCGGAATGACCAACCACTAAAACACCCCCAGATGCTGCGCGATGACCCTGTCGTTCGTCCGCGTTTCCGCCGCGGTGCCGGAAAATACCACCGCGCCGGTATTCACGATCACAACGTCGTCCGCAAGGTCGAGCGTGAGCTTGATGTTCTGCTCGACCAGCACGATCGACAGCCCCTCGGCCTTGAGCTGCGCGATGGTGCGCCCGACCTCGTGCACGATCTGCGGCGCGAGGCCCTCGGACGGCTCGTCCATCAGCAGCACGCGCGGATTGCCCATCAGCGCTCGCCCGATCGCGAGCATCTGCTGCTCGCCGCCGGAGAGCGAGCCGGCAAGCTGGATGTGGCGCTCCTTGAGGCGGGGAAACAGCGAGAACACGCGCTCGAGCGTCCAGGTGCCTTGCGCGCGTGCCTGCCTGGCGACGTCCAGATTTTCGCGCACGCTGAGCGAGCGAAACACCCGGCGACCCTGCGGCACGAGGCAGATGCCTCTTTTGGCGATAGCCTCCGGCGCGAGCCCCGCGACCTCGTCGCCGAACAGCGTGATCGCGCCGCGGCGCGGACGCAGGAAGCCCATGATGGTCGCCATGCAGGTGGTCTTGCCGGCGCCGTTGCGGCCGAGCAGGCCGAGCAGGCGGCCGGGACGCAACGCGAAGCCGACGCCGTGCAGCACATGGCTGTCGCCGTAATAGGTGTCGATTGCGCTGACGCTGAGCGCCTCAGTCGCCAAGGTACACCTCCTTGGTGCGCGGGTCGGCGACCACTTGCGAGCGCGTGCCTTCGACGATCACCTCGCCGTAGTGCAGCAGCGTGATGCGCTCCGCAAAGGCGAGCGCTGAATCCATGTCGTGCTCGATCATCACGATGGTCACGTCGCGCGGAACGCGCGCGAGCACATCGCGCACCTGGCTGCGCTCTTCCTGGCTCAAGCCCGCGAGCGGCTCGTCGAGCAGCAGCACCTTCGGCTTTTGCGCCAGCGCCATCGCCATCTCGAGCCGGCGCCGCTCGCCGTACGAGGTTTCGGCGACCGTGCGGTCCGCGCTGGCGCCCAAGCCGACGAGCGCGAGCGCCTCGCGCGCCGCGTCATAGAGATGGCTTTGTCCGAGGAGGAACGTCCACACATCCCAGCGCATCCTGTCGAGGCCGAGCAGCGCCAGCACCACGTTGTGGCAGAGCGTTTCTTTCGGGAACAGCGTGAGGATCTGGTAGGTGCGCGCGAGGCCGAGATGCACGCGCTGCTGCGTCGGCAGCTTGAGCAATTCCTGCCCGAACAGCTTCACCGATCCCGCATCGGGCGTGAGGTCGCCGGTGATCAGGTTGAACAGCGTGGTCTTGCCGGCGCCGTTCGGCCCGATGATCAGCCGCCGCTCGCCGGGCATCACCGAGAGCGAGACCTGCCTGGTGGCCGGCAGGCCGCCGAAGCGCTTGTTCAGGTTCACGACTTCGAGCGCGGGCGTCATGCGGCGCGCTCCAGCTTCTTCGGAGCGCGCCAGCGCGCCCACAATTGCCGCACGCCGGGCACGATGCCGAACGGCATGAACATGATGACGACGACGAAGATCGCGCCGAGCAGCGAGTTCCAGCGCTCGAAGTAGGTCGAGACGACGTTTTTCACCAGCGTGATGATGACCGCGCCGACGATCGGTCCGGTCAGCGCCGAGGCCCCGCCGAGGATCGCCATCAGCAGCACTTCGGCGGACTGCTGCAGCGAGATCGCGTGCGGCGAGATGAACAGGTTGTAGTAGACGTAGAGCAGGCCCGCGACCGAGCCCCAGAACGAGGCGAGCACGAAGGCGAGCCACTGGATCAGCCATACGTTATGACCGAGCATGCGCATGCGGCGCGGCTGGTCGCGCGCGCCCTGCAGCGAGGCGCCGAACGGCGAGCGGGTGACGCGCCAGATGAAGAACAGCGCGATCGCGAACACGATCAGGCTGAACCAGTAGAAGCTCGACGCGCTGTCGATGGCGATGCCGAAGGGGTGCGGGCGCGCCGCATAGCGCAGCCCGTTGTCGCCGTTGGTGAGGGTGTTGGCGCGATACGCGATGCCCCACACGATCTGCCCGAGCGCGAGCGTGATCATCAGGAAGCCGATGCCCGAGGCGCGCAACGCGAGCAGTCCGAACAGCCCGCCGCACGCAGTCGAAAACAGGATTGCCAGGACGGCCGAGGCAAGCTGGCCGAAGCCGGCGTTGAGCAGCAGCACGGCCGCGTAGCTCGCCAGCCCGACGAAGGAGGCGTGGCCGAGCGAGACCATGCCGCCGTAGCCGAGCAGCAGGTTCAGGCTGACCGCGAGCAGCGCATAGATGAGAATCTGGCTCGCGAGGTTGACGTAGAACTCGCTGGTGATGATCAGCGGCACCGCGATCAGCGCCATGCCGATCGCAAACAGCAGAACCCCCTTGCGCCTCACGTCTGCACCCGGCCGAACAGGCCCTGCGGCCTGAACACGAGCACCAGCACCATGGGCAAGAACAGGATGAAATAGGCGAGGTCGGGAAACAGCGCGATGCCGAAGTTATAGAGGAAGCCGACCACGAAGCTTCCGACGAACGCGCCGAGCAGGCTTCCGGCGCCGCCGAGGATCACGACGATCAGCGCGAGTGGCAGCATGTCGGTGTCGAGGCCGGGATAGGCGTTGAGCATCGGCGCGCCGAGCGTGCCACCGAGCCCGGCGAGCACGGCGCCGAGCGCGAATACGACGGTGAACAGCAGCGAGACAGGGATTCCAACGCCGCGCGCCATCTCCATGTCGTCGACGCCGGCGCGGATCATGGCACCGAGCCGCGTGCGGTCCATCAGCAGATAGAGCGCGACCGCGGTGACGAGCGCGATGGCGAGCACCACGAGGCGGAAGGTCGGAAACGCAAAGCCGGCCACGCGCAGGGGAGGGCGCAGCTCGGCGGGCGCCGGCACGGTCCATGGATCGCCGGTCCAGATCAGCAGGCAGAGGTCGGCGATGATGAACGAGACGCCGAGCGTGACCAGGACCTGGCCCTGCACGTTGCCCGCGAGCCGCCGCAGGATCAGCCGCTCGAAAGCAATGCCGACCAGGCCGACGCCGAGGCCCGCGCCGAGCACGGCGATCCAGAAATGCCCGCCGTAGTAAACGATGGTCGCGCCCAGATAGGCGCCGAGCATGAAGAAGCCGCCATGCGCCAGATTCGGGATGCGCATCAGCCCGAAGGCGAGCGAGAAGCCGGACGAGAGCAGGAACAGCAAGCCGCCGAAGGCGATGCTGTTCAGCGTCTGGATGATCCAGAATTGCATGCGTGCCTAGTGCGCGCTTTCCCCTCGCCCCGCAAAGCGGGGAGAGGGTGCCGCGCGAAGCGCGGCGGGAGAGGGGTGCGTGCAACTCGAAGACCCTCTCCCGGCTTCGCGGACATTCGTCCGCTCAGCCACCCTCTCCCTTTCAGGGAGAGGGGAAAGAAGGAGAGGGCGCTGCGTCGCCGCGGCGTCTCGTTTCACTCCAAATTCTTCGCCGGCGGGTAGTCGCGCGAGAACACCGGTTCTTTCAGGAACGCGTCCTTGTTGTAGGTCCAGAACTGGCTGACGTTCGGATACGTCTTGATGATCGCGTTGACGTACTTGCCGTCCTTCTTCTCGACCTTGCGGATGTAGATGTTGCCGACGACGTGGCCGAACTCGTCGATGCTCAGCGGGCCGCGCAGCGAGTCGGGCAGCTTGGTGTCATGCAGCGCCTTGTTGAGCGCCTCCTTGTCCTCGACCTTGCCCTTGATCGCCTCGACGGCATGATTGAGCACCTCGCCGCATACGTAGGTCTCGGCCGCGTAGACGCCCGGATCGACCTCGTATTCCTTCTGGATCTCCGCGACGAACCGCTTGTTGATGTCGTTGGCGATCTGCGCCGAATACCAGCAGCCGGTCATCGCGCCGAGGCCGTTTTCGCCGATCTGCTGCAACAGCGATTCGTCGATCGGCGTGAAGCCGCCGAGGATCTGCGTCTTGATGCCGTACTCCGCCATCTGACGGACGAACTTCAGCCCGTTCGAGCCGGCATGCGCGGTGAACACCGCATCGAGGTTCGGCTTGAACTGCGAGAGATAGGTGCCGTAGTCCGGCGCGTTGAGGGGCGTCCACAGCTTCTGCACCACCTTGCCGCCGAGATCCTCGAACGCCTTCTGGAATCCCGCGACGCACTCATGGCCGAATGCGAAGTCGTCGCCGATCGTCGCGACGCGCTTGTGCTTGAGCTCCTTGAACGAGTAGTCGGCCATCGGATAGCTGCACTGTGCCGAGGTCGAGCTCGGACGCACCAGCCATGGGTTGGCCTTGCGCTGGGTCATGTCCTCGGCGCCCGCGACGGTGAGGATCGGCGTCTTGGACGTGCGGATGTAATCGTCGATCGCGAGCGCCTCGAACGCGGCAAGCGGGCCGATGATGCAATGTACGTTCAGGCGCTCCACCAGCTCCTGCGTCTTGGTGCGGGCCTGCGCGGGATTGCCGGCGGTGTCCTGCGTGTGCAGCTCGACCTCGCGGCCGGCCATCTTGTTTCCCTTCTGCTTGAAGAAGGTGACGAGGCCTTGCTCCATCTGGAGGCCGCCCGAGGCGAGCGGACCGGTCTTGATGGTGAGGAAGCCGACCTTGATGGGGCCGGCTTGCGCCACCGTGGCGGGCACCTTCAGCGCGGACGTTGCGACGCCGGTGGCGAGCGCGCCTTTCAAAACGGTACGGCGATTGAGGCTCATGCTGTTCCCTCCGTTTGGTTTCTTGTCGGGGCGCATGCTGTTGCAAGTTTGCATCCGGTGCAACCGGGTAAATCGGCGCGGGTTAGTTCGCCGGCACGATCGGCAGCAGCAGATAGGCCTGCCGGCCTCCGCCGAAATGCAGCGTCGTTTGCCCACCGAATACCTCCTTCGGGCGGTCGACCGGATCGTCATGCAGGAACGGCCCGCAGCCCTTCAGCTCATTCTTGAAGTTCGAGAGCTTGCCGCCCGAGCCGCCGCCGTATTCGTAGTCCTTGCCCCGCACGGTGAGCGCGACACGATAGCCGGCCGGCACCACGATCGAGGTCGGCCACAGCTCGATGTCGAGCTCGACCGGTTCGCCCGGGGCGAGCGGCTGCTTTTCGTCGTGCGCGTGATAGGGCCGGTAGGGCAAAGTGAGGTTCGGATCGAGCTTGCCGTGCGAGGCGCGCAGCCAGCCTTGCGCGATCGGGGTGTGCGGATCGATCGCGCCCTGGAACACGATCTCCTTCATGTCGGCCGAGAACACGCGCAGAGTGAGGAACAGGTCGGCATCCGTGGTGGAGGAGGACACGAACAGCTTCGCGGCGACCGGCCCGGTGATCTCGGTCTCGGCGTGCAGCGGCGGCGTCATGAAGGTGACGCCTTCGCCGAGCGCGTCGAAGGTGACTTTTGCTGCCCCCTCGCTTCCCTCCCCCAGCAAAAGGGCGTTCACGCCTGTCTTCGACGGGCTATGCGGGGGAGGGTTAGGGTGGGGGTCTTCGGTGAGCGAGAAGTCCGCCGAGTTGAGATAAAGCCTGGTCCACTTCGTGCGCGCGATCGGCCATTCGTTCTCGGCACGCTCGACGAATGTTTCGCCCGGATGACGCACCTGCAACAGCACGCGCGGCTGCTCGCCCCATCCGGTATCCTCGCCCTTGAGGAAATAATCGAAGAACTTGCGCTGCAGCTCGCGCCCGTAGTCGGTGTAGAAATGCGTCCAGTGCTCGATGCCGTGCGCCTCGAGCCACTTGTGTTTCGAGGCGGCGCGCGCGAAGCCTTCGAAATTGCCGCGCGGGTGCAGGCCCTGTCCGCCCCAGTTCGCTGCCGAGAACAGCGGCGCCGTGATCTTGTCCCATTTGGGCGAGCGCGCCTTGTGATAGTCGTCGTCGAGCGGATGCGCGCGGATTTCCGCGCCGAAGTCGCAGCGGTTCTGCGCGAGCTGCTCGTCTGAAAGCGTTTCCGGCCCGCACACCAGCTCGCCGTGCACGCGCGAACGCTTGCCGCGCTCGCCCGCGCCGTACTGCACGGTCTTCACCTGCATGTCGTACCAGTTGGCCCAGAAGGTCGAAAGCAGGCCGCCGTGGTGCGTCATGTCGCGGTACCAGTCGGCCGCGCCCTCCCATACGCACATCGCGGCGAGGTGCGGCGGCTGCAGCGACGCGACGTGCCACTGGTTGATGCCGTAATACGAGATGCCGTTGAGCCCGATCTTGCCGTTCGACCATGGCTGTACGCCCGCCCACTCGATGCAGTCGTAGAAATCCTTGGTCTCGCGCGGCGAGAAATGATCGAGGCAGCCGGGCGAGCAACCCGCGCCGCGGGAATCGACGCGCACGCAGACATAGCCGTGCGGCACCCACTTTTCCGGGTCGACCACTTCCCAGCTTTGATAGAGGTTCGACGAGCCCGCCGCGACATCGGGGTGCTTGTCCACCATGCGCTGCCAGGCGCTCGGATAGCCGTCCTGGAACGCAAGGCCCTTGGCATAGGGGCCGTAGCTGAGGATGACCGGATATTTGCCGTCGGCGATCGGGCGGAACACATCCGCGCGCAATACGAGTTCGTCATCCATCGCGATCGGCGCATCCCAGTCGATGCGCATGCCGTCGCGGATTTCGCTGCGGTGGGTCATCGCTTGATGCCGGCCATCGCCTCCAGCACGGCGCACACCGCGCCCGTGTCCTCGTCCGCATGCCCCGTGGACAGCGCCGCGCGGTAGATCGGCTCGGTCGCGGAGAACAGCGGGGTCGGGCAGCCGACGCTTGCCGCGTATTCGCCGATCACCTTCATGTCCTTCTGCCAGGTCGAGATGCGCATCGTGAGGTTCTCGCCGGCATAATTGTCCTGCACCATCATCGGTGCGCGCAGTTCGAACACGCGCGAGTTGCCGGCCCCCGCCTGGATCAACTTGAAGATCTGCGCCGGATCGAGCCCTGCTTTCATGCCGAGCACCATCGCCTCGGCGCTCGCGACGTTATGGATCGCGACCAGCAGGTTCGCGACGAACTTCATCTTCATGCCGTTGCCGAAGCTGCCGAGGTCGTGCGCCTGGCGCGCGAAATCCGCAAACACCGGCATCAGGGCGTTGATCGCCTGCGCGTCGCCGCTTGCGTATACGACGAGGTCTTTGGTACGCGCCTGCGCGCCGGTGCCGGAGAGCGGGCAGTCGAGCATCACGTGGCCGGCTGCGCGCAGCGCTGCCTCGGCGGCGGTCTTGTCAGCGAGTGAAAAGGTCGAGAGCTCGGCAACGACGCGGCGCGGCAATCTCGCCTCGACGATCGCCGCGACTGTCGCCATGAGCGCTTCGGGCGTGGGCAGGCTGACCAGTATGTTCGTACACTTTTCAGCCACCATGGCGGCATCGCCGACGCTCTCGACGCCCGCCGCCTTCGCCTCCTCGCAGCGATCTTTCGTGATGTCGAAGCCGACCACATGCCATCCGGCGCCGCTGAGATTCTTCGCGATCGCGCCGCCCATGATGCCGAGGCCGATGATGCCGACCGTTCCTTTTGGCATTTTCTCTCCGTCATTCCGGGGCCGGCCGAAGGCCGGAGCCCGGAATCCATAACCACGATCCGATGTTTGTTACTCCGACCGTGCCACATCTTTTTTTCGTCGGCTACGCGGTTGCGGCGTCGGAGCACTCTTGCAAGACTTGTGATTATGGATTCCGGGCTCGCCGCTGCGCGGCGCCCCGGAATGAAGCGGGGAGAGAGGGTCCCATGCAAATCGGAATTGCCGGGCTCGGCCGCATGGGCGCCGCAGTGGCGGCGCGGCTGATGGAAGTCGGGCACACCGTCACGGTGTGGAACCGCACGCCCGAAAAGGCGAAACCGCTGACCGAGGCCGGCGCGAAACAGGTCGATACGCCGGAGGATCTGGCCGAGCATAGCGAAGTCATCATCACGCTGCTGACCGATGCCGACGCGATCGATCACGTCTATAACGGCGAGCATGGCCTGCTCGCGGGCGATGCGCACGACAGGCTGTTCATCGAGATGAGCACGGTGCGGCCGGAGATCGGAATCGCGCTTGCCAAGGTGGTGCGTGCGAGCGGCGGGCGTTTCGTCGAATGTCCGGTTGGCGGCACCACCGGCCCGGCGCGGCAGGGCAAGCTGTTTGGGTTCATGGGTGCGGAGCCGGGCGATGCAGCGCTGGCAAAGCCGATCCTCGATCAGCTTTGCCGTCGGCTCGAGCATGTCGGGCCGGTCGGCAACGGCGCGCTCGCGAAATTCACGATCAACATGCCGTTGATGATCTACTACCAGGCGCTCGGCGAGGCGTTATCGATGGCGCGGGGCATGGGGCTCGAACCGGAGCGCCTGATGGATATTCTCGCCGACACTTCGGGTGCGCCGGCGATGATGAAGGCGCGCGCACCGACCGTCGCGAAAATGATGAACGGAGAGGATACGCCGGTCACATTCGACCTCGCGGGCTGCATCAAGGATCTGCAGTCGATGCAGGCGGAGGGAAAGGCGCGCGGGCTGTCGCTGCCGCTGGTGGAGCGCACGCTCGCCTGCATGGAGGAGTCGGCGGGCAAGGGTCTCGGCGGCAAAGAGGCCGCGATGCATTCGGTTTATTGGTCGAGGAAATAAGCTCAGCTGTCGTCCCGGCCGAGCGCGTAAGCGCGAGAGCCGGGACCCATGAAACGCCGGACTTGCAAGCTGGCTCTGAGCGTGCCGTTAGATGGGTCCCGGCTCGCGCTACGCTCGGCCGGGATGACAACCGGAGCCGGGGAGTACCGATGTCCGTCAATCTCAATCAAGCTTCCGTCATCGTGGACACCGCGCTGAAGAAGGGCCGCGAGACCAACTGCGCGCCGCTCACCGTCGCGGTGCTCGACGCGGGCGGGCATCTCGTCGCGTTCAAGCGCGAGGACAAGTCCGGCATCCTGCGCTTCGACATCGCCTACGGCAAAGCCTGGGGGGCGCTCGGCATGGGCTTCGGCTCGCGCGAGCTGGCCGAGCGCGCGGCAAAGAACCCCGTCTTCATCGGCGCGCTGACGACCATCGCACAGGGCCGGTTGGTCCCGGTGCCGGGCGGCGTGCTGATCAAGGACGCGGGCGGCACTGTGCTCGGCGCCGTCGGCATTTCGGGCGATACATCCGACAAGGACGAAGTGTGCGCGATCGCCGGGATCGAGGCGGCAGGGCTGAAGGCGGTGGTGGGGGCGTAAGTCACGGGACATGTTTGAACCTCCGCCACATCGGAAGAAACCATGATCGGCGGGGTCATTCCGGTTCTCTACAGCTACTACGGCAAATCCGGCGCGCTCGATCTCGACGCGCATGTGCGGCAGATCGATTGGGTGATTCCGCACGGCGCGGCGGGCGTGACGCTGCTCGGGCTGGCCTCGGAGGGCGCTTCACTCACACAGGACGAGCGCAAATCTGTCATCGGCCGAGCTGCCCAGCATCTGTCTCCGGACGCGGCGCTTCTCGTCACCACGCGCGCCGACGACGATCTGCATGAGATCGCGCGGATCGCACTCGAATCCCGAAAAGACGTTGGCCTGATTGTGCAGATCGGCGCCGATCCGGCTCCATCAATCGCGCAAATTCGGAAGATTTCGGCCGATCCTTCGCTCGCTTCCAGCGTCACGCTGGGATTGCAGCTTGCGCCGGGGCTGATCGATACCGCGTTCTCGGCTGCCTCGCTTCAGACGCTGCCCGACATCGTGCAGCGGGTCAGCTTTCTGAAAGCCGAGTACAACAGCATCGAGCTATGCGCGCACCTCGAGATGATCGGAAAGAAGTTCGACCTCCTGATCGGGCGCAACGGCCAGAATTTCATCGACTATCTGCGCATTGGAGCGACCGGAGTCATCCCGGGCCCCGAAATGACGGCGCCGCTCTTTTCGATCCTGTCGGATTGGAATGCCGGGCGGCGCGACGCCGCGGTCGCGCGCTATGGCACGGTCGCGGCATATATCGACTTCGCCATGCAGGACCTCGATACGGTGATCGATGTCGGGCGCGCCGTAACGGCGCGCGCGCTTGGTCTCGATCCCGGAAGCCGCCGCCGGCCCTCCGGGCGCGAAGGGCTTTCGTTCGATGGCGCCATCGATTTCTGGTTTTCGCGCTGGCGGGAATTTGCGCCGGGGTGAGCGGCGCTTCGCCCCCTACTTGATCCCGAACGGCAGCTTCTCGCCCTCGGGCAACGGGATCTCGAACGCATTCAGCGTCACCGACACCAGCCCGTAGTAGCCGATGATGCCGACCAGATCGATCACGCTCGTTTCGCCCAGCTCCTGCTTCGCGCGCGCGAAGGTCGCGTCGGACACGCGCCGCGTCTTCAACAGCTCGGCCGCAAAATCGTAGACCGCCTGCTCGTCGGACTTTGTCAGCTTCGGCGCAGCGCCCACGCGGATCGCCTCGATCGCGGCCGGATCGATGCCAGCCTTGATGGCGAGCGGTGCGTGCGCGAACCACTCGAAGTTCGCCTTCCAGAACGCGCCGGTGACGCAGATCGCAAGCTCGGAGAGCCGTGGCGGCAGGCTCGAATTGAACCGCGCATAGGCGCCGAGCGCCTGCGCATGTTCGGCGAGGCCGGGATTGTTGAGCCACACCTTGAGCGGGCCGACCACCTTGCCGCGCGGTCCGGCGAGGATCGCCTCGTGCACCTTCTTTTGCTCGGGAGAGAATTTTGCAGGGTCGAGTTCGGGCAGGCGGGGCATGGAAGGTCCTCTGTTTGTCATCGTCCGCGAAGGCGGAGGATCCAGTAAACATTGCAAGCGAGTTGATTACGGGATGCCCGCCTTCGCGGGCAATGACAAGCCCTGCCATCCCACCTATGCTCGCGCGAAATTTTCGGGAGGCGGCTTTGAAATTCTATTCGTTCTGGCGCTCGCTCGCCTCGTTTCGCGTGCGCATCGCGCTCAACCTCAAGGGCATCGTGCCGGACGAGGTGGTCAACGTCGACCTGATGAAGGGTGAACAGCTCAAGGACGAGTACAGACAAGTCAACCCGCAGATGCTGCTGCCGGCGCTGATCGACGGCGACGGGCCGATTTTGTTCCAGTCGATCGCCATCATGGAATATCTCGACGAGACGCATCCGCACCCGCGCCTTTTGCCGGCCGACGCGCGCGGGCGTGCGCGCGTGCGTGCGCTCGCGCTGATCAATGCGGCCGACTCGCATCCCTTGATGGTGCCGCGCGTGCGCAGCTTCATGGAGCATGAGCTCAACCTCGACGAGGCGGCACGCGAGAAGTGGATCCGGCACTGGATCGGCGAAGGGCTCGCCGCGATGGAAGGGCACCTCGCGCGCGACAGGGAGACCGGCACGTTCGCGCACGGCGATGCCGTCACGATGGCGGATATCTGTGTCGCCGCGCAGGTGACGGGCGCGGGCTTCTTCAAGGTCGACGTCGCGCCGTATCCGACCGTGATGCGCATCGCCACGAGCTGTTCGGAGCTTCCCGCATTCGCGAAGGCGCATCCGCTGAAGCAGCCCGGCGCGCCGGCGAGCTTGAGTCACTGAACATGTAATTGTTATCCGTCATGCCCGGCCTTGTGCCGGGCATCCCGCTTAGGTGAGCACTGTGCTCTCCTTGTCGGGATGGCCGGGTCAAGCCCGGCCATGACGAGGGAGAGATGTTGGCATGCTGAACGCCGCGATGATCGGGCTCGGCTGGTGGGGCAAGGAGCTCGTCCGCTCGGCGCACGACAGCAAATTGATGCGCTTCACGCGCGGCGTGACGCTCGAGCCCGAGACGGTGCGCGACTTCGCGCGCGAGATGAATCTCGGCATCGGCACCTCGTACGAGGACGTGCTTGCCGACAGGTCGATCGACGCCGTGGTGCTGGCGACGCCGCATAGCAAACATCGCCAGCAGGTCGAGGCCGCGGCCGCGGCCGGCAAGCATGTGTTCTGCGAAAAGCCGTTCGCGCTCACCGTCGCGGACGCGCAGGCCGCGATTGCGGCTTGCCGCAAGGCGGGCGTGGCGCTCGGCGTCGGGCATAACCGGCGGCTGTGGCCCTCGATGGTGAAGCTGAAGGAGGTCGTGTCGTCGCCCGCCTTCGGGACCATCATGTTCGCCGAAGGCAACTACAGCCACGACATCCTTGCCAACACGCCGCTCGACAACTGGCGCTCGGCGCCGCAGGAAACCAAGGCCGGCGGCATGACCGGGATGGGCATTCACCTGCTCGACGGCTTTTCGTTCCTGATCGGCCCGATGGCGCGCGTGAGCGCGCTTTCGACCAAACGCATCCTGCCGTTCGAGTCGGGCGACACCACGCAGGTTATGCTCAGCTTTCGCAATGGCGCGACCGGGACGATCGCGACGTCGCTGAAAACGCCGGGCTTCGTGTGGCGACTCGCCATTTACGGCTCCGGGATGTGGGTGGAATCGCTCTCGGAGACGAAAGTCACCATCTGCTGCCGGGACGGCAAACCCGAAACCTTCGACGTGCCGCAGACGAATCACATCGGCGCAAATCTCGATTCGTTCGCGGCGGCCGCGCTCGGTCAAGGCAAGTTCCAGATCGACGATGCGGGGATCGTGCACACCGTGGCGGCACTCGAAGCCGTGTTCGACTCGGCGGAACGCAATGGCGCATGGCGCGATATTGCATGATGTGAAAGCTTTTCGTCATTCCGGCCGAGCGTAGCGAGGGCCGGAATCCATGACCACAGCGCGTTCATTTTGCTCATCATTGCGTTTATCGTGAGGATCGTGGTTATGGATTCCGGGCTCGCCGCCATAGCGCGTCGCAGACGGCGCAAACGCGCTTTCGGCGGCGCCCCGGAATGACCAAGTAGGATTGCGGAGCACGACGATATGAACCTCGGCTTCTTCACCATGCCGATCCATCCGCTGGAGAAGGACTGGCGGGTTTCGCTGCGCGAGGATCGCGAGGCGTTCATCCTCGCCGACGAGCTCGGCTACACCGAAGGCTACGTCGGCGAGCACCACACCGACCGCGCCGAGAACATCACCTCGTGCATGATGTTCATCTGCACCCTGATCGACGCGACCAGGCGGATCAAGCTCGGCACCGGCACGGTCAACATGCCGAACAATCATCCGGCGGCGGTCGCCGCCAACGTCGCGATGCTCGACCACATGCTTGATGGGCGCTTCATCTTCGGCATTTCGCCCGGCGGCCTGATGTCGGACGCGGAGGTGTTCGGCAATCTCGAGGCCGACCGCAACGCGATGTTCCTCGAATGCATCAACCAGGTGCTCGAGATCTGGGCGAGCGAACCGCCCTACAACATCAAGGGCAAGTACTGGAACATCGTGCTCGAGAAGCAGCTGATGCTCGACCTCGGGCAGGGCCATCTGCCCAAGCCGTTGCAGAAGCCGCATCCGCCGATCGTCGTCACGGCGGTGGCGCCGTTCTCGAAAGGCGTGGCCGAAGCGGCGGCGCGCGGCTGGGACCCGATCTCGGCAAATTTCTTGATGCCGCACTGGGTGAAGACGCACTGGCCGAAATATGTGGAAGGGTGCGAGCGCGCCGGGCGCCCCGCGGACCCTGCGAACTGGCGCGTGGCGAAATCGATCTTCGTGGCCGACGACGACAAGACCGCCGAACGCTACGCCACCGACCCCAACGGGCCGTACCGCTACTACTACAGCCAGCTGCTCACCAAGCTGGTGCGCGGCGGCCGCGCGGTCGCGTTCAAGACCGACCCGAAGCAGGACGACAACGCGGTCTCGGTCGATGCCGTGTGCGACAAGCTGGTGTTCTGGGGCTCGCCCAACCGCGTGGCGGACCAGATCCTCGCGTTCCGCGAGGAGGTCGGCGACTTCGGCACGTTATTGTTGGCCGGCAAGGACTGGAAGGACCGCGAGCTCGGCCGCCGCAACATGCAGCTGCTTGCCGAAAAGGTGATGCCGCAGGTGAACGCCGCGATCGGGAAGCGACAGGCGGCGGAGTAATTGCTTGTCGTTCCGGGGCGCGCCGAAGGCGCGAGCCCGGAACCCATAGCCGCGAATTTCTCCGTCAGCTCGGACGGAGCCAAATCGAATCGATTGTGGTTATGGATTCCGGGCTCGCCGCTTCGCGGCGCCCCGGAATGACGGCTACTCCGCCGTCCACCCGCCATCCACCACCAGCGCCGACCCCGTCATCAGCCTTGAAGCGTCGCTCGCCAGAAACACAATCGCGCCCGTGAGCTCGTCCAGCTGCCCGATGCGGCCGAGCTTGATCTTCGAGAGAACCTCTTTGCGGAACGCCTCGTTCTCGAAGAACGGCTTGGTCAGCGGCGTCTCGATGAAGGTCGGGCCGAGCGAGTTCACCCGGATGTCGTGCGGCGCCAACTCGATCGCCATCGCCTTGGTGAAGCCCTCCATCGCGTGCTTCGAGGCACAGTAAACGGTGCGGCGCGCCGCGCCGACGTGGCCCATCTGCGAGGAAATATTGAGGATCGAGCCGGATTGCCTGGCCTCGATCAGCCGCCGCGCCACCGCCTGCGCGACGAAGTAGGCGGCGCGCACGTTGAGCCCCATGATGGCGTCGTAATCCTCGATGGTGACGTCCAGCAGCGGCTTCGGCCGGTTGGTGCCGGCGTTGTTGACCAGGATGTTGAACGGCGCGGCTGCGGCGATCGCCGCCTGCATGGCGGGCAGATCGGTCACGTCGAGCACGAGTGTGTCGGCCTGCTGCCCGCGCGCGCGGATCGCGGCGGCCGCCTCCTCGATGTCGGCAGCCGTGCGCGCCGCAAGCGTCACGTGCGCGCCGGCGTCCGCCAGTGCCGAGGCTGCCGCAAGCCCGATGCCGCGCCCCGCGCCCGAGACGAGCGCGCGCTTGCCGTCGAGACGGAAGGAGGGCGCGGAGTGGAGTTCGATCGGCATACGCAGGTCTCCACCCTCCCCTGGAGGGGGGAGGGTCGGCGGCGAAGCCGCCGGGGTGGGGTGAGTGGCGAGGGTACTTCACCCCCACCCGCCACGCTTCGCGTGGCGACCTCCCCCCTCCAGGGGGAGGTGAAGAAAGCTACTCCGCCGCCTGCGCGTAGGGCACGTTGCGTCCGCCGTAGCGGCGCACGCGCACGTTCGCCTGCTCGGCGTGGCCGGTGAAGCCTTCGAGCATGCAGAGGCGCGAGCAGACTTCGCCGATCATCGCGCTCGCCTCGTCGGTCAGCACTTTTTGATAGGTGCAGGTCTTGAGGAACTTGCCGACCCAGAGCCCGCCGGTGTAGCGCGCCGCCTTCCTGGTCGGCAGAGTGTGGTTGGTGCCGATCACCTTATCTCCGTAGGCCACGTTGGTGCGCGGGCCTAAAAACAGCGAGCCGTAGTTCTTCATGCCGTTGAGAAACACATCCGGGTCGCGCGTCATCACCTGCACGTGCTCGGAGGCAATGCGGTCGGCTTCCGCGATCATCTCGGCCTCGTCGGCGCACACGATGACCTCGCCGTAGTCCGCCCACGCCTTGCCGGCGAGATCGGCGCTCGGGAGAATCGTCAACAGCCGCTCGACCTCGGCAATCGTGTCGCGCGCGAGCTTCTCGAAATTGGTGATGAGGATCGCGGGCGAGGTCGGCCCGTGCTCGGCCTGGCCGAGCAGGTCGGTCGCGCAGATCTCGCCGTCGACCGAGTCGTCGGCGATGATCAGCGTCTCGGTCGCACCTGCGAGCAGGTCGATGCCGACGCGCCCGTAGAGCTGGCGTTTCGCCTCCGCCACATAGGCGTTGCCCGGCCCGACCACCATGTCGACGGCCGAGACCGAGCCGGTGCCGAGCGCCATCATGGCGACCGCCTGCACGCCGCCGAGCACGTAGATTTCGTCCGCGCCGCCGAAATGCATCGCGGCGACGATCGCGGGATGCGGCCCGCCGCGGAACGGCGGCGCGCAGGCGATGATGCGTTTTACGCCCGCGACGCGCGCGGTCACGATCGACATGTGCGCGGAGGCGACCATCGGATAGCGCCCGCCCGGCACGTAGCAGCCGATCGAGTTCACCGGGATGTGGCGGTGGCCGAGGATCACGCCGGGCAAGGTCTCGACCTCGATGTCTTTCATCGAGTCGCGCTGCTTCTGCGCGAAGCCGCGCACCTGCGCCTGCGCGAACTTGATGTCGTCGAGATCGCGCTTGGCGACTTGTCCGATGGCTTGCTCGATCTCTTGGCCACTCAGCTTGAAATTCTCCGGCGACCACTTGTCGAATTTTTCCGACAGCTCGCGCACCGCCGCATCGCCTCGCGACTTGATCTCACCGAGAATGCCTTCGACGGTCGCGCGCACCTTTGCGTCGGCCTCTTCGATCGCGCCGGCGTCCATTCCGCGTTTGAGATAGCGGGGCATGAGAACTCCATATTATCGTCATGGCCGGGCTTGTCCCGGCCATCCACGTCTTGCTGCTCTATAGCCTAAAGACGTGGACCCCCGGGACAAGCCCGGGGGTGACGCAGTGTGTTGGTGGATATCCCGGGTCTCGCTTCGCTCGCCCGGGATGACACCTACGGTGTCACTTGATCGCCTGCGGGTTGATCGGGCTCCCCGTTCCGCCGGTGATGATCAGCGGCGGGCCGCAGAAGAAGAACTCGTAGACCTTGTCCTTGGCGCAATCCTCGGCGAGCTCCTTCAAGTAGAAGATCTCGCCCATGCACAGGCCCATCGCGGGGATCACCACCCAGTGCCACGGCTGGTTTGCGTCCTTGGTCTCGTTCGGCCGCACCTCGCAGCCCCAGGTGTCGGTAATCAGTGCCGCGATCTCTTTCTCGTGGCACCAGTAGCAGTTCTCGAATTTCACCCCCGGCGCGTCGCCGCCCGCGTAGCCGCCCCATTCCTTCTCGGCGAGGCAGCGTTCCATCTGGCCGGTGCGGATGATGACGAAATCCGCGCGGCCGATCTTCACGCCCTGTGCTTTCGCGCAGGCGTCGAGCTCGTCGTTGCCGATGCCTTCGCCGTCTTTCAGCCACGGCACGCCGCGGAAGCGCGCAATGTCGAGCAGCACGCCGCGTCCGTTCATCTTGTCCTTGGAATGCTCGATGCCGAGTACGCTCAAACCCCGCGAGTCGATCAGCTTCGGCGAGTGGCCGTTATAGGCCTTATCCTCGTAGAAAATGTGCCCGAGCGAATCCCAGTGCGTCGCGCCCTGCACGCACAGCATCAGCGTGTCGTCGGCGTAGCGCAGCTTGTTCCAGTCCTGCTGGCCGGCGAGCGCGTCCGTGCCGGTGGCCAACATTTGATGGATCGGATTGAAGCGCCCGCCGAACAGGCCGCTCTGCGGGCCGGTGCGGTCGAGCGGGATGCCGAGTGCGAACGACTTGCCCTTCCGGATCAGCTTGGCGGCCTCGACGATGTGGTGCGGCTCGACATAGTTGAGCGTGCCGCTCATGTCATCCTTGCCCCAGCGGCCCCAGTTGGAGAGCTTCGCGGAGGCCTCCTTGATGGCGGCGGCGTTGACGGTGATGGTCATTCTTTTCTCCGGTCTTTCTCGCGGTCATTCCGGGCGCCGCCTTAAGCGCGTTTACGCGCGTCTGCAACGCGCTATGGCGGCGAGCCCGGAATCCATAACCACGAATCTTCGTGAGTCGATGGGCCTGTGGTTATGGGTTCCGGGCTCCGCGCTTCCGCGCGGCCCCGGAACGACCAGCAACCTAGAAATTCACCTTGTCGCCGCCCTTGAGCGAGAGAATCTCGCGCGCATCGTCCGGCGTTGCGATCTCGAGGCCGAGACCTTCGAGAATCTGACGTACACGTGTCACCTGCTGCGCGTTGGACTCGGCAAGCTTGCCCGGCCCGATCCAGAGCGAATCCTCCATGCCGACGCGCACGTTGCCGCCCATCGCGGCCGCCTGCGCGGCGACGCGCATCTGGTTCGCGCCCGCGCCGAGCACGGACCAGTGATACTGGTCGCCGAACAGCCGGTCGGCCGTGCGCCGCATCATGATGACGTCTTCCGGATGCGGCCCGATGCCGCCGAGGATGCCAAACACGGACTGGATGAACAGCGGCGGCTTCACCACGCCGCGGTCGAGGAAGTGCTTCAGCGTGTAGAGATGCCCGATGTCGTAGCACTCGATCTCGAAGCGCGTGTTGTTCTCCGCGCAGGTGGTGAGGATGTATTCGATGTCCGCGAAGGTGTTCTTGAACATGCCCTTCCTGGAATTCTCCAGGTACGGCTCCTCCCACTCATGTTTGAACTTGCCCTTGTAGCGCGGGATCATCGGATAGAGCCCGAAATTCATCGTGCCCATGTTGAGCGAGGCGACCTCCGGCTTGAAGGTCGCGGCCGGCTTGACGCGTTCCTCCACCGTCATGGTCGGAGCGCCACCGGTCGTGATGTTCACCACGACGCCGGAGCGCTGCTTGATGACTTTGAGGAACGGCGCGAACGCGTCGGGCGATTGATCGGGCCGCCCGTCCTTCGGGTCGCGCGCGTGCAGATGCACCACGGCGGCGCCGGCTTCCGCGGCGCCGATCGCTGCGTCGGCGATCTCGCTCGCCGTGACGGGCAGATGCGGCGACATCGACGGCGTGTGGATCGAGCCGGTGACCGCACAGGTGATGATGACTTTCCGGCTTTGCGCCATGCGTTTTTTCCTCCCCGAGAATTCTTCTCGCCGTGACTGTAGTGCGTGGGTGGCAGGTGTGAAAAGCCCACCGGCACCGGCTGTCATCCCGGAAGCCGCCGAAGGCGGCTATCCGAGACCCACGAAACACCACGTTTCATGGGTCCCGGGTCTCGCTTCGCTCGCCCGGGATGACGGCCGCGATTACGCCAGCCCCAAATCGCCCACCACGTCGAGATGATGCTGCGCGGACTGTTCCGAGAAACAGCAGAACGCTACGCGCGCGATCGAGCGCGGCGCGGCCGACAATTCCGACGCAACCGTGCCGACCGCGATGCGTGCGGCGCGCTCGGCCGGAAAGCCGTAGATGCCGGTCGAGATCGCCGGGAATGCGATCGAGCTGAGCTGGCGTGTCGCGGCAAGATCGAGCGCCGTGCGGTAGCAGGATGCGAGCAGGTCGTCCTCGTTCTTGGCCCCGCCGTGCCAGACCGGCCCGACCGCATGGACCACATGCCTTGCCGGCAACCGATAGCCTTGCGTGATCTTCGCCGAGCCGGTCTCGCAGCCGCCGAGCGCGCGGCATTCGGCGAGCAGCTCCGGTCCCGCCGCGCGATGGATCGCGCCATCGACGCCGCCGCCGCCGAGCAGCGAGCGGTTCGCCGCGTTCACGATGGCGTCGACCTGCAATGTCGTGATGTCGGCGACGAGGATGTCGCAGGTGGCCGGGCCGATTGAGAAGGTGAGGAGGGGCGGGGGCATGGTCTATCCGCGTCATTCCGGGGCGCCGCGCAGCGGCGAGCCCGGAATCCATAACCACGAGGTGTTCGATTATGCACCGTCCGAGCAAGAGCCGCGAGGCTTGTGGCTATGGATCCCGGGCTCCGCGCTTCCGCGCGGCCCCGGGATGACCACCCAGCTACGCCCACTCCGCATGCGCCTCGGCGGCCAAATCTATCGTTGAGCGCTTGCCGATATCCTCGAAATGCGCGGCGAGAAAAGTCTTCGCTGCGGTCCGCCCGCCGTCGCGCAGCATTTCGAAGAAATCGAAATCCGAGTTGAGCTTCGAGCCGGCGTTGAGCTCCCTGAACGTCGCGTCGAGCGCAATGCGATGCACGTTGATGCGGCGATACTCGCCTTCGCGGGTGCCGTGCGGCAGCCGGCCCTGATCGATCAAGCGGGTGACGAAATCGATCGCGCGGAATTCCGCCAGCAGCGAAGAGTTGAACGTGATTTCGTTGATCCGGTTCATGATCTCGGTTTGCGTGTGCGGCGTCGCGGTGCGCTCGATGGGATTGATCTGCACGATCAGCACGTCTTCGGACAGCGTCGTGTTGAAGAACGGAAAGATCGCCGGATTGCCCATGTAGCCGCCGTCCCAGTAAGGCACGCCGTCGATCTCGACCGCGCGGAACAGAAACGGCAGGCAGGCCGACGCCGTCACCACGTCGGGGGTGAGCTTGTCCTGGGAGAAGATGCGCACGCGGCCGGTATGCACGTTGGTGGCGGAAATGAACAACGAGACTTCCTTGCAGGCGCGCACGGCTTCGAAATCGACGAAGCGCTCGATCACATCGCGCAGCGGATTGATGTTGAGCGGATTGATGTCGTAGGGCGACAGATAGCGCGCCAGCGCGCCGAACCACGCTTCCGCGGGCGCGCCCTGAAATGGCGTGAATGACAGAAGCCGGTCGAACACCGCGCGCTGCAGGCCGGGCAGGTTGCCGTCGAGGCTTGCGGCGCGCCAGAAATCGGCAAGCCGTTTGCGCGCTTCTTGCGGACCGCCGCGCGCCAGGCCGTCGGTCAGCATCACGGCGTTGATCGCGCCGGCCGACGCGCCGGAAATTCCTTCGATGTCGAGCCGGCCGTCCTCGAGCAGATAATCCAGCACGCCCCAGGTGAACGCGCCATGCGCACCGCCACCCTGCAGGCCGAGATTGATCTTCTTGCTGGAAAAACGCTCCGGGCGCGTCGTCACTGCGCGGTCCAGCCGCCGTCGATCGAGTAGGACGATCCCGTGATCGTCGCGGCGGCATCGCCCGCGAGGAATACCGCGAGCGCGCCGATGTTCTCCGGTGTGGTGTACTGCAACATCGGCTGCTTTTCGGCGACCAGGATGCGCTTGGCTTCCTCGAAGCTCTGCCCGGCGGCTTTGGCGCGCGCCTCGATCTGCTGGGCGACGAGCGGGGTGAGCACCCAGCCGGGACAGATCGCATTGCAGGTGACGCCGTCGTTCGCGGCCTCGATCGCCACGACCTTGGTCAAACCGATGATTCCGTGTTTCGCCGCCACATAGGCCGCCTTCTCGCCGCTCGCGACGAGGCCGTGCGCCGACGCGATGTTGATGATGCGGCCCCACTTGCGCTGCTTCATGCCGCGGATTGCGGCGCGCGTCGTGTGGAACGCGGCGGAGAGATTGGTGGCGATCACGGCGTCCCACTTCTCGATCGGGAAATCCTCCACCTTGGCGACGAACTGGATGCCGGCATTGTTCACCAGCACGTCGACGGCGCCGAACGTCTGCTCGGTTGCGGCGATCATGGCGGCGATTTCGGCTGGCTTGGTCATGTCGGCGCCCGAGTAGATCGCCCTGGCGCCGAATTCCTTCTCGATCCCGGCGCGCTCCTTCTCGATCGCCGCCGCCTCGCCGAAGCCGTTGATGGTGAGGTTCGCGCCCTCCTGGGCGAAGGCGCGCGCGATCGCGAGCCCGATGCCGGAGGTGGACCCGGTGACGACGACGGATTTTCCCTTGAGCATGGCGTGACCTTTCCCAAATGGCCCTTATATCGGCATATCGTAACACCATTGCTGCGCCGCAACATAAAGGTCAATGCACAGCTTCAACCGTGTGCGAGGCGGGGCTTTTGTAGCCCGGGTTGAGCGAAGCGAAACCCGGGGCAGTGCGTGGGTCGTTCCCGGCTTTCGCCTTGCTCAAGCCGGGCTACGCTGAATCAGATAGGGTTATCTCCCATGCCTGCCGTTTTTCCCGCTCCCGACCACGATCACGACCGCTGCTCGGCGGATGCGCTGGCGCATGCCGAAGCGCTGTGCGTCAAGCGCGGCGAGCGGCTGACGCCGATGCGGCGCAAGGTGCTCGAAGCGCTCACCGCGAGTCACAAGCCGCTCGGCGCTTACGAGATCATCGAGCAGGTTGGCGTGCAGGGCCCGCGCCCGGCGCCGATCACGATCTACCGCGCGCTGGATTTTCTCACGAGCCAGGGCCTGGTGCACCGGATCGAGAGCCGCAACGCGTTCCTCGCCTGCATCCACAATCATGTCTCCGACGCGCCGGTGGTGTTTCTGATCTGCGAGCACTGCGGCGCTGTCGGCGAGGCGGCGTCCGGCGCGGTCGCCGAGAGTGTCGATGCCGCGGCGAAGCGCGCAGGCTTCACGCCGAAGAGCCCGGTGATCGAGATTTCCGGGGTGTGCCGGCATTGTAGGGAAGCGTAGGTCTCTCCGCTGGTCATTCCGGAATGCGCGAAGCGCATGTCCGGAATCCATAACCACCAGCTTGTCCATCATCGCGCGGTCTGTGTTTATGGATTCCGGGCTCACGCCTTCGGCGTGCCCCGGAATGACTGGGAAGCGTCCGCGTGACTAACTCCACCGCCCGCCCGCTCGATGCCGTCGCCGCGCTCATCATGCTCGGCCTCACGCTCTCCTGGGGCCTCAACCAGGTGTCGGTGAAGCTCGCGCTGCCGGAAATCCCGCCGTTCATCCAGGCGACGGTGCGCTCGACCGGCGCCTTCGTCATCATCGCGCTGTGGGCACGCTGGCGCGGCATTTCGCTGCTCAGCCGCGACGGCACGCTCGCCGGCGGCCTGCTCGCGGGCGCGCTGTTCGGCCTCGAGTTCCTGCTGATCTTTCCGGCGCTGCAGTTCACCACGGCGAGCCGCGCGACATTGTTCATCTACACCGCGCCATTCTTCGTCGCGCTCGGCTCCGGCGTCCTGCTCGGCGAACGCTTACGCGCCGTGCAATGGCTCGGGCTCTTCTGTTCGTTTGCCGGACTGGTGGTGGCGTTCGGCGTGCCGGATGCATCGCGCGACGGCAGGCAATTGCTCGGCGACGTCATGATGGTCGCGGCCGGCGCCGCCTGGGGCGCGACCACGCTCGTCATCAAGGCCTCGCGTCTGCGCTCCGCGCCGGCCGAAAAAGTGCTCGCGTATCAGCTCGCGGTGTCGATCCCGATGCTGGCGCTCGGCATGCTCGCGCTCGGCGAGCGCATGACCGCAATGCCGAGCGCGTGGTCGCTCGGCTGGCTCGCCTACCAGACGTTCTGGGTGGTGAGCCTCACCTATGCGGTGTGGTTTGCGATGGTGCAGCGCTATTCGGCCAGCCGTCTTTCGGCCTTCACATTCCTGACGCCATTGTTCGGCGTCGCCTCCGGCCATTTCGTGCTCGGGGAACCGATTTCCTGGGCGTTCGGGCTGGCGGTGACACTGGTTGTGGCCGGTCTGGTGCTGGTGAACCGGCCCGGCTGACCGGAACTCGGTCTGAACCTCCCCCTGAAAGGGGGAGAGCCTGCCCTCGGGCTTGACCCGAGGGTCGGCGAAGCCCGGATCAAGTCCGGGCCAGGCTCCGTGAGCCGGGTGGGGGTCACTTTCGCGCCCTGACCCCCACCCCAACCCTCCCCCTTTCAGGGGGAGGGAGCACACTGAGCGCCGGGCAACCTCGAATAACCACTTCCGACGCACTAAATTGACTGCAAACCCCCGGTCTGGCACTCATCCGCCGACCTCAGGAGCCCGTGCATGACCCTCTCCGCTGCGCCCCTCGAGCGGCGCCAGTCCGTTCCCGTTTTCGTCGGCAAGGTGAAGGTCGGCGGGGGCGCGCCCGTGGTGGTGCAGTCGATGACCAACACCGACACCGCGGACGCCGATGGCACCGCGCGCCAGGTCGCCGCGCTCGCGCGCGCCGGCTCCGAGATCGTGCGCATCACGGTCGACCGCGACGAGGCGGCGGCCGCCGTGCCGCACATCAAGGACAAGCTGCTCAAGATGGGCCTCGATGTGCCGCTGGTCGGCGACTTCCACTACATCGGCCACACGCTGCTCGCCGATCATCCGGCCTGCGCCGAGGCGCTCGACAAGTACCGCATCAATCCCGGCAATGTCGGCTTCGGCAAGAAGAAGGACACGCAGTTCTCCTCCATCGTCGAGATGGCGATCAGGCACAACAAGCCGGTGCGCATCGGCGCCAACTGGGGCTCGCTCGACCAGGAGCTGCTGACGCGGCTGATGGACGAGAACGTCAAATCGCCCGACCCGAAGGACGCGCGCGCGGTGACGCGCGAGGCGATGGTACAGTCCGCGCTGCTCTCGGCCGAGCGCGCCGAGGAGATCGGGCTCTCGCGGGACAAGATCATTCTCTCGGCCAAGGTCTCGGCCGTGCAGGACCTGATCGCGGTCTACATGGAGCTCGGGCGGCGCTCGAACTACGCCATTCACCTCGGCCTCACCGAAGCCGGCATGGGCTCGAAGGGCATCGTCGCATCGTCGGCGGCGCTCGGCGTGCTGATGCAGCAGGGCATCGGCGACACCATCCGCATCTCGCTGACGCCCGAGCCGGGCGGCGACCGCACCGTCGAGGTGAAGGTCGCGCAGGAATTGCTCCAGACGATGGGCTTCCGCGTGTTCGTGCCGCTGGTGGCCGCGTGCCCCGGCTGCGGTCGCACCACCTCGACCACGTTCCAGGAGCTTGCGCGCGACATCCAGGATTTCATCCGCGACTCGATGCCGGCCTGGAAGACGCAGTATCCGGGCGTGGAAGCGCTCAACGTGGCCGTGATGGGCTGCATCGTGAACGGCCCGGGCGAGAGCAAGCACGCCGACATCGGCATTTCATTGCCGGGCACCGGCGAGCAGCCCGCCGCGCCTGTTTTTATTGATGGGAAGAAAGCTGTGACGCTGCGCGGGCCAACGGTCGCGGCGGATTTCAAGAAGATGGTGATTGAGTATATCGAGAAGCGGTATGGGACGGCGGGGGCGGGCAGGGCGGCGGCGGAGTAGGGAACGATCTTAGATTTCTGCGCAGCTTTGCACCACGGCGCGGCTGCATTTGTCTGCTTTGTTGCGCCGGCGTTGGAACAACTCCGCTAATTGTCGGAATCCGCGATCGTCCGGAACGTTACTGATCGCGACGCATTGAGATATGCCCCCAACAAGGAGGATATGCTCATGCGTCTTCTGACGCCTATTATTGCTTTGGTCTTTTCAAGCACCATCGCATTCGCACAGACCCCGGCCGTCAAGTCTCCCAGCGCCAACAATCCGGCGGCGCCCGTCGCGGGAGCGAACAGCTTCACTGAAGGACAAGCCAAGTCCCGCATCGAGTCGAGCGGCTACACGCAGGTGTCCGAACTCAAGAAAGATGACAACGGCATCTGGACCGGCTCGGCCATGAAGGACGGGAAGAAGGTCGGCGTGAAAGTCGACTTCCAAGGCAACGTCGTAACCCGATAAGGACAACAACAAAAATGACCAAGACAATTTCACGGCTCTACAACAGCTACGATCGCGCCGCGCAGGCGGTGCAGGATCTTGAAGCAGCCGGTGTCGCGCGCAGCGACATCAGCATCGTCGCCAACAACTCCGACAACTGGTACTCCAGCAACGGCGGAGCAACCAACGGCGGGACAATCACCAACGGCGGAGCCAAGCGCGTCGATCGCGATCGCGACGGCGTCGATGATCGCGCCGAAGGCGCAGGCAAGGGCGCCGGTGTCGGCGCCGCGGTCGGCGGTGCAGCGGGCCTGCTCACCGGGCTCGGTCTGCTGGCAATTCCCGGCGTCGGTCCGGTCGTCGCGGCCGGCTGGCTTGTCGCGACCGCGGCGGGCGCGGCGGCGGGAGGCCTCACCGGCGGCATCGTCGGCGCGCTCACGCAAGCGGGCGTCAGCGACGAGGATGCTCAGGTGTATGCGGAAGGCGTCCGCCGCGGCGGCACGCTGGTGACCGCACGCGTCAATGACGCCGACGCCACGCGACTCGAAGCGATCCTCGACCGCTCGGCTTTGCAGACGAACGATATCCGCAAGTCCTATGCGCAGAGCGGATGGAAGTCGTTCGACACGGGCGCCAAGCCTTACTCGGCCGACGAAGTGCGCCAGTTCCGCAGCACGTATCAGTAACGCTGCGGCGCGACCACTGAATCGCGGAAAGGCCCGGGGTGACCCGGGCCTTTTTGCGTGGGGCGCGCGGGCGAGCAAGCACGCCGACATCGGCATCTCGGTGCCCGGCCCCGGCGAGCCCGCCGCGCCGCGCCGGTGTTGATCGCGGGCTGAGAGGCCGGAGCCCCGCCTTGTGCCCCGCTTCGCGCCCGTGCCACCATTTCTCGGGCATTGCGCACGAGGGGCGACACACATGCGGTTCTCCCGGCGAGACATCCTGCGCGCGGCTGCCTCCGCCACCGCGCTCTTCTCCCCCGGCCGCGGCGCATTCGCGCAAACCTATCCCGACCGTCCGATCCGGCTGATCGTGCCGTTTCCGCCCGGCGGCGCGTTTGACACCCTCGGCCGGCCCTGGGCCGACCGGATCAAGCCGCACCTCGGCACAGTCGTAATAGAGAACATCGGCGGCGGTGGCGCATCGCTCGGCGCGGCGGCCGCCGCGCGCGCGCGGCCGGATGGCTACACGCTCCTGCTCGGCGGCACGCTGCCGCACGTCAACGAGGCCCTGCTGAATGCAAAGCCGCTCTACGATCCGGTCAAGGATCTCGATCCGATCATGCGCATTGCGGTCGGCTATCTGGCGATCGCGGTGCACCCGTCCGTGCCGGTGAACACGCTCTCCGAGCTGGTCGCGCACATCAAGGCCAATCCCGGCAAGTTCTCGTACGGACATAGCGGGGTCGGCGGGACCAATCACCTCATCGGCGAGCTGTTCAAATCGGTCGCGGACATTCCCGATCTCAGGCAGATCCCCTATCGCGGCGCGGGCCCGGCGATGACCGATCTCATCGCCGGGCAGATCCCGATGGGCATCGTTGGAGTGCAGGCACAAAGCCTTGGCCTGCATCGCAGCGGCGCGCTGAAGATTCTTGCGGTGACGAGCGAGAAGCCGCTTGCCGCGGCGCCTGACGTGCCAACCGCGGTGAGCGCGGGGTTTCCGCAAATCGCGAATGCGTCGTCCTACGGGATTCTCGCGCCGGCCGGCACGCCGAAGGCGATGATCGACAAGGTCGCCCAGGCGTCGCGGGCTTTGTTGTCAACCGCGGCGTATCAGCAGCTGATGAGCGAGATGGGTTTCGAGGCAACGCCGGAGTCGGACCCGGAGGATTTCCGCCGCGTGCTCGCCGCCGACGTCGCGCTCTGGCAGCCGATCGTCAAATCGCTGGGTCTGAAACTTGATTGAGCAAGCGTAGCCCGGATGAGCGCAGCGATATCCGGGATTCTTCGTCAATCGTCGACCAGCCCCGGGTTTCGCTGACGCTCAACCCGGGCTACGAGCACGCACCTCAACACCCCAGCACGCTGACATTCCCCGTCTCCCCATACGCCAGCATCGCGCGGTCGCGCGTCACCAGCGTCGCGGCGAGGTCGCGCGCGGTCGCGAGCAGGATGCGGTCCATCGGATCGCGCGGCGGCGTGCCGGGCAGGAACGACGCCGCGATCAGGATCTCGGGCGACAGCTCGGCGAGTTGAATGCCGGGCGTCGCCAGCAGTCCGGCGAACCAGCGATGCGGCGCCGCCGAGAGGTCGATCCGTCCACGAGAGGCAAGTTGCCCGATCTCGAAGGCGGTGATCGGCGACACCAGCAACGGTGTTCCGTTCCCGGACGCCGCGTTGATTGCGTCAGTCGCGGCCCGTGCGAGCGGAATGTCCTCGATGAACCAGACCGCCGCGTGGGTGTCGAGCAGCAGCGGCGGCATGGGCTGAGCTATCGCCTCTCCGGGCCATACTTCTGATCGTAATAGTCGGCTAGCTCGGGATCCGCAGGTTCAGTCAAATCGACCCCGGGAGCGATCTTGATCATGCCTTTCAGCGCACCCCAGCCTGGATGTTTTCCGTCCTTTGTGGCGTAGGGCTTCAAGGCATACGACTTCTGCGCGGGCTCGGCGAAGCCGGCGGCCGGCTCAGGCGCTTTCGCGATCCGGCGAAACACCAGCTTGCGGCCTTGCATGTCCACCTGCGCGCTCTCGAAGCCGGCCGCGAGCCACACCTTGGTCATCACGTTGTTGTCCGGATTGTTGCTCCACCACGCGCGCTGATGCTGCGCCTTGGGCGGCAGTTTTGCGCCGGTGATCTGCTCGATCTCGCGGAACGTCAGCGGCACCTCCCGGGTGCGCTGCTGGCGCAAGAATTGTCCGAGCGGTTCGTACTTTCCCATGACAACGCTCCTTGCACACAGTGTGTCACATGTAAGGCGCTCGGTCCAGCCGATGGTTGCCCGCGCGGAGCCTGTCAACGGGCCCGGCGACTTCGGGCCGGGCCCGTTGGCTCGGCCGGAATGACCGAACGAGGTCGCGAAACCAAACGGGTTCCGGGCGGTTGAGCAGGTGGAACGATCGAACCCGAGGAGAAGCCACCATGGAGCGGGGTAAGCGATTCCTGACCAGCATTTTCGGCCGTGACGATGAGGCGGCGCTCTCGCGCAGAGACGCGCTGGCCGGTCTTGGACTGGGGGCACTGCTCGCCGCAACGGCGAAGTTCGTCGCGCCAAGCGCCGCCCACGGGAAACCGCTCGACCAGCCTGCCGGGGCTGCGGCCTCGCCCGTTCCCGAGACGAAGGCCGCCGAACCCCAGGCCGCTGAAACCCAGGTCGCCGAGCAGAGCGACGCCACCGACCTGAGTTCCCAACATTGGCGCCGCCGTCGCCGCCGCTACTGGCGCCGCCGTTGGCGTTGGCGCCGCCGCTACTGGCGGCATCGCTACTGGCGCCGCCGCCATTGGCGCCACCGTTACTGGCGCCGGCGCTGGTGGTAAAATCGCCTGAGGCGATTTCGCTGAGCGCTCAGCCGCGCTACTCTCCTCCGGCGACGTTCGCCGGAGGATCGCCATGAGTTCGCTCGCCAGCAAATCGGGCCCGCGCTATCGCCACACGGCCGGCGAAGAGGAGCCGTACGAGACGCTTGCCGTGGAAAAGCTCACGCCGATCATCGGCGCGGAGATTTCCGGCGTCGATCTCGGCAAGCTCGTCTCGGACGACCGCTCGAACCGGCAGATGGACGAGATCCACCGCGCGCTCGCGGAAAATTCGGTGATCTTCTTCCGCGACCAGGCGATCACGCCGCAGCAGCATCTCGCCTTCGGCCGAAAATTCGGCGAGCTGCACATCCATCCCGCCGCGCCGCACGAAGAAGGCGAGCCGGCGCTGATGAAAATCTATGCCGACAAGAATTCGCCGCGCGCGAACGGCGAGGGCTGGCACACCGACGTGTCGTGCGACGTCGAGCCGCCGATGGGCTCGATCCTCTACATCAAAGAGTGCCCGCCGCGCGGCGGCGATACTTTATTCGCCTCGATGTATGCGGCCTACGAGTCGCTGTCAGACCGCATGAAGGCCTATCTCGACGGCTTGACCGCGCTGCATGACGGCGAGATGGCCTATCGCGGGCTCTACGCAAACTACGGCGTCGCCGACAAGCCGAACTATCCGCGCGCGGAGCATCCGGTGGTGCGCACGCACCCGGTCACGGGGAAGAAGGCGCTCTATGTCAACCGCGGTTTCACCTCGCACATCGTCGGCATTCCACGCGACGAGAGCGACGCGATCCTCAGCTACCTCTATCAGCACTGTGAGAACCCGCTGTTCCAGTGCCGCTTCCGCTGGACGCAGAACGCGATCGCGTTCTGGGACTATCGCTGCACCCAGCACCGCGCGATGTGGGACTACTGGCCGCACACGCGCTCGGGCAACCGCGTGACGGTGAAGGGCGAGCGGCCGATGTAGCCCCAAGCTTTCGACTATTGCGCGAAATCGGAGCGGGCCGGTACAGTTTGCCAGCGGGCGCGCTGCTCGTGCCTGCCGCGTCAATCGCAGGAGCTCACAATGGCCAGGAAAGCGAAATCGGCCCGCCAGCGAATGCTGGTTGATGTCGGAGGCCTGCGGGAGAGCAGGCTTGTCGAAGCGGAGCTGTCGGGCTGCCAAGCCCAGTTGAACAATTTTGCACCGATCCGCGAACGCCTCGTGGCTGGCGGTCAGGATGCGGCCGCCGCGTATCGCCTGCTTGTGAGCCGTCGCGACACGCTGGCGAAGAAACTCGGCGGCTTGTGGAAGAAGCTCGGCAGCACGCCGCAGCGGGGACCTCATCTGCCGATGGGCGATCTGCTGTCGCTCCCGCTCGACCCGGGCTGGATCAGAGGCACGCAAATCGGGCTCGGCTACTCGGGATATACGCAGATGCCTGCGCTGCAGGAGGGCATCTCGGTCATCCCGCCCGGCCGTTACGTCTCGGGTGAACTGACCACGACCGAACTCGGCAGCGGCTACGTCAACTTCGAGGGCTGGCCCTCGGTCGGCCCCGACCAGATTGCGCCGAACCTGTACGACCCCTCGATCCGGTATTTCTGGCTCCGCAACTGGCACACGATCGTCGTCTTCCCGGCGCCTGTCGTGAATTGCGATTTCACCTACCAATTCCGGGCTAATGCATGGACGACCCTTTATCATGGTGCCGATCCAGGTGTGTTGATGGCGTTCGTCTCGGTCGGCGAAACCGCAAACTATGTCGGTCAGCAGGTTGCGGTGAACGCCGACGGCGGGTGGCCGTGGAATTTGGATCTGTCGCAGCTCACCGGCTTCCGGGGCAGCGTGCAGGGTCAGGAAGTTACGGTGAGGCGCACCTTGTACGTCAGGGCGGGCCAGCGGCCGGCGGTCGCGATCGTCATCGGAGCGGCCGTTGGATTGCCCATGATGACCGACTTGCGGATCGGCTTCTGGGGCGGGGCCA
Source organism: Alphaproteobacteria bacterium (assembly GCA_005884685.1). Classification (GTDB taxonomy): domain Bacteria; phylum Pseudomonadota; class Alphaproteobacteria; order Rhizobiales; family Xanthobacteraceae; genus PALSA-894. The sequence continues at coordinate 80,035 of VBAH01000013.1, forward strand.
CCCTGTCGCTCTATGAAGGCAACGTGGCGGGCCGCGTCGCTTTCTCATACCGGCCCCAGCTCGTCGTCTCGCAACAATGATTTGCAGGAGGGCATCGCGCCACCCCGACGGCTCCGTCGGATCCGCGCGGCGAAAAAGGCGGGCTACGCTCGCGCGCAGCCCGCCGGCTGGAACGGCCGCCCAAGATTGAGCCTTGTCAAGCCAAGCGGGTCGCGCGTGGCGCTGTGTGAAGGAGCTGACGTTTGGCGCGCGAATGGCCGCTCGCCTCCGCGAAAGCGGCGAGCGGTGAGGAGCCTGTTCTTTCAGTCTGGAATTGGACCGGGAGTTACTTCCAGCCCGCGGCTTTGCTGCACGCGGCCTGCTCGGTCTTGTGGGTCTTTTCCCACTGCGTGATCGACTGGGTCTCGTTGTCGCTCATCTTGTCGTTCATGCAGGTGCAGTATTTCAGCACGACATCCTTTTTCGCGCCTTCGTTCTTGTTGTCCTCGACGCACTGGTTGATCCACTTCACGTCGTCGTTGGTGGCGGCGAGCGCTGCGTTGCTTGAGAAACACGAGGCTGCGAGCAGCAGCGCGAAGGTGATCGACCTCATTGGTTCCGTCCCGGCAAGTTGTTGCGTCGCCCGTGCCAAAGACTGGGCCGGGAAAACGCGCGTGGCAAGCAACCTTAGGCTGGGAGTGGCGGACGCAGGCCCTGGCGCGCGAGCGATTTCACTTGCCGGCTTTCCGCGCTACGCTGTCGACCTGAACCAAGAAGGCGCTCACGGGAGGCACAATGTCCACTTTCACCTATGACCACATCCATATCCGCAGCCGCGATCCGGAAAAGACCGCCGCCTACTACGAGCGCATGTTCGATGCGCAGATCATCCGCTCGATGCAGGAGGGAAAGCCGCGCATCGACATGAAGATCGGCGGGCAGGATGTGTTCATTGCGCCGGTCGCCTCGAACAGCGGCGTGAACGCCCCGCCGGTCACGCCGTACGAGGGGCTCGACCATTTCGGGCTGCGCGTGACCAACATCGACAAGGTGGTGGCGGACCTGAAAGCCAAGGGCGCGGAGTTCACCATGGAGCTCAACTCGCCGCGGCCGGGCATCAAAATCTGCTTCGTGCGCGGGCCGGAAGGCGTGTCGATCGAAGTGCTGGAGCGCGCGCCGAAATGAAGCGGCTCGCCGCGTTCGCTCTGCTGCTGGCGCTTGGCGTCCCGGCGGCGGCCGAGTATCCCGACCGTCCGGTGCGGCTGATCATTCCGTTCCCGCCCGGCGGCAGCAACGACGTGGTCGGGCGGCTGGTGGCAAACCAGCTGTCCGAAAAGCTCGGCCACAAGGTGTTCGTCGACAATCGCGGTGGCGCCGGCGGCGTGCTCGGCACCGAAGCCGCCGCCGCCGCATCGCCCGACGGCTACACGCTGCTGATCGTCTCGATCGCGCATGCGGTCAACCCTGCGCTCTACAAGCTCAACTACGATCCGATCAAATCCTTCGCGCCGATCTCGATTCTGGCGACCGGGCCGAACGTGCTCGCCGTCAACCCGCAGCTGCCGGTGAAGACGGTCGCGGAGCTGCTTGCGCTCGCGAAGGCGAAGCCGGGCGAGCTGGATTACGCCTCGGCCGGCGTCGGGAGCTTCCAGCATCTCGGCGGCGAGCTGTTCAAGCTCGTCGCCGGCGTGAACCTGCAGCACGTGCCGTACAAGGGCGGCGGCCCTGCGATGGCCGATGTGATCGCCGGGCACGTGAAGATCATGTTCTCCTCGCTGGTGCAGACGACGCCGTTCATCCAGTCCGGTCAGCTGCGCGCGCTCGGCACCGGCGGCACGACGCGCAATCCGGTGCTGCCCGATGTGCCGACGATCGCGGAAGCCGGCGTCCCCGGCTACGAGGCGAACAACTGGTGGGGCATCATGGCGCCGGCCGCTACGCCGGCCCCGATCGTCGACCGGCTCTACCGCGACATCCAGGACGTGCTGAAATCGCCGGAGCTGAAGGCTGCCTTCGATCGCGAGGGGGCATCCGCCGTGACCATGAGCACGGCGGAGTTTTCCAGGTACATCGAAAACGAAATCGTGAAGTGGGGCCGCGTCGTGAAGGAAGGCAACATCAAGGCGCAGTAATTACATTGGCGAGGCGTGTAGCCCGGATGAAGCGAAGCGTAATCCGGGAGCGGCGTTTCGGCGCGGATAGACCCATCCCGGATTTCGCTGCGCTCCATCCGGGCTACGAACTGGAGGCATGCAATGGACATGAAGACCTATCCCGTCACCCATACCGAAGCCGAGTGGCGCAAGCTGCTCACGCCCGAGCAATTCCACATCATGCGCGAGCACGGCACCGAGCGGCCGGGCAGTTGCGCGCTGAACTTCGAGAAGCGCGCCGGCACATTCAGCTGCGCGGGTTGCGGGCAAGTGCTGTTCCGCTCGAAGAAGAAATTCGAGAGCGGCACCGGCTGGCCGAGCTTCAACGATCCGGAAGCAGGCGCGGTCGAGGAATCGCACGACCGCTCCTACGGCATGGTGCGCACCGAATGCCATTGCAGCCGCTGCGGCAGCCATCTCGGCCATGTCTTCCCGGACGGCCCGCCGCCGACCGGATTGCGCTATTGCATCAACGGCGTGGCGATGAATTTCTAGCCGGACTGATATGTCGTAGCCCGGGTTGAGCGAGGCGAAACCCGGGTTATCCTGCACACGCTCCGACCCCGGATTTCGCTGCGCTCAATCCGGGCTACAATGCTACGATGCGAACGGATTCTCCAGGGAGGCGACGCGATGCTGCAGGAAACCATCGACAAGGGCGTAGACCTCGAAACCGCACGCTGGCAGGCGCGCGTCGATCTCGCGGCCGCGCACCGCATGTGCGTGATGCACGGCTTCAACGAGGGCATCTTCAATCACCTCACCTTCCGCGTGCCGGGCACCAACGACCGCTATTACCAGATCCCGTTCGGCCTCTATTGGTCCGAGGTGACGGCAAGCTGCTTCATGGAAGTCGGCTATGACGGGAAGCTGCTCGCGGGCGAGGGCGAGATCGAGCGTTCCTGCTACTGCATCCACGCCCCGATCCATCGGCTGGCGCAGCACGGCGGTGCCGTGTTCCACACCCACATGCCGTATGCGAGCGCGCTGACGCGGCTGAAGGACCAGCGTATCCTGCCGATCGGCCAGACCGAAATCGCGATCGGGATGCACACCGCGTACGACGACAGCTACGGCGGGCCGGCGTTCGATCCGAAGGAAGGCGAGCGGCTCGCCGGCATCATCGGCGAGAAGAAGATCCTGATGATGGCGAGCCACGGCGTCGCGACCATCACGCCGACGATCTCGGAGGCGTTCGACCTGCTCTATTACACCGAGCGCGCCGCGCAGCAGCAGATCCTCGCGATGCAGACCGGGCGCGAGCTCAACATCCTGCCGCAGCACGTGATCGACGACGCCATCAAGGAGTTCAAGACCGCGCCGGGCTACGGCAACAAGAAGCCGCACGTCTGGCACTTCGAGGCGATGAAGCGGATCCTCGACAAAAAAGAGCCGGATTATAAGAATTGATCCTGCGTCATTCCGGGGCGCCGCGAAGCGGCGAGCCCGGAATCCATAACCACAGGCGGTTCTAAATCGCGCGGACTGTGGTTATGGATTCCGGCCCTCCCTTCGGTCGGCCGGAATGACCAGCGTCAAAACTTCCCATACTTCAGATACGCCTCCTGCGGGGCCATGCCGGACAGGATCGCGGTGCGGTTTCGGTGCCGACCGCAACGCCGGCGGCCGACACGATGTCGGCGGCACGCTCGCGCGGCAGTCATCCCTATGTGCGGGCCCCGGATTTCGCCGCGCTCCATCCGAAAAACAAACCCACGTGCTAAATCGCGCTCGCCGCGATGTTCACGGTGAGCGCCAGCAACGCCACATTGAAGAGGAACGAGACCACGCTGTGCACCAGCACGGTGCGGCGGATCGACTTCGACGACACCGTGACGTCGGAGACCTGCGCGCACATGCCGATGGTGAAGGCGCAATAGGTGAAGTCCCAGTAGTCGGGCTCTGCGTCGTCGGGAAACGTCATGCCGCCGATCTTGCGGTCGCGTCCTTCGCCATAGAACTCGTGCGCGTAGTGCAGCGCGAAGATCGTGTGGATGAATGCCCACGACAGCACGACCGTGCCGGTCGCAAGGATCAGTTGCGCCGGCTCGCGCTTGACACCCTCGACCGTTCCAAGCTCGGCGAAGATCGCTCCGAGGCTCGTGAGCGCGGCCGCGACCGTCAGCACCAGGATCGCCATGCCGCCCTCGTCCTGGTTGGCGGCGCGCCGCTTCAACCGGTGCAAGTCCGAGCGCGCCATCAGGCTGAAGGCGAGGATCAGATAAAGCCCGATCCCGATGTCCCAGCCGACCAGCAGCCTGGTCGCAACGCGCCAGTCGCTGATCACAAACAAGAGTGCGATGACGGCAAGGCCGAGCAGGCTCGAAAGAAACAGCCGCGGCCGGGTACGGACGATGCGCACCACCCGCGGTGTGCGATGCGGGTAGTCCGGAGACGTGGTGTTCTCGGCGGTCATCGCGCCATTCGAGCCGTAATTGCGCGCGAGCTCAAGGGCCGTCCGGGGGATCGCACATTGGCGACCGGATTCGTCTAGCATTCTCCCATGGCGCGCCGTTCGTCCCGCAACACCGCGTTCCGCGTTTTGCGCGGCATCATCGTCGCTACCGTCGCTCTAATGCTGCTCCCGTACGTCATCGCGCCGCTCTACCGCGTCGTCGATCCCGTTTCGACCCTGATGTTGTGGCGGCGTGCGACCGGCGCGCGGGTCGAGCGCATCTGGATGCCGCTGAGCGCCATCACGCCTGCGCTTCCCCGCGCCGTCATCGCCGCCGAGGACGGACGGTTCTGCGTCCATCGCGGCATCGATTTCGGCGAGCTGCGGGCGGCAATCGAGGATGCCGACGAGCTCTCCGAGATGCGCGGCGGCTCGACCGTCGCGCAGCAGACCGCAAAGAACCTGTTCCTGTGGCAAGGCCGTTCGTATCTGCGCAAGGCGCTGGAATTCCCGCTCGCGCTGTGGCTCGACCTCGTGCTCGGCAAGCGGCGGCTGATGGAGGTGTATCTCAACATCGCCGAATGGGGCCCGGACGGCGAGTTCGGCGCCGAGGCCGCGGCCCGTTCGGCTTATGGCAAGCCGGCCCGCGATCTCAGCAGCCACGAGGCGGCGTTGCTGGCCGCGATCCTGCCGAACCCGCGCCTGCGCAGCGCGGGGAGGCCCGGTCCAGGCGTGCGGCGCCTCGCGGGGATTTACGAGGCCCGGGCGGGGCGGCTGACCTCGGCGGATTGCGTCAAGCGGTGAGGGCAACCCAAGCCCGCTACGGGCTGGCCTTGGCCAGACCGATCCTCTATAAGCCCGCCTTCGAACAGGTTGCGGGCGACCGGCCGGGAGGCGCGGGCGCCAATTTCCGGAGAGATTTCAATGGCCGTTCCGAAGCGAAAAACCTCGCCCTCACGCCGCGGCATGCGCCGCTCGGCCGATGCGCTGAAGCAGCCGACCTATGTCGAGGACAAGGATTCGGGCGAATTGCGCCGTCCGCACCATGTCGACCTGAAGACCGGCATGTACCGCGGCCGGCAGGTGCTCAAGGTCAAAACCGAAGCCTGATCTCAAGTTTTCCGCTACAATTGCGGCGCGCCGGAACCACGCCGGCGCGCGGTATTTTTGCCTTAGTGGCTCGATAGCGAGACTTGTTCCGCCGACTCCGGGAGGCCCGCGTGATCGGATTTCCGCTGCTCATCATTCCGTTCGCGATCTACAACATGATCGCGTTCCTCACCCCGGGCTTCGATTGGGCCTCCAGGCCCTACACGTTCCCGCTCAAGTCCGGCGTCGAATGGGGGCCGAGCTTCGCCGACGCGTTCCTGGTGTTCTCGCTGCTGATGTTGATGTTCGAGATGATCAAGTCGACGCGCCACGGCCGCTCGATCGTGGAACATTTCCTCGTGCTGCTGCTCGCCTGCGGCGCGGCCGCCGAGTTCGTTCTCGTGAAGGAAGCCGCCAACTCCACCTTCCTGCTGTTCGCTGCGATCTGCTTCGTCGATCTGTTCGCCGGCTTCGCCGCGGCGCTGCGCCGCGCGCGCCGCGCGGTCGTCGTCGAGCAGGCGCCGGTCGTGGTGCCGGCGGCCCCCGCGCCGGTGGCGCGCACCGAGCCGGCGCGGCTCGAGCCGGTTACGCGCGTCGAGCCCTCGCCGTTCGAGCCGCGTCCGGAGCCAGTGCTGCGGACCGGGCCGGTGCAAAAGATCGAGCCGTAGGATAGGGTCGCGCTCCCTCCCCGGCGTGACGGTCTCATGAAAACCCGTGATTTCCATCTGCCCGGCCGCTCGCCCGTCTATGCGCGCGAGGGAATGGCCGCGACCTCCCACCCGCTCGCGAGCGTCGCGGCGATCGACACGCTCAAGGCCGGCGGCACCGCTGCTGATGCTGCTGTTGCTGCTGTTGCTGTTCTGTGTGTGGTAGAACCCGCGATGACCGGCATCGGCGGCGATTGCTTCTGTCTCGTTGCCAAGCCCGGCCAGCCGGTGTGGGGTTACAACGGCTCCGGGCGCGCCGCGGCGGCCGTCACGACCGAGAAACTCCTCGCGCAGGGGATGGCGCGGAAGATTCCGGCGACCTCGCCGCATGCCGTCACCGTCCCGGGCGCGATCGAAGCCTGGGACGCGATCCTCAAGAGTCACGGCCGTTTCGGTCTCGATCGCGCATTGCAGGCGGCGATCGGCTATGCCGAAAGCGGCTTCGTGGTCGCGCCGCGCGTGGGGGCCGATTGGTCCGAGCAGGTCGGCAAGCTTTCCCCGCACGCGGGCTCGGCGAAATACTATCTGCCGAACGGCAAAGCGCCGGCGATCGGCAGCACTGTCAAGTTGCCGGCACTCGCCGCGACCATGCAGACAATCGCCGCGGGCGGCGCGAAGGCGTTCTACGAGGGCGCGATTGCCGAGGACATCGCCGCGACGGTCCGGTCCAAAGGCGGCTTGCTCGCGGCCGAGGATCTTGCGGGTCATCGTGGCGATATCGTCGCGCCGATCAGTACGAACTATCGCGGGCTCGACATCGTGGAGCTACCGCCAAACACCCAAGGGCTGACCGCGCTGGTGCTGCTGAACATCCTCGAGCAATTCGATGTCGCGAAACTCGATCCATCGGGCCCGGAGCGGCTGCATCTCGCCCTCGAGGCTGCGCGGCTTGCCTTCGCGGTGCGCGACACGCATATCGCGGACCCGGCGGCCATGCGCGAGCCGGTGGCGGGACTGATCGCCAAAGGCTTCGCGAAGAAACTTGCGGGCCTGCTCGATCCGGATAAGCGGATCGCTATTCCAAAGGCGCTTCCGCCGACCAGCGACACGGTCTATCTGACCGTGGTCGACCGCGACCGCACCGCGGTATCGCTGATCAATTCGCTCTACAGCGCGTTCGGCACCGTCATCTGCACCGAGAAGACCGGCATCATGCTGCACAATCGCGGCACCGGCTTCGTGATCGAGCCGGGTCACCCGAACACGATCGAACCCAACAAGCGGCCGATGCACACCATCATTCCGGCGCTGGCGATGCGCAACGGCCGCTGCGAGATGCCGTTCGGCGTGATGGGAGCGGACTACCAGCCGATGGGGCACGCGCACTTCATCACCAACATGGTGGACTACGGCATGGACGTGCAGGCCGCGATCGATCACCCGCGCATGTTCTACGAAGGAGAGGCGACACTGGTCGAGCGCGGCATTCCGGCGGCCACGGTTGCGGGGCTGAAAGCGCGCGGCCATGACGTCAAGCCGCGCGATGCCCCTTGGGGCGGCGGACAGGCCATCGTCATCGACTGGGAGCGTGGCGCGCTGATCGGCGGCTCCGATCCGCGCAAGGACGGCTGCGCGCTCGGGTACTAGAAATCGAAATTCTGCCGCCTGATCAGAACTGGTCGGGCCAGCGACGGGCGCCGTGGTAGACGCGCAGAATTTGGATTGCTTGCCCGCGCAGCCGATAGGGCACGATGAAAGGCGTCCGCGGGATGACCAGTTCGCGCGTTCCCGCGACACGGCCCGGCCGTCCCATCTCCGGACTCTGAGGTAACAGCGTTTCAACGCTGTGCATGATGCGAAGGACAATCCGCTGCGCGGCGGCCGGATCTTGTTCGGCAATGAACGCTCGCGGAGAGGCCAGATCGTCAAGGGAGGCTGGTGTCCAGACGGGCGTCATTTCCCGGTCGGCTTGGGCAACTCATCTTTGCTGCCCCACGAATTGACCCATTCCTTGACCCGGTCATGTGCAATAAGTTCGCCCCGATCGGCCGACTCGATTGCCTGCTTGATTCCGGTGACTTGCCACTCATTGACGCCGAGATATTCGTTGATGGCCTCGGCGGCGAGGAAAGACCGGCTGCGCCCGGTACTTTTGGCCAGCTTTTCCAATCGCTTCTTGATGGCCGTATCGACGCGGACGGTAAACGTTTCGGATGACATGTTGTCTCCGTGCTCGATTGTACACAATCTAGCACACGCATAACCGGTCACAAGTGCGCTGGGCGTCTGGCGATCAGGCGCGCCTGCCGAAAGAGCGCCGGGTTGCGACAACGGGCTTCGTCATCGACCGGTAAACCGCCGTCGCCTCCCCGGGCTCCGTGCGCCGGCGCGCGCGGGTCTGCGGTGCCTGCATCTGCGTCGCGATCAATTGTGCCAGGAAGGCCGCGCCGGGGTGGCGTGTCACGCGCGGGGTCCGTTCGCTCGGCACCGGGGCTTCGACCGCGATCAGTGCGCGGGATTCCGTCTCCGGCGCACCCGGCTCGTGCGCTGCGCTCGAGCCGCGCCGCGCGGCCGGTGCGGAGTTGATCGATCCTCCGGCGCCAACGATACGCATGACAGCCTCCTGTCTCGAAACGGGACAGTGAGCCCGCTTCGAGACCTGAGGTCGCAACCGGCGTGCCGGCTGTTGTGTTCCGTCACCGCTTTCGATCGGCGATTGCCGAACCTTTAAGATTTTCCGGACAGATTAGCGGGACCACCGTCAGCCAGGCGGCTCTGCGTTCCCACAACAGGATCATCCGTGACGCGCGACGCCCGCACCGCCCGCACCGCCGCAACCGCAGCCGAGCCGGGCGACGTCCTCGCCTCGATCGGCCTCGTTCCATATGACTGGCGGCTCGACACCGATACGCTCACCTGGGGCGCCAACGCCGCCGACGTGTTGCATGTGTCCGATCTGGCACGGATCGCAACCGGGCGCGGCTATGCGGCCTTCCTCGATCCGAAGAACGCGTCCACGCGCTACGACGCGGTGATGCAGGAGGGCGCGCGCGACTATGGCGCGGGCGTTCCCTACCAGACCGAATACTGCCTGCTCGGCGGGCGCGACGGCGCGACCCGATTGTGGGTCGAGGACAACGGCCGCTGGTTTGCCGGTCCCAACGGCCGTCCGGCGCGCGCGCACGGCGTCGTGCGCATCATCACCGAGCGCCACGACCACGACGAGCGGCTCGCGTATCTGTCGCGCTTCGACGGCCTCACCGGCGAGATGAACCGCAATGCGTTGACTGACGCGCTGACAACCTCGCTGGAGGAAGCGCTGAAGTATCGCGGCTCGTGCGGTTTCCTGCTGATCGCGGTCGACAACCTCGCACGCATCAACGAGGCCTACGGGTTCGGCGTCGCCGACGAGGTCATCGCTTCGGTGGGGCGGCGCATTCGCAGCCGCATGCGCGGCGGCGATGTGCTCGGCCGCTTCTCCTCCAACAAGTTCGGCGTGGTGCTCAACACCTGCACGCCTGACGACCTCTCGATGGCGGCCGATCGTTTCCTCGCCGCGGTGCGCGAGGATGTGGTGCAGACCGCGAACGGTCCGGTGGCGGCGACGATCACGATCGGCGGCGTGGCGGCTCCGCGCCATGCCCGCACGGTCGCGGAAATTCTCGCGCATGCGCAGGAATCCCTCGATTCCGCCAAGGCCAAGCGGCGCGGGTCGTTCATTGCCTACCGGCCGAACGTCGAGCGCGAAACGCTGCGCCAGGAGAACGTGCGCGCGACCGACAAGATCATCGCGGCGCTCAACGAGCGGCGCATTCTGCTCGCGTTCGAGCCGGTGGTGGCGACCGCGACGCGTCACCTTGCCTTCCACGAATGCCTGATGCGCATCCGCCGGGCCGACGGCAGCATCGTGCCGGCGACCGCCGTGATCCCGATTGCCGAGCAGCTCGGGCTGGTGCGCCTGATCGACCATCGTGTGATCGAGCTGGTCACCGCGGAGCTTTGCGCCGCGCCTGCGCTGAAGGCGAGCGTGAACGTGTCGCCCGACTCGATCACCGATCCGGACTGGTGGGCACTGCTCGGCGCGCAATTGCGCGCCCGGCCCGGCGTCGCGCAACGGATGATCCTGGAGATCACCGAGACCGCCGCGATCCAGAACATCGACGATACCTCGGGCTTCGTCACGCGTGCCAAGGATCTCGGCTGCCGTATCGCGATCGATGATTTTGGCGCGGGCTACACGTCGTTCCGCAACCTGCGCCGGCTCGGCGTCGACATGATCAAGATCGACGGCGCCTTCGTGCAGAATCTCACGCGCTCGGAGGACGACCGCGTGTTCGTCCGCACGCTGGTCGAACTCGGCCGCTCGCTCAAGCTTCAGACCGTTGCCGAATGGGTGCAGGACGAGGAATCAGCCGCGATCCTCTCGGACTGGGGTTGCGACTACCTGCAGGGCGATCTGGTCGGCCGCGCCTCGCTGGAGCGGCCTTGGGCGGTGGGTGCGGCAGCGCCCGAGACGGCGGCGCGCTAAACACCTACTTCTCGCCGTTGCTCAGCTTGTCGACCTTCTTCTGCATGTCGGACAGCTGACGCTTGAGCTCATCAAGATCACTGGTCGGCGACGCGGGCTTTTCGGCGTCGCCTGCCTCCTCATCGCGCCGCGCGAACGGCGTGAACATCGAGAACGCGCGCTGGAACACCTCCATGTTGCGGCGGACCTGCTCGTCGAGTGCACCGAACCCGCTCACGCCGAAGGCCTGGGACATCTGATCGCGGAATTTCTGCTGCTCGCGCGTGAGCGAGTCGATCGAGGTTTCCAGATAGCGCGGCACCAGCATCTGCATCGAGTCGCCGTAGAAGCGGATCAGCTGACGCAGGAAATTGATCGGCAGCAGGTTCTGCGCGCCTTCCTTGTTTTCCTGCTCGAAGATGATCTGGGTGAGCACCGAGCGCGTGATGTCCTCGCCGGTCTTGGCGTCGAACACGGCGAAATCCTCCCCGGCCTTCACCATCGTGGCGAGGTCTTCGAGCGTCACGTAGGTGCTGGTGCCGGTATTGTAGAGCCGCCGGTTGGCGTACTTCTTGATCGTCACCGGACCTTCGGACTTGGTGGCTGTGCTCATGGCTCGACCCTTCCTGGACCGGGAGAGATGAGGAATTTGTGCGCGGTAAGATGCGCCAGCATAAGCACTTTTGGGTGAAGCCGGCTACTTTTTTGTGCGGGGCGGCATATCTGCCGAGAAACGCTTGCGGCGCCTTGGTCAAGCTCATGGTGCCGCGCAATACGGCCCTGCACGCTCGTCTTATTGACAGCCCTTCCGGCGGCTATCAAAGGTGAGCCTCACACTGGCGGACGGGCTGCGGCAAGACCGGCGGACAGAAGACCGCACTGACAGGAGATTTCCATGACTGATGACGTCGTAATCGTTGGCGCCGCGCGGACGCCGGTCGGGGCATTCAACGGCGCGTTCGGCAGCCTGCCGGCGCATGAGCTTGGCAAGACCGCCATCGCCGAATCCCTCAAGCGCGCCGGCGTCGAGGGCGGGCGCGTCTCCGAAGTCATCATGGGCCAGATCCTCACGGCCGCGCAGGGTCAGAACCCGGCCCGCCAGGCCTCGATCGCGGCCGGTATCCCGGTGGAAAGCCCCGCCTGGGGCGTGAACCAGCTGTGCGGCTCGGGCCTGCGCGCGGTCGCGCTCGGTTATCAGGCGATCCTCAATGGCGACTCCGAGATCGTGGTCGCGGGCGGGCAGGAGTCGATGAGCATGGCGCCGCATGCGGCCTATCTGCGGGCGGGCCAGAAGATGGGCTCGCTCGAGATGGTCGACACGATGATCAAGGACGGGCTGTGGGATGCCTTCAACGGCTATCACATGGGCACGACCGCCGAGAACGTCGCCAAGCAGTACCAGATCACCCGCGGCCAGCAGGACGAGTTCGCGGTCGCCTCGCAGAACAAGGCCGAAGCTGCGCAGAAGGCCGGCCGCTTCAAGGACGAGATCGTTCCGATCACCATCAAGTCGCGCAAGGGCGACATCGTGGTCGACACCGACGAGTATCCGAAGGCCGGCGTCACGCTGGATTCGATCGCCAAGCTGCGTCCGGCCTTCGACAAGGAAGGCACCGTGACGGCGGCGAACGCCTCCGGCATCAACGACGGTGCCGCCGCGCTGGTGCTGATGAGCGCGAAGCAGGCTGCAAAAGAGGGCAAGCAGGTACTCGCCCGCATCGTGTCGTGGGCACATGCAGGCGTCGATCCGAAGATCATGGGCACCGGCCCGATCCCGGCCTCGCGCGCCGCGCTGAAGAAGGCCGGCTGGAACATCGGCGACCTCGATCTCATCGAGGCGAACGAGGCCTTCGCCGCCCAGGCCTGCGCGGTCAACAAGGACCTCGGCTGGGATACCGGCAAGGTCAATGTCAACGGCGGCGCGATCGCGCTCGGTCACCCGATCGGCGCGTCCGGCGCGCGCGTGCTCACCACGCTGCTCTATGAGATGCAGAAGCGCGACGCCAAGAAAGGCCTCGCCACGCTCTGCATCGGCGGCGGCATGGGCATCGCGATGTGCGTGGAGCGGTGATCCCACGCAACGACCAAGCAGTCGAACGACGTCATGCCCGGCCTTGTGCCGGGCATCCACGTCTTTAAGCTGATGAAAACCTAAGACGTGGATGGCCGGGACAAGCCCGGCCATGACGAAACAGTGGGGAGGAGCGTATGGCACGCGTGGCAGTGGTGACCGGCGGTACGCGCGGGATCGGCGCGGCGATTTCCAAGGCCTTGAAAGCCGCGGGCTACAAGGTGGCGGCGAACTACGGCGGCAACGACGAGGCCGCAAACAAGTTCAAGGCCGAGACCGGGATCAACGTCTACAAGTGGGACGTGTCGAACTATGACGCTTGCGTCGCCGGCCTGAAGCAGGTCGAGGCCGATCTCGGCCCGGTCGAGGTGCTCGTCAACAATGCCGGCATCACGCGCGACGCGCCGTTCCACCGCATGACGCCGGACCAGTGGAACCAGGTCATCAACACCAACCTGAATTCACTGTTCAACATGAGCCGTCCGGTCTGGGAAGGCATGCGCGCGCGCAAATTCGGCCGCATCGTCAACATCTCGTCGATCAACGGCCAGAAGGGCCAGTTCGGACAAGCGAACTATTCCGCCGCCAAGGCCGGCGACCTCGGCTTCACCAAGGCGCTGGCGCTGGAAGGCGCGCGCGCCGGCATCACGGTGAATGCGATCTGCCCGGGCTACATCAACACCGAGATGGTGCAGGCGGTGCCGAAGGACGTTTTGGAAAAGAGCATCCTGCCGCTGATCCCGATCGGCCGGCTCGGCGAAGCCGAAGAAATCGCCCGTTGTGTCGTGTTTCTCGCCTCCGACGATGCGGGCCTCATCACCGGCTCGACGCTGTCCGCCAACGGCGGCCAGCTGATGCTCTAGATGGACCTCGGCCACTCCGCGGACACGCTGGCGCTGCAGGCGCGGGCGCGCAGCTTTGCGCAAGAGGTGGCACGTCCGCGCGCCGCCGAGATCGACGCAAGCGAGCAGTATCCGTGGGACATCGTGAAGGCGCTCACCGACGCGCGCTTCGTCGGCATGACCATCCCCGAGAGCCTTGGCGGACAGGGGCGCTCGTTCCTCGACGCCGTGCTGGTGATCGAGGAGATGGCGAAATGCTGCACCGTGACGGCGCGCATCGTGGTCGAGACCAACATGGGCGCGATCTCGACCGTGATGGCCTACGGAAGCGCGGAGCAGAAGCAACTTGCGGCCGCACTCGTGCTCGCCGGCGACAAGCCCGCCATCTGCATCACCGAGCCTGACGCCGGCTCCGACGCGTTAGCGATGACGACGCGCGCCGATAAGCGCGGCGACCGCTACATCGTCAACGGCCGCAAGCATTGGATCACCGGCGGCGGCGTGTCGCGGCTGCACCTGATCTTCGCGCGCGTGTTCGACGAGCGAGGACAGGAGCTCGGCGTCGGCGGTTTTCTCGCCGTGCGACAAGAAAACGAAGACTCGGCGAACGGTCTGCGCGTGACCCGCCGTGAAAAGACGATGGGCCTGCGCGGCATGCCGGAAGGCGAACTCGTGTTCGAGGACCTCGAAATTCCCGCCGGCATGGCGCTAACGCCGCCGTCCGGGCTGCGCCGCGGCTTTGCCGACCTGATGACCGCCTACAACAGCCAGCGCGTCGGGGCCGGTACGGTGGCGATGGGGATCGCCGCCGGCGCGCTGGAGCTTGCAACCGACTGGGTGAAGGAGCGCGAGCAGTTCGGCCGCCCGATCGGCGAATTCCAGGGCCTGCAGTGGATGCTCGCCGACATGCAGACGCAGCTCACCGCATCGCGGCTGATGCTTTATCAAGCGGCGCGCTCGCGCGGCGAAGGCACGGCCTTCCCCGATCCGATGCTTGCGGCGCAAGCGAAGATCTTCGCGAGCGAGGCCGCGATCCGCATCGTCAACGACGCGCTGCAGATGTTCGGTGCGCGCGGCTATTCGCGCGATCTTCCCCTCGAAAGAATGGCGCGCGACGTGCGCATGTTCACGATCGGCGGCGGCACCGCGCAGGTGCTGCGCACGCTGGTCGCCGCGCGCATGCTCGGCTGGAAGCTGCCGCAGACGCGCGACGGCTATGTGGAGAGCGCGCGCCCGCTGGCGGCCGAGTGACCTCATCGACGGCTACCCTCATCGGCTTCACGGCGATCCTGATGTGGTCGCTGTTGTCGCTGCTCACCGTCGCATCCGGAACCGTGCCGCCATTCCAGCTCGCCGCGATGACGTTCGCGATCGGCGGCGGCATCGGCGCCGCAACCTGGGCATTCCGCCCCGGCGCCGCGAAGGCGCTGCGGCAGCCGCCGCGGGTGTGGGCACTCGGCGTCGGCGGGCTGTTCGGTTATCACGCGCTGTTCTTTCTCGCGCTGCGGCTGGCGCCACCGGCGGAAGCACAACTCGTCAATTACCTCTGGCCGGTTCTGATCGTGCTGCTCTCGGCGCTGCTGCCGGGTGAGCGGCTGCGGCTGCACCATGTCGCGGGCGCGCTGATCGCGCTTGCCGGCACCGTGCTGCTGTTTGCCGGGCGCGGCGTCACGTTCGCGCAGGACTACTTGCCGGGCTTTGCGGCGGCATTCGTGGCGGCCTTCACCTGGGCGATCTATTCGGTGGCCTCGCGCCGCTTCGCCGCCGTGCCGACCGACGCGGTCGCGGGCTTTTGCCTCGCCACGTCGGCGCTCGCGGCGATCTGCCATGTGCTGTTCGAGCAGACTCACTGGCCGCAGACACCCGGGCAATGGCTGGCAGTTCTCGGGCTCGGCATTGGGCCGGTCGGCGCGGCGTTCTATGCGTGGGACATCGGCATGAAGCGCGGCGACATCCGCGTGCTCGGGGCCGGCGCGTATCTCGCGCCGCTGCTCTCGACCGGTTTTCTCGTGCTCGCCGGTTACGCCACCGCGAGCACCGCACTGGTGCTCTCGGCAATTTTGATCGCAGGCGGCGGCGTCCTCGCCGCAAGGGACATGATCGCGGGGAGGAATTCGTCTCTCCGCTCGTCCCCGCGAAAGCCGGGACCCAGTTCTTGATTTCTGGATGCCCGCTTTCGCGGGCATGAGCGGATAATCTATCGCGTCCAATCCTTCGGCGCGATTTCGAAAGCCGAAAACTCAAATCCCGGCGCGACCGTGCAGCCGGCGAGCGTCCATTCGCCGAGACTTTCCGCCGCCTGCCAATGACCTGCCGGCACGACGCCCTGCGGCCGCTCGCCCATCGCGATGTCCGGTCCAAGCTTCATGCGCCGGACGGGCCCACCCTGCTCGCACATTTCCAGCACCAGCGGCGCGCCCGCGTAGTAGTGCCACATCTCGACGGCGTCGATCCGGTGCCAGCGCGACCGTTCGCCGCGCGCGAGCAGGAAGTAGATCGCGGTCGATGCGGCCCGGCCGTTCTCCAGTGTTTGAGCGTCGCGAAATGTTTCGCGAAAATGCCCGCCTTCCGGATGCGGCTTCAAATCGAGTTTGCGGATAACGTCGGCGGCCGCGATCACGCGCATGTCATTCAGTCCTGGCTGGGGGTCAGAAGCCGGAGTCGCGAGCCTGCACACATTGTCACCGTGGCGGCGCGAGGTCTAATCTCAACCACGGTTCAGGCGGGACGGCTTCGGAGGCGGCACATGCGTGTGATCCTGTGGCTCGGCTTGTTGCTCACGTTCATTGCGCCGGCGCATGCGCAAGTCGATGCAGGCCAGATGGAGGCCATCAAGGCACTGCGCGGCGGCGGACATGTCATCGTCTTCCGTCACGGTGCGACGCATGCGGATCAGGCCGACACCGATCCGCTCAACATCGCCAATGTCGCACAGCAGCGCCAGCTCAACGACCAGGGCCGGGCGCTCGCGCATGCGATCGGCGAGGCGATGCGCAAGCTGAACATTCCGGTCGGGCAGGTGGTGACCAGCCAGTTCAATCGCGCGGTCGAGACCGGCACGCTGCTCGGGTTCGGTGGGGTCACGTCGACAGCGGACATCACCGAAGGCGGGCTCGTCGTGTCGCCGGCCGAAAACAACCGCCGTGCCGCCGCGATGAAGAAGCTCGCCGCCACCGCGCCGCCCGCCGGCACGAATGTGGTGCTCGTCTCGCACAAGCCGAACATCATGGATGCGTTCGGCAAGGATTGGTTCGATGTGCGCGAAGGCGAGGCGTCGATCTTCAGGCCGGACGGCAAGGGCGGCACGCAATTCGTCGTGCGCGTACTGGCGGCCGACTGGGACAAGCTCGCGCAATAATCAAGAGCGTCATCGTTTCCCTTGCCGGCTCGCGCATCGCAATACGACACCGTGCGCTCCTGCCCATAGCCAGCGAGGCGCCTGTTGCACTCGTTCGCCAAAATCACATGCCCAGGTTGTTCAAAGGGTCTTAACTAACGCTGCGTAAGATCGCGGAGTTGGGTGACCTCTACACCGCGCACGTAACCCGTAAGGCGCGAAGATGCACCGCATTTCGATCATTGGCGACTCGCGTGCCCGCGTCGATGACCTCCATCGGCAGTTTCCAAGCGTTGCGGACGTCGAGTTCCGGTCGTTGGAACAACTGAGCGACGCCGAACCCGGTCACTACACCCTCTTCGACATCGACCTCGACGACGTATCGCAGCTTGTCGCGCTGAGGGATTGGCTCAGGCGCAGGCCCGCGCACGCGAAAGTCATCTTTGCCACCGACAAAGCTTCACGGTTGCAGAACACGCGCGCTTACGCCCTTGGTGCGACGGACGTCATCCATCGCCCGCTCGCTGGAAAAACGCTTCTGACCAAGTTCTGGGGCGATGTCTCGACGCTGGCGCACGAGTCCCCCGCAGCTGAAACCCAGGCGGCGCCGGGCGTCGCTGCGGCAGTGGACGTGCTCAAAAACATTTTCTCCGCGGCGTGTCTTGGCGCGCCTATCGAATCCGGAGTCATGCAAGCTGCAAGCGGTGCTGTCGTCAGCCAACTCGAGGAGCAGGGTTTATCTGCATGGGTCGAAACGGTTCGCATGCATCATAGCCAAACCTATCAGCACTGCCTGCTGGTGACGGGAGTTGCCGCGGCATTCGGGCAGCAGATCGGTCTTTCCGAGGCAGACCGCCGGCGTCTCTCGCACGCGGGCATGCTGCATGACGTCGGCAAGGCACGCATTCCGCTGGCCATTTTGGAAAAATCAGGCCCCCTGGATGCGGATGAGTGGGCCGTGATGAGGAAGCATCCGGAATATGGACGCGATGCGCTGGATACGGCATCGGACCTTCCCGCCGGAATGCTCGACATTGTCGTGCACCACCACGAATACCTCGACGGTTCGGGCTATCCCCATCGGCTGCAGGGAAAGGAAATTTCCGACTTCGTCCGCATCATGACGATTGCGGATGTGTTCGGGGCACTCATCGAGCGGCGCTCCTATAAGCCGCCGCTGTCCGTCGATGCGGCCTACCAAATCCTGCTCGATATGGGACCCAAGCTCGACCGCGACCTGGTCCGTGCATTCAAGCCGGTTTCCCATCTCGCCCAGCTGCATTGAGTGCGCTGGCGAGCCTCTTCGGCAAAGGCGCGACGCGGTCGTTCCGGAATCGCTAAAACTTGTCCTTGCGCGCGCGGATCGTCGCGAACACCTGCACCGGGGCCGAACCTTCCATATTGATGGCGCCGGCGACCGAATGCAGGTCGGCGCGCAGGAACGGGTTGTAGGATTTTTCCTGCTGGATCGTGGTCGGGATCGTCGGGCGCTTCTGCTCCGTGAGGCGCACCACCTCTTCGGCGCGCGCGCGCAGCGCCGGGTTCTTCGGCTCGACGGTGAGCGCGAAGTGCACGTTCGCGGCCGTGTATTCATGGCCGCAGAAAACCTGTGTGTCGGCCGGCAGGTTGCGGATCTTGAGCAGCGAATTCCACATCATCTCGGGCGTGCCCTCGATGATGCGGCCGCAACCGACCGAGAACAGCGTGTCGCCGACGAAGGCGAGCTTGTCCTGCTTGAACCAGTAGCTGATGTGGCCTGCGGTATGCCCCGGCGTCTCGATGACGCGCCCGACCAGCGAGCCGACCTGCACGATGTCGCCTTCGCGCACGGTCACGTCGATGTCGGAAATTTTCGGCGCTTCCTTGCGTGGCGCGACAACGCGGCAGAGGTGTTTCTTCTTCAGTTCCGCAATGCCCGCCGTGTGATCCGCATGATGATGCGTCACCAGGATGTCGGTGAGCCGCCAGCCCCGGTCCTTGAGCGCCGCATCGACCGGAGCAGCTTCCGGCGCGTCGATCGCGGCCGTCGATCCGGTCTCCGGGTCGTGCAGCAGAACCCCGTAATTGTCCTTCAGGCAGAGGAAAAGCTGGGTCTCGGCCGGCATGGCTGGCTTGCTACTCCCGCATGGCGGCGGCAAGCTAGCACGGCTTTTTGATATGCAATGCGGGAATCTCGCTCTGTCCACGTGAACGCGGCGGCGGTTACGGGTTCTGGGCGATGCGAGGAGCACGCGCCGGCCCATGTCGCTCGATGTCGTCGACTTGCGCAACTTTTACGCCCAGCCGCTCGGTACGGTTGCACGCCGCTTCGTGAGCCGCGGCATCCGTGCGCGCTGGAGCGATACGCGCGGACAGCGCATCGCCGGCCTCGGCTATCCGACGCCGTATCTCGGGCTGTTTCGCGAGGAGGCGGAGCGCTGCCTCGCCTTCATGCCGGCCGCGCAGGGTGTGGTGAAATGGCCCTCGGCGCGCCCGACGCTGACCGCGCTGGTCGAGGAACTCGATCTGCCGCTCACCGATTCCGCCGTCGATCGGGTGCTGCTGGTGCATGCGCTGGAAATGTCGCGCGACGCCGAAGCGATGCTGCGCGAAGCCTGGCGTGTGCTGGCCGCAGGCGGGCGCCTGCTCGCTGTCATCCCCAATCGGCGGGGAATATGGGCGCGCACCGACACGACGCCGTTCGGTCACGGCCGCCCTTATTCGCGCTCGCAGATCACGACCTTGTTGCGCGAGACCTGGTTC
This sequence comes from Alphaproteobacteria bacterium, assembly GCA_005884685.1. GTDB lineage: Bacteria > Pseudomonadota > Alphaproteobacteria > Rhizobiales > Xanthobacteraceae > PALSA-894. Next base: position 99,797 of record VBAH01000013.1, read on the forward strand.
ACGCCGACCGGTTGGGGTGAGGCGCTCTATGTGCCGCCGATCGCGCGCAACTGGTTCCTGCGCTCGGCGGTGGCCTGGGAGCGCACCGGAGCGACGCTGTCAGCGCCGTTCGCCGGCGTGCACATCGTGGAAGCGACCAAGCAGGTCTATCGCGCAATCCCGGCGCGGCGCGAGAAGCGCCGCCTCGTGCCGGCGCTCGAACCGGTGCTGGCACCCTCGGCCGGCAGCGCTGCGCGCAGCAGCTAGCAGCCGTTATTCCTCGGGGCGATCGCCGCCCTGCGGCGCGTTGCTGTCGCGCGGGCCGCGGTGGCGGCGGCGGCGGCGATGCAACGGAAAGCGGTCGGGCTGTCCACCGTTGTCGTGGCCGTTCTGGACCTGCGGCTGGGGTGCACCGCCGGTGATAAATGCCGGCAGACCGGGGTCGGTGCCTTGCTCGGGCTGCGGCATGCGCGGCTGTTCGCGGCCTTCCTGCGGCTGCGCGTCGCGCGCCGGATAGGGCCGGTTGTCGCGCGGCACGAAGGGCTGCGCATTCGGCGGAATGTAGGGCTGCGGCTCGCGCGTGCCGAAGGCCTGGTCGCCGGTGAAGGGCTGCCCGTCGTCGTCGCCGTCCTCGAAGTTGTCCTCGCCGCGCGGCTGGAACTGCTGATCGTTGCCGCCACCTTCGGGACGCGGCTGGAAGTTCGGATTTTGCAGGCGGAACTGCTCGTTCGCGACCGCGATCAGGCGGAAATAATGTTCAGCATGCTGAAAATAATTTTCCGCCGAAACCGGATCGCCCGAAGACTGGGCGTCGCGCGCAAGCTGGAGGTATTTCTCCGCCACGTGATTGGCCGTGCCGCGAATCTTCACATCGGGGCCGTTGGACTCATAGACCCGTGTCAGCGGGTTGTGATTGCGGCGGTTATTATGCTGCTGATTGTTGCGCCCGCGCATACGCTTGTTGTGATGGTGATGCTGCTGACCGTTTCGCATGGCTTGTTCTTCAACGACTCCTGATATGCCGCGGCTCTGACCCGGCGGCGTCTTTCCCAGCCTTGATCCGACGTTGGCCGCCGGCACGAAAAATCCATCTTGGCCGCTACCGCCATCGGCAGTGGCCGACCCGAACATCGCGCGCCGTCAGGCGACGATTCCAGTTCCGTGTCTGAACATCCCTAATCCGCCGCGGCCCTGCCACGGCATGGCTCACCCTCGCGTCACGCGCCTGGCGGGCACCCAGCCCGGCATGCGCTCAACCGGTGAAAGCTTTCGAATCCCGATGCAGCGAAGCGTCGTTTCCCCGAAGCGGAAATTACCTCATTCGCCTGTCCGCACCGCCGCCTCACGGAGCTTCGCTCCGGGCCTCTCGAGGCAGTGCATCACCAAACTTGGGATCGATTCCGTGGAACTGACCCTAGTCGGTCTTTTGCGACATTCCAAGCGGTTTTTTGGGCCCTTCGACGCGCGCTCGGGAACTTTCCCGACCGCGGCTAGCGCAGTTTTGCCGCCATCGCGCGGGTGATGCCGGAAAGGTCGGGGCGCGCGGCGGTAATTGCAAGTCCCGCCCTCGCAAAGAGATCGCCGACGGCGCGCTCCTGCGCCGCGCCGATCTCGATGACGAGATATCCTGACTGCTTGAGCAAACGCGGCGTGTCCGCCGCGATCGCCCGGTAGGCGCCAAGTCCATCGGCGCCGCCGTCGAGCGCATGGCGCGGGTCGTGGTCGCGCACCTCAGGCGCAAGGGTCGCGATGTCGGAGCTCGCCACATAGGGCGGATTGGAGACGATCAGATCGAACCATCCACCGAGCGGCGCGCCGTAGTCGCCCGCGAGAAAGGTTGCCCGGCCGGCGAAACCGAGACGTTGCGCGTTCGCGCGCGCAACCGCCAGCGCCTCCGCATCGATGTCGGTGCCAAGGCCGTGGGCGTTCGGCAGCTCCGACAACAGCGCCAGCAGGATCGCGCCGGAGCCGGTAGCGAGATCGGCGATGCGCAATGCGCGTGCGCGCGCCCCGTCGCGGTCGAGCAAATCGAGGGCCAGCTCGACGACCGTTTCGGTTTCCGGCCGCGGCACCAGTACGGCATGCGTGACGGTGAGCGGCAGGCTCCAGAATTCCTTTTCCCCGAGGATGCGCGCCACCGGCTCGCCGGCCACGCGGCGCACTGCGAAGCGTTCGATCTGCGCGGCCGTCAAATCCGAGATCTGCTGGCTGGCAGCGGACGCGAGGCCCGCGTGATCAAGCCCCAGCGCGTGTCCGGTCAAGATGCGCGCATCGAGCTCGGGCGACTCGATGCCGGCGGCACGAAACCGCTCGGCCAGGGCGCGGCGCGCATGCGCGACCGAAGCGCCGCGCAATGTCGCAGTCATGCGTCTTCCGCCGCGAGCAGCTCGGCCTGATGCTCCTGCACCAGCGCGTCGATGATCTCGCCGAGCGCCTCGCCGTCGATGATCTGCGGCAACTTGTAGAGCGTCAGGTTGATGCGGTGATCGGTCACGCGCCCCTGCGGGAAATTGTAGGTGCGGATGCGCTCGGAGCGGTCGCCGGACCCGACCTGGCCGCGCCGCGCTGCGGCGCGCTCCGAATCGAGCTTCTGCTTCTCGGCGTCGTAAAGCCGGGCGCGCAAGGCGGCCATCGCCTTGGCGCGATTCTTGTGCTGCGAGCGCTCCTCCTGCACCACGATGGCGATGCCGCTCGGCAGATGCGTGATGCGGATGGCGGATTCGGTCTTGTTGACGTGCTGGCCTCCCGCGCCGCCGGAGCGCATCGTGTCGATCTTGAGATCGCTGTCGTTGATCTCGATGTCGACCTCCTCGACCTCCGGCAGCACCGCGACGGTCGCAGCCGAGGTGTGGATGCGCCCTTGCGTTTCGGTGTCGGGCACCCGTTGCACGCGGTGCACGCCGGACTCGAACTTGAGTCTGGCAAAGGCGCCGCGTCCTTTCACTTCAGCGACGATTTCCTTGTAGCCGCCGACGGTGCCCTCGCTCGCCGAGATGACCTCGACCGTCCAGCCGTTTCTTGCGGCGAAGCGCTCATACATGCGGAACAGATCGCCTGCGAACAGCGAGGCCTCGTCGCCGCCGGTGCCGGCGCGGATTTCCAGGATGACGTTGCGCTCGTCCATTGCATCCTTGGGGATGAGCGCGATGCGGATCTTGTGCGCGAGCGCCTCGCGGCGCGCTTGCAGTGCAGGCTTCTCGGTCTCGGCCAGGGCGCGCATCTCGGGATCGGTCGCGGCATCGTCCAGCATCGCGTCGAGATCCGCGATCTCGTTTTCAACGCCCTGAAACGACTTGATCGACTCGACCAGCGGCTGGAGCTCGGAAAATTCGCGGGACAGTCTCACATAAGTATCGCGATCGGGTCCGGCGGCAAGGTCGTCCTCGACCGTGCGCAGCCGCGACACCAGCGCGTCGAGCTTGGATTGCGGGAGCGTAACGGTCATGCGTTCTCGGCCGGATCAGCGAACCGCAGAACGTTTATCCGGAATCGGCGCGATCCGCCAAAGACGATTGTATGCGCTATGCGAGCGGAGAAAGCGCTAGGACTGCGCCTTGCGACGCGGCAGCGGATAGGCCTCGCTGTCGTACAGCCGCTGGATCCCGTGCCGGTCGAATCGTTGCTCGCGGACTTCGAGATAGGCCCCGGCGAGCGCATCGGAAGGAAGCTCCTCGATCGCGAACCGGATTGCGTCGGCGGCGCGCGGGAACCGGCGGTAACCAAAGGCGGCGCGCTTGTACTTGCGGTTATGGGTCGGGAACAGCTCCGCCTCGCGCGAATAGTCGAACCCGGCCGGCCAGGCGGCGGCAGGAGCGGGCGCATCCATCGGCTGATTGACGGCAGGTTTCTTGGCGGCGGCACTACGCATGATCACATCTTGAGGCAGGAGAGATGGTTAATCTGAATGGCGAACATTCAATGGATGCCTCTTTATATAGGGTCGAGCCCCCGGATTGCCAGCCCAATGTCTGTGGGGGTTATCGGGAACATGCTATGATCTTGGTCAAAGAAGAGGCCTGATATGGGCAGCACGCGACACACGGCCGGCTCACCGACGATGGAAAAGCCGAGCGCCGGCTATGACAGCGATTTTTTACTCCTGGTCGCAGGAGCAGGGGCGGCTCGTGCGCGAGGGCCGCTGGAGCGAGGTCGATCGCGAGAACGTCGCGGAGGAGATCGAATCCTCGGGGCGGGAACAATTCAACAAGCTGGAGAGCGCGATCAGGGTGGTGCTGATGCATATGCTGAAGTGGGATCATCAGCCGCAGCGGAGGTCCCGCAGCTGGAGTGGCGCGATAGCAGCACAGCGGATCGACCTTGAGGATGTCCTCGGCGACAACCCGGGATTAACGCCGCGCATCGGCGAGGCGATCACGCGCGCATACTGCAAGGCGCATCTCGAAGCCGCCAACGAGACGGACCTTAATTTGAAGACGTTTCCGGAAGCATGCCCCTATTCGTTGGACGACATCACGTCGCGTCCGTTCCCGTTTGAATAGGGCCTAGAGCTGCAGTCCCTCGGCGGCGGCGAACGCCTCGAGCTTGTCGCGCACCTTTTCCTTGCGATGGGCACCCTCGAGCAGCGGACGCATCAGTGCGGTCGCCTTGGCGGCATCGAGATCGAGCACCATCGATTTGACAGGCCCGACCGAGGAAGCGGACAGCGACAGCGAGCGATAGCCGAGCGCGATCAGCGCGAGCGCCCCGATCGGCTGCGATGCGAGCTCGCCGCATAATGTCACCGGCTTTCCCGCGGCCTGCGCCTTGTCGACGATGTCCTTGAGCGCGCGCAGGAAGGGCGGCGAGATCGCGTCGAAGCGGTTGGCGAGCTGCACGTTGCTGCGATCGGCGGCGAACATGAACTGGGCCAGATCGTTCGAGCCGATCGACAGGAAGTCGACCCGCGCGAGCAGTTCGTCGAGCTGATAGAGCAGCGCCGGCACCTCCACCATCACGCCGACATGCACGCGTTCCGGCAGCCTGTGGCCGTGGCGGCGCAGATGGGTGAGCTCGCGTTCGACGAAGCCCTTGGCCTGGTCGAACTCGTCCACCGTGGTGACCATCGGAAACATGATGCGCAACTCGCGCTCCGCCGCAGCGTCGAGCAGCGCGCGGATCTGGCTGCGCAGCAAGCCCGGACGATCGAGGCCGAGGCGGATCGCGCGGTAGCCGAGCGCCGGGTTCTCCTCCTCCTCGAAGCGCATATAGGGCAGCACCTTGTCGCCGCCGATGTCGAGCGTGCGGAACGTGACCGGGCGATCCTCCGCGGCATCGAGCACCTGACGATAGAGCGCGAGCTGCTCGTTCATGCGCGGCAGGGTGGGCGTCACCATGAACTGCAATTCGGTGCGGAACAGCCCGATGCCGTCGGCGCCCGTCTCGGCGATGTGCGGCAGGTCGACCAGCAGGCCGGCATTGAGCAGCAGCGACACCTTCTCGCGGTCCTTGGTGATGCAAGGCTTGTCGCGCAACGCTGCGTATTGTGCCTGCCGGCGCGCCCGCAGCCGCACGCGCTCGGCGTAGTTCTTTTCCACGTCCGGCGTCGGGCGCACGTACACATGGCCCATCGCGCCATCGACGATGATCGGGTCGCCCGGATCGACGATGCCGGTCGCGTTCGCGATCTGGCCGACGGCCGCAATGCCGAGCGCGCGCGCCACGATCGAGACGTGCGAGGTCGGCCCGCCTTCCTCCAGCACGAGCGCGCGCAGTTTCTTGCGGTCGTAGTCGAGCAACGCCGCCGGGCCCATCGCGCGCGCCACCAGAATGGTGTTGTCCGGCAGCTGCTCGCGCGAGGGCGCATGATCGCGTCCGACCAGCTGGCGCATCAGGCGATTGGCGAGATCGTCGAGATCGTGCAGGCGCTCGCGCAGGTATGGATCGGTCTGTCGCATCATGCGCGCGCGATTGTCGGACTGCACGCGCTCGACGGCGGCTTCAGCGGTGAGTCCGGTCATCACCGCCTCGTGCATCTTGTGCATCCAGCCGCGATCATGTGCGAACATGCGGTAGGCTTCGAGCACCTCGCGGTGCTCGCCGCCGTCTGCGACATCGCGCCGCTCCAGCATCACGTCGAGGTCGGCGCGCAGCGTGTTGAGCGCAACGTCAAGCCGCTGCAATTCCTTCTGCGGGTCGTCGGCAATCAGTCTGGTGACGATGACGCGCGGCTCGTGCAGCACCGCGTGGCCGAGACCGATGCCGTCGGAAATGGACAGGCCCTCGAGCTGCAGCGGCCGGTGCGCGGCCGGCTCCAGGCCGGGCTTTGCGAGCGCCGACAGCTCACCCGACGCGATGGTCTCGGCGAGCACCATCGCGGTGGTCTGCAGCGCTTCCTCTTCCTCCTCCGAATACGTGCGGTGCGCCCGGTTCTGCACCACCAGCACGCCGAGCGTGTTGCCGGCGCGCAGGATCGGGACGCCGAGGAACGAGTGGTAGATTTCTTCGCCGGTTTCCGGCCGGAACGAGAAGGCCGGATGGTGCTGGGCGTCGGAGAGGTTGAGCGATTTCGCCTCGCTCGCCACCAGGCCGACGAGGCCTTCGTCCTGGCCGAGCACGGTGACGTGCACCGCTTCCGCCTTCAGGCCTTCCGAGGCGTACAGCTCGAGCGTGCCGTCGACGCGCAACACGTAGACGGAGCAGACCTCCGCCACCATGTTGGCGGCGATCAGCACCACGATCTTGTTCAGGCGTTCCTGCGCGCTGACCGGCTCCGCCATGACCTCGCGGAGCCGGCGCAACAGCACGCGCGGACCGCCGAGCGCGCCACGCATCGCATCAGTCCTTTGCGGGGCCCGGCAGGACGCCCCCGGATTTTCGAGAATCCCGCAAGGCCGCGCCTCAGGGACTATCCAATGGCTATAGCGAATGCCGTATGTCCGGGGCAAGACAAAGCGGCGTCACCACGCGTAGCTCGCTGCGATGCGGCCGCAGGCCGCGCGGAATGCATCGGAATCGATGATTCGCCGATAAATGTCGCGAATGGTTTCGCCGCCTCGGGGCGCGATGTGCTGCGGTGCGGGAGAGCCAAACAGGCGCGCCGAGACGATGGCGACGTCGGTAGCACTTGCGGGCCGGTCGAGGTCGGCGATGCCGGCGGTGAGCATCTCCAAGAGCGCCGTGCGGTCCTGCAGCGGCAGCTTTGCCATATCGGCGCCCGCAAGCAGCCGCGCCATGCGATGATCCGGGTGGATCGGGTCGTCGGCAGCCGGTTTGTAATTTCCGATCTGCGCCCCATCCGCGTACCACTTCGGCCCCGCGGTGAGCTTTTCGACGCACGCGCGCGCCTCCGCCGCCACGTAATAGCGATTGAGCTCGTCGTCCCAGACATGGTCGTAGCCGTGGCGCGAGAGCAGCGGCTCCCATTCGTCCCAGGCGGGCGCGAGCGTGAACGGCTTGATCGCCTCGACCACGATCACCTTCGGCCGATGGCGGGAAAAATCGGCGCCGCGCAGCACATCGGCTTCGGCGCCCTCGACATCGACCTTGAGGAATTCGAATGCGGCGGGCGCGTGCTGCTCGCATAGCGCGGCGAGCGTCGTGACGGGAAGAGTCAGCGCCTCGGCGCTGCGGCCCGTCTCCTTCTCGGCGGTCTGCGCATGCTCCGCGATGGTGGTCGAGAGCCCGTGGAATTCCCGCTGCAGATAGAGCGTCGCCGTGCCGGCACCGGCGCCGCACAGTCCTTCGAACATTTCATCGCGCGGCCGCACCGCACGGCCGAGCGCGGCCAGCGCCGGGTTCGGCTCCACCGTGATGCCACGCCAGCCGGCCAGATAGAACGCGAATGACACGTTGTCGTAGACCGGATGCCCGGCGCCGATATCGACGTAGAAGCCGTTCGGGATGTCGCCGAGGCAGCGCCAGAGGTGGAAGTCCTCGAAGCGCTGCGCGTAGGAGAGGGGCGGGAGGGGCATTCAACCTCTCAACTGGTCATTCCGGGGCCGGCGCCGAAAGCGCGTTCACGCGCGTCTGCGACGCGCTATGGCGCCGGAGCCCGGAATCCATAACCACAAGCGGTGCAAGAGAAGCGAGGGTCGTGGTTATGGATCCCGGCCCTCGCGCTGCGCGCTCGGCCGGGATGACCAGCCTCACTTATCCAGCCCATACAAACTGTGCAGCGTGCGCACCGCCAGCTCCGTGTAGGCCGCGTCGATCAGCAGCGAGAACTTGATCTCGGAAGTCGTGATCGCGCGGATGTTGATCTGCCGCTCGGCGAGCGCCTTGAACGCCTGCGCGGCGACGCCGGCATGCGACCGCATGCCGATCCCGATCACCGAGACCTTCGCGACATCCGTCGAGCCGTCGATGTGGTCGTAGCCGATCGCGCTCTTCGACTTCACCAGCACGCTGTTGGCGCGGTCGTAGTCTGCCGCCGGCACCGTGAAGGTGAGGTCGGTGGTCGCGCCGTCGGCCGAGACGTTCTGCACGATCATGTCTACATTGATGTTGGCTTCGGCGAGCGGTCCGAAGATCGCCGCCGCGACACCCGGCTTGTCGGGCACGTGGCGGATGGAAATCTGCGCCTCGTCCTTGGAGAACGCGATGCCGGTGACGACCTGCTGTTCCATGATCTCACTCTCGTCGCAAATCATTGTGCCGGGCGGATGGTTCGACATCGGGTCGATGTCCTCCGGC
>VBAH01000058.1 GCA_005884685.1 Alphaproteobacteria bacterium
CGCGCGCGTGTTCTCGTACATGTCCGTGATCGTGCGGCCCTCGCGGCGCAGCCCGTAGCGCACGCCGTCATAGCGCGCGAGGTTCGACGACGCTTCCGCCGGCGCGATGATGTAGTAGATCGAGAGCGCGTATTTCGAGAGCGGCAGCGACACATCGACGACCTCGGCGCCCGCCTCGCGCAGCGCCGCGGCCGCGCGGTCCCACACGCCGATGACATCGGGGCGCAAGCCCTCGGTGCGGTACTCCCGGGGAATGCCGATGCGCATGCCCTTCACCGAACGCCCGATCGCAGCCTCGTAGTCCGGCACCGGCAGGTCAACGCAGGTCGAATCGGCCGGGTCGTGGCCGGCGATTTCCTTCAGCATGATCGCGGCGTCGCGCACCGTGCGCGTCAGCACGCCGGCCTGATCGAGCGAGGACGCATAGGCGATGATGCCCCAGCGCGAGCAGCGGCCGTAGGTCGGCTTGAGCCCGACGATGCCGCAGAAGCTCGCCGGCTGGCGGATCGAGCCGCCGGTATCGGTTCCGAGCGCGGCCGGCGCGGCATGCGCGGCGACCGCCGCCGCCGAGCCGCCGGACGAGCCGCCGGGCACAAGGTCGCGGTTGTCTCCGGCGGCTTTCACCGGGCTCTTCGCGGGGCCGAACGCGCTCGTCAGGTTGGACGAGCCCATCGCGAATTCATCCTGGTTGGCCTTGCCGATGAGCGTTGCGCCGGCCGCCCAGATCCTGCGCGTCACCGTAGAGTCGTAGGTCGGGACGAAGGTTTCCAGGATGCGGCTCGCCGCGGTCGTGCGCACCCCTTGCGTGCAGAACATGTCCTTCACGGCGATCGGGATGCCCTCCAACGGGCCGGCCGCGCCGCGCTGAAGGTTGGCGTCGGCGCGCGCCGCATCGGCAAGCGCCCGCTCGGGGGTCTCGGTGATGAATGCGTTGAGGTCACGGGTGCGCGCAAGCTGATCGATCGCGGCCTGCGCCAGCTCGCGGGCAGAAAAGTTCCTGGCCCGCAATCCGTCGCGCAGTTCCGCAAGGGTGAGATCGCTCAGAGACGCCACGTCGTTCATCCATTTGCGGCGTCACGCGCGCCGAACCGACGCGGCCTCATAGGCCATCCCCCCGTACGAAGCCAGTCCCGCAGCCTGACGAGAAGCTTAAAAGCCACGTCACTCCAGCGTTGACCGTTTCACGACAACCTGTTCTCCTTGCTCCCAAACCGGCCGGGCCGGCCCGTGCGAAACGCGCCGTCCGGCGAACCAGCACCGGGACATCTTTCGAGGGGTCTTCAGATGCACGAACAAGCACCGGACGAGCAAGCATTGCGTGGCCTGATCGCGGACGTCAGGACCGGCAAACTCTCGCGCCGCACCTTCATCAACCGGATGATCGCGCTGGGACTGACCGCGCCGCTCGCCACCCAGATGCTGGTCTATTCCGGCGTCGCGCACGCGCAGGCCACGCCGAGCGATTACAAGCCGACCAAACGCGGCGGCGGCGGTCCGCTCAAGACGCTCTGGTGGCAGGGCGCGACGTTGCTCAATCCGCACTTCGCGGTCGGCACCAAGGATCAGGACGGCTGCCGCATCTTCTACGAGCCGCTGGCGAGCTGGGATCCGGACGGCGCGCTCTATCCCGTGCTTGCCGCCGAGATTCCGGACCTGGAGAACGGCGGGCTCTCCAAGGACGGCAAGTCGGTCACCTGGAAGCTCAAGCAGGGCGTGCAATGGCACGACGGCAAGCCGTTCACCGCCGCCGACGTCGTGTTCAACTGGGAATACGCCAAGGACCCGGGCACCGCCGCGACCACGATCGGAAGCTACTCCGGCATCAAGGTCGAGAAGGTCGACGACCATACGGTGCGCGTGCTGTTCGACAAGCCGACGCCGTTCTGGGCCGATGCCTTCGTCGGCGTGCGCGGCATGATCATCCCGAAGCATCTCTATGCCGATTACACCGGCGGGAAATCGCGCGACGCGCCGGCCAACCTCAAGCCGGTCGGGACCGGGCCGTACCGCTTCGTCGACTTCAAGCCGGGCGACATGGTGCGCGGCGAATTGAACCCGAACTATCACATGCCGAACCGGCCGCATTTCGACACGATCGAGATGAAAGGCGGCGGCGACGCGATCTCGGCAGCGCGCGCGGTGCTGCAGACCGGCGAGTTCGACTACGCCTGGAACCTGCAGGTCGAGGACGAACTCCTGCTGCGGCTCGAGAAGGGCGGCAAAGGCCGCACCGACATGTCGCCCGGCGGAAACATCGAGCACATCCAGCTCAACAGCACCGATCCCTGGACCGAGGTGGAGGGCGAGCGCTCCAGCCTCAAGACCAAGCATCCGACGCTGTCGGACAAGGCGGTGCGCGAGGCGCTCGCCCTGCTGGTGGACCGGCAGTCGGTGCAGGATCACATTTACGGCCGCACCGGGATCGCCACCGGCAACTTCGTCAACAATCCGCAGAAGTTCGTCTCGAAGAACACCAAGTGGGAGTTCAACATCGACAAGGCGAACAAGATTCTGGACGACGGCGGCTGGAAGCGGGGCGCCGACGGCATCCGCGAGAAGGACGGCAAGAAGCTCAAGTTCGTCTACCAGACCTCGATCAATACGCCGCGCCAGAAGAACCAGGCGATCGTCAAGCAGGCCTGTCAGAAAGCCGGCATCGACGTCGAGCTGAAGTCGGTGACGGCGTCGGTGTTCTTCTCCTCCGACGTCGCCAACCCGGACACCTACCCGCACTTCTACTGCGATATCCAGATGTACACGACCACGATGACGCAGCCCGATCCGGAGACCTTCCTGCTGCAGTTCGTCTCGTGGGAAGTCGCCACCAAGGAAAACAAGTGGCAGGGCCGCAACATCACGCGCTGGACCAGCAAGGAGGCCGACGACGCCTTCAAGGCCTCGCAGGCGGAGCTCGATCCGGTCAAGCGCGCCGCCTACCTGATCAAGATCAACGACCTCGCGTGCAACGATCACGCCGTCATTCCGGTGGTGTACCGCCCGCGTGTGCAGGCGATCAACAACAAGCTCCAGGCGCGCGGCAGCGGCTGGGACAGCGACTTCTGGAACCTGCAGGACTGGTACAAGGACGCATGACGCTCCGGCTCGGGCGGCCCGGAGCAGGATGACGCCATGGGACGATACCTGCTGCGCCGGCTCCTGATCGCCATCCCGAGCCTGCTTGGCATCAGTGTCATCCTGTTCACGGTGCTGGCGCTCGCGCCGGGGGACCCTTTCGGCGAGCTCGCCACTAATCCGGCCGTGCCGCCGGAGGTGCGCGAGGCGCTGCGCGTCAAGTTCGGCCTCGATGATCCGATCGCGATCCGTTACTTCCGCTGGATCGCCGCGATGGTGCACGGCGATTGGGGCTTCTCGTTCGCCAGCCGCATCGACGTCGACACGCTGATCCTGCAGCGCCTGCCCGCCACGCTGTTCGTGATCGGCTCGGCGCAGCTGCTCGCGCTACTGATCGCGATTCCCGTTGGTGTGCTCGCGGCGCGCAAGCCGTATTCGATCTTCGACCAGATCTCGAGCACGCTCGCCTTCGTCGGCTTCTCGCTGCCGACGTTCTTCACCGGCCTGCTGTTCATCCTGGTGTTCAGCGTGCAGCTCGACTGGCTGCCGTTCGTCTACCGTGACGTCTATGAGACCGGCTGGCGCTGGTACTGGGAGAATTTCCGCCAGGCGATCATGCCGATCTGCGTGCTCGGGCTGTTCCAGGCCGCCTCGATGACGCGCTATGTGCGCTCCGCCGTGCTCGACGTGATCCGCCTCGACTACGTGACGACGGCGCGCGCGAAAGGGCTCGGCGAGCGCGTAGTGATCGTCAAGCACGTGGTGCGCAACGCACTGATCCCGGTCGTCACGCTGGTCGCGCTGCAGATGCCGGCGATCTTCGGCGGCGCGATCGTGACCGAGCAGATCTTCCGCATTCCCGGCATCGGCTCGCTGCTGATCAGCGCGATCCTCGCCAACGACACGCCGGTGATCATGGCGGTCACCTTCGTGTTCGCCTGCCTCGTCGTCCTGTTCAACCTCATCGCGGACGTCCTCTATGGATGGCTCGACCCTCGTATCACCCTCGGCTGAGGTGATCGCGCCGCAGCGCCCTGCGCGGCCGTTCTCGCCGTGGCTCGAGGCGTGGCGGCGCTTCCGCCGGCACCGCCTCGCGCTCGCGAGCACGGTGGTGCTGCTTTTGATGATCCTCGCAATCGCGCTCGGGCCGTTCGTCTGGAAGGTCGCGATCAACGACATCGATTTTGCCGCGCGCATGCAGACGCCCTCGTGGAGCCATCCGCTCGGCACCGACGATCTCGGGCAGGACCTGCTCGCGCGCATGCTGTACGGCGGGCGCATCTCGCTCGCAGTCGGATTGTCGGCGATGTTCGTCGCTATGACGCTCGGCACGGTCATCGGCGCGACTGCCGGCATGTCGCGCGGCTGGGTCGGCCCGGCGCTGATCTGGCTGACCGACCTGTTCCTGTCGCTGCCGGCGCTGCCCCTGCTGCAGCTGGTGATTTATCTCTTCCGCGACTCGCTCAAGGCCGCCTTCGGCCTCGAAGGCGGCGTCTTCGTCATGATCGTAGTGGTGATCGGCGGCTTGCGCTGGATGCCGGTCGCGCGGCTGGTGCGCGCGCAATTCCTGTCGCTGCGCGAGAAGGAATTCGTCGAGGCGGCGCGCGCGCTCGGCGCCAGCAAGCTGCGCCAGGTGGTGCGGCATATCCTGCCGAACGCCCTCGGGCCGGTGCTGGTCGCCGCCACCATCGATGTCGCGGCCGCGATCATCGCGGAATCCACGCTGTCGTTTCTCGGCCTCGGCTTTCCGCCCGACATTCCGACCTGGGGCCGCATCCTTTATGATGCGAAGGACTATCTCGACATCGCGCCGCACTGGGCGCTGTTTCCCGGCGCGGCGATTTTCCTCACCGTGCTGACCATCAACTTCATCGGCGACGGCCTGCGCGACGCGCTCGACCCGCGCAAGGTGATGTAATGCAAGAAAGCGGGCAAGCGCCGCCTTTGCTCGAAATTCGCGGCCTCAAGACGCATTTCGCGACCGACGACGGCATGGTGCGCGCGGTCGACGGCGTCGATCTGGCGATTGCCCGCGGCGAGACGCTCGGGGTGGTCGGCGAATCCGGCTGCGGCAAAACCGTCACGGCGCTCTCGGTGCTGAAGCTGATCGCGATGCCGCCCGGGCGGATCGTCGCCGGACAGATTCTCTACCAGGGCCGCGACCTCGTGCCGCTCGGCACCGAAGAGATGGACCGCATTCGCGCCAAGGACATCGCGATGGTGTTCCAGGAGCCGATGACCTCGCTCAATCCGGTCTACGCCATCGGCGAGCAGATCGCGGAGGTGTTGCGCAGGCATGAGGGGCTTTCGCGCAAGGCTGCGCTCGACAAGACCATCGAGATGCTGCGGCTGGTGCAGATTCCCAACCCGGAAAAGCGCGTCAACGACTACCCGCATCAATTCTCGGGCGGCATGCGCCAGCGCGTGATGATCGCGATGGCGCTCTCCTGCAATCCGAAGCTCCTGATCGCCGACGAGCCGACCACGGCGCTCGACGTCACCATCCAGGCACAGATCCTCGAACTGCTGGCCGACATGAAATCCCGCTTCGGCATGGCCATCATGCTGATCACCCATGCCATGGGCGTGGTGGCGGAGACCGCGCAGCGTGTCGTCGTGATGTATGCCGGCAAGGTGATCGAGGAGGCGCCGGTCGAGGCGCTGTTCGCCAATCCGCGCCATCCCTACACCCAGGGTCTGATCCGCTCGATCCCGCGCATCGACACGGCGGCGACGCGCAAGGAGCGGCTCGAGGCGATCCCCGGCGTGGTGCCGAACCTGCTCAACCCTCCGCCCGGCTGTCGTTTCGCGCCGCGCTGCCGCTATGCGATGCCGAAATGCCGCGAAGCGACGCCGCCGCTGTACGATGTCGGCCACGGGCACCGGGTCGCGTGCGTGCTCGTCGAGGACGAACTGGTGGCCGCGCAATGACCGGGCCGCTGCTGCGCGTCAAAGACCTCACCAAGAATTTCCAGGTCGGCGGCGGCTTCCTGTCACGCGGCGCCGATGTGGTGCACGCGGTCGACCGCGTGAGCTTCGAGATTGCGCCGGGCGAAACGCTCGGCCTGGTCGGCGAGTCCGGCTCGGGCAAGTCGACCACGGGGCGCTGCATCCTGCGGCTGATCGAGCCGACCGCGGGCGAGGTGTGGTTCGAGGGGCACGAGGTGACCGCCCTCGATGCGGCGGCGTTCCGCGCGCTCTGCCGCGACATGCAGATCATCTTCCAGGATCCGTTCGCCTCGCTCAATCCGCGCATGACGGTCGGCGCGATCATCGGCGAGGCGCTCACCATCCACAATCTCGCGCCGACGAAACGCGCGTTCACCGACCGCGTGGTCGAGCTGCTCGAAACGGTGGGGCTGCAGGCCGAGCACATGCGCCGTTATCCGCATGAGTTCTCGGGCGGGCAGCGCCAGCGCATCGGGATTGCGCGTGCGCTCGCGGTCGAGCCCAAGCTGATCGTCTGCGACGAACCGGTGTCGGCGCTCGACGTCTCGATCCAGGCGCAGGTGATCAACCTGCTGGAAGACCTGCAGCAGAAATTCGGCCTGACGTATCTCTTCATCGCGCACGACCTCTCGGTAGTCGAGCACATCTCGAAGCGCGTCGCCGTGATGTATCTCGGGCGCATCGTGGAGATCGCCTCGGCGCGCGACCTGTACGCAACGCCGCTGCACCCCTATACCGAAGCGCTGCTCTCGGCGGTGCCGGTCACCGATCCAAAGGCGCGGCGCAAGCGCATCGTGCTGCAGGGCGAAGTGCCGAGCCCGATGCATCCGCCGAGCGGGTGCCACTTCCACACGCGCTGCCCGATCCGCAAGCTGCCGCTGTGCTCCACGGAAGTGCCGCCGCTCGAACAGAAGCGCGACGGGCATTGGGCCGCCTGTCATTTAAGGAGTTAGCGCCTGTAGCCCGGGTTGAGCGGAGCGAAACCCGGGAGCTAATGCCCGGAAAAGCAACCCCGGCTTTCGCTCCGCTCAAGCCGGGCTACGAGTCACTGGCTCTAGGTCCCCGCTTTCGCGGGGACGAGCGGAGTAATCCTACCGCATCGCCGCTGTGCCGCCGCGGTTCCAGCCGCGCCCGCCCTCGCCGAAAATCTCGAAGCCGGTGTCGGTCACCGCGATCGTGTCTTCCAGCTTGATGAAGCCGCGCGCCGGATGCTTCAGCGTCGTCTCCACCGAGATCACCATGCCGGCTTCGAGCGGACGGTGCGCATCCTCGTCCGTGTAGGGGACCGGGCCGCTATTCGTCAGATGCGGCGCCTCGTGGCTGACCAGACCCATGCCATGGGCGAGGAATTCCATGTTGTTGTGCTGCTTCGACTTCGCGACCAGCGCCTCGCCTGCGGCGTAGATCTCGCCGCCCATCGCACCTGCGCGGATCGGCTTGAACGCGGCCCGCTGGATCGTCTCGATCTCGCCCAACATGTCTTCAAGCTCTGCGTCCGGCTCGCCGAGGATCGCCATGCGGGCGAGGTCGCCGATGTAGCCGTGATAGTTGGCGCCGGAATCGACCGAGAGCACGTCCCCCTCCTCCCACCGCTGCGGCGACGGCGCGCGGTTGTGGCTCGCGCCGGCCGCGATCAGGCAGTATTCGAAGGTCAGGCCGCGGTTCACCTCCTCGCGCCGCAGCGTTTCGGTGATCTCGGCCTTGGTCGAACCGGGTCCGTGCTGCGCGATTGCCGCCAGCATCGCGTCGATGACTTTTTCCGACGAGGTTTTCAGCATCGCCAGCTCTTGCGGCGACTTGCGCAGGCGCTGGCGCTCCAGCACCACGAGCGCGTCCTTGATCTCGCTGCCCGGCATCGCGCTCTTGAGCGCGGCCCCTGCATCCATCGGCATGAAGGTCGTCTCGATCCCGATCCGCTTGTTCGGAATGCCGGAGCGGCGCAGATAATCGGTCGCCTTGCCCATCGTGTCGAGCGCGCCGGACGAGTTGGTTTGCGCTTCCGGCGTCCAGAACGGCTTCACCTCTTTCTGGAAGCCCTCGAGCCGATGCCCGAAATACGCGGCCTTGTCCGGCTTCCCCTTCGGATAGACCACGATGGGGAGATAACGCGAGAGCCCCATCGCATCCATGTAGTCGAAGAAGATCGAGCGATGCCCGCCGAGCAGGTACTGCACATTGTGCTTCGAGGTCGCGAGCAGCACGTCGATGCCGGCTTCATCCATCAGACGATCGAGGCGTGCGTGATCGAAGGGAATGGCTTGGGCGGTCATGGTCGCTCCTCGTTTGGCTTCTTGTGCGTGCGGCGATTATAGCCGGTAATGAGAGCCGGAAAACCCGCAGGCCGCCGGCGCGCCTATGCACAAACAGATGAGCAGAAACGCCGCGCCGGTGAGCCATCCGGATCTGTTCGGTCATCCCAAGGGCCTGACCGTCCTGTCCGCGACCGAGATGTGGGAGCGCTTCTCCTACTACGGCATGGCCTCGCTGCTCGTCCTCTATCTGGTGAAGTATCTGCTGCTGCCCGGCCAGGTGGAGGCCGTGATCGGCTACCGGGCCGTGAAGGCAGTGCTGGAAGGCATGTTCGGGCCGCTCGCGCCGCAGCCCCTCGCCTCGCAGATCTTCGGGTTCTATGCGGGCTTCGCCTATCTGCTGCCGATCTTCGGCGGCTATCTGGCGGATCGCTTTTTCGGCCAGCGCCGGATGGCCATCGCCGGTGCGCTGCTGATGGCGGCCGGCCACTTCCTGATGGCCGCCGAGGCGTTTCTGTTCGTCGCGCTCGGCCTGCTCGTGCTGGGCATGGGTGCGTTCAAGCCCAACGTGTCGACCCAGGTCGGCTCGCTTTACGCCCCGGACGACCGGCGCCGCGTGCGCGCCTACTCGATCTACTATGTCGGCATCAACATCGGCGCGTTTGCCGCGCCGCTGGTTGCCGGCACGCTCGGCGGAGAGGTCGGTTGGCACTACGGCTTCGCGGCCGCAGGCGTCGGAATGCTGATCAGTTTGGCGATCTATCTTGCCGGCCTGCGTCATCTGCCGCCCGACGAACGGCGTACGCCACGCGCGCTGCCGGCGGCTGCGCCTCCGCTCGAGGGGCACGAACGGCTGGCGATCTCCGGACTGCTGGCGGTGTTCCTGCTGACGGCGTTCTTCTGGGCGACCTACGAGCAGCAGAGCAATACGCTGATGCTCTGGGCCGACGATTTCACCGACCGGCGCGCCGATCTCGGCGTCTGGACGGGTCACATCCCGACGACCTGGTTTCTTGCGCTCAACCCGCTGATGATTTTCGTGTTGACGCCGCCGCTGCTCAAGCTCTGGGCATGGCAGGCGCGCAGCGGGACCGAGATGTCCACCATCGGCAAGCTCGCGCTCGCGTTCTTCTTCGTCGGCCTCGCCAATCTGGTCATGGCCGCGGCGGCACTCACCCTCGGCAGCGGCGACAAAGCGAGCCCGTTATGGCTCGTCGCCTATTTCGTCATCGTGACGATCGGCGAATTGCATCTCGGACCGGTCGGGCTTGCGCTGGTCTCGCGCATCGCGCCCGCCCGCGTTCTTTCCTTGATGATGGGGCTGTGGCTCGCGGCGAGCTTTCCCGGCGAGATCCTCGGCGGCTGGCTCGGCGGCTTCTGGAGCAGCATGGACAAGGCGCACTTCTTCCTGATGATCGCCGCGATCGCAGCTGGCGCCGGCGCCGCGGTATTGGCGCTCAATCCGGCGCTGCGCTCGGTCTTCGATGAGCGCCGGGATATGGCGCCGTGACTAGGCGTGCCGGACCTTGCCGAACACGGCTCGCGTCTTGGCGCGATCTGTCACAACGGCACGGGCGCGCGTGATCACGCCCGGGATCATGCCCTCATTGTTCGGCGCCATGATGTGAGCGCCGGCCACGCCCGGCACCGTTGCCAGCTGCTCGATGAAGTCGGCGCAAATCTGCCGCCCCTCGGCGGCGGGATCGCCGGCATATTCCAGCCGCTCAACGATGTCGTCGGGAATGATCGCACCGTAGAGCTGTTCCTTGATCCAGCGCGCCGAGCGGCCCGAGCGCAGCGGCGCAACGCCGATCAGCAGCGCGATGCGCTCGGTCAGCCCGTGTTCGGCGAGCCGCGCCACATAGCGGCGTACGATCTCGATATCCATGCAGAACTGCGTCTGCGCAAACTGCGCGCCGGCCGCGATCTTGCCCTTCAGGCTCTTCGGCACCTAGTCAGGCGGCGGATCGATCGGCATGTCGGCCGCGCCGACGAAGAAATCGGCCTTGCCGGTCACCTTGCGTCCTGAGGGAAGTGTGCCACGATCGCGGATGCGGACCGCGGTCTCGATCAATGCGCCGGAGTCGAGATCGAACACCGGCTTGGCGTCCGGCTGATCGCCGGCGCTCGGGTCGTCGCCGCGCAGCACGAGCAGATTGTGGATGCCGAGTGCCGCAGCGCCCAGCAAATCGCTCTGCAGCGCCAGCCGGTTGCGGTCGCGGCAGGTGAGCTGCAGCACCGGCTCGATGCCGTTCTGGTGCAGGATCGTCGCAGCCGCCATCGCGCCGAGATGCGCGCGTGCCCCCGCCCCGTCGGTGACGTTCACGGCATCGGCGAGACCCTTCAACGGCGTCGCCTTCGCCAGCAGTTCATCGGGACTGCACGAAACCGGCGGCGTGATCTCGGCGGTGATCACGAAGCGGCCGGAGGCAATCGCCGTTTCCAATTGGCCCTGGGATTTTACTGGAGGCATTTTCGGCTTTCACGTCGAGTCGGAAACGTAGGGCGGGCAAAGCGCAGCGTGCCCGCCATCAGCCGTGGCGGGCGTCGCGTCGCTGCTTGCCTGCCCTACGACACTTTTACGGTAGCAGAAGCCGCGCACAACGATAAGCGCCGCGCCGGTTGTGCTTGCGTATAGTGACCCCCACCGTGGGCACCCACGGTGGGCTGTGTCCCGGGCGCGGCGCAGCATGAAACGCTGCATCGCTGACCCGGGATCGCCAAACATGAGACTGGGGCGATCCCGCACCTGCGATGCACCGCTTTCGCGCTGGGATGCAGGTTACTTCGCCAGATAGCTGCGATGCACCCAGGCGCCGCTCGCGCGCCGCGTCTCGAAATAGAACGCCCTTTCGGCGTCGCGCATCTCGAGCCGCACCTGGGCCGGAAGCGGCTTCTCGCTTGCCTTGCCGTTCGCGGCCGCGGTGAGGAAGGCGAAGGCTGCTTCTCCCGTCGGCGCAGCATCGTTGTCCGCATTCTTCTGCCCGATTGCCTCGGTGACACTCGCCTGCAGCAGCTTCGGCCACATCTTCCGGAACAGGCCGTTCGAGGGATAGATCTCCGCGCTGTTGAGCTTGCCGTTCACGGCAAACACATAGCCGATGATGTCGTCGTCCTTCTCGCCCGCGCGTTGCAGCGCCTTGATGTAAGCCGCCTGCGCGTCCTTCAGCTTCTCGTTTTCCAGCGCAAGCTGGAGGCTGCTCTGGGATGCGGCCGCGTTGACGGTGGTGCCGAGGTTCGACGACAGCCCGTCCTGCACCTTGCGCACCTTGCGCCACACTTCCTGCTGGCGCGCGCCTGTCTCCGAGGCCGCCGCAATGGCCGTGGTCCGGACGCTGCCGCCGGAAAATCCACCCACCGGCGCGAGGCCGGGCGCAAAGGCTGCGACCGGCGCCTTCATGGCGATCTTCGCCTCGCGCGACGGGACGACCGCGGACGCCGTCGCAAAAAGTTTCACGTCCTCCTTGCCGCGCGCGGTCCAGCGGCCCTGCTCCACACAGAACGAGGCGATCGGGATGCGGCCGGACTTCGGCGGCAGCAACAGGCTGACGGTGAGCACGCGGTCCTGCTGGCCGCCCTTCACGATATCGCCGGATTGGACGAACACCTCATCGGCGCCGAGGTTCTCGACCTGCAGCTCGTTGACGTTGCCGGTCTCGTGCACCTTGACGGTGCGCCTGGCGAGCGCCTCATCGAGGGTGAGCGGCACCGGCCCTGCGGCGGACTTGCCGTGGACAAGATAGATCGCGAGATTTTGGTGAACCATGGGTCCGGTGATGCGGTAGTCGTCGGCGCGAGCCGCACTGAATGTCAGGAGCGCCAGCGACGAAGCCGCCAGCGCAGCCAGAAGTCTGCGATGCATGGGAAGTCCTCCGAAGGCGCCCTTGGGGCGGTAATCTGAGTTTCCTCTACGGCAGGCGTGAGGAGTGGAACCGGCAGAGTTCCGGCGGAACCGTGGCTTCATTCGGCCGGGGGTCGCGGCAATTCAGGCGACGCGTCAAAATTGTAAAATTGCCAGCGGCTGACCCTCGCTGACCTGCTGCTTCTCCTCGACCAGCAAGGTCTTGACGACGCCGGCGCGCGGCGCTGCGACCGGAATCTCCATCTTCATCGCTTCCAGGACGATCAGCGTATCGTCCGCACTGACGGCTGCGCCAGCCACCGTCTCGATTTTCCAGACGATCGCATTGAGCTCCGATCGCACCGTGACTTCGCCCATCGCCCCTGCCCGACTTTGTCCTGCCGATGGGATGCTATAGTCGCGGCGGCCGGGGGTCGAGGCATGGACTGGGAAGCCGATATCGAGGAACTGCGCCGGCGCGAGGCGCTCGCCCGGCAAATGGGCGGGCCCGACAAGGTCAAGCGCCAGCATGCGGGCGGCAAGCTCACCGTGCGCGAGCGCATCGAGCAGCTGCTCGATCCCGGCAGCTTCCACGAGATCGGCGCGCTCGCCGGCCGCGCGCAATACGGCGAGGACGGCGCGCTTCAGTCCTTTCAGCCCGCCAACTTCGTGTTCGGACGCGGCCGCATCGAGGACCGCCCGGTGGTGGTCGGCGGCGACGACTTCACCGTGCGCGGCGGCGCGGCCGACGCCTCGATCCGCGGCAAGCAGGTGCAGTCCGAGCAGATGGCCAACGAACTGCGCGTGCCGCTCGTCCGGCTGGTGGACGGGACCGGCGGCGGCGGCTCGGTCAAGACCATCGAGACGATGGGCTACACCTACGTGCCAGCCAATCCGGCGTGGGATTGGGTCGTCGCCAACATGGGCACCATCCCGGTCGTCGCGCTCGGGCTTGGATCGGTCGCCGGCCTCGGCGCCGCGCGGCTCGTGAGCAGCCATTATTCGGTGATGATCGAGGGCATCTCGCAGATGTTCATCGCCGGGCCGCCGGTGGTGGCGCGCGCGGGGCAGACGCTGAGCAAAGAGGAGCTCGGCGGCAGCGACATCCACGCGCGCTGCGGCGCGATCGACGATGTGGTGGCGAGCGAAGCGGAAGCGTTCGCGCGCGCGCGCCGCTTTCTCTCCTATCTGCCGTCGTCGGTCTACGAATTGCCCGCGCGCGTCGAGCCAGCCGGCGACCCCGCGCGGCGCGATGACCCGGCACGGCGCGACCCTTGGCTGATCGAGGCGGTGCCGCGCGACCGGCGCAAGGTCTACGACATGCGCCGCATCCTGCAGGCGATCGTCGATAAGGATTCGCTGTTCGAGATGGGCCGCAAATTCGGCGGCTCGGTCATTACCGCATTGGCGCGGCTCGACGGCTGGCCGGTCGCGGTGCTCGCGAGCGATCCGTATTTCTATGGCGGCGGGTGGACCGCGGATGCGTCGCAAAAGGTCGCGCGCTTCGTCGACCTCGCCAACACCTTCCACCTGCCGGTGGTGCACCTGGTCGACGTGCCGGGCTTTGTCATCGGTGTCGAAGCCGAGAAGGCCGGCACCATCCGCCAGGGCGCGCGCGCGCTCGCGGCGATCTATCAGGCGCGCGTGCCGTTCTGCTCGGTGATCGTGCGCAAGGTGTTCGGCGTCGCCGGCGCCGGTCACACGCCGCATCACAAACTGCATTATCGCTATGCCTGGCCATCGGGCGACTGGGGCTCGCTGCCGGTCGAAGGCGGCATCGAAGCGGCCTATCGCGCCGACCTGGATGCGGCGCCGGACCGCGACACGCTGCGCCACGAGATCGAGGAGCGGCTCAATCTCTATCGCTCGCCGTTCCGCACCGCCGAGACGTTCCTGATCGAGGAGATCATCGATCCGCGCGATACGCGCCCGCTGTTGTGCGAGTTCGCCAATCTGGCGGCCAAGCTGCGTGAGCCGGGCCCGGTCGCAACGCCGATGCGGCCCTAGATCGGGCTGTCCGGGATGACGGCTCGGGTGGGTGCCTTGTCCGCAAATCTGCCCTCCTCTAGGGTCGGCGACGTCTCACCGGGCCATGTCTCCATGCAAATTCGCGACGGCATCGTGGAAGCGATCGGCAACACGCCGCTGATCAAGCTCCAGCGCGTATCCGAACAGACCGGCTGCACCATCCTCGGCAAGGCCGAATTCATGAACCCCGGGCAGTCGGTGAAGGATCGCGCCGGGCGCGAGATGATCCTGCAGGCGGAGAAGCGCGGTGAGATCAGGCGGGGCGGCCTCGTGGTGGAAAGCACGGCCGGCAATACCGGCATCGGGCTTGCGCTGGTCGCCAACGCGCGCGGCTATCGCACGCTGATCGTCATTCCGGAGACGCAGAGCCAGGAAAAGAAAGACATGCTGCGGCTGTACGGCGCCGAGCTGGTCGAGGTGCCGGCGGTCCCCTACAGCAATCCGAACAATTACCAGCATGTCGGGCGCCGCCTCGCGGATGAATTGCGCAAGAGCGAGCCGAACGGCGTCATCTTTGCCGACCAGTGGAACAATCTCGATAACCGCCGCGCGCACTACGTCTCGACCGGCCCGGAGATCTGGCAGCAGACCGACGGCAAGGTCGATGCGTTTGTCTCGACGGTCGGCACCGGGGGCACATTGGCAGGCACGTCGACGTTCCTGCGCGAGATGAAGAAGGACATCGTGATCGCATGCGCCGATCCGCGCGGCGCCGCGATGTACAATCTGTTTGCGCATGGCGAGGCGAAGCCGAGCGAAGGCGGCTCGATCACCGAGGGCATCGGGCTTGGCCGCGTCACGCCGATCATCGAGGACATCAAGTGCGAGAAGGCCTATCTGACCCCGGATGAGGAGGCGATCCCGTACATCTTCGACCTGCTCGAGCACGAGGGCCTGTGCCTCGGCGGCTCGTCGGCGATCAACATCGCGGGAGCGGTGCGGCTCGCGAGGGACCTCGGCCCCGGCAAGGTCATCGTCACGCTGCTCTGCGACTCCGGCACGCGCTATCAGTCGAAGCTGTACAATCCGGATTTCCTGCGCTCGAAGAACCTGCCGGTACCCGATTGGCTGCAGCGGAAATCAACGGTGAAGCCGCCATTTGTTTGAGTTGGTCATTCCGGGGCGCGCGCAAGGCGCGCGAGCCCGGAATCGATACCCACAAAACTATCGATTGGACACGGCCCGGGAATTCCGATTTGTGTTTATGGATTCCGGGCTCATGCCTTCGGCATGCCCCGGAATGACGCGGAGAGAGCTAATGCCCACCGACTGCCTGTTCCGCGAAGACGCCTACCTCACGTCCACGCCCGCGACCGTGCTTGCGCTCACGGAGAAGGGCGGCATCGTGGTGGATCGCACCTGCTTCTATGCGACCTCGGGCGGGCAACCGGGCGACAGCGGCATGCTGGTGACCTCCGAGGGCGAGTTTCCGCTCGCGACCGCCGTCTACAACGATCAACTCAAGACCGAGATCGCGCATGTGCCGGCCGAGGGCATCACCGCGCGGCCGGCGGCCGGCGAGACCGTCACGCTCAAGCTCGACTGGGGGCCGCGCTACCGCCGCATGCGCATGCATACAGCCTTGCATCTCCTCTCCGCCGTGCTGCCCTATCCGGTGACCGGCGGCGCCGTGAACGAGGACGACAGCCGGCTCGACTTCGACATTCCGGAAGCAGGGCTCGACAAGGACGAGATCACCGCGAAGGTGAACGAGATGATCCAGGCCGACGCCGAGGTGCGTTCACGCTGGATCAGCGATGAAGAGCTCCAGGCCAATCCGGGCCTGGTCAAGACCATGGCGGTGAAGCCGCCGATCGGCACCGGCAAGGTGCGGCTGATCGAGATCGTCGGCTACGACCTGCAGCCCTGCGGCGGCACGCATGTGCGCCGCACCGGCGAGATCGGCGCGATCCGCGTGACCCAGATCGAGAAGAAGGGCAAGCAGAACCGCCGCGTGCGGATTTCGTTCGCCTGATTCCTTTTGGAGCGTTGAATGGCAGAAGAAAAACTTGCGAGCCGCTGGCTCGTTTCGACTGAATGGTTGAGCCAGCACCTCGACGATCCGAACGTCGTCGTGCTCGACAGCTCCTATTATCTGGCGAACGTCAAGCGTGACGCGGACGCAGAGTATCTCGCCGGCCACATTTCCGGCGCGCAGCGCTTCGACGTCGACGCGATTTCCGACCACGCCAATCCCCTGCCCCACATGCTCCCCTCGCCGCAGCAGTTCGCCCGCGACGTCGGCGCGCTCGGTGTCGGCGACGGCATGACGGTCGTGCTCTATGACGGCCTTGGGCTCTACGGCGCCGCGCGGGTGTGGTGGACGTTCCGCGTGTTCGGCTCCGAGAACGTGCGTGTGCTCGACGGCGGCCTGCCGAAATGGAAATCCGAAGGACGCGCGCTCGAAACCGGGCCAGCCAGGCTGCCCGCGCCGAAAACATTCACACCGAAATTCAACCGCGCGATGGTCGCCTCGATCGACGACGTGCAGAAGGTGCTGCTCGACAAGACCGCGCAGCTGGTCGATGCGCGCTCCGCCGAGCGTTTCCGCGCCGAGGCGCCAGAGCCGCGCGCCGGCCTGCGCGGCGGCCATATGCCGGGTTCGTTCAACGTGCCGTTCGGCGAGGTGCTGCAGGACGGACGGCTCAAGTCGCATGAGGAGATCGCGGCCGCCTTCAAGCAGGCGGGCGTCGATCTCGACCAGCCGGTGGTCACGAGCTGCGGCTCGGGCGTCACCGCGGCGATCCTGACGTTTGCGGTCGAGGCTCTCGGCAAAGGCGCCGGACGGGTTTATGACGGCTCCTGGGCCGAATGGGGCGCGCGGCCCGATACGCCGGTCGTGACCGGCAAGCCCTGAGCCACTGGAGGCGGACATGATCTTCCGCCAGCTGTTCGACAGCGTATCCGGCACCTACACCTATCTGCTCGCGCGCCGGCGCGGGGCTGAGGCGCTGATCATCGATCCGGTGCTGGAGAAGGTCGATCGCTATCTGCAGCTGATCCGCGAGCTCGACCTCAAGCTGGTCAAGGCGGTCGACACGCACCTCCATGCCGACCACGTCACGGGGCTCGGCGCGCTGCGCGACCGCACCCACTGCATCACCGTGATGGGCGAGCAGACCAAGGCCGACGTCGTGTCGATGCGGCTCGCCGAAGGCGACAAGCTCGCCGTGGATGGCGTCGCGCTCGACGTGCTCTACACGCCCGGCCACACCGACGATTCCTACAGTTATGTGATGGCCGACCGCGTGTTCAGCGGCGACACCCTGTTGATCCGCGGCACCGGCCGCACCGACTTCCAGAACGGCGACCCGCGCGCGCAATACGATTCGATCTTCAACAAGCTGTTGCGGCTGCCGGAGGACACGCTGCTGTTCCCGGCGCACGACTACAAGGGCGAGACGGTCTCCACCATCGGCGAAGAGAAGGCGTTCAATCCGCGCCTGCAGGTCAAGTCGGTCGAGGAGTACGCCGACCTGATGAACAACCTCAAGCTCCCCAATCCGAAGATGATGGACGTGGCGGTGCCGGCGAACATGCGGGTGGGCTTGGCGCAGGACGAGATCGCGCGGCGCGGCTGGGCGGTGAAGCCTGACGAGGCCATGCGGCTGGTCGGCCACCCGGACGTGATCTTCGTCGACCTGCGCGAGACGGCCGAGCGCGAGCGGCGCGGCGTCATTCCGGGGTCGGTTCATGCCCCCTACCCCGACCTGCGCGCCAACATTGCGCCGGGCGGAATGCTGCATGCCCTCGCCACCGCGACCGGCAAGCGGCTCCTGCTCTACTGCGCCTTCGGTGAGCGCTCCGCGATGGCGGTGCAGGCCGCGCAGGATGCGCAGCTTGCCTCCGCCTGCCATCTTCACGGCGGCGTCGACGCGTGGACGAAAGCCGGCGGACCGCTCGCGTCATGAAAGCGGCGCAGAAAGTCGCCCTCGTCACCGGCGCCGCGCACGGGATCGGCCGCGCGACCGCCCGGCAACTGCTCGACGAAGGCTGGCTCGTCGGCGTGCTCGACCTTGCGGCGGCCGATCTCGAGCGCGCTTTCGGCAAATTGACCCGCCGCGTCTGCCTCATCGCGGGCGACATCGGCGAGGAGGCGACCGCCAGGCGCGCCGTCACCGCCACGATCGAGCGGTTCGGCCAGCTCGACGGCGTCGTGTCGAATGCCGGCATCATGATCCGCAAGCCGGTCCGCCAGCTCACGCTCGCCGAATGGCGCCGCGTGCTCGACGTCAACCTGACGGCAGCCTTCCTGCTCGCCAAGGCGGCCGAGCGGCCGTTACGCCAGACTGGCGGGGCGTTCGTCTCGATCGCCTCGACCCGCGCCGCAATGTCGGAGCCGGACACGGAGGCTTATTCGGCGAGCAAAGGCGGGCTGGTGGCGCTGACCCATGCGCTCGCGATCAGTCTCGCGCCCGTGCGCGTCAACTGCATCAGCCCCGGCTGGATCGCGACGCGCGACTACAACAAGCTGCGGCGCAAGGACCACGCGCAGCATCCCGCGGGGCGCGTCGGCCGGCCGGAGGACATCGCCGAGCTTGCCGCCTGGCTGCTCGACGGCGAGCGCTCCGGCTTCGTCACCGGCGCAAACTTCACCGTGGACGGCGGCATGACGCGCAAGATGATCTACGTCGAGTGATCAGCCGCGCCAGGCCGCGGCAAATTGCGCCGTGTCGGTGTGCTCGCGCCAGCGCGTCACCTTGCCGTCGCGGAACGTGAACACATGCACCCATTCGCACGCCACCGGCTTGCCGGTGTTCCTCATCTTCAGCGTATAGCTGCCGAGCACGAACACCTTGTCGCCGGCGGCGTAGAACGCGCGTGGAGAAAAGTCGGAGAAGTCCTCGTGCTCGGCGACGATCTGGAAGAACTCCTCGATTTCGGCTGCGCCGCGGCGCGAGCCAAACGCCGGATAGTCGGACCTGCGGCCGACCGACTCCCAATCCGCGTCGGGTGCAAGCCCGGCAATGATGGTTGCGACGTCGCCGCGGCCGAAGGCGGCATAAAGGCTCTGCACCTGCGCGATATTGGCGTTGCTCATCAAGTCCTCCCGGTGGTGGCGCGGTCCCAATACGGTGCGCAAAGGCAAAAGTTTCAAGGCGGCCGATTGCGCCGTCGGCCGGTCGGGACTTAACTGGCGGCGGTGAGCGCGGCGATACCGTCGGCGTTTCGTCCGGGAGGCTGATATGGCGCAACCACACAAGTTCGGTGGCTGCACGTGCTGCGGCGATCTCTTGTCCGGGCGGCTCGACCGGCGCCATCTCCTGCGTGCGGCCGGCGGTCTTGCGCTGTTCGCGGGAGTCCAGCCTTACATGGCGATCGCCGCCACCGGGCACTACGAGGCGATGGTGCTCGGCTGCATCGACCCGCGCCTGCAGGAGCCGGTGCGAAAGTACACGGCGAAACGCCACCTGACCGGCCAATACAGCCAGTTCGTGATCGCCGGCGCCGCGATCGGCGTCGTCGCCGAGCCGTTCAAGGATTGGCACAAGGCGTTCTGGGACAACCTCGCCACCTCGATCGAGCTGCACAACATCAAGAAGGTGATCGCGATCGATCACCGCGATTGCGGCGCCGCAAAGATCGCCTATTGCGAAGCGGCCGTCGCCACCAAGGACGCCGAAACCGAGACGCACCGCAAAGCGCTCGCGGAGTTTCGCAAGCAGGTCAACGAGAGGCAGCCCAAGCTCGCCGTCGAGACCGGCCTGATGGCGATCAACGGAAAGTTCGAGCGGCTCGGATAAAGTTCGTCACGCCCGGCCATCGCCCCTCGGAGAGGGGCCTGATTGCAATGGCGGCCGGGCATCCGCGACGGAACGCACGCGAAGCAAGACGGAATGGCCGGACAAGCCCGGTCCCGACAATCCGCTCAGTGCACGATCCGGCTCACGAACACCTTGGTCCGTTCGTGCTGGCGATGCGAGATACGCGTTCGGCTCCTTCATTTCGACGATCTGGCCCGCGGAGCACCGCCACGCGCTTGCACCGGTCCTGCGGTAAAAGTCAGGAGCGAAACGCGCGCGAGTGCGGCGACCGTCTCGCCAATCGTCGCCGCGACGGCCGCATCCGGTCAATCGTCACGTTCGCGCCCGCCCCCCACGATACAGGTTGTGATATCTTCCGATGCCGTTTATCATCTTTGATTGTATTTCCCTGGGGGGGGGACGAAATGGCTACGCCGATCACCATTCCCGACTGCGCACGAAAGCTATTGGAATTTCTTTACCCGACGGTGGACTGGAACGGCGTCATGTTCTTCGCCGGGAAGCCGTGGTGGATGCTGCCCGGCTACGGCGCCATCACGATACCCAATCCGCTCGGTGTCTGCGGGTACAGGATCTATCTGGGCGACGCCACGGATTTTTGCAAAGACTCGACGATCGACACGATCGTGCACGAGGGCTTCCACGTTCAGCAATTCACCGCGGTCGCCGGCGGATGCGGATTTGGCATGGTGCGTCCGGGCTTGACCCAATACCTCGCCTGCTACCTTTCCGTCTTGAGCTACGACAACAACCCGTTCGAGGTCGACGCCTACGCCCAGGAAAATGCCTTTGCGGCGTGCCGTACAGCCAACAAGATAAAGGTCTGCGACTGCACAAGCGGCGAACCGCTCCTCGATCCTACCGCGCTCGACGCACTCAAGGCATGCAACGAAAAGCTCATCGTGACGCGGCCGCGCCTGCCGCATTGTCCCTGGTGGTCGTGGCTGCTCGTGCCGATCGCATTGATACTTGTGCTGATCTTGGCGGTTCTCGGATTCATCGCTCATCTCTTCGATCTGCTCAACTGCACATATCTAACGTTCCAATCGAGGCAGTGCGTCCAATGGGGACAGAGCGCGCGCGACGAATGCAATCAATGGGCGGATCACGGCCACGACCAGTGCAACGATTGGAGAGACGACGGATATGAGACCTGCAACGAATGGGGCACCTCGGCTTCGAGCAGTTGTTGCACGTGGTGGCCATGCTCCTGGGGCTGCCAGGCTCTGGTTTGGGTCTTCACCCAGATCTGCACCGGAATGGTCTGGGTCGTGAACATGGTCTGTCACGGAGTCATCTGGATCGCGAACATCGTGTGCGTCGCTTGGGTCACGATCATCGAGGTTGTGTGCCTGGTCTGGATGTTCGTGATCCGCACGATCCTGTTCTGCTGGTGGCGGTAGGATGGCGGAAGCAAAGCTCTGCGCGCCCTGCCGCATCGGCCAGGTCGTATTTCTCCTGCTCATCGCAGGACTGATCTACTGGGTGTTCTGGTAGCGGCGCGGGACCGCCGGGCGACGCCGCTCAGTGCAGGATCTGGCTCAGGAACACCTTGGTCCGCTCGTGCTGCGGATGCGAGAAGAACTCGTTCGGCTCGTTCATTTCGACGATCTGGCCCGCGTCCATGAAGATCACGCGGTTCGCGACCTGGCGCGCGAAGCCCATTTCGTGCGTGACGACCAGCATCGTCATGCCGTCCTGGGCAAGCTGCACCATGGTGTCGAGCACCTCCTTGACCATCTCGGGGTCGAGCGCGGAGGTCGGCTCGTCGAACAGCATGATCTTGGGCTGCATGCACAGCGCACGGGCGATGGCGACGCGCTGCTGCTGGCCTCCCGAAAGCTGGCCGGGATATTTGTGCGCCTGCTCGGGGATCTTCACCTTGGTGAGGAAGTGCATCGCTTTGTCTTCAGCTTCTTTCTTCGGCATCTTGCGCACCCAGATCGGCGCGAGCGTGCAGTTTTCCATGATGGTGAGGTGCGGGAACAAGTTGAAGTGCTGGAACACCATGCCGACTTCACGGCGCACTTCGTCGATCTTCTTCAGGTCGCCGGTGAGCTCGGTGCCGTCGACGATGATGCGGCCCTGCTGATGCTCCTCGAGCCGGTTGATGCAGCGGATCATGGTCGACTTGCCGGAGCCGGACGGCCCACAGATGACGATGCGCTCGCGCCGCTCGACCGCGAGGTTGATGTCCTTCAACACGTGAAACTCGCCGTACCACTTGTGCATGCCGACGATCTCGACGGCGAGCGCACTGTTGGACGCGGGGGCGGCTTCGGCAGCTTGGCTCATGGCGGTTCCTTCGCTTAACGCCTGTCGGCTTTTCCGAGCCGCGCTTCCACGCTCTTGGCGTAGCGCGACATGCCGTAGCAGAAGATGAAGTAGAAGATCGCGGCGAACACGTAGCCGGTCGCGCTCGTGGTCGGCGCCGCCCACTTCGGATCGATGCGCGAGACCTCGACGGTGCGCAGGAAGTCGAAGATGCCGACGATCACCACCAGCGTCGTGTCCTTGAACAGGCCGATATAGGTGTTGACGATGTTCGGGATGGTGATCTTGAGCGCCTGCGGCAGGACGATGAGATACATCATCTGCCAGTAGCCGAGCCCGACCGCCATCGCGCCTTCGTACTGTCCCTTCGGGATCGCCTGCAGGCCGGCGCGCACGACTTCCGCCATGTAGGCGGAGGCGAACATCGCGATGCCGATCAGCGCGCGCAACAGCTTGTCGGGCGAGTAGGCGTCCGGCACGAACAGCGGCAGCATCACGCTCGCCATGAACAGCACGGTGATCAGCGGCACGCCGCGCACGAACTCGATGAAGATCACCGAGAACAGCTTGACCGCGGGCATGTTCGAGCGCCGCCCGAGCGCGAGCAGGATGCCGATCGGCAGCGAGAACACGATGCCGACCCATGACACCACGATGGTCACCAGCACGCCGCCCCACAATGACGTGTCCACGGCGCGCAGGCCGATCAGCGGCCAGCCGGTCAGCAGGATGTACGACACGATCGGAACGACGACGAAGAAGTACAGCGCGCCGAGATCGTGCCGCGGCGCTTCAAGCCACAGGAGCCAGAAGATGCCAACGGCCAGCATCGCGAAGAAGATATCGACGCGCCAGCGCTCGGGGATCGGATACGAGCCATAGATGAAGTAGGAGAAGCGGTCGCGCACGAAGGCCCAGCAGGCGCCGACCTCGGGGTGCTCCGCGGTCGGCAGGCAGGCTTCGCGGTCGGCGCCGGTCCACACGGCGTGCACGAACAGGAAATCGATGATCGGCGGGACGAGCCAGATCAGCAGCAGGACCGTCAGGACCGTCAAAATCGTATTGAGCGGGCCGGCGAACAGGCTCGCGCGCACCCACCCGATCACGCCGGTCATGGCGACCGGCGCCGGCAATTCGGCGACCGGCGTGGCGCGCACGAAGCGCTCCTTGCCCACTATCCTGCTGTCGTGCGTCGCGATCGCCATGGCGCGTCACCGTTCCACGAGCGCGATGCGCGCGTTGTACCAGTTCATCGCCATCGAGGTGACGAGGCTGATCGTGAGATAGACCGCCATGGTGATCATCACGACCTCGACCGCCTGGCCGGTCTGGTTGAGCACCGTGCCGGTGAAGATCTGCACCAGGTCGGGATAGCCGACGAACACCGCGAGCGAGGAGTTCTTGGTGAGGTTGAGATACTGGTTGGTCAGCGGCGGGATGATCACGCGCATCGCCTGCGGAATGACCACGAGCTTGAGCGTCTGGCCGGCGCGCAGGCCGAGCGCGCCGGCAGCCTCGGTCTGCCCCTTCGACACCGCCATGATGCCGGCGCGCACCACCTCGGCGATGAACGCGCCGGTGTAGAGCACGAGCCCGATCAGCAGCGCCACGAACTCGGGCAGGATTTCGAGGCCGCCGCGGATGTTGAAGCGGCCCTTCTCGGGATATTCCAGCGTCGCCGGCATGCCGGCGATGAAAAATGCGATCAGCGGCAGGCCGACGATCAGGGCGAGCGCGACCAACCCGACCGGCGCCTGCTCGCCGGTGCGCTCCTGGCGCCTGCGCGCCCAGATGCGGAACGCAATCGCGCCGGCGACGCCGAGCACGAACGCGGCGGCCACCAGGCCGATGCCCTCCCCGAAGATCGGATACGGCGCGAAGAACCCGCGGTTGTTGAGGTAGACGTTGCCGAACACGGTCCAGCTGTCGCGCAGGTCGGGCAGCGCCTTGAGCACCGCGTTGTACCAGAACAGCAGCTGCAGCAGCAGCGGCACGTTGCGGATCAACTCGACGTAGCCGCCCGCCAGCCTGCCGATCAGCCAGTTGCGCGACAGCCGCGCGATGCCGACCATGAACCCGACGATGGTGGCAAGCACGATGCCGATCGCGGCGACCAGCAGCGTGTTGAGCAGGCCGACCCAGAAGGCGCGGCCGTACGTCCCGCCCTGCGCCGAGTATTCGATCAGCGTCTGGCTGATGTCGAAGCCGGCGGTCTGGTTCCAGAAGCCGAAGCCGGAGGCGATCTTCGCGCGCGCGAGGTTGTCGGCCGCGTTGCGCACCGCCGAATACGCCAGAAAGAGAATGATGGCGACGAGAACGACCTGATAGGCGATGCTGCGGACCTTGGGATCATAGATCAGCGCGACTTTCGGCGGTCCGCCTTCCTGCGCAATGCTCATGCCGCTCCCCGAACGCCGCTCCGGCGTTTGCCCCCATCGGCCCAATCATTTCATCCTACGTTTTCACCACATGCAAGCGGCGCCCGCGAAAAAGGCCGGGTGGTATGCCACCCGGCCTTCGTTCCGTGAATATCGGCGGGTTCAGCGGATCGGCGGGGCGTATTGCAGGCCGCCCTTGGTCCACAGCGCGTTCACGCCGCGCGCGATCTTGAGCGGCGAGCCCTGCCCGACGTTCTTTTCGAAGACTTCGCCGTAGTTTCCGACGTGCTTGACGATGCGGTAGGCCCAGTCCTTGGTCAGGCCGAGCTGCTCGCCATAATTGCCCTCGGTGCCGAGCAGGCGCTTCACGTCCGGATTGGCCGACTTCATCTGTTCGTCGACATTGGCCTTGGTGACCCCGAGCTCCTCGGCGGTCAGCATCGCGTAGTGCGTCCACTTCACGATGTCGAACCACTGGTCGTCGCCGTGACGCACCGACGGACCGAGCGGCTCCTTGGAGATGATTTCCGGCAGCACGATGTGGTCGTCGGACTTGGCGAGCCGCAGCCGCTCCGCATAGAGGCCGGAGGCGTCGGTGGTGAACGCGTCGCAGCGCCCGGAGTCGTAGGCCTTGATCGCCTCGTCGGCGCTCGCGAAGGTCACCGTCTTGAGCTTCATCTTGTTGGCGCGGAAGTAGTCCGCCAGATTGAGCTCGGTCGTGGTGCCCTGCTGCACGCACACGGCGGCGTCGTTCAACTCGAGCGCCGAGTTCACCTTCAGCGCCTTGCGCACCAGGAAGCCCTGCCCGTCGTAATAGTTCACGGCGGTGAAGTTCAGCCCGAGCGAGGTGTCGCGCGAGGAGGTCCAGGTGGTATTGCGCGCGAGCACGTCGACGTCGCCGGACTGCAGCGCGGTGAAGCGGTCCTTCGCAGTGAGCGCGACGAACTTGACCTTGGCCGGATCGTTGAAGATCGCCGCCGCGAGCGCGCGGCAGAAATCGACGTCGAGCCCGGTCCAGTTGCCCTGCGCATCCGGCAGGCCGAAGCCGCCGAGCGTGCCGTTGGCGCCGCAGTTGAGGATGCCGCGCGACTTGATCGCATTGAGCGACTGGGCCGACGCCGCGGACGCCGCAAAGGCGACCGCCGCCGCGAGGGCGAGTGTGGTTACGGCGCGTTTCATGACACAACGTTCTCCAGGCTAGAGGGTGACCGGTAATCTCTCAGGCAACCGTCGGGGGACATCTCAGAACGATCGTCCAGCAAGGTCAAGGGGTTGACGATCAGGCTCTTTGCCGCCGTATATGCCCCGCCCCAAAGGACCTAGCACAGATGAACCGGATACCCGAGAACGAAAGTGGCGGCGGCGGTGCGGCAAAGCCGCTGGCGCCCGCCACGCGGCTCGTGACCGCCGGCCGGGTCCCGTCCGAGCAATACGGTTTCGTCAACACGCCGATCTATCGCGGATCGACGGTGCTGTACCCGAATGCCGAGAAATTCCTCAAGCGCGATGCGCGCTACACCTACGGCACCAAGGGCACGCCGACCACCAATGCGCTCGAAACCGCATGGTCCGAAATCAGCGGCGCGGCGGGCACGGTCTTGCTCCCCTCCGGGCTCGCGGCGATCTCGCTCGCGCTGCTCTCGTGCCTGAAGGCCGGCGATCATCTGCTGGTCCCGGACTCGGTCTACCGGCCGACACGGAACCTGTGCGACACGGTGCTCAGGCGGTTCGGCGTCGAGACGAGCTATTACGATCCGCTGCTCGGCGCGGACGTGGCGAGCCTGTTCAAGCCGAACACCCGCGCGGTGTTCACCGAAGCGCCCGGCTCGCTCTCCTTCGAGATGCAGGACATCCCGGCGATCGCCAAGGCCGCGCACGCGCGCGACTTGATCGTGCTGATGGACAACACCTGGGCGACGCCGCTGTTCTTCCCGCCGCATGCACGCGGCGTCGATCTCGCGATCGAAGCCGGGACCAAATATTGCAGCGGCTCGTCGGATCTGCTGCTCGGGATGGTGTCGGCGAGCGAGCGCTGCTGGCGCGATCTGCGCGCGACGTTCGAGGCGACGGCGTTCTGCGCCGGGCCGGAGGATGTCTTCCTCGCGCTGCGCGGCCTGCGCACCATGCAGGTCCGGCTGTTGCACCATCAGGAGTCCGCGCTGGCGGTCGCCCGGTGGCTTGCGGCACGCCCGGAGGTGGCGCGCGTGCTGCATCCCGCGCTCGAGACCGATCCGGGTCACGCCCTGTGGAAGCGCGATTTTTCCGGCGCGTCGGGTCTGTTCAGCATCGTGCTCAAGCCGATGCCGGACAAGGCCGCGCACGCCTTCATCAACGCGCTGACGCTGTTCGGCATCGGCGCCTCATGGGGCGGGTTCGAGAGCCTGGTGATCCCGTTCGACTGCGCGGCGTTCCGCACCGCCACCGCATGGCAGCCGGACGGGCCGACGCTGCGCTTCCATATCGGGCTGGAAGACGTCGGCGACCTCATCGCCGATCTGGAGGGGGGCTTCGCGGCGATGCGCGCTGTCGGCTAGGCGTGTACTCATCACCCACGGCGTCTGCTCTTTCCCGCAGAGCGGACAATTTGCACGGTGGTTCGCAACACGGCATCTCATGGCAACGCAGCCGAGCAGCGAAGAGGGTCGAAGACTTTTGTCACCCCTCGAGAAAGTGGCCAAACGCAGCCAACGGCCGGACGCGGTCGCAGATGATCTTAACAACCGCCAGCATGGGCACAGCGAGTATCGCGCCCGGAATACCCCACATCCAGAACCAGAAGATGAGCGAGATGATGACGAGGACCGGATTGAGGGTGAACCGTCTGGCCAGAAGCATCGGCGTGACCGTCTCGCCCTCGATCAAATGGAATCCGAAGTAAAGTCCGGCAGGAAGCAACGCTTGCCATAGAGTGTCGAAGGTCAGCAGGCCGGCGAGAAGAAAGACCGACACGCCCAAAGCAGTGCCGAGGATCGGCACATAGTTCAGCAGAAAGGCCACCGTCCCCCAGAGTATTGGGTCGCCCACACCGGTGAACCACATCACCAATCCCATTGCGATTCCTACTGCCGCGTTCATGATCGTGATCGTGACCAGATACGCGGAGATGTCGCTTTCGATTTGCTGCGAGATTTCGACAACCTGGCGCTTGCTGCTGAAGCGCGGCATTATCTCCACCAGCCGCTGCAGAAAAATGTCGCCAGACAGAAGTAGAAAAAAGAGAAACAGCACCGTCGTAAAGAAACCGCTGGCAAAATTCCGCGTCCCAGTAAACAGAGTCGTTAGAAGAGTTGGGCCTTGCGCCGAAGTGGCCGCAGTCGGTGACGGTGTCGTTGCTCCAAAATTTTCTACCCGCTGCAAGAACCGTTGCAGCGTGTTGATGGGTTCTCGCATAAAGCTCAGCCGCTCTTGAAGCCGCGGGATGCCCTCCGGAAGCTTGGCTGCCCAAGTGCCGGCAGGGCCTGATATAGCAGCCCCCAAGCCGACAATCGTTCCGAACAGCGCCAGGATTAGCAGAAGCGCCGCGAGTATCCGGGGCACATGCAACCGCTCCAACAGGCGCATACTCGACTGCAGAAGGAGCTTGAGAATGATTGCAAAGACCAGTGGCAGCACAATCTCGCTCGCAACATAGGCTGCCGCCAGTACCGCAAGAATGAACAGGCCACCAAGAAATATGACTTTCGGATCTGACGGCAGAGGCAGATCCTCCGGCTCTTCTGCCGGAGGTATGACCGCGATCTCCTGATCGACTGCCATGTTCACCACTGCATTGATCTCGGCGCCCTCACCATCTACCCCTATCCGGTTCCGGGCAAGTCGGATCGCCAGTGGTTGCTGTCGCCTGATTTGCGCAAAATCAAACCACTACAGGCGCGCTTGCCGTAATATTGAAGATCAACTTTCGCCGGAGTGAGCCATGAAGGCGCAGGGAAAACAGCGCCTGCGCCAGGAAGCCGAGCGCGACCCAGGCGTCGAACTGCATGACGAACACCTCGTGCAGGTAATTCGGAATTGCGCTGAGCATTCAACCTCCGAGGCACTCAGCGACCTCGTGGGCAGGCTTGATGAGAAGCCTCGCGACGGCTTATCCGATGCGGATCACGGAGCTGCCGCCTCGACAAATGCATATTCCTGTTGCGCAGCGCGGACAATCAAAGCCCGCTTCCCGTCCCTCTCGCCGACGACGAAATTGAAGCCGCTGACCGTGGGGTCGATGGAGATGAATGACGTCGTTCCGTCGTCATTTCGCCGCGAAGCGACCGCGCTGCGCCACTTGCCAAAATCGAAGATTGTCGCACCATCCTGCTTAACGACGCGCAGCGCGCCGAGCGCGGGTGAGACGTAGTTGGCCGCGAGCTTGCCGGCCTCCGCAGCGTCCGCCGGGACGACCAGCCGCTCGCGGTTCTTGGCGATGTTGGCGATCCGCTGTGCGGCCGTGACCCTCGCCTGCTCGACTGCCTCGGGTTTGCCGTCGAACAGCACCTCGAGCAGCCGCCGCCGCAACAGACCGGTCAGGAAGCCGCCGGTGTCCGCGTTCGCCAGAACCACCGCCCCGACGCCGTGATCGGGCAGGAATATCATGTCGCTCTTGTAACCAAATATACTGCCACCGTGATACACAACCGGAATGCCGTAGCGCGTGTCGATCACGAGCCCCATCCCGTAGGCCGTATCCTCGCCCATGAGAATCTGCGGCCTGCGTCGCTCCACAAGGCTTTCGTTCGAGACCAGGCGTGTCCCGTCGGGCAACACGCCGAGCGCCAGTTCCATCAGCAGGTATTTCGACAGGTCGCGCGCGCTGGTCCACATACCGCCGGCCGGACGCAACGGAAGGACCGAGTAGTTGTTGTCCATGCGTGCGGGAAACGTCTTGCCGTCGACGTCGTCGCCGTGGGGGCTCGCGAAGTTGCCGTTTATGGCGGTCGGAAAATCGAAGGTCGTCCGCGTCATTCCGAGAGGTCCGAACACCTTGGACCGCATGGCCTCGTCATAGGCGGCGCCGAGTTCCTCATTTGGACGCACAAGGTGTGCGCCGACATAACCGGCGGCTCCGGCCATGACGTTGCTGTATTGGTAGACCTCTCCGAAGCGGCTGGTCGGCTGCATGGTGGCAAGCGATGCGAGCGACGACGCCGGTGTCGCCGTTGCATAATTGAACAGCCACTCGAAGTCCTGACGGGGAAGGCCCGTGCATGCGCACAGCAAGTGCTTCACCAGCACCTGCCGCGTGGTTTCGGCGTTTCCCAGTTTGAAGCCCGGATAGACATCCGTCACGGGCTGGTCCCAGCGCAATTTGCTCTCGTCGACCAGTTCGGCAAGGAGCAAGGTGGTCATCGCCTTGGTATTGGAGGCGGCCAGGAAAAGCGTGTCGGCGTCCACCGGATCCGGTTTGCCCAGGGTCTTCACGCCGAGGCCGCCCTGAAAGACGACCTTGCCGCCGTCGATCAGACTGAGACCGACGCCCGGGATGCCGAGCTGTTGCATGACGTCCTGGACGAAATCCTTGAGCAGGGTGATTTGCTCGGCGTCCAATGCCTGAGCTTTCTTGCCCGTGAACATCTCGCGCTGGTATCCCTTCGGACGCAAGCTGCCGATCGTCAGTGAAAAGGCCGCATTGCGTTTCTCAAAGGTCGCGCGGGACGCGTCGACGATCACGACGGTCCAATCCTCGCCCGCCCGCCAGGCCAATGCGTAAACCACGGCCTTCTCGTTGGGCGACGTCTCATAGCTGTAGAAGTGCCGCTCTTCCCAGCCATTCTGGGGCGCCTGCGGCGTCGTGAGTCTGACCGGTCGCGTTGCATCGGGACGATAGCTTGCCCAGCCGGCCGCGACAGCGGCGGCGGCATTCGCGGCTTTGACGTCGACCAGCGCCAGATGCGAATCCGCCTCGGGCGGCTCAAGGACCTTTTTGCTTGGCGTCGATGTGACGCGCCAGCCCGACGGCGCCGTAAATGTGGCACCGCTTGCCGTTGCGACGGGAGTGTCGGCCGAGATGAGTTCGATGCCGGAGTCTGCCGGCTGGCCAACGGCCGTGCCGGTAAAACCGAAAGACAGAGCGACGGCCAGGATACCGATGCGGTGCATGCAGTTCCTCCATTAACGGTAAGCTCGGCCTGAGAAACATCGCCCGGAAAATCCTACGCGGTCACCTGCTTTTTCTCGCGCAGCACGAAGTAGAGATTGCGCAGATAGATGAACAGGCCGAGCCCTTGGCCCGCGATGAACACCGGGTCGCGGCGGTAGAGCGAATAGACGAACAGGAGCACGCCGCCGGCAATCGAGAAGATCCAGAACGCGGTCGGAATGACGCTGCGGCCGGCGCGCTCCGAGGCGATCCACTGCACCAGGAAGCGCATGGAAAACAACGCCTGCGCCAGGAAGCCGAGCGCGACCCAGGCGTCGAACTGCAGGATGAAGACGTCATGCAGGTAATCTTGCAGCGCGCCGAGCATTCAGACCTCCGAAACCTGCGGGACACGTCTGCGGCGGCGAACGAGCCACCACACGCCGGCGAGATCGAGAATGCCGACCCAGAGCCGGTCCCATAGACCGTAATTCGATCGGCCGGCGTGGCGCGGGCGGTCGATCACGTCGACGTAGGCGACGTCGTAGCCGTCGCGCCGGACCAGCGCCGGCAGGAAGCGATGCAGGGCATCGAAATAGGGCAATGCCAGGAACGCATCGCGGCGGAACACCTTCAGCCCGCAGCCCGAGTCGCGCGTGCCGTCGCGCAGGATCGCGCCGCGCACCGCATTGGCGATGCGCGACTGGAGCTTCTTCCACGCGCCGGAGCGCCGCCCGACGCGCTGGCCCGCGACCAGTCCGATCTTCGCCCCGCCATGCTCGAAGGCATGCAGCAGCGCGGGGATGAACGAGGGATCGTTCTGCCCGTCGCCGTCGAGCGTCGCAATCAGCGGGGCGCGCGCCGCGATCACCCCGCTGCGCACCGCCGCGGACTGGCCGCAGGAGGCCGTGTGCCTGATCCGGCGCAGCCACGGACGCTCGACCTTGAGCGCGCCGAGCGCGTCTTGCGTCGCGTCGGTCGAGCCGTCGTCGACATAGATGAGCTCGAAGTTGCAGCGGCCGGCGAGCGCCGCCGCGATCTCGTCGGTCAGCAGGCGCACGTTGTCGGCTTCGTTACGCACCGGCACCACCACCGAAACGGCGGGCTGAGGCGGGCCTGATGCATTCGTGTCGGTCATCGGGTTCCGTGATGAAGCAGCAGCAGCGCTTCTTATTGAGCGAGCAGGCAGCGGGCAACCGCCTTGACGCGGCGCCACGACGGCCCCGGCAGCGTGCGCACGGCGCCGTCGGTGCCGGGCACGAAGGCAAGGCCGCGCGCGGCAAACCAGTTGCGCGCGAGAATCGCGCCGAATCCGCCCACGAATGCGGCCGCAATCACGTCGCTGACGTAGTGCGCCTCGATGATGACGCGGCTCGCCATGATCAGCGCGGCGTAGGCCCACATCGGGGCGCGCGCCTTCGGCCACAGCGCGCCGATCGCGATGGCAGCAGCCGCCGCAGTCGTTGCATGCCCCGACGGCATGCTCGCGAAGGCGGGCTTCCAGGACCACGGCACGTAGGCATAAGGCCCGAGCTCGGAGGGACGCACGCGCCCGATCAGCCGCTTGACGATGGTGACAAACAGGCTCGGCAGCGCGATCGCGATGAACACGTAGCCGAGCCGCACGATCAGGCTGGTCAGCATAAGCGTGGTGATACGTCCGGCTGCGGGCGTGCAGAGGATCGCCGCAAGCACGATCAGTCCGCCGATCGGGATCAGGAACCAGCCGGATTTGCCGAAATCGGTGATCTCGTTGAATGTTTCGACCACCCACAAGGGAAGCGATTTGGCAAACACCACGCCCGGCGCGTCGAGAAAGAGCATCGCGAACGCGACCAGAGCCAGGCCGGCGAGTGCGCCAATGACGAGCCGGATATACGGCGGCAGCAGCCGGCTCTCCTTGAACCGCCGCGGGCGCACGATCGCGCCGAACCACACGGTGAGAACGGCCGCAACGCGGCGCAGGCCGGTTGCCCGGGTATGGTTCTTGGCTGCTTGCGAGCTCGCCGTCACCGCTGCGGCTCCGTGCGATAGATGGCGAACGAGATCGCCCGGCCGCCGTTGAAGTTGAACGAATTCTCCAGCCGCCCGCGCAGGGTATAGCGCAGTCCGAGCAATTCGGCGCGCTGCGCGAAGGCGCGGTCCTGCCGCGACTCCACGATGGCGTAGCGGCACTCGCCGCCGCGCAGCACTTCCGCGGCGGTCGAGCCGTCGACCAGCCGCGTGCGGGTTCCGAGCAGGAAGACGAGACTCGGCTCGTGATAACCGGCCGCCGCGATGAGCGGATTGCGGCAGTCGTCATTGCGCACGAGGTCGATCAGCGCCAGGCTCGGGAATATCGGCCGCATCAGGGGTACCGCGACGCCGAGCACCGCGAACGTCATGAGGATCGAGGCGAGGCAGGCCCGCAGCAGCGAGCGCTCCGCGCCTTCGACGTCATAGAGGCGCCAGGCATAGAAACCGAAGATCAGGCCTGCGGCGCCGAACGGCCACGCGAGCCACGCAAACTGGCCACGCATGTACACGACCAGCCATACCGCTGCCGCCGGAATGACCGCGGCGAGGATCGGCCACAGCACGGTGAAGCGGGTCAGATGCGGATTGACCGAAAGCTGGCGGCGCTCGATCTCGCGCGCGATCAGGATCGCGATCGCGGGATACAGCGGCAGCACGTAGTGCGGCAGCTTCGTCACCACCAACTCGAACACGATCCAGCACGGCACCAGCCAAGCCAGCAGAAAGCGCAAGGCCGGCTCGCGCCGATACCGCCACACCGCAGGCGCAGCGACTGCGGCGAGCGGCGCGGCTGGCCAGAACGTGACCCAGAACAGCAGCAGATAATAACCGGGCGGCGCGCCGTGAGTTTCCTGACCGCGGAAAATCTTGGCGAGCAGATCCTGCCCGACCGACTCCTCCAGGAAGCTCTCCCCTGCCCGCCCCATGATGGCGACGAACCACGGCAGCACAAGCAGCAGAATCCAGAGGATGCCCACCAGCGGCCGCAGGCGCAACACCCAGCGCGCCGACCGGTCGGCGATGGAGACAGCAAGCGCCGCAAGGCCGACCACCATCAAAATGAGCGGTCCCTTGAGCAAGACCCCGGCCGCGAGCGCGGTCCACAGGATCAGCGCATGGCTCCAAGGAATGTCGCGCCCGGCCGATTGCGTCAGGTAGGCGCGCGCCATCACGCCCATGGCGGCGACGCAGCACAGCAACAGCATTGCGTCCGTCTTGGCGAGCCGCGCCTCGACATTGAGCAGCGCACAGGTTGCCATCATCAGGGCGGCGAGGAATGCGCCGCGCGCGGTGACGAACGCCAGCGCCGCCCAGTAAGTGAGCAGCACCGCGCCGATCGCACCGATCAGCGAGGG
This sequence comes from Alphaproteobacteria bacterium, assembly GCA_005884685.1. Taxonomy (GTDB): domain Bacteria; phylum Pseudomonadota; class Alphaproteobacteria; order Rhizobiales; family Xanthobacteraceae; genus PALSA-894. The sequence goes on from VBAH01000058.1 coordinate 33,992, forward strand.
CACGCGATAGAGCCAGATCGTCGTGTGCGCCTGCGGTACGCCGATCGCCTCGGCGGCGCGCACGACCCCGGCCTGCAGCCAGTAGATGCCGACCGGCTTTTTGTAGCGGACCTCGTCCTGAAAGCGGATATCGATGTAGTCGCCGCTTTCGATCATCTGCTTGGTCGCCTGCGCGAAGCGCGCTTCGTCCCGGTCGACCGGCGGAATGTTGAAGAAGCCCGGGAGGAACGCGGCGAGCGAGATCAGGATCAGGAACGCAACCGCGCGCGCATGCGCCGCGGTGGCAAAACCGAACAGCACGCCGATGTCTCTCGTGATCGATTGAGGCGCGAGCCGCGCGATCATGTCCCCGAACCCGCCAAAGTTGGCGGGACACTAGAGGAAATGCAGCGCCGCGCAAAGCCGCGCTAACCGCTTTTGTGCACTGGAGAAATCGCTATTCGATGCGCACCACTACGCTGTCCGCCGCCCCGCGCGCGTCCATCACGGTCAAGCGCGCGAAGCCCGGTCCGTCGGGTGTGAAGAACAGCGTGCGCCGTGCGTTGTCAGAGGTATGCGGCACGCCGTTGACCAGGAGGGTCAAGGGCTGCACGCCGCCGGAGATTTTCAGCGCCATTTCGGAGCGCGCGCTGGCGAGTTCGAGACGCGCACCGTTCGGCGGGAAGACGATACGCGGGACAGCGTCGCCGGTGCTCCCCGCGAGGGTGCCCGGGCGGAAGCGCTGCAACGGCAGCGGCAGCCGGTTGTTGGTCGCGAAGATCACCCCCTTCGGCGCTTTCGGCAGCGCGGCCGGCAAACCCGGCAGCCGGGCGAAGGCATCGAACAGGATCGGCGCCGCAGCACTGCGGCCGAGGAGCCCCGGAACCGGCGCGCCATCCGGGCGTCCGACCCACACGCCGATCGTGCGCTTGCCGTCGAACCCGACCGACCACGCATCGCGGTAGCCGTAACTCGTACCCGTCTTGAACGCGATGCGTCCGCCCGCGGCATTCTCCGGCGGGGGCGTGCCGAGCAGCACGTTGCCGACGTACCAGGCAGCGACCGGGTCGAGCAGGCGGCGCGGCGTTGCGGCGCCGAGCACGCCGCGCCGTTCGATCAGCGGCACGGCGTTGCCGCCACGCGCGAGGCCGCCATAGAGCATGGTGAGATCGCTCAGCGTCACGCCGACGCCGCCGAGACCCATCGCGAGCCCCGGCACTTCGCCTTTCGGCAGCACGAACTTTCCGCCCGCATCGGTGAGCCGCGCGGTGAGGCGGCTCGCGTGGACCGCATTGAGCAGTGCCACCGCCGGCACGTTGAGCGACATCTGCAGCGCCTTGCGTACCGAGACCGTACCCTGGAACGTCAGGTCGAAGTTTTCCGGCGCGTAAGAGCCGTAGCGGATCGGGCGATCCTCGATCAACGTCTCGGGATGGATCAGTCCGTCCTCGAACGCGAGGCCGTAGATGAACGGCTTGAGCGTGGAGCCGGGCGAGCGCAGGGCCTGCGTCATGTCGACCTGACCGGCGCGGCGCTCGTCGAAATAATCGGCGCCCGCGACCCGCGCGAGCACTTCGCCGGTCGCGTGCTCGACCGCGACGATCGCGACCGAGATGTCCGGGCCGAGCGCGTGGGCGCGCTCGCGCGCGAGCTCTTCGAGCGGCCGTTGCATGGTCGCGTCAATCGTGAGCGCGACAACCTTGCGCCCCTCCGGCGTCGTCATTGCCTGGTCGGCCGCGTGGGGCGCGAGCATCGGCATCGGCCGGCGGCCCGGCTGCACATGCTCCGCTTTTGCCAACTCGATCTCATCCGCGGGAACGCGCCCGGCAAGCGCGACCCGTTCGAGCACGCGCGCACGCGCACGCTGCGCGGCGTCAACCGAGCGATCGGGCCGGCGTGCTTCGGGCGACTGCGGGATCGCCACCAGCAGCGCTGCTTCCGAGAGCGACAGCCGCCGCGGCTCCTTGCCGAGATAGGCGAGCGAGGCGGCACGCACGCCTTCGAGATTGCCGCCATAGGGTGCCAGCCCGAGATAGAGCGTGAGGATTTCATCCTTTGTCAGCGCTCGCTCGAGCTGAATCGCGCGCATCGCCTGCCGCAGCTTGGCCAGCAACGTGCGCTCGGCGCGTGGCTCGAGCAGGCGCGCTACCTGCATCGTAATGGTCGAGCCGCCCGACACGATGCGGCCGTGCGTCACCAGCTGCGACGCCGCACGCATCACAGCGAGAGGATCGACGCCGCGGTGCGAATAGAAGCGCTTGTCCTCGTACGCGATCAGCAGATCGAGGTAGCGCGGATCGACGTCCGTGACGGTCGCGGGCAACCGCCAGCGGCCATCCGCCGTCGCGTAGGGGCGCAGCAGTTGCCCGTTGCGATCGATCACGACGGTGGAGAATTCGATGGTCTCGCCGAGCGGTGCAGGACCGAGGGAATAGACCCAGGCCACGAAAGCGGCAGTGCACATGATGCCGGCGGCCGTCGCCGCGAACGCGCCAGTGCGAAGGCGGCGCCATGGTGACGTGCGCGCCGACCGTGCCGCAGCACCTCCCCCTGCAAGGGGGAGGTCGGCGCGAAGCGCCGGGTGGGGGTCAGCGACGCATGAGACCCCCTCCCCAACCCTCCCCCTTTCAGGGGGAGGGTTGCCCACCGAGTCCTTGGCTTGGCCAGAGGCAGCCTCGCTCACTTCGCCGCCTCGATCTCGACCGTGCCGACGCCGGTGCGGCCGAAGCGGTCGGGACGGTACATGTCCTCGACGTAGGCCTGCGGCAGCACGTATTTGCCGGGTGACACCGCGCGCACCACGTAGGCGACGGTGAACACCGCCTTGTCGCCGCTCGCGCGGTCGAATGCGGCGGTGAAACGATCATCGCGGAATTCCGAGTGTGTCGGGTCCTTGGCGTCCTCGATCCACGACAGCGTACCGGTATCGCCCGAGGAGACGAGACGCGGATTGTCGATCTCGAAGCCTGCCGGCAGATAGTCCGCCACGATGATGCGGCCGAAGGTCGGCTGGCCTTCGGTGATCTTCAGCACGACCGCGAAGCGTTCGTTCTGCTTCACCTTGCCGATCTCGGCGGGCTCGCCGTCGAGCGTGTAGTAGAGCCGCTGAATCGAAAAGCCCTTGTCGGCGGCGGGCTCCGGCGTGAGCGGCGCACCGATCACCGACACCACCGCCTGCACGGTGCTGTCGCCGTTGTTGGTGACGCGCATCGGCCCGCTCGCAAGGTCGCTCGCACGGAAGCTGCGATAGAGCGGCCCGCGCCGTGTCTCACCGCCCACTTCGAGCGCCATGCCGGCGGTGTCGCGGGCGAGCGCGCGCGCGGCGAGCACCATCCAGGCGTTCTCCTGGGTCGAGGTGTAGGCGGAGAGCGCCCGCGCCGCCTCGATGCGCTCCACCGCCTTGAGGATCGAGGCACGCGGTGCGTTGCCTTCCGAGGCGAGGGCGACAAAGGCGGACGCATCGCGCAGCGACGAGCCATAGTCGGTGCGGCCGAATTCGAGCTTCGGCTGCGGCGCGATGTCTTCCAGCGCGGCGTTGTAGACGCGTTCGGCGCGTGTCTTGTCGCCGAGCATGCCAAGGGCAGCCGCAAGCTGCGCCTTGCCGATCGGCGTCTTCAGCGCGTCGAGCCTGGTGTCGGCGAGGTAACGGAGATCGCCGATCGGCGCGACGCCGTTGCGTGCCAGCACGTAATAGACGTAGGCGAGGTCGCTGCCGCCGTTTTTCGCGGGATCGCTCTGCGCGACGTGATTGCGCAGATTGTCGAGCGCGAGACGGAATGCGACATCCGGCACGGCGAAATTGCGCTCGCGCGCCCGCGTCAGGAAATCCGTCACGTAGGCGTCGAGCCACATGTCGCCGCCGCCCGGCGCCCACAGGCCGAACGAGCCGTTCGAGCCCTGGCGCGCGAGCAGCCGCTCGATTGCTCCCTTGATGCGATCGTCGATCGCGATATCGAGCGAGAGGTGCGACTCGCTCGCGAGCTCGTTGACGTAGAGCAGCGGCAACGCGCGGCTGGTTGTCTGCTCCGAGCAGCCGAATGGATAGCGGTCGAGTGCTTTCAGCAGCGCGGCCACATCGAGCGCAGTCGACGGGCCGACCGAGAGCTGCACGCCGCCGGTACCCGGCACGAGATCAGCGAACAGGTCGCCGGAGATGCTGATGCTCTCGTTCCTGGCGATCGGCCGCACGGTGCGGCGCGTCAGGATCTGCGTCGAGGGCTTGGCGGCAAGCGCATAGCTGCGCTGCATCTCGAAGCCGTTCGGCCCGCTGACCTTGACGGCGACGCTGCCGATGCCGACCGCAGTCGCGTTGACCGGCAGGCTCACGCCGGAACGCTGCCTGCCGGCGAGCTTGACGGTCTGCGCCGCCTGCCCGACCTGCAACGGCCCATCCGTCTGAACCCTGATGGCGTAATCGCCCGCCGGACCTTCGACGTTGTCGAGGTCGAGCCGGATCGTGCCGCGGTCGCCGGTCAAGAGGAAGCGAGGCAAGGTCGCGGTGAGCACGACCGGGTCGCGTACCGTCACGTCGCCGGAAGCCTTGCCGACCTTGTCCTTCGACCAGGCAACCGCCATCACGCGGACGGTTCCGGCAAACGCCGGGATGTCGAACAGAACCTCGGCCCAGCCGTCCGACTTGACCGTGACGATGCCTGAGTAGAGCGCGAGCGGCGGCTGCGTCGGCGGCGATGCCGCGAGTGCCGCCGATGCCGCATCGCCGCCGGTGCGGATCGTACCGCGCGTGCCCTGCATGCCGTCGAGCAGCTGTCCGTAGAGGTCGCGGACTTCCGCCGTCAACCGGCGCTGGCCTAGATAGAAGTCATCGGGAGCCGGCGGCTTGTAGTTCGTGAGGTTGAGGATGCCGACATCGACCGCCGCGACGACGATGCGCGCCTCCTCGCCGGCGCTCAGCCCGTTGATCTTCATCGGCACGCGCAGCGGACCGTTCGGGCGCATCAGGCTCGGCAGCGGCATGTCGAAGGCGAGCGTGCGCGCCCTGCGATCGACCGAGAACCATTGCAGGCCGATCGCGCGGCCCGGCATCCGGCTCGCCGCCTCGTCGAGCGGGCGGCGCAACGTTGCGACCACGTAGGCGCCCGAGCCCCACTCGCGGCCGACGGTGAGCGGAATGCGCGCGGTGCCGGCCTGCACGTCGGCGGTCACGGTGGCGAGCAACTTGTCGCCTACCACATTGAGCGTGACCTTGCCGGCGGTGCGCGCCGTGACCGCGACCGTCATGGTGTCGCCGGAAGCGTATTCCGGTTTGTCGAGCGCGATTTCCAGCAGGTCGGGCGTGTCGGCGGAGGCGTCGGAATAGAAGCCGGCGTCGAACGTCACCGACGTCGGCGGGATGCTGCGGTCGTCGCTCGCGACATCGAGCCGGTAGCGGCCCCATGTCACCGGCAGCGCGATGCGGCCGGGCCTGTCGGCGGCCGCATCGACGCGGCCGTCCGCGACACGCTGCGTGCTCTTGACCGGCTCATACTCCCAGCGGCCGTCGCGGCGGTAATACTGGTAGCGCCGCTCCACCTTGAGCAGTTCGTAGCGCAGGCCGGAGGCCGCAAGCGGCCTGCCGTCGGGGGCAGCGACGATCACATCGAAGCCGGCGCTCTCCCCCTCGCCGAGCGATTTGCCGGAGAATAGCGGCTTGACGCCGATCATCGTGGTCGTCGGCACGATCGGGAGCGTCAGGTTGCGCTCGACCGCGCGTCCGCCGGATTCGACCAGCCGTACCGTGATCGCGGCCTCGATCGGACGCGAGGTGCTCGGCATCTTGTCGAGCGTGACGGTGAACTTCGCCTTGCCGTTGTCGTCGGTCTGCGGCAGGTCCTCGAGCGTCATCTGCTCGCCCTTGATCTCATCCTCGTCGTCGTTGATGCCGAACTGGTAGCCGGCAAACCCCGGACGCTGATCCGCGACCTTGATCTTCATCTCGCCTTCGAGATCGAGGTTGGAGGCGGGCGCGCCATAGAGGAAGCGGCCGTCGAGCGTGATCTCGGCGGGCGTCTCCTTCGACAGCTTGCCGGTGGGCGAGGCGAGGTCGAACTCCATGCGATCCGGCACATAGTCTTCGACCAGGAAACTGGCCGAGCCGACCGCCGGCCCTTTCGGATCGGTGTAGGCGCGCACGCGGTAGGTGCCGGTCGGCGCGGCGGAAATCATCGGGAAGGAGAGCGAACGGCCGCCGATGCCCTGATCGGGCACGACGGTGCGGCGATACTCGACGCCGTCGGGACGATCGACCACCAGAGTCATCGGCACGCCGGTGACGGCAGCACCCTGCGCGTCACGCAAGAGAGCGGTGAGATGCACAGTCTCGCCGGTGCGATAGACGCCGCGCTCGGCATAGACAAACGCGTCGAGGCCTGCGGTGACTGCGCGCCCCGCGACGCCGCGATCGGTCAAATCGAACGCCGGGCCTTTCAGGCTCAGGAACGCGTAATCACCCTTGCCGTCGGCCACGAGCATCGCGGGGGCGAGTCCCCCCTCCCCGCGCGCAAGGCCCGCCTCGAATTTGGTGAAGCCCGCGGCGTCGGTCGTACGCGACGCGAGCACCTCGTTGTTGCGCGCGATCAGGCGGATTTCGATTCCCGCTTTTGCTTCCGTCGTCGCGAGCGAATTGAGGAAGACATTGATGCCGTCGTTGCCGGAGAACGCCGTGAGGCCAAGATCGGAGACGATGAACCATTGCGTCGCGAGCTGGCCGTAGTCCTCGTTGCGCGCGCCGCCTTCCGGTTCGGCGGTCATCACATAGACGCCGGGCTTGAGATCACCGATCGCCTGGTCGATCGGGAAAGCGGTCGTCACATCGGCATTGAGCACCGTGTCGATTTTCATCTCGCCTTGCCAGGCGAGCGCGCCCTTCTCGGTTTCGAGTCTGCGGCGGTCGTATTTGTCGATGTTCTTCTGGAAATCGCTGCTCAGCACCGTGTCGATCAGATTGCGGTCGCCGATGCGGTGGATCTTCACCTGCACCGATGACGTGTTGACGCTGACCACCGGAATGCCGCGTTGGCCGGTGCGCGGCAGCACGTAGGCCTTGCCGGTGAAGCGTACATACGGGCTGCGGTCACGCACATAGATGTTGTAGTCGGCCGATTTTTGCAGCGTTTCCTTCACGGTCGACGGCAGGCCGGCGCGCAACGTGATCGAATAGCGCTCGCCGTGGCGCAGGCCCTCGACGCAGAGCTGCTTCTCCTCCGTGCTGATCGCAGGCTTGTCGTTGCCTTCGACCGCTACGAACGGCGAGAAGTCCGTGCGCTTGCCGGGCAAGTCCTCGGAGAACTGGAAGCAGGCGCGTGGGGAAGCCGCGTCCGCATCGACGGAGTAGTCGAGAATGCGGAATCCGTGTTCATCGCGCAGCTGCTCATAGCTCTGCCGCACGTCGGCGACTTCGCGCAGGTCGAGCGAGAAACGGTAAGCATCGAGCGCCGGGCGCCATAGCTTGCGTTCCGCGAAAGTGCGGCCGAGGAGCACCAGCGCGTCGGCTTCTTCGCCGGCGTTGCCGGAGCGCTGATAGGCGATGTAGGCGGCGGTGGCGGCGCGCTCGAGGAAGTTCACCCGCTCGCGGTCGTCGTTGGCGCGGATCTGCAGGATGGCGCGCGACAGGCGCAGCCAGTTGCCGGCTTCGCGCGGCGCGACCGAAACGATCTGCGCCAGCGTCTGCATGCCGGCGCGGAAATCGCGCCGGGCGAAGGCGGCTTCCGCCTCGCTGCGCAAGGTCGCGACCGGCTTTGCGACCTGTCCGGACTCGGTCTTGATCTGGGTTTCCAGCCGGACGGCGCTGTCGGCGAGGTCGGCTCTCTGGAAGGGTTTGTCGGCGGCGGTGGCGGTAAACGTGAAGAAAGCGACGAGCGCGGCGGCAAAGCCGGCGCGAACTGACGCGAGCATCGAAGAACCTCCCTGTCCCGGTATGCCGGGGCCGTGCACCACTTCCACCCGACTCGAATATTTGTCCAGCAATCGTGTCCCAATGATGACTGGATGTTCATAATTCGATCGCCACGTCGGAACGCGGCCTTCCCGGGCGCGTTGAACGTGAGGGGAGCGCAACGGAGTCGCTCATGCGCGCCCAAGAAGCATTGTCGGTGGTATTGGCGCTGGCTCTGATCGGGCTCGGCATTTTCGTAAGCGCCCGAGGTCCGTCACGGGATTGCCCCGCGCCGACGGCGCAGTCGGTGGAAAGCCTGTTTGCCCCGTGCCTGGAGCAGCGCTCGTCGGGCGACCGGCTGGCGCTGCGCCAAGGATAGCCGCAGGTCGCTCAGCTCACCACCTTGACGGTCGCGCCCGTCGCGCCCGCTTCCAGCAGTGCGTCGATCAGCCGTTGCACCTTCAAGGCGTCCCGCCCGCTGATCAGCGGCTGGCGTTTCCCGTCAATCGCGTCGAGGAAGTCGGCGATGGCGGCGCGATGCCAGTCGTTCGGGAATGCCATCGGATCGGCGCCGGTGCCGCCCGCGCCGAATTCGGTTTTCAATTCGCTGACGCGGCCGTCATGGTGCGCGACAACCAGATCGCTGCCGACGAGAGACGCCGTTGCCCTCTCGCCGACGATCTCGATGCGCTCGGGAAAGCCCGGATATGCGGCCGTGGTGGCGTCGATCGTGCCGATCGCCCCGTTCTCGTATTTCACGGCCGCCGCGACCAGATCCTCGGTTTCCATGCGATGCACGCTCGATGTCATCGCATAGCCGCGCACTTGCGCGATCGGCCCCGCCAGGCTGAGCATCAGGTCGAGCGTGTGGATACCTTGCGTGATCAGCACGCCGCCGCCGTCGCGCGCCTTGGTGCCGCGGCCCTCCACGTCGTAATAGCTCTGCGGCCGCCAGAGCCGGATCACGGTCGAGCAGTTCACAATACTGCCGACCTCGCCTGCTTGCAGCATCGCGCGCAACTTGAGCGCGGCGGGGCGGAAGCGATGCTGCAGCATCACGGCGAGCGTCACGCCGGCCTTGTGGGCAGCCTCCACCAGCTCAACGGCGCGCGCGGTCGTGATCTCCAGCGGCTTCTCGAGCAAGATATGCTTGCCGGCAGCGGCGCATTTGCGCACCAGATCGAGATGGGTGTTCGGCGGCGTGAGGATTTCGACGCAATCGACCGATTTGTCGGCAAGAATCGCATCGAGGCTGTCGGCGAGCGGGAATGGAAATTTCTCCGCGAACGACTTGCGCCGCGACTCGCTCGGGCTGAACGCATAGGCGACCTCTACGCGGTCGCTTAGCTCGACGATGCTCCTGGCATGCGGCGTCACTGCCATGCCGAGCCCGATGATCGCGATGCGATGCTTCGGCATTACTGCAGCGCCCGGAGTGCGCCGCGCAGTTCGGCGAGACCTTTCAGGCGGCCGATCCCCGTGTAGCCCGGATTGATCCGCGTTTTCTCAATGTCGTCGAGCATGCGGTGGCCGTGGTCCGGGCGGAAGGGAATGCGCCAGGCGCCCTCGCGCTTGCGGTTCTCGGTAACGAGCACGCGCAGCACGTCGATCATGTTCACGTCGCCGTCGAGATGATCGGACTCGGTAAAGCTGATGCTCTTGCCCTTGTCGTCGATCCGCGTCGCGCGCAGATGCGCGAAATAGATGCGGGCGCTGAAATCCTTTGCCATTGCGACGACGTCGTTGTCAGGGCGCGAGCCGAGGCTGCCGACGCAGAAGCAGATGCCGTTGGCCTTCGACGGCACCGCATCGAACAGCGCCCGGTAGTCCGCGGCGGTCGATGCGATGCGCGGCAGCCCGAAGATCGGGCGCGGCGGATCGTCCGGATGAAGGGTGAGCCGCACGTTCAGTTCCTCGGCCACCGGCGTGACCTTCTCCAGAAATGCTGCCACATTGGCGCGCATCTCGTCCGGCGCGATGCCCCTATAGGCCGCGATGCGCTCACGGAAGGCATCGAGGTTTTGGGAATACGTCGTGGCGCCCGGCAGTCCGGCGGAGATGTTTTTGGTCAAGAGCTCCGCCTCGCTCTGCGACAGTCCTTCAGCCACCTTGCGCGCCCGCGTGCGCGTCGGGTCGTCGTAGTCGGCTCCCGCACCCTTGCGCTTGAGCACATACAGATCGAACGCCGCGAAGCGATCATAGTCGAAGCGCAGCGCGGTCGCGCCGGTCGGCATGGGGTAATCGAGATCGGTGCGGGTCCAGTCGACCACCGGCATCACGTTGTAGCAGATGGTGCGGATCCCTTCGGCCGCGACTGCGCGCATGCTCTCGATCCAGACCTCGGTCTGCCGCGCCGCGCCCGGGCCACCGCGCTGGACGTCGTCCGGCACTGGAATGCTCTCGACCACGGTCCACCTGAGCGGGACACGGCCGGCCGGTGTGCTCTCGATCAGCGCCTTGCGTTCGGCCACAGCGGCGCGCGGCCATACGTCGCCCGGTGCGTATTGGTGCAGGGCGCTAACGATCTCGGTTGCACCGGCCTGACGGACATGGTCGAGCGTTACCGGATCATCCGGTCCGTACCAGCGCCAGGCCTGCCGCATTTGACATCTCCTCAATGGCTTACGGACTTGTTCTCATATTTCGATCAAGCGAGGCGGCTAATCCGATTGGTCAGGCCACCTTATAGCTTGAACATATTCGACCTCAACGATAAGGATGCGGCGGACGGTGCCGCCACAGGCCCCGCGGGAGGGATCGCGTATGCCGTTTCAGGCAGTCGCGACGCAAAGACTTTACGAGCAGGTTGCCGGTCAAGTCACCGCGCTCGTGACGCGTGGCGAGTTCAAGCCTGGCGACCGGCTGCCGCCAGAGCGCGACCTCGCGAAAGTGCTCGGCGTCAGCCGGCCGACAGTTCGCGAAGCGATGATCGCGCTCGAAATCGCGGGGCTTGTCGAGGTGCGCGTCGGCGCCGGCACCTTCATCACGGATCGTGCCGCAGGCGGGAACGCGCCGCGCTTCGACAGTACCGGGGCATCGCCGCTGCAGGCAATCGCGGCGCGGCGCATGATCGAGCCGCAAGTCGCGGCGTTCGCCGCGCGCGTGGCGGATAAGGATGATCTTGCGAGCATCGCCGAAACCTTCGAGATGATGCGGCACTCGGCCGGCACACCGGCGCACCGCGCGGCGGACCGGCTGTTTCACACGCGTGTCGCAGCCGCGACCAAGAACGAGGTCCTTGCCGCCATCATCGACAATATCTGGGCCGAGCTGTTCACCCCGATGTTCGAGCGGATGGGCAGGCGCTCCGGCCTCGTCGCGCAGGAACGGGGCGAAATCCTGCTGCAACATGAAGCCGTCTACCGCGCTCTCGTGGCGCGCGACGGTGTGGCCGCCGCGGAGGCGATGGACCGGCATCTCGCCATCACCGAGCACATCCTGGCCGAGGGCGAGGCGAGCGAGGCGAACGAGCCGGCACGCGAGAGCGTCGGAGCGAGGCGATGAAACCGCAGCGCAGCGCTCCCCTCACGCCACCGCTGATCTACGCGGACCGGCTTTTTCCGGCCGATTTCGCGACGCGCGCGGTCGCACGCAGGCTCTATGCCGAAGTGCGCGACCTGCCGATCGTCTCGCCGCACGGCCATACGGATCCGCGCTGGTACGCCGAGGACGCACCGTTTCCCGATCCGGCCCGGCTGTTCGTCACGCCTGACCACTACATATTCCGCATGCTCTACAGCCAGGGCGTGACCTTGGAAGAGATGGGGATCCCGCGCAAGGACGGCGGCGCGGTCGAGGCCGACGCACGCAAGATCTGGCGCAAGTTCGCCGAGAACTATCACCTCTTCCGCGGCACGCCGACGCGGCTGTGGCTCGACCAGGCCTTCGCCGAGCTGTTCGGCATGACGGTGCGGCTGTCGGGAGAGACCGCCGACCATTATTTCGATCGCATCAGCGAGTGCCTCGCCAAGCCGGAATTCCGCCCGCGCGCGCTGTTCGAGCGTTTCAAGATCGAAGTGATTGCGACCACCGAAAGCCCGCTCGACCCGCTCGATCATCACAAGAGGATTTCCGAGTCCGGCTGGAAAGGCCGCGTGGTCACCGCCTATCGGCCCGATCCGGTGGTCGACCCCGAGTTCGACGGCTTCAAGACGAACATCGAGACGTTCGGCAATCTCACCCGCTGCGACACGTTTTCCTGGCACGGCTATCTCGAGGCGCACCGGTTGCGCCGCGCCTATTTCAAGCAGCACGGCGCGACGTCGACCGACCACGGGCACGTCTCGGCACAAACGATCGACCTCGCGCAGGCCGACGCCGAGCGGCTGTTCACCAAGGTCCTGTCCGGAGACTTCAGCGAGGGTGATGCCGAGCTGTTCCGCGCCCAGATGCTGACCGAAATGGCGCGCATGAGCCTCGACGACGGGCTGGTGATGCAGATCCACCCCGGCTCGATGCGCAACCACAATCCGTCGGTTTACATGCGCTTCGGCCGCGACATGGGCGCCGACATTCCGACCCGCACCGACTACGTGCGGGCGTTGAAGCCGCTGCTCGACCGCTTCGGCAATGAGCGCGAACTGACCCTGATCCTGTTCACGCTCGATGAGACCGCCTATTCGCGCGAGCTTGCGCCGCTCGCCGGGCATTATCCGATCCTGCGGCTCGGCCCGGCGTGGTGGTTCTACGACTCGCCGGAAGGCATGCGCCGCTTCCGCGAACTCACCACCGAGACGGCCGGCTTCTACAACACGGTCGGCTTCAACGACGACACGCGCGCGTTCTGCTCGATCCCGGCGCGGCACGATGTGGCGCGCCGCGTCGACTGCGCCTACCTCGCCGAGCTCGTGGTCAAGCACCTGCTGGACGAGGACGAGGCGCGCGAGGTCGCGCGCGACCTTGCGTATGGTCTAGCCAAGAAGGCTTACAAGCTTTAGCCGGCGAGAACCGGCAGATGACGGGAAGAAACCACGAGGGAGGAAGCAATGAACAGACGTGAATTTCTAGGAACGACGGCCGCAACACTTGCGATCACGAGCTTCGGCACGGGAGGCGCGCGCGCGCAGGCCAAGGTCGTGCTGAAGGCAACCGACGTGCACCCGCTCGGCTATCCGACAGTGGAAGCCGTCGTGCGCATGGGCAAAAAGTTCGAAGCCGCGACCAACGGACGCGTCAGCGTCCAGATGTTCCCCTCGATGCAGCTCGGCGGCGAGAAGGAGATGATCGAGCAGGCCCAGGTCGGCGCGCTGCAGATCGCGCGCATCAGCGTCGGCCCGATGGGACCGCTGGTGCCCGAGCTCAACGTGTTCAACCTCCCCTTCATGTTCCGCGACAACGCGCACATGGAGAAGGTGATCGACGGGCCGATCGGAGACGAGATGCTGAAGAAGCTTTCCGACCATCCGACCGCCGGCCTGATCGGCCTTTGCTGGATGAACGGCGGCACCCGCAACGTCTACAACAGCAAGCATGCCGTGAAGACGGTCGCCGACCTCAAGGGCCTGAAAATCCGCATGATGGGCAACCCGGTATTCGTCGACACGATGAATGCGCTGGGCGGAAACGGCGTTGCGATGGGCTTTGACCAGTTGGTCAATGCGCTGCAGACCGGTGTGGTCGACGGCGCGGAGAACAACGAGCCGAGCTACGAGACCGGGCAGCACTATCGTTATGCGAAGTTCTATTCGCGCACCGGGCACCTGATGATTCCGGAGTTGCTGGTGTTCTCGAAGCGCACCTGGGACACGCTGTCGAAAGACGATCAGGCGATGATCACGAAGGCGTCCAAGGAAGCCCAGCAGGAACAGCGCAAGCTCTGGTACGAAATGGAGCAGAAGTCGATCGCCAAGCTCAAGGAGTCCGGCATCGAGATCAATGATGTGGCCGACAAGAAGCAGTTCCAGGACGCCGTGAAGCCGGTGTGGGACAAGTACGGCGCCCAGCACGCCGCGCTGATCCAGCGCATCCAGGATGTGAAGTAAGGCGAGGTTGAACGACGGGAGCCGGCGGGCTCGTCCCGCCGGCTTCGGACTGTCGTTGCGCGATCGAGGGGGGACTATGAAAGCCCAGTATATCCGGGCGATGGACGCCATCCATCAAGCCTGCCTGTTCGTGGCGGGCTGCTGTCTTGTCGTCATCGTGATCATCATTCCGTACGGCGTGTTCTGCCGCTACGCGCTCAACAGCGCGGCATCGTGGCCGGAGCCGGTCGCGGTTCTGCTGATGATCATTCTGTCCTTTCTCTCGGCAGTCGTGTGCTACCGCGAGTATCTGCATATCGGCGTTGGCGTGCTGCCGGCGTTCCTCAACGAACCGGCCAAGAGCTATCTCGGCTGGTTCCTTGAAGCATGCATGCTCGCCACCAATCTGTTCATGCTGTGGTGGGGCGCCAAGCTGGTGCACACCACCTGGTTCCAGAGCATTCCGGAGTTCCCCGCCGTTTCCGCCGGCGTCTCCTATCTGGCGATCCCAATCGCCGGCGTTCTGACGACTCTGCTGGTGATCGAGCGCTTCATGACGCGGCAATTCTTCTCCGAGCCTGATCCCGAGACTGTCAGTCAGTTGTCGACCGAGTAGTCAGGGAAAACGGGGGCCGGCTCATGGACGTATTCATTCTGATCGGCAGCTTTACCATCGTGTGCCTGATGGGCATGCCGGTCGCCTACGCGCTGGGCATCGCCGCCATTCTGGCCGCGCTGTGGATCGACTTGCCGCTCGAAGCCGTGATGCTGAAAGTGTCCGGCGGCATGAGTGGATTCTCGCTGCTCGCTATTCCGTTCTTCATCCTGGCCGGCGCCATCATGGCGGTCGGCGGAATGGCGGAGCGGCTGGTCAATCTCGCCAAAGTGTTCGTGGGCTTCATCCGCGGCGGAATGGCGCTGGTGAACATCCTCGCCTCGACCATGTTCGGATGCATCTCGGGATCATCAGTCGCGGACACTGCGGCAGTCGGTTCGGTGATGATCCCGCAAATGATCAAGAACGGCTATCCGCGCCTGTTCGCCGTCAATGTCACGATTTCGGGCTCGCTGCAGCCGCTGCTCGTACCCCCCTCGCACAACATGATCATTTACTCGATCGCGGCCGGCGGAACGATCTCGGTCGCGCATCTGTTCATGGGGGGGATTATTCCGGCTCTGCTGCTCGGCCTGTCACTGATCATCCTGGTGCTGATCATCGCGTACCGCGACAAATTCCCGAAAGGCGACGTGATCCCACTGCGCCAGGCACTGAAGATCGCCGTCGACGCGATCTGGGGCATGGTCACGATCGGGATCATCCTCGGCGGCATCCTGAGCGGCGTCTTCACCCCGACCGAGGCAGGCGCGGTCGCCTGTGTTTACGCATTCTTCGTGACGATGTTCGTCTATCGCGACGTCAAATGGAGCGAGTTGCCGAAACTGATCGGGCGCGTCGTGCGCACCATCGGGATGGTCATGATCATGATCGGGTTCTCAATCGCATTCGGCTACATGATGGCGATCATGCGCGTGCCCGCGATGGCGACCCAATTCTTCGTCGACATCTCGAGCGACAAGTACATGTTTCTGCTGTGGGTCAACATCCTGCTCCTGCTGCTCGGCACGTTCATGGATCTCGCGCCGATGCTGTTGATCTGCACGCCGATCTTCCTCCCGGTGATCAAGACCTTCGGCATCGATCCGGTGCATTTCGGCATCATCATGATCCTCAATCTCGGTATCGGCCTGCTCACGCCGCCCGTCGGCCCGACCATGGTGGTCGGCTGCGCCATCGGCCGCGTCAGCATGGAGGCGGTGTCGCGCTCGATCCTGATCTTCTATGTGCCGATGATCATCGTGCTGCTGCTGGTCACCTACATACCGGCATTGACGCTGTGGCTGCCGAGCGTGGTGCTGGGGAAGTGAGGCTGTCCGCCGCGACGCTCCACCGCCTGCCGCCCGATGTGGCGCGCCCGCGCTACGACCGCGCCGCTGTCGCAACCGGCATTGTTCATCTCGGCATCGGCGCGTTCCAGCGCGCCCATCAGGCGATGTACACCGAGGCGGCGCTCAATGCCGGCGACACGCGCTGGGGCATCGTCGGCGCGAGCCTGCGCTCGCCGGCCGTGCGCGATGCGCTCACGCCGCAGGATGGGCTTTACACGCTCAGCGTTCGCGGAGCGGAAGGCGAGCGGCTGCAGGTGATCGGCGCAATCAGGGATGTGCTGGTCGCGCCGGAGGATCCGGAGGCCCTGCTGCGTGCGCTGTGCGATCCGTCGCTCGCGATCGTGACGCTGACCGTGACCGAAAAAGGCTACTGCTACGATCCGGCGACGGCGGCGCTCGACGAGACGCATCCCGACATCGTCCACGATCTGGCCAACCCGGCGCGCCCGCGTACGGCGCCGGGCTTCCTGGTCGAGGCGCTGCGGCGACGCCGTGCGGCGCAGACGCACGCCTTCACGGTGCTGTGCTGCGACAACCTCCCGCATAACGGCCGCGCCGTGCGGGCGATCGTGACGCACTTCGCGGCACGTGGTGATTCGGCGCTCGCCGGCTACATCGCGAACGAGGTCGCGTTTCCCTCCACCATGGTCGACCGCATCACGCCCGCGACGACGGATGACGACCGCGCCGCGATCGCGAAGCACCTCGGCGTGGAGGATGCGGCGCCAGTCGTGACCGAACCGTTCAGTCAGTGGGTCATCGAGGACCGTTTCCCGCTCGGGAGGCCCGATTGGTCGCTCGCGGGCGCGGAATTCGTCACTGACGTCGCGCCTTACGAGAACATGAAGCTGCGGCTGCTCAACGGCAGCCATTCGACACTGGCCTATCTCGGCTATCTCGCGGGCTACGAGACCGTGTCCGATACAATGAAGGACGCGAATTACCGCCGCCTTGCCGAGGGCGTGATGGATGACGCCGCGACGACGCTGAGGATGCCACCCGGTGCCGACGTCGCCGCCTACAAGCGCGCACTGATGGAGCGGTACGCCAATCCGGCGCTCAAGCACCGCACCTGGCAGATCTGCATGGACGGCTCGCAGAAACTGCCCCAGCGCCTGCTCGGCTCGATCCGTGATCGGCTCGCCGCCGGTGCGCCGATTGATCGGCTGGTCATGGGTGTTGCCGGCTGGATGCGCTACGTCACCGGCGTCGACGAACAAGGCAAACCGATCGATGTGCGCGATCCCTTGTCCGTGCGGCTGCGCGCGATCGCGGATGAAGCCGGCCCGGTAGCAGAGCGGCTCGCCCCTGCTCTGCTCGATGTGCGCGAGATCTTTGCGCCGGCGCTTGCCGCCGACGCGCGGTTTCGCACGGGTGTGACCGGTGCGCTGGCGCGCATTATTGCGACGGGTGCGAAACAAGCAGTTGCGAAGTCGTAGGGCGGGCAAAGCGCGAAGCACGTGCCCGCGTCTGGTGTTCTGGCGGGCACGCTTCGCTTTGCCCGCCCTACGATGTGCGGCTACGCCGCGTTCGCGGCGCTCGTCTTCGCCACCAGCGCGGCGATCGAGGTCTTGTCGAGCGTTTCCATGAACGCCGCGATGCCGCGCCCGATGGTGCGATCGAGTTCGCGATCGATTGCACCGACCGGCTCCTCCGACATCATCTGATCGAGCGGTCCGCAAGCCTTGAAGCGCGGCTCGATCGCGCGGATCACCTGCCCCACCCGGATCGCGCCCGGCGCCATCGCCAGGCGCACGCCGCCGTGCGGCCCGCGGATGGTCTCGACCAGCCCGGCCTTGGTGAGAGTCTTGATCAGCTTGAAGATGTTCTGCTCGGTGATGCCGGTCACCTTGGCAATCGTCGCGACCTTGGCAAGCGCCGGATGGCGCTCGGCGCAATGGGCGAGCACACGCAAGGCGTAACGGCTCTGCTCGGTCAGTCGCATCGGCTGAATCTATTTCACGTTACGAAGTCGCGCAAGCAACGCCGATGCGGTCTCAAGCCGACGCCCGGCGGCGCCTGAAGTTCGGAATGAGTGTCAGAATCGCCAGTAGGCTGAGACCGCAGACGAGGAAAAACACCGCGCGCGGATGGCCCGCGTCCATCACCCAGCCGAACAGCAGGGGCGCGATGATGCCGCCGATATTGAAGCCGGTAGTGACGAAGCCGAATACCTTGCCGAACTGCCCCTCCGGCGTCACCGCGCGCACGATCATGTCGCGGGAGGGCTGCATCAGGCCGTTTACGAAGCCGTTGAGCGACATCACAAACATCAACATCACGATGCCGAGATCGGCCGCGCCGATGAGCGCCGCCGTGACGGCAATCCCGGCGAACGAAAACGCCGCGACCCATTCGTGCCGCGTCACGCGCGCGGCGAGCAGGCCGCCCGCCAGCACGCCGAGCGCGCTGAGCATCAGGTTCGCGGTCAGCGCCGTGTTGGCGACGCCGAGCGGGGTGCCGTACGCCTCGCCGAGCGCGACGACCGAGTAATTCTGCACGCCGGTCGTGGAGAATGTGATCATCACGAAGAACAGCAGATTGAGCAGGATCGGCGCCGACAACAGCAGCGACCAGCCGCCCTTCTCATCGGTCTTCTCGCTCGCCGGCCGCGCCGGCCTGGGCGGCGCCTGAAACAGCGCGGCCGGCTGGATCATCAGTGCAACGGCGACCAGCAGGCCCATCAAGGAAGCGGCGACGAACGCGCCCTGCCAGCCGAGCAACCCCTGCAGGATCAGCATCGAGGCGGGGGCGACGGCGGTGCCGAGGAAGCCGGCGAAGATATGCACCGAGAACGCCTGGCTCGCGCGCTCCTTGGACACGAGCTGCGACAGGACCGCGTAGTCCGCCGGATGGTAGACGCCATTGGCGACGCCGAAGATCGCGAACATCGCGACCAGCAGCCAGAAGGAGGGGATTGATCCGACGATCGCAAGACACGCCGCGCCCAGCACCAGCCCCGAAATCAGGACGGAGCGCGGGCCGATCCGATCGACCAGGAAACCCGCCGGGGTCTGGCACAATGCGGTGGTCACGTTGAACGCGGTCAGCGCGAAGCCGAGTTCCGTATAGCTCACGCCGTAGAAGTCACGGATGAAGGGGAACAGCGGCGGCAGCACCAGAATGTAGAAATGGCTGACGAAGTGCGCCGCGCAGACGAGCGAAATGATGCGCGTGTCGTTCGTGCGCGCCGCGCCGCCCGAGACTTCGGTGATCTGTGCCATGTCTTCTTGTTTTAGTTCCGAAGTCCCGGCCGCGCTGGAACTCATCAGGTCAGCGGCTGACCTTTGCGCTCCGGTATCAGGAACAGCGTCGCCACGATGTCAATCAGATAAATCGTGGCAAGAAGCGCGATCGCGGCCGTGAACGAGTAGGTCGCGGCAAGCGCACCCACGACGAACGGTCCGAAGCCGCCGACGCCGCGTCCGAGATTGAACAGCACGTTCTCCGCCGTCGCGCGGGCTTCGGTCGGATAGAGCTCCGAGAGCAATGCCCCATACCCGCCGAGCATGCCGTTCACGAACATGCCCATGATCGCGCCGCCGACCAGCAAGGCGGTCGCGTCGGTGAGTTGCGAGTAGAGCAGGACCATGATGAACGCGCCGGCCTGGAATGTAAGGAGGGCCGGACGGCGGCCGACGCGGTCGGCGAAGTGCCCGAACGCGAAGATGCCGAAGGCCATGCCGAGCACGGTCACGGCGGTCCACAGCGCCGATTGGGTCAGGCCAAAGCCGAACTTGGTCGAGAGGTAGCTCGGCAGCCAGATCATCAGGCCGTAGTAGCCGAAGTTCTGCACCGCGCAGAGGATGAACATGCCGATGCTGACCTTGGTGGTCGCCGCATCCTTGACCAGCAGTCCGACCGGCATCGAGCGGCGCGCCTTCTCCACGTGCTCGGTGAACATCTTCGGCTCGCCGACGTACCAGCGCACCGCGAACGCGACGAGCCCCGGGATCAAGCCGACGATGAACACGCCGCGCCAGCCGATGCTCGGCAGCATCAGCGGGACGGTGAGTGCAGCGAGCAGAACCCCCGCCTGCCAGCCGAGCGCCACGTAGGAGCAGGCCCGCGCGCGCAATTTCGCCGGCCAGGTTTCGGCGACCAGCGCCATGCCGATGCCGAACTCGCCGCCGAGGCCGAGTCCGGCAATGGTGCGGTAGACCAGCAGATCCCAGTAGCCTTGCGCAAACGCGCAAAGCCCGGTGAACACCGCGAACAGCAGGATAGTCCAGGTGAGCACGCGCACGCGCCCGTAATAGTCGGCAAGGATGCCGAACAGGATGCCGCCGACGACCGCGCCGATCAGCGTCCAGGTGATCAGCGAGCCGGCCTGCGCCGGCGTCAGGCTCAGGTCCGCCGAGATCGCACGCAGCATGAAGCCGAGAATGAGCAGGTCGAAGCCGTCCATCGCGTAGCCGATGGTCGAGGCCGCCAGCGCCTTCATGGCGGTGTTGTCGGGCCGGTCCACTGCGCCAACGGCGCTGTCGCCAATCGCGGTCATGATGTCCCCCACAGAGTCAGGCGATCAGAATAGCGCATGGATGGGCGCTGCGCAGGGTACCGCGCCGCGCTGGGGAAAAGTCTTTCTTCGCTTCGTCAACGGCAACCGTACACTCGCTGTCATCCCGGCCAAGCGAGCCTCAAGCGCGTTTACGCGCGTCTGCGACGCGCTATGGCGAGCGCGAGGCGGGACCCATGAATCACGGCTCGGGCGAATGGCGCGATGGGTCCCGGCTCTCGCTTCGCTCGGCCGGGATGACAGTGTTCCAGCGTCAGCCGCGCGGAAGCCAAGGGTCACATCTTGCCTTGCCACTTCTTCAGCGCCGCCTCGACGAAGCGGTTGTCGTAGGTGTCCTCGACCTTGATGTTGGCGGCCTTGACCTCGGGCAGGAACGCGGCCAGCACGTTCAGCACAATCTGCGCGCCTTCTTTGGTGATCTGCCCGTCCGGCGCATGCGCCTCGCGCATCTTTTTGTATGAGGCGAGATAAAGCTCCTTGTCGCCGAGCATATGCTCGGGCGGAACGTTGGCGGCGATATCGTCCACGGTCGCCTTCTGCATCCACAATTCGGCACGCACGATCGCATTCGTCAGCGCCTGGATCGTGTTGGGATTTTTCTCGATGAATTCCGCCGTGGCGTAGAGCCCGGCCTCCGGATACGGCCCGCCGAACAGGTCCTCGGTACCTTTGCGCGTGCGGGTCTCGGCGATGATCGTGATCGCCTTGTCGGTTTCCAGCTTGGTCATCACCGGATCGGAATTGATGATCGCGTCGATCTCGCCCTTCTCGATCGCCGCGACCGCGGCGCCCGAGGTGCCGACGCCGATGATCGAGACGTCGTTCGAAGTCAGCCCGGCCTTGCCGAGCAGGTGGTTGACGATCATGTGCGTGGAGGATCCCGGCGCGCTGACGCCGATCTTCATTCCTTTCAAATCCGCGGGCGACTTGTAGCGGTCACCGACTTTCTTCGAGACCGCGATGGTGAGCGCCGGATAGCGCACCTGGACGACGAAGTTCTTCAGCTTCTGGCCCTTCGCCGCCATGGTGAGCGTGTTGGAATAGGCGCCCGACGCCACATCGCTCGACCCGCCCATCAGCGACTGCAGCGCCTTCGACCCGCCGGCGAATGCCGCGATCTCGACGTCCAGCCCTTCGTCGGTGAAATACCTGCGCTGCTGCGCGATGATCAGCGGCAGATACGGCAGGCCGAGCGAGGCGGTCGCGATGTTGACTTTGCGCTTTTCCGGCGCCTGCGCGCTCGCACCGTGTGGGGAGAGCAGCCCCAAGGCGGCGCCGAACGCCAGCGCGACCCGGTATTTCGCGGCGAAACGCATGTGCGTCCTCCCATTGCGGCGAGTGTCGGCACAATGCGCGACCTTGCCAAGCCCGTTTTTCACCTACGCCTTATGCAAAGCCGCATGAATTGAAGCCACCTTAAGGATGCGATAGGGAGCAACCGGATGGCGCTCAGAGACGGCCGCAAAGCGACACAGCCCTACCGCGTTCGCGTCGGCGATGTCTGGTATTGGGTCGACCCGACGGTGCCGGCCGAGCAGATCGAGCCCGGCGATACGGTGGTGATCTATCCGGTTGCGGGCAGCGCGACGTTGGCCGTTCTGCAAAGGCCATTCACGTCGGGCGATGCCGAAGAGGCAGATTTCTCGACCCTCGAAGGAGAGCGCTTCACCGTCCCGGCCGACGACGTCGCCGCGATGCACCTCGCCGCGCCGGATGATGAAGAGACATAGATGCTGGCGACCCCGGGAGGACTCGAACCTCCGACCAACAGCTTAGAAGGCTGCTGCTCTATCCAGCTGAGCTACGGGGCCTTGGCCCGATTGTGCCGCCGAGTTCCTTAGCGACGCAATAACCCGGCAGCCTTGCCCTAAAGTTTGGTCCACGAGCCTTGCAACAAACTCCGCTCATTCCCGCGCAAGCGGGAATCCAGGGCCAGGAACTTGAGAAAGAAATGGGTCCCCGCTTGCGCGGGGACGAGCGGACTCAGTTAGTGCGTCCAGGCTCCGCGTCTGTTGAAGGCGAAATTGTCCGCGTAGGACATCCCGTGCCGGGTGACCGGCTTTTGCTCGGCAAGCTGGTAGGCGATGCCGTGGCGCTCGCAATAGGCAACCGCCTCCTCCTTCGTCTCGAAACGCAACCGAAGCTGCTGGCGCATGTCGCCCGACGAGGTCCATCCCATCAGTGGTTCGACCGACCGCGGCTGCTCGGGCTCGTAGTCGAGCACCCATTCCCTGGTCTTGGCGGTGCCGGACTGCATCGCGGTCTTCGCCGGCTTGTAAATGCGTGCTGCCATGTCTCGCTTCCGCTCGGGAATCGCCTTGTCTTATCCGGTTGGCGCCTTGCTGGCAAAATCCGAACCGTGTATCGCTCCGGCGATCCATTGCGGCACGAGTCACCGCAACTGGCGGGGCATAGCGCAGCCTGGTAGCGCGGAAGTTTTGGGTACTTCAGGTCGCAGGTTCGAATCCTGCTGCCCCGACCAAACCCCTGATATTTCAACGACTTTAGTGCGCCGACGGGCCGTCCGGGCGGACTTCAGCCGCCATCATGCCCTTCGGGCCGGGGCCAAAGCGCACCAGCACCGTCTGCCCGGGCCGCAGCTCGGTCAGGCCATAGCGGCGCAGCGTCTCCATATGGACGAAAATGTCCGGCGTGCCGTCGCCGCGCGTGAGAAAGCCGAAGCCGCGCAACCGGTTGAACCATTTGACCTGCGCGCGCTCGAGCCCCGAGGTCGGCGTGACCTGCACGTGGGTGCGCGCCGGCGGCATCTGCATCGGCTGGATGGCGGTCGACTCGTCCATCGAAATGATGCGGAAGGCCTGCAGGCCTTTCGGCCGCGGCAGTACCTCGCAGACGACGCGCGCGCCCTCATAGGCGGTCTGGTAGCCGTCGCGGCGCAGGCAGGTGACATGCAGCAGCACGTCCGGCATGCCGTTGTCCGGTATGATGAAGCCGTAGCCTTTCGAGACGTCGAACCACTTGATGGCGCCGGAAACCTCGATCACGCTCGCGGTCTCGTCGGCGAGATCCCCGACGAGATCGGAAGGGAGATAACCAACCCCGGAAATTTTTGGCCCCAAATCGTCCGACGACATGACGCCGTACGCCGCCGCTAAGTTGGCGCCTCTTTAAGGGCGCTTACAATTACGAATCACCGCTCCATCGAACATAACATCGCGGCGACGCGCGCAAAGGGCTAATTGCGCAAATCGCAAGCGGCTGTGGCTAACTGTGCACAGCGACGTGGAAAGCCCCGTGGCGCTTGAGCTTTCTCAACTCATGCCGTGATGAAAGGTTCGAGCACGGCGCCGATATCGTGACGTGCGACAAGGTCCGCCACGTCGTCGAACTCGGTCGGCTCGCGGTTGATGATGACGAGGTGCGCGCCGCTGCGCTTCGCCATCAGCGGAAAGCCGGCCGCCGGCCAGACGACCAGGGACGAGCCGATCGCGATGAAGAGGTCGGCGGAGAGAGTCAGTTCCTCCGCGCGGCTCATGGCCTCGGCGGGCATCGACTGGCCGAACGAGACGGTCGCGGTCTTGATGTGACCATTGCAGTCCGGGCACGAGGGCGCACGGCCGCGCGCCGCCTCGTAGCGCTGCTTGACCCACGGCAGCTCGTAGCGGGTGCCGCAATCGAGGCAGGTGGCGTAGGTGGTATTGCCGTGCAACTCCACGACGTGTTCGGGAGCAATGCCAGAGGCTTGGTGCAGGTTGTCGATGTTCTGAGTTATCACCCCCGGCGACTTGCCGGCGCGATAGAGGCTTGCCAGCGCTTTGTGCCCGCGGCCGGGTGCGGCGCCCCCGAACGACTCTTCCATCGCGAAGCGTCGCCGCCAGGATTCGTCGCGCGCCTCCTGGCTTGCCAGAAAGTCGGAAAAATCGATCGGCCGCATCTTGGTCCAGATGCCGCCCGGCGAGCGGAAATCCGGGATGCCGCACTCGGTCGAGATGCCGGCCCCGGTGAACGGCACGATCACGTCGGAGCTCTCCACCAGCTCACGCAGGCGGGCAATGGCGGTCTTCACATCGGGCGCGATCATGTATTCTGATCCGGACGGCTCAGGGACACGAAAAACGAGGTCACTCATGAAGTATCTGCACACGATGCTGCGCGTGCGCAATCTCGACGACGCACTCCATTTCTATGTCGATCTGCTCGGCCTGAAAGAGGCGCGCCGGCGGGTGGATGAGAAGAACAAGTACACGCTGGTGTTCCTCTACGCGCCGGAGGACGAGGCGCTGGTCGAGGAGAGCAAGAAGAAGTCCGGCCGCGACCAGCCGATGGTCGAACTCACCTACAACTGGAACACCGAAGACTACGGCGAGGCGCGCTATTTCGGCCACCTCGCCTACGAGGTCGACGATATCTACGCGACTTGCGAGAAGCTGATGAAGGGCGGTGTGACGATCAACCGCCCGCCGCGCGACGGCAACATGGCCTTCGTGCGCTCACCCGACAAGCATTCGATCGAGCTGTTGCAGAAGGGCTCGGCCCTGCCGCCGAAGGAGCCGTGGGCCTCGATGCCCAACACCGGGCATTGGTGAGGGCTGGCCTCATCCTGAGCCGGCAGCGAAGCCGCCGTGTCGAAGGATGGCCACAGATCCGGGCCATGGTTCGAGACGCCGCGCTTCGCGCGGCTCCTCACCATGAGGTTCGCTCGTGATTTGCCCGCCGAAGCCCGGCTGCGGGCGAACGCGGGTTGCCCCTCCCCGCCAACCTCTTTATATCGGCGGCTCGCGGTTCAGGCCGCGTCCGCGCCCTTCGTCTAGCGGTCCAGGACACCGCCCTTTCACGGCGGTAACACGGGTTCGAGTCCCGTAGGGCGCGCCAGCTATTTCCTCTTCCCCTCAACCTTGTCGACCTTGTCCTGCGCGCGGTCGCGCGCATCGACCTGCACCTCGACGTCCGCGCTGAGCCGCTGATAGACCCCGAGGCCGAGGATGATCAGGATGCCGGTGATCAGGATGGCGGCGGGATAGAGGACGAGCGCGATGTCGTGCCCGCTCTGGCGGAAGACGAGCACCAGCCCTTCGATGAACACCGCAATCGCGATGGTGGAGATGAACTTGGTCAGGCTGCGCCGCGCCTCGGAGGCAAGGCGCATCTCGCGCCCGCGGATGACCTCCTCCTCGACGAAGTACTTCGCGACATCGAACACCGCCATGGCGATGACGACGTAGCCGATCGATTCGAGCAGACCAGGCCCCGCGTCTCCCCACGGCCCGCGTAGCGCCGTGACGATCAAGCCGGCGCTGTAGCCGCTGAGCGCGAGCGCGATCAGCATCAGCACCACGCTGGCGATCCCGAACACGCCACGCGAGATGAATTCCATGACGCCGGTCATGGCGTGCTCTGGCGTCTTCATGCGACAGACAACGGAACTGGAACCGAGAAGTTCCCTGCGCGGGAACTCAGGTTCCCACCCGCAGCGGCGCGGCGAGCTTGCGCAAGGTTGCGATGATCGAGAGCGCCACGATCCTGCCGGTCTTCGGATTTTCCGACGGCACGTTCTCGATCGCGAGCGTGAAGCGCGCCGAGTCGGCGTCGACCTCGATCACGTGGCAATTGCGCGTCACCGCCGGGTCGGCCCAGATGTCGATCATGGTACGGTCCGGCCCGATGCCGGCAAGCGCCAGCGCGGCCACGACGTTGACATTGGCCGGAAAGCCGGCGGCCGCATCACGCGCGGTCCCTGAGAACACCAGCTTCGCCTCGTTCAGGCCCGCGAGCGAGATCGC
This sequence comes from Alphaproteobacteria bacterium, assembly GCA_005884685.1. Classification (GTDB taxonomy): domain Bacteria; phylum Pseudomonadota; class Alphaproteobacteria; order Rhizobiales; family Xanthobacteraceae; genus PALSA-894. The sequence continues at coordinate 60,008 of VBAH01000058.1, forward strand.
GTTGTTCACGAGGTGCGGTGCGCCCGCGAGCCCGTTCGGCGGCTTGCGCGTGGTCATGCGCACCGAATGGATCGTGCCCTCCGCCGCAGCGGCCACGGCATCGAGGCCGAGCAGCCCGCCGGTCGGCACGATGATGCGCCCGCCGTTGTCGCGGGCGAGCGCGAGCAGTTCCGGGCGCGGCAGCAGCGCGCCACACGACAGCACCATCACCTGCTTGCTGGCGGAGAGCATCGGCCGGCAAATCTGCTCGAGCAGCGCGGCTGGCGCGCATTCCACCGCAAGATCGGCGTGCGCGGGAAATTCCGCCAGCGCGACGATCGGAACCTCGATCCCCTCCTCGTCGAGCCAGCCGCGCGCCTTCTCCTCGTCGCGCGCAGCGACGCAGGCGAGCGAAAGCCCCGGCAGCCCATCGGCAAGACGGCGAGCGAGCGTGCGCCCGATCGTGCCGAGCCCGGCAATTGCGATGCGCATGTCGCTCATTTCAACCCCTGCAATCGTGCATCGCGGTCATACGCTGCGACCATAGCGCCCGCAACGGCAGCTTGACCCGCGGGGCAGGCCCGATAAAGCAAGGGCCAATTCCGTTTCCCGGAGGGACATAATGCCCAGGATGGTGTTGGCCGCGTTCGCGGCCATGCTCGCGTTGCTCGGCCCAGCCGCCGCGCAGGATTATCCCACCCGTCCGATCACGATGGTGATCCCGTTTGCGGCCGGCGGCCCGCAGGACACCATCGGCCGCGTGTTCGCGCAGCGCATGGGCGAGGTTCTCGGGCAGCAGGTCGTCGTCGAGAACGTGGGCGGCGCGGGTGGAATGACCGGCTCCAAGCGCGTCGCAGACGCCTTGCCCGATGGCTACACCATGATCTTGGCGAGCGTCGGCACACATGCGCAGAACCAGTCGCTCTACAAGAAGCCGCTCTATAATGCGGCCACCGACTTCACGCCGGTTGCGTTCCTCGCCGAGACGCCGATCGCGCTCATCGTGCGCAAGGATTTGCCGGTGAGCAACTTCAAAGAATTCGTCGCCTACGCCAAGGCTAACGAGGCCAAGATGACCTACGGCTCGGCCGGTGCCGGCTCGGCGACGCATCTCGGCTGCGTTATACTCGACAGCGCAATCGGCGTTCAGATCGTCCACGTCCCCTACCGCGGCACCGGGCCCGCGATGCAGGACCTTCAGGGCGGCCGCATCGACTACCTGTGCGACATCATTGCCACGGCCAAGCCGCAGATCGACGGCGGCACCGTCAAGGGCATCGCGATCATGACCAAGGAGCGCTCACCTGTGCTTCCCGACCTGCCGACCACGGGCGAACAGGGACTCGATGTCCAGGCCTATACGTGGAGCGCGCTGTTCCTGCCGAAGGGCGCGTCCGATGCGGTGGTCAGGAGGCTTAACGCCGCCGCCGTCGAGGCCATCAAGACCCCAGCCCTGCAGGAACGCATGAAGAGCCTCGGAGCGACCGTGGCGCGTGCGGATCAGCAGGGCCCGGGATGGCTCGGCGCGTTCGTCAAGAGTGAGATCGAGAAATGGGCAGTGCCGATCAAGGCGAGCGGAGTGAGCGCGGACTGACGCCCCGATGATGGACGGCTTCACCCGCACGGAAATCCAGACTTCCGGCGCGCGCATTGTCACCGTGCACGCCGGCAGCGGGCCGCCGCTGCTCCTGTTGCACGGCAATCCGTTCACGCATCTGTCGTGGCACAAGTTTGCGCCGCGCCTCGCGCAGGAGTTCACCGTCGTCGCGACCGACCTGCGCGGCTATGGCGATTCGTCAAAGCCGCCGGGCGGCGCCGATCATTCCGGCTATTCGTTCCGCGCCATGGCGCAGGACCAGGTCGAGGTGATGGCCGCGCTCGGCTTTGAGCGCTTTTTCGCCGCCGGCCACGACCGCGGGGCGCGCGTCGTGCACCGCATGTGCCTCGATCATCCCGACAAAGTGCTGCGCGCCTCGATCCACGACATTATCCCGCAGCACCATTTGTTCAATCACGTCACGCAAGCCTGGGCGACGGCGTCCTACCACTGGTTCTTCATGATCCAGAAGGCGCCGATGCCGGAACGGCTGATGAGCGCGGATCCGGATTTCTTTATCGAGAAGAAGCTCGCCAAGACCCAGCAAGGGCTGTCGTTCTTCGGCAGGCAAGCGTTGGAGGAATACAAGCGCTGCTTCCGCAATCCCGAAACCGTGCACGCCATGTGCGAGGACTACCGCGCAACCGCAACCGTCGACCTCGCGATGGACACGGAGGACTTCGCTGCCGGCAAGAGGATCATGTGCCCGGTGCAACTGCTGTGGGGCGCGACCGGCGCGGTGGGCCGCCTGCACAAGCCGGCGGAGGTCTGGACGCGCTATGCGACCGATATCCGGGACGCGCAGGCGCTCCCGTGCGGCCACTATCTCTCCGAGGAAGCGCCCGAAGAGACGTATAAGGCGATGCGCTCCTTCTTCACCGCTCCGTAACGCTATGCAGCCGGGATCGCCGCCGGTGCGAGCAGGAAATTTCGCACCGCGTACCACAATAGATGCCGGTTATTGCCGTAGCCGATCGAGTGCGCGGTGTGCGGCAGGATGATGAACTGACGGTCACCGTTGGGAAGCTGCGCGTAGAAATCGAGCAGATCCTCATTGGTGGAATTTCCGTCGTGCGAGCCACGCACCATCAGCACCGGCGAGAGCACCTTCTTCGGATCGACCAACGGCAGGTTCACCGCCATGTCCAGATAGGTGCCGGTCGGCACCTGATCGCCGAACTTCAGCTCCTCCGCGGCGAGCGCATCGGCGACCGCCATGTCGTAGGCCGAAGGCAGGCCGTCGCGCGTGAAGATCGAGCGGATCATCGCGGCATCGCGCAGCCGGCGCGGCTTGTTGCGATAGCGCTCTTCAGCGACGGCCCGGCGGCGCGCAATTTCCGGCGACCCCGTGCCTTTGTAAGTGAAGGCGGAGAGCACCAGGCGGTCAACACGCTCGGGCGCCGCTTGCGCGAAAGCGCCGGCGCGGATCGCCCCCGACGAGGTGCCGTACATGTGCACCTTCTGTTGCCCCGTCTCCTGCGTCACGACCGGCATGGCGGCGTTGAGGTCTTCAACGCCGCTTGCAATGTCGGAATTGTTGCCGGACGAGCCGGAGCGGCCGTAGCCGTCGTGATCCATCGTCCAGACATCGAAGCCGAAGCCGGCGAGCACGTTCATCGCCGAATACTCACCCTTGCCCGGGACGGCAAGGTCATAGCTGGTGCGCGCCGAGTTCGACGAGCCGTGCACCAGAAACAGCACCGGCTGGATCTCGCCAGCTTTTGGTGCGATGCGCTTGCGATAGAGGGAGAGCTTCACGTCGCCTTTCCTGGCCCAGTGCTCGCTGGCTTCAATCTGGGCCTGCGCGACGGCCGCCCGCACGTCGTCAGGCGTCGACGATCTGATCTGCTCCGGAATACGCATGGGTTTGGGCTGGCGGGCGACTGAATCCTGCGCTTGCGCTTCGCCGATGAGACCGGACATGAGGCCCGCGCCGGCTCCCGCGATCACGGTGCGCCGCGCGACGGGATGATCGGTCATGGGTTCCTCCGAGGTTTCGTGATTTGGTCGCACCATAGCAAATCGACCCATGCGGCGTCAGTATCCCCGCCACGATTCGGCGCTAGAGGCGACGGAATGGAAATTGCCCGCAGGCATCTGGTGGAAGCCGCATTGAGCGGAGCCGCATTGCTCGCGCTTGGCGCGCCGGCGTTTGCACAAGTCGCCGCGCAGCCCTTCGCGCAATGGGTCGAGAGCTTCCGCCCCCGCGCGCTCGCCAAGGGCGTATCCGACGCGACCTATACGCGCGTGATGAGCGGCCTCAAGCCCGACACCACCGTCTTCACCGAAATCCGCAGCCAACCGGAGTTCAATCAGCAGCTCTGGCAATACCTCAACCGCCGCGTTTCCGACTGGCGCATCCAGACAGGACAGGAGCGCGCCAAGACCTACGCGCCGCTGCTCGCGCGCATCGAGAAGGATTTCGGCGTCGAGCGCGGCGTCATCCTCGGCCTGTGGGGGATCGAGTCGACCTTCGGCGATCCGGTCGTGAAGCAAAATCACTCGCGCCCGGTGTTTCCGGCGCTTGCCGCGCTTGCCTGGGGCGAGCCGCGCCGGCGCGCCTATTGGGAAACCGAGCTGATCAACGCGCTGCGCATCGTCGAGAAAGGCTGGGCCACGCCGAAGGACATGGTCGGCTCGTGGGCCGGCGCAATGGGACATACCCAGTGGATGCCGGAAGTGTGGCTCAATGTCGGCATCGACTACGACGGCGACGGCCGGGTCAATCCGCTCGACAAGCCGGACGATGCGCTCGGCTCGAGCGCGCGCTATCTCGTCAACCGCGGCAAATACCGGCGCGGCGAGCACTGGGGCTATGAGGTGCGTGCGCCGGGGCGCGGCTCGGACGAGACATCGCGCAGCTATGAAGCCTGGCAGGCGCTCGGGGTGACGCGCGCCGACGGGCAGCCGTTTCCCAATCCAAAGCTGACCGCAAAACTATGGGTGCCGGTGCCGGGCGGGCCCGCCTTCCTGCTCGGGCCGAACTTCTATGCGGTGAAGACTTACAATCCGTCGATGAACTATACGCTCGCGATCGTGCATCTCGGCGACCGCGTGCTTGGCGCGGGTCCGTTCGTTCAGTCTTTTCCGAACAGCGAGCGGGCCCCGACGCTGGCCGAAGTGCAGGAGATGCAGAAGCGCCTCACTGCCGCTGGATACGACACCGGCGGCACAGACGGCCGCGTGGGCAACATGACGATGCTGGCGGCACGTCAGTACCAACAAAAGGCGGGGCTGATGCCGGCCGATGGATATTTGGGGCTGAAGCTGCTGGCGAAGCTGCGGGGCGGGTAGAGCGTTTCGGCTCCAGCGCCCCCTCCCCCTGAAAGGGGGAGGGTCGGGGTGGGGGTCTGATAGAAGATGATCCCCACCCGGTTCGCTTCGCGAACCGACCTCCCCTTTTCAAGGGGAGGTTCGCGCCGAGTTCGTGGCATGCCCCTAAACCACCGCGCTCGCCTTGATGCCGAGATAAATCTCCTGCACCTGCGCATTGTTCTCCAGCGCTTCGGCTGTTCCTTCCAGCACCGTGCGGCCGGTTTGCAGCACGTAGGCGTAGTCCGCGATCGCGAGCGCCAACGGGATCGACTGCTCGGCGAGCAGCAAGGTCAGTCCCTCCTCGTGCAGCTTGTAGAGTGCGTCGTAAAGCTGATCGACCACCGTCGGCGCAAGGCCAAGGCTCGGCTCATCGAGCATCAGCAGCGCCGGCTCGCTCATCAGCGCTCGGCCGAGCGCCAGCATCTGCCGCTCACCGCCGGACAGCGTGCCGGCAAGTTGCTTGCGCCGCTCGGCGAGGCGCGGAAACAGCACATAGACGCGCTCGAACAATGCGGAGATCTTGCCCTTGTCGCCTTGCACGGTCGCGCCGAGGCGCAGGTTCTGCTCAACGGTCTGCGTGACGAACAGCCGCCACCCCTCCGGCGACAGCGCCAGCCCCTTCGAGACAATCGCGTAGGCCGGCTCGCCGCCGATCGGCGCGCCGCGCCATTCGATACGGCCGCCGCTCGGGCGCACCAGTCCCGCAATGCAGTTGAGCGTCGTGGTCTTGCCGGCGCCGTTGGAGCCAAGCAGCGCCACGATCGTGCCCGGCTGGACGTCGAGCGATACATCGCGAACGCCGACGAGGTCGCCGTAATGCACCTCCAGATGTTCGACGCGCAGGCGGTCCACCGCTCTAGTCCTTCTTGCGCCAGTTGCGATGACCGCGCCCGAGATAGGCCTCGATCACGGCCTCCTGCCTGACCACATCGGCCGGCTTCCCTTGCGCGATGACGTGGCCCTGATTGAATACGATCACGCGCGCGGCCAGCGTCATGATCACTTCCATGATGTGCTCGACGATCACCAGCGTCACGCCGGTCTGGTGGATTTTCTTCACCAGCGCGATCGCCTGCTGCAGTTCGACCGGCGTCAGGCCGGCGAGCGCCTCATCGAGCAGCATCAGCCGCGGCCCGGTCGCGAGCACGCGCGCGATCTCGAGCCGCTTGCGGCCGGGGGTGCCGAGCGAACGCGCGCGCAGGTTCTGCCGGTCCCCTAGTCCGACGAGATCGAGGACTTGCAGCGCGTGCTCGCGTGCCGCGCCGCGATGCGGGTGACGCAGGAAGGCGCCGACCATCACGTTGTCGAGCACGGTCAGGTCCTCGAATGTCGCGGGCACCTGGAAGGTGCGTCCGACGCCCAGCTCCGCGTGCTCTTCCGGGGAGGCGCGCGTCACGTCCCTGCCGTCGAACACGATGCGGCCGGTCGTGGGCAGCGTGTCGCCGGCGAGGCAGTTGAAGAAGGTCGATTTGCCCGCGCCGTTCGGGCCGATCAGGCCGATGATCTCGCCTTCGTCGATCGCGAGGTTGGCGCCCGCGACCGCGCGCAGGCTGCCGAATGTCTTGGAAACGTTTTCGGCGCTAAGCAGCATGGCGTTTACCGAATTTTGGCGCGATGCGATGCCACATCTCATGCAGCCCGCCGGGCTCGAAGCGGGCGATCAGTACGATAATGCCGCCGTAAAGGATGTACGTGAGGCCGGTGCCGCCGCCACCGAACCAGGTATTGGTCGCGGTCTGCAGCGGAATGAGAATGAGCGCGCCGACCAGCGGGCCGTAAAGCGTGCCTGCCCCGCCGAGCGCAGCGATGATCACCATCTGCACCGAGACGAGAATGCCGAACCCGCTTTCGGGGTCGATGAAGCCGGTCTTGATCGAATAGAGCGAGCCCGCGATCGAGGTGAACGCCGCGCTCAGCATCAGCGCATAGAGCTTGGTACGGCGTACCGGCACGCCGAGCGAACGGGCGGCGCGCTCTCCCGCCTTGATGGCGCGCAGGTAATAGCCGAAGCGCGTGCGCTCGATCGTCGAGATGACGAGCAGCAGGACGATCAGCACCGCGAGGAAGATGAAGTAGTACGGAAGCTCCCCGCGGAATGTGAGGTCCCACCAGCCGCGCCCGACCGCCGGGCCCTGCAGGCCGATCGCCGCGCCGGCGAAATCCCAGGTGCCGATCACGAGGCGGATCAGCTCGGCGACCGCGATGGTCGCCATGCTGAAGTAGTGGCCGGTGAGCCGGAACGTCGGCATGCCGACGATCACCGCGAGCACGAGGCTGACGATGATGCCGAGCGGCACGCCGACCACCGGCGGGAGCTGCCAGTGATGATAGACGAGCAGCGGCAGATAGGCGCCGGCGCCGAAGAACATGCAGTGCCCGACCGAGACCTGGCCCGCATAGCCGCCGACGATATTCCATGCCGACGCCGAGATCGCCGCGAGCAGCAGCGCGACGCCGATGTCGAGATAGAAAGCGTTGGAAAAAACGAACGGGTAGAGGATGAAGGCAAGCGCGAGCGCGATGGGTGCCTTCATCGGTCAGGCCTTGCCCAGCAGGCCCTGCGGCCGAAACCAGAGCAGCGCGGCGAACAGCGCGTAGACCACGATGTCCTTGTAGATCGGCCCGAGATAGAACGCCGAGAGCGCCTGGATCAGGCCGATGATCAGCCCGGCATACATCGCGCCCGGCACGCTGCCGAACCCGCCGAGCGTCACGACCACGAATGCCGTGAGCCCGAACGTTTCGCCGACCGATGGCGACCACGGGTACGAGATCGCCATCAGCGCACCGGCGATGCCGGCACCGGCGGCCGCCAGGCCCCAGGCGAGCGCCTGCATGCGGTCCGGGCGGATCCCCATCAGCATCGCGGCGTTGCGATCCTCCGCTACGGCAAGCAGTTGCGAGCCGAGCGTCGTGCCGGTCAGGAACAGGTGCAACGCGATGGTGATCACCGTTGCCGTCACCCCCGCGACCAGCTGCGCGGCCGGCACGAGAATGCCGAAGATGTTGAGCGTGCCGCCGAGCGAGGTCTGCGGCAGCGAGACGACGTTGGCGGAGAAGATCCAGAACGCGGTGTAGCGCAGCAGCAGCGCGAGGCCGAACGTCGATAGGATCTGCGCCAGCATCGGTCCGCGCGTCACGTGGCGGATCAGGCTGAGGTAGATCGCGACCCCGAGTACGAACAGCGCGAACGCGGAGGCGATGCCGAACACCGCCGGCCCGCCGCCGAGCCACACGACGATCATGAGCGCGACGTACATCCCGAGCATGACGAACTCGCCGTGCGCGAAATTGATGAAGTTCATCATCCCCCAGATCAGGGTGAGGCCAGAGGAGAACAGCGCGTAGATCGCCCCGAGCAGCAGGCCGCCGACGATGACTTGGAGGAGGAGCATCATCCCTCCCCCGAAGGGGGAGGGTGGTCGGCAGCGAGGCGCATCGCGCCGAAGCGACGACCGGGTGGGGTCGTGGCACCAGCACGCGACGCTATAACGAATTGACTCAACGTGTTCCCCCACCCGGCCACGCTGCGCGTGGCCCCCCTCCCCGCTTCGCGGGGAGGGATAAGCAAGATTACTTCCACCCCTTCATCGGCCATTCGAGCCTGGTCTGCGCCGCGCTTTCGGGCCAAACGAGCTCGTACTGCTTGGCCTTGAGCTGGATCAGGTAGGTCGAGGCCAGGATATTCTGCCCGGTCTCGTCGAACTTCACGCCGCGATAGCCCATCATCAGCTGCTCGGGCTTGAGGTCGGTCGCCTTGAAGGCGGCCTGCAGCTTGGCCGGATCGGTCGACCCGGCGCGGTTGATCGCCTCCGCCATCACCAGTGCGGCCTGCATGTTGCGGCCCGAGGTGTCGTCGAGATCGCGCCCGGTTTTCGCCTTGTACATGTCGTTGATCTTGGCGGTGGTCGTACCGGGCTTGCCGATATCCCACGCGCTGCGGTTCATCAGGCCCTGCCCGATATCGGCGATCGCCGGCACGAACGATGGATCGGAGAAGCCTGAATCGTCGCCCAGTACCATCGGCGGCAGGTAGTCGAGATTCTTCATCGTCTTGATGTAGAGAATCGAATCCGCCGTGTAGCTGATGAAGATCACGACGTCGGGGTTCTTCTCCTTGAGCTGCAGCACCTGCGCCGAGACATCCGTGGTGCTCGCCGAATAGGGAATGCGAATTGCGACCGGCAGGTTGTTCTGCTTCGCGGCCGCCTCGACGGCCTCGGCGACCGAGGTGCCGTAATCGGTGTTCTCGTTCACGACCGCAATCGACCCGATCTTCTTGCCGGCTTTCTTCATGTCGTCGAAGAAGCGCATGTAGGTCGAAGCGTAATCGGTCGCGATCGGCGTCACGCGGAACACCCACTTGAACCCGCGGCCGGTGATGTTCAGCGCCGCCGAGTCACCGACCACGAATGGAATGCCGTAGCGCTCCGCGATCGGTGTCGCCGTGAAGGTGCAGGAGGACTGATACGCGCCGAACAACAGATGCATCTTGTCCTGCGAGATCAGCCGCAGCGCCTGCTGCTGCGCGACCGACGGATTGCCCTGGTGATCGATGAAGGTGAGTTCGAGCTTCGCGCCGCCAAGGCCCGGCAGCCCCGCGTCCTTTGCAAGGGGAATATTCGCGAGCTCCGGATGGGCGTTGTTGACGATCTCGGCTGCGAGCTCGACGGCCGCTTTGGACGCCTGTCCGGCCGCCGCCGCGTTGCCGGTCAGCGGAAACAGCACGCCGACCTTCACCGGATCGGCCGCCCGTGCGAGCCGCGCGCCCGTTGCCAGACTCGTCGCCGCCGCAGTTGCGCCTGCCAGAACGGCGCGACGGTTTACGCCGCGTTTTGCCATTTGTCCTCCCTCCGCATGCTGGCGGATTATTGTTTCGTGCGTGCCGCGCACCCGCCATTGCGGGTTCACGAGCCGCCGGGTAGCGTCGCCCGCACAAACTAAAGAGGCGCCCGCCACCACTGTCAATGACGCGCGTGCCAATCCACATCCCGCGGGAGCTGTAGTCGCAATGCCCTATGACGTGACGATCATCACGGTGAAGCCGAACACGCACGCGAAGGCGCTGCCCCCGCTCGAACAATGGCTCAGGGCCAACCCGCGCAAAGGCGAGTTTCTCGCCTGCCTCGCGTGCGAGATCGGTGCGCTCAACCAGATTCTGCTGTTGCATCACTATGCGGGCGAAGCCGACCTGGCGGCGGACCGCGAGGCGGTCGCGAAGGACGCCAACCCGTACGGCTGTCTCGACCTGACCGTCGGCCGGTCGGCCGACACGTTCGTGCAGTTTCCCTTCCTTAAGCCCATCAGGCCCGGGCAATACGGCCCAATCTTCGAGGTCCGCACCTATCTGCTCAAGCCCAACGGGCTGCCGCCGACGATCGCGGCGTGGGAAAAGGCCGCGCCGGCGCGCCAGAAGCTCTCTCCCATCCTCGCCGCGATGTATTCGGTCACTGGCGAGGTCACGCGCTTCATGCATATCTGGCCGTACCCGGACCTGATTACGCGGGCGAATACCCGGAAAACCGCGATCGACACCGGCGTTTGGCCCCCGCCCGGGGGGCCGGACCAGTTGCTTCGCATGCAGACCGACATCTATCTTCCGGCCGCATTCTCCCCTATTCGTTAGGCGAGCGGGCGCCGCACGGGCACGCCCCCCAGATTTTGCACAAGAAACCAACGGCGAGGACACCATGTATACGCAACTCGGGCTCTACATCGACGGCAAGTGGAACCACGGCAACGGTGGCGGCGGCGAGGATGTGCTCAATCCGGCGACGCAGAAGCCGCTCGCCCACCTGCCGCACGCAACCGCCAGCGATCTCGACGCCGCGCTGGCGGCCGCCGAGAAGGGCTTCAAGATGTGGAAGGCAAAGTCAGCCTATGACCGCGGCCGCATCATCAAGAAAGCCGCCGATCTCCTGCGCGAGCGCGCCGATCAGGTCGCCGCCGTGATGACGCAGGAACAGGGCAAGACCCTCGTCGAGGCCAAGGGCGAGGCGGTCACCAGCGCCGACATCGTCGAGTGGTTTGCCGAGGAAGGCCGCCGCGCTTACGGGCGCATCATCCCGAGCCGCAATCCAACCGTGCGCCAGATGGTGGTGACCGAGCCGGTCGGCGTGGTCGCGGCATTTACGCCCTGGAATTTCCCGGTGCTGACCCCCGCGCGCAAGATCGCTGCTTCGCTGGCGGCGGGCTGCTCGATCATCATCAAGGCCTCGGAAGAAACCCCCGGCGGCTGCGTCGAACTGGTGAAGTGCTTCGAGGATGCGGGCGTGCCGCCCGGCGTGATCAACCTCGTGTTCGGTGTGCCGTCAAAGGTTTCCGAGCACCTGATCGCCTCGCCGATCGTGCGCAAGATCTCGTTCACCGGCTCGGTGCCGGTCGGCAAGCATCTCGCCGAGCTCGCAGCGCGCGGCATGAAGCGCGCCACGATGGAGCTCGGCGGCCATTCGCCGGTGGTGGTGTTCGGCGATGCCGATCCGGAGAAGACAGCCGACACGATCTCGGCTTTCAAGTATCGCAACGCCGGCCAGGTCTGCATTTCGCCGACGCGCTTCTACGTCCAGGAAGGCATCTACGACCGCTTCCTCAAGCGCTTCACCGATAACGCCAAGGCGATCAAGCTCGGCGATGGCATGGAGAAGGACACCACGATGGGTCCGCTCGCCAACCCGCGCCGGCTCGATGCGATGGACAGCTTCGTCGCCGACGCCAAGAGCCGCGGCGGCAAGGTCGTCACCGGCGGCAACCGCTCGGGCAACCAGGGCTACTTCTTCGAGCCGACCGTCATCACCGACGTGCCGGACGACTCCAAGATCATGACCGAGGAGCCGTTCGGGCCGGTGGCGCCGATCGTGACGTTCAAGACCTTCGACGAAGTGGTGCAGCGTGCGAACTCGCTCGAGTTCGGGCTCGCGGCCTACACGTTCACTTCGTCGCCCAAGACCGCGACCGCGATCGGCGATGCGCTGCAGTCGGGCATGGTCGGCGTCAATAGCGTCGCGATCTCGACCCCTGAGACGCCGTTCGGCGGTATCAAGGACTCGGGCTACGGCCACGAGGGCGGCATCGAGGGCCTCGAGGTCTACATGAACAAGAAGTTCATCGCGCAGGCGTGACCCTTTCTTGTACCTCCCCCTGCAAGGGGGAGGTCGACACGCGAAGCGTGGCGGGTGGGGGTCATGGAGAAAGTGTGACCCCACCCCGGATTGCCTTCGGCAATCCGACCCTCCCCTTTCAGGGGAGGGATGGGAAGAAATAATGACCCAGTTCGTCGACCTCCTCGGCTACGAGCGCATCGTCGAGCACGCAACTGCGCTGACCTTCGCGCCGAAGCGCGACCGGTTCATCTTCGTGCGCCACGGCGAGACGGAAGGAGATCGCACCAAGCGCTATCAGCTGCCGCACACGCCGCTGAACGAGACCGGCGAGGGACAGGCGAAGCTCGCCGCGAAGGCCCTGGCGCAAATCCGCATCGGCAAGCTGGTGGCAAGTCCGATGGCACGCGCTTGGCGCACCGCGAGCCTGGTCGCGGCCGAGCACGGCATTCATCCGGAAGTCGACGGCGCGCTGAGCGAACGTTTCTATGTGAGCCTGTGGGACACCCCGATCGAGGGCGCGTTCAACTGGGACTGGGATCCGGACGGATGCGAGCCGCTCTCGACCTTCGTTCATCGCGCCGCGCAGAGCGTCATGCGCATCCTCGCCGATGACGCGCCGGATGGCGAAACCGTCATTGTCGCGCACGGCGGCATCCTGTTGGTGACCTGCGCGCTGACCCGGGCGACGCTGGAAAATTCACATCGTCGAAACGCGGTTCCGCTGCGGTTTTCGCGCGAAAACGGCGCGTGGACGGCGACGCCATTGTGATACTGATCGGGAATGACTGACGCATCGGGCATCGAACGTCCCCTGCCCTCCGGCGCGAACGCACCGGCGTTCGGCTCGGACGTGATCGCCGACACGCTACGCGCGCTCGACATTCCGTACATCGCGCTGAACCCGGGCGCGAGCTATCGCGGCCTGCACGACTCCCTCGTCAACTATCTCGGCAATTCAGCGCCGCAGCTGCTGCTTTGCCTGCACGAGGAAAGCGCGGTTTCCATCGCGCACGGCTACGCCAAGGTGACCGGCAAGGCGATGGCGGCTGCGGTGCATTCAAACGTCGGGCTGATGCACGCCACAATGGGGATCTTCAATGCATGGTGCGACCGCATGCCGGTTCTGGTGCTGGGCGCCACCGGTCCGGTGGATGCGACGAAGCGCCGGCCATGGATCGACTGGATCCACACCGCGCGCGATCAGGGCGCGCTGGTGCGGCCCTATACCAAATGGGACGACCAGCCCGCTTCGCCCGCCGCCGCGCGCGAAGCGCTGATGCGCGCAATGTGGATCGCGCAGACCGTGCCGATGGGCCCGGTGTACGTAAATTTCGATGCCGAGATGCAGGAGGCCAAACTCGCCGAGCCGCTTGTCTCGATCGAGGCCGCGCGATTCATGCCGCCGGTCGCGATTGCGCCGGATCCGGAGGCGATTTCGAAAGCCGCGGAGCTGCTGAATGCGGCAAAGGCCTCGGCTTTGCTCAATCGCGCCAGGAACATCGTGATGCTGGTAGGGCGCACCTCGCGGAGCGAGGACGCATGGATCGATCGTGTCGATCTTGCGCAAGCGGCCGACGCACGCGTCATCAGCGACCTGAAGGTCGGTGCCGGCTTCCCGACCTCTCATGAATTGCACCTCGGAGCGCCATCCGTATTGACCCCCGATGCCGAAGGCCTCGCGGCACTTGCTGAAGCCGATGTGATCCTCAGCCTCGACTGGGTCGACCTTGCTGGCACGTTGAAGGCCGCGAAAGCGCCAAAGGCGGGCGCGAAGGTGATTCATGTCTCGATGGACTACCAGGTCCATAATGGCTGGAGCATGGACCATCAGGGCCTTGCCCCGGTTGATGTGCTGCTGGCCTGCGATCCTGACGCCGCGGTGCCCTTGCTCACCGACAGGATGCAGGAAACGGCCCGTCTCCCGGTCAAGCGGCCGGCGCGCGCGGAGCTCGCCCCATCGGCCGGCCCACTCACCGTCGAGCACCTTGCTCGCGCGTTGCGCGATGCGGTCGGCGGGCGCCCCGTTTGCCTCACCCACCTGCCCCTCTCCTGGAACGGCGCGTGGTGGCCGTTTCGTCATCCCCTCGACTATCTCGGCTCGGACGGCGGGGGCGGGCTCGGCGCCGGTCCCGGCATCACTGTTGGCGCAGCGCTCGCATTGAAGGGCTCCGGCCGGCTGCCAATCGGCATCTGCGGCGACGGCGATTTCCTGATGGGGGCGACCGCGCTCTGGACAGCGGCGCATTACCGCATTCCGCTGCTCGTCGTGGTCGCCAACAATCGCTCGTTCTACAATGACGAAGTGCACCAGGAGCGCGTGGCGCGCATGCGCAACCGGCCCGTTGAGAACAAATGGATCGGCCAGCGCATCAGCGATCCCGATATCGACCTGGCGCAACTCGCCCACGCGCAAGGCGCCCGCGGCTTCGGCCCGGTGGATGATGTGCGCCGGCTCGAGCCGATGCTTGCCGAAGCCATCGCGGTGGTGGCGGCCGGCGGCATCGCGGTCGTCGACGTACGCGTTGAGCCCGGCTATACGCCTGCAATGACGGCGGCTGTGTCGAATGCGGAGAGGAAAGCGTGAGCAGCGTCACGCGCGCCGCTGCCGCCCCGCGCGCGCAATCCGCTGCGCCGGTGCTTGTGGTCGACGGCATCGTGAAACGCTTCGAGACGCCGGATGGTGTCATGACGGCGGTCGATCACATCTCGTTCGATGTCGCACCGGGCGAATTCCTCGCGGTGATCGGCCCCTCCGGCTGCGGCAAGTCGACGTTATTCAACATCATCGGCGGCCTGCTCGACGGCTACGAAGGCCGCGTGGCGGTGAGCGGCGAGACCCTGAAAGGCCCGCACGCGTCGATCGGCATGGTGTTCCAGGAGGAGTCGACGTTTCCGTGGCGCACCGTCACCGACAACGTCGCGTTCCCACTCGAAATCGCGGGCCTGCCCAAGGCCCAACGCGTCGAACGGGCGCGCCACTTCATCGATCTTGTCGGCCTCAGCGGTTTCGAGAACCGGTATCCGGCGGAATTGTCGGGCGGCATGCGCCAGCGCGTCGCGATCGCGCGCACGCTCGCATCCGAGCCGAAGATCCTGCTGATGGACGAGCCTTTCGGCGCCCTCGACGAGCAGACGCGCCTCCTGCTCGGCGACAAGGTGCTGCAAATCCAGGACCAGCTCAAGCAGACCTGTCTGCTCATCACGCACAACATCACCGAAGCCGTGCAGCTGGCAGATCGCGTCCTGGTGATGACCTACCGCCCCGGCACGGTGAAACGCATGGTGCCGATCGAGCTGCCGCGCCCGCGCTCGTCGGAAATTGTGTCGAGCGATGCTTTTGGGCGATATGTCGCGCAGATATGGGGCGATTTGCGCGAAGAGGCGAGCCGCGGCATGCGCGACGACGAGGCGCACCGCGGGGGCGGCGCGCCATGATCGCGCGCGCGCAACGCAACCTCGTTCCGGCTGCGCTTGGATTCGGCGCGCTGCTCGCTTTCATTGTCTTTGTTGAAGTGCTGATCCGGACCGGCGCGGTCAACCGCTTCATTGTGCCGATGCCATCGCAGATCGCGGGCGCGTTCGAACGCGTCATCGTCGAAGAGGACATCCCGCACCGCTTCCTCATCACGGCGCGTGAGGCATTCTGGGCGACCGTTCTGCTCGCCGTCTTCGGCATCGGCATCGGCGTGCTGCTTTATCGCGTCAGGCTGTTGCGATCGGCGACCGAAACTTGGGTCGCCGCGATGGCTTCTGCGCCGACAGTGCTGATGTATCCGTTGTTCCTCGTCATCTTCGGGCGCAGCGAGAGAACCATTATCATGATGGGCTTTGTCGCCGGCTTGCCCGCTGTCATCCTCAAGACCATCGAGGGGCTGGCCGGCACGCGCCGCGTGCTGATCGATGTCGGGCGCAGTTTCAAGCTCACCGAAGTCCAGCTGTTCTGGAAAATCTTTTTTCCCGCCGCACTGCCGACCATGTTCGTCGGCCTGCGCCTCGGCATGATCTTCGCCCTGATCAACATCGTCGGCGTCGAATTCCTGATCAACTTCGGCGGCCTCGGCCAGCTGATCAACGACCTCGCGGAGCGCTACGACCTGCCCGGCACGTATGCGGCGATCTGCTTCGTCATTCTCGTGAGCGTGGTGTTCTTCTTCCTCACTGACAGGCTGGAAAAATGGCTGAGACCGGCCGATTGAGCGCGCCCGCGGCGCCGCTCGCGAGCCCCGTCACGCTGGTGCGCATCGCCATCGTGGCGGCGATCCTCGTCACATGGGAAGCTGTCGCGGCATCCGGACTGCTGTTTCGCGACGTCGTCCCGTCCCTGCTGGTGATCGGCCGCGCCACCGCCGGGCTTCTCGCCGACAAGACCTATTACTGGCACCTTGGCGTCACTGCCGGCGAAGTCGGTATCGGCCTGCTGATCGGTGGCCTGTCGGGGCTTGCGGTCGGTATTCTGCTCGGCAGCAACAGGCTGCTCGGCCGCGCCTTCGAGGCCTATCTCTATTATCTCGGTCCGACGCCGAAGATCATCTTCTTTCCCGTAATGATCATGTGGTTCGGCGTGGGTCCCGGCTCGAAAGTCGCGATGGGTACGATCTCGTGCTTCTTTCCGGTGGCGCTCAGCGCCGCGGCGGGCATGCGCGAGATCAATCCGGTTCTGATTCGCGTCGGCCGCAGCTTCCGTGCCTCGACCTGGCAAATGGTCACCAAGATTTATCTGCCGGCGATGCGTTTGCCCGCGATCAACGGCGTGCGGCTCGGGCTCGGGGTGGCGATCATCGGAACGCTCCTCGCCGAGACGAAGCTCTCCAACCGCGGCATCGGCTTCCTCATCATCAACGCCTATTCGACCTTCGACATGCCGCGGATGTATGCGCTGCTGATCGTGCTGTTTGTACTCTCGATCGGCGTCAACGCGGTGGTGGGGCGGCTCGGGGGCGTCGATTCAATCAGACGGGCGTGAAAAGAAAATAAGCGCGGCTGTCATCCCGGCCGAGCGCAGCGAGAGCCGGGACCCACGAACCACTGCCCGCGCGATTGTGGTACATGGGTCCCGGATAGCCGCCTCCGGCGGCTTCCGGGATGACAGCGGAGCGAGAGGATATGAACGCACCCGCCAACATCGACACGACGCTCAAGCTGCCGGTCAACCGCGGCTGCTATTACGGCGGCGCGTGGCACGCGCCGCTGTCTGGCCGCGAGGCCGATACGATCAACCCGGGCACGGGGGAGACGCTTGGCAAGGTGGCCGATGCCGGCGTGGCGGATGTCGACGCCGCGGTCGCGGCCGCAAAGAAAGCCTTCAAGGAATGGCGCGACGTGCCGCCGCTCGAGCGCGCAAAGATGCTCCGCCGCATCGCCGAGGTGCTGCGCGCTCACGCGCAGGAGCTCGCAATGATCGACGCCGCCGACTGCGGCAATCCGGTGCGCGAGATGGTGAGCGACGCCATGGTGGCGGCCGCGCAAACGGAGTTCTTCGCCGGACTGGTCACCGAGATGAAGGGCTCGTCCGTGCCGATGGGCCCTGACGCGGTGAATTTTTCGGTGCGCGAGCCGCGCGGCGTCATTGGGCGCATCATTCCGTTCAACCACCCCTTCATGTTCTGCATGGGCAAGTCCGCGGCACCGCTCGCGGCCGGCAATACCGTGGTGGTAAAGCCGCCCGAGCAATCGCCACTCTCCTCGCTGCGCCTCGCCGAACTGATCGACGGCATCCTGCCGCCCGGCGTCTTCAACGTGGTGCCCGGCGGCAAGGAAGTCGGCGCCGCGCTCGCCGGCCATAGGGACGTCGCGATGGTGGCGCTGGTCGGCAGCGTGCCGACGGGACGTGCGGTGATGCGCGCCGCCTCCGATACCGTGAAGCCGGTGATGCTCGAACTCGGCGGCAAGAACGCGCTGATCGCCTATCCGGACGCCGACCCCGACGAGGTCGCGGGCGCGGTGATCGCCGGGATGAACTTCACGTGGTGCGGGCAGTCCTGCGGCTCGACCAGCCGCGCCTTCATTCACGAAAAACTCTACGACGCAGTGCTGGCGCGCGTGAAGGAGAAGATCAGGGCCTACAAGCCCGGGATTCCGACCGACCCCGCTACAACCATGGGGGCGATCGTGTCCAAGGTGCAGTTCGACCGCGTGATGGACTACATCGCCTCCGCCAGGCAGGAGGGCGCGCGGCTCATTTGCGGCGGCAGCCCGCCCAATGATCCGAGGCTTGCAAACGGCTTCTACGTCGAGCCGACCGTGTTCGCCGACGTGACCATGACCATGCGCATCGCCCGCGAGGAAATATTCGGCCCCGTGCTCGGTGTGTTCAAATGGTCCGAGGAGGCCACAATGCTCGATCAGGTGAACTCGGTCGAATACGGCCTCACCTGCTCGATCTGGAGCAACGATATTTCCACCGCGCACCGCACCGCCGCGGCGGTGGAGGCCGGCTTCGTCTGGATCAACGAAGTCGGCAAGCATTTCCTCGGCGTGCCGTTCGGCGGCGTGAAGCAGTCCGGCATCGGCCGAGAGGAATGCTTCGAGGAGATGCTCGCATTCACGCAGGAGAAGAATATTCACGTGCGGTTGCGGCCGAAACCCTGACCGTCATGCCGGCCGAGCCCTAAGCGTGTTTACGCGGGTCTGCGACGCGCTATGGCGAGAGCCGGGGTTCATAACCACTGCTCGCGATTATGGGTCCCGGGTCGCGCCGCTGCGCGGCTTGCCCGGGATGACGGCGGCATTACACCTTATACGTCTCGAAGGTCGTCGGGTGGAACAGCTCCTCCACCTTCACCAGCCGCGGCGACAGGCCCTGTCGGTGGTGCTGCGCGAGGAAATACTCGAGCGTCTTGCGGTTCGCCGGAATGCCGTAGGGCCAGAAGTCCGCGCCCATGAAATCTCGCGCCGCTTTCACCTGCTCTTCCATGAACGGCAGCGTCACCTTGCTGGCGGAGGTTTCCTCCAGCAACGCAAGGCAGATCGATTTTGCGCGCGTGAATGCCTTGAGCACCGCGGCCGGCAGCCACGGGTGCTGCTCGACCAGCGCGCGGCGCACGCCGATCATGTGCATGATCGGGAAGTTGCCGGTCTTGCGGAAGGAGTCCTTGGCCGCCGCCATCGGCTCGGACCACAGCCAGCCGATGTTCGGCCTGCCCTGCTCGAAGCATGACGGCGTGCGTGGGCCGATGAACGCATCGATCTCGCCCGCCTCCAGCATTGCGTTGAGCGTTGCACCTTCCGGCGCCGGATCGAGGCGAATGTTGGCCGGCAGCGTGATCGTGATCTTCTCCACGCGCCCGGCCTGTTCCAGGCCACCCCTGATCCAGTGAATGTCCGTTGGCTTTACGCCGTACTCATCTTCCAGCAGCGCGCGCGCCCACACATTCGCGGTCAGTTGATATTCGGAGATGCCGACCTTGCGGCCCTTCAGGTCCGCCGGCTGCTTCACGCGATCGGTACGCACATAGATCGACGTGTGACGAAACGCACGCGACACGAAAGCCGGCACGCCCACATAGGCAAAATCGCCCTGCGCGGTCTTCACCGTCGAACTCGAAAGCGACAATTCGCAGATGTCGAACTCGGCATGACGAAACGCGCGAAAGAAAATTTCCTCCGGATCGAGCGCCAGGAAAACCGGATCGACACCGTCGATCTGCACGGTGCCGTCGGTCAGCGGACGGGTGCGGTCGTAGTCGCGCACCGCGATGGAGAGATTCAATTTGGCCATGAGTTCACGTTGGATGAGAGTTGCGGCCGGACTTTACGGGACGGCGCCGGGCGATCAAGCGCTCAATCGACGCTTCGGCGGATAGCCTTGTCGTCCGGGGTCACGTCGATCACGCGCGCCCGGCCAGTGATCCTCACCTCAGGCTTGCAGTCCGTCATGCAGGGCTGCGGGTTCCAGAACGCCTTCTCGGCCGTCTCGCGGTCGTCGTCGTGAAAGCCGCCGGCATTCGGCATTTTTACGCGGTCGAACGTCTCGCGCGACAGCACGAAATTTTCGTCCACGATATCGTTGAGAAACAGCGTGTAGGCGACCACCGCATAGAGCTCGTCCTCGGTCAGCGACTGCGCATCGCCGAACGGCATCGCGCGCCGCACGTAATCGATCACGGTCGACAGATGAGCGAAATAGGAGCCTACGGTTTTCACGGGATCGCTTGACTTGAGCGAGCCCGCCCCACCCGCAACCTGCGGCCAGCGTCCCGCGCTTTCGCCGAACTCGCCGTGGCAGGCCGCGCATTTTCCCACGTAAAGAGCCTCGCCCTCTTTCACCGAGCCCCTGCCCGGCGGAAGTCCCTGCCCGTCCGGACGCACATCGATATCCCAGCCGGCGATTTCGTGCGGCGACGCGGTGCGCCCGATGCCGAGCTTGCGGTCGGCGGCAAGCGCGGTGGTGACGAGTCCGAAAAGCGCGAGTGCGGCGAGCAACGACCGCAGCCAAACCGACCAAACCTCATCCTGAGGAGCGGCCAACGGCCGCGTCTCGAAGGATGGCCGCACACGCAATTGGTGCCACCTTTCGAGACGCGTGCTTCGCACGCTCCTCAGGGTGAGGACGGAGTTAAGACACTTCGACATTTTCGACTTCGCCGTTCGGCTTCACCAGCCAGGTCTGGATGCCGTTGTTGTGATAGATCGAGTTGACGCCCCGGATCTTGCGCAGCTCGCTCTTGGTCGGCTGCACGTAGCCGGTCTCATCGATTGCGCGTGACTGGAGCAGCATTTCGCCCCCAGTCCACTCCGTCTCGGCGTAGAAACGGACGCATGCCTTGTCGAGCACCAGCCCATCGATCTTCGCCTCGCGCCAATTCTTTCCGCCATCGAGCGAGACATCCACGCGCGTGATCTTGCCCCGTCCGGACCAGGCCAGCCCCGAGATCACGGTGAAGCCTTTCTGGCGCAGCGGCGCCTGCGGCGACGGGGACGTGATGACCGACTTGGCGTCCATCACAAAGGTAAACTGACGCGCTTTGCCGTCGGCCATGAGGTCGGTGTATTTCGAGGTTTCCTCGCGCGCGAACCACGGCTCGTCTCCGAGCTTGAGGCGCCGCAGCCATTTGACCCAGACGTTGCCTTCCCATCCCGGCACCACCAGACGGGCCGGGTAGCCTTGCTCCGGCCGCAGCATCTCGCCGTTCATGCGGTAGGCGACGAGGCAATCGTCCATCGCCTTGGCGAGCGGAATGGAGCGGCTCATGGCGGCCGAGTCGGCGCCTTCGGCGAGCAGCCATTTGGCATTTGGCTTCACGCCGGCTTCCGCCAGGAGCACGCGCAGCGGCACGCCGGTGTACTCGACACAGTGCACCATGCCGTGGGTGTACTGGCAGCCGTTGAGCTGCGCGCCACGCCACTCCATTCCGGAATTGGCTGCGCATTCCAGGAAATGGATGCGATTGACCCGCGGAAAGCGCTTGAGATCGGCAAGCGTGAAGATCAGCTCCCTCTCGACAAGGCCATGCACGATCAGCCGGTAGTCCTCCGGATCGATCTCCGCGATCCCGCCGTGATGGCGCTCGAAACACAGTCCGTTCGGCGTAATGATGCCGTCGAGTTCATGCAGCGGCGTGAAGCTGACAGAGGACTCGCGGCTCGCGGTCAGCCATTGCACGTCGCGGCGGACGACATGGGCCTCATGTTTGGAGGGCTTGCCATAGGGCCGCACCGCGACGCCGTCGCCGAGCGCGCGGGTCCATTCGGGCACGTTGGGTGGGAGATTCTTCAGATTACCGGCGAGCGCCGGACCGCCGGCCAACGCGGCCGCCGCGCTTCCCGCGGCCCTCAGGAAACGGCGTCGCGCTGCCCGCTTTGGCGCGTCCTTGTCCATGGTCTTTCATACCACGAGGCGGGATGGGCGTTCTACAGGATGCGAAATTCGAGAAACGATTTTCTGGAAAACTATCCAACAGGATAATGTCTATGCGCCGATGACCTTCACCGACGTGTTGGCCTCGACCTTCACGGTCTTGTTGCGCGCGACGTATTTCTGCACCAGCTCCCAGACCGGCGGACCTTCGGTACCCTCGTTCACGCTCGCCCAGCCCGCGACCGAGTATTCGCGCGCAGCCTCGAGGGGCCTGCCGGACTTGAGGTGGGTAAGGCCCGAGATCCGGCTGCCCATCGACTTGCCGACGTCGATGGTGTAGCCGAGCCCGCCGCAGCGGACCATGTCGCCCCCCTGCTGGTAGTACGGATCGGGATTGAACAGGTTGTCAGCGACGTCCTCGAGAACTTCCTTCAAACGCGCGCCGGTCATCGTCTGGCGATAGACCTGCGGGTATGTGATCGCGGTCGCGTTGTGGATATCCTCGATCGTGATCGCGCTGCCGGGCAGCACACTTGTTCCCCAGCGGAATCCGGGGGACAGCGCGATCTCGGCGTCGCGCTCCTCGGCAATCGCCCTGCAGATCAGATCGTCGAAGGTGCCCGCGAAATTGCCCCGCCGGTAAAGCAGCGACGCGGTACGGCCGACTTCGCGCGCAAGCTCGGCAACGAACGGCGCGCGCGCCCGGGCAATTGCTGCGGCCATCTCAGGGTCAGGCGCGATCACGTCGGCGAACAGCGGAATCAGCCGGTAGCGGAAATCCTTCACCGCCCCGTCCTGCACGTCGAGGTCGAGGCGCGAAACGAATTTTCCGTGACTACCGGATGCGACCAGCAAAGTCTTGCCGACCCTGACCACCTCCGGCAACGCGTCATGCGTATGGCTGGTGAGGATCACGTCGATCCCTGCCACACGGCTGGCGAGCTTGCGATCGACATCGAACCCGTTGTGCGACAGCAGCACGACGAGCTGCGCGCCTTCGCGGCGCGCCGTCTCGACGGTTCCGCGAACGTCTTCCTCGCGGATGCCGAACGACCAGGTCGGGATCATCCAGCGCGGATTGGCAACGGGCGTGTAGGGAAACGCCTGCCCGAGCACCGCGATGCTCACGCCGCCTTTCTCGAACATCTTGTAGGCGGGAAACACCGGCTCCTGCCACTCTGTGTCGCGGATATTGAGCGCCAGGAACGGAAAGCCGAGACTGTCCGCCAATTCCTTCACCCGCTCGGCGCCGTAGGTGAATTCCCAGTGGCCAGTCATGGCGTCCGGCTTCAAGAGCTTGAAACAGTCGACCATGTCCTGGCCTCTGGTGCGGTTCGCAGCGAGCGAGCCTTGCCAGGTGTCGCCGCCGTCGAGGAAGAGCACTTTCTCTTCCCCGCGCTGTGCGCGCGCAGCCTTCACCGCGGTCGCGAGCCGATCGAGTCCGCCGATGCGCCCATAGCTTTGCGCCAGCGCTGCGAAATCCTCCGATGTCAGCGCGTAAGCCGCAGCTGACTTCTCCGGAATGCCGAAGCGGGTGAGAAAATCCTTGCCCGTGATGTGAGGCGGCAAGCCCCTCGCCTCGCCAACGCCGAGATTGCTCGACGGCTCGCGGAAGTGCACCGGCATGAGCTGGCCGTGCATGTCGGCGACATGCAGCAGCGTGACATTGCCGAGCGGCTCGAACGCCAGCAATTCAGCTTGCGTCAGCCGCTGCTGCGCCAGAACGCGCGTCCAACCGTTGGGGAGAATGGCAGCAGTTGCTGCGGCAATTTGCAGAAGTTCGCGGCGCGAGAGTGTCACGTCACCGTAATCTTCTCTTCGCCGACGATCTTCGAACCATCGTCATCGGTCCAAGTCAGCACCACGGGTCCCGACTCGGTCGCCTTGAACTTGAACTGGATGTACGGGTTCGCCGACACCGCAGGCTCGAAATCGGCCGCGAACACCTGTTTGCCGGCGACCGTGCAGGTGAACCTGTTGAGGATCTTGCGCGGGATCGTCTGCCCCTGCGCGTCCTTGCGCTGGCCGGTCTCCATGATGTGCTGCACCAGCGCCTTCACCTCGACGAGGTCGCCTTTTTTGGCTTCCTTCCTGTCGAGCTTGATGCGCGGTTTGATCTCGGCCATGTGACGCTCCCGCTCGATGCCGCTCAGCCGCCGCAGCCGCCGATGGTGACCTTGACCTGCTTGCTCGCGGTGTAGAACGAGCCGTCGTTCATCTTCGCGATCGCCGTGATGTTCTGCGTCGCGGCGAGCCGGATGCGCGTGTTCGCCTCGGCCGCGCCGGAGAGCGGCGTGAAGTGGAACGTCGCCATGCCGCCGTTCGGATTGCCGTCGCCGACCACCAGCACCTCCGTGACGTAGGACTGCTCGCTCATCGGGCTCTCGACCGCCACGGTCATCGGAACGGTGTTACCGTTCTCGGCGATCTCCGGCAGGTCGAGCTTCACCTTGCCCTCGGTTGGCGCCTTGCCGCCGGTGAACTTCCTGATCAGGTCGGCGGAGTCGTATGCGGCACGCACCGGGGAAATCGCGCCAAAGGCCGCCATCGCAAGCGCGCCGACACTTGCCTCCAATGCATTCCGGCGAGTTAATCGAACCGTCATTGCCCGTTCCCTGCCGCAATTCAAGTTCCAGCTATCTAGACGCTGAAGTCTGGAAATGCAACGAACGCTACGGGGCCTGTGCCGGGAGGTTCTGAGTGAAACGATCGCTTGTCATGCTCGCGGTGGCATTTGCCGCGGTTGCGGCTATTCCGCGCGCCCATGCGCAGGACGCCGAAACCGAAAAGGCGATCGAGAAATACCGCGCGATGCTGCGCGAGGATCCCTGGAGCAATCCGGGCTATCTCGACGCCGACCGCGGCGAGGCGCTGTGGACCACCCGCGCCGGGCCGAAGAACGCGAGCTTCGAGCAATGCGATCTCGGCAAGGGGCCGGGCAAGGTGGACGGCGCGTTCGCCGAGCTGCCGCGCTATTTCGCCGATGCGGATCGCGTGATGGATCTCGAAACCCGGCTCTTGTGGTGCCGGGAAACATTGCAGGGGTTGAGCGCCGCCGACTATGTCAAGCGCCCGCATCCGGCCGGCGGCCAGCCGGTGAAGGAAATCGGCGCCATCGCGACGTACGTGGCGAGCAAGTCGTCAGGCCAGAAATTCGCCGCCAGGCTCGACAGGCCGCAGGAACAGGACGCGGTCGCGCTGGGCGAGACGTTGTTCTACCGCCGTTCCGGGCCGTTCGATTTCGCCTGCGCCACCTGCCACGCCCAGTCGGGCCTGCGCATTCGCCTGCAAGGCCTGCCCTACCTCGCGGAAAAGAAAGAAGCGAGCAAGGTGATCGGTGAGTGGCCGGCGTATCGCGTGTCGAACACGCACGTGATGACGATGCAGCATCGCCTGCTCGATTGTTACTGGCAGATGCGCATGCCGGAGCTCCAAATGGGCTCCGATGCGAGCGTCGCGTTGATCGCGTTTCTCACCAAGCAGGCCGAGGACGGCGAGATCGCCGTCCCGGGCCTCAAGCGCTGAGCAAATCGCCATGCGTATCACCATCGCGATCCTCGCGCTCTCGTTCGCCGCGATGCCGGCGCCCGCGCAGAAAAAGGTCGATCCCGCGCGCGCCGACACGGCCATCAAGGCCGCGTTTCCGACTGCGCCGGCCGACTGGGCCTCACGCCTGACCGGCGACGAGACCATGCAGCAGTGTTCCGCCAGCCATAACAATCCCGCCAAGGACGTCGCGGCCGCGATCCAGAAGCGCGAACAGGGAACAATCGTCTATCCGCCCGACAACAATTTCATGGGCGACTGGCAAAAGGGCGAACGGCTCGCGCAATCCGGCTACGGCCTGCGCTTCACCGACTATCCGCCGCGGCAGGCAAACGGCGGCAATTGCTATGCCTGTCATCAACTCACCAAAAACGAAGTGAGTTACGGCACCCTCGGCCCGAGTCTCTCCGAATACGGCAAGCTGCGCGACTTCAAGCCGGAGGCGGTCAAGGCGGCCTACGAGAAACTCTATAATTCACACATGGCATTCCCTTGTTCGACCATGCCGCGCTTCGGCGCGAACAAGATTCTCACCATCGAGCAGATCAAGGACGCTGTCGCGCTGCTGATGAGTCCGGAGAGCCCGGTGAATACGGGGAAGTGACTTTACTGTCATTCCGGGGCGCCACGAAGTGGCGAGCCCGGAATCCATAACCACAACGCAAGCAGTTCGGCTCGAAGAGAGCCACAACTCATGTTTCGTGGTTATGGATCCCGGGCTACCTCGCTCCGCTCGGTCCCGGGATGACGGCGGAGCTACCCCCGCACCGCCCGCAAATAATCCCGAAAACTCTTCGTCTCGTACTCCTTCTCGCGCACGAAGCGGAACAGCGCAAGGAAATCATCCGGCCGCATGTATCCCGGTGCGCGTGCGACTTCGCGCTTGTCGGGCGCTTTCTCGGCGAGGTCCGCCACACTCTCGGGAAAGAACTGGAATGTCGGCGTGAAGCGGATGCCATACTTCGCGGCCAGCGCCTTCTCGGATATTTCCGCGCCGTCGAAATCCGTCACCTTGCGCGCGCCGATGATGTTGAGCTGAAGAATTTCGAAGTTGGCTTTGATATAATCCCCGATGTCCGGCCGCGCGAAATTGACCAGATGCGTCTCGCGGCAATAGGGACAGCCGCGCAACTCCCACATGACGGCAAAGCGCTTGCCGAGATTGGCTGCCCCTTGCAGATCTTCGCCGAGCTCGAGGAAGCTCTCGAGAAACCAGGGCTGACGGTAGAGCCCGTCCTCGGTCAGCAGCGGCTCGGCCCGCGCGCGCGTCGTGATGAGGCTTGAGCCCAGGACCGCCCCTCCCGCCAGCACCTCTCGTCGTGTGAGCTTCATTGGATGTTAACGGGGACCCCGCGCACAATCGCCACCGCGGCCGCTGATCAGTTATGCTGTCGAATATGGAGCGCCTTAACCCCCTGCTCAAGCGCGCCGCGTGCATGGCAGCCTGCCTCGCCTGCTGGGTAATATCGGCTCACGCGAACGATCTCGACGACTTCAACCGCGCGGTCGAGGCAGCAATGAGTCATCGGCGTGTCGCCGCCGAATACCTGCGCACCGGCAACATCGACCTTGCGGTGCTGGAAATCGAGGGTATGCGCGAAGCCTGGGGCAAGGTCAGTACGCTGCCGCGCCCAGCCGCATTCAACGATCAGCAGCGTTATACCGGCACGATTCTCGAGATCGCCGCGAGCCTGGTCGGCATCTCGCTCGTGCTCAATCTCGGCCGACCGGACGTTGCACGGGAGTCGCTCGGCACCGTCCGCGCATCGCTGTCGCGACTGCGGCGCGAGAATGGTGTGGCGGTGCTGGCCGATTGTGTGCTGGACGCGAACATCGCGATGGATGCGCTGTTCGCGCATGACAAGGAACCGGACTGGGAGAGCGTCTCGGCCGGAGCCGAGTCCTATCGTGGAACCTTGCAACGCTGCGACGGCATGGCACCGGCCGGGATCCGCAGCCATCCCGAATTCCGCCGCCTGATCGACGGCGCGCACGCAGGTCTCGCGCAGATCCCCCAGGCCGCTGCGGCGCGCGACCGCGATTTGCTGCACCGGCTGCTGATCGAACTGCGCTCGTTCGATCACTTGCTGGCGTTCCGCTATGGCTGAGGCTATTTGAGCAGCATGCGTTTCCTTGCCTCGCTCATTCTTGTCCTGCAGTTCGCCCTCCCGGCGCAAGCCGCCGAGCTCGTGATGTTCGAGCAGAAAAGCTGCGTGTGGTGTCGGAAATTCGATCGCGAGATTGCGCCGGCGTACGACAAGACGACCGAAGGCAACCGCGCACCGCTGCGCCGCCTCGACATCGCGCTACCCGCTCCCTCGGATCTCGCTTTCATCAAACGCGAGCGCTTCACGCCGGTGTTCGTGCTGATCGATGGGGGTCGAGAGATCGGCCGCATCCGCGGCTATCCGGGCGACACGTTCTTCTGGGGCCTGCTCGCCAACCTGCTGGAGCGGCTCGATCGCGGCGAGAGCGCCACGCCCGAGCCTCCCGCTGCGCCGCCGCCGGGCGCAACCTTCGCCGAATAATCCCGTTGCGGGCCACATCCGCCCGTTCCATCATTGCGGGGTTCTGGCCGCGGGGGATGCCCGATGCTTCCTGTTCGATTGTCGCGCGCTTCGATCGTCGTCGCGCTTGCGATGGTGCTTGCGCCTGCTGCGGAGGCCGCGAAGAAAAAGGCCGAGGCGCCCAAGACTGACCTGCTGAAAGGCGAGAGATGGGTCACCGTCTGGACAGCCTCCGTGCAGGGGCCCTATCCGGTCGGTAACCCCTCGGCACAGCCGGTACTCAGCTTCGCGTTCCCGGCGCCGGAGAGTGGCGCGCGCGACCAGACCTTCCGGCTCATCCTGCAGCCCGAAATCTGGGGCTCGAAGGCGCGCCTGCGCTTCTCCAACGTGTTCGGCACGCGCCCGGTTTCCTTCGACGGGATTTACGTCGGGCTGCAACAGGCAAGCGCCACGCTGTTTCCCAACTCGAACAGACAGGTGATGTTCGGCGGACGGCCCAACATTACCATCCCGCCGGGCGAATCGGTGTGGAGCGACCTGGTCACGCTGGGCTTCACCGGGGATCAGAAGACGCTGACCGGCCGCAAGCTCGCAGTCAGCTTCCATCTCGCCGGCGAGAGCGGCCCGATGACATGGCACGCGAAGGCGCTGCAGACCTCGTACGTGAGCCCGCCCGGCAGCGGCTCGCAGGGTGCGGCCGAAGACGAACGTCCCTTCCCGTACACCACGGCCTCGTGGTTCTTCCTCGACGCCGTCGACATGATGGCGCCCGCCGACACCCGCGTGATCGTCTGCTTTGGCGATTCGATCACCGACGGCACCGCTTCGACCATGAACGGCGACGATCGCTGGCCAAACGTGCTGTCGCGGCGCTTGCGCGCGGCCGGCCATCGCGCCGTGGTGCTCAACGCCGGCATCGGCGGCAATCAGGTGGCGGGCCCGTCGGATTACTCGCCGCAGAAGCCCTATGCTGGCGGCCCGTCCGCGGGGGCGCGCGTCGAGCGCGACGTGCTGAGCCTGTCCGGCGTGAACGCCGTCATCTGGCTCGAGGGCATCAACGACTTCAGCAAGAACGGCAACGCCAGCGGCGAGACGGTGCAAACCCGCATGAAGGAAATCGCATCCCGCATGCGGGCCCGTCAGCCGGGTCTGAAAGTGTTCGGCGCGACCGTGGTGACCGCGCTCGGTTCGACCAGCGCGGCACACGGGTTTCCCGAACAGGACGAAAAGCGTCAGGCGTTGAACCAGTTCATCCGCACGTCAGGCGTGTTCGACGGCGTGGTAGATTTCGATTCCGCGACGATTGATCCTGGAACCGGCGGGCTGAAGCCCGAATTCGTGCCCGAAAGCACGACCGGCGGGCCGGGTGACAAGCTGCATCCGAACCGCGCCGGCTACCTCGCCATGGGCAGTGCGGTCGATCTCGATATGGTGATGGGAAAATCCAAGGACTTGCGGCCCTCCGCGCAGAAGAAGTAGCTCACCGCGCGACGTGCTCGACCGGCGCCAGATCCATCACGCGCAACTGCACACGCTCCTCGCCGTTCCAGCGATCGATCGAGAGTGTGCCGGCCGCATGCATGTTGCGCCCGCGGTTCGCGAGCAACGCATTGCCGAGCGGCTTTCCGGCCGCGCGAAAGGCGATCGCGTTGAGCATCGTGCCGTCGCCGGCGCGTAGCCGGGCACGCACATGCGACTGCCCGACCTCCTCGGCGTAAGCGATTGTGTGCGACGGCAGAGCGAACACCGGCTCGGGCTGGCCTGCGCCGAACGGCCCGGCGCGATCCATCTCGGTGAGCATCGCGACCGAGGCACCCGAGGCGGCGATCGCGCCGTCGATCAGCAACACGTCCTCGAGCCGCGCAGCCTCGACCGGTTCGGCGAGCATCTCCTCCAGATAGGCGCGAAACGCCGCCAGCTTGCCCGGCGCGATCGTCACGCCCGCCGCCATGGCGTGGCCGCCGCCCTTGAGCAACAGCCCCATCGTGACCGCGTGGCGCACCGCACTTCCCAGATCGACGCCGGTAATCGAGCGGCCCGAACCGGTGCCGATGCCGCCCGGCTCGAGCGCGATCGCGAACGCCGGCCGCCCGTAACGCTCCTTCAGCCGCGCGGCCACGAGGCCGACGACGCCCGGGTGCCAGCCCTGTCCGGCCGTGACGACGACGGCGCCTTTCTCTTCGATGCCCAGCGCCGCCATCGCCTCGGCCTCGGCCTGTGCGAGCGTTGCCTGCTCGATGGTCTGGCGTTCACGGTTCAGCCGGTCCAACTCGGCCGCGAGCGCGCCGGCCTCAACCGGGTTTTCCTCCAGCAAAAGCCGCACGCCGAGATCGGCGCGGCCGATGCGCCCCCCCGCATTGATGCGCGGCCCGAGCAGGAAGCCGAGATGCCAGCATTCAGGCGGACCGGTAAGCCGTGCGGCGTCCATCAAGGCGGTGAGGCCTACATGCTCGCGCCGGCGCATCGCCAGCAGCCCCTTGCAGACAAAGGCCCGGTTCAACCCCTTGAGCGGCACCACGTCTGCGACGGTGCCGAGCGCCACGAGATCGAGCGAGTCCAGGAGGTCCGGCTCTGGTCGAAGCACATGCCAGAAGCCGCGCCGGCGCAGTTCGCGGTTGACCGCAACCACCGTCATGAACACGAGGCCGACCGCCGCGAGGTGGTTGAGTTGCGACAGGTCATCCTGCCGGTTCGGATTCACCAGAGCATCCACCGGAGGAAGCACCTCGTCGGCCTGATGATGGTCGATTATCACCACGTGGAGGCCGAGCTTCTTGGCTGCTACGAGCGGCGCGACGCTCGTGGTGCCGCAGTCGACGGTGACCAGCAGCCGTGCGCCCTTCTCGGCAAGCGCCTGAACCGCCTCGGTATTCGGCCCGTAACCCTCGAACAGCCGGTCGGGAATGTGAATCAGCGGTTCATTGCCGCAATGGCGCAGGAATTTCGCAAGCACCGCCGCTGACGTCGCGCCATCAACGTCGTAGTCCCCGAAGATCGCGATCTGCTCACCGGCGATGATCGCGTCCGCGATGCGCGCTGCGGCTTTCGGCATGTCGGTCAGCGTGTCGGGGTCCGGCATCAGCCGCTTCACGGTCGGATCGAGAAACTCCTCAACTCCGTCGACCTCGACATCGCGCCCGGCGAGGACGCGGCTGAGCAACTCGGACACGCCGTGCCGCTGCGTCATCGACAGCGCACGCGCCGTCGCGCGCTCGTCGAGCCGGTCCCGCCAGGCGCGCCCGCATATTGAACGTTCGACGCCGAGGAATGCGGCGCGCGTTCCGCGCAGGGCTGGCAAAGGGGCCGTCATAAGCATGGGTCAGCTTGCTCGAATCCACTCGGGATATTGATCTAAAAATCCCGCCGCCGGGGGAAAAAACGACCTGTGGGGACATGCCGCCACGGCACGGGATTGCTTTCTGTCTGAGCGGCATTGTGGGGCGCCTCGGTCAGAAATAACTGAGGAGCGCTCGTCAGCCGGCGGTGGAATTATGCGTCAAGGCCTGAACCCTCAAGACCGCTCGCCGCGCGTCTATGTCATTCATGAAAACGACGAGTGGGTCGTGCCGCTGCGATCACATTTCGGCGCGCGCGGCATACCATTCGCCGAATGGCACCTCGACCAGGGAATCCTCGACCTGCGCGCACCGCCCCCGCCGGGCGTATTCTACAATCGGATGAGCGCTTCGTCGCACACCCGGGACCATCGCTATGCTCCCGAACTTACAAGCGCGGTGCTGGCTTGGCTGAACGCGCATGATGCCGTTGTGGTAAACGGCGAGCGCGCGCTGCAACTCGAGCTCTCGAAGGTCGCGCAGTACGAGGCGCTGGGCAAATTCGGCATCGCGACCCCGCAGACACTCGCCGTCGTCGGCAAGGACAACATCGCGGAGGCGGCGCGGCGGCTCGGCTATCCGGTGATCCTCAAGCATAACCGCGCCGGTAAGGGGTTGGGTGTGCGGCTGCTGCTCTCGGCGGCGGCGCTCGACGAGCACCTCGGCGGGCGGGAGTTTGAAGAGTCGGTGGACGGCATCACGCTGGTGCAACGCTACATCAAGGCGCCCGCGCCGTTCATTACCCGCGTGGAGTTTGTCGGCGGCAAGTTCTTGTATGCGGTCAGGGTCGATACCTCGCAAGGCTTCGAGCTCTGTCCGGCCGATGTCTGCCAGATCGACCCCGCGGAGCTTGCGACCTCGCGTCCCGCGGTTGCGCCGGGTGACAAGTTTCAGATCGTGCGTGATTTCGACCACCCGCTGATCGCGCGATGGCAGGCATTCCTCGCCGCAAATGACATTGCAGTTGCGGGCATCGAGTTCATCGTCGACGAGAATGGCCGGTCGTTCACCTACGATGTCAACACCAACACGAACTACAATCCCGATGCCGAGGCGAAGGACGGACGGGCCGGAACCTCCAGCAGCGGCATGGGCGCGATCGCAAGCTATCTTGGCAATCTGCTGGCGCAGGAATCCAATGCGGTTGTGGCGCCGCTTGCCGAGACCGTGCCGGCCTGAAGCGGTTTCATTCGGTCCCGCGGAAGGCGGACTTGAGCGGCTTCAGATCCATCAGCTTCTCGCACTCGGCGATGGCAGCAGCGTAGCGCGGCGCGTCGTGCTTGAGCTTCGAATCGATCGCATGATTCTCGAGAATTTCGAGAAACATCAGCGCCGCCTCGGTGCAGAGTTTCCGGATCGGCCGCGTGGCATTGCGGCAGCGCTGCAAGTCCTCTTCGTCAGCGAGCGCCTTGGGCTCGCCGATGATCGCGACGATCTTCTTCGCTTCACCGCGCAGGAATTCGAAGGGGCGGCTGTCGAGGCCCTTCAGGCGGTCCGAGGCCTCGCGTTCGTAGCGCTGCAACGCAGCCACATGCGCCTTGATCGCGGACTGCGTTTCCTTGGGGAAGCGCCGGCAGCTCGCCGCCGTTGCGTCCAGGGTTAGCAACGTCAGGTAAGTCGCTGCACAGGCAGCGTATTTACCTACAAGTCCGCTCATCCGAGCATCTTGCGGTACTGAATGAACCCGCTGCGCTCGGCGACTTTGTCATAGAGCGCCCGCGCGGTTTCGTTGGTCTCGTGCGTGAGCCAATAGACGCGGCTCGCACCCGCCTTGCGTGCCTCGGCAGAAACCGCCTCGATCAGCGCACGTCCGAGCCCGTGGTTGCGGCCGCCTTCGGCGACGTACAGGTCCTGCAGGTAGCAGTAGCTCCCCGCCGTCCAGGTCGAAAGGTGAAACAGATAGTGCACGATGCCTTGCAGCTTCCCGTCCACGTACGCACCGAGCACATGCATCGGCTCGGCCGGATCGTGCAGACGCGCCCACGTGCGATCATTCTGCTCCGGCGAAAGGGTGGCCTTGTAGAAGGTCAGGTAGCCTTTCCACAGCGGCTCCCAGGCGGCGCGCTCGCCCGGGCCGACCGCACGGATATCGACGGTGCCCACGCCTAGTCCAGGTGGAATTTTTCGAGCTGGCGGTGCTCGGCCCTGATCCAGCGTACCGTGCCGGTGACGGAGCGCATCACCACGGTCTCGGTCTCGATCACGTCGTTGCGGAAGCGCACGCCCTTGAGCATCGATCCGGTCGTGACGCCGGTCGCGGCGAACAGACAATCGCCGCGCACCATGTCCTCGATCTCATATTTCTTGCGCGGATCCTTGACGCCCATCTTCAGCGCCCGTTCGCGTTTCTCCTCAGTGTCCAGCACCAGGCGACACTGCATCTGCCCGCCGATGCAGCGCAGCGCCGAGGCTGCGAGCACGCCTTCCGGCGCGCCGCCGATCCCGAGATAGATGTCGATCCCGGTGTTGTCGGGATCGGTTGTATGGATGACACCGGCGACATCGCCGTCGGTGATGAGTGCGACCGATGCGCCGGTCTTGCGCACGGCGGCAATCAGGTCGGCATGACGCGGCCGGTCCATGATCAGCGCAGTGATCTCGGCCGGCGCGACGCCCTTTGCCTTGGCCAGATTGCGAATGTTCTGCTCCGGCGTCGCGTCGAGATCGACCACGCCCTTGGTGTAGCCCGGTCCGATCGCGATCTTGTCCATGTAGACATCGGGCGCGTTCAGGAGCGTGCCGCCTTCGGCCATCGCCATGGTGGCGATCGCGCCGGGCATGTTCTTGGCGCACAGCGTCGTGCCCTCCAGCGGATCAACCGCGATATCGACCTTCGGGCCGGTCTTGCGTCCAACCTCCTCGCCGATGAAAAGCATCGGCGCCTCGTCGCGCTCCCCCTCCCCGATCACGACGGTGCCGTGGATCGGCAGCTTGTTGAGTTCGCGCCGCATGGCGTCGACCGCCGCCTGGTCGGCCTGCTTCTCGTTGCCGCGTCCGCGCAACCGCGCCGCGGACACGGCCGCACGCTCGGTCACCCGCACGATCTCGAGCGAGAGGATGCGCTCCAGCATCTGGTGGGCCTGAACTGTGATGGTCGACATTTCCTCTCCCCTCGGACGCGCCAGCTTACAACAATTGCGCCCGGCTCAATTCTTCTCCATGCGGATAACCTGGGGCGACCCCGATATCACCCTGTCGCGGCGCACCGCCGCAAGGGCCCTGCGCACCGCATCCTCGGTCGTCGCGTAGGTGATCAGGATGACCGGCACCGGCGCCGCCTTGCCGGGATTGCTGCCGCCCTGCGTCCCGGCGTGCCGTTGGACGATGGATTCGATCGATATCCCTTGTTGGGCGAGGCGCCGAGCGATGGTCGCGGCCGAGCCCGGCCTGTCGCGCGCAAGCAGGCGGATGTAGTAGCCGCCCTCATGGCGCTGCATCGGGGCTTTGCGGCTGACCGCAAGGCCGCCGGTGGCGCGCCCGAACGGGGGGGTGCGCACACCGCGCGCAATATCGCCGATATCGGCCACCACCGCCGAGGCCGTCGCCATCCCGCCGGCGCCGGGGCCAACCAGCGTGATGGCATGCACCGCGTGCGCGTCCACCGTCACGGCGTTGGTCACCCCCATCACCTGGGCAATCGCGGTGTCCTTGGGGACCATCGTGGGGTGCACGCGCTGCTCGATGCCCTTGCCGGTATCAACCGCGACGCCGAGGAGCTTCACCCGGTAGCCCAGCTCATCGGCCCAGCTCAGATCCTCCGGCGCGATCGAGGAGATGCCCTCGACGTAGATAGCTGCGGGATCGACCTTGATGCCGAACGCGAGGCTCGCCAGGATCGAGAGCTTCTGCGCCGTGTCGTGGCCTTCGATGTCGAAAGTCGGATCGGCCTCGGCGTAGCCGAGCCGCTGCGCGTCTTTCAGGCAGTCCGCAAACGAGAGGCCCTCCTGCTCCATGCGGGTCAGGATGTAATTGCAGGTGCCGTTGAGGATGCCGTAGATGCGCGCGAGCTTGTTGCCGACCAGTCCCTCACGCAGCGTCTTCACGATCGGAATGCCACCCGCAACCGCCGCCTCGAAATTGAGCGCGACATGGTTGCGCTCGGCCAGCGCGGCAAGTTTCACGCCGTGCTTGGCCAACAGCGCCTTGTTCGCCGTCACCACCGACTTGCCGGAGGCGAGCGCTGTTTCAACCGCGCGGCGCGCCGGATCGCCTGCGCCACCCATCAGCTCGACGAACACGTCGACGCCGGGATCGCGTGCGAGGGCGACCGGGTCGCCCACCCAGCGGATTTTCCTGAGATCGATGCCGCGGTTTTTCGCCCTGGATCGCGCGCTGACCGCAACGATCTCGATTGGGCGGCCGCACCGTGCAGCCAATGCCGCGCGCTGCTCATTGACGAGTCGTACGACTGATGCGCCGACCGTGCCGAGACCGGCAAGTCCGACTTTCAGCGGCGGGGCCATGAAGCGTTCCGATTGAAAAGGCGCGTCAGCGTCGTGTCGCAAGCGGGACGACGTTGTGCAGCTTTTCAAGCCCGGTATCAAGGAAGCGGCGCAGGTTGCGCGCGGCCTGACGGATGCGTTGCTCGTTCTCGACCAGCGCGATGCGCACGAAGCCTTCGCCATGCTCGCCGAAGGCGACGCCGGGCGACACCGCGATCTCTGCTTTTTCGACCAGCAACTTGGAGAATTCGAGACTGCCCATTTCGCGGAACGGCTCAGGCAGCGGCGCCCAGGCAAACATCGAGGCGGCCGGCGCCGGGATCGCCCAGCCGGCGCGGCCGAACGAATCGACCAGCGCGTCGCGCCGCTTCTTGTAGGTCGCGCGCATGTCGTGAATGCAGTCCTCGGGGCCGTTGAGCGCGGCGGTGGCGGCGGCCTGGATCGGCGTGAACGCCCCGTAATCGAGGTACGACTTCACGCGCGCGAGCGCCGCGATGATGCGCTCGTTGCCGACCGCAAAACCCATGCGCCAGCCCGGCATCGAGAAAGTCTTGGACATCGAGGTGAACTCCACCGTCACGTCCATGGCGCCGTTCACTTCGAGCACGGACGGCGGCGGGTTTTTGTCGTCAAAATAGACCTCTGCGTAGGCGAGGTCGGACAGGATGAACAACCCGTGCTTCTTCGCGAAGGCGACGAGGTCCCTGTAGAAATCGAGCGTGGCGACATGCGCGGTCGGATTGGACGGATAGCAGACCACGATTGCGAGCGGCTTCGGGATCGAATGGATCACGGCGCGCTCGAGCGCGTGGAAATAGTCCGCGTTCGCCTCGGCCGGGACCGAGCGGATCACGCCGCCCGCCATCAGGAAACCGAACGCATGGATCGGGTAGCTCGGATTTGGGCACAGCACGATATCGCCCGGCGCCGAGATCGCCTGCGCGACATTGGCAAAGCCTTCCTTGGAGCCGAGTGTCGCAACCACCTGGGTTTCCGGGTTCAGCTTTACGCCGAAGCGACGGCCGTAGTAGCTCGCCTGCGCCTTGCGCAGGCCGGGAATCCCGCGCGAGGAAGAATAGCGGTCGGTGCGCGGCTTGCCGGCCACCTCCCTGAGCTTCTCCAGCACATGAGCCGGCGCCGGCAAGTCCGGATTGCCCATGCCCAAATCGATGATATCCGCACCGGCATTGCGCGCCGCGGCCTTGGCGCGGTTGACCTGCTCGAAGACGTAAGGCGGCAGGCGGCGGATGCGGTGAAACTCTTCCATCGGCGGGGCTCCTCTGCCCTTTTGCGGCGGCGCAGCGCGCGCCTTGTATCATGGGTTCGGCGGAAAAGGAGGGTCAGTTGACCATCTTGGGCGCCGCGACGGGGCCCTTCTGCTCAGGCACCACCGGATCCTTCTGCGTCTTCTTTGCCGGGGCGGCGACCTTGGCGGACGCTTTCTTGGCCGGCACTGCCGCCTTTTTTGCAGGAGGCGGGGG
Source organism: Alphaproteobacteria bacterium (assembly GCA_005884685.1). Classification (GTDB taxonomy): domain Bacteria; phylum Pseudomonadota; class Alphaproteobacteria; order Rhizobiales; family Xanthobacteraceae; genus PALSA-894. The sequence continues at coordinate 97,106 of VBAH01000058.1, forward strand.
CGGCGGATTGGCCAGCTGCTTCTGTTGCTCGCGCAAATTGGTCAGGTCGGTTTCGAGCTTCTTCTGCTCCTCGGTCGTCAATGGTGCGGCCTCGCGCGTCGGACGCACCTCGTAGACATTCGGGAAGGCCTTGCGCTCGGCCGGCCGTGCCGGCGCGTCCGCGGGAAGGCCGCCCATCTTTTCGGGCAGCACGTCAAATGTCGATGAGCAGGCCGAGAGCGCCACTGCCAAGGAAAGCAGCAGGGACCCGGCGAGCGGAGCCGAAAGGTTGCGTCGCGCGTTCGATATCATCGCCGCATAAGTTCGCACTGCAATGCACAACAAGAAGAGTATCTGTCAGGATGGCTTCAAAGAGGTTTATGCCGCTAATATGACGAAACCAAGGACCAAAGTCCTCAAAACCGACCGCCCGCCGGGCAGGAACCGCATGGACGACAAGACCGCCATCGAGGCGAAGGCGGCTGTGGCGCCGCCGACGGCAGGCGCTATCGATCCGCCGACCGCGGGCGCGGTCGATATCGAAAAATTCTCGAAGAACATCGCCCGCATGGTCGAGGAAGGTGGCAAGGCGCTCGCCGCGTATCTCAAGCCGCGAGAGGAAGGCGAGGTCAAGATCGAACCGGCGGACGAGATCGCCGATGTGGTCAAGACGCTCGGGCAAGTCGCGGAGTACTGGCTATCCGATCCGCAGCGCGCGGTGGAGGTGCAGACCAGCCTCGGCAAGGCTTATCTCGAGCTGTGGGCGTCGGCGATGCACCGCATGGCCGGCGAGCCCGCCAACCCGGTCGTGCAGCCGGACCCGAGGGACAAGCGCTTCGCCGATCCCGAATGGTCGTCGAACCAGTTCTACGACTTCCTGAAGCAGGCCTATCTCCTGACCACCCAATGGGCCGACCGGCTGGTGAGGAATGCCCCGGACATCGATCAGCACACGCGCCAAAAGGCCGAGTTCTATGTCCGGCAGATCGGCAACGCGATCTCGCCGTCGAACTTCGTGCCGACCAATCCGGAGCTGATGCGCGACACCTTCAGCGAGAATGCCGAGAATCTCGTCCGCGGGATGAAGATGCTGGCCGAGGACATCGAGGCCGGCCGCGGCAACCTGAAAATCCGCCAGTCGGATGCATCCAAGTTCGCTCTCGGCAAGAATCTCGCACTCACGCCCGGCAAGGTGATCTTCCAGAACGAGCTGATGCAGCTGATCCAGTATTCGCCCGCGACCGAGAGCGTGCTGAAGCGTCCGCTGCTGATCATCCCGCCGTGGATCAACAAATTCTACATCCTCGATCTCAATCCGGAGAAATCCTTCATCAAGTGGTGCGTCGAGCAGGGCCTCACCGTGTTCGTCATCTCCTGGGTCAATCCCGACGCCGAACTCGCGATGAAAAGCTTCGAGGACTACATGCGCGAAGGCCCGCTGGCCGCGCTCGACGTGATCAGGGAAGTGACCGGCGAGGACGAGGTCAACGCCATCGGTTATTGCGTCGGCGGCACGCTGATGGCGGTGACGCTCGCCTGGATGGCGGCGAAGGGCGACAAGCGGATCGCCAGCGCGACATTCTTCGCCGCGCAGGTCGACTTTACCTATGCGGGCGACCTCATGGTGTTCGTCGACGAGGACCAGCTCAAGACGCTCGAGAAGAACATGGCCGAGCGCGGCTACCTCGAAGGCAAGAAAATGGCCAACGCCTTCAACATGCTGCGCTCGAACGACCTGATCTGGCCTTACGTGATCAGCAACTACCTCAAAGGCAAGCAACCTTACCCGTTCGACTTGCTTTACTGGAATTCGGATTCGACGCGCATGCCGGCGGCGAACCATTCATTCTATCTGCGCAATTGCTATCTGGAGAATAAGCTCTCCAAAGGCCTCATGGTGGTCGACAATGTGCGCCTCGATCTCGGGCAGGTCACCATTCCGGTTTACAATCTCGCGACCCGCGAGGATCACATCGCGCCGGCAAAGTCGGCTTTTCTCGGCTCGAAATTCTTCGGCGGCCCCGTGAAATTCGTGCTCGCGGGCTCAGGCCATATTGCGGGCGTGGTCAATCCGGCCGGCAAGAAACAAAAATACCAGTACTGGACCGGCGACGCTCCACTCGGCAGCATGGAGAAATGGCTCGAAAAGGCGACCGAACATCCGGGTTCATGGTGGCCCGACTGGTTCGAATGGATCAAGAACCAACATAGCGCGACCGTCCCCGCACGCGCGCCCGGCGGCGGCAAATACCAGCCGATCGAGGACGCGCCCGGCAGCTACGTAAAAATGAAGGATTAGCCGTTGATCTGCGGCTCATATCCCTCAGATGACCCTGTCATGTCTGCTTCGCTCCGAGAGCGACCAATGCTGCGTCGCCCCGAAATGTCGCGTCGCGTTCACGCCGCAACATTCGCCGAGCAGCTTTCGTCGACGGGTTCGAATCCGATTCATGGGGATGAGTTCGGCAGGCGCTTGATCGTATCAATTTTACAACAGTCATATGCGATCGAGTTGACGGGCATCATTCGGGTTGCCGCTTGAATCCCGATCGCTTTAGCATCGGGCTTGTGAGTCGCAGCGAGATCCCAACGTAGTGACGCAGGTTCTGCGGTCGGCCTTGGCCACCGCACAAGATATGTAACCGGCGCTGAAAGGCGTTGCGCATTCCTCGGTAGCGTCGAGTCGGTCCAACCCGCGGTCCTGCGGGAGCGCACTGTTGATTCCGCGTCCGACATCGCGCCAGGGGCGGCGTGGCAACCGGGCTCGACGAGCTCGCAGGGGAAGAATGACAATGACTCGTTTCCTTCAGGTGGGCATGGCGGCGGCGGCGGCGGCGGCCATCACATTCGGCGCACAGGCCGCGGACATGCCGGTCTACAAGGCGGCGACACCGGCAGTGCCGCCGTCACTAAGCTGGACCGGCTTCTATCTGGGCATCAACGCAGGCGGCAGCATCGGTACCGACACCACAAGACAGACCGCAACCTTCAGCTCCACAGCTTTGGGGGTAAACGGGCTCCTCGACAGTTCCGGCCGGTACAATCCAACCGGGTGGGTGGCCGGCGGTCAGATCGGGTTTAACTGGCAGGCGTCCGCGTTCGTTTTCGGCCTCGAAGCGGATTGGCAATGGAGTTTGCAGCAAGATAGCCGGAACAGTTGCACCCCGGCGGCGACGATTGCATTCTTCGGTGCCGGCGCGAATGGCTTCGGCTACTGCCTGAGCGGCGAGCAGAAGATCACCAATATCGGTACCGCCCGTGCCCGTGCAGGCCTCGATCGGAACGGCACCTGGTGGTACGTGACCGGCGGCCTTGCATGGGGCACGGTCAAGGAGAACGACTCCTTTGCCGGCTCGGCCAATACCACGATCTTTCCGGCTGTCTTGCAGCCCGGTCCATTGCTGCCGGGCGCTGCGTCCTTCTCCACGACCCGCATGGGCTGGACCGTGGGCGCGGGCGTGGAAACGATGATTGCCGGCGGCTGGTCAGCCAAGCTTGAATATCTCTATGTCGATCTCGGGAGCATCTCCAATACGCTCCCAATTCCCATCAATCCGGCGTTCGGGCCTGCATTCACCACTGGCGGGGTGGCAATCGCCACGAATACATCGCGCGTGACAGACAATATCCTGCGCTTCGGCCTGAACTACCGTTTCTGAGGGAGCGACCGGCTGAGGCTGTGTGAGTCCCCAGCCTAGCTTGCGAGCTTGAACGGCTCGGTCATGCCGTTGCGCAGCGGCTCGGTCGTCTCGCTGACGACCTTTTGAGTCAATGCGGTCAAGTCCTTCATCTGAGCGGCAGCGAGTTCCAATTGCCTGCGCTGATGCGCGAGCGTCGATTCGAGCATCTCGGAGATCGACTTTGCCTCTATTACCTCGCGCGCAAGATCGAATGCCGCGTTCGCATTGGTGCGGGCGATATCCATCAGTTTGGTGCGGTATTCGGTCGCGCCACGGTTGGCGCAGGAGAACGCTTCGTCGAAAGCCTGGGCCGAATGCTCAACGATACTGGCCATTTTCTCGTGCGCGTCTTTCGCGCGTGCAACCGATTTCTCGAACAGATCGACCACCGATGTGGGCATTTCGGGCCGGAGCGTGCCGGGATGTTCTTCGGCCACAGGCGCGCGGCCGGCCTTGGATGTCCGGGTCTGACTTGCGGTCTCGTTCATTTTCCCACCCTTATGTTTGAAACAAACGACAGCGGCCGACGACGTGGCCACCTCCCAGTCTACTTGATGCTTGGCGGCCCTCAGGCCGCTTCGGCGACGGCCCCGGAGTCCTCGACCCATGCGTCGCGCGCGAACCAGCGATGGTTCGCGTTGCACATCGGGCAATAGGCGTCGGCAAAGAACACCGGCGAACAGGCGAACTTCAGTTGGTCCGCCTCGATCCCGGTCGGAATCGTGCGCCCCGTTGCGGGGCATTCGATGACCACCCTACCCATCAACTCCCTCCCGTCGGATTGTTCTGCCGTTCCACGCACGGCACTCTTGACGCATGAGAGTGATGCGCGCTGGTTGTGAATCCCGTTTGGCGCTGATGTGAATCCTCAGCGACGATTGGGTGTCCTTTTTCGGGCAGCGCGGAACAACGCAATCGGAATCGCGCACGTGGTTTCGAGATACCTCCAAACCCCGCGAGTTGCGTCAGACTCCCTCGCTAGTCCAACTCCAGCATCAGCCGCATGTTCTGCACCGCCGCGCCCGAGGCACCCTTGCCGAGATTGTCGAGCCGCGCGACGAGAAGTGCCTGATGGTATTTCTCGCTGCCGAAAACATAGAGCTCGAGCATGTTGGTGTCGTTGAGCGCCTCCGGCTCGAGCCGCCCGCTCTTCGTCGCGGCATTGTCCAGCGGCATCACCTCCACGTACGTGCTGCCCGCGTAGTACTTGGCGAGCGCGGCGTGAAGATCGCCCCCGCCCGGCGCACCGGGAAGCGTGTCGAGGTGCAGCGGTACCGAGACCAGCATGCCCTGCCGGTAATCGCCGACCGACGGCACGAAAATCGGCCGTCGCGTGAGCTTGGCGTGAAGCTGCGTCTCGGGCAGGTGCTTGTGCTCGAAGCCGAGACCGTAGAGTTCGAACGATGGTCCCGTGCCGCCTTCGAACTCGGCGATCATCGACTTGCCGCCGCCGGAGTAACCGCTCACCGCGTTGATGGTGATGGGATAGTCGGCGGGCACAAGCCCGGCGTCGACCAGCGGCCTGATCAGCGCCACCGCGCCGGTCGGATAGCAACCCGGGTTGGAGACCTTGCGCGCGGTCCGGATCTTGTCCGCCTGGCCGGGCGCAAGCTCGGGAAAGCCGTAGACCCAGTCGGGCGCGACGCGATGCGCCGTCGAAGCATCGAGCACCTTCGGCGCCGCATTGCCCATACCGTCGATCACCGCGACGGTTTCGCGCGCCGCCTGATCCGGCAGGCAAAGCACGACGACGTCCACCTCCTCCATCAGCGCGCGCTTGGCGTTTGCGTCCTTGCGCTTTTCCGGCGCAATGCTTTTGACCGCGACGTCATCCTGCGCATCGAGGCGCTGGCGGATGCCGAGCCCGGTCGTGCCGGCCTCGCCATCGACGAAAACGGCGGGCTTCCGGGCGGAGAGCTTTGTGTGGCCTTGCGGCTGCTTGCTGTCGACGAGAGTCATGGCGCGTTCCTTGGATAGCGGGACATATAGTGCTTTGCTGCTACTTCGCAGCAGCCGGGACGAGATCAGCGGCCGGACGATGTGATGGCGAAACCTCACGGTACTGCAGCTGCGGCCGCAGCGCGATCATGCGCATCGCGATCGCCTGCGCGGATGGATCGTCCTGCGCGGCAAGCGCCGTTGCGATCGCCACGTGGTCTTCGTCCGACTTGTGCTGGTTGAGTTTGAAACTGCCCTCGATGTTTTCAATCGTCATTTCCACCGCGACAATCGCCTTGAGCAGCATCTCGCGCCGCCGGTCGGACACTTTGTCGAGTTTCCAAGGCGGCTTCGGCTCGAGCCAGCTTTCGAACTTCGCGCTCAGCCGCTCGGTATGACCCTGCGTATGATCGCCCGGGATCACCCGCACGGGGCCCGACAGGTGCACCGCCTCGTAGAGCCAGGTCGGCACCTGATCGGCGCTCGCGTACCAGTCCGGCGACACGTACGCGTCGTGTCCCTGCACGGCGACCAGCCAGGTCCCGCCCTTTTCGGCAATCGCGCCGAGCGGATTGGCGCGCGCCACATGGAATTCGAGCTTCGGCACCTTGCCGTCCTGCTCGATCAGGCGGAACGGTAAATGCGACGCGACCGGGCGTCCGGCATCGCAGGCGATGACCAGGCCGAAGCCGCGCGCCGCCGCGAACGCGAGGCTTGCGGCGGGGTGCACCTTGAAGGCTGGATTGGCGTACATGGCACGGTCTCCGGTTCGAGGACCACCGGAGACTGAGACTACGCGGATTTTCAAGAGGGTGCCGCGGAGTTGTCTCCGGCGGCAGGTTGATGATCAGACGCGATCAACCGTTACCGCCCGGAAGGGGCGGCGGCGGTTCGAGATGGTCGCGATCTGCATCATGGCGGCGCGCTATACCGTGTGACGCCGGGCTGCGTCAAGTTCCCCGGGTTTGTCGCTGATCACGAACGCGTGGTTCATCGCGCCCGCTGGAAGTGCCTGCCGACGAAAAGCGGAGCCGCCAGAGGCGGCCCCCCCGCGCAAGCGCCGGGCTTGAAGCTACTCCGCTGCGTTCGGCGCAACGCCGGCGGCCGCTGCCTTGGCGGCTGCTTCGGCCGCGGCCTTCCGCTCGACGAAGCGCACCGACCAGATCGAGCCTTCGAACAAGAGCATCAGCGGCACCGCGAGCGAGAGTTGGCTGATCACGTCCGGCGGCGTCAGCACCGCCGCGATCACGAACGCGCCGACGATGAAATAGCGCCGCTTGGAGCGCAGCTGCTCCGACGTGATGATGCCGACACGGCCGAGGAGAGTAAGAACCACGGGAAGCTGGAACGCGACGCCGAAGGCAAGCACCAGCCACATCATCAAGTCGAGATATTCGCCGACTTTGGGCAGGAGTTCGATCTTCGCCTGCCCTGCCCCGCCGAGTTGCTGCATGCCGAGCGAAAAACGCACGATCATCGGCATGACCATGACATACACGACGAGCCCGCCGAGCGCGAAGAAGATCGGCGTCGCGACCAGATACGGCGCGAAGGCGCGCCGCTCATGGCGGTACAGCCCCGGCGCGACGAATTTGTAGATCTGGCTCGCGACGATCGGGAACGAGATGAAGGCCGCGCCGAACATCGCAAGTTTGAGCTTGGTCCAGAAGAACTCGAGCAGCGCCGTGTAGATGAAGCGCGTGTTCTCCGAGCCCGCGATCCATTCGAACGGCCAGATCAGGATGTTGTAGATGTCGCCGGCAAAGAAGAAGCAGACGATGAAAGTGAGAAAGAACGCGACCAGCGCCTTGATCAGCCGCGAGCGCAGCTCGATCAGGTGCTCCATCAGCGGCGCCTTGGTCGCCTCGATCTCCTTCTCGTCCTCTTCGGTCTTCATGCGGCCTTGTCTCCCTCGGGCTTGGGAGCAGGCGCTGGTGCGGGTGCGGCCGTGTCGATGAAGTCTTTGGTCTCGGGTGGCGGCGGTAGTTCAGGCATCGGCACCGACACGTCGACCGCTGGCGCCGGCGCAACCGGTGTGGTGCCGAGCGCGACCGGATCGGTCGGTGTGGTGGTCGGCGTTTGCTGCGGCGGCGCGGTCGGATCGGAGGGGGGTGTCGTCGGCGATGTGGACGCGGGCGGCGTGGCGGCCGCCGTCGGGTCCTGGATCATCTTCTCCAGTTCGTTCTTGATGTCGGTCGTGTCGAATGTGGATTTCACCGCCGATGTGGTTTCGTCGAACTGCTTCTTCAGGTCGGCCATTTCGGCTTCGCGCATCGCCTCCTGGAACTGGCCCTGAAACTCCGACGCCATGCGACGGATCTTGCCCATCCACTGTCCGACGGTGCGCAGCACGGCCGGCAGCTCCTTCGGCCCGATCACGATGAGCGCGACCACGCCGATGATGACGAGCTTGCCCCAGCTGATGTCGAACATGTTGAGCTAAGCCTTCATTGCCCCGCGGGTCGCGCGCCGATCATCCAACTCCGCTCATTCCCGCGAAAGCGGGAATCCAGTCTTCCAAAAGCTGGGTCCCCGCTTTCGCGGGGACGAGCGGTGAAAATCGGCCCCGACCCCAGGTCGTCGCTCAGGCGGTCGAGCCTTCGACGCGCTTTTCGGTGTCCGCGCGCGCCTTCATCGCGGTGCCGGCATTGTCGTTGTCGATGACCTTCACGTCGGGCTTGCCCGGCTCGGTCTTGGCGACCTCGTCGTCCGACATGCCCTTCTTGAACGCCTTGATGCCTTGCGCGACGTCGCCCATCAGCTCGGAGATTTTTCCGCGCCCGAACAGCAACAGAACCACCGCGATCACGATGATCCAGTGCCAAATGCTTAAGGAACCCATGAGCCTAACTCCTCCAGGAGACGGGCTCGCCCGCCCCGTCATTTGGCGCAGAACCTAGGCTCCGCGGAGGCCAAAAACAAGGACTTATGGCGATTTGCGGCTGCGGCCGAAGCGCTTGTTTACGCGGGCAAAACAGGGCGGCGCAGCCGCGCTGCAGGTTCGTTCGCGTTAACCAAGCCGATATTCGCTCCGCTCATTCCCGCGCAAGCGGGAATCCAGTTCTTTCTTCAGTAAACTCTGGGTCCCCGCTTTCGCGGGGACGAGCGGATTGAGGTTACTCTTCCGGCTCTGCGCGCGGAGCAAGACCGAGATCGAGGTCGCCCGGCTCGAGCGGGTCCTCGTCGTCGCGCAGCGTCGCATCGTCGGAAGGCAGTGGAACCGAGAAGCCGGACGGCAGGCTGCCTTCCAGCAGGCCGGTGCCTTTCAGTTCGTCGAGGCCGGGAAGGTCCCCGATCGCCTCAAGCCCGAAATGCTCGAGGAATGCCTGCGTGGTGCCGAAGGTGAGCGGGCGGCCCGGCGCCTTGCGCCGCCCGCGCGGGCGAATCCACCCGGTCTCCATCAGCACGTCGATCGTGCCCTTCGAGACGGTGACGCCGCGGATCTCCTCGATCTCGGCGCGGGTCACCGGCTGGTGATAGGCGATGATCGCGAGCGTTTCGTTGGCGGCGCGCGAGAGCTTTTTCGGCTCGACGGAGTCGCGCGCCAGCAGCCAGGCAAGGTCGTTCGCGGTGCGGAAGGTCCATTTTCCGGCAACGCGTACCAGGTTCACGCCGCGCGGCGCGTATTCGGCTTGCAGGAGGCGCATCACGCTCGCAACATCGACGCCTTCAGGCAGGCGCGAGCGCAAGGTCTTCTCGTCGAGCGGCTCGCCGGCGGCAAACAGCAGCGCCTCGACCAGCCTCAATTCCTCCGGCCGCTCCGCCGGAAATTGGTTCGACGTGTCGTCCTCGACCAGCGTGTCGTCGTCGAGCGATTTCGCCAGACCCATGCGTCACTCCCCCGTTACGCCGAACCAGGCGTTTGCGCGCCCGTCTCGTCTGCGCGCTTGCGCAGGAAAATCGGCGCGAAAGCCTGGTGCTGATGCACCTCGAGCGCGCCCTCGCGCACCATTTCGAGCACCGAGGCAAAGCTCGACGCCATCACGGTCGCGCGCATCGACGGATCGACCAGATATGAGATGAGAAACTCGTCGAGCCGGCCCCAGTCGTGCGACACGCCGATCATCCGCTCGAGCGCCTCGCGCGCCTCAGCGAGCGACCACACCGTGCGTGCCGCGAAGCGCACGTGCGACAGCGCCCGCTTCTGTCGCTGCTGCGCATAGGCGGTAAGCAGGTCGTACAAGGTCGCGGTCCATTCCGGCCGCTTGATGTCGGCGATCGGCTCCGGCGCGCCCCGGCCGAATATGTCGCGGCCAAGCTGCGGCCGCCCGATCAGCGCTTCCGCCGCGTTGCGGATCGCTTCGAGGCGACGCAGCCGCTGCGCCAGCGCGGTCGCCATGTCTTCCGCGCTCGGCCCAAGCTCGCCTTCCTTCTCGGGCAAGAGCAGGCGCGATTTCAGATACGCGAGCCAAGCCGCCATCACCAGGTAGTCGGCGGCAAGCTCGAGCCGCACCTTGCGCGCTTCCTCGATGAAAGCGAGGTACTGGTCGGCGAGTGCAAGGATGGAAATCTTCGCGAGATCGACCTTCTGCTGGCGCGCGAGCATCAGCAACAGATCGAGCGGGCCCTCGAAGCCCTCGACGTCGACGATCAGCGCCGGCTCGTCCGAGGCAAGCTCGGGCGAGAGCGTGGTCTCGAAATGCTCTTCGCTCATCATGCGCTTGCGCTCACCGCGGAAAACTGTGCGCGCGCCGCCGCGACATCGAACGGCGCCGGATTGCGCCGCGCGGCCAGCGCCGCATCGGCGCGCCGCTTCGCCTCACCGGCAAGCGGCGGACAAGAGTCCGCGACCTCGCGCCGCTCGTCGAGCGAGCCGTTGCAATGCAGCACCACATCGCAGCCCGCTGCGAGCGTCGCGCGCGCGCGTTCGGCGAGCGAGCCCGACAGGGCGTTCATCGAAAGGTCGTCGCTCATCAGCAGGCCGTCGAATCCGATGAAGTCGCGAATCACTTGTTGCACCATTGTGACGGAAGTCGTGGCCGGCGCGACGGGGTCGATCGCGGTAAACACAACATGTGCGGTCATACCCAAAGGAAGTTTTGCGAGCGGCCGGAACGCGGCAAAATCGGTTGACTCCAGAACGTCGCGACCGGTCGCGACCACGGGCAGCGCAAGATGGCTGTCGGCGGTGGCCCGGCCATGACCGGGCAAGTGCTTGAGCACCGGCAGCACGCCGCCCTGCATCAGGCCTTCGGCGACCGCCGCACCGATCGCAGCGACCTTATCAGCCTTCGTTCCGTAGGCGCGATCGCCGATCACCTTGTCAGCCTCGCTCACCGGCACGTCGGCGAGCGGCAGGCAATCGACCGTGATGCCGAGCGCGGCCAAGTCCGATGCGATCAGCCGCGCGCCGAGCCGCGCGGCCGCGAGCCCCTCCTGCAGATCGCGATCGTAAATCTGACCGTAGTGCGCGCCCGGCGGATAGGCCGGCCAATGCGGCGGACCCAGCCGCTGCACGCGGCCGCCTTCCTGATCGATCAGCACCGGCGCATCGGCGCGCCCGACCGCCTCACGCATGCTCTCGACCAGCGCGCGCACCTGCTCGGGCGCGGCGGCATTGCGCTTGAACAGGATGAAGCCCCACGGGTCGGCAGCGCGCAGAAACGCCCGCTCCTGCGGCGTAATCGTCAGGCCGGCGACATCAGTGATCAGCGCCCTCGGCATGGCCGCGGCTTATCTGCGCCGCGGCAGGGGGTCAAGCAGCCCCAGGGAACAGCCGTGGTCAGTTCTTCTGCACGATGCACTGGCCGCCGGCGGATTTAAGATTCTCGCACAGCGCCGTCGCCTGCTCCGAGGTCGCAAACGAACCGACCTGCACCCGATACCAGGTTCCGGCCTGGCCAAGTTCGGCACGGCTGATGACCGGCTCGCGTCCGGCGAGCACGCTCGGATACTTCGACTGCAGCGCGCGATAGGAGGATTGAGCCTCCGCTTCGGTCTTCTGCGCAGAGAGCTGCACCATGTACGAACCGCCCCGCGCCGGAGCCGGCGTGCGCGTCGCTACCTTCGACCGTGCAGCCGGTGCCGTGGGTTCCGACTGTGGCGCAATCGCCATCGGCCCGGAGCTGCTCTGCTTAGTCGCGGGCGCTTTGGCCGACGCGCTCGGAGGCGGACCCGAAATCGTGCCGGTATCCGCGATGTTGTCCTGCCGGATCGGGATGGTCTTCACCCGCTTCGGCTCATTGACCGAGGTCGGCGGCGGCGGAGAGACCAGTGGTGCGGCTGCCTGCGCCGAAGGCTGAGGCGCGGTTACGCGCGGAGCCGCAGGCGCGATCGGGAGCGAAACCGGCTGCTCTTCGCGCGGGACGACGCGCTCGGCTGACGCCTGCGCGCCGATGCGATCCTGGAAGGGCTTGCCGTCGGCGCTCGCCGCGGCTGCGGGAGCAGCCGGCACGGTTTTGGCAGGCGTCGGATCTGCCTTGATGATCGGTGGGGTCGATGACGAGCCCGAGCCCGATGTGTAGGCGCGATAGGCGAATGCTCCGGCAGTGCCGATCACGGCAAGTCCGAGCACGGCGGCGATCGTCAGAATGCCGCTTCGGCTGCGGCCGGTGACGATCCCCTCGTCGCCTTGCGGCGGAAGGTGGCCGTCCTCAGCGTAGTACGCGTCGCCATCGTACTGTCCGGAGGGCGGCGCAACGCGATAGCGATCGTCCGGTTGATAATCGTCGTGCGCCTGCTGGTAATCGCCGGCGTGCTCCGACGGATAATGGTCTCCCTGTGCATAGTGCGCATCATCCGTGAAGCCGGGCGCGACATGCGGGCGATAGTCGGCAGGTGTCTGATGCGCTGGCTCGTCGTAATCCGCCGCGCGATAGCTTTGCGGCACGTGCGGCTCGTCATATTCCGGCTCTGACGGCGCAGCAGGACGCGCGAGCCACTCCGGCGCGGGCCGGTCTTCGTTCTTCATCCCGTCGAGCGATTTGCGCGCAGCGCGTTTGCCCACGTCGTTGAAGGGATCGCTCTGTCCAATCAGGCGTGCGAGTTCCGCCAGCGGATCGCTCGCGGGCGCAGGATTTGACGAATGGTCGCTGAAATCAGGTCGTTTGCGTGTATCTTCAGCCATACTCATACTGCCACCGGTCCCCTAAAATACTCGGTGAAATCGGAGCCAACCGCGCCCGCCGGTCAGCATTCTGGCACCGAGTGAGATTACCGCATCTCCTCAGGCGCCCCAACTCCGAGCAAGTTCAGCCCGGAAGCAAGGACGGTGACGACGCCCTGAACCAACGCGAGGCGCGCCACAGTCAGTCTTGGATCACTTTGGATAATGAACCGTAAATGGGGCGATTCTTTGCCCCCGCGCGTCCAGTGCGCATGGAATTCGCTCGCAAGTTCATAAAGATAGAAGGCAACCCGGTGGGGCTCGTGGGCTGCTGCCGCGGCCTCGATCAGCCGCGGGTATGCCGCAATTTTCTTCATCAATGCGAGTTCCGCCGCGTCGACGAGGAATTCGAGGGGGGCCTTGGCGAGATAGGCGACGCGGGCTGCTGCCTCCTCGGGCAGGTCCGGGAGCACGTCGCGCGCGTTGCGAAAGATCGAATACGCCCGCGCGTGGCCGTACTGGACATAGAACACCGGGTTTTCGCGCGATTGCTCGATCACCTTGGCGAGGTCGAAATCGAGCACCGCGTCGTTCTTGCGGTAGAGCATCATGAACCGGACCGCATCGCGGCCGACCTCGTCCACCACTTCACGCAAGGTGACGAAGTCCCCTGCCCGCTTCGACATCTTCACCGGCTCGCCGGCGCGCAACAGCCGCACCAGCTGAACGATCTTCACATCGAGCTCGCCCCTGCCGCCGGTGACGGCTTTCACCGCCGCCTGTATGCGCTTGATATAGCCACCGTGGTCGGCGCCCCACACGTCGATCATCGCGTGGAAGCCGCGATCGAACTTGGATTTGTGGTACGCGATGTCGGAGGCGAAATAGGTGTAGCTGCCGTCCGATTTCATCAACGGGCGGTCGACGTCGTCGCCGAAGGCGGTGGCGCGGAACAATGTCTGCTCGCGATCCTCCCAATCCTCGATCGGCGCGCCCTTGGGCGGCGGCAGGCGGCCTTGGTAGACGTGGCCCTGCTGGCGCAACCATTCGATCGTAGCGCGAACCTGATCGCCGTTCTCGGTGAGCGAGCGCTCGGAGAAGAATACCTCCTGCTTGACATTGAGGACGGCTAGATCCCCGCGGATCGAAGCCATCATCATATCGATCGCCTTCGCGCGCACGATCGGCAGCCATTTCTCCTCAGGCATTTGGTTGAGTGCAGCGCCGTGCTCGGCCGCGAGCGCCTCGCCAACCGGCTTCAAATAGTCGCCCGGATAAAACCCTTCGGGGATTGTGATCGTTTCGCCGAGCGCTTCGCGATAACGCAGGTAGGCTGAGCGCGCGAGCACATCGACCTGCGCGCCCGCATCATTGATGTAATACTCGCGCGTTACGTTACGGCCCGCGTACTCCAGCAGGTTTGCAAGCGCGTCGCCGAACACCGCGCCGCGCCCGTGTCCGACATGCATTGGGCCGGTTGGATTGGCCGACACATACTCGACATTGACCGGCTCGCCCTTTCCGGTGTTGCGCCCATAGTCCGCGCCCGCGGTAATCGCGGTGCGCAGCGCATCGGCCCACACGTTCGGCTTGAGCGTGAGGTTGATGAACCCAGGCCCTGCGACATCGACCGTCGCGATCAGCTCGTCCGCGCGCAGTTTCTCGGCAATCAGCTCGGCGAGCTCGCGCGGCTTCCTGCCGGCCTCTTTCGTCAGCACCATCGCAGCGTTGGTCGCCATGTCGCCGTGCGTGACATCGCGCGGCGGCTCGACCACGACGCGCGAGGCATCGAGCGCAGGCAGCGTGCCGGAGGCGGCGAGCGCGCGGAGCGCCGCGTGTACGCGGTCGAGAACGGTCGCGAAGATGTTGGATGTGTCGGCCATGTCGGATTTTACAGGATTGGTGGGCGCGCTATCGCAAGAAACTGCGGCGCGGTCAAACTTTGGAAAACAGCCTCCTGTGCTCGGCGAGCGCGAAACCGTCGGTCATGCCGGCGATAAAATCCGCAACGCGTCGGGCGCGCCCCGCTACGTCCGCGCCCAGGCCCTGCGCCCACTCGTCCGGCATATCCTGCGGCTGCACGAAATAGCGCGCGAACAGCTCGCGCACTGCGATCTCGGCATTGTCCATCACACCGAGCACGCGCGGATGGCGGTACATGTTGGTCCAGAGAAACTCTTTGATCACCCGATCGGTCGACGCCATCATCGGCGAGAAGCCGACCATTGCGGCCCCGGCCGCGCGTACTTCGTCCGACGAGGTGGGGGCCGTAACGCCGAGACGGCGCGTGCTTTCGCCGATCACGTCCTCGATCAGCTTGCCGATCAGCCGGCGCACCAGTTCGTGTGTCAGCCGGCTGGGATCGATGCCGGGATACTGGTCGCGCACCTCGCGCAACAGCCCGCCGATCACCGGCAGCCCGGCAAGATCGGAGAGCGCGAACAGGTCTGCGCGCAGGCCGTCGTCGAGGTCATGCGTATCGTAGGCGATATCGTCGGCAATCGCTGCGACCTGCGCCTCCGCGCTGGCGTAACTCCACAGCGCGAGATCATGCGTCCCATTGTACTGCGCGATGACCTGCGGCACGCCGCCGTCGCGATATTTACCGATGGCCTTCCCGTCCGGATCGGTCAGCGGACCGTTGTGTTTGACGATGCCCTCAAGCGTCTCCCAGGTGAGGTTGAGGCCGTCGAAGGTCGGGTACCGCCGCTCGGTCGCCGTAACGGTGCGCAGCGTTTGGGCGTTGTGGTCGAACCCGCCGAAATCGGCGAGGCAGGCATCGAGGGCGCGCTCGCCGGCATGCCCGAACGGCGGATGGCCGAGGTCGTGCGCGAGCGCGAGCGCCTCCGTCAAGTCCTCGTCGAGGCCGAGCGCGCGGGCGAGCGCCCGGGCGATCTGGGTAACTTCCAGCGTGTGGGTGAGGCGGGTGCGGTAGTGATCGCCCTCGTAGAACACGAAGACCTGCGTCTTATGCTTGAGCCGCCGGAACGCGACCGAATGGATGATACGGTCCGCATCACGGCGGAAAGCAGAGCGCGTCGCGCTCGGCGGCTCCGGATGGAGCCGGCCGCGGCTAGCCGCCGGATCGGCCGCATAAGGACGCCTGGTCACCAAAGATCCCGCGATTGACCGGACCCCACCGCATACCTAACTATCCGGGCAGGACCGGAAGACTCACATGACCAGCGTGACCATATCCGAGAGCGCGGCCCGGCGGATCGGGGAAATCCTCAAATCCGAGCCGGAAGGCGCGATGCTGCGCGTCTCCGTCGAGGGCGGCGGCTGCTCCGGGTTCCAGTACAAGTTCGACATCGAGCGCGCCAAGTCCGAAGACGACCTGGTGCTGACGCGCGAAAATGCCGTCGTGCTGATCGATCCGGTGTCGGTGAACTATATGGCGGGTTCGCAGATCGACTTCGTCGACGACCTGATCGGGCAATCGTTCAAGATCAACAACCCGCAGGCGACCGCCAGCTGCGGCTGCGGAACGAGCTTTTCGATCTGATCCTCACTCAACCTCGTCCTGAGGAGGCCGCGCAGCGCCGTCTCGAAGGACGGCCGCACGTTCGGAATTTCCCGCCATCCTTCGAGACGCGTCGCTGGCGCGACGCTCCTCACGATGAGGTTTGTTTGACCTACTCCGCCGCGACCGCCGTCGGCCGCGGGTGCTCCTCGACCTCCTGCAGCTGCGGCTCAAGGCGGCGCTTGAGCACGCGGTCGATGCGGTCGAGATACAGGTAGACGACCGGCGTGATGTAGAGCGTGAGCAGCTGCGACACGCACAGGCCGCCGACCACGGCGATGCCGAGCGGTTGGCGCAACTCGGCGCCCGCCCCCGTTCCGAGCGCAATCGGCAGCGCGCCGAAGATCGCCGCGAAGGTGGTCATCATGATCGGACGGAAGCGCAGCAGGCAGGCCTCGCGGATCGCGGCCTCGGCGCCGAGGCCGACGCGGCGGCGCTCGAGCGCAAAGTCGATCATCATGATGGCGTTTTTCTTCACGATGCCGACCAGCATCACGATGCCGATCATGGCAATCACCGAAAGTTCCATGCCGAACGCGATCAGCATGATCAGCGCGCCGACGCCCGCCGAGGGCAGCCCGGAGATGATCGTGATCGGGTGAATGAAACTCTCGTACAGGATGCCGAGCACCACGAAGGCGGCGAACACGGCGGCGAGCACCAGGATGCCCTGCCCCTTCAGCGATTCCTGGAATACCTGCGCGTTACCCTGGAAGCCAGTGGTGATGGAAAGCGGCAGATTCGCGTCGCGCTCCATCTTGCTGATCGAGTCGACCGCCTGCCCGAGCGAGGTGCCGGGATCGAGGTTGAACGAGATCGTCACCGACGGCTGCTGGCCCTGGTGATTAACTTGCAGCGGCCCGACGCTTGGCACCAGCTTGGTGACCGCGCTCAACGGGATCGACATGCCGTTCGGCGAGCTGGTGCCCATGACGCCGCCGCCGGCGGCGGGATTGTTGGCGGTGTTGGCGAGGCTGGTCTTGAGATAGATCTTGGAGAGACCCGTTGTATCGGCCTGGAACTCCGGCTTCGTCTCCAGGATGATCTGGTAGTCGTTGATCGGCGTATAGATCGTGGCGACCTGACGGTTGCCGAACGCGTTGTAGAGCTCCTGGCGGATCTGATCGACCGAGATGCCGTAGAACGCCGCCTTCTCGCGATCGATGTCGATCTCGATCTCCGGATTCTTGATGTAGAGATCGCTGTTGACGTCGCGCAGGCCCGCGATGGTCTTGACGCGCTGGAGCATGTCCTCCGACGCGCGATAGAGCGTATCGGTCTCGCTCGACTGCATCGTGTACTGGAATTCGCCCTTCGAGATGCGCCCGCCCAGATTGATGTTCTGGATGGCGCGGTAATACACCTGCATGCCGACGACGGAGCCGGTTGCGCGTCGCAGCCGCTGCTGCACGACGCCCATGCTCTCGCGCTCGCTTTTCGGCTTGAGCACGACGAACATGCGGCCGGTATTGTTGGTCGCGTTCGGCCCACCGACCCCGACGGTGGAGTTGACGTAGTCGACGCCGGGGTCCTGCCTGACGATCTCGGCAATCGCCTGCTGGCGTTCGCGCATGGCGCGGAACGAGATGTCGGCCGGGCCCTCGACCGTGACCGACAACATCCCGGTGTCCTCGACCGGGAAGAAGCCTTTCGGGATCACGACGTAGAGGTAGACCGTGCCGACCATGGTGGCGATCGTCACCATCAGGGTGACGAACTTGTGTTTCAGCACCTTGTCGAGCGTCCACTCGTAGCCGCGAAGCCATGCATTGAACATGCTCTCGAACACGCGCAGCACGACGTTCTGCTTCTCGCCCTCGTGATGGGTGCGCAAGACGCGCGCGCACAGCATCGGCGTCAAGGTAAGCGACACGAAGCCGGACACGATGATCGCAACCGCGATGGTGACCGCGAACTCGCGGAACACGCGCCCGACCATGCCGCCCATCAGCAAGACCGGGATGAACACCGCGATCAGCGAAACGGTGATCGAGATGATGGTGAAGCCGATCTCGCGCGCGCCCTTCAGCGCTGCCTCGAATGGGCGCATGCCGCCTTCGATGTGGCGCACGATGTTCTCGAGCATGACGATCGCATCGTCGACGACGAAGCCGACCGAGAGCGTCAACGCCAGCAGCGTCATGTTGTTGATCGAGAAATTGAGCGCGTACATCACCGCGCAGGTCGCGATCAGCGAGATCGGCACCGCGAGCGCCGGGATGATGGTGGCCGAAACCGTGCGCAGGAACAGGAAGATCACGAGGATGACGAGGCCGATCGCGATCAGCAGCGTTTCCTGCACGTCGTGCACGGACTCGCGGATCGAGACCGAGCGATCCATCAGCACCTGCATCTGGATCGCGGCGGGGATCTGCGACCGATAGGCCGGGATGCGCTCCTTCACCGAATCGACGACCGCGACCGTGTTGGCATCGGGTTGCCGCTGGATCGCCAGTACCACCGAGCGATTGCCGTTGAAGTAGCTGGCGATGCGATTGTTCTCAACGCTGTTGATGACGTTGGCGATCTCATCCAGCTTGACCGGCGCGCCGTTGCGATAGGCGACGACAACGTTCTTGTAATCGTCCGCCTTGGCGATCGCGGCCGAGGCAGAGAGCGTGATGTCCTGCCGCTCGCCGGCGATCGTGCCGACCGGGGTATTGGAATTGGCCTTGGTAAGCGCGGTGCGGATGTCTTCCAGGGAGATGTTGCGTGCCGCCGCCTTGACCGGATCGGCCTGGACGCGCACCGCGAACTTCTGCCCGCCATAAACCAACACCTGCGCCACACCCGGCAGTTGCGAGATCTGCTGCGCGAGCACAGTTTGCCCGTATTCGTCGACCGTCGACATCGGAAGCGTCGGCGAGTTCAGGCTGACGAACAGGATCGGGAAGTCGCCCGGGTTCACTTTGCGGAAAAACGGCGGGGTCGTCATTTCGACCGGCAGCCGGCGAGCCGCGACTGTCAGCGCGGTCTGCACGTCGAGCGAAGCGCCGTCGATGTTGCGGTTGAGGTCGAATTGGACGGTGATCGTTGTGATGCCGAGCGACGAAGTCGAGGTCAGCGCGCTGATGCCGGCGATCGTGGAAAGCTGGCGTTCGATCGGCGAGGCGACGGATGCGGCCATCGTCTCCGGGCTCGCGCCCGGCAGCGTCGCGGTAATTGCAATGGTCGGGAAGTCGACCGCCGGGAGCGCGGAAACCGAGAGAAGCCGATAGGCGAAAGCCCCGAACACGATCAACGACGCCGTGATAAGCGTCGTCATCACCGGACGGCGGATACACGCCTCTGAAATACCCATGCCGGCTGCTTGCCTCTCGTCAGCTGCTCGCTTTTTTGCCTTCGCGGATCGCGACACGGGCTCCGTTGGTCAGCTGCAGGTGGCCGTCGATCACCACGACGTCTCCGTCAGCGACGCCACTCTCGAGCACGGTGACGCTCCCCAACGTGCGGGCGACCTTGACCGGGCGCAGTTCGGCGGTTTCGTTCTTGATGACGTAAACGTAGTTGCCGGACTGGCTCACCTGCACGGCCGCCGAAGGCACCGTCACCGCGTCTTCATTGCGCAGATTGAGATAGGTCTGCACCAGTGTTCCCGGCCACAGCAGCTCGGTCTCGTTTGGCATCGTGGCGCGTACGTTGACCATCCCGGTGCCGGGGTCGACCGTGTTCTCGATCATCGCGATGCGCCCGACCGCGCGCTTGCTCTCACCCGGGATGACCGCCTCGACGGACGGCGCGCCCTCGGCGATCGCCTCGCGCAGCGCCGGCAGCGATATCTGCGGCATCGGAAACGTCACATAAACCGGCGCGGTCTGGATGATGGTCGCGATCGGCGTCAGATCCGCCGAGCGCACGTAGTTGCCCACTTTGACCGAAGCGGCACTGATGCGCCCACTGATCGGCGCGGTGATCTGGCAATAGCTGAGCTGAACCTGCAGGTTCTTCAGCATTGCCTCATCGGCCTTGAGCGCCGCGGCGTAGACGGCGGCCTGTGTTTTTGCGTTGTCGAGATTGGTGACCGGGGTGGCGCTTTTGGCGACCAGTTCGGTGTAACGCTTAAGGTCGCGCTCGGCACCTTCGAGCTGCGCCCGGTCGCGCGCAATGTTGCCCTCGGCCTGGAGGATCTGGGCTTCGAGGGTGCGGCTATCGAGCGTGATCAGCAGTTCGCCCTGTTTGACGCGAGCGCCATCGGCGAAATGAACCGCGGTGATCTCGGTATCGATGCGGCTCTTGATCGCAACACTGGCAATCGGCGTCACGGTGCCGAGTGCCTCGATCTGCACCGGCGTCGACTTTCTCACGGCGGTAGCAACCTCGACCGCGACGGGACGCGGCGCAGGGCGGTTTTGCGGCGCCTGCGCGACTGCGCCGAAGGGCGCCCAGCCGTAGCGCGACGCCGCCATGTATCCGCCGGCAGCCAGCACGAGCAGGACGCCAATGACCAGTATGCGTTGCTTGCTCACAATATTCGCGACCAGGCCAATTGAGGCGCCCTGATCTCCCTCCTGCTCGATTCGGGCCGCTGGGATTGCCGGCGGTTTCGGAACCTTATACGAAATATCCGACGGGCGTTGCTATCATATTTGTCACCTTGGCTCACCCTTAACGCGGGGCGGACCCGCCTTTCGGCTCTTTCTGCAGCGCATAATATTCGGCAAAGTGAGCCCACTTCTCCCGCCGGTTTCCCATCCCATGCGCATTGCCACCTGGAACGTGAACTCCATCAAGCAGCGGACTGACAATCTCACCGCCTGGCTCAAGGAGCGGCAGCCGGACATCGTCTGCCTGCAGGAAACCAAGTGCCAGGACGACAATTTTCCGCGCGAGCCGTTCGAAGCGCTCGGCTATAACATCGCCGTCCACGGCCAAAAGACCTTCAATGGCGTGGCCATCTTCTCGAAGCTGCCGTTCGACGAGGTGACGCCGAGGCTGCCCGGGGATGCGGAGGACGACCACGCCCGCTTCATCGAAGCGGTGGTTTCGACCCCTGGCGGGGCGTTGCGGGTGGCGTCCATCTATCTGCCCAATGGGAATCCGCCGAGCACTGACAAATACCAGTATAAACTCAGATGGATGGATCGTCTTCTTCAATACTCACACGAGCGCTTGAAGCTGGAGGAGCCGCTGATCCTTTGCGGGGATTACAACGTCATTCCGGCCGAGCTCGACGTGCACAATCCGGAAGCTTGGACCACCGATGCCCTGTTCCTGCCGGAAACGCGCGCCCGGTTTCGGGCGCTGACAAACCTCGGGTTCACGGATGCCATCCGGGCCACCACTGACGCCGACGGCCTCTACAGCTTCTGGGACTATCAGGCCGGCGCGTGGCAGAAGAACAACGGCATTCGCATCGACCATCTCCTGCTCTCGCCGCAGGCCGCTGACCGCCTGGATTCTGCAGGCATCGACAAGCACGTGCGGGCCTGGGACAAGCCGTCCGATCACGTGCCGGTCTGGGTCGAGCTGAACGCAGGATAGCGCTTCGGCCGGGCTAATCCCGCTTGCCGTTCATCCAGCGCATCAGGAAGTCCGCGGCCAGAGCGCGCTCATCATCGGTCGCCTGCTTTACGGCCGCATCATAGAGCTCGGAAATCCAGGTCTCCGACGGGCCGGCATTGGAGCGCGCCAGCGTCAGCCACATCAGCCCGCGCGCGGGCTGGCGCGGCACCCCGGTTTCGCCCGCAAACAGCATGCGGCCGAGCACGGCTTGGGCCTGATACTGTCCCTTGTTGGCGGCCGAATGCAGCCAGCGCGCGGCCTGGCGCGGGTCCTTGAACGGGCTGTGCGGATCGAGCATCAGCCGCCCCAGATGATACTGCGCATCCGGGTCGGCAAAGTAGGACGCCGCATAAGCATACATGTGACGCGCGCGGCCGAGGTCGATCCTGACATCGGAATTCGCAATGCCGCTGCGGTAATAGTGGCCGAGCGCGACGAAGGCGTTTGCCACATAGCGCGATTGCGGCGTGCCGGGATTGTCGTCCGCGTGCGCGTCCGCAATGCCGCTGAAATATTCGAAGGCGCGCAGATCGGATCGTTCCACGCCGTCCCCTTCGGCATACATGCGGCCGAGCTTCCATTGCGCCGCGATGAGCCCCTGTTCGGCGGCGTATTCGAGCGAGACCAACGCCTTTTCCTTTTGCCCGTCGCGCAGCGCGCGGGCGCCGGAACGGAACGCCTCGAATGGCGTGATCGGAGCAGCCGGCGCGGCAAATGCGGTCGGCGGCGGCACCGGCCCCTGGATGGACGGAGCGGCAGGTGTCGCAAGGGAGGGAACCGGTGCGGTCGGGCGCGGCAGCAATACGGCGCCCGGTACGGTAGCAGCGGCCGGTGTCAGGCCACCCGTGCGCGGGATCGAACCGGGCGGACGCGGGACATCGGCGGCACGGCTGCTCGCGGACGCCGGCGCCATTCCGAGCGGCACCGGGGCGGGCGTTGCGGGCGTCATCACTTCGGCGGACGGGCGCGCCGTGCCCTCAAATCCGAATGCCGGCGTCAGCCCGAACGAGAGGCCGAGCGCCGCCAGCATGAGGATTCGGTTAGGCGTCCGCATAGCACTGTGTCTCGGCGGCGCCGCCCGGATGCGTGACCGCGCCTTTGACGGCGGGCCCCACCTGCTGGGCGTATTTCCAGATATAGCCGGAGCCGAATTCGGACGGCCGCGGCTTCCAGCTTTTCTTGCGCTCCGCCAGCTCGGCGTCGGAAAGCGCGACGTCGATTGTGCCGTTGACGGCATCGATGGTGATCATGTCGCCGTCGCGCAGCAGCGCGATCGGGCCGCCGACCGCAGCCTCCGGCCCAACATGGCCGATGCAGAAGCCGCGAGTCGCGCCGGAAAAGCGCCCGTCCGTGATGAGTGCGACCTTGCCGCCGGCGCCCTGGCCGGTCAATGCCGCGGTT
Source organism: Alphaproteobacteria bacterium (assembly GCA_005884685.1). Taxonomy (GTDB): domain Bacteria; phylum Pseudomonadota; class Alphaproteobacteria; order Rhizobiales; family Xanthobacteraceae; genus PALSA-894. The sequence continues at coordinate 120,174 of VBAH01000058.1, forward strand.
GTGGAGAGCATTTCCCGCATGCCGGGGCCGCCCTTCGGTCCCTCATAGCGGATGACGAACACGTCGCCTTCCTTGTAGGCGCGCGTCTTGACCGCCGCGAAGCAGGCTTCCTCGCCATCAAAGCAGCGCGCGGGGCCGGTGAACTTGAGCGTGGAAAGGCCAGCGACCTTCACGATGGCGCCGTCCGGAGCAAGATTCCCTTTGAGTCCAACGACGCCGCCGGTCGCCGTGATCGGCTTGTCGGCGGGACGCACAACGTCCTGGTCGGGATTCCACTTCACGCTTTTCATGTTCTCGGCGATCGTACGCCCCGTGACGGTGATGCAGTCGCCATGCAGGAAGCCGTGGTCGAGCAGCGTCTTCATCAGGAGCGGTATGCCGCCTACTTCGAACATGTCTTTGGCGACATAACGGCCGCCCGGCTTCAAATCCGCGACATACGGTGTCTTTTTGAAGACCTCCGCCACGTCGAACAGCGTGAACTCGATCCCGCATTCATGCGCGATCGCCGGCAGATGCAGCGCGGCATTGGTCGAGCCGCCCGACGCCGCCACCACCGCCGCCGCGTTCTCCAGCGCCCTGCGGGTGACGATGTCACGCGGGCGCAGATTGAGCTTGACCAGATCCATGATCTGCTCGCCCGCAGCCATGCAGAACCGGTCGCGGATCTCGTAGGGCGCCGGCGCGCCGGCCGAATAGGGCAGCGCGAGGCCGATCGCCTCGGACACGGTAGCCATCGTATTGGCGGTGAATTGTGCGCCGCAGGCCCCGGCCGAGGGGCAGGCGACCTGCTCCAGTTCGTCGAGATCGGCGTCCGACATGGCGCCCACCGAATGCTTGCCGACCGCCTCGAACATGTCCTGCACGGTCACGATCTGGCCGCGGAACTTGCCGGGCAGAATCGAGCCGCCATAGATGAAAATGGACGGCACGTTGAGGCGGCACATCGCCATCATCATGCCCGGCAGCGACTTGTCGCAGCCGGCGAGGCCGACCAGCGCGTCATAGCCGTGACCGCGCATGGTCAGCTCGACCGAGTCGGCGATGACTTCGCGCGAGGGCAGCGAGGCCTTCATGCCGCCGTGGCCCATGGCGATGCCGTCGGTGACCGTGATGGTGCAGAATTCGCGCGGGGTACCCGCGGCGGACGCAACGCCTTTTTTCACCGCCTGCGCCTGTCGCATCAGCGCGATGTTGCACGGCGCCGCCTCGTTCCAGCAGGTCGCGACGCCGACGAACGGCTGATGGATCTGCTCGGTGGTCAGACCCATCGCGTAATAATATGAGCGGTGCGGTGCCCGTTCGGGGCCTTCCGTCACATGCCGGCTCGGAAGCCGTCCCTTGATGCTGGTCTTGGCGTCCATCGACCTTGCGGGCCCCCCGGCCCTCAACACTCAGACTACGCGCGGCCGCGAGCTTGCGTTGCCCCGGCGCAACACGGCTTTTGACCGTGAACGCCCTCGGCGGCTTGGCTTGCCGACCTGTTTTGTGGAGTTGTATGGCCAAATCGCGGCGCGGCGGGCCGGCTGGCCGGCGGATCGCAAATTCATGTTAATATGTTGCAGGAGAGACACAGGCGCGCGGCCCAATCGCAACATCCAAATGAGAGAAGGCGGCCATCGGGCCCACCCTCGACCTGCATTGACGTCGGTGTGGCTGCTCAGAACCCGGACGTATAACGACCGCAGCCCTCGTCGGTGAAGCACCCGCTCGGCAACTGTGCTCGGAACCGCCGACCCGCCCGGCCGCATCGAGGGAGGCGCCCTCGCATTGGCCATCTCGGTCCGAGTGGAATGTGCGCTCGTGGCGGGTCGCCGCCGAGGCCGGAACGATCGCGCTGGCGGAGATCACGCCGCCAACGCGGTGATGGCGAAACGCGGCACACAGCCGAGTCTGGCGAAGCGCAGTGCGCTCGCGCTCAGCCTAATCCTTGCACCAAGTGTCTTCCGTCAGATGCTGGGCGGCATAACTGTTGCACCAGCTGTTAAACATTAGCCAAAGCAGGAACACGGCGAGCAAGGCGATCAACCCGGCCATCCAGGTGAGTTGCACGCCATAAATCACCATGATGATCACGGCAATGATGGCGAGAACCATCGCCAATAAAAGCGCGCACGCGACACAACAGTCGCTGCACTTCTTGTCGTACCAGAGAACAACGACCGACGTACCAAAAATTGAAATCGCCGCGCCCAGGTTTTGCCAGAAGGTATTGGACGTGCTGAAACTGAATAACCCGAGGAATGCCGCGCAGATGACCAGACTGACATAGATCGCAACAAGGATGAGGATTGCCTTGCACCAGCCTTTGCCGGCCTTTTGCGAGAAAATGTAACACAATTTGCAGAAACACCACGGCGGTGGTTTCGGCAATGGCGGACACACTGGATCCATTTTGCAATCTTCCGGCGCACAGGCCGGCACATGGACCTTGATGAGTTGTCCAAGACATTGTGACGGGTTCAGGACCGTCAGCGTGGCGTCGTAATCGCCCCCGGGATAGTGATGCGACGCCGTAACCGTGTAATGCCCGCTGACATTGAATTGCAGCTGGGTTTGGTCGCCGTCGTCGAAATCGATCTCGAGCTTGGTCCCGGCATCCGGGCCGCAACCGGCGAAAACGTCGGCATCGACGGTAAACTCGACGCGGCGCAGGCATTTGCCAGCCACGTTCTCGCATCCCATGACGTTTGCAGAAAAGGAGTGGATCGTTGGGCATGCGGGCGGCACGTCGCATGGCTTGAGATCGATCGTCCGCACGATGCCCACGCAGTTGGGATACTGCAGGCCCGTCAGCTGTGCGGTGATCGGCGCGTCGGCCGGATCGAGGACAAAGGTTTGAACGTTGGGCGATGCGCCGCTGGTAAGAAATGCATTCGAATTGACATTGGTGATCGCGTTGCCGTTACGGTCAAAGAAATGCCATTGCAGCGCTTCCGCCTGGCAGACCGCCGACGGCGGCGAAAAAAAGGTCTTGATTGTCACGGGGCTCTTGCAGCCGGCATCGCACGGACCGATGTCGATGACGACGTCAGTGATCACGGGACAACAATCGACCGGACAAACCGGCCCGAGATTCACCGGGATCGACACATCCGGACAATTGGTCGGCAGTGTGAAATGCAGCGTCGCGGTGGCTGAGGTCTGCGTTTGCGCATTGTAGGTATGGGAGATTACGACTGGCTGGGTACTGCTCGAGGTCAAATAGACCGCAGTCGAATTCTGGTTATCTCCAAAGTCGATTTCGAAAACATAGGTGCACGCCAAATTGCTCACGTTCATCGACACTTCGAACTGAACGTCGCGCTGGCCCAACGCGTTGCACGGTCCGACGATCGTCTGGATTGTCGGAGCCACGCAGCAATCCGCCGTGCATTGTGCCACGTTGACCGAGATGGGAACCGGCGGACACGATGATGGAAGGATGTAGACGAAGCTGGCCTGGTAGGTCCCGCCGGCGGTCGCATTGTAAGGATGAGTGTCGGTGAAGGAAAAAGTGCCCGCGGACGTAATGGTGTGCGCCGGCCCGTACGTCGTGTCGCCGAAAGCGAGATAGCCAACCAGCGGGAAGCATGTGGATGGCAGGGTGGACGGCACGTTGAACACGATCGTGAAGGTGACCGACCGCTCGTTGTTGGCGTTGCACGCGCCGGGGACGTAGGTGATCTGGGGCGCGACACAACACGGATCGGTGCACTGGATCGGGCCGATGTAGGTATCCGAGGCACAACCGGGAATCGGAATGAGCGTAGTGGGGTCAACGCAATTGGCAGTAAGAGTAACGCTCGTCCCACACGGGCAGTTGACCGCCAGATCTACAGTGACCGTCTCTGAAGCCGCCCCGGTAAGCGTGTAGACGTGGCTCGCCATGACCCCCGAACACTGCGCAATGAGCTGCAGCGTCTTGCAGCCACTCGCAACCACAGTGACGTGGAGGATCGAGCCAGTTCCCTGCGCGGTTGCTTGCAAACTCTGGATGATCAGAGAGCAGCTCATAACGATCCGCCTTTTCTAAGCGGACGAGCCCGCATCCGGCCAGTATCTCGAATTAAAAGTGAACTTACAATCATTTACCATCGACAATTGTTACTCGCGGCGAGCTTTTTCGCCGCCGCACGCAACCAATAGTTGGGATACGCCCGCTTGGAGACGCCGCTCACATGTTGAGCACGCGGCCATAGGCGTCGAGCACCGCCTCTTTCATCGTCTCCGAAATGGTCGGGTGCGGGAAGATCGTGTGCATCAGCTCTTCCTCGGTGGTCTCGAGATTCATCGCGACCACGTACCCCTGGATCAGCTCGGTCACCTCCGCGCCGACCATGTGGGCACCCAAGAGCGCGCCGGTCTTGCCGTCGAAGATCACCTTCACCATTCCCTGGTCCTCGCCGAGCGCAATCGCCTTGCCGTTGCCGACGAAGGGGAATTTGCCGACCCGCACGTCGAGCTTCTTCGCCTTGGCGGCGGCCTCGGTGAGGCCGACCGAGGCGACCTGCGGATGGCAGTAGGTGCAGCCCGGGATCAGGCTCTTGTCCATCGGATGCGGATGCATCCCCTTGATCGCCTCGACGCAGATCACCCCCTCATGCTCGGCCTTGTGCGCGAGCATCGGCGGGCCCGCGACATCACCGATGGCGTAGATGCCGGGCACGTTGGTCTTGCAGAAGCCGTCGATCACGATGGTGCCACGGTCGGTCTTCACCCCGAGCTTTTCCAGGCCCAGGTTCTCGACATTGCCGACCACGCCGACCGCCGAGATCACGCGGTCGACAGTGATCTGCTGCGTGCCGCCCTTCCCGTCATCGATCGTCGCGGTAACGCTGTCAGCCTTGCGGTCGAGCTTGGTCACCTTGGCGCCGGTCATGATCTTGATGCCCTGCTTCTCAAATTGCTTCCGGGCGAACGCGGCGATCTCGGGGTCCTCGACGGGAAGGATCTGCGGCAGCACCTCGACGATGGTCACCTCGGCGCCCATCGTGCGGTAGAACGAGGCGAATTCGACGCCGATCGCACCGGAGCCGATGACGAGCAGCGACTTCGGCATGCGATCCGGGTTCATCGCCTCGAAATAGGTCCACACCAGCTTCTTGTCCGGCTCGAGGCCGGGAAACACGCGCGGCCGCGCGCCGGTAGCGATAATGATGTGCTTGGCCTGATAGCTCCCCGGTCCGAGCGACCCTTTCGGGCTTTCCGTCTTCGAGGCCTTCACGGTGATCTTGCCCGGCGCATCGATGACGGCCTCGCCCCAGATCACCGGGACCTTGTTCTTCTTCATCAGGAAGCCAACGCCGCTGTTCATCCGCCCCGCGACGGCGCGCGAGCGCTTGATGACGGCGGCCGGGTCGAACGACACTTTTTCGGCCGAGAGCCCGTACTCCTTGGCGTGCTGCATGTAGTGGAAGATTTCCGCCGAGCGTAAGAGCGCCTTGGTCGGGATGCAGCCCCAATTCGAGCAGATGCCGCCGAGGAAATCGCGCTCGACGATCGCGGTCTTGAAGCCGAGCTGCGCGGCGCGGATCGCCGTCACATAGCCGCCGGGACCGGCGCCGATGATGATGATGTCGAAGGAGTTGTCGGGCATCGCCTACTCACTGTGATTGCCCGGCGAAGCTATAGGCTCGGCCGGGTCGTCACAATGGCAGGCGATGACCGCCGAATGCGCGCGACCGCCTAAGCGGTGGCACGCGCTCGCGCTGCGCGTCCGGTGAATTGCAGGCACATGGCGGTAGCGAGTCCGAACACCACCTTCGAGACGAAGCTCACCCCGAGCGGTACAATCTCCACGAAGGCAGGATTGATCAGCGGCAGCACGATCATGAAGTTGACCGCCCACACTACCGCAAGCACCCATGTCAGCGCGCCATAGAGCCGGGCGCCATCGAGACGCAGCGGTGCGAGTCCTGCCGCAACGAGCATCCCGAGGGTCGCTGCGATAGCCATGTGAATCGCAAGGCCTGCCGCGGCGGGCGAGGACCCAGCGAGTCCTACCGTATCAGTGATGCCGCGCGCGACGGCTGCGGCATCGGTGCCGCTCACGGCAGCGTACAACGAGATCCAGGCGACTTCCGCGACACCTCCCGCCAGTCCAGCGAGTACGCCGATGGTCAACAGCTGCCCGATTGTTTCCCGTTTCATACCAGTCTTCTCCCTCTCGCTCGGCACGCGCGCAATGGCGCGCTTGCCCGAGCGCAAAGGCTAACCGGATCGGCGGGGAATGAATTGATCTTAATCAACGCCAAGGTGCAGATCACACCACCATCATCACCGGGTTCTCGATCAGCCCTTTGAACGCCCCGATCAGCTCGGCGCCGAGCGCGCCGTCAACCGCGCGGTGGTCGCAGGAAAGCGTCACGCTCATCACATGCGCGGCGACAATCGCTCCCTTGCGCACGATCGGCCGCTCCTCGGCAGCACCTGCCGCCAAGATCGTCGCGTGCGGCGGATTGATCACCGCGGTGAAATCCTTGATGCCGTACATGCCGAGGTTGGACACCGCGGTGGTGCCGCCCTGATACTCTTGGGGTTTCAATTTTCTTGCCCGCGCGCGCGCGACCATGTCCTTGAGCTCGTTCGAGATCGTGGAGAGCGATTTCGTCTCGGCGTTGCGCACGATCGGCGTGATCAGCCCGCCCGGCAGCGCCACCGCGACGCCGACGTCGGAGTGCTTGTGCTTGAGCATGCCGCTTTCGGTCCAGCTCACGTTCGCGTTCGGGATTTTCTGCAGCGCGAGCGCCAGCGCCTTGACGACGAAATCGTTGACCGAGAGCTTGTAGGCGGGCTTGCCTTCCTTGTCCTTCGGCGCGGACGCGTTGATCTCCTCGCGCGCGGCAAGGAGCGTGTCCACGACGCAGTCGATCGTCAGATAGAAATGCGGAATGGTCTGCGTCGATTGGGTCAGCCGCTGCGCAATCGTGCGGCGCATGTTGTCGTGCGGGATGACCTCGTAGGAGCCGTCCTCGTAGAGCGCGCGGATCTTGTCGTCCGAGGGAAGCTGGATCGCGGGCGCGGCCGCTGTGGCCGGCGCGGCGGCGGGCGCTTTCAGCCCCTTGCCCTCCTTGGCAGCGGCGATGTCACGCGCGACGACCCGGCCATGCGGCCCGCTGCCGGTAATGCGGGAGAGGTCGATGCCGGCTTCTTTGGCGAGCCGGCGCGCAAGTGGGGAGGAGAAGATACGGCCGTGGCCGTTTGATTTTGTGCCGTCCTTCGAGACGGCCGCTGACGCGGCCTCCTCAGGACGAGGAGCTGATTTGGGCGCTGGAGCCGCCGACGCTCGTTCTTTCCCCGCCTCATCCTGAGGAGCGCCCGCAGGGCGCGTCTCGAAGGACGAGGCGGCCACCGGCTTCGCCGCAGGTGCGCTACCCGCGGCCGACGCCAACGCCTTCGCATCCTCCCCCTCGCCGGCCAACACGGCGATCAGCTGATTGACCGGAACGTCGGCAGTGCCTTCCGGCACGACGATCTTGGCCAATGTCCCCTCGTCGACCGCCTCGACTTCCATCGTCGCCTTGTCGGTCTCGATCTCGGCGATCACGTCGCCGGGCTTGACCTTCTCGCCTTCCTTCTTCAGCCACTTGGCGAGATTGCCCTTCTCCATCGTGGGAGAGAGCGCGGGCATCAGGATGTTGATCGGCATGGTTGTCAGCTCAGCGCGCTGGTGGTCCCGGGATCGGTCGGCGCGTCCATTTCGGCGTCGTAGATCGCGCGGATGCGCTCGACCGTTTCTTCCTCGCGGAACTTGTCCGCATAGATGCGCGCGACGTGCCGCGTGATGTCGGCAATCATCATGCCGAAGGCTTCCGGATCGTCGAACGCGCGGCGCAGCGAGACATGCAGCGCACCGTCGATGACAACGGCGCGCAGGATTTCGATGCCGCCCTTCTCGAAGGCTTCGGGCGGCACATGCAGCGCATCGAAAGTCGGCGCGTCCTTTTCGGTCACTGCGTGTCCTTGATCTCGGTGGTCTCGCTCGAGCCTTCCGGCGGCTCGCGGATCGCCTTCTCGAAGCCCGTCCGGATGCGCTCGAGCGCCTCCTCCTCGCTCACGATCTTGTCGTGCGCATAGGCGCGCGCGACGTGGCGCGCCGCATCGACGAGCAGCAGCCCCCACAGGCCGGGGTCCTGAAAGCCGCGGCGCAGCGACATGTGCAGTTCGCCGTTGTGCACGGCGATCCGCATCACCTCGTTGGCATCCTTGTCGCGCACCAGCGGCGGCGGATTGAGCGCATTGTAGGGCACTAGAAACTCCTTACCGGTAACTGACGGCTTTCGCCGCCGCGACGACTTCCGCGACCGAAGGCAGCGCGAGCTTTTCCAGGTTCGCCGCGTAGGGCATTGGCACGTCCTTGCCCGACACGCGCGCGACCGGGGCGTCGAGATAGTCGAAGGCCTTCTCCATGATGCGCGCGGCGACTTCCGCGCCGACGCCCGACTGTTGCCAGCCTTCCTCCACCACGACGCAGCGCCCCGTCTTCTGCACCGACTTGACCACCGTCTCGGTGTCCATCGGCCGCAAGGTGCGCAGGTCGATCACCTCGGCATGGATGTGCTTCTTGGCGAGCTCTTCGGCCGCTTTCAGCGCGTAAGACATGCCGATCGACCATGCCACGATGGTGACGTTGTCGCCCGGCCGCACGATCTTGGCCTTGCCGATCGGCACGATGAAATCGTCGAGCTTCGGCACCGGGCCGGACTGCCCGTAGAGGATTTCGTTTTCAAGGAAGATCACCGGGTTGGGATCGCGGATCGCGGCCTTGAGCAGGCCCTTGGCGTCAGCGGCCGTGTAGGGCGCGATCACCTTCAGTCCGGGAACGTGCGAGTACCAGGCCGAATAGTCCTGTGAGTGCTGCGCGGCGACGCGCGCCGCCGCGCCGTTCGGGCCGCGGAATACGATCGAGCAGCCCATCTGCCCGCCCGACATATAGAGCGTCTTCGCCGCCGAGTTGATGATCTGATCGATCGCCTGCATGGCGAAGTTGAACGTCATGAACTCCACGATCGGCTTCAGGCCGGCCAGCGCAGCGCCGGTGCCAAGCCCGGCGAAGCCGTGCTCGGTGATCGGCGTGTCGATCACGCGGTCTGCGCCGAATTCCTGCAGCAAGCCCTGCGTGACCTTGTAGGCGCCCTGATATTCGGCGACCTCCTCGCCCATCACGAACACGTCCGGATCGCGCCGCATCTCCTCGGCCATCGCGTCGCGCAGAGCTTCGCGCATCGTGATGGTGACCATCTCGGTGCCTTCCGGCACGTCCGGCCCGGGCTGCGCCTCGACAATCGGCGCCGCGGCGGATTTGTGCGCGATCTCAGGGGTTTCTTCGGCTTTCTCGGGCGCTGCCGGCGGTGCCGATTCGGCCGCCTTCTGCTGCGTCGCAGGCGCGCTTGCGGCCGTGATATCCGCGGCGCTCTCGCCGTCGCCGAGGATCACCGCGATCGGCGTGTTCACGGCGACATCGGCGGTGCCTTCGGGCACGAGGATCTTGCCGAGCGTGCCTTCGTCGACCGCCTCGACTTCCATCGTCGCCTTATCGGTCTCGATCTCGGCGATCACGTCGCCGGTCTTCACCTTGTCGCCCTCGCTCTTCACCCACTTGGCGAGATTGCCCTTCTCCATCGTGGGCGAGAGCGCGGGCATCAGGACTTGCGTGGCCATGGCTCACTCTACTTCGCGAAGCGGTGAAGGTTGGTGGACGCCGAAAACGCCGCGGCGCCGACCAGCAGGCAGGCGATGAACGCGACCAGCGCCTTGTTGACCTGTGCGGCCGGCTCGCCCCCGGCGGCGCGGATGCGCGGAAGCGCGAACGGCCAGGCAATGGCGAGCCAGCCGGCTCCTGCGCGCGCGCTCACGACCGCGCCGGCAATGAAGCTCGCGGCAGCGCCCGCGAGCGCCAGATAGACCAGCACCGTGGAAATCGCGGCCATCAACGGTACACGTCGGTCCAGAGCTCGGCGACATCCGGCTCGGGATCGTTGGTGGCGAATTCGGCCGCTTCGTTGACGATGTCGCGCACTTGGGCGTCGACCTTCTTCAGGTCGTCCTCGCTCGCCAATTGCTTTTCCAGCAGCCGCACGCGGACCTGCTCGATGGGATCATGCTCGGTGCGCATCTTTTGCACCTCCTCGCGCGTACGGTATTTCGCGGGGTCGGACATCGAGTGGCCGCGATAGCGATAGGTGAGCATCTCCAGAATGTACGGACCGTTGCCCTCGCGGCACCACGTCACCGCCTTCTCGCCCGCCGCCTTTACGGCGCGCACGTCCATGCCGTCCACCTGCTCGCCTGGAATGTTGAACGATGCGCCGCGCCTGGAGAGATCGGTCGTGGCCGACGAGCGGGTAATCGCCGTGCCCATGGCGTAGCGATTGTTCTCGATGATGTAGACCACGGGGAGCTTCCACAGCTCCGCCATGTTGAAGCTCTCGTAGACCTGGCCCTGGTTGGTGGCGCCGTCGCCGAGGTAGGTGAGGCTGACATTGTCGGTCTTGCGATAGCGGTGCGCGAAGGCGAGGCCGGTGCCGAGCGAGACCTGCGCGCCGACGATGCCATGGCCGCCGAAGAAGCCCTTCTCGACCGAGAACATGTGCATCGAGCCGCCCTTGCCGTGCGAATAGCCGCCGCGCCGGCCTGTCAGCTCCGCCATCACTCCTTTCGGATCCATGTTGCAGGCCAGCATGTGGCCATGGTCGCGATAGCCGGTGATCACCGAGTCGCCGGGCTTGAGCGTCATCTGCATGCCGACAACGACGGCTTCCTGCCCGATGTAGAGATGACAGAAGCCGCCGATCAGCCCCATGCCGTACATCTGGCCGGCCTTTTCCTCGAAACGCCGGATCAGCAGCATCTCGCTGTAGGCGGAGCGCTCCTGTTCCCGGGAGAATTCGGCGACGGCGGGCCTGTTGTCGTTTTCCGAGGCGGGCGCGGCTTTCGCCTCTGGCTTGTTCGGTTTGGTCTTGGCGACGGCCATACTGCTCCCCGGGGAACGACGGGCTTATCCCCCCATAGCGGAAATTGGGCGCGCGCGGAAGCGCGCGCAAGACAACGCGCGAGGGCCGCCAAGGTTTTGCACGACTTAAGGATTTTGCCGCAAGCGGAGGGAGGCGAAACGCCGCGCCTATTTTTTCAGGGTCAGCGTGAGGTCGCGCGGGTGCAGGTAGTTGAGCATCGCGCGGGCGCGCTCATCGAGCATGTCGGGATCGAGATTGTCGGCGCGCAGGAGCGAGACCTTCTGCTCCCAGGCACTGCGCTCCGCAACGAGGCGGTCGCGTTCCTGGGTAAGCGTGATTTGCTGCTGGGCGAGATCCTGCTTCGCCTTCAGGCCGTGCGCGCCGGTGTACGCCGACAGTCCGAAATAGCCGATGATCAGCGCTGCGACCGTGTAAAGGCCGAGCGCGGTCAGAACGGCGCGCAGGCGCGTGCGGGTGACCATGGCGGAAGCATCGCGGCGTCGCGTTAAGAGAGCGTTAAGGACGAAGGTCAGCGCAAGGCCTTCAAAGCCGCCCTCCCCGCATATTGCGACTGCGCGCCCAATTCCTGCTCGATGCGCAGCAGCTGATTGTATTTGGCCGTCCGGTCCGAGCGTGCGAGCGAGCCGGTCTTGATCTGCCCGCAATTGGTCGCAACTGCGAGGTCTGCGATGGTCGAGTCCTCGGTCTCGCCCGAGCGGTGCGACATCACGGCGGTATAGCCTGCCTTGTGCGCCATCTCGACGGCGGCGAGGGTCTCGGTGAGCGAGCCGATCTGGTTGACCTTGACCAGGATCGAATTGGCGAGGCCCTTGCTGATGCCGGCGGAGAGGCGCACCACGTTGGTGACGAACAGGTCATCGCCGACGAGCTGGCATTTGCCGCCGATCAGGTCGGTGACGCGTTTCCAGCCCGCGAAATCGTCCTCCGCCATGCCGTCCTCGATCGACACGATCGGATAGCGCGCAGCGAGGTCGGCAAGGTAATTCGCCTGCTCCTCGATGGAACGGGTTTTCCCTTCGCCTTCATAGACATATTGGCCATCTTTGAAGAACTCGGTTGCGGCGCAGTCGAGCGCCAGGACGATCTCCTCGCCCGCCTTGTAGCCTGCTGCCTCGATCGACTGCATGATGAAGCCGAGTGCTGCTTCGGCCGACTTCAGGTTCGGCGCGAAGCCGCCTTCGTCGCCCACATTGGTATTGTGGCCGGCATCGTGCAGCGCCTTCTTGAGGGTCTGGAACACCTCGACGCCCATGCGCAGGCCTTCGGCGAAGGTTTCCGCCCCGACCGGCATGATCATGAATTCCTGAAAATCGATCGGATTGTCGGCATGCGCGCCGCCATTGATGATGTTCATCATCGGCACCGGCAAGAGCCGCGCCGCGGTGCCGCCGACATAGCGATAGAGCGGCAGGCCGCGCGCGGCCGCCGCCGCCTTCGCAACGCCAAGCGACACGCCGAGGATCGCGTTCGCGCCGAGCCGCCCTTTGTTGGGCGTGCCGTCGAGCGCGATCAGCGTCGCGTCGATCTTGGCCTGCGCTTCAGCGTCCATGCCGCCGACCGCGTCGAAGATCTCGCCATTGACCGCGGCCACGGCGTTCTGCACGCCCTTGCCGAGGTAACGTTTCTTGTCGCCGTCGCGCAGCTCGACCGCCTCGTGTGCGCCGGTCGAAGCGCCTGACGGCACCGCGGCGCGGCCGATCGAGCCATCCTCCAGCACCACGTCGACTTCGACGGTCGGATTACCGCGGCTGTCGAGAATCTCGCGGCCGATGATGTCGACGATGGCGGTCATGATGCCCCGGTCTGCTGGTGAGGTTGGCAGGCTTCTACAAGATGGCCGCCGCGCCGAAAAGATAGTCGGGCCCACCGATCGGATAGTTGCGCGGACTGGTTAGCGCCGCCACAGAAGAAGGCATGAGCTACGTGGATAAAGTGCTGCAGCCCGGCGAACAGGTCGGATACCAGGCCTCGCTGCATTGGGTCACGTATTTACACGGCCTCGCCTGGCTGTTGGGGGCTGCCATCGTGTGGATGGTCGCGCCTCAGGAGTGGCGTGCCGGCTTCGTTGTCCGGGCAGTTGTCATCATCCTTAGCGCTGTCGGCGTGTATTTTTTGGCGCGCGCCTGGTTCAACCAGTGGATCACCGAGATTGCGGTCACGAACCGCCGCGTCATCTACAAGCACGGCTTCGTCTCGCGCACGACCGCCGAAATGCTCATGGACAAGATCGAAAGCGTCAAGATCGATCAGTCGATCCTCGGCCGGATGCTCGACTACGGCAAGGTGACCATTCTGGGTACCGGCACGGGCACCGAGTCGCTCGGCCAAATCGACGCGCCGATCGCAGCCCCGCTCGAACTGCGCAATCACATCACCGGCGCCTGAATCAGAGCGGCTTGCGAGCCCGGACGGCAACGCGACCCCCGTGGGCGGGTAGCCGTTCCCCTTGCCGATATCCACCAATCGGTTACTCATCCGCCGGTCATGGCACGCACGAAACCGCCCTCCGGCCTCACTCACCTCGGCCACCCCAGCGCGCTCCCCGCCTCGCCCGGAGAGGCGATCCTCGATCGCATGCCGAACCCCCATGCGGACACGAATTACGTCGCGCGCTTCGCGTTTCCGGAGTTCACCGCGATCTGCCCGGTCACCGGGCAGCCGGATTTCGGCATCATGATGATAGACTATGTGCCGAACCGCTGGCTGATCGAGTCGAAGTCGCTGAAGCTCTATCTCAACAGCTTCCGCAATGTCGGCGCGTTCCACGAGGAGTGCACCGTGTCGATCGGCAAGCGTGTGGCGAAATTGCTCGCGCCGAAATGGCTGCGCATCGGCGGCTATTTCTATCCGCGCGGCGGCATGCCGATCGACGTGTTCTGGCAGGCCGGCAAGCTGCCGAAGGACGTGTGGGTGCCGGACCAGGGCGTGCCGCCGTACCGGGCGCGCGGCTGACCGCCGTCGAAACACTAACAATTTTGGCTTGTAGATCCTCGCAACCCAGGTATCCCGCTACTTGCGCGAGTATTCTCTGGCACTTTGACAATGTAAGATTTAGAATGGGGCCGATGGAGTACGTAGGGTTATTGAGGAGGCTTGCATGCCAACGCAACTTAGAGGCGCCCTTCGCAAGGTCATCGGGGATCCTCGGCTTCTTAAACTGCTGCGCAACGACCCAAAAGCGCTGGCGTCCGAATTGAAGCTCAGTGCCGCCGATGCCAAAGCGCTGGCTTCCGCGGACGTACTGATCAACACGATCCATAATCCGCTCGATGGGACCACCACCACAAATCCGATCACGATCACCATCACGAAGGTTGGCCACATCAGCAACAGCGGCGATCCAGCGATAAAGCTGACCGATCTGAGCAAAGAGCGCTTGATTCAAGTCCTGGAACGGACATTGGTCGACCAGCACTACGCGGGTTCGCTCCGCAGCTTCCTGCGACTGAAGCAGCGCGCGTGATCAGCGTTGTTATTCCGGCTTGCAACGAAGCTTCGAATATCGCCGTTACCATCCGCTCGTTCGTGGATGGCCGGCGATCGGGCGTGCCGGTTGAAATCATCGTTGCGGACGACGCGTCGACGGACGGCACCGGTACTCATCTCCCGCCAGCGGTAGGTACGGTCCCGGTGAGAGTGCTGCGGTCACGACGGCGTTTGGGCGTGGCGCGAAGCCGGAATAGAGCTGCGGCCGCGGCTCGCGGCGACCTGTTGTTCATCACCGACGGTCATGTCGAAGTCGATGCTGGGTGGGATCGCGTCGTGCTCGACCATGCTGCCGACGACCGCATTCTGGCGGCTGCCATCGTCGACCGTAGCACCGGCACAAACTGCTTCGGCTGCCGCCTGGTGGTTCCGTATATGGGCACGTACTGGAACATGGATGCCCCTAAGGGCCCGTCGCCGGTACAAATTGCGTCTTCGGCCGGCACGGTTTTGCCGCGCCGTCTATTTGAGGACCTCGGTGGTTATGATGAAGGAATCCGGGTCTATGGGGCTGCCGAACCCGAGTTCAGCCTTCGGGCGTGGTTGTCTGGCGCCAATATCTCTTGCATTCCTGATCTAAGGATCAACCATCATTTTAAGCCGAAATCGAAGCGCGACCGATTTCTGAGCGATCATCGGACCAACCTCATTCACAATAATCTCCGCTTTGGGCTGTGTTATCTCTCACAGTCGAAATCGCTGGAGATGATCCGACATTACGCAATGAAATTTCCGCGCCATTTTCCCCGTGCACTAGCACTGCTGGTGGAAAGTGACGTTTGGCAGCGCCGTGCGAAACTCGCGGCATCGCTTCGATATGACTTTGACTGGTTCGTCGCACAATTCGACCTGCACGATCAAGTTGGGAGGCCGATCCTGCCCACGCGCCGCCGATTCAAGAGCCGGCCGGCGGAATTGCAATGCGCGTCCTGATCCTCGGCGGTGACGGCTATCTGGGTTGGCCGACCGCAATGTATCTTTCCCGCCGCGGTCATGCGGTCGCGCTACTCGACAATTTCGTCAAACGGCGCTGGGAGGCGGAAACTGGCGGCCGACCGCTAATTGATGTTCCAAAGCTACCGGACCGAGTCCGCGCTTGGTCGCGTATTTCCGGGCGGGACATCGCCCATTATGATGTTGATTTATGCGACTACGCATCGGTGGTTCGTGTTCTCGCCGACACCGCGCCCGACGTGATCGTTCACTACGCCGAGCAGCCGTCGGCGCCGTTCTCCATGATCGACGTTCACCATGCGGCCGCAACGCAGTCGAACAATGTCATCGGCACGTTGAATCTTCTGTGGGCATTACGCGACCATCGCCCGTCGACGCATCTCGTCAAACTAGGGACGATGGGACAATACGGTACACCGAATATCGACATCGAAGAGGGGTTCCTCGAGATACGGCACAATAACCGCACAGATCGGCTACCGTTCCCGTGTCAGCCAGGCAGCTTTTATCATTTGTCCAAAGTTCACGACAGCCACAATGTGCGCTTCGCTTGTGCCGCATGGGGGCTTGCGGCCACCGACCTCAACCAAGGCGTGGTCTATGGCATTGAGACTGACGAAACAAAACTGGATCCGGCATTGAGCACGAGCTTTCACTATGACGCCGTGTTCGGCACTGTGCTAAATCGCTTCTGCGTGCAGGCAATCCTCGGAACGCCGCTCACGGTTTATGGCCGCGGTGGTCAAAAGCGGGGCTTTATCAACATTCGAGATACGCTCCGCTGCGTCGAGCTTGCGCTCCTCAATCCAGCGCCTGCCGGCGAATATCGCGTCTTCAATCAGTTCACCGAGGTTTTCGGAGTGGCTGAATTGGCCGAGACAGTCGTTCATTCCGCAACACGTTTGGATATCCGCTCGCGCATCGACCATCTGCCCAATCCCCGAGTTGAGCGCGAGGACCATTATTACAATCCAGTCGGCTCCGGATTAACCGCTCTAGGACTGGAACCGCATCTCTTATCGCAAGAGTTGGTGGGGAGCATGTTGCGCAATATCGGTGCCCACACTGATTCAATCGACCGCGCGGCGATCCTCCCAGTCACAAATTGGCGCAGGGAGCTTCCCGCAACTCCGCTGCTCGCGCGTGGCTAGGCAGCGGTCCGCTCGCGCAGCAGCCGCGAGCACACGAAGCCCACCGCCATGACGATCACAGCGCTGATGGTCAGCGTGATCGCCGAGCCGAGCGTCATGAAGCCGAGGCCGTAGAGCACCGGCCCGCTCGCGTGGCCCATGAAAAAACAAAACGAGTGCAGCGACATCGCGGCGCCGCGCGCGACCGGCGAAAGCTCGGTCGCCTGCACCTGGATCGAGGCGTGCAGCGTGTAGAAGCCGAACCCGAGCAGCGTGAAGGCCGCGAACTGCACCGGCCACATCAGGTCGAATGCGACGATCGCCAGCGCAAACGCCGCGATGATGCCGCCGCCGGTCATCAGCTGATCCGGCCGCCAGCGCGCGACGAGGCGCGGCACCGCCAGCGCATAGATCACGCCACCGAGCGAGAAGCCCGCAATCACCGCGCCTGCGATCGAGGCGCGCGGCTCGCCCGCCGCGAGCAGCAGCAGCGCGACGAACGGGAACAGCCCGAAGATCACGATGCCCTCGACGAACACCGCGCTGAAGCAGACTTTGGCGCGCGGATTGGCGAACACCTTGCCGTAGCCGCGGCTGAAGCCGGAAAGGCTCAGCTCGACAGGCTTGGCGCGGGCCGCCTTGCGCAGCGTGAACAGCGCAACACCCAGTGCCACGGTAGCGAGCGCCGTGATGACAAAGAACACGCCGCGCCAGCCGACGAGATCGCCGACGACGCCTGCGAGCGAGGAGCCGAGCAGGTTGCCGGTGATCACGGCGGTGAGCCAGCGCCCGATCGCGACCTGACGCTCCTTCACCGGCACGAGGTCGCCGATCACCGCGATGCCGACCGGGAAAATGCCGCCGGCCGCCGCGCCCGCGACGATGCGCGCCACCAGCAGCACGGTGAAATTGGTCGCAAGCCCGCTCGCGAGCATGGCGAGGATCGTCACCGCGAGGCAGGCGATCATCACGCGCACCTTGCCGACCATGTCGCCGACCGGGCCGAGCACCGGCTGCACCAGCGCAAACGGCAGTGCGAACGCGGTGGTCAACAGCGCGACCGCGTTGGGATCGACCTGGATGTCATGCGCGATCGGCGGAATGATCGGATCGGTCGCGCGCGAGGCGAGCGCGACGATGAAGCCGATCAGGCTCAGACGGGCGATCAGGCCGCGCGCCTTGTCCTCGGGCGGCTTTTTGGTCAGTTTCGGCTCAGGCGTCGGGACCGCCGGCAAAAGGTCGCCGTGTAGCGGCCTGCCGGAATCGAATTTGGGCTGAAAATTCATGTACCGGCAAAGCCATACACGATTTTCCGGGCTTGTGTTGTGCAGTGCGGGAATGCCTCACCCGACAATCGCGTGGGGCAGGAACCGGGAGGTATTCTTCGTGATCGGGCTTGCGTCCTCGCGCACCGACAGCCCGCAGGGCTTAGCCGCAGCGATCCACGAGCCGATGGCGGCGTAATTCTCCTGATAGCGCGGCAAGGTCGCGACCGCCTGGCGCACGAAGCCTTCCGCGCCATACGGCCCCTGATCCTGATCGATCGCCTGCCCGGCGACCATGATCGTCACGTTGGAGCCTTCGCGCGAATAGAGTGGCTTGCGCACGAACGAGTCGCCGAGCTCGGCCGCCTTCGCGTCTTCGTCGAAATAGGCCGCCAGCAGATTCGGGTGGCGCGGAATCATCGCCCACAACAGCGGCAGAATGCCCTTGTTCGACAGGATCGCCTTCCACGGCGGTTCGAGCCAGCGCGTCGGCGCACCGGCAAGCGAGGCGCCGAACTGCTCGCGGAACATCCATTCCCACGGATAGAGCTTGAACATCAGCGCGATCGGCTTGTCGGCAAGGTCGACGAAGGCACCCTTCGGCGTGCGGCCGATCTGGTCCATCGGCATCACCGTCGTTGCCAGCCCGGCCTGACGCGCGGTGTCTTCCATGTAGGCGATGGTGCCGCCGTCCTCCGGGTCGTCGATCGCGCCCGCGAGATGGACGTGGCCGCCCTTCCCGATTTCCCTCCAGCCCTCGATCAGCCGCTCGTGCAGTGAGTTGTATTGGTCGGCATCCTGCGGCGTGATCGCGCGCGCTTTGGCGTCCTCCAGCCACATCCACTGAAACACCGCGGTCTCGAACACGGACGTGGGCGTGTCCGCGTTGTATTCGAGCAGCTTTGCAGGTCCCTCCCCGCTGTAGGAGAGGTCGAACCGGCCATAGAGGCTCCGATCGCCGCGCTTCCAGCTCGCCGCGATGAACGTCCAGAACCGCTCCGGAATGCGCAGCACTTTAAGCATGCGCTCGTCTTCCACCGCGCGCGCGACGAGTTCGCGGCACATCGCGTCGAGCTCGGCCGTCGGCGCTTCGATGTCCTCTTCGATTTCCTTCAGCGTGAAGGCGTAATAGGCGCGCTCGTCCCAGTAGCGTTCGCCATCGATGGTGTGGAAGCGAAAGCCCGCCTCCTCGGCCTTGGCGCGCCAGTCCGGCCGCTCGTCGCAGGCGATTCGCTGCATGCAGCCGAGTTTAGCCGCCGGCCGACACGCGGTAAGGGGCGCTGCCGGCGGTCGAGCCGAAGCCGCCGCGCACGGTGCCGCTGGCGGCCGGGGGTGAAGACGCGCGCGAATTGTTCGACAGCGCCGCGGTTTGTGTTTGCGAATAGGATGAGCCCCAGCCCCACGACCAGCCGCGCACCCAGTGCGGATAGACATAGTAACTGAAGCTGCGGCGCTGCGGCTCGCAGGTCCGCATCCCGTCGGAACGCGGCGCGCAGTCCGGCTGGGCGGGGGCGGATTGCGCCTGCGCGGCGTGGCTCGGCTTCTGCCACGCAAAATACGCCATGCCTCCGGCAAAGGTTGCGGCGAATGCCGCGGCACCCATCACGACCAGTCCAACGCTGCCTGACCGCTTCATCGACGGCTCCGCGCGCCGCTGCCGGAAGGCGGCGCATCGGCCGATTGGACCAGAA
This sequence comes from Alphaproteobacteria bacterium, assembly GCA_005884685.1. Taxonomy (GTDB): domain Bacteria; phylum Pseudomonadota; class Alphaproteobacteria; order Rhizobiales; family Xanthobacteraceae; genus PALSA-894. Next base: position 139,655 of record VBAH01000058.1, read on the forward strand.
ACCGCGGAAAATCCGGTTAGAGCGGACGCGTGAAATCTCGCGGCGGCGCTAAGGCGGCGTTCAGCATGTCAGCTTCCGCCCGAATGGCCGCCGGACATCGAATGGCCGGTCGACCCGAAGCCGCCGCGCGACGTGCCTGTCGATCCGCTGCGCGAGCCGGATGTGCTGGTGGAAGGCGAGCCGGTGCGGCTGCCCGGCGACAAAGCAGTCGAAACAGAGTTCGGCGCGCGGTAGCTCGACACGGGGCGCGAGCGGTTCGAGGATGAATACGAATTCCAGCTCCAATTGCCCCATGAGCGGTAGGAGCGACGCCGGCACGGCTGCTCCTGCGCGGCGTTTTGCGGCAGTGCGGCCGACGGACTGAGCGTCGTCGAGGCCCCGGGCTGCGCGCGGCACTCTGGGCGCGGCGGCATCATATAGGCGGCGGTCGCGGTCGTGCCGGTCACGCCCATCAACACCAGGGCAACTTGCGCCGAGCGCTTCATCAGGTGCTCATCGAGGCAGCGTTGATCAAGCCCGCGGTGACGGATGCGCTGCCGAGCCAGATTGCCGGCCCAAGCTCGCCGGCGGCTATGCGTTGCGACAGATCGGGCAGCGGCATCCGCGCGAGGTAATAGGCAATGACCTGCACGATGAGCGCGATGACGCCCCAGATCGTCATGTCGACGACGTCGTTGGCGTGGCCGATTGCGCTGGTGAGCGGCAGCGCGAAGCCGATCGTGCTCATGCCAAGCGCGAGCGCGGCGCCCGGCACGTTGCTGCGGATCAGCGCAAACTCGTCGTGCGGCGTGATCCAGGTGTAGACGAAGATGTAGGCCGCGATCAGGACGCCCGCGACGATGACATAGAGCAGGAACGCGGGCAGGCCCGCGAGCGACTGGAATTCCATGAGCCCCTCCGTATCCCCTTAGTGCGGGGTGCCCGGGCGTCGGTTCAGCGCCCGCCCGAGGGACGCGGTTCAGATTGGCAGATTCGCGCGCAGGGGCGATGATCAGGCGGAGGATTTCTTGGCAACCGCATCGAACTGCATCAACGATTGAAGCAGCGGCTCCAAGTGCCTGATCGGGATCATGTTCGGACCGTCCGATGGCGCCTTGTCCGGGTCCTGATGCGTCTCGATGAAGACGCCCGCGACCCCGACCGCAACGGCCGCGCGCGCCAGCACCGGCACGAACTCGCGCTCGCCACCCGATGACGCCCCCTGCCCGCCCGGCTGCTGCACCGAATGCGTCGCATCGAAGATCACCGGGGCACCGGTGCGCGCCAGGATCGGCAGCGCGCGCATGTCGGAGACGAGCGCGTTGTAGCCGAACGAGGCGCCGCGTTCGGTGACCAGCACATTGGGATTGCCCGCGCCGGTCACCTTCGCGACGACATTCGCCATATCCCACGGGGCGAGGAACTGACCCTTTTTGACGTTGACCACTTTGCCGGTCGCCGCGGCTGCGACCAGCAGATCGGTCTGGCGGCACAGGAATGCGGGAATTTGCAGCACGTCGACCGCTTGAGCCACATGCGCACATTGCGCCTGCTCATGCACATCGGTGAGCACCGGCAGTTTCAGCGTCTCGCGGATCTCGGCAAAGATCGGCAGCGCCGCATTGAGCCCGATGCCGCGCGCGCTTTGCCCGCTGGTGCGGTTCGCCTTGTCGAACGAGGTCTTGTAAACGAGCCCGATACGCAGACGGCCCGCGATTTCCTTCAGCGCGGCCGCCATCTCCAGCGCGTGCGCGCGGCTTTCGAGCTGGCACGGGCCCGCGATCAGCGCGAGCGGCAAGGCATTGCCGAAGCGCACGCTTCCGACGGTCACCACGGGATTGGGCGCGGACATCGCCGGACCTTGCCCAGTCAGTGGGCTGCCGGTCAACCGACGCATCAACCTGACGAGCGGCGCGTTCACCCGGGCACCCTCTCGGTTGTCGAGACGACCCCGGGCTGTTGTGTGGAGGGGGGCAACCCGGGGCCGCTCAGTCTCATCGGGCTCAGATCCGCCCGACAGCACCCATCATGGCGAACGAACTTCTCCGAACGCTAAAGGCGATTTCGGAAAATCCGCTAATTTCGATTAACGGACGGGAAAAGATTGCGGCACGCCTTGCGGGCCGGCCGGTTCGAACACCAGTGTCGCGCCGTGGGCGGCCTGCGGCGCGACGATCAGCTTGTCCATGCGCGCGGAGGCGTTCGCGCCGAGGGCCGCGCGGGCAACCTCAATGTCGCCGGCCGCAAAGCGGATCGCGGCGAGCCGCATGCCGCGCGCCACGTCCGGCGGCTCGACCGCGTAATGCAAGGCGAAGGCGGCCGGGTCCATCACCTGGATCTCGCCGCGCGGCGTCTCGATGGTGATGCCGCTCGAGGTCGACTTGAGGTCGCTGACGCCCGCAAATGCTTTCAGGAAAACGTGGTGGTCGGCGGGATTTTCCGCGACCAACACGACGCCGGCGATTCCGGTCACGTCATTGGCGTGGCTCTGAAATGCCGGATTCCAGAAATTCTCCGGGTAATGCTGCTGGCACGTGAAGAAGCCGGCGTCGGGGGCCTTCGCGTCGGCCGCGAAGGCGAGCGAGAACGCGACCTTCACCGTCGAGCCGTCCGGGCGCTTTGCCTCGCGGGCGAAATCGAACACGTCGAAGTCGCCGATGCCGGCCGCGCGGAACGCTGCGGCATCCGCCGCCGCACCCTTGCCTTCGAGCACCAGCATCGACAGCCCCTCGCCCTTCGCGAGGAAATCGCGCGTGAACGCGCCGAACGACAGCGTGCGCGGCCGTGCCGCCGGAATGCGCTCCATCTCACCGATGGAAAGCAATTCGATGAACACGCCGGGAAACTGCACGATGCGGTTATGCGTGCCCCACGGATGGCGGTTGCGCGCGCCGACGGTGAAGCCGAGCCGCGTGTACGCCTCGCCCGCCGCATCGAGGTCGTGCACGGCATGCACGATATGGTCGAGACCGCGCGGAATGACCGTGCCTCCTTACGGTTTGCGCCCCCACACCTGCGCCACCGTGTACAGGGTAAAGACTGTAGCGGGCTTTTGCAGGTGCTGGCGCGCCGCGGCAAGCACGGAATCGAATTCCTCGCCCGCCAGCAGACCGAGCCTGGTGATGGTGCCGCGCAGCGACTCGGCGGTGGCCGGCAGATAGTCGACCATGGGATCGATCGCGCGAACCCCGATCAGGACCGGCCGATAGTGAACATCTGCAAGTCCCATCCCGCGCACCATCCCGTAGAGTCGCTGACCGAGATGCACATCGCCGCCGACGGCCCTGAAGACCCCGACAACCGCTCCCTTCAGTGTCTCCCAGGCGGCATGCGGCGGATAACAGTTCAGCGTGGCGCAATCCGGCTCCTGCAGCGCGACCACGCCGCCCGGGCGGCACAGCCGCATCGCTTCGCGGATCCCCCGCTCCGGCTCGCCCGCCGTGCTCGCCAGAAAGCGCATGTGGACAAGATCGAAACTGCCGTCCGGCAAATCCGACGCGTAGGCGTCGCCCTGCCGAAACTCGACGTTTGCCGGCGCCCGCCCGCGCGCGTACGCAAGGAATTCCGTGTCCTTGTCGAGACCGAGCACGCGCCCGGCGCGCCCGACGCGCCGGCTCAGCGGCTCGGTAATCCCGCCCGGACCGCATCCGAGATCGGCGCATGCCCAGCCCTCGCGCACGCCGATCAGGTCGAGCATGACCTCGACGTCGCGCGCGAACGCCGCGCTCTGGATATGCAGGCGCACGATCTCGCCGGCGCGGCGTTCAATCGGATAGCGGCCCGAGAAGGTGCCGGACATCCCCTCGCGAGGGGTCACTTCACGCTCGAAAAGCTCGTCGGCTTGAGAAACTGGTTGGAGAACGTCATCACCAGCGGGCCGTTCTTCTCGGTCTCGGAACGCTTCTCGATCCACTCCGGGTCGGTGGAGAACGCCGCCCATTTCTTCTCCCGCTCGGCCATCGACTCGTAGGCGACCAGATAGATCAGATTGTGGTTCGATTCGCCGACCTCGGTGGTCCAGAACCCCGCCTGCTTGATGCCGTGCTTCTCGAACAGCTTCAGCGTGACGGTGTCGAAGCGCTTGAGCAGGTCGGGCATGCGGCCCGGCATCGCGCGATAGCTGCGCATCTCGTAGATCATTCACGCCTCCCGTTTGTGTTGCTTGGCCGCGACGCGCGGCGACGAGGGAGATCATTTGACGCAAAGCGCGCGCGCGAAACAAGCGGGGTCGCGGCGATCGCAGTTCCCCCGCTCCGGCGCGTCAGATGACGCCACAGAGCCGCGTGACCTGCACGCACGCGGAGGCAATGGTCTTGTTACCTTTCTTTTCGCACCGCCATTGCCGGTAGCTGACGTAGATATAGCGGCCCGGGCACTCGTCTTCCGGGCACGTCAGCAACTTGGCGAAATCCATCGCCTTGTCCTCGGCCATGCCGACGAGCGATGCGAACCCATCGGGCGGCGGGCATGGATCGGTCTCCTCGAAATAATCGGCCTCAACCACGACCGCCTCGCAATCGCTGGCCGGCTTCTTGAGCACGAGCCGCACCCAGCCCGTGCCGGGGGCCCACAGGAAGGCGATGTTCGGACCGGCCCTCGTGCCGGTCGACCCTTCCTTGCTGTAATCCGGCGGCTTCGGCTCATCGCCATCGGTGTCCGACAACAGCCGGAGCAACGTCGGCCGGTAGATGACCGCGAGCGCCGGCGAAAGGCCGAGACGCTTGGCAAGGCTGCGCGCGGTATCCGCCAGCACCTCTGGCAACGCGCTGGGCGCGACACTCCGGTCCTTCGATTTGACAGCCTTCTTCTTCAGCCTTTTTGCTCTCGCCATGACTGCGACACCTTGCGTTCCGATTAAAGGGCGGGCTGTGGAATAGCTGGCGTGAAAGCAGATGCGGCGCGGCTGTGCGTGACCCAGCGGGCGAGTGCGGCTGCGGCCATCGCCGAAGAGACCAGTCCGGCGAGATCCGCGTGTCCTTCGCTGCGGTCTCCGCCCGCAATGCCCCCGTCCGGGGGCAGCAGAAGTGCCGGGGACGGTAGCCAGGCGCCGTGCGGCAATTGACGCTGCAGCAAATCCTCGACCAGCGCCACCGAGCGCGCCTCCGGCATCTCGATCGCGTTGGCCGCCATAAGCAGCAGCGCATTTTCCAGCGCGGTCGCTGCGCCACGATAAGGCTGCGCCAGCAGCGCGTTGCGGACATCGTCGGGGATGCCGCCGGTGTGGACGAGAAACCGGCACGCAAAGGCCGCCGCGTAGGCGTCCGTCATCCACCAGTACGATTTCCAGGGATACTGGCGCAGCACCGCCGCGCGCACCCGCGCGATCAGGCCCGGCGGCGCTCCCAGCTCCACGAGCGCCAGACCGACGACCGCGGTGACGTCGGCATGCGCGCTGCTCCAGGCGCGGAATTGCGGCTCCCGAAAGGTATGAAATGCGCCGGTCGGGTCCATGAAGGGAAGGAGGAGTTGCCACGGTTCGGGCTCGCCCACGCCTCCGTAGCTCGCGAGGCAGCGCAACGCCCACGCGGTCGAGTCCGCATCCGCGCCCTTGCTCCGGTTGTAGGCCCAGCCGTCCGGCGTGCGGCTGGCGAGCAGGAAGCGCGCCGAGCGCCGCCGTGCGTCGGGCGGCAGCCGACCGGTCTGCGCGAGACAGTAGCCGATCAGCGCCGTCGTCCAGCCCTCGCTTTCGCCCGCGGGCAGCATGTATTCAGGCCACGCGCCATCCCGGCGCTGCCGCCCGGTGACGTAGCCCACTCCGGCTCCGATCGCGTCCTCGACTGCCTGCAGGTACGGGCTCGTCCACCCGGCCTGCATCACCAATCGTCGGGCGAGGTGATGCCGACGCATACGCCGCAGGGATAGGGCGTGCGCGACTCCTCAAAGCTCTTTCCGCCCTGCGTGCAGATGAACTGGTCCCTGCACCAGAGGACGAGCCCGGTGCAGAAGGTGGTGGTCCCGACCGCAACGCACCTTTTCTCGCCGCCACCGGGGTCGTCCCAAATTCCGGCCAGCCTGACGGCCGGCTGGCTTTCGGTCGCCGTGAATCCAGGGATCATGCTTCGTGCTCCTTTCGCGGCTTACAGATAGGGAAAACGCATCGAGGGCCGGTCCGACTGGCCGGAGCAGGCAGCGGCCAGCGCACTGCGCATGCGCCACGGCTCGAGCGAGAAATAGACCCGCCAGCCGGCCGTCCCCGCGGCGCAAAATTTTGTGCCGAGATAACTGAAACAGACCGCGCGGAATGCATTGGCGAGAGCGGCCAACTCGGTCGCGCGGGCCGCCTCGCAGCCCTTGCCGGCGACATAGGACAGGCCGACCGGCAACGGCACGTTCGACGGATCGAACTTGATCACAGCGCTGCCGTCCGGCCCGCTGCAGTCGAGACCGATCACGCCGATCGGACCCGGGCGATAGAGCTTCTTCAGTTCGGCGGCCGCCGCGTCCGCCCGCTCGGCCGGAAGGCCGGCAGCCTCGAACAGCGGTGCAAGGAGCGCCTGAGCCTCATTGGTGGATTTTTCGACCCGGTAGTAGATCGCCATCATGTGGCGCCCGGCCGCGTCGACGCGCAGTGCGACGCCGCGCGGGCCCGGCACGCCGAGCGGCTGCGCGGCTGCGCCCGGCGGCGGCCCGTCCCAGCGAAACGGCCAGCAGGCGCGCACCAGCGAGGCGAAAAGCGTGTCGTCCGGCGGTTGCGGAAAACGGCAGTAGAGCGTGAGCGCGCGGCAATCCCGGTCCTGCCAGTCGACCCGGAACAGCAGGCGATCCGGCTGCACCGCGCGGCACCAGTTGCGCGTGGACCACGCCCACTGACCGGCAAAGCCGATCAATCCGGAAAACTGCCAGATCGCGGGCAGCAGATCCATGTCGCCGCCGACCATCATGCCATAGGCGGACCGGTCCGCATCGAACGAGTACTCGACCGCGCGATGCGCGGTGCGGCCAAACAGTCCGCCAAAGCCTTGGGCCAGCGGCGCGTGCATGCCTTGCCTCACATCAGGGACGGCGCCAGCGTTCCTTCAACGTATGGCGAAAGTCCGAGCGGCGCGGAGCCGGTGCCCGATCCATCGGTGACGAACGGCCACTCTTCGGTGACGTCGACGCGGCAGAACAGCCGCTCCGGGACGCCGGTCGAACTGTCGAGGAACGTGAAGATGACGGCAACCTGGCGGCGCATGCCGGGGCCGTGGATCACGCGGGTCTCGACGCGATCGAGCACCTGGCGCTTGGCGCGCTCGGCGGCGGCAAGGAACAGGCCCGGGTGCTGCACCAGCAGATAGTTCAAGGCGCGATGGCCGTCGGTGACGCCCATGTTCTCGGCCATCAGCGCGAGGCGGTGGAACAGCTCGCGGCACACCTCGTTGAACGCGTCCTTCTTGATGTCACGGCTTTTGACGGCGCGCTCGAGCGAGCTCTCCAGCCCCTTCTGCCATTCATCGAGCGAGAACGTGTAGATCTTGTCCGCCATCACGATGGGCGCGACCAGGCCGCCGCTCATCGCCGGCGACGCGAGCGGGCCCATGCGGCCGATCAGTACCGACACATGGTTGGTGTCGCCGACGCGCTCGATCGCCTCGAGAAACTCGGCGCGCTGCGAGCCGCTGCTCGGCATCACCAGATAGGTCGGTGTTGCGCCCAATCCGAAGGTGTAGGCGACACGCAGCGCCAGATGCGAGTTGGCTTCGAGGACCTGGCGCAGCTTGCGGCCGCGCGCGGCCGACTGTTGCGCCTTCAGTGCGCGCTCGCGCTGCTGGAATTCGCGCTCGATGCCGATCGTCGGAAACTTCACGTCGAAACGCCCGAGCGCGTAGACATATTGCTCCGGTGCCGAGCGCGGCTTGCCGGCACAGGCTTCGCAACTGCAGCCGCCAGCGTGTGCCATAGCGGCGGCCGGGCCGCCCTCCGGCATCGGGCTGATCGCTTCGGATAGCTCGGTCATCATGCGCACTCCTCGAGCTGGGGTGAGGTCAACAGTCGATGGGCGGCGCCCGCATCGAGCGTCGCGAAATGCAGCGTGCTGCGGCGGACCGACAGGAGGGCGCGCCAGACGGCGTCGGGCGGCGTCCCTTTGCTGTTCGCCCGCAGGACAATGAAGGCGCCGGCGACGATGGCGGCCGCAAAGCTGCTGCCGGAAGCGGCCGCACACCCGCCCTCTGGCAGCGCCACCGGAATGCCGAAGCCGGGAGCAGCCAGCACCGGTCCGCCGGCACAGGCAATATTGGCGCGCGGCGACCACAGGCCGTTCCAGTCTCCGGCGAGCACCCAGATCGCGCCGTGCGCATGCGCGGCGCCCTGCCGGACGCCGCTTTCATTGCCGAGCGGAATGATGGTGCGGACGCCGTGCCGCGCAGCCTCGGCGATCGCGGCCCAGAGTGGATTCCACACGGCACGCTCGGCGCCGACGATCTCGATGCCGCAAACGATGACGTCGGCCTCTGCGCGCGCCGCCCAACCGATCGCGTCGGCCAGGCGCTCGCTGCAGGCAGCCGCGTCGATCTCGCCGTCGAGCATCGCATCGTCGACGACATTGGCGTTGAGCAGCCGCGCGCCCGGACAAAGGCCGAGCAGTTCCGGTGTCGCGGCGCTGCCTCCAACCAGGATCGAGGCAACCTGCAAGGCGTGGCGCGATGCACGCCGGGAAGCTGCAGCGTCCGGCGAGCGCAGATGAATCCTGGCCGAGCAAAGCGCTGGATGTTGCGAAGTCACGCGCCCGTCCAGGAGGGCGATCGCGTATGGACGCGTGTCGCCTGTCTGGCGGCACAAGCCGCTCAGTCCCGCACAACGAAGAGTGAAATCCCTGTTTGGTCCGGCGCCTTCATGCATGAGGCGAGTCCGAATGTGACAGTAGATGCCGGCACGATACACGATGCCGCGCGCGCTTGCTACCTTCGATCGATCACGATCAGATGATAATGCCGAAGGTGGAATGGCGGACGGCCGCAGCGCGCGCGGGCGCGCGCCCGCCGAATTACGGACGCTTCAAGCGACGGTTGCAGGCTATTGCGACCGCGGGACCTGCGGTTCGGTCGGCGCCCCCGGTGCAGGCGCGCCCTGTTTGAGCCGGTCGAGCACCCCGCCCGGCGCGAGCGGCGCCGATCCGCCCGGATTGGCCGGCTGCGATGCCGGCGCCGACGGCGAGGAGGGGTCCTGCAGGATCGAGCGCGGCTTGCGGTCCCAGCCGGCGAGGATCGACAGGATCAGGCTGGTCGCAAAGAACGCCGCCGCGAGGATCGCGGTCGTGCGCGTGAGCACGTTGGACGTGCCGCGGCTGGTCAGAAATCCGCCGCCCCCGCCGCCCATGCCGAGGCCGCCGCCTTCCGACTTCTGGAGCAGCACGAGGCCGATCATCGCGGAAACGATCATGAGGTGGATGACGATGATGACAGTCTGCATGAAAGGTCCAAGGCCAAGGGCGCACGCGCCGATGCCGGTGATATGGGAATTCGGGCGCGTCTGTACACGATCCCCCTGGCCAATTCCACCCTGCCGGCTGGCTGACATCCTGCCGCAGACAGGGGCCGAGTCCGCTGCGCGTGTCGATTGACCTGCATCAAAGCGCGCCCGGCCATTCTCCGTCAGGCTGATACCAACCGGCGAAGGAGGGTGCGATGCAACCCAAAGCCCTGGAAAGGCAAAGTTGGCCAATCATCGACAACGTGGTCGCCCCCCTCGCCGACTGGTGGCGCCGCAATGCGACGATCCGCGAAAACCTCGACGATCTCGAAGCCTTCGGTCCGGCCGAGATGGCGCGGATGGCGCAGGACGTCGGGATTCCGGCGTCCGAGCTGCGCGAATTGGCGCGTCATTGCTCCGATGCGGCCGACCTGCTCGAGCGGCGCCTCGAGGCGCTCGGCGTCAGCGCGTCGGAACTTGCCAAGACCGCACCCGCACAACTGCGCGACATGGAGCGGCTCTGCACTCTGTGCCAGAGCAAGGGCCGTTGCGCGCGTGACCTTGGCGCCGATCCGTCCGACCCAGTGTGGCGGCAATATTGCCCGAACGAGCAAAGCTTGGTTTCGCTCGCACGTGAAGGCCTCGAGCGATAGCGGCGCGGCGCGCGAACTGAGGTCAAGCGTAGACTGACGCGATGCCGAGGAAATCGTCCGCCTTGAGGCTCGCGCCGCCGACCAGCGCGCCATCGACATTGGCGATGGTGAGCAGCTCCGCGGCGTTCGACGGCTTCACCGATCCGCCATAGAGCACGCGGATCTCCTCGCCGGCCTCGCCGAAGCGCCCAACAAGTCGCGCGCGGATGAAGCCGTGGACTTCCGCCACGTCCGCAGGGGTGGGTGTCAATCCGGTTCCGATCGCCCAGACCGGCTCGTAGGCGACGACCACGCCTTCCGGCACCACCGCACTGGGCAACGAACCGGCAAGCTGCGCGCCGATAACATCGAGCGTTCGCCCGCTCGCACGCTGATCCCTGGTTTCGCCGACGCACACAATGGCCATCAGGCCGGCGCGGCCCGCCGCGAGCGCCTTGGCGCGCACCATCCCGTCACTCTCTCCGTGATACGTCCGCCGCTCCGAATGTCCGACGATCACCGCGGTTGCGCCCGCATCGGCCAGCATTTCCGCCGAGATGTCGCCGGTGAACGCGCCGGCAGGTTCGGCGTGGCAGTCCTGCCCGCCGATCGCAACCTGCGAGTCGTGCGCCGCCGAGACGAACATCATCACCAGCGTGGCAGGCGGGCAGACCAGCAGGTCGGTCTGCGAGAGCGCGTCGCATCCCTGGATGATCTTGCCGAGCTCAGCCGCCGAAGCCCGGAGCCCGTTCATCTTCCAGTTTCCGGCGACCAGCGGACGCCGCTGCCCCATCGTCATGTTCTTCCGCCCCGATTCACTTGAGCCGTTAGCAAACCGCCCTAGATAGCGCCAGATGCCACACCCCGCGCCGGTTGCGGTGCAAAGCCCCCATCCCTATGATGCGCGCCCTTGCGGGACCCCGGCTGGGTTGCCGGCCGATTCATCTGCATACTGAAGGACTTCCATGCTTCGCGGTATTCGCAAGGCCTCCTCCAATTGGCTGGGACGCGCGGTTATGGCCGTTGTCCTCGGCCTGATCGCCGTCAGCTTCGCCATCTGGGGCATCGGGGACATCTTCCGCGGCTTCGGCCGCTCCACGGTTGCCAAGATCGGCTCGACCGAAATCACGGTCGATCAGTTCCGCCAGATCTATAACGACCGCCTGCAGCAGTTGAGCCGCGAGCTTGGCCGGCCGATCACGCCGGACCAGGCGCGCGCGCTCCAGCTCGATCAGCAGCTCGCCGGGCAGCTGGTCGCCGAAGCCGCGCTCGACCAGCGCGCGCGGCAGATGCGCCTCAACGTCCCCGACGCCGAGATCGCGCGGCAGATCACGAACGACCCGACCTTCAAGGGGCTGAACGGCCAGTTCGACCGCGCGCGCTTCGAACAGATCATCCGGGGCGCCGGATTCACCGAAGCGCGTTTCACCGCCGAACAGAAAAAGCTGACGACGCGGCGCGAGATCGCCCAGACCGTCACCGGCGAGATGCCGCTGCCGAAGACGATGGCCGACGCGCTCAATCGCTTTCAAAACGAGCAGCGCGCGATCGACTATGTCGTGCTCGATCGCGCCAAGGCCGGCGAGATCGCCGCGCCAACGCCCGAAGCGATCCAGAAATATTACGACGATCACAAAGCGGAATTCCGTACGCCCGAATATCGTACCGTCGTGGTGATGGCTGTCGCGCCGGCCGATCTGGCGAAGCCCGGCGATGTGAGCGACGCCGACGCAAAGAACTACTACGACAGAAATGCGAACCGCTTTGGCTCGCCTGAGCGGCGTCACATCGAGCAGATCGTGTTTCCGACGCTCGAGGAGGCGCAAGCCGCGGCCGCCCGGCTGGAGAAATCGGAGCTCACCTTCGAGGCGCTCGCGAAAGAACGCGGGCTGACCGAGAAGGATATCGACCTCGGCACCGTGACCAAATCCGGCATCATCGATCAGGCGATCGCGGATGCGGCATTTTCGCTCAAGGAGGGCGAGACCGGCGCGCCCGTGAAGGGCGTATTCGGGACAGCCCTCATCCATGTCGTCAAAGTCGAACCGGCCGACATCAAGCCATTCGAGCAGGTCGCGCCCGAGATCAGACAGACGATCGCGACCGATCGGGCGCGCGGCGAACTTGCCTCGCGCCACGACAAGATCGAGGACGAGCGCGCGGCCGGCCTGCGGCTGACCGAAGTGGCGCAGAAACTTGCGCTCACCGCGCGCACGATCGAGGCGGTCGACCGCCAGGGACGCGATCCCTACGGAAACCAGATCTCCGGCCTGCCCGGCGTCGACGTCATCAGCGCGGCGTTCCGCTCCGACATGGGGGTCGAGAACGAGCCGATGCAGATGGCCGGCGGCGGCTATGTCTGGTTCGAGGTCGCGAACGTGAAGCCCTCGCGCGAGCGCGCGCTCGACGAGGTGCGCACGCGCGTCGGGGAAAAGTGGCGTGAGGATCAGGTGTCCGCGCGCCTCAAGACCAAAGCCGCCGAGCTGGTCGACAGGCTGAAAGGCGGCGCGTCGCTCAACGACGTCGCCGCCGCCGAAGGCCTCGCGGTGCAGACCACGTTTGGCGTCAAGCGCGCCGACAATGCCGCCTCGATGCCGCGAAGCGTGATCGAGGCGGTGTTTGCGGCCGCCAAGGGCGAGCCCGGGAGCGCCGAGGGCAAGGACGCGAACGAGCGCGTGCTGTTTGTCCTTACCGATGTCGCGGTGCCGAGCTTCGATGCGGCGTCGAGCGAAGGAAAGCGCGTCGAGGAAAGCGCGCGCAGGTCGCTCACCGAAGACCTGCTGGCGCAATATGTCGGGCGCCTGCAGACCGAGCTTGGCGCGACCATCAACATGGAAGCGTTGCGCCGGGTCGCCTCGGGCAGCAGCAGCGACCAGAACTAGATGCAGATCGAGCCCGCCGCCGAGGCGTTCGCGGCGCGCTATGCGCGCGGCGAGCCGCAGGTGGTGTGGACGACGCTGGTGGCCGACCTCGAGACGCCGGTTTCCGCGTTTCTCAAGGTCGCCGGCGGGCGCGCAATGAGCTTCCTGTTCGAGTCGGTCGAAGGCGGCGCCGTGCGCGGGCGCTATTCGATCATCGGGCTCGAGCCGGATCTGATCTGGCGCACCAACGGGACGAAGGCCGAGATCAACCGCACGGCGCGTGCGAAGCCCGACAAGTTTACGCCCTGCTCCGATCCGCCGCTCGCCGCGCTGCGCGCGCTGATCGCCGAAAGCCGCATCGTGCTGCCCGAAAAGCTGCCGCCGATGGCGGCCGGCCTATTCGGCTATCTCGGCTACGACATGGTGCGGCTGATGGAGGAATTGTCAGCCCCCAACCCCGATGTGGTCGGGATTCCCGACGCGATCATGATCCGCCCGACCGTCGTGATCGTGTTCGACGCCGTGCAGGACATGATCACGATCGTCACGCCGGTGCGGCCAGAAGCGGGCATGGCTGCCGCGACGGCCTACACACGGGCAGCTGAGCGCCTCTCGGCCATCGTCGATGCGCTCGACCGGCCGCTCGACAAGGAGGCGGCGGGCGCGCCGGCCGGCCCGCTCGCCGTGCCGCCGACCTCGAACACGACGCCGGAGGAGTTCAAGGCCAACGTCGCGTGCGCCAAGGAATACATCGCGGCGGGCGACATCTTCCAGGTCGTGCTGTCGCAGCGCTTCGAGGCGCCGTTCGCACTGCCGCCATTTTCGCTTTATCGCGCGTTGCGCCGCGTCAATCCGGCGCCGTTTCTGTTCTTCCTCGATTTCGGCGGCTTCGCGGTCGCGGGCTCGAGCCCGGAGATCCTCGTGCGCGTGCGCGACGGCATCGTCACGGTGCGTCCGATCGCCGGCACCATGCCGCGCGGCGACACCCCGCACGAAGACAAGGAATACGAGGACCGGCTGCTCGCCGACCCGAAGGAACGCGCCGAGCACCTGATGCTGCTCGACCTCGGCCGCAACGATGTCGGCCGTGTCGCCGAGATCGGCACCGTGAGGGTCACCGACCAGTTCTTCATCGAGCGCTACAGCCACGTGATGCACATCGTGTCGAACGTCGAGGGCAGGCTGTCGCAGAAGCACGACGCCGTCGATGCGCTGGCGGCCGGCTTTCCCGCCGGCACCGTGTCCGGCGCGCCGAAGGTGCGCGCGATGGAGATAATCGACGAACTGGAGAAGGAGAAGCGCGGGCTCTATGCCGGCTCGGTAGGCTATTTCGCGGCCGGCGGCGAGATGGACACCTGCATCGTGCTGCGCACCGCGCTGGTGAAGGACGGCGTGATGTATGTACAGGCCGGTGCCGGGATCGTGGCGGATTCAAGCCCCGATTTCGAGCAGCAGGAATGCATCAACAAGGCAAAGGCCCTGTTCCGCGCCGCCGAGGAAGCGCGCCGCTTCGCCAGCGCCGCGAAGCGGGGGCAGTAGGGGAAAACGGGGGGCGAGCATGAGTCTTGTTCAGAATGAACGGACCAAGTTGCTGGCTACGGCACTGAGCAACACTGGAGTGGCAACCATCGTCACGGCCATTGTGGCTCCAATGGCAAGCCATCCGCGGTCTCGGTGATCGTTTTCCAGACGACTGTAGACAGCCGCCAAAGGCTGGCCAATCATGCCCCGGGGCACTCGGGGCTTTACCGCACATGACACGCCTGATCGGCGGTCTCGACCGGCTTGTCGCCGCGATACTGAGCGCGGGGAGCTGGCTGCTGCTGCCGGTCGTGCTGCTGCTGTTTCTGCAATGGCCGCTGCGCGACATCGCGCGTGCCTATTCGCGTGAGGCCAACGATCTCGGGCAATGGCTGTTCGCGCTTTACATCGCCATGGCCTTCACGGCGGCGACGCGCGCGCACACGCACCTGGCGGCGGACGCACTCGCGCGGCATTACCCGGCGCGCACGCGCGTCGGGCTCGCGCGGCTCGGCGCGCTGTTCGGCCTCATTCCGTGGGCGCTGTTCATCATCGTCGGTGGCGCGAACCTGGTGATCGTCTCGCTCCGATCGCTCGAAGCCTTCGCCGACACCTACAATCCGGGTTATTTCTTCATCAAGCTCGCGCTGTGGCTGCTCGCCGGCCTCGTGCTGATGCAGGCGATCGTCGACATCGCGCGCCCGCGCCGAGAGGGTCACTGATGCCCGAGCTCGGCCTCGTGATGCTGCTGCTGGTCGGGCTCGGCATCGTGTTCACCGGCCTTCCGGCCGCCGTGGTGCTGATCACAGTTGCGGTCGCCGGCGCGGCATTCAGCCTGGTCACCGGCACCGTCTCGATGCCGATCCTTACCGCCCTGCCCGGCCGGCTGGTGAATCTCCTGGAAAACGACCTGATGCAGGCGCTGCCGCTGTATGTGTTCATGGGCTTGCTGCTCGATCGCCTGCCGGTCGCCGATGCGCTCTATCGCACCACGCTCGCGATCCTGCCGCGCGGTCCTGCCGCGCAACTGATGTCGGGCACCGTGCTCGGGGCCCTGCTCGGGCCGATGAACGGCTCGGTCGGCGCGAGCGTGCTCGCGCTCTCGCGCGTCGTCGCGCCGCGCCTTGCGGCGCACGGGGTGCCTGAACCGACGCGTGCCGCGCTGGTTGCAGTCGCAAGCACGCTCGGCGTCGTCATCCCACCCTCGCTGGTGCTGATCCTGCTCGGCGACGCGATGCTCGGCGCGCACACGATCGCGGTCACGACCAGCGGGCGCACCGACCGCGTGATCAACACGCAGGACATCTTCCATGGCGCACTCGTCCCTGCCGGCTTGTTTCTCGTGCTCTGCCTGATCGCCGCATGGCTGGTCGGACGCCGTCTGCCCGCCGCGGACAATGCGCCGGAGGAAAAGCCAAGCACCGCGCAGGTGCTGCTCGCGGTCTTCACCGTCGCATTTCTGCTGGTCCTGCTTGGCGCCGTCACGCTCGGCTTCTTTTACGCCGTCGAGGCGGCGGCCCTCGGCGCCTTTGTGCTGTTCACCGGCGGCCTCATCACCGGCCGGCTGCGCGGCGGCGTGTTGCGCGATGTGCTCGGCCAGGCGATGGCAATGACCGGCGCGCTGTTCGCGCTGCTGATCGCCGCCACCACGCTGACCTTGCTGCTGCGCATTCTCGGCACCGACAGACTGGTCGCCGGCTGGATCACGGCGCTCCCCGGCAACGAGCTGACGGTCGTGGCGATCGTGCTGTTCGCGATCGGTCTTTCCGCGTTCGTGCTCGACGCGTTCGAGATCATCTTCGTGATCGTGCCGATCGTGGTGCCGCCCCTGCTCATTCGGGTCGCCGACGCCAAGTGGGTCGCTGTCCTCCTCCTCCTCACCTTGCAGACGAGCTTCCTGTTGCCGCCGTTCGGCTATGCGCTGATGATGGTGCGCGGCACCTTGCGCTACGCCGGATCGCTCGGCCCGCTCGTGCGCGCGCTCATTCCGTTCCTGATCGCGCAGTGGCTGGTGCTTGCCGCGGTGCTGCTCATGCCGCAGCTTGCCCACGTCGGCGAGAAGGAGGGTGACCGCAGCCGAAGCACGCCGGAGCTCTCGGCCGATGAAATCAATCGCCGCATGCAGGACATGCTCACCCCGATCCCCGACATCGAGCTTCCGAAATAACGAGCAGCATTCCGATGGGTTTCTTTCTCAACATCAAGATCAGCAATTCCTCAGAGCGCGCAATGACCGACCTGTGGGATGCCATCGCGGCATTCGAGGAAACACCGTCGATGCGCGCGCTCAATTACGCGCCGCACTTCACATTCGCGATCTACGACACGGACGACGTGAGCGAAACATTGCGGAAAACTGCAGTCGAACGCGCCGCGCGCGGGCAAACCGAATTGCACCTGACGTTCGATCGTATCGGCGTGTTCGAAGGGCCGCCCTTTGTGCTGTGGGCAGACCCCCGGCCACAAGATCCGCTGCTGCAAATGCATAAAGCCATTCACGATGTCATCGATCCGATGCTTTGCCGGCCATATTACCGGCCGGGTTCCTGGGTCCCGCACTGCACCGTGGGAATGAACATCCATGAGGACCGGCGCGCCGACGCCGTTGCGTTCGCGCAAAACTTCCGTGGCGGCGTCGAGGCGGTTTTCGACGTGATGGAATGCATCACCTTTCCGTCAATGCACGTGGTGGCGGAAAAGCGCCTGCCGCCGCCGCCTTGACCCCCTCCCCGCCCGACCGTTAAGACCGCTATAAACCTTTGGCCGGGCGCATGATTGTCCTGATCGACAACTACGACAGCTTCACCTTCAACCTCGTCCATTATTTCGGCGAGCTGGGGGCGGATGTCGTCGTGCATCGCAACGACAAGGTTTCCGCGCGCGAGGTCGTGGCGGCAGACCCGGACGCGATCGTGCTCTCGCCCGGCCCCTGCACGCCGAACGAGGCCGGCATCTGCCTCGAGCTGGTCGAAACAGCCGCGCGGACGATTCCGATATTCGGCGTCTGCCTCGGCCTGCAATCGATCGGCCAGGCGTTCGGCGGAAATGTGGTACGCGCGCCGCTGCCGGTGCACGGCAAGCTATCCGAGATCACGCATCAGGGCGAAGGCGTCTTCCGCGGCATCAACGGACCGTTCAAGGCGACGCGCTATCATTCGCTGGTGGTCGATCGCACAACGCTTCCCGCCGAACTCGCCGTCACCGCCGAAACCGGCGCCCGGCTGGTGATGGGCGCCTCGCAC
>VBAH01000059.1 GCA_005884685.1 Alphaproteobacteria bacterium
CTGTCTGGGAGCAGAAGGTGACGATCACCGCCGACGATGGCAGGCTGCTCGAACTGCGGCGAGTGCTCATCAAGTTGGACCAGCCGACTCGGGACGGAGAGACGGAGGTGGCCTTGCTGTGCGACCTGACGGTCGAGCAGGCCTGTGCCTTGACCTTGGCGCGTCTCTATCTCAAGCGGTGGAAAATCGAGACCGTGTTCCAAGTGTTGACCGATGTGCTGCAAGGCGAGCATCCGCGTCTGGGGTATCCCAAGGCGGCGTTGTTCGCGTTTTGCGTCACGGTGCTGGCCTATAACCTCTTGTCGGTAATCAAGGCGGCGTTGCGTGTGGTCCATGGGACGGACAAGGTGGAGAAGGAAGTCTCGCTGCATCACATCACCAGTGAGATTCGGCGGACGCACACCGGCATGATGATTGCCATTCCTCCGATGCAATGGCTGCCGTTGGGGGACATGAATGCCGCGGAATTGGCGAAGGTATTGCTCGAATTGGCACGCCAGGTCGATTTGTCAAAATATCGCAAAGCCCCCACGAAGCCGAAGAAGCCAAAGACGCCACGCCAATACGATCCCAAGCACCCCCATGTCTCGACCGCCAAGATATTGGCGAAACGCCGCCAAGGTGAATAACGCGATTGCGATTTCAAGACCCCCCAGGCAGCAGTCAACGCCGGAGCTCCTCTCTCGATTGCCTTGCCGGCTTACCTGACGGGCCTCCCACTTTATAGGTTACTAGACCGGTCTTCCTTGTAGATGATATGTGCGACCCCTCATGTGGCCGTGGAATGGCTGGCCCGTGGCTCCCTGCCGCAACGGTCGCAGACGACCATGCTATTGCGCTCCCTTGACTTGTTGTCTACCATCAGAGATGAAGGCCTCCTCAGCGGCCTTATAGCTGAGAAGCGGCTGGACCGTTCTGGCCGCGAAGCTCGTCAACGGTGAAGTCCTCGCGCTGCGACTCGATGTCGCAGGGATGAATGGTCCCGACCAGGTCAGGGCGATTCGCCAGGATCAGCCGATGGAAGTCGGCGTCCGCGCCGATCGCCCCGCCGTGATGCACATGAGCAAGGTCACGACCAGCCAGGAGCCAGGACACGGACTCTCGCTGGGCGGGAGTCATGCCCCGCCTAGTTCCCGTAAAACCAAGGATCATCCCCCTCCCTCCTTCTCTTCTTTCGCTGGCAGCCGTCGAAACAGCACCTTCTCCACCAGGCTGTGCAGGGCCTCGGCCACCGTGAAGCCGCAGCCGCACAGACGGTGAGGGCCGCCAAAGACCATCTCGTCAGGCGTAGCACCTTCCGGTGCTTCGTAGTTGCGCCAGGCCCTCATGGCCTTGTCAACGCTTCGATGCTCTTCCACGGCCAGGGCAGAGAAGGTTCCCAGTCCGTCTTTGAAGATTAGGATCTTCCAGCCGTTATCGATTAGCTTGGCCGCTTCTTCGGCGTTCATGTTGCTACATCGTCTCCAAAGTCGTGATCGATCAGCCAGCGCACCTCCATGCGCACGGCCTCTTCCCTGGTGGCTGCTTCGTGAAGCACCGGGCCGCCCGAGAGGCGCAAGTCAGCGCGCCAGGGGCCTTTCCAGGACCTGGTCCAGCTGGCTATGCGGCCCTTGTCTCCAAGGAGGAGACGCAAGGCCCTGAAGGCCAGTCGCTTCCAGAGCTTGACCGGCTCCACTCGGCCCGCCCGTCTTGAGAGCTTGAACACGCTCTTAACGGGAGGGGGAGGGCCCGCGCCGGGGCCCTCCAAGTAAAGCGCGCGGCCCTGCTCGTCGATGATGAGCACGGTCTTCTCCACCCTCAGCCTCCTCTGGTCGACCTCTGGCAGGATAGATCGTCACGCCAGTCGAACATGCTATTGCGCTCTCTTGACCTGTTGTCTACCATCAGAGATGAAGGCCTTCTCAGCGGCCTTATAGCTGAGACGTCGTCAGTCGGGCGTCGGGCGGCCTCTCAAAGTGCTCGGGCTTGAGCTTCTGCTCGGTGACCACGCCCATTCGCGCTTGCAGCTCGCGGGTGAGCTCCGTACAGGAGCCGCCCTTGACGCCCTGGACCTCGAAGGTGATCTTCCCTTCTTGGTCCACCAGGATCTCGACCGTCGGTCCTTGCATGGTGATCCCCCTTAGAATTTCCTGCCGACCACGCCAGCCGTGACAAACGCCGGCGACGCCGTGATCTTGACCTTGCCGTCGGCGGTGGTCTCCACGCCTTGCACCTGCCAGCCCGCCGCCTTGCAGTCGGCGATGGCCTTGTGCTTGCCCACCGCCTGGAAGAGCTTCTCGCCCTTGTCGCCAACGAAATCGCACAGCCCACGGCCGCCGGCGTAGAAGTCAAAGGCCAGGCGTAGGTTGCCGTCCTGGTCCCTGCAGAGGCCCACCTCGTAGGCGTGCTGGTTTCCAGGGACGCCGATGGCGTGCTCGCACTTGCCGTAGTCTTCGGGCTTGATGCCCTGACGGTAGGCGGCGTTGTCGGCGTGGTAGTCGTTCGCCCAGGAGCCCCACCACTTCCAGGTCTTCTGGTTCTCTCGGAGCTCCAGCCCCAGCTCCTCGCAGGCGGCCCGGATGGCCGGCAGGTCGGAGTCTTGCAGCTTCATTTCCACCGTACAAACGTGTGAAATTGTACACCTCATTTTCTTGAAGTAGCCGAAAGGAAAAAAAGAGGCCGATCATGGACGGCCTCTTGCTGCCGTCGCGCCTCAGGGGTAGCGTCGTTCTTGCATCCTCAAGATCGCGACGACGCAGTCGATGGCGCTCCTGGACGCCTGATACATGGCGCCAAACGGCATATCTTCGGCCGTGCCCCACAGGTAAGCGGGAGGCGGCGGGGCCAGCCACTCCATGCCGAGGATCGTCTTGCAGGCGGCTGGCAAGCGGCCGGTGGAGAGGTCGATGATCACCTTGTCGTCAGGGAGGGCCAGCCAAACATGGACCTCCGGCAGGCTCAGGACCAGTCGGTTGCCGGCCCGTGTGATCACAGGGGCCATGCCGCGTCGCCAGAGCTGGGCGACCTCGGAGCGCTCGTCCCATTCGTAGCCGAAATGCGCGGCGGGGTCGTCCATGGCGATCTCCGCCGGCACGCGCAGCCAGAAGGCGCTTCCCGCCTGGATGAGCACTCGCGGCGCTTGAGGTAGGGCCCTGATTTCCTCCAGCCCGCACCAGGCGATGTCCAGGCAGTGGCCAAGAGGCAGGTTCGCTTCGCCCAGCTCCTCGCGCATGGCGACCATCACCCGCTCGTACAACGCATCGCGACCGTCCTTGTCAAGCGGCGGCACCGTCTTCCTCCTCGTCGAACAGGATGCGCCTCTGGTGCTTGTTCTGGATGGCCTGGGCCACCTTCTGGTCCATGACCTTGAGCACGCCGTCCATGACCTGGGCGATCTGCTGGGCCACTCCCGAAGCGCCCTGCTTGGCGTCGGCGTTGATCTCCTTGACGCCGGTCTCCTTGAGCAGGGCCTCGGCTTGCTCAAGCACAGGGAGCGCATCACCGGCGCTCATGGCCCCGGCGAAGCTCTTGAAGGCGCTCACCGCCTCGACGAAGCTGGTCAGGGTGTCCGTTCGCAGGCCGCCGCCGGCCTGGATGCGCGCGAGCATGGTCTTGGCGACCTCTCGCACCCTTTCCACGTTCTGGCCGATGATCGAGCCCCAGATAGCGTCCAGGTACTCCCCGGCGCCCTTTCGCAGCGCCTCCACGGTCAGGGAGTCGGCCGACAGGCCCAGTGGCAACTCCAGGAAGACGACCTTGAACGCCGGCCGGAGGGCGTCGGCATTCGCCGGCAACCTGCCAGAGAACTTCTCATAGATGGCGGGCTTCTTCTCCTTGAGCTCCTCGATGATCCCGCCCCAGGCGCCGACCAGCGAGTTGACCAAGGGGGCCCAGCGCTCCTGGATGATGGCGTTGATCTCTTGCCTGACGCTCTCCACGGAAGCACGCGGGACGATCGCGTCATCGGAGAGGACATCAGCAAGGGTGGAGATCGAGCCGTCGGCCAGGGTCATCTTCGCCGTGACCTGGGCCCTGACGGTCTTTCGGTCCAGGGCCCTGCGCAAGGCCCCTTCGACGCTGTCGAACTGCTTGCCCCAGCTCTGAGGCAAGATGTAGAAGCTGGGCGTGCTGACATCGTCCTCGCCGGCCGTGAAGCTCAGCTCGCCCGCTTTGACCTCGGCGCCATTCAGGCTGACCCTGCCCCTCCAGCGTCGGACGCGCACGCGGCACAGGCAGATCTCTTTCCCCAGTTGGTCCACCAGGCGGCGATAACCCTCCACGGTCTCGACGCCCTTGTTGTTCTCAGGAGCGCTGTGGCTCATTGTGCTTCTCCTCGGCTATTCTTCGGAAGGTGACCGACACGCCGTAGACGAGTCGGTCATTTACCAGGTGCGCCAAAGGCCCTGTACAGTTGGTCAGGCACCAGCCGGCCCCGCGAAACGAGAGAACCATGGCGGGAAACTCATAGGCGGGTAGGCCGCCCTCGAAGATCACGTCGCGGCGAGGTCCACAGGCGTCCGTGGTCTCGGTCACGCAGTAGGGAGGCATCAGGAACCACCCTGCGCGAGGGTCGCAGGCGTGATCGAGCGGAGCCTGGCGATGAGCTCATCGAGGCTCGTGCAGAGGTTGTCGGCCGGGCCCAAAAGCAAAACCATTAGCTCAGGCTCACACTGGTCCAGGGCCAGCGTAAAGACGGGCTTGTTCAGGCCGGCCGCGTAGCCGGCCTCGAGATGGGCGCTTCGACCGCAAGGCAGGACCAGTACCACGCAGTCGGCCTTGTCCAGGGCGTTCTTGTCGCTGGTGAAGCCGGCCTGCGCGATCGGGTGCTTGAGGCCCTCACGCCATTCGGCGGGGCACCAGTCCTTCCATTCCGCGGCGATGTCTCTCCAGGAGAAGCCGGGGTCGTTCTCGTCGGGATGGCGGAAGTCATAGACCGACAGGCCCTGGTCCCTCAGGGCCTGGACCACGCCCTCGTGGTAGCCGTTTCGCCAACTGGAGGCCACGTATATGTACATAAGTATCCCTCTTAATCAAGCGGACAAAGGCCGTTCTTTCGACACAGCTCGCGGGCTAGCTGGGCGTTATCGGCGTGAAAACTGACCGAGCCCTTGTCCGTCTCGACCGTGAACACCGGTAGCTCGGCGACGGTCATACTCGCGACCGACGTATGACAGCGGCTACAACGGCCGTATTCATACAATTCCGCATTCAGGCGCCCTAAACAGGTAGGGCAGTGGAGGCCGACCTGCGACTCCATGAGGTCAACCAGCGTCTTTTCAACAGCCATCAGTCTCCCAGCTCCAGCCGCCTCGCTTGCTGGTGTCTCCCGGCCTTCACGACAGGGCGGGAGACAGGCGTGGCGAAGGCGGCGAATCGTTCCTGCATGGCCAGGGTCTTGGCCTGGTTCACCCTGCCGGAGGGCTTGGTGCCGCGAACCACCGCCATGATGTCGTCGTACGTGGCCCTGGCCGTCGAGCCGGTGGCGGCCAGCCGACGGAGCCTGGCTGCCTTCACGCACTCCTCGATGTCCGAGCCGGAGAACTCGCGCGTGTTCTCGATGAACGTGGCCATCTCTCCCGAGCGCCAGGTCGAAACATCGATACCGCGCTTGCGCGTATGGATCTCCAGGATGGCCTGCCTCTCCTCGTCCTCGGGCAAGTTCACGAAGAAGTTCTCGGAGAACCTACCCTTGCGAAGTAGCTCGGGCGGCAGGTGATCCGGATCGTTCAGGGTGGCGACCACGAAGCAGCCCTTGTTGTTCTCCACCATCCAGGTGAGGAGCTGCCCCAGGGCGCGCTTGCCCACGCCGCCGTCGGACTCTCCACCGCCCTGCGTACCGGCCAGGGCCTTGTCGATCTCGTCGAGTTGAAGCACACAACGCCCCTTGCCGCTCACGCGGGACAGGGCCCGGTCCACCCTCTCCTCGGTGGCGCCCACCAGAGAGCCGAAGGCCCTGGCGAACTTGAAGCGGATGAGAGGCAAGGCCAACGCGCGAGCGATGGCCAGGACGGAGTAGGACTTGCCGGTGTTGTGGTTGATCAGGCCGCACGCCAGGTAGTTCTCGTGGACCGGGACGTGGAAGTCGTAGTAGGGCTCGGGAGGCAAGGTCTCGACCTTGTAAAGGACAACGTCCCTCAGGGCGCCCTCCTTGCCAGGCGCGTACCGTGGCAGGCCGTAAGTACCTTTCGCCTCGATGCGACCGGCCACGTTGG
Organism: Alphaproteobacteria bacterium; assembly: GCA_005884685.1. Taxonomy (GTDB): domain Bacteria; phylum Pseudomonadota; class Alphaproteobacteria; order Rhizobiales; family Xanthobacteraceae; genus PALSA-894. The sequence goes on from VBAH01000059.1 coordinate 6,192, forward strand.
CGGCCGGCACGTAGTCGGAGCCGTCCCAGAAGAGATGGCCAGGAGTGACCGTGATCTGCGAACCGTCGTCGCAGACGAAACGCAGAAGCCGGCAGGCCGGATAGATATGAGGCGCCATGGCCCAGGCGGTCACGAGCTTTTGCGACCTTTGGTCCAGGGCCGTGACATGAAACGGCTTGGCCGTTTCCCAGCGCTCCTTCACGCTGCGCGTGGTGTTATCCGTCGGGTCGTGGATGGGGGTGTCGGCGTGCAGGCAGCCGGGCACGCCGCCCAGGACGATGCCTTTGGGGGCCTCCACCGGCGGCTCATCCTTGAGAGAGCTTGCCAGGTCCGTGAAGGCGCAGGCCTGAGAGGCCAGCCAGTCCTTCAGGTTCTGGTAGCCGCCGATGTCGTCGAACGTCGGGGCCCCTGCGAGGTCGACCAGCTCCAGGACCTCGTCGTCGGCCCAGTTGCCTCTTTGCAGCTCGAACAAGGCGTCAAGCACCTTGCGCTTGTCGTCACCTTTCTGGTGAAGACCGCCCGAGGCGTAGGCGGCGGTGGCGAGGATCTGCCTGGCCTCATGTTGGGAGGAGCCCAGGACGGCGCGGGCCAGCTCCGTACGGAAGTGCGGCTCGGCCACGCGACGGTAAGGTGGCAAGCCGGCCTCGATGTAGGTGACGTCCTTCTTGAGCTCTTCCTCATCCGGGAGCTCGTAGCGCAGGTTGACGATGGCGTAGTCGATCTCCGGGCTCTTTACCGCCGCGGCCCCCAGGAAGATGATCGGCCGCATGTGAGCGGCGTTGCTCAGGGCCTGCGCCTCCACCAGGTTCCGCAGGGCCCGGCGGCACTGAAAACCTTCGCTCGAGCCGAAGAACATTGCCGAGTCCAGGAAGACGATCACGGCGTCCTTCCCGTAGGGCAGCCCGACCTGCTGGCCCACTTTCACCTTGTCGCCAGGGCCGACCAGAGGGCCGATGTCCTGGGCGAGGGTGATGATCTCCTCGTCCACGTTGATCACCACGCCCTCCGAGTCCCTCCGGACGCTCCTGACCATGCCGGAATAGGAGCTAATAACCGGCTGCCCCTGACACTCGCCGAATCGCGTCGTCGGCACGGCCAGGACGGCCCCGGACGGGTTCTGGGCGAAGGCCTCAGCAGGGTTGCGGGCATCGGAGTAGCCCGTGACGTAGTTCCACGCCGTCAAGCGCCAGGGCGGGCCGTCCTTTCGCCTCAGGCCCTGGACGACCTGCTGAATGTCCAAAAGGGCGCGCTGCTCCTCCACGGTCCGGACCTGGATCAACTGGGTGCCCGACTTGATCAGGTCGGATAACTGCTCTCTGAACTGCTTCTTGCTCATTTTGTTCTTTTCCGGAAAAGAATTGTAACGACGGCCTGGCTAGCCAGACCGTCTCAGAATGGTAACGCGCTGGTGGTGTTGATTCGGGCGGCTGGAAAGAGATGGCTAGTCGAAACTGATCTGAGGAACGACAGAGGCGAGCACCGTCGCGCAGGCCTCGTCCAGGCTCAGTCGTTTGCTATTTACGACGTAGTACAGCCCGCAGCGCTCGGTGGCGGTGACGTGAATATCCGCCAACGTGGCCCGGTATTTATCCAGGACAAGGGCGACGATCCTCACGCGCCTGATCGCGTACAGGCCTCGGTCCGTGTCGTCGTGCCCCAAGTCGTATATCTCGTGCTGAAACGCGAGCTTCCCCTGACTTGACTGGAGGCCGTCCAGCGGACCAAGTGCCTCGAGCAAGAGATCGACGGCAGGACCGAGGTCGGCCCGCAAGGACTGCCTGAGTCTCTCTTTCGCTTCCAGGGCCACCTTGGCGGCCTCGTTCTCTTTTATGCACTCATGGGCCCGCCGCGTCAGCGCTTGCTGAGTGCGCGCGACAAGCGCCTGAACCTGTACATAGTTGGGCAAACTGTTCGCTTCGGCCATCAGCGCACCTCGCAGATCACGCCCTGCAGACAGATTGCCTCAGCCAGTGGCGAGGCGACAGCCAGACGCGCCTCGCTGGGGCTGCCGGCATACAAACCCGTCTCGTAGACGGCGATGACGCGTCCGTCGGCATTCTCCACGTCATCGTCCACGACCACCTCGATCACCAACGGCCCAGCTCGATCGGGCACGCGTACGAAGCACTCGCCGACGTCCTGGTTGCTATCCAACAACTCGACGACCCATTTCTTCATATTCACCACTGCTGCCTTTCCTATTTCTTCTCTGTGTTGGTCGTGATCCTCTTGGCGAAGACCGAGCCCATCGCCAGCTCGCAGGTGTGGTCCTTGTTCCTGCTGGCCTTGACGGCGGCGACGTGGACCAGGGACCTCAGACAGACCGTGACGGCGTAGCGCTCGGCCGGTTCCCCTGGGACATCGCAGTCGGCGCAGTAGAAGCCCAGCCCAACAGCGACGAAGCGATCCTGCACCTTGACGGCCAGGTCTTCCATCCCCTGCTCGAGACAGAAATCGGCAAGGGCCTTGGCCGCTACGGGGTCCTCGCGCATCGCGCCTGCGAGCAGAGCCAGGATGGTCTGGAGGTCGTTCATCCGGCGGCCCTGCGCTTCAACTCCCTGTCGATCTCTTCCAGTAACCCGTCAACGACCTCGTCCCATGGGGCTTTGTCAAACCAATCGAGTAGCCATCGGCAGGCGGCTGGTTCTTGCAGCTTTTGGTCGATCTGGTAGCACGCATGACTGAACGCCTCGTCAGTCTCGCCGACCGTGTGCAGGTCTTCGCCACGCCAGTAGCACAGCCCCACCAGGCAGGCGGCCTCGACAGGACAGTTCTTATCGCCCCACAATGACGGCGGCACGGTCGTCGCGTTGCGGACCAGAGCGTGGTCTCCCGTTAACAAGGCCATGCGCACGGCCTCGAGGCCTTTCTTCGGAGCGATCGGCGCGAAGCCGTCGCGAAACACCGTTCTCCAGCTCTCCATTTTCTTCAACCTTTCCCCAGCAGGCAGTCAAGCGCCCAACACCCCTTGTAGTGGTCCCCAGGGGCGCGAAGGTGCTGCAGCAACTCGGGCCCCTCGCTTTGTCCTGCGTCTACCAGCATGTCGGCCAGGACCGGCAGCTCGCCAAAGGACTTGGCCTCGTAGATGTGCTGGGCCGTCTTGACGATCAGCCCGTTCTCCCAGTTGACGAAACTCACCAGGGGCCTTACGTCCGAGTTGGCCTGCAGGCCTACACGAGCAACGAACTGCTCGGCGCTGAAGGGGTCGCCCATGATGTCGTGAAAGGCGACCAGGAGACCGCTCTTGTGCGCGACGTTTCTGGCCACCAGCTCAGCCGCGTTCTTCGCGCAGGTGGCGTTGCACATGTAGCAGGCGTACTCTCCAAGACTGTCGTGAGTAATCAGACCGTCAGCAAGGCTCTCACCCAGCTCGGCGACCGCTTCAAGCCGTAGGGCAGTCGATCGGACAGCTTTGATCAACCGCTCTCCGGCGCAGGCGAACAGACGCAATTTCCTGTCGCTCGGAAGGGCCAGCCGACCAATGTGTCTTTTGTCAACGGGGCGCGACAGGTCGAACAGGGTTCGCTTGTCGTACATGGCGGCCAGCAAGTAAGTCGGGTCTGGCGTCGCGCGCCACTGCTCGCGCGTTATCACTGGCTGGTAAGGGACGGCCACGGCAGTCACCTCCGGGTTGAGCGTAAAGCGCTATCATGGCGAGCTCGCCAGGGACAAACGGAGCTCGTCATGCCTCAGAAAAACAGGTTGTCAGACAGCGGCCGTTACGGGGGGTGGAGGAAACAAAGCCCTGATCAACGCGACTTCCGATACGCACCGCCCAACCACGTCATGGCGGCCTTGCCGCCGGCGGTCGATCTCACGAGCGGTATGGGGCAAGTACTGGACCAAAGTTCACTAGGCAGCTGCGGAGCTCACGCCGTTGATTCGCTGATCATGTTCGACCAGCAGAAACAGGGCATGCCGGTAACGTCTAGCTCGCGGCTGCTCATCTACTACTTCACCCGCGTAATCATGGGCACGGTGAACGAAGATTCCGGCGTAGACAACCGTACGCTGCTCCAGGCACTAAACAAGTACGGCTTCTGCGACGAGTCGCTCTGGCCGTACGACATCTCGAAGTTCACCCAGCGGCCACCCGACGCGGCCATCCAGGCCGCATCGGGGAGCCTGGTCCAGAACTACGCCTCAGTGAGGCAGGACCTGGCGACCATGAAGGGCACGATCGCCTCGGGCTTCCCGTTCCTCTATGGTTTCACGGTTTACGCCAGTTTTGAGTCGGACCAGGTGGCGAGGACCGGGATCGTGCCGATGCCCGGCCGTAGTGAACAAGTGTACGGAGGCCACGACGTCGTGATTTGTGGCTACGACGACCACACGCAAAGGTTCAAATTCAAGAACAGTTGGAACGGCTGGGGCGAGAACAACTCGGGCTACGGCTACTTCCCCTACGCCTTCGCCACTAACCCCGACCTGGCCTCGGACTTCTGGGTGATCAATGCCATCCCGAGCGTGACGCCTGTCCCGCCGCCTCCCCCTCCTCCGCCACCGCCCAGCCCTCGTCGTGTCTTCGGGCTGAGCTTCGCCAGGCCCATCCCCAAGGGCCGACGAATCACGTTCGCGTCGCCGGTGGACGTCCCGGCCGGCGACTACGACGTCTTCCCGGCCGGCACTCGACAGACCATCGCCGACGTCGAGACGGAGGAGTAACCAGGCTCATTCGCAGTTGACGAGCCGCATGCCGACGGACAAGACGTAGCGGTCGCCCAGGTCGGGGTCGTTGTCGAATAAATCAATTGCCTCTTGATGGCGACCCTCTTCCAGGAGGGCCGCCAGATTTTTGAACACCGCTACATCCGGGTCGAGCTCGTCCAGGTCATCCAGGTCGAGCTCGAAGTGGTCCAGTGCCATTTCATGGGCCGCCCTGGCCCCCTCGCGCAGAGCCAGGGCCTTGGACGCGTGGTACTCGATTTGGGTGTTGTCCTGGTCGTCGTAGTCAGGGTTGGGCCCCCAACGCAGCCGCCAGATATAGGGCTCCGCCCGCAGCGACGAGGTGGCTGCCACCTCGTCGCCTTCTTCCTCGAAGAGGTCCGCCAGGAGCTGCCTCGCTGATTGATCTTCCTCAACGAAGAGCGCCCTGACCAGGGCCAGGGCGCTTTTGTCTTTCTGCGACATTTTTCTTCCTCACTGCTCAACGCAACTCCTGGGTCAGTACGTCAGTCGTGCCCGGCACGAACTGCACGACGAAGGTCTTCTTCTCGCTGGGCTGGTCGCCCCTCTCCAGGAAGACCTTCATCGACCACTCGTTCCCGTCGTCCTCCCAGCCGGAGGTGTCCTTGACGTCGTCCTCGCCGAGGTCGAAGAACATAAACAACTCGTCGGCGACCTCTTTTCTCAGCTCGTTCAGGTCATGGTTGATGTCTTCCTCGACGGCCCGCGTGAAGTCCGCCAGGACCTCGCAGCCCGCCCACGCAAAGGTGTTGCGAATAACACGTAGCCCGTGCTCCCTGGCGTAGTCGCTGGCCTCTGCCGGGCCCTGGGGCGAGAAGCACCCGGCCGCGTTGCCATGGTTGTCCTCGAAAGTGTAGATCTCGATGGGCATGTCTAGTCCTCGTCGTGCATGTTATCCAGGTTGGCGAGCAACTTGGTCGCCACTTTTTCGGCATTGCCGTTCTCCAGGGGCAGCTCCTTGAGCTGACTCAGGAGCCGTCGCACGTGGTCCCGGACCGTTTGATCAATGGCTTTGGTCTTCTCTTTCTCCACGCCGAAGACCGCGGCGTACATCTCCGGGTCGTCGGCGAAGTCGTGGCGCGCTCTCTGCGCCATGTCGCCCTTGTCTCTCGTGGCCAGCTTCAAGACGTCGGGCGGCGTCATGATGCCTTCCTGATCCAGGGCGTGGCCCAGGTAGGCCCTGATCTCGGGAGAAAACTCGGTGGAGTGATCATGCTCGTCCGGCGGGTTGATGAGCATGGCCTCCGTCATGCCCACGGCGCAGGTGACGCAGTCGGCGATCAGCCCGTCCGGAGGGCCGCCTGAGAGGGCCAGGCACAGCCGGAGGAACTCCGGCAGGGACTTGTAGAAATCGTTGCCGGTGACTACTCTCACGCCGGCCATGAGCTTGTCGAAGTTGCTTCTCGTGATCTCTTCTTGAAGCTCGTCTCTCAGCTCCATGTGGATGGTGATGGGAGACCAGGACAGACCTTCCGTCCCGAAGCGATCAATAAACAGGCAGAGAAGAGGCAAGGCGCAAGCGTTGTCATCGGCCAGGAGATGAACAGGACGACGTGGCCCCTGTGGCGGTCTTGGCACGTTCTTCCTCCAGCTTCTTCTCGACCAGGAAGTAGAGGGCGACCATGTCGTACTGGATGATCTCGACGGGTGGGCCATCGAGCCGCGGCAAGTGCTCGCCCGTCTGAAGGTCCAGCACGCCCTCTTTGCCAGGGAGCCAGGCCAGGCGCCTGTCTCCCAGACACAAAGACAGAACGGGAAGGACCTTCGACCCTGCCCGCCGGCGCTCAGCTAGTAGGTTGCCGTGAGCGACGAGAGAGGTCGCGATCTCCTCCAGGAGATACTGCTGCTGCTCGTCGGTGACGGCCTTCTTGGCTGAAAGAAACGCCGCTGCTGTCAAGAGCAATGCCTCGCCCGGAGCAAGCGGCCGACCTGGACCACCGGTCACCTCTTTGTCCGGGACGTGGCCCTTTCGGGCGAGGCGCAAAAGTGACCTGACGCGCAACGGCCCCAGTCGCTTGATGAAGGGCGACAGCTCTTCCAGGGTTGGCGTCACGAGTTTCTGATTCCTCCGCCCCGTCCACCAGACCGACGGGAAGGCCTTGATGCCGCCGCTCGTAATTGGCTTCGCGGCTTTAGCCCGCCGCAAAGGGCTTGAGGCCGCTCACCGACCGCCAAACAGGCCGGCGTGCAGCGTGTAGTTGATGCGGTACGCGGCCACCTTCTCCGTGCCGTTTACGATGCCTTGGGACATCTCGCCCTGCGCGTTCACTGGGTAGGGGGTCGGCAGGCTGCTGTGGCCCGCGACCGGAAAGTTGTGTTTGCGTGCCACCTCCATGGCCATCATCCTGGCCGCGCCTCCCTCCACCAGCTCGGACCGCTTGTCCGCCTCCAGGCTGAGATGGCACACCGGACCCTCGGACTTGTAGCTGTCTTCGACGTAGCGAATCGCCATGGCGTTCTCCTTCGACACCTGCCGCAGCAACCAGCCCGTTGCGGAGGGCTTTGTCGCCATACCTTTTGCAGCTTTTAGCCCGCTGCAGAGGGCTCTGATACACAATACCTAAAAGAACACAGAGTCGGCGACTGCTAGCCAGGCCCGCCGTCACGCACGACCTTGGTCCAGAGGCCCTTTGTCTTTCTCTCTGTCCTGGAGCGAAACGATCGCTCGGACGGAAGGAGAGGAAGAACAAGGGCCACGGGACAAAAGTCGCACATGACGGCAAGACGCTGGTTAAGGCGGTCGCACTCTATATTGACACGTTTGGGCGCAGTTTTAAGTTGCCTGTACGAACTAATAATCAACGAACTTCACGCCCGTGGCCGACTGGTAGTAGACCCGGACGGGACCTCCGCCCAGCAGGGCCCTGAGCGCCTGCTGCTTCGCCGTGCTCAACGAGGCGAAGTGCCGCTTGAGTTCGTCAAAGGGCTTGCGGCCCCCGCCGCCCTGGCAGCAGTGCCCGCTCTTCGCGGCATGAAGGGCACGCAGCTCAGGGAAGACCACCAGAGCGGCCGCCCTTCGTGATAGCGCCAACAGCGTGTCGTCGTCCAGGGCCTTCATGTCTAATCGTCGGTGATCTCCGCCTCTTCCTCGTCAGTCAACGAGTCGGCGATCTTCAAAGCCAGAAAAAGGGCCTTGACGTCTTTCTGAATGCTGGACCAGATCTTGTCGGCCTCGTCTTGAGAGATGGTCCAGAGCTCGACGGTCGCCTTGCGAAAGTAAGTGGGCGAGGCGTTAGCATTCGGCTCGTTGACGGGCAGCTCAGCCAGGTCCAGAGGCGTGGCAATGCTTAGAAAGCGATCTTCCGTCTGGCCCAGCGGCGCTGAAGGGTCCCTTGGCAGTCTCTCGTGGACGAACAGTTCGTTCTCGGCGCCTGAGCCGCCCGTCGCCCCCGAGGCCGTGACGACCGTGCGGTAGGCGGTCAGGCCGGAGACCGTGCCTCGTTGCTGCGCCTGCCTGGTGAGCGTAACGGACCTGGCCACGAGGCCCTTCCTTTCACAGCGTCGCGCCCACCTGGCGAAGGGCCTTGAGGATATCTTCGACCGAGCACGGCTTTCGGACAAAACCGACAGGACCGAGGCCATCCACGGCCCGGCCCAGGTCAGTCAGGTCTTTGTCGCCCACGGCCGTCTGGAACACCACGGGCGCGTCGGTAAAAAAGGGCCGCTTACGCAGGGCCTTCAAACACTCGAGGCCGTCGCCGCCCGGTAACAAGTAGTCAATGATGGCGGCGTCGGGGTGAGAGTCATCAACCACCTTCTCGGCCTCTCGAACGTCCGGGGCGATCAACGTCTTGTGTCCTGTTTGGCCTAGCAACTCGGCCAGACAGGTAGCAGTCACGGGGTGGTCCTCGACTATCAGGATGAGCACTGTCAGGCCCTCCTCAGGGCGCGGGCTTGGCCACGGGCGGTTGCGCGGCCTGTGCCACGGGCGGTTGCGCGGCCTGTGCCACGGCGACAGCGTCGCGCGTCGCCTGACCGGTCTGTTGCAACAAGCCCGTGTTATGGGCCGTCTCCCTGGCCACGGCCTCTGCGCGAGCCTTGGCCTCTCTGTATGGCGGCCTGGGAGGCATGGGAGGCACTTCGCCCAGGTCATGGCCGGCTGCCTTGCAGACCTTGGCCATTCTCTCAGCCATGGTGTGGAACAAAGTCATCCAGGTGTAGATCCCCTCCAGGCGGCCCTGGCACTCGGCATGGTCCTCGTACAGACTGGTAATGGCGCACTGCTGCTCCGCAGTGTGCAGGCTTAGTCGCCTGATCTGCTCCTCCTGTCTATTCACGATCTCCATATATTGCCCTACTGCGGCGGCCTCCTTCTCCTGGTTTATCTTATGCCTCGCGTTTAACAGTAAGATTACCGCTGTAATTACGCTCGTTACCAGTGTCGCTACCCCTGCAATCAGGGCCGCTACGAGGCCTTCCGACATTAAACCGCCCCCTCTTGCTAGTAACCTCATCCGCGGCAAGCGCCGGACAGAAATAAACAATAACCTACGCCACGAACGAAGTGGGGCCGGGAAAAAGGGGTAGTTGGGCCTCTCACCCGGCTGTCACGTCGTGCTGGGCCAGTTGCCATCCACCGTGTGCTGGCGGGCAAGGGTCGGTACGAGCACGTAGGTCTTGAGGGCCGGCAGACTGTTCTGCGAGATCTGAATGTCCACGTGCGTTCGAGCTTCCTGGTTGGTCTTGATCAGGTGCAAGATCGCTTCTCTCTTCGCCAGGTAAGCGTGCGTACCGTTCGGGTAGCGCACCACGCCGACGCGTTGAGAGAGCTTCTCACTGACTTCCGCGTCGGTGAACAGCCCGCCGACGTAGACGAATTGCCAGTCGGAAGGGAGCTCGGACATGGCCTCGGCGAGGCGCGTCTTGAAGTCAGGGACAAGGGAAACATCGTCCTCGAAGATCAAGACTTCTTCAAAGCTCATCATGGCCAGCGCTCGCCAGAGCGCCGTGTGTGAGAGAAAACAGCCTGTGTGGCCGGGCGCCATGATGTAGCCGGGCGTCGCTTCTCTGGTCGGTCGTACGCCAAGCTCAGGGCCGTAGAGCCCCTCGAAGAACCGGACGTCAAGGCCCTGCTCTCGAAAATGCGAAAGAGCGGCCTCTCCTCGTTCGGGGTGCTGGCTGCAAGTGATGCAAAAGGCAGGCGGCGTTCGTGGCATGGGCTTGGCGTGAGTCACCGCGGGCGCGCGCGACGGCCCTCTCCAGGCGTACAGATGGCCTCTGTCCCCCTGATCGACCTTGGTAGAAACAACAAAGCCGCTGGCCTGAAACAAGGCCGGCAGGTCCTGCGGGCCCCGGTGGTACTCCATGACGACGCGCTCTACCTTGTCCCAGCTCTTGCAGGCCCTCAGGACCGCGTATTCGGCCCCCTCGCAGTCGATCTTGACCAGCTCGACACGGTCCTTGCCGGAGCCCGTCAAGAGCCTTTCGATGGCCCTGTCCAGAGAGACCATGCGCGTCCCACCGCTCGTGGCGGGTAGTGCTACACCAGAGGCCGTGGACCTCTTCGCCGCCTCGTGATAGGTCGCGGCGCCGTCACTGGGCCCCACGGCCTCGTCGAAGACGACTATTCTCGTCGTCCCTCTCTCGCGCAACTGCTCGACGTTGCGTCGCAAGATGGCCAGAGACTTTTTCCAGGGCTCATAGGAGTGAACCAGCGCCGCGCCTCTTTCATGACACGCGAAGAGGAAAGCGCCGAAAGAGCTGCCCACGTCCAGGACGGCCTGGCCCTTCATGCTCTCGGGTAGTTGGTACTCGTTCTGGCCGACTACGTAGGAGAAGACAGGCGGGTCGTCGGTGTTCCAGCGGAGAAGAAACCAGGGGGGTGGCGAGACCCAGACGAGCTTTTTCTCCAGTTCCTGGTGACTCAGGCGATAGAGGGACTGCGTACGGTCGTGGATACCGGCCGAGACGACCCAGGAACCCTGTTCAACCGGCATAGACAAGCCTCCTACAGTTCTAATAAGGTAACTACTCTGCTCAATGACTGGAGGCGCTACAGCCATGCCTGAGTTTGACGCGACGGTTGAATACAGAGACGTACCGGACGAGCCTGGGTACATGGCTGGTAGCGACGGCAGCGTATGGTCGAGCCGCATGCGAGGTCATTGGCGACAACTGCACCCGCCGAAAGACAGCCACAACTACCGACAGGTCAAGCTGTCCGGTCGCGGTTACCTCGTACACCGTCTTGTCATGCGTACCTTTGTGGGGCCTTGTCCGGCCGGGCAGGAGGTTCGACACGCCGACGCAGACAGAAGCAATAACGACCTGTCCAACCTCTCCTACGGCACGCCGAAACAGAACGCATGCGACAAACAGGTTGCTACCAGACGACAGCCCCGCCGCAAAAAGCGAAAGCAGCGGCAGCAGGAACGACTCGACCCGAGCGTAACCTATCGGCCCGTACCCGACTTTCCGGGATATCTTGCCGGGGACAACGGGACTATCTGGTCTTCTCACGGGCAGGACGGATGGCGACGACTGCGGGAAGCGAACAGCAAGGGCTACAAGCGGATAGGCCTGTGTCGCCACAGCAGACAAGTAACCGACAGCGTCCACGCGATCATCCTGCGCGTATTTGTCGGACCTCGCCCGCCCGACAAGCAATGCTGCCACCGCGACGGAAACAAGACGAACAACCGTCTGGAAAACCTCTACTACGGCACGGCAGCGGAGAACGCCGCCGATCGGGCGACACACGGGAGAACCGCGCGAGGGGAGCGAGGTGGGAACGCCAAACTCGTCGAGTCGCAAGTGGTCGAGATCAGGGAGCGCGTGGCGGCAGGCGAGACGCATGACGACGTTGCCGAGGCCTTCGGCGTCAGCGACTCGCTCGTGCAGTTGATTGCGAACGGGCGGTCCTGGAAGCACGTCGGAGGGCCACGAACCGTCGTCGGTGCCGCCAAGGGCGAGCGTAACGGGACGGCCACGCTCACCGAGACGCAGGTACGAGAGATCAGGGCCCTTGCTGCGACTGGAGTTCGGCAGACGGAAATATGCCGCCGACTTGGCGTCCGGAAAGGCGCGGTTGGGCACGTCGTTCGTGGTAGTCGCTGGAAGCATCTGCTCTAGCCCTTTAGTAGCACGGCGCCACACGGGAAGATCACACTCGCGTACTGCGACGCCGGTTTCGTACTCACGTCGGCCGTCAAGAGCGCGTAGGGGACGTAGCGGGAGATCCTAAAGGGTGGTCGTGCCTGGAACGTCCACAGGAGCGCACGGTAGGTCCACACGCCGTTTTTCTGTATACGGTCGTGACCGAAACACCAGAATTCGTCGCCGACGCGGACGGGAGCTGCACCACCTCTCATCTCTCCCCCGCTCCACGGCGCAGGAAACGGGGTGTTGTAGACCATCTCCGCCCTGTCACCATCAATCTTCAAGACCTGGTGCGGGGTGGTGGAGTAAGACGCATAAAGCTGATCTTCAAAGGAGAAGAACCCGAAGTTCTTCTCCCACCCGTTACGCTTCTCGTAGTGCGGGTAGAACACCCTCTCCACGCGCAGGTCGTCGCCAAGCCTGGCGTAGAGCTGACTGGTATGCCTGATGCGTCGACCGCCTACCACGCCGATGAAGGAGACATGCACCTTGCCCTGGTGCATGAAGAGCCTCGGGTCCTCTCGCCCGTAGTTGGCCTCCCTGTGGTGCAGCTCCAGCTTCCAGGCCGATCCGTACGGCTTGAAGTCCTTGTCCAGCCGGATCAGATAGATCTCCGAGCCTGCCCAGCCGTTTCTGAAGGCGAACAGGTAGTCATCCTGGTAGGCCAGGATGCTGCCGTTGAACCGTTTTCCCGGCACGTCGGGGGCTATATTCTTCTCGTCGAAACGGGCGACCAGAGAGGCTGGCTCGACCACTTCCCTCGCTGAGATCGGTACGGGCGTGTCTATCGGGGAGCGATCATTACAAATACTGCAGCACTCGACGCCCGAGAGTAGCTTGCTCTCCGTGCATTGCCCGTGGATGACACAGGTGCGCAGGTGGACCTGCAGCGTACCGGTGCAACTCGGGCAAGGCCTCGACTCGCCGGTCGGCGAGCCCAGATGGCGGCAGGGAGGGCGAGTCGACGCCAGGGTTGCGATCCGCGCGTGCAATTCGTCGACGTTCATTTCAGGCCCCCGACACGTCGAAAGAGGCGGGCCAGCCAGTGCCAACCGATAGCTCCGCCAGGTCTAAGGTCTTGGGGAAAGTACAGTCCCATGGCGTACCGATGGACCCACTAACGGCGTAAAGCGCCTGAATTGAGCCACCGGACAGCTGATAGAAAAACGCGTACAAGAGCGGCGGCCCGGCCCCATTGGGGTTGGCTTGTACTACCCACTCGTAGCCTCCCAGGTCACCGGACCGATAGCAGTTGCAGGCCGAGCAACCCGGACAGCCGGATGTACTCAGTGGAAGGTTGAACGTCCCGTTGGCCGCGCCGTTGCTCACCCCCGCGATCGTGAACGTGACATGGCCTGGCAAGCTGCCGCCGCATACGGTGCCTCCACCGCCACCGCCGCCTCCACCGCCGCCTCCACCGCCGCCTCCACCGCCGCCTCCACAGCCAAGCTCCAGCGTGATCAGCCCGCCTCCCTCCCCTGGAGCAATCACGATTCGTACGCACGTTGGCTGGCACGTCGATTCTTCGATGTGCTGGATAAAGGTTTCACAGGGCAAGAGCCCTCCGGAAAGCGCACCGCACTTCCAGTTCCCGTTGAAGCCAAACCAACCGCCAGGCTCAGGCGATCCTGGCGGGCCAGGCGGTGGCGTGCAAGGCGGGTCCGTCTCCGGGCGTGTTACGCCGAACCCCTTGTTACTGCATACGATGTTCCCCGAGACCCGTACTTGCCCGTCGCTTGACTCATAGTTGATCCGAAAGCCGTTGCCGGCACCTTCAAAAGGCACCATAAGCGTGACCGGCCCATCACCTGGACAGGCCGACGGGTTAGGGGTGATCGTTAGCGGCAAAGGCGTACCGACCACCTCCTTGCAGCACTGGGTGAGCACGCCTCCCCCACCTCCGCCCGGACCGCTGCCTCCGCCCGGACAGTCGCAGCAGCCGTTATTTCGTACGTACTCCCACGGGCCCTGGCTCACCGCGCCTGCGATGATGGTCATCTTGGCCCGGTGCTCACGTTTGACGCCTTCTACGCAGTCTTCGCGGTAGAGGTAGAACGAGTCCGTATCGGGCCCCGACCCTGAGCCCATGCCGCTCTCGGGGCAGAACCAGCCGGCCCCCGCAGGGAGGAAGCTCAGAGGCGGCGTCGCCGTCATCTCCGGGCAGTCTTCTTCGTCCGGCGGCAGTGCCATGCGAGAGCGCTCAGCGGTCAGACAAGAACGGGAAGTACGCCGGCCCCCGGCGGGAGCAAGCGCCTGAGAAATGCAAGATAACTCGTGCCAAGGGCCAGCGGGCCAAAGGCGCTTTGCTTCAAGACCGCCACTCGGACGTTGGACGAAAACACCGTGCCGAGTAACAAGCTCATGGGGTTGATGCTCGCAGGCAACGACGCGGACGTCGGCTGAGTCGCCTGCGGCTGCGGGCGCAGGTCCAGGTAGTTGGCCAGGGACTTGCCCTGGGCCACTCCCTGAGCATGAAGCAGGTTGAAGAAGGCGGTCACCCTTCCAGAATCATCCGGCATCGGCCAGATCACCTTGGTGAGCCCTGAAACGCTCAAGGTGACCGTCAGGGCCTTTTGCGCGTTCTCGAAGGTGAGCACGCCGCCCAGAGAGGGCCACAACCACTCGGCCGGAAGTTGCAGAGAGGTAAGCCAGGCTGGTGGAGAGGACCTCGGAGCGAGAACGCGTACGGTGTCGGTGAGAAACTCTCCCTGCTTGAGGACCTGCCCCTCGCTGACGGTGAGGGTCGCCAGTGAGTTAGCGCGATACACGCGCTTGTCCGTGACGAGCAGAAGGCCCTTTCTATCCGTGGCCTGGTACTGAAAGACCTCGCCGTCTTCCTGACACACGGGCGCGTCGGCGATGGCAGCCAGGGCCTCGTGAAGGCAAAAAATCGACGGCCCGCCGTAGTCGGCCTTGAGGATGGCCAGGGCCAGCCGCTGCAGTCCTTGAGACACTTGGCCCGTGACGCTGGCTCGGACGGCGACGGTCTTCGACCAGTTGTTGCTCAGTTGAGCGTCAACAAGCCAGCTCTTCTCCTCCAGCCCGTCTGTCGGGTCGTCGAGGAAGATGATCTCCCCGTCAGGGCCGACCGTGAAGTCCGCGCCGCGACACAAGGCTCGTGCAGGAGAGATCGGGCTGTCGAACAGAAGGGAAGCGCCCTGGAATTGAGAAGAAGGTGGCGGGTAGGACCTGTTGGACCGGGGGCTGGAGGCCTGCCCGCCCGTTGGTGCGGGCGCTGAGGCGGAGTAGACGGCGTCGAAGAGAAAGAGCGGATCTCGCTTCTCCAGAGGAGCGCTCGCGGCCGACAGCCCGGCCATGAGCTGGTCAATAAGAAGCGCCGCCTTGGCCGCCGGCGCTCTTCTTGCAGCCATCAGGGCGTAGAGATCGGCCCGGTGGGGGAACCGGGCCGCCCAGAACGTGCCTAGCAGCGCGGCCATGCCGGCCGGAGAGTCGATCACGCCGTTTGGGAACTCGTACGGCATCTGGCTTGTCTACTCTGTCGCAGCACTTAGCCCGCTGCGGAGGGCTTTGTCACACTAGGTAGCGGGCTAAATGCTGCGCGGGACAAGCTCCAGACAACAGCTAGGGAAGTCGCCGACGCTCTGGCGCGCTGCGTCGGCGAACCAGGTCGTAATGGCCACGTCCAGCCCGCTACGGTTGGCCGGGCCCCTGACGATGGACATCACGGTCATCGAAGGGCCGCCCGACTTGAGGCGAACCACGTCGCCCAGCATGATCGGCCGGCCGCTTTCGGCCGGCATGCCCGTGCCGGCCGAACAGCTTGAGCGAGGTTCGCACGAGGGATAACCGCCCTCACAGTTGTCCTCGCAGTCCTTTGTCTCCGTGACGCCCGATTGTCGCTCCAGCGCCTCTTTGAAGGCCTCGAGCAGTTTTTCGGCCAGTGCATCGCCCTGCGCTTTGCCGTGCTGGTAACCCCGGCCGATTGGGCCGGGGCTGGTCTGCGGTACAGCACCGCCCATCATCTTGTTCATCTCGTGGAACATCAGATCTCCGTTACTTTCTCGTTCCCTTCCCCGGTCAGGAAGTGGCTCGCCAGGGCCCTCTTCTTCTCGGTACGCTTCCTCTTGCGGTCCTCGATCCCGGCCTGGAGGGCCCTCTCCAGGAGCCGCTGCTCCCCCGGCGTCAAGAGCTCCGTGACGTCCTTGAAGCACTTGCCGGCCGTGTCCAGAAGCTCGACCTTGAAGGACTTGTGCTCCAGGTTGCCCTGCACACAGCACCGGGCGGTCTTGAGCCCGATGTCGCCCTCCAGCAGTGAGGCGCTCTTGAGCTGCTTGTTGATCTCTTCGCACAGCTCTCCCGGCGTGGTGACAAGCAGTCCCCTGGTCAACCGCCAGGCGGCCCTGCTCGTTCGCCAGATCGACCTGCCCGCCAAGGGCGCAACGACGACGGAGGCGGCCCAGGCCCAGCCCGGTACGCTCTCGCAGAGCTCCCACGCGGCGTCGAGGGATACGGCATCGCCAAGCAACTCCCACATGAGCTGGCCCTTTCTGGTGTTTCCGCGCGGTAAAAGCCCTCCGCGCCAGGGCTTATCGCAATTCTTTTCCGGAAAAGAATGGATAGCTTTTGCAGGATACCACGGCCTATACGCGGACGAGGGTGTAGGTCACGTCCGCAGAGACAAGAAAGAAAATCACGGTGTCGGCGGTGGTCATATTGGCGGCGTCAGGGGTGATGGCCAGGGACTGCGAGCCTGACAGAGAGACGTTCGTGCCGTCCGGCTTCCGGAGCCTGCCGGAGAGGGCGACGTTATCCACGGCGGCCAGTGGGCTAACGGCTCGCGCGCCCGAGGCGACAAGGCTTGCAGACAACCGAGCGGAAAAGCCCTGTCCAGCAACGGCGCTCGCCACCGCCGCCTTGACGGCGCTCGCGTCGGGCGTAGGTGCAGAGACGGGCAGCACCAGATCAAAGGAGACCGCCGAGAAAACGGGCACGGGCGACTTGATCAGGAGGTCGGAGGCCAGGGGTCGCCTCTCGGCGGCCGAGAACCAGGCCTGAAGCTCCTTGATTTTGGGCATTCTTCGCAGCACAAGGACATAACTCGCCGTCGCTCCGGTTGAGACGCTCGTCACGTCCGTGATCGTGTCGGCGAAGCGCACCACGACCGTCTGGTAGCTCGAGTACGTCGCTTCGAGCGGGCTCGCCAGGTCAGGCGGCCAGCTCTCCCCGGAGACGTCCACGCCCCTTGCGTCGTAGCTGATGGCAAAGCCCGTCGCCGAAAAGGCCTGAGTGGGAAGAAGGGCCTTCTTGACTTCGTAGAGACCGGCGGCCTGGTCTCGCGTCAGGCCGACCTGCCAGGTCCCCACCGCCCCGACCTTGGAGTTGAGCGTGGCCGTGACGGTCAGGGTCGACTCTTCATAGGCGCCCTGGTAGCGCAGGTAGAGGTCGCACTTGCCGCCTGTAGCACCAGGGAAGAGACCGTGCTTGTCCCTGAGCATGGCGGCGTCGCCGGCCCCCGTGGCGGAGACGTGAAGCGCTTCGGGGATGAAGGTCCTCACCATCCCTTCAAGGGACGTTCTATTTCCGGGCGACTTGACGGCCGCGCCCGCTTGCAGCCTGGCGACAAGAGAAGCATTGGTCTCCTGGTCCTGGCCGCCCGAGAAGCTCTCCCTGGAGTAGCACTCGACGAAATTGGCAGGCGGGGAGGCTGGTGTTAGCTGCGCGCCGGCGGGTAGAGCGCCTGCCGAGCCCGTTACGGCGCAGACGAGGTCGATGGTAAACACCCAGCGCGTCGAGGAGAGCTGGGTGATCAGCCGGTCCGTCGGCAGGCTGACCAACGAAGGGGAGGTCCTGGCCTGAAAGGTTGATACCGACTGGTAGCTTTGCCCGCCGGCCGTGAAGACGGCCCCTGCCTGGATGGTGACGGGCATGAAGGCGCTCAAGACCACCTGCGCGCTCCCGGCGGCGGGCGTGGCGACTCGTCTTTTCACGCCGTAGTCGGCAAGAACGGCGTCAACGGCAGCAGGGTCGGCCGTTGACGCATCATCAAGGGCCAGCACGCCCAGGGCGCTCTCGGCCTTGTTGACTTGCTCCTGGATCAGTTGCGCAAGGACGGCGTTGAGCTCGAGCACCAGGTCGTGAATCGCGCCCTGTCTCACGTCCGCCGTAGGAGCGTAGTCCTCCAGGGCGGAGAGGATCGCCTGTCTGGTGGCATCCAGCTCGGTCTGGTCCAGGGCGGCCAGGTCGTAGACGAAGTCCATGAGTCGCCCCTAACCGTAGGTGATGGAGAAAGAAACCAGGGCCGGCCCGCCTGCTTGTGACACCACGCTGACGGTGAGCACCAACTGACCCGGCGTTAACACCACTTTGTCGAGCCTGGCGCTTTTGTACCTCTCTTCCAGCGGCGTCGCGGTGGTCTCGCCGCGAGCGAGGGCCCTGGCCAGGCCGGGCAAAGAGAGAGAAAAGGCCGCGAAGATATCGGCCTCCGTCGCCACCCGTCCTGGCCTGGTCAAGGAGGCGAAGACCGTACCTCGCGTCGGGTCTCCCCTGACCGAGCCAGGCTCGGTCAGGAGCTCGATCACGGCGCGCTGGGCCAGCTTGGCCGTCCCCGCCTGGAGCCTGCCGTCGCCCAGGACCATGACATCGCTTCGTGTGCCAGCCATTGCCGTTTCAGCCCTCACTCGTTGGACAGACGCTCGTCTCGCAGCAAGAGCTCTTCGAGGGCCAGCTCCTGCACGGTGGCCGGGCCGTCCTCCGTGAGCAGGGGCCCGTCCGCCGGCGGTAACTGGTCGGTCGCCCCCGCAGCCAGGCGGTCCTGTACCAGGCCGGCCACTCGCTCAAAGGCCCCTCCTGGAGAAGCGAGGCCGTTTCTCCTCGCGGAGGCGTGGGCCGACCTTCTCACTCGCGAGGCGCAGCGCAGCCTGAAGGCCCTCTCCGCCATCGCCAGGTAGTCCCCCTGCACGGTGAGGGCCGAGCAGTCGCCGAGCGTGCCCTCCTCCGTGGTCACCGCCTCCCTGTAGGCTTCGTTGATCTGGTCTCTTGCGAAGGCCTCCTGCCACTGGTCCACCTCGGTGGGGAGGGGCGCCTCGAGCTGTTCAGGAGCAAGCGGTGCATACCACTCCGAGGCCCCGCCGGGCGCGTGCATCTCCGCCTGGTTGCCGGAGTGGTTCGCCAGGTGCAACAGGCGCAGGTGAAAAATATCGTCGTAGTGCAGTACGGCCATCTTGAGCCTCAGAACAGTTCTTCGCCGCCGGGAGAGTCCAGGCGATCCTGGATCTTCTTGGCCCTTTGAGTGACCGCCGCCGGGCTGATCCCCAGCTTCCCGGCGATCTGGTTCTTGGGCAGAACAGGAGCTCCGTGAAGGCCAAGCGCGTGCTCCATGATGAGCTGGTCATGGGGATGCAGGTCGTGATACACGAAGTTTTGCCAGGCCTCGATGCCCGCTCGTGATCTCACCGCGGGTGAGATGGCCGACTCTCCTTCATCGGTCTCGATCGTCGTCTGGCCCTCGGTGAGGCCCGGCCGGGCCAGCCTCACCCTGGCGATGCGCTCGGGGGACAGGCCTGTGTGATCGGCCAGCTCCGCCGTGCTGGGCGGTCGGCCCAGAGTGTCTTCCAGCTCGTTCTCGGCCGCTTTGAGCTTGCCGATGGCGAGGGCCGCCCTTTCAGGCAGCTTGATCACCTGCGACTGCCTGGCGGCGTGGCGATACAGGCCGCGCAGGTGACTCATGAGGTGCGAGCGCAAAGGTCCCCTTTTCGGGTCGTAGCGCCCGACGGCCTCGAGCGCCAGGAGCTTGGCCCGTCCCTGGATGGCGGGAGAAGCGTCGCCGGCGTAGGTGCGAATGGCGGCGTTGAGGACCGGGGCCAGACGGCGAAGCAACTCGCCTTTGGCCTCGGGCGTCCCTTCTTCTTTCCAGCGCCTGTAGTAGGGCTCGTACTCCGCTTCAATCGCCGAGGGCATGGTGCTAGTCTCCCATCGCGCTGGTCAGGGGCGCTCCGAGAAAGACGGTCTTCCATAGAGGGTGATTATCGGTCCCCGTGGTGGCAAGCGCGTTCTCCCTGGCCGTTCGGAGATGACTGAGCTGCAAAAGCGTATGCGCCTGGCGGCCCTCGGCGTCGAGCACCAAGGTGACCCTCGAGACATGCGCCCAGAGAACGTCGGCTTGTTTGCCAACCACCGCCTCGATGAAGCGGTCCCTGGAAGAGACCACCGTCACCGTGGAGCCGGGCGACAGGTCCAGCCGGAAGTTGGTCCTGAGGCTGAGCTGCCTTCCCTTGAGCCTTTCGACCAGGTAGAGCGCGCGAGCGAAGCGGTCCCAGAAAGAGATGACCGCCGGCCGGATCGCGCCGGGAAGAGCGGCGACTGGCGCCGCGCCTGCACGAGGAAAGGCGGCTCCTCCCGAGACGTCGTCCGGAGGGGCGGACGATCGGCCGAATAACGGGACGGTCATGATCTGTCCCAGCCACAAAGGCAACTGGCGGACCAGGACCAGGCCGGCCCTCAGGTCCGGCTCGGCGTCGTGGACCGGGTCGCTCGGTCGCGGCCATACGCCGCCGATGCCTTGAGGGACGTACGACTCGTTGGGCAAAGCGGGCCGTTGCCCGCCGGTAGCGGAGCCGGCGCCTCCGGCCAGGCAGACGGCGCGAAGAGGCCGGCTCAGGGCGCTCTGGCTGCCTATGGCCTCATATTCCGAGGCGGTGATTTGCGTCCTGGCCCTTCGCAGGCCGGGGATGAAAGGGACGACCAGGGCCCGATCGATCATGGGGACCACGGAGAAAAGAAGCTGCGCTCCCAGGTCGCCGACGAGCTTGTCCCAGAGCGTGGTCGTCGCCATGGACTCGTGGCCCTGGTGGGTGCATAGACCACTGAGCGCGTCAGGAAGTCTCTCAGCGCCCAGGAGGCCGTTGTCCAGGGGCATGGTCGGCGCGTATCGGTTAAGCAGCCCGCCCGGATAGCCCTCGAAGCGAAGGAGGGCACGCAAGGCCTCGTAGTTCTTGGACAGCGGCCCGGTCTTCTCCACGGGCAGGTCGGCGATGTCGAAGCGGTCCTGAGAGCACAACGAGTCGAACCAGGGCGCAATGCTTTGGCCCCAGAGGTCAGTCAGAACGTTGGCCTGGTTCATAAACTTCTGCGGGTTGCCGGTCGGGAAAGGCGTCTGGCCGTCGTCGGTCCTGCCCCTGAAGCCGGCGCCGTAGGACAGGGCCGTAGTATTGCTTGGCATGGAAGACCGGCTGATGGCGCTCGAGAAGCTCATGTCGGCAAGCCAGTGGATGCAGTGCAGCGTTATGCCCGCTCTGCCCGCCCCGGTGTCACTGCCGACGCCGGCCACGTAGCCGTCAAAGAGCACGAAGGGTACGTCTGGCCATTCTTGGCCTAGAGGCGCCTCACCGTCCGGTGAAAAGGCCCGGTCAAAGGCCTGGAGCCAGACCCTGATGGGCGATAGCAACTTCAAGGAGTCAAGCAGCGGGTGGGCGGCGGAGATGGTCTTTGTGCTTCGGACGTTTCTGCCGACGCCGAGCTGCAATACGGCCGTCGGTATAGCATTCAGGTCGAAGTTGGCCTGGAAGGAAACAACAGGGGCCCGGTAGACCGTGACAGGGCCTCCCGGCCTCGTGACGTCCACGTTCGCCCAGGCCTTGAACTGCGTCGAGCGCCAACCAACCGTGCTCATCAAGCCTCCGCCGTTCTTCGGGCCAGCGCCATGAGCCTGGCGGCCAGCCTCTCCAGGAGCTCGGGGTGGTCTTTGTGTCTGCTTCGCAGGTTCGCGTCGTCGAGGCCGCCCGCGAAAAGCTCTTCTTCCATCTCCGCCGAGATGTCATCGGTCCTTCGCGCAATATCAGCCAGCCCGGAAGCAGGGCGGGCGAGGTCTTCTATCAGCCAGGAGGCGCCCGTCGTGGAGACGAAGGTGAAGGCCGTCGTCGAGCCGGGCAGGAGCACGGGGCCTGTCAGAGAGGACGCCGAGTAGGTCAGTACCTTCGTCGTTTCCGCGCCGGTCTCGTCCGCCCACTTGATGGTCGCCTGCGTACCGGAATCGGCCGTCAACCGCCAGGACCAGGAGAGCTTGTCGTCTCTACGAAAGTCTCCCTGTCGTGAAGCTATCCCTTCCGCCGTCCCGGTGAGGCGCGTGACCCTCGGCCCGGCCAGCCAGAGGTTGACGAATGAATCATCGTCCAGGGGCAAATAGGTGATGCGCGCGTCGTCCAGGACCAGAGTGCCGGCTAGCTCGCTCCCGTGAAGCAGGGTCATGAACTGAAGCAGTCGCAGGTTAAGAAGGGCCCTATCTGGTATCGAGCCGAAAAGAAGAACACGGAAGCGGCCAAGAGGGCCGCGAAGCGACTTTTTCGCGTAGCCCGGCGGGCAGTGTTCCTCTCCGGGGTAGTCGGGAGGATAGGCCTGCGTCGAGTCGGTGTTCAGAATCAGAGTGCGAACGTGGTTCAACATGGTCAAGTCAAGATAACGGCCTCGACGTCGAACGTCGCCGGCGGCACGACCGATAACCGATAGGTGAACTGGCCCAGCCCCTTCTCCGGATCGTTGATCGCGACGCCGACGCCCGTGAGAAAGCACTCAAAGGCCGTGTCGACGCCGAAGGCCACCAGGACGGGCTCGGCCCGGAACGTGACGCGGTGGCCGACATAGTGGCCCAGGACGCGCTCCGCTCCGTGGCCGACGCGGCCCAGCTCCCCCGGCGTCGCCCCGGCGCAGACATCGGAAAAGCACACCCCTGAGATGGTCATCTCCCCCATGCGCTCGCCGAAGACGTAGAGGAAGATCATGTCTTCCAGGGTGTGAAGAAACTGACGGCCGCCCTCGAACTGCACGGACAGAGAAGTGATCACGGCTCGATAGTTGCCGTAGCCGCCCCAGTCCTGGAAGCTCAGGCTCAAGACCGGCAGCGCGGAGCCTGTGATGACCGCCACGCCGCCGGGAGTGCTGAAGAAATCGGTGGCGGCCAAGAAGCACCCTCCCATCAAGCGGGGCTGAAGGCGCCCGTGCCGGTAAGCGTACCTCGTCCGTCCTGCCTCACCAGCACCTCGCCGCGGATGCGCAATTCACCCTGGCCCGTTGATCGAGGGGCACGAGCCGTCGTCTGGTCAAAGAGCTCATCGGGCAAGTCCATCGAGAAGGGCCCCCAGCGCCGACGCGTGCTGGCCTGCGTCGACCCGAGCTCTTGCGCCGCTTGGTAGGCGGCGGCGCCCGCCTCGCCGATCATCGCGGCGAAGGGCGAGCTGCCTTCTTCAGGATCGCCCCTTTGCGGCAGTGGCCGACCGCCGTAGGCCTGTTGCAAGTCGTTGATACTGGCAAGCGCCTGGGCCATGTTGACGGCCCCTGCCTCAAAGTTGCCGCCTGAGTCTCTTCTGCCGCGCAGCAACTCCGGTACGGTCGTCCTGTAGTGCCTGGCCAACTCCTTGAGCTGTATAGAGCTTTGCCCGCCGCCAAACGTCCCTTCGTGAAGCCTGGCTTTGAGCACGTTGAAGCGGCTTCTCAAGCCGGCCAGTCGCGAGGCCATGACATCAGGCGGAAGAGACGTATCGGCCGACAAGACCTCCATCTCCCGGCTTACCTGCTCCAGGTCCTGCGTGGCCCTGGCGACGTTGGCCGCCATCCCTGTCAAGGCATCACGCGCCCCTGGCGCGGCGGCCAGCCTTTGCCCGCCCAGGAGCGCGGCCCCCAGGCTGGAAAAATCCGCGTCGCCGCGGGTCAGGTCGTCAATGATCCGGCGCAGAGGGCCGCCCTGGCTGAAGGGAGAAAGGGCGCTGGCGATATCGGCCCTGGTGTCCGCCTGGGCCTGGACCTGCCTCTGTCTGCCGAGCACCTCGCGATCATGCAGGCTCAAGGCGCCGACCAGGCTTTGATAGGGGCCGAAGCCGACGGCCCCGGCCTCCATCTGGTTCCAGGCCGTTTCGGCCAGCAAGTCCAGGTTCAGCCCCGCCGCCCTGCCACCCAGCGCGTCCTGGAGCTTTCTCCGGAAGAACGCCTTGCGCTTCACAGGGTCGATTCTTTCAGCGGCCGAGAGGTTAAACGACTCTCGGGCCATGATCTGCGCCGCCTCGGCGGCCAGGCCTCTCTTGCCTGCGAACATCTCGAGAGAAGAAAGACCTCCCTCGGCGAAGGCCCTCATCCTCCCCTGAAGCTCGACACCCTGCTGGTTTCTCACCGCGTCCTGGAGGTTGTACCTCTCGATCGCCTGCCGATTGCCTTCGGTGTGACCAAGCGCCAGGCTGGCCGCGGCCCTGGAGCCGAGCGCTCCTCCCACCATGTCCGTGAACTCGGCCGGCGACATGATGCTGACGCCTGAGTAGTCCTTCACTTTCAACTGGTTGTAGAGCGTCAGGGCCCTTCCTGAAAGAAGGCCCTGATCGCCTAGCCGCATGACCGCGCCTAGCTGGTTCCCCAGTTGGCTCTCGGCGGCCTGGGCCCTGAGCCTCATGTCCATGGCCTGCGCCTCACGGGAGGAGAGAGCGCCTTGCCCGGCAAAAGGCGAGGAGAGCTGCGAGAAGGCAGCCCCGAACTGCATACCGGCGTTGACAATGCCGGGGGCAAATCCTCTGGAGAGGCCGGCCGCTGACAACTCGCTCGCCATCTGGGCCTGCATGGCCATGACCTGGTCCATGCTCGTACCGGTGAGCTTGGCGGTCTGCTGCGTTCGCCTCACCAGCATCTCAAGTTGAGGCTTGGACCACCGGGCCGTGCCGCCCTGGGTCAGCGCGTCAAGGGCGGCGAAGAGCTCCGGGATGGGAGCGTCGGCGCGGCCCATGTCGCCAAAGAGGTCTCTGACCGCCGAGAGAGCGCCGGCCATGTCCTTGATCTGATCGCCGATCCGGTTAGCTTGCAGCTTACGCGTCGCGCCCTGGCCGCCCGGAAAGGCCCTGGCAAGATCGGCCAGGTCGCCTCCCCCCTGCGAGGCGAAGGGATCACTGAGCAGCCCGCGGGCGGCCATCTCGCTGAACATCTGCCCGGCGGAGGCCCCGCCGAAACCGCGCATCCTCGATAGGTCTTGCCCCGGCCCGAAAAGACGGCCTTGCACGCCCTCGGCCATGGCCGCGGCGGCTTCGGCTGATAGTCCCGTCACGCCCCCTTGCCCAACCATGAACCTGGACGCCTGCCCAGCGCCCAGCCCGAAGAGGTGCGCTGAGCCTCGAAGGCCGAACAGCTCGTCCACGGTCCGCGGGGCCATCATGGACAGGGTCGGCAAGGCCTGCATGGCGGCGCCGGAGAGCTGTCTCACCATGCCCAGCTGGTCGGTCGTCAGGGGCCCTTGCTGAACAAGGGAGAAGGCCCCGCGCATGACCGTCTCAAGGCGCTCTCTGTCCGCTTGCCCGGCAACCTGCTGCGCGGCGCTCTGGGTCAGCATGTACCTCCTGGCCATTTCCTGGTCCAGGAGGTTCTGAGAGGGAAGGAAAGGCCCCGGTTGATAGCCCTGAGAGGCCAGCCAGTTGTTGATGAAGGGGAGGGCGACCAGGTTGGCCGTCTGGCCCATCTGGCCTCTCCCCAGGAAGTGGGAGAGGTCCAACTGGCCATGAAGGGCCGGTACGTAGCCTTGCCCCGGCCCCTGAGCGGCCTGCTCTCGGGCGTACTGGAAAAGGCCCGGCTCCGCCATAACTACGCCTTTCCGCCGATAGCGGCCTTGTAAAGGGCCTTGATGCCGGCCTGGACCTTCGGGTCCTTCGGGTCGCCGAAGACGGCGGCCCACTGATCGCGCATGCCCTTCTGCTCCTTCGCCTGCGCCTCTCGCGCCTCCTTCGCCAGGGCGGGCAGGGCCAGATCAAGCCAGTGGTTCTTGGTCCTCTGCGCCTCCTCCAGGAGCTTCTTTCGTTGCTGACCATCTGCGCCGGCGAAGAGCGCGCACAAAAGCTCATGGCGCATTTTCACGGACGAGGCCATGACGTCCCTCTCCTCGCACTCGACCAGCCAGCGCAGCCTCTTGTAGCGCCAGCGGCCACGCTCCTTGCCAAGCCCGCCCTGTCGCCAGGCCAGCCGCACCAGGGCGCTCAGTCGGCTGCCGGTGAGAAAAAATCAGGGTCTTCGCTCCTCTCCTCGAGAAGTCCTGTGAGGCCCAGAAACCGATCGAAGAGCTTGCGCGCGACTCGCCAGACGTTCTCCTTGTTGAGAGGGGCCTTCTTCTTGATCTGCGCCAGCCGGTTGAAGACGGCGATCTCCGGCTCGCCTATGCCCGTCGCGTTCTTCTCCAGAAAGTCGTCCGTCTCCTTGCCCAGGAGCAAGGGCGGCCCGCCCGAGGGGACGACGCGCTCGAGGGACAGGGCCATCTTGTAGTCCACGAAGCGCATGCCGAAGTCTTCATAGGTTACGGCCAGGCCATCCTTGACGTCTTTGTAGGCCCTGCGCGAGCACCAGTCGGCCTCGTCCGTCTCCAGGGTGCGAAACGAGATGACGAGCTTGCCGCCGTAGGCCTCGAAGGCCTTGATGAATCGCCCCTCGCCGCAGACGGCCGCCACGAACGCCAGCTTGTCCTGCTCCGTCGCCTCGATGGCGTAAGGGCCATGCCAGCCGCAGCGACGACACCGCTCGTTCAGGGCGCCCGTCTGCGACGCTTGCTCGGGCGGTGCGTCCTTGGCAGCGTCGGCCGACTTGTCTTCGGCGGGCGCTTGCCCCTTGAGAAAGGCCGACAATCCGGGGCCTTGAACGGCCTTGAGCGCCTCGCTGATGGAGGCCAGCTCCTGCTGCTTTTCGGGCGAGAGAGAAGAAACATCCACGGGTGCCGGCGGCTCGACGGACTTGCCCGCCGGGCCTTTCTTGGGGGTGGCGGCCTGCCCGGCGCGCTGACGCAGAAGACGTAGTTCGTCCTCGGAGAGAAGGGAAGCGCTCTCGGGGAAAGGGAAGGCCCCGCCCTGGCCCTTGGTGTCTTCGGGCACGTTTATTCCTTTGCCAATGGTTCTCTGAGTTATTGGAGAAGTTCGCCGGGGGGTGGGTCATCCACGACGCTTCGCTCGTCCTGGATACCGTCCGCCCGCGGTTGTTCGGCTGACGAGCTAGTGCTGAAGGGATAAGCACGACCTTTGCCGTCGGCGAAAAGGTATATAAGCTCCTCGGTGGTAAGAACGCGTTGATCGACGAGCGTCGGCATCTTCTTCTCCGCCGGCGGTGAGCAGTAATCACTCTCAGGGCTTGCCATGCTCATTCCTCCGGGCAGGGGACGAACACCAGTTGTCCGTCCTTGTCGGTCTCCAGGCGCTTTCTCGGGCCGAAGATGTGTCTGTCCGGCACAAGCTCCACGCCAGGGATGGTGTACGCGGCCGGGTCGTCGTCCAGTTTGGGCGGCACGATTCTCTTCAACCGCGGTTCTTCGTCGCGCAACCGGCCTGATTCAAGGTTAGCCATGCTTCTACCTCACGCTGTTACGTCAATGACCACCGTGTAGCCCCCCTCCAACTCGTAGGTCTCGGGCTCGGCGGTCTCGCTTTCAAGGTAGGCTGCGTCTTCCCTGTCCGCAGCCATGCCCGCTTCCTCATCGTAGAGCTGATTGTCCACCGTACGCCCGGATAAGGCCGTGTCCCACACGCCCTGGCCTGGATAGGGCCTCGTCGGCCCGGCGATGGCCGTGTCAACGATCGGCTCGCTCCAGGTGGGCATCTCCTGCCCGGCAAGGCGGGCTTGCTGCTGCCATCGCGCTTCGTAGATCAGGAAGTCCGTCGTGGCGTACTGTTCCACCGTGCGCAGGCTGAACTCCGCCTGAGACACGTCACCCGAGGCGCGATCAACATAGCCCGACCAGCCCTCTTCAAGGGACGAGGCCAGGAACTCCGCTACCTCTTCAAGTCTGGCGGACTGCCCGTCTAGGGCGGCCTCCAGCTCGACCCTGGCCTCTTCTCCCGGCGGGCCGACCGTGCCGTCCAGGGAGAAGATAGAGCCGCCGGCGGCAACACAATCTTGCACCAACAGGCCCTGGTCGATATACACGTTTGAGTGGAAATTAGTCCTGTCCAGAGCATACTCGTTCGCTCGGAAGGTATCGCCTGCGGCATTCAGGGCAAAGGCGTCCACGGCGCAGGCCGCCGGGCCGATAAATCGCCGATCAAAGCCCCGGCCTCGCCAGATGGTCTTGCCTTCTCCCAGGTCAATTACCAGGTCGGACAGGGCCTCCGCGTCGTCAGGGGACCGCACGGCCGGCGTGAAGGTGTAGCAGTCGGCCGAGAAGACCACGTCCTGGGCGGTCTGAACGATCTGCGAGGCCCTGGCGAGGAGAACAATCCCGCCAACAACGGCGTCTTCTCCCACTCTTTCTTCAAATCGCCAGGCGGGAGCAGGGCCCCTGGACTCGATGAGGACGCCGCCGCAAGTCTCGTTGCCGCCCAGGATCATGATGTTCCTCTGGGCCTTGACCCTGACGTCTCGATGGGAGGCGGTGAGGTCCATGGACTTGTTGGCCTTGGCGATGAGATCATGCCCGGCCCAGAGGTTGACGTTTCGGGCCGCCTGGGCCCAAATATCTCCCGCCGCCTGGAAGAAGATGTGGCCCTGCGTCATACGGATCTCCGAGCCCCAGGCGTCCTGGATGACAATCCCACCATCGTCGAGAGCAGAGATGAAGGCGTTGTTGGGCCAGTACTTCGCGGTGCCGGCGTCGCCGTATCTCTCATCCAGGTCAATGGTGAAAGGATCGGGGACCGGCAGATACTGGTTTTCGGCCAGACCAGCGAAGAGAGGCGCGAGCGCGGGCTCGGCGTAGTCCAGCTCCGACTCCTCGGGGACGTACCAGGACGAGGGCAGCTCTAGAAAGCCCTTGAGGCCTTCGTAGTTGGCCGAGTAGACCAGTTGATCCAGGACGGAGGCTGCTGCGTGAACACCGATCGCCTCGGTGGATACAGGGGCCTCCAGCTGCGCCGCCAGGGCGGGCGGCGATTCGTCCCTCTTCTGGTCACAGTGGACGGGCCTCCTTCTCTTGGGAGAGACGACCCTGGGCGTTTTCGCGATGATCCAGCCCTTGGCGGAGCGCTGAATGAACCGGCCAGACTGGAGAACATGGCTGTCAAAGAGGCCTGGGAGCACGGCGTCTTCCGACAACCGTTGGGGGCCTTCGAGCCTGTTCCTGATCGCCTGAAGCAAGGCCTTCTCACCGCCCGCCAGCCAGCCTCGCCACTTGCGCCAGCGGTAAAGCGCGTGCTGATCGTCAAAGGCCGGCTCTCGGGCGTAGTACCAGGGCGTGAGAAGCTGCGCCTCTTCCGCGGTGAGCTCTCGCAAGGCCTCTTCTTCGTTGTCGGCGACGCCCATGGCCTCTCGGGCGAAGTCCGCGAAGCCCTCCTCGGAGAAGACCATCCCCTGGTCATCGGCGTCCTCGCGCTCTGCGCAGGCCGACACCAGTTGCAGGTTCCTGCCTGTGAGGCGCAAGAGCTCGTCCTGGAAGAAGGCAAAAACACCTGTCTCCTCGCTGGCCCGCATGTAGGCTATGAAGCTGTCCAGGTGAAAGGCCGTCCCCGTCTCCGTGATCGCCCCTTGCTCTCCACCGGTGAGGCCGTCAAGCGGCCGGTGAGAGGACCAGTCAGGGGCCGCTTTCGTCAGCCCTTCGTCGATCTCTATGGGGTTGAGAAACGCCCCTTGCGCGTAGGGGTCCACCTTCCAGCCGGCATTGGCCCCGGCGACGATCACGTCAGAGAGAGAAAGCCGGGCGTCAGCGCCCGCCTCGGGGTAGGCACCCAGGATGAAGCACTCGTCGGCGCCGGGCCTCCAGGCGCAGATCACCCCTTGCCCAGGGGCGTAGGTGTTGGTCTGTCTCGCGCCAAAGAGTTGAAGGCCTGTCATCGCCAGGGGCGTGGCGGGCACGACGCCTGCCAGGCCTTCGAGGATCACCTTGTAGACCTGGGCGTAGGCGATCGTGTCCACCACGTAGCCGATCAGGACGCGAAGGCCCTTGCCCTGACGAAGGATGGCCCCTGTGCGGGAGAGCTGATGGTCGGACACGGGCAGAGGGTCGCCACCAGAGGGCGACGTCTCATCCAGGCGTTGCTCAAGGAGATAGGCCCTGAGTTCGTCGGCGCGGAGCATTAGTTTGTTTCAACCAACAGCCGGCCCAGGGACCGGCTGCAACCATTAGAAGCTGCCTCCACCGCCATCATCATTGCCGAAGTCGCCGCCGCCCTCCGCGAAATCATCAAAGTTGGCCAGGGCGGACACGGCGGCGCCGAGCTCGCCGAGGTCGCCCGTGACCAGTTGCTCGGCCACGAACATGAGGCCCAACTGCTCGCCGATCAGCATGTCCTCGGAGCGGATGCTCATGCCGATCGTGTTGAGCACCACGCCGGTAAACAACATGCCCACCGCCGAGCCCTGGCGCAAGGCCTCCGCGGCGGCCGAGAAGCGACCCGCGGGGTTGGTGAAGCATGCCCCGGCGGCCAGGACGAAAAGGTTGTTCTCGCCGGCGTTGCAGACGTTGCCGTAGATCGCGTAGAAGGCCACGGTGACGGGCACGGGGCCTATCACCCGGGAGATTGAGCCGTTGCCTTGCTGCCGGCCCGCCACGTAGTAGACGAGGTTGGAGCCCAGCTCGTAGATGCGGTTGATCGGCTGCTGGTACTGCGTCTGCAGTTGCTGGACCAGCAGGCCCGGCCCGGCCGGGAGCCCGGCGCCGCCCAAAAGGACCACGGCGCTGTCGGCGGCCATGGCCGAGCCGACCGCCATAGGAGAGCGCCCGAAAGCGTCGATGGCCGCCATGTTTCAGGCCTCCCTATCAACCCGCGGTGAGGGTGATCGTGACCTTGCCCAGCGCGAACGGCCTGGTAAGGGTCATGGTCACGTTCAGTTTGTTCTTGAAGACCGGGTCGGGCGTGACGAAGGTGACGTCTCCGTCAATCACCAACGGCCCCAGACGGTCCACTCTGGCCACGTTGCGGCAGTGGCTGACGGCCCTGGCCAGCTCGGTCTTGACCATGGCCGAGGCCCCGATGCTGACGTCCGTGCCGACGATGTTGGTCTTGCCGTAGAGCGCCGAGAGCCGGTTCTGGAAGAACAGCTTGATGGCGTCCAGAGAGCGCACGTTCGACTCTTCGCCGGTATCCACGCTCGTCTGATCGCTGGTCCGGGCCTTGCGAAGATACAGAACGCCGAACTCATCCGGGACCAGGGTAAAGCAGCCGGCGGCCTCCAGAGCGTTGAGCTGGCCGTTGTTGAAGCCCCCGGCCTCCTTGGTGAAGCCGGCCACCGTGAGGTTGAGCAGCGACTGATGCGGCGGCACGCCCCCTACAAGGCCGGCCAGGGCCGCGGCGAGGAAGAAGCCGTCCACCCTCGTGTTGCCGTCGAGAAGAGCGTCCGGCCAGACGGGCAGCCAGCGGGCATGCGCCTGGGCCCTGATCTGCGTGGCGATGGCCTGGGCGATCTCGGTCCTGGTTCGGTCTCGCCAGATCTCCACTCTCTGGGCCGTGGTCACGGCGGACGTGTGGCCCGCGTCCAGGATGAGCTGGTCCTCGTTGACCACGCTCGCCACCAGAAACTCTTTCCAGGAGCTGTTGCCGAAGCCGTCCACACTGAACAGGTAGCGAACCGTATCGCCCGCACGCACGCCATTGGTCACGAACTTAGCGTTTCCCGTGGTGCAGGTGAGGAGCGTGTACTGCGTGCCGGCGGCGCCCGGGTTATCGGCCAGGGTGGCCAGGGCCGGCTGGTTATCGCTGGTGACCGTCGCGTCCACGACAAGGGCGGTCACCTGCTGCGCCGGCGACCACCAGCAGGTTCGCCAGCACTGGACATCTTCCTCCGACTGGGCGATCACGTGGGACCGGAAGGCGGTGAGGACGGCCGGGTCCCTGGTGAGAGGAACAATCCCGTAAGCGCCTCGGAGCCGGTCCAGGATCGTCAGGGCCTCGTCCCAGTTGGCCTTGATGCTCGGGTCGCCGACGGCGAGGAACCGTACCGGCGTGTTGTTGGCGTTGAGAAGGCACTTGGCCGCGGCGTAGCAGAGAGGGTTGTCCGGGGCGTAAGTCCCGAGCTTGGCCAGAAGGTCCGTGGAAGTGCTGACCGTCGTCACCTGACCCGCGTTGTCAGCCACCCAGGCCCGGTACTGCACGAAAAGGTCGCCGCTCTCGACCGGCAAGGCCGCCTGCGAGCCGCCCGACGTCCAGGAGGAGTCGAAGGCCGTCATGACGCCCTTGGCGGTGACTTGCGTGGCGCTTACCGACCAGTTGACGGCCGGCGCGGCCTCAGCCCTTTGCTCGGGGACGAAGAAGTCCTTCTTGATGTAGAGCTTGATCGTCAGGTCCGAAGCGCCCTGCATGGCCGTGCTCAAGGCGTCCTCGAGCACCAGGGTCTGCACGGCCCCTTGCGTCTGCGCCGTGGCGTTGGCGTGGAAGATGTCGCCCTTGCGCATCTTGGTCTGGGCGAAGGTGAGCACGACGCCAAAGGAGCCGATGGAGACCGCCCCTGAAAGGGGCACCACGGTCGGGCCGGAGGCGTCCACGCCCGTACTGTCCACGGCCGTCACCTGCGGAGCCACGACCAGAGCGGTGCTGGCGCCGGGCGGGGCCGTGCTGTTGGCGAACGTACCGCCGTCCCAGGCGTTGTCCGTCAGGTCGACCGTGGTAGAGGTGATGTCCCGGCGGTATAGCTTCTCCGTGCCCGTGCCGCCGGCGGTGTTGGTGAGGTAGATATTGATCGACACCGCGCCGTTGGGCAGCGCAGGGACGGTGACCCGCGGGATGTTCCCGCTGGCAACGGTGAACGTCGCCGATTCCGACGTGCCCGCCGTGGTCTCTCCTTCCGTGGTCTTGAAGGTGTAGCTGACGAAGTAGGCCCCGGCAGGCAGCGTGCCTCCCGAAGAGCCGCCGCCCGTGACGGCAACGGTCGCCTGCGTGGTCGGGTTGGCGATGGGAGAGCTGGCGGCGTTGGTGTAACCGCCGCGCGTCACCGTGATGATGTACGAGAGACTTTGCTCGCCCGTATACGTCCCGGACGAGGCGCCGGTCACCGCCGTGAAGGCCTGGGCGATGACGAAGGACCACGTCTGCCCGAGCACGAAGTCGCTGGACGTGTGCGAGAAGGTGACCGTGGCGCCTCGGGTGCCGATCGGCGTGGGCCGGCCGTAGAGGGCCGGCGTGACGCTCGCCTGATTATCAAGGCCGGAAGAGCTGGTGACGGAGAGACGGGCCGTCGTGGCGTCGCCCGGCGTGGTCGGGGCCTGGATGACGATGATGGTGTACGTCTCGTTGATCGCGCCGTCCTTGAGCCCCGAGTAGGCGGCGATGGACCGCGTAGCGACAACGTCGTTGACCGTCCCGGAGGTCTGCGAGATGGAAGAGCTTGAGCCCTGCGTACCGGAGTTGCCCGCGTCGGCCGTGGCGGCGGCGATGCTCGCGGCGATCACTTCCGGCACGAAGTCATGCACCCTGGTAGATAGCGAGTTCGAGCCGTCAGAGAGATAGACGGCGTCGCCGACCTTGACGTCACGGTCCAGCAGGGAGGCCGTGCGCGTGAAGCCGTTGGCGGTCTTCCACCTGGTGGCGACGGCCCTGACCCGCGAGACCTGGCTGGCCACGGGCGCGATGGTGTCCCCTGCGCCGATGGAGTCGGAGAAGTATCGCAGTAGCGCGTTGTCCACGTGGAGCCGCGCAGTGGCCAGGTCGACTACCGCGCCAGCAGGCTTGTTGGGCCAGTCGTAGTTGGTGTCGGAGCCGGAGACATAAGGCCCCAGCGCGCTTAGGGCCTTCTCCGTGGCGTTGTTTCTCCGGAAGAGAGCGGCTTGCGGCCCTACGATCACGGGCCTGAGCGCGTCCATGGTCTCCGTGGAGCTCATGGCGGTCGCGCCGGCCTGAGCCTGGGCCTGGTCGAAGGCGTCGGACATGACTGTGGATCTCCCCCTTGGTCCTCAGGCCTTCCATTCCCAGTTGATCGTTTGCAGCCTGACCGCCGACCGCGGCGTGACCTTCCAGGCCCTCTCGAACGCATAGACCAGCGGGATCGGTATCACGTACCGCTGGCTCGCTTCCTCGATAAGGGCCATGTCGCCCAGCTCCGGGGCCTCGAGGCGAACAAGCCCCAGGTGTTCTCGTACCACGTCGGCGAACTGCTCGAGCTCTCGATGCGTTTCGTCCGCCAGCTTCTCACACTCGCCGCCCTCTCCCGCCAGGCAGAAGACCGTGTGAGAGCCCTCCACCATGCGCACGCGATAGACCGTCCCCGATGACGAGGTAAAGCCTTGAAGCCTGTTACCTATGGAGAGGCGCGACGTCATCCAGGCGTTGGGCTTCGCGATCAGGGCGGGCCGTTGCTCGATCTGCTTCGGGTCGTAGCGGGTGATGCTCTCGATCACGAGCTTGGTCGCCCGGTCCGGCGACCAGACCATCTCGGTGCCGGCCTTCGCCAGGTCCTGGTCCTCCAGGTTGTTGGGGTCCTGGAAGTGGGCCCTGAGCCACTGCACCAGGGCGCCCGTTATCCGCAGCCGCGAAGGCCCCGGATAACTGGACACATGCGGGGTGGAGAGTTGGGCCACTCAGCGCTCCTTGCCGTATAGGGACCGCTGGATCAGGCCGGGGTCAGGCAGCCAGGTCGCCAACGAGATACGAGGGAGAAACGCGACCGGCGAGAGAAGGCCCTCACGCTCCTTTTCAGGATCGCTCTCCCCTGGCGACCCACTCTCCGGTCGCGTTTCTTCCTCGTCCTTCTCGTCCATGTCGCTCTCCCCGTGCCACGGCGAGCCGATTATAAGCTCGAGACGTCAACCGCCCGTAAGAGCCAGGGTGTAGATCACATCGCTCAAGGGCTCCTGCCGCAGCTCCAGAGACAGGATCACAGGGACGTTCTTGACGTGGGCGGCCTGCGTTACCTTTTGCACTCGGTAGCGCAAGTCGCTCGCTCCGTCGGCCCAGACGTCCTGGCTCTCCATGCCCGGCACGGCCACCACCCGGCCTTCGACCACGTCCTCCTTGATCGGCCCGCGCATCGTCTGTTCGCGCATCTCTCTTGTTGACTTGTTGCTCAGCGAGGCGAAGGTCATGGGCACGGGAGCGAAGTAGCCGTCAACGAATCGCGTGCCCTTGCAGATATCGCACTGCGAGAGGGTGACGTCCCCGGTGGCGGGGTCCAGGCACTTGGTGCAGGGGTCACCATCTCGTCTTTTCCGGAAAAGAAATCCGGATTGAGAGGCGTATTTTCGATGAAGAAGAAGCTCTCGCCTCACGATCTCGCGCGCCTTGAGCCAGTCGTGCTTGTCAAGAAGGCCCAGAGAAGTACCGGGCGGCGATAGGTAGTAACCCTTCGGGGTCGTGAGCTTGACCCTGTAGGCGATGGTCAGGGTCTTTCCAAAGGCTCGGTGCGCCGTGTCGAAAAGAGCAGCCGCGTTGATGACGGGCGCACCGACATCAACCCAGTCGTCAATGCGCTCGGGCGACCCCGCCGTCTTGTAGCTGGGCATCCTGCCGTGCGCGCCGGCCTGGAGTTGATAGACCCAGGTATCGGGGTCAGGGTCCTTGAAGTGCCGCTCGAACACCCAGGTAACGCGCGTCTCGCCCAGGATCATGTAGTCGACGTTGACGCGCTGGAAGGCCGGCCCTGGCAGGGCCGCCAGCGCCGTCAACGGCGCCGTGGAGTAGCCTGTCAGGATGAAAACGCCCCTGGAGGACGTGAGTTTACGTCCCCTGAAAAATGAGGCCGCCTGCCCCGCCAGGATGAAGGACCTGCTCGAGCAAGCCAGGCTGCGGCCCCTGGACAGCAAGGCCGCCTGCCCTGCCAGGGTGAACGTGCCCACGTTCGAGGACAGGGTGAACGCGCCGACAGAGCCGTGTACCAGATTGGCCGACTGGCCCGTCAGGCCGAGCACGCCGGTAGAGGCCGTGAGTTGGCGTGTGCTCCGAAGCGCAGCGGGCTGACCAGTAAGACTGAACACGCCCGTGGATGACGTGAGTTGCCGAGTGGCCCTGAGCCCTGCTGCCTGACCAACAAGAGAGAAAGCACCAGCAGATGACGTGAGCTGCCTAGCGGCCCTGAGCGAAGCAGCCTGACCGGCGAGGGAGAAAGCACCAGTAGATGACGTGAGTTGGCGTGTGCTCCGAAGCGCAGCGGGCTGACCGGCGAGGGAGAAAGCACCAGTAGATGACGTAAGCTGCCGGGCGGCCTTGAGGGTTACGGCCTGGCCAGCCAGGGCGAAGGAGCCGGTCGAGGCGGTCAGAGTGAAGGAGCTGGCGCTGAAGGGGTAGGCAAGGCCTGCGCCGCCGGCGTAGAGGTCCGCGCGCTCCTGACTGGTGAGCACCCTCTTCCAGAAGCCAACCTCGTCGATCAGCCCGTCCCAGTACAGAGACTGCGAGGGA
The DNA here is from genome assembly GCA_005884685.1 of Alphaproteobacteria bacterium. Taxonomy (GTDB): domain Bacteria; phylum Pseudomonadota; class Alphaproteobacteria; order Rhizobiales; family Xanthobacteraceae; genus PALSA-894. The sequence continues at coordinate 42,179 of VBAH01000059.1, forward strand.
GACGCGCCGACCGAGAACGTCCCCGCACCATCCACCACCCCGCCGGAGGTGCTGCTCGTGTTGGGCGTACCGGCGTTGACAGAGATACCGATCTGGTTGTTGCCTGCATCGTGCCAGACGACGACGTGATACCAGGTTGAAGTGGAGGCCGCGCCAAAGTTGTTGGCCACGACGTTCGTCTCGGCGGTGCTCGCGTCCTGGACGAGCCAGACGAACCGGCTGGCGGAGGTGTCGTAGTAGAGCAGGTACTCGCGCGTCCCGCTGGTCACGCCCTTGTTGAGCAAGACCGGAAAGCTGGGAAACGATTCGGCCTTCACCCACATCGCAAAGGTGAAGTCGATGTCGCCCGTGCTCAGGTCGGCGTTGTCGGCATGGGAGAAGTACTGGCTGGATGACTGCTCGAGGTCTCGGGCGTTGCCGATCTTGCCTGTCGCGGAGCCGACGCCGTTGTTGTCGGTCAGGTCGTTTGAGCCGTGAGCGTCCAGCGCGTTGCCGGAGGCCTCGTCCATCTTCCAATAAGAGACGAGATTGGTTAGCAGGGACATGATGAACGGGTAGTCCCGCCCGTAGCCCGAGTTGTACATCGAGGCGCGCTCGCCGGAGTCGAGCACGCGCGACCAGAAATAAACGCCGTCGATCGAGCCGTTCCAGCCGGCCGGCCCGTAGATTCCGGCCGAGTCCGTCCCCAACCAAAAAGGACAGCCGCTCGGGGCCGGGTCAACGCCGCCCGAATGACTGGCGGTAAACTCCGAGCCGTTGATGCGCAAGCCGATCTCGTTGTTGACGCTATCGTGCCAACCGAGAACGAAGTACCAGGTATTGGCCGCCAACGCGCCGAACGCCGTCCCGGTGACGTTGACCCGCAAGCCTCCGACCCAGACGCTGAAACGGCCGTACTTGTTGCTGGAGGTGCGGGCCAGCGCCCAGCCGCCCGAGCTGGCCGAGTAGTCGGCGCAGGCGATCGGGACGCGCTCCGACGTCGTGTCCGTCGTCAGTCGCACCCAGCCGCATACCGTGAAGTCATAATCCCCGCCCCGCATCACGGTCGGAGGCGAAAGCAACTCCAGCACGTCGCCTGAAGAGGTTACGACCGCCGCGCTATTGAGCACTCCCGTCGTGCTCGTAACGCTCCCTGACTCCGCCAGGTTGCGGCCGTTGGCCGTCGCGTCGAAGCGCGTGCCGGACGCCTCGTCACAGCGATAACCCGCTTCGAGAGCGGTCGTGAGCGGCATCGCTCAAGCCTCGCGCCTTGCTCTTTTGACCGCTCAGTTGCAGCCCAGGAAGTTGACGAACTGGTTGAACTTGTCCAGCACGGCCGACTGCGAGCTGTTCGTGTTCAGCGCCTGAAACAGGGTGTCGATCTGCACGAAGGCGCTATGGGCCTCGGCGTTCGTGGCGCCCACGCCGGCCAACTGCATCGGCGCATAATGCGCGTCCGCACTGCCGTCGCCGTTGATGAACTGCGCCAACTCGCCCTGGATGAGCCGTAGTTCCGCGAGGAAGGACGACCCCTGCGCCCTCACGGCGCGGACGCGATTGCCGGCGGCCTTCGTGGCGTCCAGAGTGATGTGATTCAGAGCCATAAGTTCAACTCTCCCGAGGGGCGTCTTTTCCTACGGGCGGTGCGTTCTTCGCATTCCAGTCGGCGACGGCTTCCTTGGCGGTCTTTTCCGCCAGCTTGTCCAGTTCCGCGCCGCTACCCATCCTCGGCGTCTCGGCCATGCCGCGGCGGTCGTCCTTGTCCGTGTCATGGCACGACACGCAACCGATCTCATAGACGTGCCGATAGGTCGGCTTGCCGAGCCGTGGTAAATCGCCACGTACGTGGCGCAGGCCGATCGGCTCCCCGCCGCAGCGAGAACACGGGACCGCGTCGGCGGCAATGGTTTTGGACAGTTCCTTGGCAAGCGCGACGACGCGCTTGTGCAAGGGCCGCCACGCGCTCTCGGGCTGCAGCTTGACCGCGGCAGCGTAGTCCGCCTGCGCCTTCTCCCATTCGCCTCGAACTACAAGGATGTTCCGCATAGCTACCTCACGTGATAGTCAGCACGCCGTTGGTGCCGTCGAAGTCCACGGTAAGCGTTTCGGCGACGCCGAGGGTAAGGGAGCTGCCATAATCCCAGAAGCCGATCAGCTCCTTGTTCGTGGCCGTGTCGTTGTAGAGCACAGCGTATCTGAAAGCAGCCATCGGTGAGCCCGACGCGGTAAAGACCACGTCTGCAATGACCAGCTTGTAAACCCCTGAAGTCTGAGCACTAGAGGACTGCGCGGACTGCGTACCGCCTGCGGTATAGCCGTTGCCGGCGGCGATCTCGGTCAAGTCGGCCTTGACGGCGTTGGTCGCAACCGGGGCCGTCAGGGTCAACATCACCTTCAGCGTGTCGGCGCCGAGGTTGTGGACCTTCTCGGGGGCGGCCTCCACGAAACTGTTGAACTTCTGGAAGGATGGCATACGTGGGCTCCGACACGCTTAGGAAGCTGGCGAAGGCGCAGCCCGCTACTCTACACGGCGATAGCCCAGAGATAGCAGCACCTTCAGATAATCTGTTGCTCTCAGGAAAAGCAGCCCCTTGGCTGATCGGTACTTCTCGCAAGCGGCAAGGTAGAGGGCCTCTAGTGCGGTGTACTCCGACCCGTCTTCTTCGTGGCCGACGTCGCCAGGTATGGGCCGCCTGGGCTTTGCCTTACGCCTGTCGTCGTAGGTGACGCAGTTTGGCTTCTCTTTCGACACGGCGGCCTCCTGCGGCTAATCACCAGTACCAGCCGTATTCAGAGCCCACGCCGCCGAAGCCATCTTCCATGTTGAGCTGGACCTTCTTCTTCGACGCCCACTCCTTGAAGAGCTGCATCTGCTGCATGGCCGCCTGAAGGTACTGCTTTTCCTTGCCGATGTCGTTGATTTGCACGCCGCCGGCGGAGTACGGCAACTCGCCCCTGCGATGCCAGTGCGCCGCCGTCATGAAGAGCTGCCAGGCGATCCCTTCCAGCCAGTGGAACCGCCAGGGGAAGTCATCGGTGGTGAAGTACCTGCCCAACGGCGGCGCCAGCTCGTTGAAGTAGTCCACGATTCGAGAGGCGGCCAACGCGATCTCGGCCTCGTCGAACTCGTACTCGTCTAGCAACAAGTTCGTCTCCGGGTAGTCCCGAAGAGCGAGGCGAACCTCGGCGATGGTCGGCGGGCCCTGTCTTGGCGAGGCAGCGCCGAAAAGCGCGCGCTCCACCACCAGGTAGAGGATGTTCGAGCAGACCAGGCTGACGTCTCGTACCAGTTGTTGTTTGGCGACGACGGTCTCACCTACGCCCACGGCCGGGGTGACGTCCACGGGGAAGTCGTAGTCGATGGCCACGCTCAGGGTCGTCAACGTGCTGATGCGATACGTGGTCGGATTCAGCCTGGCCGAGGCGGTAACCACTTCGCCGTCGGAAGAGGCCCTGGGATACAGGAGGTCGTCCGTGATGACGGCCTGGAGGAGATAAACGCCCGGCCTGATGGCGAACTTGGCAGGGACGGGCAGGTCCACCCAGCCCTCGTCAAGGGGAGAACCCAGAGAGCCTGTTTCAAAGCGCGTAGTAGAGATGTCGCTTACTGCTTCACCGTAGGCGCCGCAGGGCGTGTAGCGAGCGGTGTCCGTGTAGGCCGTGAGATCCACCGGGTCGCCGTTTGGGTCAAGAAGCTGCAGGCTCAGTGAAGAACGGTCACCGGCAGGAAGCGCCACGGAGCGACGCTTGGCCGGGACCGGTACTTCATAGAGCCTGGTAGTGACGGGAGACTTGGTAGGCATGTCAGGCCCTTAACCGGAGCCGACGTCCTGGAAGCAGGTGAGACAGTACTTCCACAGGGTGGCGGTGGCGGCCGCCGTCGGGCGGATGAGCAAGTAGAGGAAGTACTCCCTGACGGTCTGGGACGGGCTGTCGGCGTTCTTGTACACGAAGCCGTCATTGGCCGTGACCGACTTGGCGGCGTTGCCCGAAGTGCCGGCCAGGGTGACGTCCAGCACCTTGAAGAGATCAATGTCGTCGGGCAGGAGCGTGGCGTTGGGGATGTCCGTGTCCGCGACCATGCCAACGGCTGAAGAAAGCACGTCCACCGTGAAGGCCACGGCCGCGCCGCCGGCTTCTCTGGTCGCGTCAAGCTGCCTTACCACCACGCGGGCGAGCCGGGCCTCCGTGGCCATGGGCACTTTGACCAGGCGGTAGCTGGCCGCGGCGATGGTGATAGCGGTCGTGCCGCGCCGTATTTGCTCGAAGACCTTGGGCACGAGCTGGCTCCACTCTCTGCGTCAGATTTACGTCGTGTAGCTGCCCCAGGACGGGTCCACAAACCCCAGGACGTTGTCGGTCGCGCCCAGGGCCCTGGCCGCATGAGCCTGCGTAGTGTTGGTGGTCGGAGGCACGGGGTGCGTGGCGTCCACCGCGACCACGGCCGTGGCCATGTCCGTGGTCGTGCCCGTGATGCCCGTGGCATACCGGTGCAGGGTGGTCGCGTCGCCCAGGGTGGCGTGCATGTCCGTGACGTAAAGCGAGATGCTCGTCGCGTTGGTAGGCAGCGCAGGCACGGTGACCCGCGGGATGTTCGCGGTGGCGACCGTGAAGTCCGCGCTCGTGCTCGTGCCGATCGTCGTGCTGCCCCAGGAGTTCACAAAGGTGTAGGCCACCTTGTAATGGCCGGCGACCATCAAGCCACCCGAAGCGCCGCCGCCCGTAACGGCCACGGTGGCGGCGACGGTCGGATTGGCCACGATGGCGTCGGGGTTGGTGTCCAGCACGATCGTCCTGGGCGTGCTGACGATGGCCAGCCTGCCGGCCAGGAGATCGCGCTCCAGCGCCCTGCGCCTGGTCTGCTTGGTCGTCCCGTCGGGGAAGCTGTGCTGGATGTCACCGAAGACCGTGAACGAAGCGCCGGCGGCCAGTTTCTTGCCGTGCTTGCCCAGATACGAGAAGATCATCTCCTTCCCGCTGGTGTTGATCACGGTCGTGTAGAGGTCAACGGTCGTCGCCATGATCAGGTCTTCCGTTCTTTGCTGGCTGCTACCGCAGCCGATGTTGCAGCTTTCAGCCCGCTGCAGAGGGCTTTGGTGCTATCAGGCGCCGCGGGCGAGCCAGGCCCCGAAACGCGCAGCGGCCTCAGCCAGGTCCTCTCTCTGGGCCAGCTCGCTTGCAGCGGCCTTGAGCATCCTCTGGTGACTGGTAGGCCAATGGGGCCGACCCTCCGCGGCGACGATCTTCTTGAGATCGTCCAGGGCCCTGATGATCGGGCTGTCGGGCGAGGAGGCCTTCTTCTCCAGCTCCCTGGCCTCCTCGGTCTGAAGGACGCCGGCCAGCTCCAGAAGGCTCAGCTTCTCTTCTTCGGAGGCCGGGACGACGCCGTAGTCCCGAGCCAGCTTCTCGAAGAACACCGGGGCGTGGACCTGCTCGATCAGGAGGTCGTATTCGGCCTGCGGGAAGTTTTGTTCGCTCATGGTCGTGCTCCGTTCTGGGTCGATCACGCGGCCAGGTCGGCCCTGGTCGGGGAGGCCGCGTTGCCGATGGAGCTCCCGATGGTCTCGTAGCAGAACCAGTTGATCATGAAGAACTCCCGCTTGACGGCCATGGTGGTGTCGTCAAGGGTGTAGGCCCGCCCGATGAACTTCTCGTCGGGGAACATGTACATGGTGTCGTTGGGCACCAGGTCCGTCTTGATCGTGATGATCAACTGGGCCTTCTGGAAGGTGGTCTCCTCGTAGCCGTTCTTCATCATGTCCTGGCTGAAGTCGCCACCGACCTCATCGCGGCCCCACTTCATGATCTCCTGCATGGTGACGTTGTTGATCACCACGGTCTTGACCTCGAGGTGAGTGGGCCCCGAAGGCAGGATCTTGAACGCTTCGCGGGTGCCGTCCCTGGTGGTGCCTCCCTGGACGCTCCGCCACTGATAGACACCCGACCAGGGCGCCAACGTGTCCACCGTGCCGCCCATGGCCCGGTTGACGGTGCCGAAGAACTTGACGTCCTCTTCGTAGAGCATGTCCTTGATCGAGTTGTCGCTGAGCACCTGCCGAATGTCCATGTGGTAGGTGCGCAGTTCGTCCACGTCCTTCGTGAAGTTCACCGTCTGAACGCGGTGGAACTTTACGGGGTAGCGAATGCCCAGGATGTAGACGTTCTCGGGCAAGGTCGCGAAGGGCACACTGATGGCCGCGGGGGAATCAGGCTCGCGATCGACCCACTTGATCGGCTTCTCCTGGTGGTCCCTGTCGAGCTCGTCGTTCGGCAGGTCCACGAACGGCATCACCCGTCGATGAATGCCGTCTTCACGCACTCGGTAGCGCGTGTAGCCGTTGATGGCGTCTTCCGCCTTCTTGAACTGTCCGTCCGAGGGCGACGTCAACCACTCAAACATGGTCTCGTTGGCGACCTTCTCGAAGGCGTAGCTGGCCATCTTGTCCTCCGCGCTGGCTCTTGCTCGTGTAGGTCAAAGGGCGCGATCACGCCGTGCCAGGGCCCCAGACCGGCCAGAAGCCGAGCATGGATCGCTTGTTGTAATTGGTCCGAACGCCCCTCGAGACCACGCCGACGACGGCCGTCGTGAAGAGGGTGATCGCGTCGTTGCGCAGGACGCCCGACGAAGTGGTGGTCGGCCGCCTGGTGGCGGACAGCCCTTCGTCGTTGGCGGTGTTGCCAATGGGCGACTTCAGCAAGTTGTTGGGCGCAAAGGTCTGGCTGAACACGTACTCCGTGGTCTCCAGCTCCATGGAGGCCTTGGCCGGGATGCACATGATGTTGCCGCCCGGCGTGATCGGCTCCCAGAGATAGTCCGCGGGCCTGGCGGTGCTGACGTCGTAGGCGTTGACGCCCTGGAAGATCCAGACGGCCATGTTGCTGGTGCCCACGCCCGGCTCAAGCTCCCCTGAGGCGTTCAAGTGGCAGCACTGGCCGGCGCGCAGATCGTAGAGCACGTTCGCGCTGGGCTTGGCAACGAAGTCGCAGGCGGCCACGTTCGGCCAGCCCTTGATCGGGTTGAGCGAGAACAGGTAAGGCTGGTCGGGCACGGTCGGCATCGCTGATCACTCCCGTTGGTCTGATTGCGGCATTGTTACGGCATCGAGCCCGCCGCAGAGGGCCGTAGGGCCGTCAAGCGTCCGGCGGCACTTCCACGCCAAGGAGGCCGTAGTACACCCGGTCCGACGGCCGCAACTTTCCGCCCGGGACGTCGGAGAGGACGCGCGGCCGTTTTTCGCCGTTGCTATCTGCCTGCGAATAACCACGGCCCATGGCCTGTTTCGTGGTGGTCACGCTGGCGGCGTGATACTCGGCCACCTTCTTCAGGGCCTCAAGCGCCGTGGCCGGATCGGCCAGCGCCCGGATCAGGTCCTGGCGCATGGTCTCGTCGTAGAGGCCCGCCTTGATCAGCGCGGAAACAGCAGGGGTAAGGGCGGCGGCCGCCTTGACCCTGGTGTTCTCGGCCTGCTTCTGCATCGCCTCGGCCTTCTCGAGCGCGGCGCCAGCGCAGGCCAGAGCGTCGATGGCTTTCTCGGTCAACGTTTGGGTCATCGCCATGTCCTCGTCGCTCCGGCCTTATCGCACGCCGCAGATGTTCCGCACCCAGTGCTTGATCTCGTCTCGCTGGGAACGGCCCTCGGGCGAGCGAGCAGCCTTGAGACGGAGCTTGCCCTTGTCCCGTAGGTCAACCACCTGTTTGCACAGCCCGGCCAGGTGAGAGGCCTCTTTGGGGAAGGACTTCAGGGAGGCGGCCATCTTCGTTCGGGCCTCCTTCTCGGCAGGGGAGGCAGGGGGCCTCTCGCCGCCGGCGGGAGGAGGCGCGCCGTTGGCGCCGCCGCCCTGGCCCATGCTCTTGACCAACTCGATGATTTCCTGCGGGTCGATGTTCGCCTCTTGCAAGGCGTTCCCCAGCTCCTCCAGGGCAGCCTGGTGGTCTTCGCCACCTCCGGGCGGAGCCTCGCCTGGCGGGGGGGCTCCGCCGGCATCGGGGGGAGGCGCTCCACCGCCGCCGGCGTAGGCCTCCGGAGGCAGTTGCCCGCCATCCATGCCCGGAGGAGGCATGCCACCGCCTCCCGGCGGGGGAGGCGGCATGGGCATCGGTTCGCCCTCGGCCTGCTTCTTCAAGAAGGCGGCCTGCTTGGCCCTGGCGGCCTGGTGCTGCACGAGGAAGCGCCCTACCCTGTCCGCGTCGGCCTCGGCCTCCAAGAGGGCCCGCTCGATCATCGCCTGAGCAGCGGCCTTCTTGTCCAGGCCCGTGCCGGCGGTCTGATAGCCGGCCTCGGCGGCCTTGCGAGTCTGCGCCGAGGTTGGCGGGGCTTGAGTGGCGGGCGCTCCGGGCTTGGCTGGCTTGGCGGGCGAGGCCTTCTTCTCCACGTCGGCGCCGTCGCCGATCTCTTTCAAAACGCCGTTCATCTTGTCGAAGGCCAGCTTGACCAGAGGATCGAAAGCCATTTTCTGGTAGTCGGCGGCGGTCTTCTCGGCGTCGGCGCGAGCGGGGTGGGTGGTGCCGGGGTCCGGCTGGGTGTGGTCGTAGTTGTCTTCTACGGACGGGTCCTCGCCCGTGGCGGACGGGCGCATCCCAATGTCCTGCGTGTGGTCCTCTTGCGAGCCGCCCTCTCCCGGCGTGGTGGCGTCCACGGCCGCCGGGAACACCTCCTTGACGTCCTCTTCGTTCTCCTTGCCCCGCTCACCCAGGGGTGCTTTGCCTGCGCCTGAGTCGGCGTCGGCCGTCGGGTGACTGGACGTGCCGCCCACACTACCCGGGTCGTCCGCAGCCGAGCCTGACAGGCCCATCTCCGTGGCCTTCTTGGCCGCGGCCTGCTTCTCGCCCTGGATCTGCTTCAGGATGTCGTTGATCCGACCCAGTGTGCTGTTCTTGTCGATGACCGCGGGCATGTCCACTCGCCCTCTTCTCCCTTAGGTGAAGAAGGCGAGAGGCCTTCTTCACGCATCGGGGACTAGGCGATTCTGGGCCAGCAGTGCGCATCGCGTCAAACGAGATACTGAATGGTTTCTCTCGGCAAGAAGCAAGGAGCATACGCCATAGGCCGAGTAGTGCGCAGCCAGGTCGAGCAAGTCAGCACCTGATTTGACCAGAAGCGACTGATTGGACAGCGCCGGCCCCGATTCATCGTGTAAAGAGGCCAGAAGAAGTCTTTTCCGGAGGTCGGGCGCCAATAGGGAAAACCGTTCCGCACTCTGATCGCCCGGCCCCGCAGAGAGAAAACGCGAGGCCTTCTCGAGATAGGAGGGGTAGCGCAAAAGTCGCGCCAGGCCCAGAGAGGCCAGGGGAGCAAGCAAAGGCGCGACAGAGGCGGCCTTGGCGTGATCACCAACGATCAGAGATAACCACTCGCAGGGAGGCAGCACCTGTCCCCTGTGGGCGAGAGAGGAAAGCGCCTGAGAGACCGTCCCCCTGAAGACGCAGGGAGAGGCCCCTTGCGGGAGAGCCGGGGCCACCGCTCTGAAGTCGGCGATCTTCTCGAGGGTGATGAGCTCTTTCACCAGCCGTTCGGCATCGGTCAGAAAGAGAGCATCGAGACACGAAGGACCGTCTTCGTCGCGAGGGGCGAAAACAGGGGGCGGCGCTTCGGCCGCCATCTTGTCGAGACGGCCCAGGACGTAGGCGGTGCGCTCCGCGGGGCTTTCGACGTCCGAGATATCGAAGAAGACGGGCTCCGGGTTGTCGGCGTGAAGCACATGACCGCACTTGAGAACAGTGCCCATGTTTCCCTTCAGCCCGCCGGCACTGCACGTCTTCTCGGTGCAGTATTCGTCGCGGTTTCTCGCCCTGTTGCCGCAAAAACTGCAGGAATCAAAGGCCACTTTGCAGTTGTGACTAACCATCCCGAGGAGCGAATAAGACTCGTCCTCTTCCACCTCCAGGTTCCAGGTCGGCGCGTTCTCCACCCTCCTGACAGAGACCTCTTTCACGCGATAGGCGTAGCTGGTGCCAACCTCATAGAGGCAAGGCGGCTTCGTCCGCTTGAAGAGCGAGAAGTACCTGGCGTTTTGCGAGACTTTGAGCGAGCGGCCAACGAGGAAATCGGCGTCGAAAGGGGAGATGTTCAGGGTGAACTCGACCGCGCCTATCTTGTAGCCGTTGTTGTGGACGATCCGGTAGATGGACGAAGCCACCCCCATCGACAGGAGCAGATCGCGTCCCTGAAGGATCAGCGACAAACTGGCGCTCGACCAGTGCGCGCCCTTGATATCGCAGAAGCCGTCCCCGTCCAGCCACCGCCCCATGAAGACTCGCTTGCACTCCTCCGGCGCAGCAAACAGCCCAGGCGGGACTCGTTTCGTGGTCGCTCCCTCGCCTACCAGCGCGAGCATCCAGTCGGCCAGCTCCCTGTTGCTAACGGCCAGTGTGAACGAGACCGCGCTGTTGGATTTCGGCCGTATGGCAACGTAGGTGGCAGGCCACAGCTCACGCACGATCGATGGCACGCCGCTCATCGACCAGTCGTCGACGTGGACGGTGAAGTTCACGAGCGCGGGCTTGTCCTTGTTGAACTCGAGACTGCCCTCAGCGACGTAGGTCCCCAGAAGAGCCGCGAAGCGAGGGTCGTCGAGCACCGGCTGGTCGGGGAAATGCGACACAGGGACGACCTCGATGCGATCGTCCTTCTGCAGATGGCCGGCGTGTATCCACTCAAACGCCTCCGCCCCCGCCTCGACTTCCTGCGCCCACTGGGCCACTGGCCGCTGTCGCTGCCTGAGCGCAGGGTAGTCCTGAAGGACCTTGGCCCTCATCGGGTGGTCAGCCGTTAGCTCCAGCGTGTAAGGCAGGCCGTTGACTTTCGCGGATACGACATCGCCCGTATAGGTGCGTCGGTTTAGCTCCTTGACACGCCGCCATCGCCCCATGTGGGTGTAGACCAGGTCCCCGATGGTGACGTCGGTGATCGCCTTGTAGCCGGTCGCTGTCAGTACCGGCGTGAGCGGGTCCAGCACGCAGCTCATACTAGCCCCGGCCGGTCTCCCTTCGGCCATCTTCTTCAGGGTCCTCTCGGCCACATACCCGGCATTGGAGCGAGCGATTTCCTCGTTGCCGTTGAGGGCCACGACTAACTCGACTCGGTGCATCTCCGGGTTGTAAACGGATTTCTTGACCAGCCCGTAGTGCGGAGAGCCGCTCGAATTTTTATGGTCATAGAACCACTTCGCGTACTTCTCAAACGTGTGGTGGTGTTTACGACACGCCTTCTCCATGAAGCCGTCAAAGTTCTTGTTCGGCGCCCAGAACTCGGTCGCGCCGACGGCAAGAACATGAACGGGGACCTCTCCAGGCTTGAACTCTAGACCTCGCACCACATCGGCCAGGTAGTGCCCGGCTCGCTTGATGAAGTCCCTGAGGTCATTTCCGCGAAGCCCCTCTCTGCCAACCTTCACCAGCCTGGCACAGGGAGCTTCATCACCGAAGGCCCAACCGTCGGGCCCGAAGGTCTTGGTCATGCTCACGGCGACGTCTCCCCTCTTCTCGCGCGCTCTTCAGCGACGATCCGGTTCGTAACTGACGCCTGGTCTGCCACCGCCGGCTGGCCCGTGTTCCAGTTGCTGACAGGAGAGGTAAACCGCCGGTAGAGACCGTACCCGAGAAGAGGCAGGGTAGCCCCGGCACCGACGACGGCAGTTGTCGCCTTGCGGCTCGGCCCCACGGGTCGGCCCAGTTGATTGTTCGCGGTCCTGGCCACGCCTAACAGGGCGCTGGTCTGTGGTCTTGACAGGGTCGGCCCGTTCGGGAGGGCTGTCGAGCCGACGCGGCCACCCAGCAACGAGCGATCTATCTGTCCGGTGTGGCCCGCCAGGCCGGTGAGCAAAGGCTGAAGCGTGGGGTCGGCCGCGCCCAGGGCGCTCAGCTGGTCCTTGACAGGGCCTTGCGTCCGGAGCTGACCCTGCAGGGCCTCTCGCAGGAGAGAGGTGTTCTGCCGACGTTGCATCAAGCCATAAGCGCCGACACCAGAGGCCGCAGCGAGGGCGCCTGCAAGGCCGTAGCCGCCCCTGGCCGCGTGCGTCTGGTGAGATCGCTCGAAGGCGTCCGTCCATGGCAGAGCGTGTTTGAGCCCTGGGTCCAGTTCCGCCAGCCCCTCTTGCGCGTTCTCGACGTACCCAAGCCCTGGTGACGTAAACGCTCTGTAGGCCCGCCCAAACATGTTGGTGTCAGAGCGGTTGCGATCCACGGCGGCGCTTACGGACGCAAGGCCGGTCGTGTAAGCAGCGCCGGCCTGCTCTCTCAGGGCCCTGGCTTCGTCCTGCCGACCAGATCTCTCCAGGGCCGTGGCCCTGGCGCTGGCGTCGTGCCAGGCCTCCGTGTGACGCCGTACGGCTTGCTGCACGTCCTCAGGGTTACTGCCGCTTCGGTGGAGAAAGTCCGTGGTTAGCCTCTGCATACGGCCAGCCTCCGGAGGGCCGCTTAACGGCCTGGTCCCTGGCGGCTGGGGAGTGGCAGGCTTGTCGTCTTTCTTGCTCTGGCCCAACGCGTCCGTCAGGCCGCCGGCGCCAGCCCCTATGGCCCCGCCGGCCAGAGCGCCCGTGAGGGCGTCTCTCAGGAGCTGGCGCTTCTTCTTGCTCATGAGGCCTCGCAGGAGGCCGACGCCCGCCCCGGCGCCAGCGCCCAGGAGGCCGTAGTTCACGGCGTTGTAGGAGCGGGCCTGGTTGGCGAGATCTCCCAGCTGAGAGGTGCTCTCTTCGCCGTCTGCTTTCTTCTCGAGCGAGGGGCCGTGACGCAAGGCTCGCACCAGCTCGGCGCCAAGCGCGATCTCTTCCAGGGCCTCCTCGTAGCCCTTCTTCAGGAAGTCGAAGCGATCGGTCACGTCGTCGCCCTCTCTCCGATGCGGGAAATGATGGAGGCCAAGGGCGATTTGGGCGAACCGCCCTCTCGTCCGTAGCCGCGCCCGCCGCCGATCGGCCCGACGGGCCTGAGGTCCTCGGGCAAGCTCTTGTCGGCGCCGGGGACCGTGCGCACATCACGGAGTTGCTTCTCGGCGTCCAGGAGCTGCTTGAGCTCGTGGGTGTCCAGCGAGCCCTGGGCCAGGTGGCGACGAAGAAGCGCCTTGAGCAGCGCGGGCTGCCGGGTCGCCCGCGGCGCCAGTTGCTGGAGCTCGTTGAAGGCCTCGGACACGTCGTCAGGGTGGTAGCCCGAGATCACCGGGTCATTGGCGGACAGGTCGGAAAGTACGGCCTTGAGGCGCGCGTGTTCCATGGCGCCCTCGTGAGAGACGCTCGTGAGGTGAGCCAGGGCCTTGTCATCCTTGCCCTTCCAGTTGGCGCTGGACTGATCGTGGTCGCGCAGAGGCGCAGTCAGGGCCCCGAACGTGTCAAGGGCCGTACTGCCGAAAGGGCGCATCATGCTGATCACCCCCTCTCCCGCGCGGTTCAAGAAGTCAGCCGGCCCGCCTTTGGCGCCCGGCAGGGAATCTTTCTGCGCGGCCGCGGCCTGTTTCTCTTGCTCGAGGAAAGGAAACAGCGCCTCCTGGAGCAGCCTCGGCGACTCCTCCTTTTGAGCAGCCTCTTTCTCCGCGACCGCCTGCTTGGCGAGCTCTATCGCGTCACAGGCGACCAGGAAGACCGACCAGGGCCTTTTGCCCTGGTCGATCACGCAAGGGCCCGTAAACTGCCTCGCCTCCTTGACGTAGCGGAAAGACGCGCACTTCTCTTTGAGGTACGAGAACAGCTCAGCCGCCGGGCCGCCTCTCAGGGCGACGAAGTCCTTCTCGGCCTGATCGAGGTTGGCGACCTCTCCTCGCCGAACACAGAGCACGGCCTCTTCACACGCGCTCTTCACCCCGTCTTCGGCGTGGACGACGTTGGCATCGAGCTGGGCAAGCAGCCTGCGCCACTGTCTGACGGCCGAGGCGGCCTTTCTCTCCAGCTCTCGGTGAACGCGCCTCACTGGTCCCGGGGGCGCGTCACAAGAGGCCGTCTTCTCCATCTCCTGCCGGGCGGAGCGCTTCATGGCGCGCGCGGCCTTCTTGAGCTCGTTCTCGCCGCTCGTGTAATCGCCTGAGAGACCATGCGAACGGACCAGGGCGGCCGCGGAGACCACATGGTCCGGGTACAGCCTGCGCAACGCTTCCTCGGCGTCAGCGAGGGGCACGGGCTGCGCTCTTTCGAGCAGGCTCTCCGCGGTCTTTCTCAGGAAGTTGGCCCGGCCGATGTTGAAGCCCTGGCAGGCCAGCCGTACATGACCGGGAGGGAGCTTCACCGTGGAAGCAACCTTCACCACGGCGTCGGTGGGGAGCTCGCCCTCTTCCACCAGGTCGTTAACCCTGTCGATGAAACGCAAGAGCCTTGACTCGTCGTCCCTGTCAAGCCTTCTCGCCTGATTTGCCATTGAGTGACTCCGTGATCTTGAAGTCCTTGAAGAGCTCGTCGTGGCGGCCTGCCGGCTTCTTTTCCCTTGTCGGGGCGGCCGCCTGTTCCTCAGGAGAACGGAAGACCAGGGCCTTGAGCACCATGTCGGCGCCGGCGTGCCAGGCCGACTGCGGCCCCTGGTTTGAGCTTTTCAGCTCGGCCTCGAGGGACATCGCCTTGTGGTGCGCATCGAGGACCAGCGCTTGCGTCTCGGAGAGGACCGGCATGCACCGGGCGGCAAGCGCTCCCTGTCGCGCGAGCGTGTCCATCTTGTCGGCGATGAAGAAGGCCTGGACGTCCTTCTTCTGAACGGGCTGGTTGATGACCAGGGCCGAGCCTTCAACCAGAGCGTCAATGACCGCCGGGCCGCCGGTCAGGGCGTAGAGCTTCAAGAGAAGATCAAACTCCCTCGCCTTGACGCCTCGGTGGAAACTCGGGCCCAGGACCCGGTTGACGAGCCAGTCCCTTCGGTGCAGGTTGCTTCGCACGTCGAAAAAAAGCTTCTCGTACCAGAAGACCACCTCGGGGGTCGTGTGCATCTTCCCCGCAATAACCTCGGCCGGTTGATTCGCCAGGACGCGCGCCTCGAGGACAAAGCGGTCGTCAGGCCCCGAGGCCTCTTTCAGAGACCGAGCGAAGTAGACGCCCGGGTACTTGTCGGCCAGGGAGTAGCGCCCCACGTCCGTGGTGGCCTTCTGCCACTTGGTGAGAAAGGTCTTCGCCACCTTGACGTGCTCGTCCTCGCCCTTCTTGCGACACGACCTGGCGTCAGGGCCCAGGAGCCAGCAGGCCCTGAGCCACCGCCAGTCAGCAGGTCGAAAGGGGTCATGAGGGCTTAAAAGCATGATTGTTTTCCGGAAAACAAAACTCGATCTGCTATGGGCTACACCGAGGCGACGTAATCCAGGTCGTCGCCCGGCCCGCCGGCGTCGCCCGGCCCCGAGATCACCTTCTTGCTCTTCAGGTCCAGGAACACCTGCCCGGCCGCCTCGAAGGCGTTCCTGAGGCCGTCTTCAATCTCGGGCAGGTCGCCCTTGCCGTAGCGGTCGCCGAACTGGTCTCCATGCCAGTAGAAGCAGAGGATGAGTCGCCCCAGGGCGTTCATCCCCTTCATGACGTCGGGCAGGTGGCGATCGATGAGGGTGTCCTCCCTCGTCGCCTTGAGCAGCCCTCCAATGACCGCCGTGTCGAAGATCTCCTTGTCGCCCGACTGCACCGCCGTGGCGACGGATCGCAGCGCGGAGTGGTCGGGCAGGACGGTCGGGTCGTAGTCGGACGGCGAGCCCTTCGTGGCGAGCACGTCCTGGACCGGGATGCGCCAGTCCTGTCTCTCGATGGAAGGCACCGTGCCGCCGATCACGGGCTCGGAGCCGTAGGACGGGTCCGGGAAGCCGGGAGCGCTCGGCGCTCCATCCACGAAGTCGTCGGGCCGGGCCTTCTTGATCAAGGCCGTGGCCGCCACGGCCGTGGTCACCTGGTCCAGCAGAGCGCAGGCGACCTTCTCTCGAACGCCCGTCTCCTGCACCAGGTAGCAAATCGCTTCCTCCCTCGCGAGCCGCACGGGCTTGTTGTCCTGCCACTCGACCAGGTAGGCCCCTTGCTTCTCGGAGACCTTGACCTTCTCGGTCTGCGCGCGAAGGAGCACCTGCACTTCATCAAGCTCGCCGGGCTCGAGCGGGCGAGGATGCGAGCTGCCCGTGTCATCGCCCTCTTCCTTCTCGTCCGCCAGAGATAGCACCCTGGTCTCGGGCGGGGCCCAGAGCTCGCCGCCGGCGTGAATGCCGAGCTTCGAGCCGGGCCGCCTGGTCAGGCGGATGCGGGTGCAGCAGCAGTCGTGGTTGGGCGTCGGGCCTGAGATCTCCCGACGCCTGCTGAACGCCCAGCGGTCCAGGTCGTTGAGTCGATAGGGCCGTCGAAGGTCGGCTTGGTCCCTCCACCAGACCTCCCAGGTGTCGCTGGTTTTCTCGTCAACGGTGAAGGGGACCGTGCCCTGACCGCCCCTGGTGAGCAGCATGGTCACGCCGTCGGGCGGCTCGTCCTTGATCTCAGGGAGGCCCTCCCACCACTTCTCGAAGCTCTCCAGCGTGGTGGAGGCAATGGTCCAGACGCGCGACGGGTGCGTGCTTACCCAGCGCTTGTTCTCGAGGTCCACGACCGTGCAGAAGTTCTCTCTCCTGTAAGAGCTCTGCGGCGACATCACCACCAGGCACTTCTTCCAGGAGTCGGGCTTGATGAGCACCTCGTAAAGGCCCGTCCGATCAGGGTTGACGAGGCTCAGAGGCGTACTGACGTTGAAGGCCGTCGCCACTTCGTCGTCATCGCGGTCATCCTTGATGAGATACCTGGCCCGGAGGAGCTTCTCCTTCTCTTCCGAGTTCAGGTCTCTGACGGCGGCCCCTCCCGGCCTATAGACCTTGAGTTTGACGGTGGGTTTCGCCTGGGCAGCCGCCTGCTTGCCGCGGCCCTCGGCCATGATGTCCAGGACGTTTCGCGGTTTCTCTTCTTGCGCAGGCTCCTTCTCTTTCGGCTTCTTCTTGCCCTTGTACTTGTAGCTCTCCGCCGCCTCTCGCCCGTAGATCGCCGGCCCGTCGAGCTTGACCGCGGGATGGCCCTCGTAGAGGGCCTTCTTCTCACTGCCGATAGCTAAAGAAACAAGGCGCTCCAGCCCTTGCGGGCCGTAGTGCTTGTCCAGGGCGGTGATAGCCGCGGGCACGGCCTTGCAGATGGCCAGGAGCGGCTTGACGGCCGCTTCCCCTGCCGACTTCATGAAGTCGACGAGATCGCCGCGGCCCTCCAGGGCCTCCGCGGGGGAGCGACCCAGAGACCTGGCCATGACGAGCGCGGCGGTCTTTCGCCACTCACTGGCGTACTTGTAGGGCGACCGCACGAGCTGAGCGATGTTGCTGCCCGTCAGGCCCATGAGAGAGGTGTTTCGGTGAACTCCCTCTCCCAGCTTGGCCGAGTCGTCCTTGCCGAGCAGGTAGTTGACCCAGGGCTCCTTGAGCGGGACGAACAGGTCCTGGTCCTTGAGGTAGAGGAGCTCGTGGCCCTTGAGCTCCCCGCCCAGGAAGAAAACAGGCGCGAGCGCCCAGCGGTTGCCGATCTTGAAACCAAACGCTCCCGCGGCGCGCGTGCCGTCATCGTTCTTGTCGATGAGCTGAAAGCCCAGCTCAAACGCGAGGAGCTTGGGCGCCTTGTCGGCGAGATACGTGTGAGCCAGAGAGGCGAAGGCCTGCTCGAAGCCTGCTTCTTGCGAGCCGCCGGCCTCGGCCTGCTTGATACGGGCCTGCCTCGGCTCGGCCAGGAGGCGGGCCAGAGCGCTCTGGCGAACACGGGCCTTCTTACTCAGGATCGGCATGGACTTCTCCCTCCCAGGCACCCACCAAACGCCCGATTATGCCCTGAGAAGGGAGAAGTCACTTACGAGAGAAGAACGAGATCAAGCGCCCAGCACCCTCTGACGTGAGGGCCAGGGGACCGAAGGTGCTCAAGCAAAGGGTGTGGCCAACGCCCGATGCCCGCACAATCGTAACACGTTAGCCTCTCCACGGCCCAGGTGTCGCCGAACGGGTGTTCTTGTGAGATGACGCCTGTGCCAACGCACGTTCGGCACCTCTTGCCGACGCACCCGGCCTCTTCCAGGGCATCTGCAAGAACGGCGAGTCGGGTAGTGTCCAGCTCGCCGGCAGGAGAAAGATGGTCCCAGGCCGCCTTGGCAAGGTCTCGCACGGTCTCGGTCCGCCAGCGGTAGTCCAACAGGACGAAACCGGGCAGAGCGTCGTCGAAGTCATCGGTCGACCAGCCCGTACTGGGATGACACCACTTGAATGGCCTGAAAGGGTTGCCGACGATCTCTCTGAGAAGGTCGGCCTTGACTTCGTCGCTGACGTTCGTGTGACCATTGTACTTCTTCGCCCAACTAATCGCGATGCGAAGAGGCGCAGCCGCATCGTCCTCCAGGTCAGCCAGCGCGGGCTCGCCTTCGGCCCAACTGGCGTAGCCACCTTGAGGACCAAGGGCGCGGTCCCGCCCGTACGCGCGCACGGCCAGTGCGGCGCACCAAAGCCTGAGTTGCCTCCCGTTAGTCTGCGCTTCTAACAGGTCGTGGCGCTCGTCGCAGCCCAGGTGATAGAGCATCCTCCTGGGCCGCTTGCATGTCAGCCATTCGTGCTCGGTCATGATCTCCCCAGTACCAGGTCCAGGGCCCAACACCCTCTGGCATGCGGCAACAGCGGCGCTTTTCTGGTCCCCCTGCAGGCGCACTGCTTGGCCACATGGGCCCTCAACTGTGGGAAACCGAAGGCGTTACCGCTGTCACCAACGTCGAAGAGCGCGTCCTTGCAGAAGGGACAAGGAGCACCTCGCATGTGCTCCAGAATGATGGCGTTTTCGCAACCGGCGTCTTCCAGGGCGTCGGCAAGGACCTGGAGGCGAACCGGGTCCAGATGATGCTTGTCCACCTGACCACTGGCTTTGCAGCGATCGCAGTCCCGGTACTCGCTGCCGCCCGTGCCCTTGCAGACTGGACAGGGCGCAAGAAGCCTGCTCTCGTAGGCCGCTTGCGCCAGAGACAGGACCGTCGGCGTTACCAGCTCGACACGACGATGGTAGGGCAGGTGAACGTGATCTTTCCGACAGGGGTCGCCGAAGACATCTCGGAGAAGGTCGGCGAGAGGGCCGTCGGTGCCGTATATCCGCCGCCAGTAACGAATGGCCTCACTGGCGGCGTCCTTCGCTCGAACGCGAAAGATGTACGACTCCCGCCACACGACGGTATGGTCGCGCCCGTCTTGCCACTCCTGTGCGCGGAGAACGGCAACCTTGTACGACAACCGGCCCTCAGCGAGTTGCTCGGCCTGTTCGTAGGGGAAGAAGCCAGGCGCGCGCCAGTAGGCAGACGCGAGGGCGAAAAGACGCAGTTTTCTCTCGCTTGGGTCATGGGCGCTCAGCAGGGCATCGAGCATCGCCCCTGAGTCGCTGCAGTCTTCCCAGGCTGACGAGTCCATGGTCGTCACTCCTTTCCCAGGAGAAGGTCAAGCACCCAGCAGCCTGGGAAGTGCCGGTGGGGCATGGTCTCCAGGGACTGGCACCACAGGCAGCCGCCGTACAGTCTCCGTTCCTCGTCTAGCAGGTGAGAAACGCCATGGCCGCAATTGGCACAGAGGACCGTGCAGCGCAGGTGAGAAAGCAACTCCGACTCCGTGCATCCCGCCTCCTCCAGGGCGTCGGCAAGAACGAAAAGCCGGTCCGTCACGAAGGCGCCGTCGGGAAGTCGCTCCTCGCCGACGGCGCGAGCCAGGTCCATCACACAGGGGCCAAGCCAGGCAGGCGTACGACGAACAAGGCCGACCCCGCCGCAGGTAGGGCACTCAACATCGAGCCAAAAACCATCGGTGATGCGGCCAAGGCCGACACAGAGCTTGCACTCGGCCCTGAAGGCCTCGCAAGGCCTGAAGGGGTTGCCGAATATCTCCCTGAGCAAGCTCGCCGCACGGACAGGCGACAACGGCCCCTTGAACAGCCCTGTGGAGCGGACAAGAGAGTTCACCGTCCCCCAGGCTGAGTCGCCGGCAAACCAGACACCGCACCAGGTGCTCGTGGCCGTCGCTCTGCTGTTCAGGTCGTCCGTCGCGTTCTCCTCGGGAGAAGGGCCCTCGGCGTGACGCTCGGCATCCAGGACGATCTGCTTGGGGTCAATCCCGTCCGCCCAGGACAGAAAGCCGGGCAGAGACCTGTGACAGGCGACGGCGAAGAGCCTGAGCTTCCTGTTGGTTGCCGCGCCAAGTGACTCACGAGGGGCCAGGGGCATGGTGAGCGACTTGAGCATGGCGACGTGGTCCGTGGTCCCGTCCCAGAGGCGTGCGTCCATGAGAAGTCACTCCTTTCCAAGGAGAAGATCAAGCACCCAGCAACCACGGACATGAGGGCCTAGTGAGCGGAGGTGCTGCAGCAAAGGGTTGTCCGCACGAACCACGCCGCCGCCTTTGCAGGTCTTGCAATTGGTCCAGCCGCCCTCATGGCGGCCGCTGGCCGGGTCGCGCTCCGGGTGATAACCAGGCTCGTGAAAAGGGTTTTTCTCATCGTCGTGGTACGGCGAGCACCTCGGGCAAGGCGACTCGCAAACGGAGGGACACCCCGCTTCTTCCAGGGCGTCGGCAAGGATGGCAAGTCGGTGCGGGTTAAGCGGGCCGTCAGGAATGTACTTCTCGCCATCGCAGACGTTGCAGGCGGCCGGCAACCCCCTAATGCGCTTGTAACTGCCGCAACCTTGGCACTTGTCGCATTCTCTCCCTGGTCGCTCGTCGTAGGCCGCCTGCGCCAGAGACCGTACGTCAGGGGTAAGCCAGGGATGCCAGTGCAGCACTGCCTCGTCACCGCAGGTCGGACAAACAAGCACACCGCCCGGCGGCTGCGTGTAATAACTGCCGGCCCTACGGCATCCGCGACGACCGGCAAGGAAGGTCGGCTCAAGCTCTACCGGCTGGAACGGGTTGCCGCCGATGTCCCTGATCAGGTCAGCCTGGGCCGCGGCTAGGCTGTTGGAAACACTGAACCAGCGAGGCAGGCCGTTGTTATCCGTCAACTGGCCAACCGGGCCGAGGCACCTCATGGGCAGGTCGACCTCGAATAATGGATTGGCCTGGTATAAGGCTCGCTTCGCACCTGCCCCGGCGATCCTCACCTGGTCCGGCGTAGCCAGGCCGTCGGCGAAGCGCTCAGCCACCTGTACAGCCTTGCGACTGCGCCCGTCAATCAAGGATTGCCAGACCTGCCGGCAACAAGCGACACCGAGGAGACGGACCTGGCGGTCGCTCATCGGTCGCCAGTTGTCCGGGTAGCTGCGGTAACTGCTGTAGGTCGGGCGCTCGATTCGGGCCCAGGTCAGCATCGCGACCGGGTCTTTGGTTGTCAGCCATTCCTTCTCTGTCACAAGGTCTTCCTCAACTCAGGGTGAAGCGCTATCGTCTCAAAGCCGGCCGCGGCGGCGTGTCCACCACCACCGTAGGCCCTGGCCACCTCTGATACGTCCACGCCACCTTCCCTGGAGCGCAGCGACCACTGAAACTTGCCGTCCGAGCGCTGAAACCAGGCGGCACCGAAGGGCATTCCTTCAGCCAGCTTCTCGGCCACCTCGGAGAAGAGACAGGAGGTGTTGGCGGCGAGCACTTGATGCCCGCCGATGCAGACCTCTCTCGCCGTCTTGCAGATGTTGGCCACCAACTGGGCTTGAGCGCGCAGGACGGCCTGGCCTTGCTGACGCGCTTGGACTGCTAAGCCGGCGCAGGCCCAGCCAGCCCTAGAGGTGCCTTTCTCATCCAGGTGAGCGCTTGGCCAGGGCCTCACCAGGCCGTCGGCCATCCAGCTCCAGGTCTTGAAGTCGAAGTCATACGTGCGTATCCAGGCGTTGAGCTCCTTGGAGTAGGGCTGCTCGTGGAGCCAGAGATCTCGGTCCTGGATCAAGTCCACCAGGAACGGCGCTTCCTTGTTGGTCTGGTAGTGCTCCCAGGCGAGCCGGGCGCCGGACTTCTTCGGGTGGTAGAAACAGATCAGGTTGCCGAACCCGGCGCTGAAGTCCTTCTCTTCGTCGCCTTCCTCCCAGTACCGACCGGCCATGTCCCTGGCCCGGCTCTTGTGGTGATCCAGCACCCTGATGTACCTGGCCTTCCGGGCCATCTCTTGAAGCACATCGTGCGGGTAGCAGAAGTCCAGGACTTCAACGTTCCTGTCCGTGACATCAGGCGGCGGTTGCCCGTACTGCACGGGCAGATAGTCGGCCTGATCGCCGTGCTTTTTCCACGCGCACCAGGCAGCGGTAAAGCCGTCGTAGCAACCCGCGTGATAAAGCACCAACGGCCTGTTAAGCATCAGGTCTCTCCAGAAGAAAGTGAATGGTCAGGTCGCATAGACGAAGAGAAAAGCGACCCTTGGCCGGCACGAGTCAGCCAGGGGTCGTTGAGGACCGTCACGGCGCGTTCTTGAGCGGCTCGAAGAAGTCCGCGATGTGACAGACAAACAGGGTCGCCGCCATGGCCAGCTTCGAGGCCGACGGTTCGCTCTTGCCGCTCTCCCAGGCGATCACGGTATTGCGGCTCACCTCAAGGTGATCAGCCAGGGCGCCCTGGCTCATCTTGGCGGCGATGCGTTGTTGCCTGAGGCCGTCGGAGCTGAACGCCACAGGGCCGACGTAAGACCTGGCAGCCAACTTCTGCTCGGCGGCCATGGCCCTTTCTCGCCAACCTTCCGCGATGAGCGTCCGTGCGTAAACAACCGCGTCTAATAGCTCCTGGTACAGGTCAACCAGGGTGTCTCTGCCGTTGAGCGGTTGTAACCGAGTGCCGTAGCGCTCCTGGCCGATCTTGTCGCGGTCCTTGATGTCCTGGAGGACCAGGTCCCAGCTCGCCTCGCGTGTGTTGGGCACAGGTGGTGGTTGGTCTTTGATCTCTGCCACGATCAGCCCTCTTGCGCCGATGGTTTGAGGTACAGGAAGTCGATCTCCGAGAAGGAGAGGTAGGCCGTCGTCTGGTTCAGCTCCTTCCCAACGGCCAAGGCGATGGCCTTGACGGCCTCTCGCCAGGACTTGTCGTCGGAGTTAAACGCCGGGTTGCGAAGCCCGGTGACCAGCACGGTGTCCTCACCACCGGGCGGGCAGCCGTGGCTTTCAAGATAGACCGTCTTGGCAGGCGAGACGATCCCCGCTACCAGCGGGCCGCGCTCATTGAAGTACTGGTTGCGCGCGTGGCGCTGCCAGATCTGCGCCACCAGCTTCATCGGGTCGACGGCCTGGTTCTCATGGCCGTAGCCGGCGTTTACGCCGATGTTGAGCGTGAACTGCGTTGTCTTCAAGATCACCCCTTTGTGCCAGCTCACCTGCGGCTGATCAGCAGCCCGACGATCAAGCACATGGCGAGCAAGGTCAGGTCGGCCCCGGTCAACGCCGAGATCACGACGAGGAAAACAAACACCACGGAGATGGCAACGCCCATGAGCAGAAGCTGCTTGAAAAGGCTCATCGGCTACTTCTCCTCTTCGAGGACCTGGGCCAGGGTGAAGACGGCCTGAAAGTCGATGTCGTGCTCCTTGAGCAGCTCGTTGGCCCCTTGCTGTCTGTCCACCAGGGCGATGGCGGCGAGGACCTTGAGGCCCATGTCTCTCAGCACGGTGGCGGCCTTGAGCAAGGAGCCGCCCGAGGTGGCGACGTCTTCCAGGAGGACCACGGTGTCGCCCGGCGTGAACATGCCCTCCACCACCGACAACGAGCCGTGGTCCTTGGGCGCTTCTCGCACCCACAGCCCCTCGAGGGGCTGGTCGTAGTAGCCGGCCGCGAAGTGCCTGGCCGCCAGTACCGTGGAGGTGACCAGGGGGATGGCGCCGGAGGCCATTCCGGCCACGGCGTCAGGCGGGGGCTCAGACAGGCGATCGAACAGCACGTCGCCGATCAGCTCGGCGGCCTCCCAGGAGCAGGAGGCCCGTCTCAGGTCCAGGTAGGTGTTGCTCTTCGCGCCTGAGGCCAGGGTGAAGTCTCCCCTGAGGACGCAGCGCCTCCTGATGACCTCGAGAAGCTCTTTCTCCGCAAGTTCATTGATCATGATCAGCTCCAGTCAATGACCAGGTAGTAGCGGTCATGCCAGCCCGGCGCGTCCACGAACTCGTACCCGTCCGCCGTAGTGACGGTGGCCCAATTCCGTTCCGCCACTTTCTCGACGAAGGTCACGAAGCCGGCCTCTTGAAGGTGCTTGCACAGGATGGAAGCCGGCGCGTATTGCAAGCGCGGCTCGAAGTCGAGCTTGAACGGCTCGCTGTAGATCTCGCCGCCGTCGGCCTTCCAGGCGCGGTTCTCTTCCAGCTTCACCCGTTTGTGCCCCGCGGCGTTCCACCTCTTGATGGCCTCTCCCAGCTCGCCGTTCACCAGCCCTTTGGCGCGCTTGCGGTCCCTTGCCTCTCGCTCCTTGTTCCACTCCTCGGAGATCTGGGCCTGCTCCAGGGACTGCTGACGGGCCAGTCTGGCGCGCAGGGCGTCGTCTTCTTGAAGCTCTCTCTTCGTGACCATGGTCAGATCACCTCCAGTCAATCACCAGGTAGTACAGCAACTGCGTGCCCGGTCCGTAGTCGTCCTGTTCTTCGACGGCCTCGACGAAGACCGCGAAGCCGGCCTCTTGAAGGTGCTCGATCAAGACCAGGGTCGGCTCGTAGTTCGGACGAGGCTCGAAGCCGAGCATGAACTTATCGTCGCTGAGATCGAAGCTAGCGGTGTCGTCAGCCTCCCAGACAATACTCTCGCTCAACTTCACTATCTTTTGGCCCGCAGCATTCAACCGCTTTAGGGCCGCTCCCAGCTCGCCGTCCAGCAGGCCCTTCGCGCGTTTGAGGTCCCTGTCGCCTTGCCCCTTGCGCCACTCCTCTGCCCGCCGAGCCGCTTCCTCGGCCAGCTTGGCCCGCCGCACGTCGTCTTCTTGCAGCTCTCTCTTCGTGACCATTAGGCTCTCTCCAGCTCTCGTTCTCTCTCAACCTCTTTGTACCAGACACAAGCGGTCAAACAGCAAGGCCCTGGAGGTTCTCTCCAGGGCCTTGCTGAGTTCGCGCACGGCAGCCCGTTCACGGCGCCGCAGACTGCTGCTTCTTCTTCAGGATCTCCTGAAGCGCCGTCAGGAACTGCAGGGCGAGAGGACCGAACTGGGCCAGTAGGGCCAGGATCTCGGCCGGGCCAAGGCCCATGGCCTTGGCCGCAGACATCCCCGCCTGGGACACGCCGGCGGCCATCAGATGGTGTTCCTTAATCTCTTCGTGCATGACCTTCTCCTGGTTTGTTTGTTTGTTTGTTTCAACCCACAGCCGGCCCGAAGAACGGCCGCAACACGTGGTTCTCTTCTCCAGCATACCTTACGGCAACCTCTCGAATCGAATCGGAGCGTCCATCCTCCCGGCATCTTCAGCCGCCCGTCCTCCCACCTTCCGCTCTCAAGCACGACGGCATCGTCGCCCCGCCCCTGGGTTAGAAGGAAGTCCGTCCCGTCCTCCGTCTCGTTAAGGACCCAGCGAGCAGCCACCGAAGACCCGCCCTGGACACCACAATAACCGGCCCGCCCATCCGCCAGCAACTCCATCGTCCCCGGAGGCCTCTTGGCGTCCGTACGAACGATACGCCAGCGACCAACCGGCGAGCCAGGTCGTACAGGCGATTTTCGAGGCGGAGGGACGGGAGCGGACCACAAAACAGCCAACTGCGTAAACAGGAGCGGTAAGCAGACTGCAAATCGCCTCATAAGTCACTTTCTCTCGAAAAAGGCGAAAGGGAAGCGCCCCGGACAGACCGCTGAACTATGTTCAGCGGTCTGTCCGGATATCAGCAAGGCCCTGGAGAGAACCTCCAGGGCCTTGCTGATCTCGACTCGGATCGCCGTAGCTCTCTGTGCTCTTCGCTGCTTCACGGTATGCCTGGCACCTCACGGTGCCGGAGGCGACTGCTGCCTACTCTTCAGGATCTCCTGAAGCGCCGTTATTATCTGCAAGACGAGCGGGGCGAACTGCGTTAACAAGGCCAGGACGGCGGCCGGGTCGAGGCCCTGGGCCTTGCCAGCCTCGAGCAACGCCTGGGACACGCCGGCGGTGGTCAAGTGGTGTTCGGCGCCCTGTTCTTTCTGCGTGGTTTTCTCTGGTTGTTCAGCGACCTGTTCTTCGTGCATGGTTTTCTCGGGTTGGGTGTGGGCCTTCACAGCATACCGCGGACACGCGCTGCGCCCGACCGGGCGCACAGGGTCAACGTCAACCACCTGGGCCGCAGTTCAACGCAGCTTGCCTTGGCTGGGCGAAGAACTGCGGCCCTGACGTGGTGTAACGCATCGTGCTTGGAGCCGACTGGTAGAGCGGTTGGTACGTCGGTTGATACAGGGGCTGATACGTGGGCTGGGGCGCAGGCTGCAAGTACGCCGCCAGGGCCTGGTAGACGGGGACGGTCTGTTGGGAGAGCGCAAGGGCCGGCCTCTGTTTGCTATCACCTGGCCTGATACGAGCGGCGACCTCGCACGTCGGACCGTAGCGAAGGGCGCCCTGGTACGCGACGTGAAGGGCGACCAGCTCGCCGACGGGGCTGAACAGCCCGGCCCCGGAGTCTCCGGAGGCACGCGGGTAGTCCGCCCAGATCCGTTCATTCGACGCGCTAACAACCTTCCCCGCACAGCCGCTCCTTCGGTCGCTGCCACGACCGAAGTGCCTGACAATGTCGCCTACACGAGGCCCGCGGGCCGCCAGGGTAGCGCCATCCAACTTGACGGCGGTCTTGGTCAGCAGCCAGGCGACATCGGCGATCGTATCGCAGGAGGCGACGGAGGCATCGAGCTTGCGCCCGTCTTCCAGGACGATCATGCAGTAGGCGCCAGGCGGGCTCGCGACATGAGCGGCGGTCAGCACTTCTTGCTTGCCATCCTTGCGCGCACCGGCGATCAGAGTGCCGGTGCCCCAGCCGCCGTTGCACCAGACGCCGCAGACCGTTTGCTTGAGCGAGGCAGCTCGCCGAACTGCGTTGTCACTGGCGGGCAGTGGGCACTGCGGTGGTGACGGGCCCTGGGGCGGCAAGGGCGCTTGCGGAGGGCCGGCACAGAGAGTGCCCGTCAAGAGGACCAGAACGGCCAGGACGGTCATAACGCGGATCATGGATGTCTCCCACGCGAAGATCAGGCCAAGCGCTTCGCATCCATATAATAATGTGGACCGCCAAGGCGCTGGTAACGCCGCGGCGGCCCTAACCACCCGTAACAGCCTCACGGAGCTGCACGTCATGGCTACGGACCATTCTACGAACGTACCTTCGCTTATCGACCTTACCGGGCGTCGTTTCGGCTCCTGGCAAGTTATCGGCATCGATCCGATGCGAAAGTACACCGCTACGTGCCGTGTAAGTTTCTGGCTGTGCCGTTGCGACTGCGGCAAGGAGCGAACCGTTAAAGGGCAGAACCTCCGTAACGGCACCTCCACGAGTTGCGGCTGCCGGTTCCGCGGTATCGATCACGTCGGCAAGCGGTTTGGCAGGTTAACGGTGATCGAACGCTCCAGCCGAGTCGGCAAGAAGGTGTTTTGGGTTTGCCGCTGCGACTGCGGGGCCGTCAAGGACATCGAAGCCTATAAACTCCGCAAGGGCGAATCCACGAGTTGCGGCTGCTTTCATCGCGAGAGATCATCCGCCGCCAACCGAAAGCACGGTCAGTCCAATACCGTCCAGTACCACTCCTGGGCCGGCATGGTCAGCCGATGCACCAACCCGAAAAGCCCGGCCTGGGAGAACTACGGCGGGCGAGGTATTCGCGTCTGCAAGCGCTGGCTGGCCTCGGCCGCGAACTTCCTCGAAGACATGGGGCCGATCCCCGACGACGACCACAGCATCGATCGCATCGACAATAACGGCAACTACACCTGCGGCAAGTGCGAAGAGTGCCGAGAGCGTGGTCAGCCGGCTAACTGCCGCTGGGCCACGCGTTTTCAGCAGTCCTGCAACAGGAGAACCAACCGCCGGCTGACCCACGACGGTAAGTCCCTCACGGTCCGCGAATGGTGTCTGCTCCTCGGGCTCAAGCGAAACACGATTGAGGGCCGTCTCCGTAGCGGGTGGTCGGTCGAACGCATTCTGACCACTCCCCAGCCGCCTCGTCGCAAGTCCCCTACGCTGCCGCGGCCGTGATGGCTCGCGGAGCGACCGCACCGTCCGGGATCGCCTTGCTGCCGGAGAGCGTTCCCATGCCACGATCGGACCACGCATCTGACCAACTGTTCAGTATGCGTACGCCGTAGCCGCCTGTCACCTCGTTCACGCCCCAGGCTAACTCGAACTCCTGCAGCGTAGCGCGCTTGCCAGACCTCGCCCTCGTCTGTTTGCGCATCGACAAGCCGTCCACCGCGTCCAAGCCCAAAATACTGTGCCCCCACCAGTTCAGATCGATCACCACCGGAACATCCGAGAGCAGCAGGCTGATCGTCTGGTCGAAGGAGAGGTTGCGTTCGTAGACCGAGGACCCCAGGTCGACCCAGCCCTCCTGGATCTTGTGCAGCGCCGCGTTGGCCCAGGTGTCGGGGTTGTCATTGCTGCGGCTCATCGACTGCTGCGGCCACTTCTCCTGGCTGGGCACGCCACGCGTCGAGATGAAGTCGCAAGAGAGAGCGCCCCAACCGCCCTCATCCCGAAAGTTTTTCAAAACACAAGCCACGGCATAGGCACTTAACGGAACATAAGGCTGATTGCTGACCGCACGGGCGATGATAACTCCCTGCGTCGTGCTGTGCGCCCAGCAATAACCCTTATTTCCCTGGTCGAGGGAGGGTATTATTTGTCCGTTGTTGCCGACCAGCCTGATGTCCGAGAGTTGCGACTGCTGCGCGACCTTGTCCTTGATCCGCTCGCTCCATTCGCCCCTGGGGATAAGCGGGATGTCCACGGCCTGGACGCTGCCGTAGCACCCTTGAGGGTGAAGCTTGAAGTCCCGCGGGACGAGGCCCCTGGCCTTCTGCTCCCCGTCCACCACGGAGACGACGTGCTCAGCGTAGTTGTGGTCGCCGATCAGCAACTCGTTGGGCCGTAGCATCATCTCTGGCCACCTTTCGTCGTCGACGTCTCGGCGTACTTCTTCAGGAGCTCGAGCGCCTTGGTCGTGTCGGCAGGAAGCGCGCCTTCAAAGCCCGTCTTGCCGTTGGAGATCAAGATCCAGGGCAAGGACTTCCTGGGCCGCTTCATCGCGCCCTGCCAGATTTTGGACTCGGCAGAGGTATCCACGTCGGCATCCCAGATGCGCCACTCACGCGTCTTCCCATCCGGGCCGACGACGCACTTGGCGTTCAGGTAGTCCCTGACGCTCTTGGCGTAGAGGACGGACTGCTGCGCAGACGGCATCTTGGTCAACTCGGCTGACTCGTAGACGATCAAGACGCGAAAGCCTGGCTCCTTGATCGGCGCGTCATCAGGGCCTGGAGGATCGGGCGGAAGCGGTCCTGGCGGAACGGGCGGCTTCGGCTCAGGGCCACTCCCGTAGGTCAAGACGATCGACCCGGTCTCCTTCTTGATCTCTTTCTTGACCTTCCCGTCCTTGTCGAGCTGAAAGTCAATGGTAACGGAGAGGACCGAGATCGTCGAAGCGCCCTTGGGGGCGTCTTTCACCACCAGGACGTTGTCGTCGGCTGAGGCCTTCACGGTCTCAGGGTAGTTCCACATGTAGAAGTCTGCGCCGGCGGGGGCCGTCACCGTACAAGGCATCGACTGCACGATGAGCAGCACGTTGCCGTCGAGCTTCAAACTCAATGCGCCACGCGGTCGCTTCTCGGCCGTGGGAGCTTGTCCTGCCCTCCTGGTCTCGGCAGGGCCGAGAAGCAGGAATGGTAGCAGGAGAACGCACGCAAAGATCCTCATACCGCTGGCTCCCTTACAGCTTGCCGACCAGGAACGCCGCGATGTCATCCGGCTCGTGGGTCTTGTCCGCCATTCGCCTGGCAAGCAGCGCGTGCATCTCGAGCTGCACACCCATATTACTGTTAACTAAAGTGTGCGTCTTCTCGGCTATCTTCTCGGCCTTGTCGAGCTTCTCGTTGACCACGCCCTGGCTGGTGGACAGGTCCTTCTTGACCTGCTCAACGGCCGTCGCGGCGACGGCGGCGCGAGCGTTGAGCCTGGCCATGAGGTACGTGAGGATGCCTGTAAACATCGTCCCGAGCAAGCTCACCACGGCAGTGATCAAGCCCATCACGGCCTGGTCTGACATGCTCCGCCTCCCTACGGCCAGCAACTCGAAGCAGCCACGGCGGAGAATTGTACCAGGCCTCACCCGACTGCTCGTCCGTCGCACCAACGACCATGAGGCGGGCCGTCGCTACCTGCCCAGGACGAAGTCAAGCGCCCAGCACCCGCGGTAGTGGGGACCAGGCGAGCGCAGGTGCTCAAGCACGCCGTCAGGAACGGCCAGCTCCAGGCAGTCACAAGCCGAGTGATCAGCGAAGCGCTCACAGCAGCCGCCCATGACGGCTTGTTGTCTTGCTTGGACGACCTGAGAGACGGTACGGCCGGTAACGGGCCGCATGCCCGCTTCCTCCAGGGCGTCTGCGAGGACCAGGAGCCTGGAAGGGTCGAGCTCAGCACGATCCTGGCTGGACCGATCCATGTAGCTGGCTAACGCAAGATCACGAACAGTAGGTGTACAGGCGATTCGTGTACGAAACCATCCTCTGCCGCCAGGGCATATGGACGTGGCCTCGCCTGTCTTCTGGAAGTCGCAGCCGTGAGCCTCGCACGAGCCGTCCAGGGCCTCGTTGCAGTCCGCAATGGCCGGCCGGAAAGGATTGCCGAAGATCTCTCGGATCAACTCAAGCTGCGTCGCCTTTGGCAGGGGGTGATCATCAGAGGGGCAGCGCTCAAGCTCGGTTAGGAAGTCATGGAACCGGTCACCAGGCTTCGACGTCATCAGGGCGGCCCAGACGCAAAAATACTCGTTAGGCGCGCTACTATGCGTTTTGCTAACCGCCGGGCAGGCCATTTTGTGTGCAAGCTCCAACTGCCTTTCCGTAGCCTCGCCATCGGCGAAAAGCTCGGCGGTCTCCACCGAGTCGCGAAGTCGTTGGTCTTTCAACTTGTCCCACAGGCTGCGGCAACAGGCGCATACGAAAAGACGCATGCCCCTGTGAGTGGGCTTGCGGTCCGCTCTGGTCGTACTGTCAAGCCACCGTAGTAACTTCTCGGGCCGCGTGCTCCCCAGCCACTCTCGCTCGGTCAAGTGGTCACTCCTTTCCCAGGATGAGATCCAGGGCCCAGCAGCCACGAACGTGAGCACCGCGATGACGCATCCAGCCTGTCCCTTTACAGCGATGGTAAGTCGCGCCGCCTGAGTTGAGGTAGAAGAGCTGCCCGTTCTTGCACTCGTAGCCCTGGCTGGTCCTCTCCTGGCACGGCTCCATGTCGCGAAGGTGATGAAGCAATAACTCTTCCGTGCAGCCTGCTTCTTCAACGGCATCAGCGAGGATGGCGAGTCGCGCAGGCTCCAGTGCGCCCGACACAGGGCAGCGCTCTTCGTAGGCCGTCGTGGCCAGGCGGGTGATCTCTTCGGATGGTTGATAAAGGCCCACCTTGACAGGGAGTGGGCTGAAGGGGTTGCCGACCACGTCCCTGAGCAAGTTGGCCCACACGGGCAGCCAGCGCTCGTGCCAGTCACTGTCCGGCATCTCGCCCTCCCAGCCGCGGCCAAGGTTGCGCAGTTGTCCGGCGAAGACGAAGAAGCCGGGCTCGGCCGTGGCGTAGAACAGCCGCACCAGTTCGTCCGTGCGCTGAGAGTGGCTAACGAAACCACCAGGGCCGCAGACGAGTGCCCTGCCCAGTTCCTCTCTGCTCACCTCGCCGTCGGCAAACCTCTCGGCGACCTCGACCACGCGCCTGCTTCTCTCGTCGCCAAGCAAGTGCCAAACGCTACGGCAGCAGGCGCAGGCGAAAAGACGCAGTTCTCTATCGCTTCTTCTTGCCGGCGCGTCGCTGGACGCCACCATAAACAGGTCGAAAGGGTCTTTGCTCTCAAGCCACTGGGCCTCTGTCATCTCTCTTCCTGCTTCCCTTTCTCGTATTGCCGAATGTCGTATCCGGCCTTCCGGTAGTAGTCCGCCCAGAACTGTAGGACCGGGTCGGCCTGACTGGCCAGGTCTTCCGCAAGCATCCTCTCGAGCTCCGCGACGCCGGCCGTCGTCAAGGCGTTTTCGAGGAACTTTCCGTAGCGGCTACCACCGATCTCGACAGGCTCGCGACACTTGTGGTCGCTGCCGCAGTGGTGAACGACGTCTGATTCGCCCCCCGCATCGGCGTAGGGGCCCTTGGGGTAGAAGTCAGAATCGTAGCTCGTCTCGTCGTCAGGGTTGGCAGGGGCGCGGCCGATCCTCTTCAAGGCGTCGCGCATGACGTTGCCGCACGCCTCGCAGTAGAGCTCGCCGCAGTAGATGTAAACGTTCATGTCATGTTCTCCCGCGCGTCATCCACCACCTGGGTCTTGAGCTCCCTGAGGAACCAGGCGAAGAAGTCCTTGCGAGAGAGACCGCGACCGTTGATCGCCCAGTGCGGCAGGTCTATCTCGCCATCGAAGAACTGCACGTGCGGGGTGCCGCCATCGTAGGCCCAGGTCTCGTAGTCCCCCCGGGACGGGCTGTCGTAGCGCTTGAAGCCCATGTCCTCGAGCAAGCCGCGGTCCAGGTCCCGAAGGGGCAAAGGCCCCTGACCCAGGACCTCCCTGGCGATGCGCTGCGCGCCTTGCAGCACGGCCGCTTGAACCAACGGGGCCAGGAAGGCGCGTTCGTCACCGATGTGCTCGGAGATAGGCCTGGAGAACCCTGGCGCAGCGATCATCCGCGGGGCCTGACCGGGAATGAGCAGGAAGGCAAGGGTGAACATCTCCGCGTAGTCGCCCTGACAGACACCAGCCGGCGCCGATGGGCCTCTCTCAGCATCCGCTTCCAACGGCCTGGCGAACATCGCCGGCGGTAAGAGGACCGGCACTCCAGAGTCAGCCACTCGCTGGTGGAAAGACGACACCTGCGCTCTCGTGTCGTCAGCCGGCAGGGACATGACCAGGTCCACAGGGTGGGTCGAGCGATACGGCGCGTTGAACATCCTATGGTCATCCAGGTCGCGGAAGTGCTTGAGCCCGCAGGCAAGGCAAACAGCCTTTTCCAGGTAGGCCTCTCGTTTGAAGTGGCCGAGCTGGCCGCCGCAGTTGTCACAGCGATCGAACGGTGGGCTCATGATCCTTGATCTCCTTGGTTGAACGTGCGCCAGGACCGCCAACCGGCTGGGCTGGCGGCCCGCATGTGGTCAACGTGCTCCTTGATCGACTGCATGCGCTCCATCTCCTGCTGAATTTCCTCAAGCAAGGCCGTGGGAGCTGGCGCTTCTTCTTCCTTCTTCCCGGGCTTGCGCCAATCGCCCAGAGACGTGCCCGGCCCAGCCAGGTGAACGGACAAGGCCAACTCGCCCCAGGCCTGGGCGGCCGCCCGCAGCGCTGCCTGTCTGGTAGGGGCCCTGCACGTCTGGCCATGAGGGCTCCTGGTGAGCTGGCGGACGCGCTTGATCCACCGGTGCGGCAAGGAGCACTCAAAGGAGCGGCCTTCTTCCTTCTCCGTCCACCACTCCCAGCGAGACAGGCCGTCTTCAAGCACCTGCAAGGGCCAGGCCCCGCACTCGGCCAGGCGACGGTAACCAACGGCAAGAAGCTCCTCGCCGGCTTCAAGAGCGGCGTCGGCGAGGACCAGAAGGTGATCACGCTGGAGAGACTCAAGGTCTCTCTCCAGCCGTTGGTGTTCGTTCACGACGGCCCGGCCTTTCTGGCCGCTTCGTTCAAACAAGCGGCCGACTCATGCAGCGTGTCGCCGAGTTTCTTGGCGACGCCCGAAAACACCAGGGCCGCGTAGTCGTCGGGGGCAGGCCCCGGAGAGACGGGCTTTTCCTGTCTCTCCGGGGCCTTGCCCGCCTCTCTGATCACGGCCTCGGTGATGACCTTGGCCCTGGCGACGATCTCCTCGGGAGAGTAGTCACGTTCGCTGCCGGCGATCACGGTGGCCAGATCGCTAAGCAAGGTGGTCCGGAAGCGCCACTGTTCGTAATCGGTCATGAGGTATCTTTCTCGCTTTCTGCCGACAGGGCCTCAGAGAGGCCCTCCTTCCTCTTGGTGATGCCAAAGGCGACACAGGCCTGAGAGAGCTCTTGTACGGCCCTCTCCTTGCTGTCAAAGTGCCGCCACTGACCGTGTTGCGACTCCCTGTGCCCAGGGCCGAGGAGATTGAAGATTTCGTGAGGCAGTAAGAAGCCGTCGCTAAAAAACGGGACCTCGTCACCCGTAACGCGCCAACTCCAGTAACCGTTCCATCCCGGGCACCAGGTCGGTTGCCTGTCTTTGAGCTGCACGCGCGTGACCGGGTGCAGCTTGAACACTAGCCGCGCTAGCCTCGTGAATTCCGAGCAGCTCAAGGAGAGGCCCTCCACGAAGCCTCGTCGCCAGGTGGCCGCGGTCCATTGAAAGGAAGTCAAGGTAATCGGGCCCTTGCTGACGGTAGGAAAGGCCAGTTCCTGGAAGAGCGCGTAGGCCCGCCTGATACGAGGGTCGCCCGAGGACGTGTAGGCCCTGGGTGAAGTTCCAGTGTCAAGGGCGTAGTCGGGCTGCTCTTTGGCCAGCCGGCACTGGAGCTGGATGAACTCGGCCCTGACGGGCTGATCGTTCTCGGCGAGCCAGTCGGCGTAGATCAGGCGGGGGACGTCGTCCTCGGGGTGCTCAAGCACCTCTTGAATAAGAACGTCGCCCAGGGATTGAACTGCTACGGGCATCAAGCCTACTTCTCGTTGAAGGCGTGTACGGTGCCAGGTGGCCTCTGCTCCGCCCTGGCCACCTGGCTTATCGGGATGATACAGACAAAAGAAGCGCCTACTGGTTTTCCAGTAGGCGCTTCTAGGCCTGACGAGGTGCTACCTACGCCGTTTCAGTCGGGTTAGCCCTGGCCGCCTGAAACGGCGTATTTGACGATCTCCTTGATCCTGTCCTCGGAGAGAGGCTCTTCCGGCGCGGCGTCATAGGCCGCCTGGGCCTCTTCTGGCGTGAGCGGGCCAAAGCCTCGCTTCTTGCGGAGATCGCCTACTACCTCGTTCCAGAACTTGTCGTCCTCGACGGACATGCGCGTCATCGCTCCGGTCGCCAGTCGCAGCTTTTAGCCCGCTACAGAGGGCTTTGGCACTCCCATGCTTGAGTATTTCCAGTTGCAGCTTTCAGCCCGCTGCAGAGGGCTTCTTGTCTTCTTGCTGGAGGGCCTTCATGGCCCCATCAACGGCCTGGCTCTTCTCTTCTTCGCCGCTGCCGTTGAAGGCGCTGGCGATCACGCGATTTATGGCCTTCTTGGTCTCGGGCGCGAGAGAGGCCACCCAGCAAGGACCGCACACGCCTCGCTCGCCTTCGGATATGAAGTGGAGCGTGCGGTTGCATTTTGTACATCGATCGTGGACGGTGATGGTGCGTGTAGACATGGTATGGGCCGGGCCGCCAAGCTCTCGGTCTCCTGCTGCAGCTTTCAGCCCACTATAGAGGGCTTCGGTGCGACCACCTTGTCGAACAACTACTTCCAGTTGCAGCATTCAGCCCGCCGCAGAGGGCTTCAGTGCGTTGACCACTCGGCGTCGACGCGCTCGCCGTGCTACAGCTATCAGCCCGCTGTATAGGGCTTCAGTACGTGTAGCAAGGCCTGTCCTGGCCCCAACTGCTAGAGTTGCAGCATCCAGCCCGCTGCACAGGGCTTTTGCTCGTTCTGCTCGTCGGTCAGGTCGTCGGGTAGCTGTTCGACGCGGCCCACTATTGGCGGCGCTCTGTCCGCGCGGGGAACGGCTTACACTACTAGGCTTCTTCCTCTGTCCTGCTCAACACGCACTCCGAGCACCATCATGCTACTGGCCCGCGAGCGAGTGTGCAAGGTCGAGTTGCGGCATTTAGCGCAGCGCCGACGGCATTTCACGGCATCGAGGCCGCCGAGAAGGCCTTGCTGAGAACCTTACCATTACGCTGGAGCTCTCCAGCGTAATGGTAAACAGGTGAGCTGTCAAACCGTGCGGTTGTACTCCTCGTCCTGGTATCTCCTGCAGCCGTCCTCGAACTCAGGCCTGGGCGGCAAGCCTCCAGGGACGGTCGTCTTCACGCCTAGCAAGGCAGCCAACTCACGGAAGACATCAGGGTAGTACCAGCAGCGGTCATGGGCTTGTTTGTCCACCCAGCCCTGAAGCAGGGCCCTGGCCTGGGCGAGAAGGGCCTCATGGTCAACGCGGACGAAGAGCCGCAATCGCTCAAGCAGTTGGTCATCCAGGGCATCACCAGGCCGCCAATCGGCCACGCATTGCTCATTCTCGTGTGCTTTTCCGGAAAACAAATTGAGCACGAAGACGACCTGCCCGTGTATCTGGGTCGCGATGCAGAGCCAGTTCTGGTCGGCCGTCAGGTAGTAGGGTCGCACGACGGCGGTACAGAGACCGGGAGCAGGGTCGGGCAGATTGACGCCGACGGCCCTGATGGTCTCAAGGGCCTTCTGAAGCACCTCGTCTTGTATGGCTCACCTCACGGTTGAAACTCGATGTCCCGGACGAGGAAGTTCTCGTCCAGGTATATGAACGCGCCCGGCCCGAAAAAGCCCATGGTCCACGCACCGTCGAAGCCCGGGCCGTAGATACGCAGCCCCAGGCAGCCCAGCCGCTCCACCAGGTCCTCCCAGAGCTTAGCGTTCATGGGCGTGCCGAGATGGCGCGTGAAGCTGACCGCGCCGCCACGTTTGGTGTAGACCGCGATGCCTTCGTGGTTGTTGTCGAGGAACCGGACGAAGCATTGTGGAACGGCGTAGGGAAAAGAGGCCGCCAGTTTCTTCTGCTTTTCAGTCGCCATCAACAGTTACTCCTTCTGCACAGGCCTCGATAAGGGCCTGGTTGGCCCTGACGAAGCGAAACGCGGACAACATGGGGACCATGTTGTCCGCGTCCAGCTCAGCGGTCATCTGCCGCTCCGCCTCAACGGCCGCCTGCCACGCGATAAGCTCCTCAGGCAGGTCAGGCCCTTCGAGAGCCAACATCGCGCTTCTGAGGTTATCCAAAGCGACGGGATGGCGACGCCATCCCTGGGCCCTGAGCCTGTACCAGGTAGCGACGATGTCAGCCGCCGTCTTGTCCTTGAGCTTCATGCGTTTCCTCGTTGGGGCACTGGTGCGGGCCGGCGCAGTCCGGGCAAAACTCTGCCCCTTCGGCAGCGTCGGTGTACAACCACCCATCACCGTCACACTTCAGGCACAAGTCCTTGCCGCAGCTACTGCACCTTACAACTCGCATGCTCTTCCCCCAGGTTAGAGTCAAAATCATGAGCATCCCCAAGATCATTCATCAGGTCTGGTTGGGCGGGCCTGTCCCAGAGCAGCAACGCGCCTGGATGGAGACGGTCAAGGCCAAGCACCCGAGCTGGAAGTACGTCCTCTGGGACGACGCAGCAGTCAAGAGATTGGCCACCTACCGCTTTCTGCCACGCTGCGTAAAGCCGTCTTCCAGGTCCAATGTAGTGCGCCTGGACGTGGTCAACACCTTTGGCGGCGTGTACCTGGACGCAGACATTGAGTGCCTGAGGCCACTTGATCCTTTGTTGGAGGCCCGCGCGTTCGCCGGTGACCTGACCATGCACACCTACTGCAGCGCAGTCTTCGGCGCAGAAGCCGGCCATAACTGGATCAAGCGGCAGGTAGCGCGGCTGCCCTTCTACGTGGATAGATACCCGCCCTGGGGGCCTGATCTCTTCAGCGAGGACATGACGGGAGTGACCATTCACCCCCGGCACTTCTTCTACCCGTTTCTCTGGGACGAGGAGCCGGTCATCCATCCGGAGAGCTACCTGGTCCACTACTGGTCGCGCACCTGGCGCTAGCTGTCTCGTCGAACTGTCTGGCGTACGCCTCTTGAAGCGCCAGATGCGCCACGGCGTGGTGGCACCTGAGATTAGCAAGCTCCTGGCTGAAAAGGGTTGGTATGTCCTTCGGGTCACCCAGTGGGCCGTGGCGCTCCTTGAAGGCCGCGTAGTCATCGAACAACTCTTGTATCGCGAGCTTCGGCGCAGCCGTCTTCATGAGATTTACAAGCACTCGCCGTGAGCGCTCGTAAGCCTGGCGTGCGCGCGCGTAGGCCTCGCGTACTGTGTAGTTCTTGTCGTCCGGGGCTCTCATACAGCCACGCGCCACGGCTACCTGGGAGGCCAGTTCGTTGTCGATACAGTCGAAGATCAGGTCTTCTATCTCTTTCATTGGGCCTCGCTCCTGCACGCAGCCTCGAGTACGCCACGGGCGTCTTCAGCGCTTCTCGTCGAACTGCTTGTGGTACGCCCCGCGAAGCGCTAGGAGCGCCACGCTGCAGCGCTCCCTGAGCTCGGCCAGCTCCTGGCTGAAAGGGGCGGGTATGTCCTTCGGGTCAATCTGGCAGCCGTGGCGCTCCCTGAAGGCCTGGTAGTCCGCAAACAACTCCTCCAAAGGGCTCTTCGGGTAGAGCGGTTTCGTAAGAATTGCAAGAGCACGCCAGGCGCGCCCCCAAACTGCGCGGGCCTGATGCATTGCCACGTAGTTCTTGTCGTCCCGGCTTCTCGTGTAACCACGCGACCTGGCTGCCTGGTAGGCCAGGTCGGTGTCGATCCAGTCGAAGATCAGGTCTTCTATCTCTTTCATTGGGCCTCGCTCCTGTCGCTGAGACTGAGGCTGGCGAGCCTCCTGTCGAGAAGGGCCATCTCCAGGCCCCAGCGGGCGTCGTCAAAGGCCAAACTCAGCTCGGCAAGATCGCCGAGCTGAGCAGGGCTGAAGTCCTGCTGCACCTTGGGCCTCGGCGTGTCGTTGCCCCTACCACCGCCAGCGTCGTACAAGGCCTTGTAGGCGTTGATCGCTTGCTGGATGACCTCGGGAAGGCCCTCGTTACCATCCAGGGCCATGACCGCCTTCCGTTGTTCCTCGGTGAACTTGTCCCACAACGCATCCATCCGGTCCTCGAGGTCCTCAACCGGCCCGGTGCTGGGCTCCTCACCGTTCAGGAGCAGTCGGTAGTGCTGCTCCTGCAGACGGAGTTACTGCTGGAAATCGTCCATGGTCGTGTCCTTGTGCGAAAGATGAGCGAGACGTGACACATCGACTGCCTGCACAACATCCTGCCGCAGCAATAAGGCCGCTGCGGAGGCCTGGTACAGGGCGGCAGCTCGGCTAGTCGCGGCATTTAGCCCGCCGCGCAGGGCTCAGACGAATCACCCCTGGACGAACACGCCCAGCAAGAACAGCACGGTCAGGTGCATGGTGTTGTCCACCACGATGACGGACCAGGGAGCCAGACCTGGTGCCGAAGCGAACTTGGTCTGCCCGGAAACTCGTTCCATCCAGAGCTTTGCCAGCCGCCAGCGGTCGAGCGGGAAGTGGGCTAGCCAGATGACCGCAAGCGCCCAGATAGGTAGCCACCAGAAGGAGCAGAGCCATACGGCCAGCGTGTACGCCGTGCAGTGAACGGCGCACGGGAACGAACGGGAGGTCTTGTTGGCGGCCATCCAGTCGTTTTGAAAAATGTAGTCGCCCAGCAGATGCCCGAGAACCAGGCCAAAGCCATCCATCGCAATTTCCTCCGCGCTGTAGCGCAACAGACAAGGGTAGACACGGCACATCGGAAAGTCGCAGCATTTAGCCCGCTGCGCAGGGCTTAGAGCTGGCCCAGAGACCTGGGGTCAAAGCCCTTGACAGGCGGCAGACGGTTGAAGTCCGCTCCCCTGGCCAGAGAAGGGACGTAGCTGCTTCCGGCCTCGTCGGAGATGTCACCCCTGGCAACGCCCTTCAGGAAGTTCTTTTTCACATAAGGCCCCAGAAATCTCGTCATCCAGTCGGGGTCATGGGTCAGGTTCTCCATCCCCCTGACCATTTCAGGCTCAAAAGGC
This sequence comes from Alphaproteobacteria bacterium, assembly GCA_005884685.1. GTDB lineage: Bacteria > Pseudomonadota > Alphaproteobacteria > Rhizobiales > Xanthobacteraceae > PALSA-894. Next base: position 81,961 of record VBAH01000059.1, read on the forward strand.
GGTGGTTGCTGATGCACCAACACGCTCTTGACGCCGAACTGAGACAGGCGCTTCACCACGCTGGGCCTGATCTTCGTCCCGATGGAGTAGTGCAGCACCGGCGCTTCCAGGTAGTGCCCCATGGCCTCGTTGGGGGCCTTTTCCTTGGCACCGTCTCTTGGCTGCCAGTCCCTCTCCAGACGGGAGTACTGCACTACGTCATCCGGGGAGTAGTGCCCATGCTCCTCGGTAAGCCTGACATGGTCAATCAGGCCCCTGGCGACCAGCTCGATGTTCCGGCGATGCGCCTGCAGGCCTGAGCGCTTGAACGAGTCTCTGAACGCCTGGACGAAGTAGGCCCTGCCTTCTCCAACGCCCTTGTGAGCCACCACTTCCGCAGGGTTCGGTACTCCCTCGCTGAGAACATCGCCAGATTCAACCTCATCGCCTGGCTTGACCAGGACGTCGAAGCCAGGGGCCACGTAGTGCTTGTGGCCGTTGACCTGCACGTAGTTACCGCCCTGGGGCGCAGGGAAGACGGCTTGCACGCGGCCATCTTCTTGAGAGTGAGAAGCTCCAGATGGGAAGGCCTTGGGAACCTGAATCTGCGAGTTGCTCACCACCAGGCCGTTGGCCAGGACGAAGAGGTGGTCAGGGTGATCCACCTCCAGGTCGTAGGTAGGGAGAAGCACCTCAGGGGTGGCGTAGAGGAGCTCGACACGAACGCCTGGAGAACCAGGCTCCTTGGCGGCCTTCACAGGCCTGTAGCCCACAGGCGCCAACGGGTGAGGCAAGTTATGCGCCGTGCGTATCTCTCCCAGCGAGACCTTGAGGCCGCCTTCCCACTCATCAAACCGTTTCAGGCCCTTGTCAGCCAGGGTCTTGTCGATCTTGTAGCAGGGCGCCTGAGCCAGTACGAGATGGTCGTCCGTGGCAGTGAGGCTCTCCTCACCAAGCATCGACTCAAAGGTGAACGTGCGACAAGGGCGCTGGCCGTTGTCAAAGACGTTCTTGACCTGGACGGGGAACCATCCCCCCTCCAAGTTCGCACCGATGACCCTGTCACCCGGCTTGATCTTCTCAATCTCCTTGGAAGGCACGTCGGCCATGCGCACCAACGTGCCTTCTCCCAAGCAAGAGAGCAATTTGAAGCCCGTAGGCCCTGATTTCTTGGCCCCAGCTACGCCCCCCGAGTGCTTGCTGCCCAGCGTGCTCTGGGTAAGAGGCTCAGAGTTGGCCACGATCAAGCCGCCCTTGAGCACGTAGAGATGCTCGGGGTGGTCGATCTCCAGGTCATAGGTGGGCAGGATGATTGGCTCTTGATGAAGAGGCTCATCCAGGGCGGCTGGAGTAGGCCCTTGAGGCGTATGAAGCAAGACCACGGAGGTCTGGTCGAAGGGCCTGACGGTCTTGTCAGGCCTGAGCACTTTGTGTTCGCTCGTGGCAAGAACAGAATGCTCCTGATTCGACCAGAAGTAACGTAAACACGCACGGGGGCCGTTAAGGAAACGTCTGTTCACCTTGGCCGAAGCGGTCTCACCCTTGCTGTTGGCCGCCAGAATAAGGTCTCCCGGAGCGACCTCTTCGATGCGCTTGAAAGTGAGATCAGCCAGGGTGACCAACGTGCCTTCAGCTAGGCAGAGAGCCTGTGCGGCGGCGATGCCGACGAAATCTCCTACGGGAGATATCACGCCCTTCTCTCTGATACCAACGTCACGGGCGTACACTCCTCCGTCAGGCGGGCCGCCGACGGTAGGCGATCTCACAAGGAGGTGTTTGTGGCCTTCTTGCTTGAGCCGGTGAAGCACGTCAGGGGTGAGGACGGTGTTTCTCTTGAACGGCCCTATGTCATGGGCGAGGAGAGCACCTTCGTTGTCAGGGTCGTCAAGGTCAACAGGCAGGCCCCTGATACGAGAGGGTGGCTCGGGATGATCCAGAGAGGTGGTCACCAGGCGATGAGACATCTGGACGAGCAACTTGGAGGCGAAGCCCGAATCAGCCACGCCCTGCTTGACGTCAATGACGCCCTTTCGCGCTCCGAAACTGCCGGCATAGTAGTCAGCCGGGGTCAGGCCCTCGGAGTAGGATCGCAAGATAGGGATGGGGACGGGCTGGTCCTTGTGGTCTACGTAGAGAAGATCAGCGCCTCTCAGGGAGCGCAGGTTGGTCTTGTTGCCCCTGGCCCCTGAGAGAACTTGCAGAGCAAGAGGGTTTCCCTCGGCAAGGGACTCGTCGTAGACGGCCTTCTCGAGAGGAGCTTGATAGGAGCTCACCAGCTCAACGATCTTCTGTTCTTTCTCTTTTTGAGATAGAGAACGGTGGTCATAGATCTGATCGATCTCCTGGCGCAGCTTTCTCTTCATGTCTCTGGCGCTGACCGCGGTGCGCATGTGTTCCAGGCCAAAGGAGAGAGACCCTGTGTGGTAGGCGGTGAGATGGCCTAGCTTCCCCAGGCGAAAGAGGACCTCTCGGTACTGCTCAGGGTGCTTCCTGGCCACCTCCTTCATGAGCGAGGCCATGCCCTTCTTGTCCAGGGCGCGCTCGTGGTTGCGCAGTTCCTCAGGGAGGACGGCGTTCACGAGGGCCTGGCCGGCGGTGCTGTTAAGGGGCATGAAGTTCTCACGCGTGGCACATCGGGTGGTCGCGGCAACAGGCCCGCCGCGGCGGGCTTGACAACCCGTGATGTTAGCAGGAGTCAGTTGATAGGGATGTCGCAACCACAGTTGGGGCAGAAACTGGAGTACTCCGGGCCTTCCTGGTCGAGGATCTCGTTGGAGTGGCTGTCGCAGCAACGAACTACCTGTTCCTTGACCCGGTCCCATACCAGATGGTCCGCTGGGTCTTTACAACCGTCGATACCGCACGCCCCCGGCTCCAGGAGACCGATGATCCGGTCGCACAGCTCGTCGGCATCAGACAAGCGGGAAAGAAACGCCATGGCGTCAAGCAAGGCCCGCTCCATCTGGGCGCATGGCGTTTTCAGCTCGGGTGCGTCGTCGGGCTGAGAAAGGCTGGGCGGCCTGTCCCTGAGCAGACGGAAGACGAGGAGCTGCAGCCGGCGGACCTCGGCCTCCAGGCCCCCGCGAGCGACCGCGTGCAGGTCTGGACGGATGTCCATGACGCCGCTCTTCAGGCGCTTACGACCGCGGTCCTTGGCGGCTAGCAAGGCGCGGCGCTCTTCCTCGTCCAAAGGGTCGTCGATGGTGGCCCAGTTGTTCATCTTCGTGGTCCCTCCAGGGCCGTGCTTCTGTCTTGGTTACTTGCCGTTCGCGCTGGCGATGGCGGCGTTGCGCAACGCCTGAATCTCCAGCAAGCGGTCGAACAACTCCTGCGTCAGGGTCGGCAACGGAGCCAGCCCTCCCGCCCACGCTTCTTGCGACTGGATCAGGTCGGCCTCCCATTGCTCGTAGGCCGCTACGATCGCCAAAAACGCGTCCCGCTGTCGGATCAAGGCGCCCAGTCTGCACGTCACCTCTTCCACCGCCTCGTTGGGCACACCAACCATGGCGTTGACGCACACGCCCATGCGACGCATGTTGGCGGCTCGCTCCTCTGGAGGGCGACGGTACGGCGCCTTTTGCGGCATGGAGTACAGCACTGGCTGGCCGTCTCCACCCATCAGTACCGGCCCCTCCTCCATCAACACCAATTCCCAAGGCTCTTCCGTGTGCTTCATCTCGGACATTCTCACTCCTCTATATGGCCCGTCTGGCGAACCGGGCCGGTTTACGGCAGGCGACGAGGAGGCCGCCTGGTAATGGCGACGGTCGCACCACAGCCGTTGCACTGGCGGTACTTGACTCCAGGCAAGCCGCCAACTTCCGATCCATCTCGAACGGTCACGAGCTGGCCGCAGCTTTGACAGAGGTGCTTGCTGCGCCGCTTGTTGGCGGCGCGAATATTGTCACGGTGTTCCGGCGTCATCCAATCATCTTTCAGAGACGAGCGGCCGGGCGAGGGCCGCTCAGGTGTCGCGGGTCAGTCACGCCTCCCAGTGGTACGGCCCTTGCCGGTTCTTCTCCGCCTGTATCTCCTTGATACGGTTAGCCATCCGCTCCTGAGCTTCCTGGATGGGGCCGCTGGCGCGCTGCTGGTCAAGCAGCGCCTCGGCTTCTTCCTCCCGCCGTTCCGAAGGTGGCATGAATTCCCACATCTTACTGACCCACCGCCCAGCCGCCTCGAACGCGGCCTGCTGCTCATCGGTCAGGTCAGACAGGTCGTCCGCCTCCATGCGGCCGTAGGCTTGACACAAGCCCTCTAGGATCTCTCTCGTCACCACAGGTCGTCGTTTCATCTCCTCATCCTGGTGAGAGGGCCAGGCTACACGGCAGCCGGCCCCTGGTTTCTTTTCCGGATCAAACTGCGCCCGTCTTCACAGCCGCATGAACTCAGCAGCGCCGCACAAACGACCGTGTTCGTGAAGGGCCTTGAGCAACGTGACGGCCTCATCGACGTCGCAGGACATGACCCTGCTCATGGGTAGATGGTTTAAGAGCCTGCGGGCCAGGTAGCGCAGTTGCTCTTCCGTCGGCGCCTCGTTGGCTCGCCAGCCCAGAAACGCCTCTCGTTCTTCTATCGTCATGCTATTTTCGCCTCTTTGACGCACGCGGGGCAGTCACCCATATGCGTCCAGGTGATGGGTATGTGTCTTGGCCACCAGCCGGGGAAGTATCCCCTCTCGAGGCCCGACCAGCCTTCGTTCCGGCAGGTCACCATCTCTGCCTTGGTCATCGGGCCCTCTTCACGATCACAAATCTCACAGCGCAACACGATCCAGGCTTTGTCGCTCATGGTGCTTGTCCCTCGCTACTTGACCAATCGGCGCGCTTCACTGGGCTAGCAGACGTGATCAAGCCCTACGCAGCGGGCTAAAAGCTGCGAATCGCTCATGGTCGTGGCCTCTCTTCTTGTCTAGGCCGGGCGTTAGTCATCCATTTTGCGGCCACTACCCTACGGACAGAGCGAACTCTTCCTGCACCGACTCGACCTCCCGATTCCGGGTCAGCAGCTCCACCCGAACCCAGAGGCTGTCCCGCTTGCCGACCTCTTCGGGGAAGAGGGTGAGGAAGAACTCGCGGAACTGCTCCTCCCCCGGAGGCCAGGGCAGCCGGGCGGACAGAGGCTCGACGCGGCACTGCGGGGCGATCACGACAACATCAACGGTTCGGGCATCGGGGGCGGGAGCATGAGCGTGGCTGAAAGTCCATTCATGAAGTCTGTTCTCGCGTCCCGCCGCATCATCTACCCCGGCCCAGGAGGTGAGGCCGACACGCACATGCAATCGCTGTGGGGCCTCGGGTGACTTCCCTGGTCGCAGGAACACGCTCAGATAGAACGGCTTGTTCGCCCGCTCCTCGCTCGCCATCACTTCCCTTTTCTCTCGTGCTTGCCGGTAGCCGGCGGCGTAGAGGCATCCTTCTTGGGCGCCTGCGCGGGCTTGCTCTCTTCCGGCTGCGCCTTCTTCTCCTCGGGAGGAGGCAGCTCGACGATCGGCTGGGTGATGCTCTCCGGCACGTCCTTCTTCTCTGGCTCGGAGGGCCTGATCTCTTCGTGATGCGGTTTCTTCTCCTCGGGCATGGCCGGCGCGGCCTTATCCTTGTGCTCTTCTTTGTGCGCCTTGTCAGCCTGGGCCGCGGCGAGCAAGCCCTTGCCGACGGCGAAGACGAAGGTGTTGTCCCGTCGGGTCTTGACCACGATTTTCTCGTCGTCCTTCTCGATGCTCCGGGCCGGCAGAGTCATGGAACCGATCACGCCGTCGAGCGACAAGTACACGCCCTCGGCGACGGTGGTAAGCGCCCCCTCCTTGCCGATCAGGTCGGCGAAACCAGCTCGATCACCCTGGACATCAGTGAGCCTCACGCGGCAGTTCATCGGTCCTTCTCCTCTTCTTCGGGCTTGGGAAACACCAGCTCGGGCAGGGGCGGTTGCACCAGGCCTCGCCCGTAGCGTACCAGGGCCTGGCTCAGTGCCCTGTTGGCCCTCTCCGGGCTCGTAAAGCCCTTGTTGCCGATGCGAGTCAGCAGGTCCGGCTCAAGTAGCTCGTAAACGGCGTGAGGCAACCGGTCGGTCTTGCTAGTCAAAGTGGGCCAGCGGGCCTCGTCTAAGAAGTAGGACAAATCGTCATGGCCATCCAGGCCAACTAGGCCGGCGTGTCTGTCCGTGAGGATGACCCCGATGATCGGGTGAGAGGAGAATAGCTCCCTGGCGTGTCGCTGAAAGCCCCCGCAGGCCAGCGACACGCCAGAGACGAAGCCCTTGTAGATCTGGTGCGCCTTCACTTCGTTGGGCAGGGCCGGCCCGAACCAGTAGCCCTCGGTATCATCGGGCTTGCCGGCCACCCTGTCGCGAAGAAACTCGGCGTCGAGGCCCAGGCCCATGTCCTCTCGCGCGTCGGCGTAGGCGAGTCGCCACTCATCACGGAACGGCTCTTCCAGGACGGCGCGGTGAGCGGCCTGGAGATCAATGATGGTTTGCAACGTCGTCACGGGTGCTCCTCCATAGCGGCCGATTCGTCGTCCCATTCGGCGTCGGGAAAGTCCACGCTCTCCACGGTCATCGTCCCGCCGACGCTTTCGACTAGTTTTCTGAGCGCGTCGAGCCGCTCGGTGATGGCCTCGCGAGATATGCCTGCCTCGAACGTGAAACGTACCTTCGTCTTACCGGGCGTCTTCAGCGCCTCGAGCAGCACGTCCGCGGGCTCCCGCGATCCAGACTGGTTGGTGTTGTCCACCGGTTTCACTCCTTTCCGAGGATGAGATCAAGGGCCCAGCAGCCCTTGAAGTGCGGGCCTTGAAGAGGCCGCCAGCCCTGGTTGCACTCGCTGCAAGAGACCTGACCGGCGCCACTGGTCCTGACGCCTTTCGACCGTGCCTGCGCAGCCACTTGCTCGATGGCCGCCAGGGCCTGGCGGCTCTCCAGACAGGCGGGGCATTGCGACTTGCCTCTCAGGTGCATGAGCAGGTGCTCCTCTGTACAGCCGGCGTCTTCCAGGGCGTCGGCAAGGATGGGCAGGTCCTCGAAGCGGTCTTCTTCGTAGATCAACCTGGCGATGTCAAGCGCGGCCCTGGAGAGCCAGTCGACCTTCTTCCACCTCTCTTCCACCAGGGTGGAAGATGCCACGCCTTTCTTGCGCTTCTCTGCCGTCTGGGTCGTTTCATTCCTCTCCACCAGCGAGGCCAGGAACCTGTCGGCGCGCCTCCTGGACGGCTTGAAGATGCACAGTCGCCTCAGGGCGAAAGGCGCCTCGACAACCTCGCGCATGGCACATCGCAGGGCCTCCCAGCCCACGTCGCCCTGAGCCGGCAACCAGTTGTCACTGAAAAAGTGGGTCAGGGACAAGCTGGCGCAGCAGCCCGCTATGCGCATAGCGAGCAGTTTGCAGCTAGACAGCGGCAGCGAAGTCGAGTTGCAAAGGGACCTGGCCTCGACAAAGGCTCGGTACAGTTCTGCCGAGTCAGCCAGGCCGTCGGCGTAACGCAGAGACGTCTCGATGGCCTTTCTGCTCGCATTAGCCTTATATTTTCGCAGCGCTTTTTGGGCCAGCACACAGACCAGAAGTCGCTGTTTTCGCTCACTGATCTCGGCCGTCGTGAACATCGACCACAGGGCCTGGCCATCAAGCCATTGTCTCAAAGTCATCTTCGTCAGTCCTTACCGAGAACGAGGTCAAGGGCCCAGCAGCCCCTGACGTGGGGGCCTGCGCTGCGAAGGTACTCAAGGATGGCTTGCTCCTCGCAGCCGGGTCAAGAGCGCCGTCAACCGGTTGACGGCCTTCGTAGGCCAGCCTGGCCAGTTGTCTGATCAGCCCGCCCTGCCAGGCCTGGACCTCGTCCCAGTTGCAGTGGTCGCAGGTGAAGGCCTCTCGAGCGACCGTTTCACCGTACCTGCTAAGATGACCGACGTACCAAAGCCCTCTGCAGCGGGCTTATTGCTGCAAACACTGGCTGGATGTTCAAGATAGCAAGAGCGCGCTACCGGTCGTATCAGCACGATCTAGGCGGTGGCAAGAAATATTGACACGGAATGGAGACCTATTAAGCAGGCGGACGCAGGTGCAGTCCACGCGGTATTTTTGATGGCTTCAAGAACAGGAGACAACCGCTATGCCCCTGGACAAGGCCGCTCTCTTCTACGCTCGGGCCGCCATCGCGAAAAAGGCTGCCGTCCCCTCCGACGCGGCCGCTGCCGCCGCTGGTGGCGGCGGGCCACCCGCGTCGGAGGGTGGTGCGATGTCCCCGCCGCCACCGGCTCAAGGCCCTGCTGGCGGTGGCGGGGCCATGCCGCCGCCTACGGCCCCTCCCATCCCTGCGCCCACTCCGACGGAAGGAGGGGGCGACCTGGCCACGACCGTGCAGACGGCCGTGAACAACGCCCTGGCTCAGTCAGGGGTGGGAGCGGGCAAGGGACAGCCCAAGACCAACAAACCGGACCCTGCCGCCATGGCCACGGACATGTTTCAGCTCAAGAAGCTGGTCATGCACGACATGCGCTCCAGAGGCAAGGAGCCGCCGCCCGACATCCTGGACGGCCCGAACCGCGACCCTGTCACCGGCATGCCGGCGCAAGCGGCCGACGGTGGCTCGGTGGTCCAGGGAGGACAAGAACAGGGGCAGGCGGGTGGACAGCCGCCGCAAAGCACCATCCAGCCCATGGAGCCGATGCAAAGCGCCTTCCCGCAGGCAGGCGGCAAGCAAGCCTCGCACGGCAGGGGCCTGCCCAGGGCCGAACTGTCCACGGTCGAACACGCCCGCGTGGCCGCCTGGCGGTTCCAGAAGCGACTCAAGGAGAGAGAAGCGGCCGTGGGCGAACAGCCCGTGGAAGGGTGGTGAGAGCATGATCCTGGAATCGCACAACAGGATGGAGTCGCCGGTCCGGATAAACGCCACCCGGCTCGTGATCAAGGATAATCAGGGCCGCCCGCTGGCCGTCTTCTTCCAGGTGAGCCAGGAGCACGTACGGTTCATCTCCGCCGGCGAGCCGGACTTCGAGAGGCACCTGGAGTCGCTGGGCCTGGACCGGACCGTGGTGCTCACCAACAAGGACGTGGCCTCTCTTGTGCCGCCGCGCATAAGAACTTAATTAGGCCATAAATTGCGTCAATATTTAGTGAGGCGCGGGTAGCCATGCGAACTTTCGCGTGCCCGCGCCGATCTCGTTGACGGAGCCTTGTCATGCTCGGCGAACAGATCCTGTTCCTGTGTCGGCGGTCGGCGGAGATCGCGGCCGAGAAAATCAAGAAGACGGCGACCGCGTGCTGCCGTGACGTCGACTTCGATGCGGCCGACATGGCCGACGCTGCCGCCACCGCCGCGCTGGCGGTCGTCGAGTCCTACCGACTGAACCAGCCCCTGGACGGCACGGGCCGCTACGAGGCGGCCCTGCACTGCTTACGCGCGCGACTGCGCGAGAGGCGCGGGCTGCGCTCCCCTTCCAGGCTCGCGGCCATCGCGAGCTGATTACACGCGTTGCCAGGAGAGGGCCGCCCTCTCCTGTCTTCTGATCTTCTCGATTTCCGGTGCCGGGAGGCCTGTTTTCAGGCCTCCCTTTTTCGTTTTCTGAAAGGGAGAAAAATGAACAAGAAATCCGCCATCTTCGTGGAGATCATCGGCTCTCTGTTGGTCATCGCCGCGCTGGCGTTGATCGTCATCGGCGTGTTCGAGGGCCTCTGCGACCAGCTCGACAAGGCCAAGTGTCGGGCTCAGCGCGAGGAGTTCGTCCGGCTGGCGGCTCTGAAGGCGGCGAGTTGCCTGCACAACGACCGTGTGCAGTCCAGGATCAGCGTGCTCGACGCCGAGGCTCACTCGGAGCAGGAAGCGGACGAAGGCCCGACTCGCCGGCCTGAGATCGTGGATCGCCGGTCCCAGGTCAACGACCAGGGACCGGAGGCCGAGTTGTTCATGAAGCAGAAATGGATATCTGTCTATGCCCAAGGCGTTGGGCCGACGGTAGGCCCTAGACTGGTGGATGATCCGCCCACGTCCTGTTGCGGCTCCACGTCTCGCTGGGGCGCCGCTATCAGGCGGTGGGGCCGCGTCGAGTGAAGCAGCCCTGCGCAGCGGGCTGAATGCTGCGCCAGACAGCGCAGGACGAAGACGGTCGGGAAGTGGCGCGCAAGCGCCATCCCGCCGTTTTCTTTTAGCTATTGGCTTCTCGGTTCCGGCACTGCGCCGCCCAGTAGTCTAGAAAGGAACGCCTGTCAGGTAGCGTCAGTCTGTTCTGGTCGGCGACTCCAAGTCGACGGCTGCCGCCGCGCATAAGAACTTAATTATGACATAAATTGCGTCAATATGTAGTGAGGAGCGGGTAGCCATGCGAACTTTCGCGTGCCCGCGCCGATAAAGGAGCTTTTATGATCATTCTCAATTTCCGTCACCCGTTGACCGCCGCCTCCCTGAAGGCGATCACCGAAAGCCCCCACCTGGTCGCGCGCGACCAGGAAGTGAAAAACATCGAATGTCAGGCCGACGTCACTGCGCCTTTCGGGCCGCAGGCGAAGGCGATGGTGGATCAGGTCGGGTGGAGCGGCAGTCAGTGGCAGGCCAATCGCTTCGCCCTGGTGCTTCCCGTCTGCTCCTCCCTCGCCGACGCGATCCTGGCCGAGATCGACGGCCGGTCCGGCTACTTCCCTAGGTCTCTGCGGCTCAAGGCCAGGGCCTACGCCGCAGCGCCCTCGATGAGGAAAATGGGTGGGGCCTGGTAGCGCAGGATGAAGACGGTCGGGAGGTGGCGCGCAAGCGCCATCCCGCCGTTTTCTTTTAGCTATTGGCCGCTTGAATATGTTTTCCGGAAAAAGAAAAGACTGCCAGACAGCGTCAACACGCAGCAGCTACTTCGCACCGCTCTGGCCGCCATGGTCCATGACCGTCACCGGATCGTCCGCCTCGATCTCGCCGCGCAGGTAGGCCTTGTGAAGGTCCTTCATGGTCGCGAAGGTGCGCGCTCGCTTCTCTTTGTTCTCGGCGTGGGTCATGCGGTAGAGACCGGCCTGGAACTCCTGGCGGACGTTGAACATCGGTGTGTGTAGGTCGCTCACGGCGAGAAGGCTCTTGCTGGGCAGCATCTTCTCCATAGCCTCTTGCTTAGCTTCTTGCGTTAAAGGGAGATGATAGTTGACAGCATCACCGTCAAAGTCCATGCCCTGGCCTGCCACTATGTAAGGATTAACCTTAACAGCGTCACCCTTTACCAGCCGCGGCAGCAAGGCCAAGATGCCAAAGCGATGAAGCACAGGGGCCCTGGTCATCAGAATCGGCCCCTTCTCCGTCTCGGCCAGAAGGGCCTGCCTAGCGACATCGCTCTTGTCCCTGACGTGGGCCAGGGCGTCAACACGGCCCATGCCGCGACGGACAAGCGACCTGATGAGCGAAGGCTCGTAGACCTTCCAGGCGTGGGCCTCCGGTATGCCTACCTCATCCATGTCCAGATCGGCGTCAGGGATCACCACGCCCCTACCCACGTTGTTGACAGGCGTACCAATGAGCCTCGACTGCACCACGGAGTGCTTGCTGGAAGAGCCGAAGACCGTGTCCAGAAGGCCCTTGACCTTCTTCTCTTGCGTCTTGGCGTTGACGGGATCACCCAGCCCCTGAACGGCCTTGAGCGCGTTGTAGACCGACAACATCTCGGCACCGGTGTCGTCAACCTGCCCCTTCAGGCCCTTGAGGACCTGGTTCGACTCGAACAAGTCGCGATAGAGCACGTTGGCGTCAGCAATCAGAGTGCCGCCCGTGCCCTGCATCACGGAGACCGGCCTGAAGATAGGAGGAAGAACAGGGGCGGCCTTCAGTACCCAGTCGCCAGGGTGAACGCCAGTAGACTGCGCCGCTTTCAGGTAGCTCAGCCGCTTGACGGCGTCGTCTCGCAAGGTCTTCCTGCCCGAAGCGATATCCGCCCTGGCGCGCGAGATGCCCTTCTCCAGGTTGATAGACGCAAGCGCGTGCGAGATGGCCTCCGGGCCCTTCTTGCCCTGAAGCTCTCGCTCTCCTTTGATCACGCTCTCGAGCTGCGCCTGGGTCAGGCCTAGGAGGCGACGGGCTGGCTCTTCCATCACCGGGTTCAGCATCGGCTCGGCAAGAACCAATTTCACCCACTTCTGGCCCGTGTGACCACCCGTGAGTTGCTCGTCGAACAGGCCGCCCTTGACAGGCCGCATGTCCTCGCCCCAGTGGACTGTCTCGGCGTTTCCCAGCTCCCTGTCGCCCGCCAGCTCATCAATGTCCTTGTCGGTCAGGGCGGTGATCCTGGTCTGCGCACCCTTGCGCGTCACGTTCACGCCCGCGGCCTTGAGCTGATTCACGAACTTCTGAAAGACAAAAGGCACCGGCGGCGTCGACGGGTGGTCACCGCCCATGTAGCTCGCCCAGAGCTCGACGTTCTGGTTACCGCGAACCAATCTGGCGTCCTTGAGGACGTCAAGCGCGGAATGGCTGAGCAGCGCGTTCGTCTCCATGAGCGCCAGTCGCTTGGCCTGAGCCGCCTCGCCAGGGCCTCGCGCAGGCGTTCCTTCAGCGTCGTAGGCGCCAAGGCCCCTCGCAGAAGCCTTTCCCTCAGCCGAGTGGTGTAGTTTCATATAGTAGCGAACGCCTGTCAACACGTTGGGAATGCGCTTCCCTGTCACAGGATCGATCACCGTCTCCAGGTCCTTGACGCCGTGCTTCTTGGCTTCTTGCTGCACCCAGCCCGTGATGTCCTCTTTGTCGTGAGGGAAGTCCTCCACCTTGTACGGCTGGCCCGTCTTCTGGGCGATCTTGCCCAGGACAGCCGCTGCCACCTGGCTAGCGTTAATTCTTGATATAACTCCTAAAGGATTAGCTAGCATCTCAAATGGTTTGCCATTCTCATCATGAGGCATCTCATCATCTTTCATGATTCCCGATATAACACCTTTGTCTCCGTAAAGCCCGCTGTTGCCGCACCAGACCGGCTTGCCGTTTCGGCGGACATAGATGACGTGGTTCTTCGGCATTTGCGGACAGAAGACCTCGCCTGAGTACTCCTCCCAGGCCTCTCTCTGCCCGTTTTGGGTCTTCCAGTGACCGTGATTGATCTCTGGCCTGTTTTTCGACCGGAAGACAGAAACGTCGTAGCGAGGGGCGAAGTCGTACTCCTTGCCCTTGATCACGCCGCGCCTGGCTTCGACCCTCTTGATGTTGCCTGACATCCCGATGTGGAGCAGGAGCCGTTGAAAGTCGTCGGCCAGTCGAGGCGACGTGGTGCAGTAAGAGTGGCCCGTACCACCCTCACAGCCATCGCCCCACATGAGCCAGTAGTAAAGAGACTTGAGGTGCTCCGTGGCCCAGAAAAACACCTCTTCAGGGATGAACTTGTCCTTGGCGCGCCCAAACTGGTTGAAATAGGCCATCAACGACTTGCTATAGATTCGCGCGCCGTTCGACGTGGCGTTGTACTTCAGACCAGCGGCATCCAGCGCCGGAAACAGCTTGGCGCGCCCGCCAGGATTGATCTGCGTAATATCGATGCCGTACGACCCGTAGCTCGGCTGGTTGAACGTACAGCCCTCCGACAGGTACATCCCGAGTAGCATGACAAACACGTCGGTCGGCAAGCTCGGCCCATCCAGGGCGCGCTCACCGTGGCCGAACTGCCCAGCCTTAACAACGAGGTCCGGCATCTTGACGAAGTCCGGCGAGGCGCCAGTCCACACGCCGTCTCGTTTCAGCCGAAACGTCTTCCCGAATAGCTCGGACGCAGTCTGGAGAGAGTACTCAGACCGATTCCTGCGGCAGGCGTACAGGTGATGGTTCTCGGTGACCAGTAGATCGATCTGCGTCGTCTCCAGCCGATACATCCGGCCGATGTGGTGGTAGCGGTGGATACCGACAGGCTGGAGGTACTCGATCCGGTCCTCTGGCCCCAACGTGGCGACCTCGTCGGCGGTGGTTAGCTCAGCTACGCGCGCCCAGCCGCGGCTGGTCAGCACCTCCGTCTCAGGGTCGTAACAAAGTTTGTCCGCTATCTCAGTCGTATTAAATGACCTAACTACAACGTTGACGCCCTTGTCCGTCTTGGCGACGCTGACCACCTCTCCAGGAGCGTGGTGGTCCCAGACAAGAGAAGCGTCTGAGAAGCCACCGCCTCTACTCTGGTGAACGGTCTTGCGATCAGGGTCTTTCTGACTGGCGGCCAGGACCAGGGGCGTACCGGACTCAACCTTGGTCCCTGGCTTGATCACGCCATCTTCGTCCAGGAGCTCCAACGTCTTTCGGTCGTACTTCGTAGGGAAGAGCGCCTGGTAGGTGCGCTTGCCGCGCTTGTGGTTGTCTTCCCACTCGATCGCGTGCTGGTAGGCGTGGTCGCTGGTGAACTTCTTGGCCGCCGACTCGCTGATGACCCAGGCATCCTCGTAGTTCGCGGAAGAACCTCCACCATGTGCGATGTACGCCGTGCGCAGGTTCTTACCGACAGCCACGCGGCCCTGGGCATCGGTATAGTTGGACTTCGCCAGCGGACGGCCCGCTTCAATCCTGTCACCTTCTCGCACCACTGGCGTATTGTGCAGAAGCGATTTCCTGTTCAGTACGAAGTGATTGTACAGTTCGTGTTCTTCGGTCTTGCCGTCGTCGTACTTGACCGTGATGCCGTCGGGCGTAACTTTCACCACGCGACCGCCTTGATCATCTCTGGCATGGACAGCGCCGACGTGGCGTCCGTAGAGCTCTTCAAAGGACTTGTTGGTGCCGGGAACAAGGCCCTGGACCAGGGGCGCTTCACCGTCCTTGAGCGCCACGGACTGAACCAGGAACCGACCACCCATGCTCACCCGCTGGCCCTTGCTCATGGCCTTGAGCGGGACCAGGTTGGACGTAGGTGTGAAGGCGTGCTCCATGTGGGGCAGGGCATAATCCACCTCTTCGCGAGGCACACTGGTCGCCCTGCCCTTGACCAGGGCGGTCACGCGCTTCTTGCCGGTTTGCATTTGCCCTGGGAAGGCGAGGACGGCGTCCGCCAGGTCCTGCGGGCTTTTGAGCTCTTCCTTGCCAGTCCTGGCGTTGTGTACCGGCGTGTAGAGCCGGCCGTCGTCGCCCTTCAGGGCCTTGAACCCGGCGCGAGTGTCTACGCCGGCACGTTGACTTTCCGGGGTCGAGACCAGGTCAATGAAACCGACGTGACTCGAGTGAACCGCTCTACTGGACGAAGGTATACTGTCAATTGAGGCGATGCCGCCTCGGCCCATACGAGTTATCTTGTGCGCGTTGTTAAGGAACTCTAATGGGTTAATTTCTTCCAGGTTGTTACCAATGCCTGAGTCAAGGATGGCCCCTTGAACATGTTTGGACAGGAAGTTGGGCTGAACATGGTCCAGCTTGCCCGTGCGCGTCGCCTTCCACAAAAGCTGGTGGAACAGGGGCGATGACCGCTCAGCCCTCTCCGCGATCATGTCCTCCGGGCCGTGGAAGGTCTGATAGGCCAGGTGATCTCGGTCGTCCGGCTCTTCTTCGTCCCTGGCCACTCGGAGCAACTTCCTGGTGGCGGCCAGGATGGTCTCCTTGCTCAGGGTGGCATGGGGATGGCCCAGCGTCCGCTTCGTGACCTCGGGGTCAAGCTCCATCTTCGCCATGAGCTCGGCCACCCTGAGGCGCTTGCCCTCGGCAGGGGCTTGCTTGTCAGGGCGTCGCTCCAGCTTCTCGTAGAGCTTCTCGATGGAGCGCGGGTCGTCCTTCTTGGCGTTAACGGAGAAGAGCTCTCGGCCCCAGGCCTCTTGCAGCTCCCTGTCTGTCGCACCCATCGCGCGCAGCACGGTGACCAGGGGCACAGAGGCCTGTCCAGCCTGGAGCTTGAAGAGGCCGGTCTCCGGGTCCAGGAAGTAGCGGTGAGAGAGGCCTTTGCCTGGCCGTACATTGACGTGCGACTCCGCCTCGCCCGTGCTGCGTATTCGGGCGTAGATGCCTGACTGCAGCCTCAATTGGTGTGACAATCCATTTTCAGAACCGTTAAAGATGAACGTGCCGCGTTGGGTGTACATGGGCACCTGGGCGATGGTCACGTTCTTTCGGTCGAGCTCCTTGCCCGTGGCCTTGTCCGTGAGGACCACGTCGCCTTTGAGCCGGCGAAAAAGCGACCGCCCTTCAAGAATGGCCCTGTTTTGCTCGGCCAGGGAGACCATGCCGGGGCCTGCGTAGGCGGGCCTCTCGACGCGCAAGGAGTGTCGCGCGTTCTCGACAGGCGGCAGTTTCTCCAGGGCCTTCAGGGTCTTGGAATAAATGGCCTCCCTGGTCGCGGCGTGATCGTCAAAGGCCCGCATGGTCACAGGGGCGCCATGGCCTGACGGCGTCGCGGAGACGGGGCCTTGAAGCGGCGGTAGGTTAGCCATGCGTTGTCAGCGCCTCAGGGCCCTGGGGGAAGCGGGAGGCCCTTCTTCGTCCTCCTCATCGCCGACGTCGACAGGGGTGAGGTGGATCTCGGGCGGAGAGGCCATCGCCCTCATAGCGGCTCGTCTCTTCAGGGCGGTGTTGACGATGTGCTGGTTGTGCTTGCGCGTACCCAGGTAGCCAAGAAGACCGAAGCCAGCCGCAGCAGGGATGGCGTAGGTGGCCGCCAGGGAAAGAGGCGAGGCACTGGACAGGAACCTGGCCGTGTCGCGTAACCCGCGCCCCAGTTCTGGTAAGTCAGAAAGGCCAGCCTCCTTGGCGGCCCACCCCTCGTAAAGCTCGTCGATGGTGGAAGCCGACCCCGCCTGTTTCTTCGCACCTTGTTGCGCTAACAGGGCCTTCTCATACTCAGCTCGCGCATCTTCGACTTCCTGGTCATCGTCCTCGGTGGCTCGCTGGCCCACCAGCTTGTTGGCCCCGAGATAACCAGCGGCGGTCCCACCGAGGCCGGCCATGACGCCCGCCGGGCCGACCCAGGGGTACTTGTTGACCAGGTGCCATCCCTTCGCCCAGGCGCCTGGCCCCGGGTACGAAGGACCTGGTCTCTTGAGGGCGTCAAGCAGAGAGGTGCTCGCTTCGCCGGCGTACTTGGAGAAAGAACGAGGAGCGCGCTTCCTTCTCTTCACGGGCAGCTCCATCTCCCGGTCAAGGGCGGCGTAGGACGGCTGATCGTAGGGGAGCGCCATCCAGCGAGACAGGCCCTTCACGCCGCCGGCCATCGCGCCGGTCCCCAGCCCGACGGCCCCCAGCAGGCCGATGCCCTTGAGAGCGTCGGCTACTTCCTGCCTGCCGTAGTGGTCCTCGACCGGGTTGTTGGTCGGGTAGGGCTCCGTGCCGGGATCAATGGCCCTGACGCCGGTCGGCGTGGCCGGCGTCGCAGGGTTGCCGTTGGCCCTCTTGGCGAAGTGGGACATCAGGGAGCTAACCATGAACGCCCTCCAGCGCATCTCTCAGGTGCGGCGGCGCTTCTTGGTAGAGCTGGCACCACTCGCAAAGGACCAGCCAGTCCTTCTTCTCGGGGTCGAACTGCCGCTCGCGGAAAAGCACCTTGTACCAGCCGATGCAAGCCCGATGGATGATGAGCTCGTATTCCTCGAGCTGCGCCGGGTCCGAGAGATCAAACTTCTTGACCTTGCCGGACGGCCGGGTCTCCAGGAGGTCTACATCATCCTGCGTGATGGCCGGTGACAGCTTGGTCCCGCGGTACGGGACGGGGCCGAAAAGCCTCTCGTTGAAGAAAAGCTCGCCGCCGTGCTGTTCCTTGTCCTTGCCGACCTTGAAGTGGTCCCAGAGCGTGGTCATGGCTCGCCGGCGCGCAGCCGCCTCCTGCGCGTGGTCCTCTTGATCCTGTCGGCCAGCCGACGGTACTCGTCGGCCAGCTCGCGCTTCTTGGCCGACTCGATCACAGGGTCTTCGCTGTCATAAGTGCTGAACAAAGTACCATCCATCGCCTTGGCGCCCAGGACACCGCCCGCATAGCCCAGAGCAGGAGGAACAGCCAGAGCGGCCCCTCCCAGAAGGCCAGCGCCCGTCCCGATGGCCGGGGCAAAGGCAGGCACCGCAGCCGCCGTGGCCAAAGCGCCCGCGCCAAGCAGTGGTAGCAGGGCCGCTTTCTCCATCACGCGCGGGGCCGCAGCCACACGGTCGGCCTCAAAGGGAGAGAGGCCCTCTTCCGCGCAGCGCAGATAAAAGCCGAGCCGGAAGGCCTCTCGGTCCGTCATTTGGGCCTCTGGATGACAAAGTTGCTGGCCTGGATGTTTTGGCCGGGAAGAAGCAGGTGCTTGTCGCGCATGTTCCGGATGTCCTGGAACGTGCTCTCGACAAACGGGTCTCCCTGCGCCCTGGCCTCCTTGCAGCAGGCGATGATGTCCTCGACGAGCTTGATGTGCGCCATCCGCTCGTCGGCATAGGTCATGCGCTTGGCCTGTTCGTTGAGGGCCCGAGCGCGCAAGAGCATGTCCCTGACGCTGACCACCGTGTAATCAGGCTCAGGTCCCTTGCGGTGGTCCAACTGCTTGATGCTGCCGTTCTCCGCCCAGAACTCCGTCTGGCGGAACTTGTAGCGCTTGCCAACCTTGTGAGAAAGTTTGCCGGCCACGTGTCAGGCTCATCTACCGGTATTCGCAGCTTTCAGCCCGCCGCAGAGGGCTTGTACAGCCGAACATGGTAACTCGTGGTAGGTCAGTTAACGATCCTGACCGTAGACGGGCGGCACCACGGCGCGAAGAACGCCGGCCCACATACCGGCGCGTTGCAGGCCTTGTTGCGCCTCAGGGCTTAGTCCTGCCAGAGCGCCGAGCACACGGCCCGCCACCCAGCCCGAAGCAAGACCGGAGCCCATCCCCACGCCTAGACGGGCGATGTCGTAGGGCGTCACCACGGGGCTGCCTCCCCTGGACAAGGAGGCTGTTTGTATCAGGCCGGCGGCGGCCGAGCGAAGAGATGGCGGCGTGAACGGGTCCTGCGCCGACCAGACCACGTTGTTGAAACCGTCCACCGGAATGGCGGCCTGGAGGCCCTGTCCCTCGAAGAGGGCGCCGGTGTCGGACTTCTTGCAGAAGGCCTCTCTCGGCCTGACGTCGGGAAGAAGCTCGCGCAGGGCCTGGGCGAGCTTGACGAGCGAGTCATCCGGCGGCAACCAACCCGGCGGGCCTTGTTGCGCAAGCGAGTGCCAGCCCCAGTAAGCGCCGGGAGAGGCACCGACCGCTCCTCCCAGGGCAGCCAGGGCCCTGCGCAATCGCTTCTTCTGCAGGTGGCCGCCACCTAATTGTTCAACGGCGGCGCCGCCGGCGTAACCCATCCCAGCTCCGGCCAGTCCGCCGAGAAGAGAGGCGGCCATCGGGTTGGCACCGCCGGTGAAGGTGTTCACAGGCCCGTCGGTGAAATGGAGCAGGTCCGTTACCGCCCTGGCCGTCGGGCTATACGAGCGCTTGATGTGGGCCACTTCGTCCTTACCGGCACGAACGCAGGGCCCCTGCAAGAACTGCAAGGAAGCGATCTTGGCCAGGGGAGCCAGCTCCGTGCGAGAGAGGCCAGGGGCATGGACGAGCAACTTGCCGGTCTTGAGGTCGTAGTTGAGATCGTGCTCGTTATGGGCCAGGGCGGGCAGGGACCAGGCGGCGTCTTTCAGGGCGAGAACTTTGTCTCCGTGGTCGTCCAGCAGCTCGTCGAGACGGTCCAGTACCTCGAGCTCATTGGTAACAGCGCTCTCGGCCTTCTTGAGGACCACGTTGTCCGGGATGGCCCCCTTGGGCATATGGACCCGGAAGCGCGTAGGAAGATGAGTCAGGCCGTAGAAGTTCGCATCCTCGCTGTCGGTGGCGAAATCATCCGGTGACTGCCTGATGAGCCTGCGAAGAATGGCGTGCTTGGCGGGGTAGTTCTTTCGGTCGGACTCGGCCTTGGCACGGAGCAGGTCCTCTAGGACTCGTCTTCCGGTGAAAGGCTGCGTGGCCGAGGCCACGCTATCAAGAAGAATCGGGTCAGCCGGCATTGGCTTGTCTCCCGAGGGCGGGCTGCCTGATTATCCCTGGAGAAAGGTTCGGCGAATCATGCAAGAAGAAACGAAGTTCAAAGACCTCAAGGACTGGCTGACAAAGACGGCCTTGCTACCACGGAGAGAACAGCACATCGAGGCCATAAAGCTGGCCATGCTCTGGGACATGGCCCTCGGCACGGCCATGCGCGCGCAGGGAAAAAGCGAAGCTGAGGTCCTGGCGATGCGGCAAAGCAGCCTGGACTGGGCGCGAGAGTTCTTCCGTCGAGAGCTGGGTCTTGAGCACGTGGGCTGACAGCTAAAAAAAGAGGGCGCTTGCGCGCCTCTCTCTCACCACTTTCCAAGGACCAGGTCCAGGGCCCAGCATCCCCTGGCGTGAGGGCCGGGGGACCGAAGGTGCGTCAGGACGTCTGCGGCCTCGCAGCCGTTGTCCTCGAGGGCGTCAGCGATGACGGGCAAGGACCTCCAGTCGTTCTTCTCGTAACAAACATCCGCCAGGCACCAGGCCAGATGGTCGTTGGCGTGCGACCAGCGGTAAAGAAAAATCTGCGCGCCGGGACGGGCATCAAGTTCGTTCACCGTCGCGGGCTCGCTCAACCAGGGCCTGAACGGATTGCCAACCAGATCCCGCAACAAGAAGGCGTCCATCAGCCCCATTGAGCTGCGATACCACAGAATGTCCTCCACTCCCGCCCACAGTTCTCTATTGCCCCACAGGGCCCTACCCTGGATACAGCCCTTGGGCATTTGAAGCGAGGCGTTTGCAAGCTCACGAGCGGTGGCCTGACGGTCGGCGTAACGCTCCGCCACGCTCAAGCCCTGGGCGATAAGGCTGCTTCCGCGAGGCGGATTGACGTTCCTCGCACAGCCCGCGGCAAACAGCCGCAACGTGCGCAGGCTAACAGCCCGCCCCTCTTGCTTCATCCAGACCAACATCGCATGAGGGTTGTTGCTATTCAGCCATTCCTGCTCGGTCACAAGAAATCACTCCTTTCCCAGGATGAGGTCCAGGGCCCAGCACCCGCGGTAGTGCGGCCCTGGTGAGCGTAGGTGCTCGAGCAGTCTGATATCAAGGCTCGCGTCGGCCTCTTCCTCCATGGCGTCGGAGAGGACAAAGAGCCGTGCCGTGTCCAGTTCTCTTGAAGGGAGTCGCTCGTCGTAGGCCGGCTGTGCCAGAGAGATCACGCGAGAGGAGCGCCAGTCAGGCTGAAACCACCCGACGCCCCGGCAGGCCTGGCAGTGGCGATCCATCCTCCCGCTTTTCCCGTCGCCGACATAGACGACTGTCTTGTACCTGCCGACGCCTGCACAACGCCGGCACTTCTTCCTGATCTCCACGGGCCGGAACGGGTTGCCGAAGAGGTCCCACACCAGGGACCTGAGCCTGGAGGTAATCTTCTCGGCGTACAGGTGGCCAGTCGCTGGGCAATCCAGCACGGCTGCGACAAGGGAGGCGGAATCGAAAAGCGACTCTTCCGCGGCGCTAAGCGGATCATCATGGATGCACGGTAGTTGTGTACCTCCTGTCGGCTTGTTGTTCGCCTCGCGCCAGGCGAGCCACTCGAATCGCATATTGATGCCGAAGCAGGTATTCGGCGACTCCGCGGCCTGTTCGCCGAAGTCGATCTGGCTCTCTTCCGCCTCGCACAGAGGAATGTCCACTGCGGCAAAGCACGCGCAGGCGAAGAGTCGCAGCTTCCTGAACGATGACTTCGGCGACACGTAGTTCAGCTTCTCCAGCGCCCCGACGGGCAGCAGCCATTCCTCTTCGGGCACGTGCTACTTCTCCTATCAGGCCCAGATCAACTTCCGCAGGGCCTCCACGGGGCCGTGGGACGGCCGGTCGGCGATGGCGCAGGCGAAGAGGCCCTGCGCCTCTTCGTCGGGATCGGCAGGCGGAGCGACCAGGGGGCCATCCAGTCGCTCCAGGCCGCTTTCGTAGACCAGTTGGGCGACGGCCTCGTGCGCCTCGGAGGAGGCCAGGGCCCGGCGTATCTTCTCGACCAGACGCGCCCAGAGGGGCCGCCAGCCCTCGGGCGGAGCGGGCTGTTCTCCCCGGAGCACCGAGGCCCGGAAGGACTGCCACTCCACGCGGTAGCCCGTGGAGGTTACACGGCCCTCGCTAATCTCTTCATAGACCGGCGGGACGATCCTGTGAACAGCGATGACGCGGGCGAACTTGACGTGGTCCAGCGCGGATCGGTCCAGGAAGATCATGTCCACCTCTTGCATGAAACGAAAAAGCCGGCCTGAGATAGACCGGCGGCAAGAGATATTGACACCTTTTCGGTCGTTTTTTAGCTGGTCGGAATGAGCACCTGTGCTGGTCTCATTTCGGTATCGCCCTGGAAAGAAGAAGGGCCAGGGCGCCCCCTGCAAGGCCGCCGCCCGCGCGAGAGCCCAGGTCACCACCTGTCGCCTCGCCGGCCAGGTGCTGCCCCAGCGCGGCACCGCCTCCGGTCGCAATACCGCGAAGCGCCCCGCGCAGCCTGGCCGGGATGCGTCGTTCCGCCTCTTCGTCCTCATCGCCGCCTGAGAGCAGAGCGCCTCCCGCAGCGCCGGCAGCGGGAAGAACCACTCCAGGGGTGAGAAAACTCGGTGCGGAAGGCAGAGTGCCCGGCGGCTGTGCTGAGCCAAGCGTGAGCAGGTTTCGACGCACCCTGTCCGTGTCGTCCAGCGCGTTCAACGCTCTGGGCCTGGCCAGAGACGGATTGCTGGCCTCTTTCTCCAGGGAGGGAAGGCCGGAAGGCCTTGGCTCTTCCAGGAGCACCGAGCCCTTGCCGGCGCGGAAGCAAGGACGGTGAAACGTCCAACCACGCTTGTCTCGGTAGACGTCCTGAGGAGAGATGACCTGGCCGCAGTGCGGGCACACAGGAGCGTCCTCGCCACCGACAGGGACCATGACGACCGGAGCGTGATGCGACTTCACGAGCGTGCCCCTCTAGAGTCGATCTTTTCCGTCCCTGGCAACCGGGCCGCCGGGAAGGCCACACAGGCGCCACCTAACATTGCAGCTTTTAGCCCGCTACAGAGGGCTTTGGCAAGTAGAACGTCGCGTCGTCGCGTATTCCCGCCTCCGTCGCAGCTTTTAGCCCATTGCGGAGGGCTTTGGTCTAGCGGTCATCGTAGCAGCACCGTAAGCTGCTTTTCCGTTCCTGACAACAAGGCCGCCAGAGAGGCCTGTGTGTAGACTAGCGAGGGAAGCCAATCTTTTCCGGAAAACAGTTTCCGGTCGCTATCCTACACGCAGGCCTCTCTGGCGGCCTTGTTGCCGAGGCCGTAAAAGAACTCGCTTATCTCACAGCGTCGTCAAGGTCTTCGAGGTCCTCAAAGAGCTCTTCGGCGGGCGACTCGTCTTCGTCGGCCGGTGGCGGTGGCTCATCCGCCGCGGTGGTCGGGTGCTTCAACGCCTCCGTCTTGTCGTAGATGTCGGGCGGTTTGTCTTCCTGGGCGGGCGATTCGCTGCACCCGCTCAAACAAGCAAGAGCATGTGGCAGGCCAAGAGCGACACGGGTGACCCTGAGGCCCAGCACCTCGGCAGCGGTCTTCACACGCAGCCAGCCGTCCTTCTCTTTCCCTGGTTTCACGGACACGGGCTGGGCCTCGCTCTCGCACTGTAGTTCGTAGCCGGGCAGGGCTTTCTCCAGCTCCTCACACCACTTCTTGACCGACTCGCTCTCATGCCAGTCGCCGACCATCAGCCAGGCCTTCTTGTCGGTCTGGTGAAGGTAGATGGACGGCGCGTCATCACCCCAGGAGGCGAGAAGCTCCTTGGCCTTCTCGACCGGTGAAGAAGCGCCCGCGGACTTCAAGCCTCTAAGCGCCGTTGGCAGCCTGGGCCCCTCATCAAGCTCATCGGGAAAGTCCAGATATCTCGCCGGCACGGTGCCGTCCGGCGTGTGCAGCGAAGCGTGCGGTACGTTGGGGGCGTAGTAGCCGCTCTTGTCAGGGTCGGCGTAGTTGGCCCAGAGGTCCCGCGGAGACTTGCTGAGAAAGGTATCCACTTCGTCAGGCTTCAGATAGCGGTGCCGCTCCATGCCTGTGACGTGCCTGGCAGGGTCGTAGGGCTCCAGCTCCATGCCGTAGACCCTGGTGTCCGGAGCGTCGCGCACAAGCTCGTCGAACCGAACCCTCACCGGCACCAGGTCATGCTTCCTGAAGGGGTGATTGTCCGGAAACTGCGTCTCGTCAGGCGGGAGATGGAAAAAGACATTCGGCCCGCCAGCCTCACCCCTCTTCCAGCCGTCCAGGGTGCGCTGGATATCAGCCCTGAGTTCGCCCGTGCTAAGCCCTCTACTGCTGGCCGCAGCGGCCAGAGCGTCCGGCCGGTCCATGAGGGCCTTGCCACCCAGCAACCCATGCCGCCGAACGTAAGCCAACGCAGCGCGCGGGACCATACTGGTGAACACGCGCTCTCCACGCGTCGCTCTGTCCGTAGCAGCCTCCTTCTTGACTTCGGTATTACTTCGTAGAACACCTCGGCGCCTTACCGCTATCGTACAATGCAGATCGAATTTGTCGTTATTAGGCCTGGCCGAGAGACCGTAGGACAAACGCAACTTCTCCAGCTCAGGCGATTTGACCTGGATGTACCAGACACGCTCGATCTCTTCCCAGTTCTTCGGCCTGACCGTGCGGATCGGGCCCAGGGTGTAGTGGAACGAGTGTCCGCGTTCGGACACGGCCTCAGGGTCAAGGTTCGCCTTCTCCATCTCGCGGGGCGAAATAACAGAGATGTGAGAGTTTAGTCGTCCACCATTGTGACCCGAAGGCAGCTCCAATCCTGGCTCGTCCAGGGCGTCGAAGGCGCCTCGCACCAGGGCGTTGGGGACGCTGAGCAGCAGCCACCCCGAGCGGGAGAGGTAGAGCCTGCCGGCCAGGGCGTGGGTCGTCTCGGGCGTGCCTCCCTTCTTGACCAGGGAGACCGCCTCCTTGCCAAGCGAGTAGGTCGAGGCAGCAGTGCGCGCGATAAAGGCGCGCAGGTCAGGATCGTCAAGGGCAAGCATCTTGGCGGTACTCGTTGTTCACGTCCATGTCGCAGCTTTTAGCCCGCTGTAGAGGGCTAAAAGGAAGAAAATACCACAGCGATCCCCCCAGGGATCGCTGTGGCGTTGCCGGTGCTCAAGTGGCGATGTCCTCGGCCGTCACTTGTATCTTCACGATCGACATACTGTGCCCTCGCCTTTCTTCTCACCGACGGGTGAGACTTGCGGGCCCGGATACCAACTCTGGATCTCCGGGCTGACCCGCGGCTTGACGTTCTCGGGCGGGCCTTTCGCTCTCACCACGTAGCCATGTCCGCCGATCGGCACCAGGCCGTACTTTGCGTCGAGCTTCAGACCATCCAGACCAGGCAGCTTCTTGACGCAGGCGAATGTCGCCTTCTCGGGCGGCAACACCAGACGGATCAACATCGCACACACTCCTTTCTACGCACTGCGCTCAACCCTTCCCGGCCGGCAACAACGCCAGCCAGGCCAGAAACACCGACCAACGATCGATGAGGTCCCTCACATCATCCAGGTTGACGGTATGGTCGCACTCCTGGCATTGCATTTCTTCGCCGTCGCCCAGGTTGCCGAGGAACAGCGCGAAGCTGGCTTTCTCCTCGTTACAGCAGGGACAGCGAAGTACGAACGGGGTCAGCGGCCTGGTCTCGGGCTTGGCGTTCGTCAGGGGCGCCACGGTCTTCGTCTCGTCGCTCATGGACATCTCTCCGTACGCGGAACAGTAACCGCTGGCTAAAGAGCGGCAAGAGATATTGACACGTTTCAGGAGAGATTTTAGCTTAATACCTGCCAGGGTGGTGTCAGTTTTCCTGTCAGTTTTCCCGTGGTCAAACGAGTCGCAATCAGGTAAGAAAAGCACCGTCATCGAGCGTGTCGCTCGTTGACTTGGTTGCCGTAAGTGGTTGCGATGAAAGGCATTAGCTGAGCTAAGGCGCAGAAGAGGTGAAGGCGTTGGAACAGCGCTCGCCCATGTGCCAGGCGTGCGAGCTTTCTTGTCTTTCCAGGTCGCAACCTCTTACGGCTGTTGGAGATGGGTAATGTGAAACAGACCCCTGTCAGTTTTCGTGTCAGTTTTAGTTGATCAGACGAGATCGGACAGGTTAGGGCCGGAAAAGAGGTGGCGCGTGCCCCGAAGAGCGAAGCCTTTCTTCTGGAGAGACGGCTGGTACACCGACGCCGGCAAGGAGAGGACCTTCCTGGCGGACACCGAGGCGGAGGCGGCCAAGGCCCTGGCGAAGCTCCAGGGCCGACAGGCGCAGGGAGGACGAGAAGGGGCCAACATGCCCCTGACCAAGCTCGTTGATCTCTTCCTCGACGACGTCAAGGCCACGAAGGCGGAAAGGACCTACGAGTTCTACAAGGAGCAGTTCCGCTACGCCCTCAGGGCCTGGAAGGGCTGGCGCGTGGGGAGGGTCAAGAAGGCGGACGTGCTCAAGCTGCGAAACGACATGGCCGAGAAGTACAAGCCGGCCACGGTCAACAACGTGATCAGGGCGCTGCGAAGGCTCTGGCGCTGGGGCTGGAAAGAGGCCGAGCTGCTCGCCGACGACGGCCCGGCCGCCGGCGTCAAGAGGCTGTCCGCCGAGCCGAGGTCCAGGCTCATGACCAACGAGGAGTTTCGCAGGCTACTCGCGGCCTGCAAGGCGCCCGAGCAGAAGATCGCCCTTTACGCGCTGCGGCTCACCAGCATGCGGCCGGGGGAGATGAGAACGGCGCAGCGCTCGATGCTGGATAAAGAGAAGCGGCTCCTGATCCTCAGGCAGCACAAGACGGCCAGGACGACCAAGGCCAAGGCGCCCAGGGTGATCAGCCTGCCCGCGCCGCTCATGAAGATGATCGTCTGGCTGGAGAAGAAGCGACCGGGAGTGGAGAGCCTGCCGCTCTTTCCCAACTCCGAGGGCGGTCGCTGGACCAAGGACTACTTCTGCGTCTGGTTTCGGCGGCTGAGAGAAAGAGCGAGCGTGGAAGAAAAAGACGGCGAACAACTCGTGGCCTACTCCAGCAGACACACGATCCTGACCCAGGCGGCCAGAGGCGGGGCCACCGGGCCGCAGTTGCAGCTTCTGGGCGGCTGGACCAGCCTGACCATGGCCAAGCACTACTTGCACCTGAGCGCCGAGGACGTCTCGCGGGCGGGCGACCTGGCTGCGGAAGCGCTGAAAAAGGCCGACGAGAAAGAGAGGATGGGTCGCTGATATTCGACAACGCTTTGCAGCATTGAGCCCGCTGCACAGGGCTTAGATGGGAAGAGCGGCCGGCAGGTCCGTCCCGGCCTTACCCGGCCGCCCCTCCCTACTATTCTTATACGCGCCCAGGAGAGGAATTTTCGGGGCCTACAACACGTTTTCCGGAAAAGAACTTCCCTGTTGATAATCTAGCCGTTGTTCCAAAGCCCTCTGCAGCGGGCTGAAAGCTGCAACATCGTGAACCGATGACGCTACGCCCAGTCTCACCGTGTGTCAAAGCCCTGTGCGGCGGGCTGGATGCCGCAACCGATCACGACGGGTCACCTGAGTTCGTCTCGACATCCACGTCGGCGTCGAGCACGTCGCCGTTCTCATGGGCCAGCTCAGGGAGGTGGCGGCTCCGGTACTCGAGCACGCGCTCGTCCGCCGGGGCGCCTCCGTTCTCGATGAAGTTGTTGAGCTGTCGCATGGTGACCCGATAGGTCGGGCGCTTCTTGCCCAAAGAGACGTTCTTGGCGTCGAGAAGGCCTTGCTTGATGGCCCGACGCAGCGTGGTAGGCGAGAGAGCAGCGTGCTTCGCCGCCTGCTCGATCGAGAGCCACAAGTCAGGCCCGTTATCAGCCGGGCGCTCCTGCGGAGCACCGCCTATGCCGTCTCGGATCTCCCGCAGGATGTCGCGACTTTGCTCGAGGACCTGGATCAGTTTCTCCGGTCTTTCCACCAACATGCTCATATTTCAACTCGCCTTGCGGCCAAAAAAGACAGCGCGGCCGCCAGGCCGTGTCGGCCCTTGATTGTATCTGAGCGAACCTGATGTAAACGAATCGCGCTCAAGGCGCAGGCGGCGTGGGCGTCGGGGCAGGAGCTGGCGCAGGGGCCGCCGGCGCAGCGGGAGCGGCCTGTGGCGCAACAGGCCTGGAGAGATCGAAGCCAAGGTTCTGGGACACGTGCCCCAGAAGACTTTCTCTGCTGGCAGCGCCGCCCCAGCCGGGGGTGTGTCGCCTGACAGTCTCTTGCCAGGCAGGATGGGCGGCCAGTTCGTGGAGATCGGCCTCGGTGGAAAAACGCGAAAGCGCACCGGGCTGAGAGACGGCCTCCAGGGTGGCGGGGGCCTGGGCCCCGATGTTGACCCCTGGCACCAGGGAGTTGAGATAAGCACGCCTCTTGTTGACCTGGTCGAGGAAGGCCTGAGCACGTGACCGCTCTGCTTGGTCCGCCGTGGCAAGCGACTGCCTTAGAGTGCCTGCGTTCTCGATGGACTCTCCCAACGCGGCGCCGGCGCCGATGGCGCCGCCGGCAGCAATCTGACCGGCGGTCTGACCAACCACACGGCCCGTGGTCGTGGCGACCCTGCGAGTTAGCGACGGAGCGGCGGCCGAGGCCACGGCAGGGGCGGCATGCTCGACGGCTTGCAGACCACGCGCGCCAGCCGTGACCACAGGCGCTACGTGACTGGCCGTTTGAGCAACTCGACCAGCCACCTGAGCGGCGCGCATGCCGGCGGTTAGTCCCATGCCTCCTCGGGTCAACAACTTCGCGCCAGGGATGGTGCCGAGAAGGCCCATGCCGTAGTGGCGCATCGCGTCCCAGCGACGGCCCTCATCCATGGCCGCCATGCCCTTCGCGACGTCAGGCGCGCCGCCCAGTAAGGGGACGAGGCCCCAGGCGGTCTCCAGGCCCATGGACTTGCCGAGGTTCTCTTCGGCCCAGTTGGCGTAGTCGTGATAAAGGTCGGCCGCACTGCCGGGCGTCTGTTCGCGGACCTCCCTCGAAGGCTGAAGAGCTTGCCGGTCCTGCATGAGCTCCCGCTGCGTGGTTGGTTGTCTTTCCGGCACGCCCTCGGAGTAGATGCGCTCGGGCGAGTGGTCCTTGAGCGGCTGCTGTGTTTGCGGCTGAGAGAGGGGGCCTGTGACCAAAGGAGCGGGCGCAGGAGCTTGCCCTCCCGCGGTGATGGCGGCGCCTTGCGAGGCGGCCGGAGCGGTGGCCTCTCTCTTGGCAGGGGCGCCTGAAAGAGAAGGGCCCAGGCCGGCCAGCATCCTGGACGTCGGGCTGTGGTAGGCCCGTACCAGGAGCTGGTTAAGGCGCAGGCGCTTCTCCCTCGTCGAGTTGATGCCCGATGCGAACACGGACTGATCAAGGGCCTGTTGCACCTGGTCGCGCATGCCCTGGGCGACCAGGCGCCGTGCCATCTCGCCCAGGTACTCGCCGCCGTGATCTCTGGCCGTTTGCACCAGGTTGTCGTCAGAGAGAGGAGCGGCGATCTTGTGAAAGGCGCGGGAGGCGCCAAGGAGAAGAGGCCCCTGGTGTCTGATAGATGGCATTGGAGCCTCTTGGCGGTATCCGCGGCATGTTGCAGATTTTTTGTAGCTTTCAGCCCGCTGCAGAGGGCTTTGGCACGGCCGAGCCGTGGCTCTCGCGCCACCCCGTCTACCGGTTGCAGCTTTTAGCCCGCTACACAGGGCTTTGGAACCGCTGCCATCTTACCTCGCACAGCGACAGGTTAGTCGACGCTGTGGGACGTGACTCTCAGGCCTTCTTCTTTTTGCTCGGTTTCGGCTCCTCGTCGGCGGAGAGGATCGGCAAGACGATGTCGAGTTGCTGCTGAAACGAGGTCCAGTCCTTGGAGGCCTGCATGAACAACGTGACGATTCGCAAGTGCTCCAGGAGCTTGGGGTGACCGATGTCCCGCGTCAGCCACTGGTGGTGCTTGGCCTTCCGACGACCGTCGTCACCGACCGGGTTCCTACTGACCAGCTCCTCGCGCAGGCCCGGCGCAAGGCGCTTGTAGACCAGGTTGTTGGTCAGGTGTCCGATGTACCGCGGCCCCTGAACCGTCTCAGCGAAGGGCAGCCCACGAAGCCGGAACATTTCCTTGTAGAACTCGGGCGGGAAGGTCTTGACCCAGGGCCGCAAGGCCTTGGCAACGAACGCCTCCAGGATCTTGGCCAGCGCGTCGCGGGCGCGGCAGTCCTGGAACCCCGTGGCCTCGTCTACCAGCGCAGTGATGCCGACACGGGCCAGGCCGCGCATGAGCAGATCACAGGCGGCGACAATGTGCGATTGCTGCAGCGTTGCCTTCCCGGCATCTCGGGCGGACAGGTAGACCTCGCAGACCATCGGCAACAGGTTGGCATCGTAACCGTAGGCGCGACGAGGATGGTGCCCGCGACCCTCATCAGTCGCCGGCGCGCAAAAATGGATGGGCGTGGCGGCGCGCCGTAAGTCGTCCGAGATGAACGCGTAGAGGTTGTCTGCCGCCAGGAAGGGAGGTAGGCCCTCGGACAAAACCACGGTCTGCCCGCCCCGCTGCTTGATCGATCGGCCGATAAGCGCCAGGAAAGATTCCTGCGTTAAGACACGCTGGCCCGTCTCCAGGACCGCACAGGCAATCTCCCTGTCCGCCAGCTTGATGGTCCCCGTGTGGGTGGCGACAGGCAGTTTGCTGCACCAGCGAGCTTCCGCGGCCTGCCTGGCAATCGCCTTGCGCTGCTCGGCCGTCAAGACCTCCGCGCGCTTCTTGCCTCCCCTGGCTCCGTCACTCAGTGAGGGAGCGTCTTTAGCGATGACTTTTTCCACCAACAATCTCCTCTTTTAAGTCGCCAAGTAGGCTGACAGGCTGTGCTTAGGCTAAGCATGACTATGCTACGCAGCGCCTGGCTGACAGGCAACAAATCCGTCGGGTCAAAAGACTGGTATCGCGGACGAAAGTCCTTATCAGCGACTGGCTTACGACGAAAAATCAGATCGGAAATGCTTAGTGTAGCGGCTGGCAAAAAGGAGAAGAAGGCACTGAACGACAAGAGCTCTAGTACCGCCAGGTAGGTGGCGCTAGAGCTCAGCGAAGACGTCTGCTTGGAGCTGTGGGACGTGCTTACTACTCCTGCGACCACGTGCCGCCGGGCATGAAGCGGTTAGGGACGAACTTGCTCGGCATGCCGAGCTTCTTCCGAAGGGCGGTCAGGACCGGGACCAGGTTGCGCTGGAGCATGGTCGCTTCCTGCTCGGTGAGGGCGCCGCCCGAGCGCTCAGCGATCATCTTCGGGGTGGCCATTCTAAACTGCGTCTCCCGATCGACGAGCTCCCTGGCCCGGTCGGGCATGTCACTGACCAACATGTCGGCGAACATCTGCGAGCCACGCTCAACATCCGCGGGACGGCCGGAGCCCACCAACTCGGAGACTCGCGCCCTGGTCTGTTGCGTACGCTGCGTTCTCTGCTCGGCCGTCTCCTGCTGGGTAGGCGCAGGCGCGTTACCGGCGGCAGCGGGAGGAGCAGCGCCCGCGGCGGGGGCTGGTTGCGCCGGAGCAGGCTGAGCAGGAGCGGGCGGGGCCTGCAAGGGCGAGAAGCCTTGCGGGGCCTGGCCCATGCCGAAGAGGCTCCCCAGGCCGCCCATCAAGTTGCCGGCACCTTGCTGCGAGCCGCCCGTGGCGGCGAGACCAGCGAGGCCGACGCCGCCCAGGAGCGGCCCCCACATGCCCATCCCGGAGGTCTGGCCGGTCAGGCCGGAAAGCATGCCGAAGAGGCCCAGGCCCATGCCGCCCAGGAGCATGGTCCTGCCCCAGCCGCCAAAGGCCTTGCCGGCCTGGCCCCAGATGTCTTCCAGCAAGTTACCGGTCGGCTCGTGTACATCAGGGTATTGCGCCTCGAAGGCGCGGGCCTGGCGCGCGAACTCGGGGTCTTTTTTGATGTTGTCCAGGGCGGTCTGGACCACGGGGTCCCGCATGTCGGCGGAGTTGAGCCTGGCCTGCAAATGGTTCAGCGAGACGATCGGCTGTCCCGTGACGCCCTGGGCCCTGGCCATGGCGGCAATGCTGCGCGCGTGCCTGATTTGATCCGTCATGTAGAGCGCGCGGTCTCGGGAGATCCTGCCCGCCTGGGAGGCAACTTGTTGCTCCAGGTTTTCCAGCCCTTGGTGATAGCTCTCGAACGCAGCCGGGTCTTGCAGCGTGGTGACGGCGTTGCGCATGGCCTCCGGGGTGCGTGGGCCTCCCAGCGCCGTCTGCAAGGTCTGGCTCTCCTGGTTGACGAGCTGACCGGCACGGATTTGTCGTTGAGGGTCAGGCTGGCCTGTCTGACCGGGCTGTTGCTGCTGCTGAGGAGGGAGCTGTCGGAAGGCGTCGGGATTGAAGCCTTGTTGTTGCAAGTAGGTCGTGAGCTGGGCGTCCGTTATGCCCTGCGGGACAGGGGCGTCCATGGTCTTGCCGATCGCTTCTCGATCCAGGGGGAGAGAAGCGAGAGCGGGAGCGCCGGGCAGGAACTGCTCACGAAGCTGATTGACAAACTGCGTCGGGTTGCGCCTGGCGCCCATGAGGCCGGTCCTGTTACCTGACTCGACGGCGCCGTGCGCAAGGGCCTGCGTGAAAGTCTGGCCGGCCGCGCCCGTCGGGTTGGTCGCGAGAAGCTGAACGAGCCGTGGGTCCTGCCTGATGGCGGCGATATAGGGAGCGGTGCGATCAAAGGACGCCCGGTCTTGCTCCGGCAGGTTCTGGCGATAGCGGCCCAGCCAGCCGCCCTGGTCGCCGGCATCAAGGAGAGCGTAGCCCGATGGCGTGTCTGAACGCATGTTCCCGTGGGCGGTGAGGTTCATGCCTCGGTTGACAGGGCGCAGGCCCTCGCCGCCTGCGAAGCCGTGCTCCAGCTCGCCCGCCAGCGTTTCACCGAATTGCCGACGTTGGTCTTGTTGCAGAGCTTGAGTCTGCGCGCGCTCGCCGCCTTCTCTGAGGGTGCGCTGCTGGTCGCTCTCGGTCAAGCGCTGGTAGGTTCCAGGGGCAACCATTTGACCGGTTAGAGCGGCACCGCCCACAGCGCTAACCGCGCCGGCCCCATAGCCAAGCGCCCTGCCCGTCCCGCGCGCCAACGGGTTGCCGCTCAACATCTGCGCGTAAGTTCGCTGCGGAGCGGCAGAGGCGACAGGCCCAGAAAGGAGATGCGACAACGCGTCGCCGCCGGCGTGGCCCGCCGCCTGGGCCGCGCCATGACCGGCCGCTTGCCCGGCAGCCTGTCCGACTGGCGGCACAGGAACGTGTGGCGCTGGCGGCACGGGAGCGTGCGGCACCGGAGGCCGAGCGCCTCTGCTGAACGGGTTGAGAGCATTCAGTCTCCTCCCGGCGGGCGCCAGCCAACTGCCAATGCCTTTAGCGACAGCCGCGCCGACACCATCGGCCTGCTTCTCCATCAGCTCGAACTTGGCACACTCTTTCGCGAACTCGCTAGCGACCTCCGGGTCGGCCATGGCGGCCTTGACCATGCGATCTACCATCTCCTCGTCGTCGAGGTCCTCGTCCCAGCAGCACTGCACGAAGCCGGCGGTGAAGTCGTCGAGGCCGGAGCTGAAAGCATCAGGTACGGTGCGGCGGTAGTAGTCGGCGGCGTATTTCGCGAGACCGAGGCTCTCCATGATCTCCCCTGGTAAGAGAAGGGCCAGGGGAGATCATGAGCAGATAACAACCGAATTGTCAACCTTGCGGAGACTGCAATTCACGTCGAGCACGGCTGTTAAGCCACCAACCGACGAAATAGAGAACCGGTCCCGCAAGGCCGAGCCAGGGCGGCAGGTAGGGAGCGTAACCGAAAAATTTCGCGACTACAGCCGCGGTGCCGACTACACCCATGCCCATCAGAAGGCCGGCGATAAACCGCATGTCCCCAAAGGCCCTGACCGAGCCGGGCGTGTAGCACTGCCAAATCGGCTGGGACCCGGCCTGTCTATCGGTCGGAGGTGCGACAGGCGGGCTGGCGGGCTGCGACGTCACGCCCTGGCTGGCTTGGTGCTCAACAGACATCTAGCCTCTCCTGGTATCAGTCCTGCCCGAGATCGACCGGGATACGCACGACCCCGCGGAAGCCGATCTTCCAGTCGTAGTTTGTCTGGTACTCGCCTTTTTTCGCCGTAATCTTGACGTTGGCGACCTCGGTGTCCTCGCAGTGCCCTCCCATGACCATGCGCTTGCCCGCCTTCTCGTCAAACCAGTCCGCGCACCACTCGGCCACGTTGCCGGCCATGTCGAAGCAGCCCACACGACTGCAGTCACGAGGGCGCGAGCCGCCGTGGAGGTGGTAGTCACGGTTGCCCGCGTTGCAAAGCCTGGCAAAACTAGCTCCGTCCTTGCCCCACGGAAACTCTCCGCCGCCCTGAGGCTCGGCGGCAGCCTGCCACTCCTCTCTACGCGGCAGCGACTTGCCGGCCCACTCGCAGTAAGCAACCGCCCCGAACCAGCTCATGTTGGTGACAGGCAGCCGACCGCGGACGATCCCCTCCTTGCGCTTAGCATCTGGCCGCTCGATAAAAGTCCCTTTCTCCTCGGCAATGTCCCAGTGCGGGACGTCCGACTTCATATAGAGCCAGTCGTGACCGCCTCCCTTCTTGTTGCCGCCGCTCGCGTTCAGGAACCTGATGAACTGACTCACCGTCGTCTCAAGCACGTCGACGTACACGTACTCCTGTTTCTTCGACGCCTCGTTGTAGAACTTGCGCGGTTCGCCCTTCTCATCCGTGACCAGGGCCATAAGGCTGCCATCCTTCTCGTTGACCACACGGAGCGGGAACGGCCGATCCGAGGAGATGTCAGAGAGTCGGCACAACCGGGTGGCCTTCAGAGCCGAACTGACCTTGGCCCACCGGGTCAATGGCAAGAGCTTCGCCTTTAGTTGCTTGGTCTCCGGCTGTTCGTCACCGAGCAGTTTGAAGATACCGCTCAGTTGCGGCACCTTGTCCCGTCTGATCTGGTAGGCCGCGTAGAGACTCGGGATGGCGGCACAGGTCGCGCCGATCAGCCGCTCGTAACACGCCCGCTGGTAAGCCTCCGCCTTGCCCTTCTCCGGCAGCTCGCCGGGGTCAAGGTTTATCGACGTGGTGACGCTGGCGGCCTTGGCGCCCTTGACGTACTGCACGCAAGTCAGATGCGGGCGGTAGCGGCCGACGGTGCGTGGCGACATCGAGCCCCAGACCACGACGAAGTCGGTCCCAGGGAAGTGCCGGCCAATATCACGGGCCATCTCCTCGCTTCGCACCGCGACGCCCGGCCGTATCTCGCCATTGAGAACATGGATGTCCAGGCCGTTTCGGGACAGCTCAGTCAAGTGGTGGGCGATCTCGTCGGCGACCTCGCGCCCCTCGTCCTGATTGCCGCTGGAAAAGTCCGCCACGACGACCACTAACTTGTCAACTGGGACGCTGTACTCCTTCTTGCGCAAAATGGCTTCTTCCTGAACCCACTTCTGGTAATCGAAGGCGCGTATCTGGAGGTCAAGAAGATGCTGGGCAACTCGCGTCTGCTCCCTGAGCAAGCGGTTGCGCTCCTTCTGCTCCTTCAGCGTGTCGATCATGACCAGGAGCTGCTGCTTGAGGATGGCGTTGGTTTCGCTCTTAAACCGTTTGCCGGCCTCGACTAGCGCTCGTTCGTCATCCGACTGTCCCGTAGACACCTCAAACTGGCCGGTCACTCCTAGCGACTGAAGCCGAACTGTGAAGTTCGCGCGGGCGTTAACTTCCAACAACGACGCCCACGGGATGAGCCTCATACCTTCGCGAAGCAGCGCGCCGGTCAGCTGGACCGGTAGCCCTTTCCGCGCAACAGCCGCCGCTTGACCAGGCAGCACGATCTCTGTGGCCGCCGGTGCAGACCAGGACAACAGGTTGAAAACGCCTACTCCCCCCACCACCAGACAGAAGACCGCCACGACCCCCGCCCTGGTTACCGCACGAAGACCGCCCATCCGTCCTCCTCTTTCCAGGCGCAAGAAGAAACGAGACCCTACCAGACCAGACTAGACGGTATTCGTCCGACAAGCAAGGAAATTCAGGAGGGGTGACAAGGCACGGGAGCGGAAGAAAGGGGAGGGGTCAGTCACCCTCAGCCGGTCCCGAGACCGGAAGCGAGACGACGGAGGAATATCTTCCTCCGTCGTCTCGTGTTGTTGCGGAAAATCAAACGGGCGGGATCAACTGACGCAGCTCTCGGCTTCGACATCGAGCTCCGACTCCTCGGCCGCCTCAATCAACTTGCGGTAGGTCACGGTCTTGCCGGCGACGGGGTCGCGTTCGCTTGACCAGAGCTTCGCGCGGAAGATATGAACCAGCTTCACGCGCCCGTCGATGATATCGATCCGGAAGCCCGGCAATTTCTTCAAGACGTTGGCGCAGAAACCGGAGACCCCCTTGATCAGGGAACCGATGACTTCCTTCGTGTCCTGGCTGTAGTAGACGGTCACGAGGTCGTCCACCCGCTCGGCGTAGAACGCATCAGGCCGCATCAGGAACTCGATGCAGTCTCCATCCCGGTCGTAGGTCGCAACGGGCTTGAACGGCTCTTCCGGGTTAACCAATGACATAACCTTCGTGGCGAAATCGTTCTCCGAAACCGTATTCATAGTAAACGCCTCTTAAACCTATCCGCGTGGCCAACCGGCAACTTCTGGTTGTCTTCGTCCGCTTTCTCCCACCGCCAGTTATAGGCCACTCCGTCCGAGTTCACAAATACCAAGTACACCTGACCAGGGTAAGACGGCCCCTTCGTGCCGTCTTTTCTGTAGCTGCAGGACGGCACGCCGCAGTAACATCGCCACCCCACGCCCCACTGGTCTTCGTCCTCCTCTCGACGAAGGCCCTCAAAAATCGCCGTCGGTCCTCTCAGGATCGCCGGCACGATGTATCCGCATTCGCTTGCGTGGATCAGGCCCCTTGTCGCCACCGTCTGCATACGAGCGTGAGAAATCTGGACTGTGCAGGTCTTGCCGTCCACGGGGTTGACGGCCTGAACAAGCAGACCCTCACGGCGGCTTTCGCTGTCTTTCGCCATGTTCCACCTTTGTACCGGACCCTCCGGTCAAAATCAAGCGGTGCGCGACGCGCCTCATAGCAAGTTCTATGCCAAACTAACTGAGACGTCCAGGCCAGTATCTGATTTGCCCTCGCCGCTCGGCGGATGCCACAGTCCGACGGGGCCTTCGCGTTCGGTAGTCATCTGGTCTCTCCGGGCATGAAGGGCGATCCCGGTCACATTAGGCGACTTCCGCGCGACAAACCAGAGCGCCGGCAACTGCTTAATTCGGATAGTTTTTGTGTCAATATCTCCTGAGAGAGGTCTAGCTCAGACCTCTGGTTCCACTTCGGGAGAAGGAAAATGAAGAAGTTTCTGACCGTGTTGGTGGCCATGTCGGGCATCGGTGGCGTCCTCGCCATGGCGCTCGCTCGCCACATCGACGAGCACGATAGGAAGCAGCACGAGGCCTGGGTGAAGGGAAAAGCGGAGAGCGACGCCAAGATCGCCAGGTCCCTCAAGGCGTATGACCTGCTGGACAAGCTCAAGAGCCTTGAGGCCGCTACCGCTGAAAGGGACGAAAACGAAGCCCGCCACTGGACCATTGACGCGGCGCCGGGGCTGTGGCCGTCCCCCGACATCGCGGCCTACTTCGCGCCGGATGCCGTCGCCGAAAGGGACAATCGAGAGCGGACGCGCTTTGCGCAGTACCACGAGTTCGGGCCTTACACCGGCCGCGAAGCCGTTCGACAACCGCAACTGGCCGTCTGCGGTCCGCTCTCGGGGCCACGCGTCATGGTCTTCGCCGGCGGGCAGGCGGCGAAGTAACCGCGTAACAGCCGCCCAGGCCGACTAAGTCAACCAACAAAGTCGCAAGCAGAAGGTCGGAGCACGCGCTCCGACCGTTCTCATTTTATGGAGAAGGAAAATGAAGAATCTCATTTTCGTCCTGGTCGGTCTGCTGGCCTTGTCCGTCGGTTGTGGCGGTGTCAAGCGCGACCAGGACGACAGCGAACGCTCGGTTCGCTCCGGCCCGACCACCTCCGTCCTGACCGAGAAGGCCGCCGCCGGTGGAGCCGGGAAGGCGGCTGGGAAGAGAAAACGGCCGAACGAGCTGACCCTCGACGCGCTCTACAAGGACAGTCTCGCCGACGCCCTGGACAAGCTGTGGCGCATGGCCAAAGACAAGACCAGGGCCGATATCGACGACGAAGCCAGGGAGGCGATCCGGGAGGTGACGGTTATGGTTGACAACTACTGCGCGCAACAGGGCCCTGCCGGTCAACGGGCGAGAGAGCAAATGAACACGGTCCGGCTGTGGTACGGGCTGCAATTGATCGCGACTTCGCCCCACCCAGAACACGCGGAGGGCAGGGAAGCGGCCAAAAAACTGATCAACTGGCTGCAAGAGTAGGCCGAGTAGACCGACTAAGTCAACCAACAACCTGTTTCCACCTCCCAGGCCAGAGCATGTGCTCCGGCCGTTTCTTTTCCGGATCAGAACCATGAAGAAGATCATCTGCGCGCTGTTCGCCATCGCCCTGGTTGTGCTGTTCGCCATGGTCGCGCCCCACAGCGGCCCGGTCTTCAGAGCGCCCATCCAATTCGACATCAAGGTCGTCAGCGTCGAACACACTCACCGACTGACCCAGGAAGAGGCAGGCGGGTGGGACAAGAAGAGCCAGGCGGCGAAGGAACAGACCTGGCGGGTCGTTGACCAGTTGACGGACGAGCTAGTAGCCGAGTACGGCCGGGATACCCTGAGCAAGATAAAGGCCGCCATCATCATCGAGGTGGAGGGTGAGGCCGCGGGCAACGAGGCGGCCCGAGAACTGACCGAGAGGGCGCGCAAGCGCCTGAAAGAAA
Organism: Alphaproteobacteria bacterium; assembly: GCA_005884685.1. Lineage (GTDB taxonomy): Bacteria > Pseudomonadota > Alphaproteobacteria > Rhizobiales > Xanthobacteraceae > PALSA-894. The sequence goes on from VBAH01000059.1 coordinate 120,643, forward strand.
CGTTGACGCCCTGATCGAGCAACGACCCAGGGCCCCTTGCGGGGCCCTGGCGTCTTTCTTTTTAGCTATCGGCGAGAGCGTACAATCAGCAGGCTCAAGAGGACGCGACGTGCAGAACGACATCATCGAGCGGCTGGCAGAGAAGGCGGCGTGGTTCTCCGTACAGATGGAGAAAGAGGCCGTGATCTCCTGGGGCGGCGGGCGCTACTTGCTCGGCGACCCTGAGAAGTTCCCCATGGGCCTGGAGGCTGGCTACAGCCACGCGCTTGGCCTGATCCCGCATCCCTACGTCGGCGCGCGAATCGGCGACAGAGACTTAGGGCTGCGCGTGGCGCCGCCGCAGTTGGGCGGCCTCGGTTTCGACACCAGAGGCGAGCCGGGCTTTTCCTGGTCCTACCCGCGAAGCCTCTGGGGCGCGATGTGGGACAAGGCCCGAGGCAACAAGCGGCCGATAGACGACGATGACGCCGAGGAAGAGAAGAAGCCCAAAGAGGACAAGGGCAAGAAGAAACAAGCCTCTGCACCCCGCAGCCCGCTCGCCATCCTCCTTGCTAGTCAGCGAGCCTGATCGTGAAGACCGCCGCCGAAGTCCTGGGCCTCAGGTCCTTTCTCGAACCGCCCGAGCTGATCAAACGGTTGATCAAGACGGCCGCTCCGTTGCCAACTGCGCTCAAGCCGCTCGAGGCCGACGAGGACGAAGAGGAAGAGCCAGCGCCCAAGAAGCCAGGGCCTGTGCTGTCCCACCTGCGGTCCATGGCCGGCCTGAAACCTGGAGAGAACTTCGCGGACAAGCCGTTGCGCTCCTCTCTCAGGTTCGCCACCACGCCGGTCTTCGACCCCTGGATCAGGAAGAACAACCCCCGACTGGCCAACGCCGTGAGATTACCGTTCGCTCTTCTACCGGCGGTGGGCCTGGGCTCGGCGGCTTACTCGGCGGCAACAGGGGCCTACCAGGCCGCCAACCGGGCCGGTGACAGGATGGCCGACTACCTGCAGGTCCCGGAGGCTGACCGAGAGCCATTCAAGACCTCGGTGATGGCCACGTCGGCCATGGGGCCTGCGATGGCGGCATACGGCAGTTACGCCCCTTCCTGGGCTGGCGGTGATGACACTGCCGTGGGCGACTTTCACCGAAGCGCCTTCCGGCACGCTCTCGTCGGCGCTTTTCGCCACGGGCAATACGAGCACGGGCAAAAAGGCCCGGCGGTGTTCCCGGAGAGCTGGCGGCAATCGCACGGCCCTTATCTGGCGGCCGGCTGGGACGCCTTGCGCAGCACATCACCCCTGGGCCTGATGAGCACCCTGGCCATGCGCAGCTCGGCCAAGAAGCTGCCGCCGCACTTCTACCGAAACGTGGCCGGCAAGGCCTGGGCGGACACCAGGGAAAGGTTCATGGCTGACCCCGCCGACATCGGGCGAAGCACCTTGCTCGACCTCTACGGGCTGGGCGAGGCGAGAGATCAACTCGGGCTCATGCGCGAAAGAATGCCACAAGGCACCCGCGACAGGCTTAGAGAGGTGTACCGAGCGGCGGCCCCGGAGGCCGCTGGCCTGGTCGTCCAACACGGACCGGCCGCCAGGGCGATGTACCGGGACGCCAGGGGCCACGAAGACATTCAACGAGCCGTTCGCGAACCGGCCACGGCCCTGGGGCGCCTCCTCGGCGTGGCGTCTAGCGCGGCCACGTCGGGGGAAGAGATACCGCCGGAGGTGATTCGGGAGCATGCCCGGCAGATTGGCGAGGCGGTCAAGCGAACAGGCCCGCCGGCGGAGCGGGCGGCCGAAGGCATCAGGCGTAGCCATATGAGCGACGAGACGCTGGCTGCCATTGAGGCACGCGCGCAGCGGCTGATGGAAGCGTCAAGGCAGGCGGCCGGCGGGCAGCAGCGAGCGCCCTGATCGGCGTCGCTAAACTACCCTGTTTTTGGGGTGCTGGCAGCCGCAAGTCCTTTGCAGCCAGCGACTTAACGGCGTCGCTTACTTAGTCAATCGAGCAGGTGCCGCGAGCTCCTGCTGTTGCCGCGCAAGTTCTTGTAGGCATTAGCTTTGCGTTCTAGGCCGGCCACCAAATCGGCGGTTCGCTGCTGACTACCGCGCTTCACCACTTTGAGGCTACCGCCCGGTCTCCATCGACCACAGCCTGATCGGCAAGCATAAATTACCCTTGACATACTTGCCGAGCAAGGAGATAATGTGATCATCACCTGTCATGAAGGAGATGCGTCATGAGTGCGGAAAAGAAGCCACCTGGCGTCCCTGACCCGTCGAAGGGCGGCCGTGCGCGAGCGGCGAAACTGTCGGAAGAACAAAGGAAGAAAATCGCCAAGAAGGGCGCGGCCGCTCGCTGGGGGCCACCTGAGGCGACTCACGAAGGCAATCTGACCATCGGCGATGCAGTCATTCCCTGTGCCGTCCTCAAGAGCGGCATTCGGGTCGTCTCGCAACGTGGTATGTCGGCTGCGCTAGGGCGCCACACCACCGGCAGCGGCCCGTCGAAACAGAAGACGGGCGCGGAGCCCTCGTCGGAGGGCGTCGCTAAACTCCCCAATTTCTTGATGGCTGACAACCTCAAGCCCTTTATCGACATAGACTTAGCGGCGTCGCTGACTGAGCCGATCGAGTACGTTCCGCAACACGGAGGCCGCACGGCTTACGGATTCAAGGCCGAGTTGGTCCCCCGCATCTGCGATGTCTGGCTCAAGGCCAAGGACGCTGGCGTGCTGACCGACTCACAGAAGCAGACCGCCGAAAAGGCGTACATGCTGATACGTGCTCTGGCTCACGTCGCTATCATCGCGCTGGTCGATGAGGCGACGGGCTACCAAGAGATCCGCGACCGACAGGCCCTCCAGGCGATCCTTGACGCGTTCTTGCGCAAGGAGTTCGCCGCCTGGGCGAAGCGGTTCCCGGATGACTTCTACAAGGAAATCTTCCGCCTGCGCAAGTGGGAGTGGAAGGGCATGAAGGTCAACCGACCGCAGTGCGTGGCGAACTACACCAAGGACCTGGTGTATGCCCGCCTTGCTCCTGGAGTGCTGGAAGAGCTGGAAAAGAAGAACCCGAAGACCGATCGCGGCGGCAGGGAAGCGAAGCACCACCAGTGGTTCACGGATGATGTCGGACACCCGGCGCTTGCCCAACACCTCTACGCGATGATCGGTTTGATGCGCGCTGCCGACTCTTGGGACCACCTGATGCAAATGGTCAACCGCGCCTACCCCAAGCGTGGGCATAAAGTCCAGCTCGATCTGCTGCCGGCGCAGAAAGAATAGGTCTTCTTGTCTGGGCACGCCAGTACAAGACAGATCGGACACGAAGCAGGAAACGCACCAGCCCACCCCTGGTCAGGGGTGGGCTGGCTGCTTAATTCCTACCAAAAAGATGTCAATATCTCTTGCCGCTCTTTACCTGCCAGGCCGGGCTTGGCGCCGGATTTCAGCGCGGTATAGTTAGGTACAGTCAAGGAGAGAAAGCATGAGCGATGTTGTGGCAACGTACACGAAAGAACCGGTCCCTGTCGGGGCGAAGGTTCGATGGCGTACATGGGCCATCCAGGTGGATACGGCAGGCGAAGTCATTCGGCCGGCAGTGGGGGAGCGAGTTCCCGTGTCTTGCTTCGCGGGGCGGGACGGCCCTGTGCCGCTGGTGGAGATCACCGCCGATCTGGGGCCGGTGAACACGGATGACGACCCCGAGTACAGCCAGTACCACGGCAGCATCGAGTACGCGGGCTACTGGCGGTTCGAGGGCGTCGTGGTGGGGCATGAGGCGGACGGGAGCGCCCCGCCCCCGGCGAGCGATCAGCTCGGACACCACTTCGGCCGATTGGCCGCCGGTGATTAACAGGAGGCGACCATGACCACGCTGTTGATGGTGGAGTTGCATCAAGGCTACGGCGACGGCTACGGAACGGTCCAGGCTGCCAGCGACGGCGCGCCGGTCGTCGAGCCCGGCCGAAAAGTGACCTATTACTACGACGACGGCGGCAAGCGCACCTCGAGGTTGATCGAGAAGTGGAAGCGCGAGATTTTCGCTCAGCCGAGCGTTGCGCTGTTCGAGGGCGTGAGAGTGCCGGCCTCGGCCGTGAAGCGCGTCATCGGTCCGCTTGACTGCCCCGAGGCGTGCCGCGTACGCATGCGACGATTTACGGCGAACTGGAGCGACCGCGGTTTCGTTGGCATGGCCACGGATGACGAGGTGGTCGCAGCCATGCAGCGCGATGACTTCGAGGCGACTTACGCGGCCTGCACGGCCCTCCGGGCGCGATACGCCTAACCCTCGCCCGAATCGCCCTGGCCGATCACCTGGAGGATGCGGGGCAGGTTGCAGAGGCCGCCGCGGTACGTGCCGGAGAGGACTTGCTGGTGGAGCGTCGCCGCGGGGCCTATCCCGGTCACAGAGCGACGGTCCCGGCGACCAGGACCAAACTGGCGTCCAGTTCCCTTTTCAACGAGTTTCTGCTTTGAGTCTTTTGCCACCCTGCCGCCGGGGCCTGTTCTCCCCGGCAAGAAAGGAAATATCAATGTCCATAGAGACCATCTCCTTGACTCTCACCGTCGGGACCATGACCTTCGACTTGAGCGACCCCGTCAGTCGTCTGGTCGCCGCCGACGCCCTGGCCGACGCCGGGCGTGCCGTCGAGAGTCGCATCCTGCGAAAGACCGATCAGGCCGTCGTGGTCGTCCCCGAGACGGGGCACGTCGTTCGGGCGGAGCATGATGCCCCCGCCCGCAAGCACAAGCGCATCCCGCGGCCGGGCGACGGTATCCAGGGCAACCGACGTGACGAGCGGCGAAAGCTGGGCGAGATCTTCCGCTCCAAGAAGTGGGGCGGCATGTTCGTGGTCAGCGAGTCATCCGCGCTGCGCTACGTGAGCAGCGACGCCATCGAGGACATGGACGCCTGGGCCGAATACCCGGATGGGCCAGGCAAGTACAGCCGCTGGGTCGCCGTTCCCGTCGAGGAGACGGACAAGGAGCGGAAAGAACGGGAGACCGATGAGACGGCGAAGCGGTCGGCCGAGGATGAGGCCGCCGCCAAGAAGAAGGCGATCGAGGCGACGTGGAGCGCCGTCTCAGCGCAGCATCACATCTACTCCCTCCCCGAGGGCCTGATACCCGCCAGCGCCTGGCGAGTGCTAAGCGACGAGCGGGACGCGAAGTTCCGCTCCGGCAACGTGCGCTACATCGCTGATCTGCCGGACGGTGGCGTGGTCGGTCACCTGTCTCACCGCAGTTACGACGACCACCAGGACCACTACTACGTCCCGGTCTCCCTGCTGCCGGTCATCGAGGCTGCTCAGGCCGCCATCGCCGTCCGTCGGGCGCGCGAACAGGAGACCGTCGAGGCGTACCAGGCTGACAGGGCCGCGCTCGTGACGGAGGGCTGCACGGAGGCCGCCGTCAGGATGGCGGGCTGCGACGAGGCCGCCAAGACCGCGTCAACGGCCTACGTCGAGTCTGGTGACGCCGCGACCCTGGATAGTTACCACGAGGTACTGGCGGCGGTCGCCCGACGTATCACGGCTGAGAGGAATGCCGCTTACGAGACCGCCCTGGCCGATTGGCTGCCTACGGCCATCGAGGCGATCGGGCAAGAGGCGGCCAACGAGCTCGCCGCCGAACAAAAGCGGGGGTGGGAGCAGTACAGCCACCGCACGGACATCGCGGCCGAGCTGGCCGGCGCTTTGGAGTCGGCGAAGAAGGAGAAGGCAGAGGCCGAACAGAAAGCGGTTAGCCGCAAGACCAAGGCGGCGGCGCGGAAGGCCGACCCGATGGTCACCGTGACCGGCAACACCTACCCGGTCAGAGAGGCCATCAAGGCCATCAACGGAGCGCGATGGGACGCCAAGAACCGTTGCTGGCGCTTACCACTATCGCAAGTCGGGCGGCTGCCCCGCGGGTGCGGCTACGAGGAGTAGAAACGGGGCCGCTCCGGCAAGAGATTGCCGGAGCGGGAAAAGTCGAGGAGGGGTTTTCCGAGACTGCTGAAGGCCTCGCTTCAATTCGGCCTCGACTAATGAGATGTTAGCCGGGACAGCGCCCGGCGCCAAGAGAAAAATCATGATTGACCCGCCGCACCTGGTCCCTCGCGCCGTGGCCTTTCGCGTGGTCGCTCACGTCCTCGCCGGCGAGGCGTTCATACGGGAGAAGCGCGCCGATCCGTCCTCGCACCGGCGCGCTGGCCGGGCTGCGGCAGAGGCCTTCGCCAGGGACAAGGAGGCTGGGCGGCTGGCTGGCGCGGAGGAAAGAAGACGGGGCGCAGGCCTTCTCTTCGACCTCGCCAACCACAAGGCGAATGGGCCAGGGGTGGACGCGGCGGTCATGGGCCACCTGGTCGCCTGGCTCTGTGGACGAGCGGAGTCGTGGCGGGAGATGGCCGCCGAGGCGCATGAATGGCTGGGGCGAGAACTCTTACCACCACGGGCGGGTGACCTGAAGTATGCGGGCGACTGGCCGCTGCAGGCCTTTATTTGCCGGCTGGTGATCTGCGCCGACGATGGTGTTCGGTCCGAGGGGCCGGACGTGGAGTGAGATGCGAAAGCCCGCCCCAAGGGGCAAGGAGCGAGAGAGATGAAGAAAACCGATCCGATCTTCTTCGCGGCCGAGAAGCTGGCGGCCGAGAAGAAGCTCGCCTATGTTGCCCTGCCGTGCGAGCCGGAACACGACGCCCCGATATTCGTCGCCTCGCTCGTGTCGAGGCGGATAAAGTGGTCCTCGCGTACGAGGAGGACCCGCTGGACCCCCGGGACCAGTCCTCCTCGTACGCCGACGGCCTGCTGCCGTCGGCGCCGGAGGACTGGCACATCCAGTTGATCACCGGGGACGCCCGCCCGGAGGACGTGCGCGGCAAGCACGTCCTCCGGGAACGTCCCGCTGAACCTGGCCGCAGAGGCCGCCAGCGTAACGGCCGTCGAGTTCAGCGGCGCGCCGCCGCGAGGCCAGGAGTACGGCCTGGAAGACATGCGAGCCGCGCTCCCGCGGCTCGCGCGCTACACCGTGCGGAAGGAGGAGGATAGTCAATGATAGTTTACGTGCCTGTCCACACCCACTGTTCCACCGACGGCGGGCACGCCGGATCGCAGCACCTCGGTGTCGCCTTCCGCACCCGCGCGGAGGCCCAAGCGTACCTGAGCGACCACCCCAACGACCGGGGATGGTGGGGCGACGGGGAGATGGTCGAGGAGCTGCGATGAGATCTGTCTGGGTGGTGAGCTGGAACGGCGGGGGAGGCCTCGCCGTCTTTGCCAGCCGAGAAGATGCGCTGGCGAGCGTCCTCGCCTGTGCCGGCGGCAGGTCGACGACGCAAACTGACGATTGCGTCGTCTTTGGGGTGGAGCGGTTCACCTACCGCATCCGCGAGCAGCAGGTTCGGATGGAAAGGACCCCGAGCGCCGTCTGCGTGTTCGGGTAATGAGTAAAAAAAAAATGAGCTGGACAAGAGGTATGACCATCGCCTTCATGGCGATGGTGTTTTTCGCGACCGTTCTGGTCGCGGCTATTCGTGACCTGGCCACTCGTTGACGAACGTCAACGAGTAACGTACCAGGCCACCCGTATACGGGTGGCCTGGTACGTTTTTCTTTTAGCTATTAGCTCGTTTCTTTTTCCGTTCTAGGCTACTTCTCGGCTATTAGGCCGCCGAGTAGGCCTGTCGCCAGGTTAACACGCACGCGACAAAACGTTTTCCGGAAAAGGGAAAACGAAACGAGCCGACTCCCCGTGAGGGGCACTCGGCTCGTTCCGACCACCTACCGAACAACGTGATCTCTTGGCCGCCTTACGGCTTGCGGCCGGCGAAGACCGGTTGAGGGCCGGGCGGCACCGGCGCGTTGGGGTCGTGAGCCGTCTGCTCGAGACGGTCGGCGATCTGACCCAGGGTGGTCTGTACGGCGACCACGTCCTCCTGGGACATGCCCGTGCTGATCTTGTTGCGCAGGTCCAGGACCACCGCGGCCAGGGCGCTGGTGTCGGCGTCAATCTTGGCCAAGATGTCCTGCAAGGCTTGCGGAATAGCCATCGCGGTTCTCGCTACTGAGTGGTGTTTGCCGAGCGTGGAAGAGCTCTCGTCGGTTTGCTCGGCGACGATGTCCTCGAGAGCTTGGTCGTGGGCCGTCAGTCGGGCGAGCACTTTGGCGGCGTCTTCGGGCGACAGGCCACCTTGCTCCTCATCGAGCAACTTTCGCACGATAAGGAAGACAGCCGAGGCGATAGCGTCCGTCGAGCGGCCTATGTGTGCGAGGCGTTGATTGATGGAGCGCAGCAACTCGTGTTCGGACATGGTTCGCTCATCCTTCGGCTGTTACAGCACTTACCCCGCTGCGTCGCAGCTTTAAGCCCGCTGCAAAGGGCTTTGTCACCCACCGTGGCCAGGGAGTGGGACATCCTCTCGCAGCATTCAGCCCGCTGCGCAGGGCTTTGACACAGGTCGCCATCCTTCGCAGCTTTTAGCCCGCTGCGTATGGCTCTGGTACGGCCTACAGCATAACACCCGCATGGGAAAGGCGCACGCGGCTCGATAGCTAAGAGAAAGAGACAAGGCCGGTGGCAATTGCCACCGGCCTTGTCTCTGCTTGGCGCTCGGCCCATTTCTTTTTGCAGCATTTTTGCAGCATTCAGCCCGCTGCAGAGGGCCAGCATTACACGAGCTAGTCCGCCTCGCCCACAGCAACGGCGAAGGCAACGAACAAGTCTCTACCTAGCGCGCGAGCGTAGGTCTTGAGCTCACCCAACTTCTGTTCGTCGTCGGGCGAATTTTCAAGCCTGACGACCCGCGTGGGCGGCCAGCCAAGCTGCAAGGCCGCCTGCTCCTGAGAAAGCCCATGCTTGATTCGCAGGTTCGTGAGGGCACGGGCCAGCCGACCGGGTCTTTTGTCGCCGAGCTGAGTTGGTTGATCAACCCGTCTGAAAAGATCACCCGCCGGGCCTCCTTGTCTCAGGGCCTGGCCGGAGGCCGCCAACTCCCTCAGGGCCGCCGCGAACTCGAGATAGGCGCTCGAGACGTCGGCGACGCACGCCAGTTGCGCCAGCGCCAGCCAGGTCAATGGCCCGGCCGCCCGCTCAAGTGCTGCCAGGGCCAGTTCTCGATACTCCGGCGACACCGTCGATGCGGCTTTCAAGATCAGTGCCTCCGCACAAGAGCAAGGAAACAGCACTTGGTCACGCCGGGGCCTGCGCTCTCCGTTCCGTGTACTTCCCACCCTGGACCTGCGCGGTGATGGTGGTGTAGTTGCGGGCGAGGACGGCCAGGGCAAGGGCCTCCGTGATGGCCTCGGGGGCCTGCGACTGGAGCAGGTCCATGAGCTTGAACTGACTCACCCCCAGCCAGATAGTGCAGAGACGACCGGGAACACGCAGCTCGGCACGTTCCTGGTCGTAGTAGCGCCGGAGCACGCCGCCCAGGCGGGCCGGTTCGTCGACCAGGATGGTGACGCAGTCGTCGTCCTCGCAGGGACTGAGCACCGCGAGGCCCTGGTCCGCGGGGTACGCGCACTTCTCGATGCGCTTGATCTGGAGCCGCTCAAAGAAGAACTCAAAGCCGTTCGGGAAGGACTGGCTGGGCCAGGGGCACCTCCCCTTCGCCCTGGAGACGGCGATCTCAGCCTCGATGATGACGACTTCTTGACTGGCCTTGGTTGACATGACCGTTAACTCCCGAAAAAGATTAGCCGCACGAGCCAGACGAGAAAGAACACCGCGGCCAGAGCGGCCGCGGCCCAGCAAAGCCCTCGGACCTTGCCGAGGGCCCACGCCGATCGACGAAGCCCGAAAAAGCGAAGAACTGGTTCCCAGGGGCCGATGACAATCGCGGCAACCAGGGCGGAGCAGAAGACGACGCTCGAGCAATACAAGACATCAAAGTCTGACATGGTTGCTACCATCAGAGATGAAGGCCTTCTCAGCGGCCTTGTTGCTGAGAATTGCTGAGAAACATGGTTGCTTTCGTGGCGGTCCGAATATGTCAAATCGAGAAGCGCGTCTGACCGTTAACAACCGCGACAGTCAGGAACCGCTGCACTTGCAGCTCGCCCAGAGTGCCCGTGACCGTCCCGTCGCACAGGAAGAACTCGACGGCGTTGGCGGGCGCGGTCTGGTTCGGCGGGACGAACCAGTTCAGGCAGGCGGTCGGGCCGAACTCGTTCGACCCAAACGTCGCGCTGCCGGTAACGTGGAGCTTTGGGACCATCGCCGCGTCACCGAGGGGCAAGTTGTACGTGCCCTCGGTGAAGATCAGGTCGCCGATGACCTTCGACTCATTGCCGCACTGGTCGAAGCTCAACACGCCGCCGTCGTCAATCGTGAGCGTGCCGCAGATAGTTGGGTGATCTCCCAACTCAAACTTGAAGATCCCGCCGTCGTCGTACCAGATGGCGTCACAACGGCCGTGCAGGTGCATGGCACCGCCGTCCTGATAGACGTCTTGGGTGAAGATCAGATCGGCACCGGAGTGCTTACTATAGCTTTCGGTGTCAACCGTATAGTTGCCACCCGAAATGGTCAACTTTACGTTGAGCGTCAACCAGCCAACCCCCTGACCGGGAGCAACCCTGGCCTGGTTCATGATCACGCCGTCGTCCGTCAGGAATACCCGCCCATCACCCGCCAAGCCGCCTCGCGCGCCCTGTCCCGTGTCAGTGCTGGTGAAGTTAAGCTGCCCATTATTCTCAATCGTTATATCCGTAACCGTCGTTAGCAGGTTGGCGTTCAAGCTGGTTAAGTTTAGCTTGCCGTTGTAGCCGACAACGACATCACACCAGTTGAAGCCCACGGCGTTCGAGCGAGCCTCTAACGTCCCGCCAGTATCGATAATGACAGTTCCCAGTCCGGTCCCGTCACCGATCCCGCCCGAGTTCCAGAGCGCGCCCCTGGACTCGAACGCCAACACTCCGTTCTCTTCAATCCTGCCAGGGGCAGGGCCTTTCGGCGGTCCCTGGTAATGGAAATCGACGCTGCCGGAAATGACGCTAGGATAGTCGCCCGCGACGCCAGCCCCGGTAATGATTAACAACCCGGTATCGTGAATGACGGCGTTAGACGCCAGGCTTAACGCCCCCCAGGTGACAGGCCAGCCGGCCGGGACCCAGGGCGGATGATCGCTCACGCCGATCGTGACACTGTCATTCGCGCCCGGCACCACACCACCAGCCCAGTTGTCTGTTCTCAGAACGGAAGCGTCAAGCATGCTGCCACCGCCCCAGGTCATGGCGGCGGGAACGACGCGCTCGCTCAAGCACTCAACGCCCAGCCGCCTGCTTCGTACACGAAACATAACACTACCTCAAAAAACAAAGCGGTCGGTGGTGACTGGAACAACCAGTCACCACCGACCGCCGGGTAATAGGTCAGATACTCAGGGCCGTTCAGGACCGCCGAAGCCTGGCGTCGCAGTACTCAATACACGCGGCGGCAATGTCCAGATCTCGACGAAGCCTGGCAAACTCCTGCGCCGCCTGCCAGGCCTGCTCTTCCAGGGCGTCAATTCGACCGTGAAGCTCGTCGTAGACCGGAGCGCCGTTTCGGGGCGACAGGACGTTGAGGCCGTGCCGGATCAGCCAGTCCTGGCAGTAGACGAAGAACTCGACGTCCAGCCAGTGGGCAAGCGCCACGCCCACCACCCCGTGGACCAAACGATTCACGCCGTCAGGGGCGAGCCGCACCAGGTCGGCCACGGGCCTGTTCGACCTCTTGGAGGTCTGCTCCAGAACGGCTCGCCCCTCCTGGGTAGCCAGAAAGTCGTCGAGCCGCCTGCCGTAGGGTCGGCACATCTCGTCGGCGTAGAAGTAACCGCTAGCCGTGTGAAAGCCGATCCCGTGCCAGGTGTGCAGCTTCTTCTGGCTCTCTTGAAAGGCCGCCGTCTGGGCGCTCGCGCGGGACTTCGCTTCAGGGTCGCCGCTTCGGGCGGCCAGTAGGTCCGCGATTCGCTGCCTGCAGTAAGAGACGAACCCCGGCTTGACCTTGTCGCTCTTTCCCCACCAGTTGACGAGCAGCTCGACAACGCGCAGGTGGGCGTACTTGGCGCCGCCCTTGCCGATCCGGAAGAGCTCCTCCTGGCGCAGGCCCAGCTCCGCTTCCAACCGCTTCATGGCGGCCTTGCCGGACACGGTCCTCGCGTACGTCCGCGGCTCACGATCGTCGCCAGAGATCTTCTGAAGCGCCGTCAACCGGACGTAACAGTCCTGATCCATATCGGCAACATGCTTGCCGAGCTCCATGAACACAGCCATAAAGGTCTCCGGAAAAAGGGCTACCGGGCATGCTACGATACCGAGAGTGCCGAAGCCCTCCGTAGCGGGCTAAAAGCTACGACACCACTTCCCTGTCAGAGCAATGCGAAGCCATGCGAAACGCAATCTTGTTGGCAACAGTCGTGACGGGTTCGACTTTGTTCCCTGGATGGAGCGCACCGGTGCCCGCGACGAAGCCTATTAGGCTGCAGGGCGAGTACGTACTCATCTGGGGCACACAGGACTACCAGGTGACCTTCCACGCAGACGGCAAGTATGAGTGCAGCAGAGAGATCGACGGAGCGTGGTATACGGGCCGCTGGTCGCTCAAGGACGGCGTCCTAAAAGTGACGAGCAAGCTCGGCGAGAATGGCTGGGAGCACAAGTGGTCCGTCCGCCTGAACGGCAGACTAAGAGGGACGGCCGAGGGCGACTACGGCACGCCGCGGATCAGCCTCACGCCAGCACCAAGGAGGTGATGTCCTGGCGTCATCACCTCGACGTCGCAGCTTTCAGCCCGCTGCAGAGGGCTACGTGCTGCAACAGTCCTTGCGCTCGTTGATCTCCCCCTCATAAACGACCAGACTGACGCCGGCCTCGCGGAGCATGGTCGCGGCCAGGGCCATGTCCTCGCCCCAGCGAGCTTGCAGATGGTCAGGTATGGGAGGGGCGACACACCGAACGATACCGGTCTGGATGACCATCGCCGCGCAGACGGAGCAGGTCATGAACGGCCAGGTGTAGAGGACGCAGTTCTCAAGCGATCGGCCGGCAAACAGTAGCGCGTTGCGCTCAGCGTGCAGGATCATTTTGTACTTGAGCTCGCGATTAGTGTAGCGTGCAGGGTCGTCAACCACGCCGCGTGCGAAGCCGTTGTAGCCGACACTTACGACCCTGCGTTTGTCATCCACAACCACGGCGCCAGCCTTCGTGCTGGGGTCTTTAGACGCCGTCGAGACGTACTGCGCCATGCCCAGGAAGAACCGGTCCCACCAAGCAGCACCACGGGCCATATAGCGTTTTCCGGAAAAGAATTCCAATCCTCACTTCACGCCAGCCGAGGCAGCGGCCGCCCTGTCAGCCAGGTCCTCCACGAAGGACCGCTTCCTGAGCCGCCTGGCTCGCGGGTCGTCTTCCTCGTCGTCATCGCCGCCTGGCAGAAGGCCAGAGGCCATGCGGCCAGCCAGACCGCCACCCAGCGCTCCCGCGCCCATACCGAGGTATCGGCCATGAGGGCCGCCGATGTAACGCTCGCCCAGGTCACCGCCGTAGTGCAGGCCCAGCCCGGCGCCGGCGCCCGTGGCCGCACCACGCAGAGCACCTCGCATACCGCCGCCCAGGGCACCCGCTCCAGCGCCGAGAGCGGCCCCGCCCGCGCCCGTGTAGAGCGGATTGGAGAGCAACGTCTGCAGCGGGCCGCCAGGCTGGGGAGGTGGCGTCGGGTGGGGCACGCCCATCTCGTTCACGGGCGGACTAACGCGCACCTCGGGGTGAGAAGCGGCACCGGGAGGGGCTGGAGTGACATACGAGCTGACATGCGGGTCGACAGAGACGAAGGCCGCATCCGAGGTCGGCCCGAACCGACCAAACATGGAGCCAGGCCTACCGTTGTTAGTGGCAGGCGTAGTCAGATCGGGCTTGTTGACACGCGCTCCGGCACCAGCGGCGGCGCTCTTGACAGCCAGCTCGCCGACGACGTCGCAGAGGCGCATCGGGCCGTACGCGGCCCGATCGGCAATTCGGTGGATGATGTCCAGGGTCATGAAAGGCTCCGATTGCAGGGGCGGCCCGCCCATCCTACTGGTCTTCGTCCTCTTCCGGGGCCTTCTTTGGCTTGCGAAGTCCACGGTAAAGCCCGTAGCCGGCCAGGCCCAGAGCGCCAGTGCCCAGGAGGCCGGCGCCGGCCGGGGCGACCCAAGAGGGCCACTTGGAGGGGTCGGTCAGGTTGGGAGGAAGGAAAGGCTTATCAGGCTGTTTGGCTCCAGGGGCCGTCGCTGAGCCGCCCCAGTCGCCACCGCCCTCGCCTACGTCCGGCGCGGCCTGTCCGCTGTCGCCTCCTCCGCCGCCAGTGGTGGTCGTCGGCCCAGCGCCAGCGCTCGCTCCTGTCGCGACCTGGCCTTCGGGAGGTGCCGCGCCACGGCCTGAGAGCAGAGCAGCAGCGCCCAGCCCGACAGGGGCGCCGGCGGCCAACACCGCCCCTGGAACAGCCTGCCCGCGCGCCCGCCAGTTATTCAGCTCCTGCTGCGCACTGGCGTGGGCGCGACTGCTTCGCCCTCGGGCCGCGTCGTTACCGGCCTCTACTTGCTTGAGAAAAGCGCGATAGTCGCCAACCGTAGAGACGTGGCTAGGCACACCCCTAGCGGTGTTCAGCATAGCCGGGGCCCCTTCGTAGAGGAAGCGCCCTTGAGCGTCGAGAGGCAAAGACGACCGCAGGATGCCGGGCGTGTCGGCGTGACTCAAGTCACTCAGGGGCGTGGACCCGTAGTTGAGTCGGTTCAGGGCCAGACGATGTCTGGCGGCCGTCGCTTGCATCCTGGCAGGGTCCAGCCGGCCGGCGTCAATGTGGCCCATGGTGGTAGGTAGCCAGGAGTGCGAGCCGCGCAGAGCAGCGATCTCCTGCGCCGCAGCCTCGGCGGCCGGCGAACCGGCTCGCGACCTCGCTGTATCACGCAGGGCCTGGTAACGCCTGATGACGGCCAGGCGGTTCTCCAGTTCGGCCACGCCGGGAGCGACCCTGGGCGAGAGAGGCGAGCCGGCGCCGCCTGGAGGGGAGGCGACCAAGGGGGCGGCTACCGGCGGGCGCGGGTAGGGGAGGCCCGTCGGCACGGGCGGCGCGACGGGCCTGGAGCTCCATGGATTGAGGCCGCCGAGGAAGGCGCGCACAGGCCCGGCCCGCTTGGTCAGGCCGATGGCAAGAAGGCCGAGCGGCATGGTGGCAGTCCTCCACGGTCAAGTCTTGACGAAAATGGCCCTGGCCTTGAACGCTGCCGCCAGCGAAAAGGGGTGCTTGCTGCCGTCGTCACTGAGGTAGTACCACTGACCAGGGCCGTCGCAGACGATGGGACGGAAGGGGCGGCCGAGCACAAGCTCGGGCGGACTCACGGCGAGGATGGCGCTCAGCCAGGCGGCATGGACGAACGCTCCCTTGCCAGGGACAACTTCGCCCTCAAAGAGCCGATAGTAACCGTCGGCCGCGGACACGGTAACGGGCCTGTCCCAGAGGGCCCGGATAGCGGGAGGCATGTCGCGAAGCTCGAACATCGCCTCGCCGAAGCTCGAGGTGGCCCCGATCCAGTTAGTCGACTTGACGCCGATACACCGGATACTGACGCGACAATAGTCTTCCTTGATGGCGACAGCGGCAACATCGGCGAGACACGAGAGAAACCTGCGGCAACGGTCGCACGGGCAGTTCAGAAACTGCGCAACAACCGACCGTGGGACAAGAAACGCGCGCTCTCCCGGCAGCAGGTAGTTGGCGCTTTCGTCCACGCGGACCGACTGAAGCGTCTCGTCCTTGGGGTCGGCACCTGGCACGTTTTGCAGCCCGGTGGCGGCCCGTCGCCAGGTATCCAGTCGCTCGACCACGTAGGAATAGAGGACCGAGTCCGACTGCTGGAGCTTTCGCAGCTCGATGCTTCGCTGGTCGCCACCCATACCGAGAAGGTGTTGGGCATAAGTTTCGGCAGTTTCGGCGAGCTGGAGCAGTTCCGTCGACCTGCCAGGTCTCATCTCGATGTCGGTAGGCAATACCTTCGTCCAGGCCGCCGGGTCCCGCTTTTGCTCTGCGAGGATCTTCTTCACTTCCTCCCGGTAGCTCGCCGGCAGGAGCGGCATGATGACCGGGTAAGGCGGAAACGCGCCGGTCGCCATCGCCTCCATCAACCGAGCCTCAGCCTCCGCCTGGCACTTCGCTTCCTCGACCATCTTCTTCAATTCATCCCGGTAGTCAATCTGCACGGGCTCCGCGAAGAGAGCAAGCACCTTCTCCGGCAGCCTGTCCAGCCAGACAACCAGATCTTCTTCGCCGTCCACGCCCGTGCCCTGGAAGGTCGCCTCCCAGACGCCTTCGCCCAACTTCTTGATCACGACCTTGCAGCATCGCTTGTCCAGGATGGCCTGACGAGCCTGTGCGTAGGCACCGCCCGGAAACGCGCCGCGCACCAGCTCCAGGTCGGCGTCAACGGTGATCTCGGTCTTCATGAAATAGCCTTTTTGTTCGAGCGCCTCAGCCGCGCAGGGCCTGCAAAGGGAAAGGACCGGGCTGTTTCGGCTGAGGCAGGGGCGCACCACTCGTCGTGGTGACGGGGCCTTCTTCCGGCCTCTGCTCCTGTTGCAGATTAGCAGGTAACGAGGGACCGATCGGGCCGCGCGCCAGGTGGCCAAGTAGAGCAGGAAGACCGCCTGCTCTTTGCGCAGGAGAAGCGGCCCCTACGGAAGAACGGAAGAGAGACGTGGGGCCATAAGCGCTGTTGAAGCCAACGGGCCGAATGGGCTTGACGGGGCCTGCGTCAGCGGCGGACTTGGTCTCTTCCTGAGATGTCATCCCGAGCGTGGACGCGGGAGTAGGCGCTGCCGGCCCGGCCATGCCCAAAGAGATCGACGGGCTTGCTTTTCCTTCCCAGGCGTCACAGGTCATGGCGGCGCCAACCGGGTAACCGTACTTCCTGCAGGCCGCCTGAGCGGGGTCGAAGTGCTTGCACGTGCCGCACGTGGTAACGGAGCCGACGGCGTCTCGCAGGTTGGGCGGCGGGCCTGACTCGGAGTCGTCGTCCTCGGCCGACTTCACGCCGAACAGCAACTCCATGGCGCTCTTCTTGCTGTCTTTATCCTTGACGTAGCGAGGCAGTTTCTTGCCCGAGGTCGTCTCTTTCTGCCAGCGCCTGGCCATGGAAGGATGGTTTGAAAACATCCAGCCACGCTGCGCCTCGGACTTAAAGGGCATCGCTGACTCCTGTTTGGGAGCGATTCACGTCGTTGCAGCTTGTAGCCCGCTGCGTAGGGCTTTGGCACAAAAAGACCGACAGCATTCAAGTGACGGAGTGGCGGTCGCAGCTTTTAGCCCACTGGGGAGGGCTTTGGCACGCGAACCTCCTCCGCGACCAAGCGGTCGGCAGCAACCGTCGCAGCTTTGAGCCCGCTGCACAGGGCTTTGTTACACGGTGGCGAAGCAGGGGACAAAAGAACACATGTGCGTCGCAGCTTTGAGCCCGCTGCACAGGGCTTTGTCACCTGGCAAGGCCGTGTTGCGACTTGAGGAACGCCGGTCGTCGCAGCTTTGAGCCCGCTGCACAGGGCTTTGTCACGATGTGCCCGAGGGTCGGCCTGGGCCCCAGTTGCTGGAGTCGCAGCTTTGAGCCCGCTGCACAGGGCTTTGTCACCGATCAGCTCGCGGTTGTCCTGGTCAACGCGCACCCAGTCGCAGCTTTGAGCCCGCTGCACAGGGCTTTGTCACTTCCGGGCATTTGCGCAGTCGTGCAAGGCAGCCAGCTAGTCGCAGCTTTGAGCCCGCTGCACAGGGCTTTGTCACATCACGTCGGCCGCTCGCTGAACGTCCAGCTTGCCGGTCGCAGCTTTGAGCCCGCTGCACAGGGCTTTGTCACCCCAAGCAGCCCAAGCAGCCCGAGCAGCCCGAGCAGCACGTCGCAGCTTTGAGCCCGCTGCACAGGGCTTTGTCACGAATCGGACATGAGGATACCTTTCGGCACGGTTTGTCGCAGCTTTGAGCCCGCTGCACAGGGCTTTGTCACGGCGGAAGAAGCGTTCCGCCTGTTAAAGGAGCATTAGTCGCAGCTTTGAGCCCGCTGCACAGGGCTTTGTCACCATCTCCTCCCGGAGGCGAACTCGAAGACAGCCGCCGTCGCAGCTTTGAGCCCGCTGCACAGGGCTTTGTCACACGGCCTCCTCGAGAGCCTTTTCCGGTACATAGTACGTCGCAGCATTGAGCCCGCTGCACAGGGCTTTGTCACGAGATCATCCAGGTCGAGCCGAAGCCGCCGGACAACGTCGCAGCTTTGAGCCCGCTGCACAGGGCTTTGTCACTGCGGGACGTTGGGGAAGATCGTCATCCAGGTCTTGTAGTCGCAGCTTTGAGCCCGCTGCACAGGGCTTTGTCACCACCGGGTCCACCGAAAGGAACGCAACCATGAGCGAGTCGCAGCTTTGAGCCCGCTGCACAGGGCTTTGTCACCAGATCGCCGACCGTCTCGAGCAGACGGCTCACGACCCGTCGCAGCTTTGAGCCCGCTGCACAGGGCTTTGTCACCCTCGGTAGCGTAGCACGCGATAGGACAAGAGGTTACAACCAGCCACGCGAGCGCGTTACCAACCAGACGACCCGTTACGACAAGTTGCTACACGGTAGCCGCCGTAAACACTAACTAGTATGGAACTTGCGTCGCGCGAGCGCCACTTCTGGCTCAAAAGCGACGCAAGTTCCAGCCTATCAAGAACTTGGCGCAGCTTCGGCGACTTGTGACTGGTTTAGGGCCTGCCCTCTCGCGAGCAGGACGCGAGCAGCGCTCTCGTCTTGGTCGCACGCATCACCGCAGCCAGGACAAACCCTGATCAACTGCGCCTCGGCGTCGAACGCCTCCGTATGGCCGCAGCGCCAGCACTCCCTGGTGGTGTTCGCGCACTCCACCCTGCTCGTGATCGCGAACATGTTCGTGATCACGGAGGCCAGTAGACCGGGCGAGGCCATGCGTTGGTTGTAGCGCGCGGTCTCGTTGACGGCGTCGTCTTCAGGCGATGGGAGTCGCGCTAGGTCTCGCCAGTCGGCGTCTTCGAGGACGGCCGTCTGGTAGAGCCTGGCCAGACCGTCAGCCCACTTCCTGTAGACATCAAGACGATGGGCCGCCAACTGCTCACGCTCGTGATACTGGTAGTCGCGCAGGTGGAGGTTGCGTTTCACCCAGCCGCGCAAGGACGCGAGGATCTCCTCGTCCCCGGCGATGCGCCTCTGGCTCGACCAGTTGATATCTCGACCGGCCCAGTGATCCACCAGCCGCGAGAGCCTGGTGGATGACTTCCAGAGATGCAGATGCTCCGCTTGCTCCTTGAGCCAGTCGGGAAGGTCCTCCCTCCCTTTGAGCCACTCAAGGAGCCTCGCCTTGACGTCGTTGAAGAGGTTGTCCCTCTCCTGCTGGATGCGATCGGGCCGGCGCCAGACCTTGACCAGGGAGGCGGGCAGCCGCAGCTCGTGGTGCTGTCCATCGGCGCCGCAGGCGTAGGCGACTCGCAGCTCACCGGTATCGAGCAGTCGCCAGCCGAGGTCAATACCGACCATGCAGCCCGAGGCCCGGTTGGGCTTGGGCCAGCCCTCTTGGTTGGTGAGCACCAAGCTGAGTCGCCAGCGCTCTCGATCGCCGATCACCGAGTGGTCCAGGTAGACCTGGACGATCCGCGCCGTCTTGGGGGCCTGCCGGGTGAGAAGCACATCGGCGACGACCCAGCAGGGCTTGGCCCTGGCGCCCTTGCCCTCCGAGCCGACGCGCAGCCAGGCGCGGGCGTAGGTCAGGAGCTGTTGCCGTTTGGACTTGTAGTCGGGCTGGTCGGCGATCTCTGGCAAAGGGTCGCGCCCTGGCTTCTTCTCCAGCCGGAAGAAGCCGTGGGAGCAGGAGAAGGCCTCCTCAAAGGTGATGCCGCCCTCAGACTGGGACTTGTCGGTGCTCTTCTGGATCTGGACGGCGATGCGGCCCGCTTGCTCCGCGCCGCCGAACCGCCTGAAGACGGGAGGGGCACCCTTTCGCATGGCGCGCGCACGGTCCTGGACGTCCGTGGCCGTCGGCCAGTAGAGGCCGTCGTTGATGAAAGCATGACGGGCGGCCAGGACGGCCTGGAAGTGGTGCTCCTCCGCAAGCCAGAGGCCGACCTGCGCCGCCTCGGAAGCGAAGGCGTCCTTCCTGGCTTTAGAGAGGGCCTTGGAGGCCTGGTTCCTAGCCGTCCTCGCGTTGGTGACAGCATCTCGTTGCGCCGCGCTTTCAGCCCTTCTCCTGTGCTTGGCCCTCACGGCCTTCAGCTCTTGAAGACTGACTTCGAGAACCTGCTCAGCGGCGGCCAGGGCGTCGATCAAAGGCTGCAGCTCGGAAGAGGCCTGCGCGATCACGACGTTGGCGGCGGCGCGCCGCTGGAGCTCCAGCTCCACGAGCTTGTTCCTGAACCGATGGGCCAGGAGCACCTGCTTGTCGAAGTGCTCACGCCCCGAGACCAGGTATCTGGAGAAGACGCTCCAGATCCTGGCCGGGTGCTTGCCTTTGTTGCGTTGTTTCCTCTTCTTGGTCTCTTCGACCTCGTTCGGTTGTTCGGGCGTGTCGTCAAGTTGTTCGCTCAAGATAGCGCTCCTTCATGGGTCGGCCGGATCGCCAGCCGCGGCTACCGCGCCGCCGCGCAGGCCCTGACTCTGTGAACGGATGTACGGTAGCAACAGAGGGGGCCTGAAAGGTGGGACCGATTGGTTTTGCAGCATTTAGTCCGCTGCAGAGAGCCTTGGCGCGGTTAAGGACCTGCCTGTGAATCAACAAGACGCCATGGCTGCCTGGCCCTGTGGGCCTCGCAGACCTGTATCAGCCACTCGCGAGCGCTCATTTCGACGGGCGACAGAGTTAGCACGTGCTACGATGACCGCTGGACCAAAGCCCTCCGCAGCGGGCTGAATGCTGCGACTGTTCGCCATCGTACTGGTCCTCCAAAAGGTGCTCAAACTGCTTGTTGGCCAGAACTATTACTCCTCGGTCATGGTTCGTCGTCCTGGCGTGGCTGAACGTCACCGTGTATCACCTCGAACGGCGCTCGGTAACCGCAACCTACCTGAACGCAGCCGGGGTTGATACGCATACAGGTCTTGAAAGGGAACCGCAGCCCAGACACGCCGGCGTCGCTGGCGCAGTCGCGCAGAAGACCGCCAGGGCCGTAGTCGCAGACGAGCACGCGGGCGGCAGAGCCAAGAGACTGGCAGTTTTCGGCGATGGCCTTGTCCCACCAGCCAGCCCGAAGGAAAGCCGGCAGCCTCTCCGAGAGAAGGCGACCGAACGTAGCCAGGGCCTCCTCCGACACACTCACCTGTAAGGCGGCCATCCTGGCGAGGCCGCTCGTAAGCGCGTCGCCGTTGTCAAAGTGCGGGCTGCGCAAGGCGCTTACCCACCAACGCACGGCCGCCTCGATCTCATCGGTCATCTTCGAGTCACGTACCAGGTCCATCAGGGCCTCCCTCTTCGTCTTCGTCACCTTCAGACACGTTGCCGGTCCCGTCACACACCAAGCACCGCACCAGCATCAAGTGCTGGTGCGGCACCTCGCCAAGGCCGTAACAAGCCTTGCACTTCGGGGCGTTCATGTTGTACGCGCGGTCACGAGTAGGCACTTTTCACCCCCCGAAGGCAGACGCGCCAGACTACTCACCACGGTAGATCTCCAACAGCATCGGCAAGATGGCGTTCGGGTAGGTCACCGGCAACCGCCCCGCGACGCGCCGACCGTAGTAGAGACACGCCAGGGATCGGCAAACCATGGCCTTTACGCGGTCGTCGAACACCCAACTGGTGGCCATAACAGCGTCAACGGAGGCGCCGGCGGCCCGGATCAGGTCCTCCCAGATCAGCGCGTCAGGCTCGCCCACAAGGCCCCGAGGCTGGTTGAGCACCCATCGGTCTCCGCTCATGAACAGGTCATGAAAACCGACGGGCCGCCAGTCGTAGAGATTGACGTCGGCGACGGGAAGAAAGCGAAACAGCTCGCCGGCCAGAAAAAGAAACGCCTGGTAGGCGCACCGCACGGACACGACGGTCTTCTTACTACTAACCGACGGGCCAGACATAGAAGCCACAAAAGGGACAAGGGCCAGGCGGGGGCCCTTGTGGTCCGGGCTGGCCTCCTTGCGCAAGACGGCTGGAAGATCGCGCCCTCCCATCTCTTCCAGCCAGTCAGCAAGAGCCAACCTGTGAACCGCCTCGCCTGGCTCTTCGCCGCATGATTCCAGCAAGACGCGCAAGGACGGGTCAACGGTGCCTGTCACAGTAGTTTTTTCCCGTGGCGATAGGGCCTGCGCTCATTGAAAGACATCTTCTCGATCACGGCCTTGCCGATATCAATACCGTGGTGAGCGCAGAGGTCAAAAACACGGATCAACACGTCAGCCAGCTCGGCAGGCACTCCTTCCGGCTTCCCCTCCGGAGAGCGGTACGCCAGGGCCGGATCGCCCGACTTGCGGTAGAGCTCCACGGCCTCGGAGACCTCGCTGTGCAGCATGACCATCTCTTCGCCAAAGGTCTTGGGCGGGTCGTACCAGCCCTTCTCTTTGGCCGTGGCATAGGCGTGGGCGCAGAGGTCCTTGAAGACCGCGATGACCACTTCGTGGGCCGGCTCAATCATCCTCTTCCTCCTCCTCGTCTTCCTCGTAGTCTTCGGCCAGGTCGGCGATCTCGCAGTCAGACGGCCAACCGCCGGGCGGGACCGCCTGACCCAGTAGGTAGGTCAACAACACATCGGCCATGCCCTCGGTCTCGACATGCGCGAGCACCACGCCGTCTTCGTCCTCGATCGTCCAGCCATCGTCAATCATGTCTGAATCGTTGCTCTTCACGTAGAATGCCATTGCTGCTAACCTTTGTGCAAGTTGCAGTGTTCATTGTGACATATGTTGCAGGCTGAAACGGACTAGTAGTTCGTCAGCTCCTCGTCCGTATCCAGGGCCTCGGCCAGCACGCGTCGGACCTCGCGTTTCTTCTCGCGCGCATCCAGGTCGTCGAGATAGCCCGTCAACTTCTTGTTGCTACGCCGTAAGGAGCCGACGATCTCTCGGACCTCTGAGCAGCGCCACAGATCACGAAAGCCCTGAGGCGTGCTGGTGGCCTCCAGCTTCAAGAAGACCTCCACCTCCCTGGAGAGCAGACGCAACCTCTCGAAGCAGCCCGTACGAGGTTCGCGTATCAGCCTCAAGGCCAGGCCCATGTCGTGGCACAAGTCGGCCAGTTTGACTACCTGCGCCACCTGACTGAAGCCCACGCGGTTGCGCAATCGATCCAGCCGGATCGGCTCGGGGTCGGCCACGGCCGGCGTCAGGCGGCAGATGAGCCTGTTGAGCAAAGGGTCGTCAGTGACGGCCAGCATCTCGACGTCGCCGGTCAGGCCGGTAAAGAGCAAGGCCTCGTGGAGAAGCCCCGCCATCTCGGCGTGCAGACAGTTCATGCGCCTTTCGCCCAGGGTCAGGGACTCATCTGAGCCAAAGACCTGCGCGGCAAGCCTTGTGGCCGCCTTGGCTACTGCCCGGGCATGCTCCTGCTTCGTCCCTCGCAAGTGCGGCCGGTCGCCGTAGGCCGCGAGAGCATGGCGCTCAATGACCTCCCGCCTGGCGGAGGAGGACAGCTTGTCACTTATTTCGTTGCATTCGTCGTCGATCTCTTGACGACTCAGGCCCAGCTCTCTGGCATCGCCTTCCGGACGAGCTTTTCTGTCCGACATCCGTACCGCCTCCTGGCGCGCTTCGCGGAAACAGACCGGTTAAAAAGTGAAAAGAAACTATTTCCAGTATACCAGTTCGCACCGATGTGACCGACCAGAACCATACTAACTCGTTCTTTTCCGGAAAACAAGTTTTGTATGGCGCTAAAAGAGAGACAGACAGTGCCAAAGAAAGGGAAAATCAAAACGTGTGGATGACAGGGCCCTGTCATCCACCGCCGTACTGCTGTTGCAAGACCGCCTCTCTCCCCTGGTTGGACGCTTCGCGTCGCTTGGCCTCCAGCCGCTCGACCACGTAGGGATGAATATGCGGGTTCGACTGCTTGATCTTTCGCAGCTCGCTGTTGCGCTGGGTCGGGCTCATTCCTAGCAACTGCGACGCAGCCGTGTCGGCGCGCTGGAACATCTCTTGCGGAGTGATAGGCGAGTTCTCGTCGATCTTGAGGCTCGAGGCGACGTCCTGAAGGGCCTGCCCCTGGGGCCCGGCAGGCTGCTGTCCGCCTTGAGCACCCTGAGCGCCTTGATCCGCGGGAGCGCCGCCTCCTTGCCCTTGCGCCTGTCCGGGGCCAGCCCCTCCGGGCTGGCTGGCCATCTGTTCCATCTGGGCCGCGCTCTCCATCTCCTTCTGCGACCGAGCCTGGAGCTCCGCCTGGTACTTCTGGTCGTCGAGTATCTTCTTCGCTTCGTCCCGGTAGCGCAGCCGCAAGACGCGCAGGCCCGTGGTGGGGGACACCTGCCCGCCCATCATGAGCTGCAGGATCGCCTGTTGCGCCGTGAGGTCGTCCGCATGGGTCGGCGGCACGAGCGAGGCGTCCGGCTCCTCCCAGTTCCTGATGCGGGCAACAGCACGCTTCAAGAAACGAAGCGCGCCGTTGAGGCCGTGCGGCAAGGAGCTCCAACTCGCCTCGAAAAGGCGAATGGCCGGCGGGGCGGTCTGCATGGTCAGACTGCCCTTCCACAGCTCGATCGGAATGCCGATATTGGCCAGTTGCGTCTCCTGGCCCTGCGCGATCAACTCCACAGGGGCCAGTTGCTTGGCCTCGCCGCCCAGGGCCTGGTACTGCAGGGCGAAGGGCAACACGTGCCAGGCGGCCGGGTCGCGCTTCCTGTGTCGCAACATGGAGTTGATACGGGCCACGTTGCCGCCAGCGCTCATGTTCGTGAGCGGGTCCGTGCCGGCCTGCTTGTCGCCAGGGGCCGGTGTCAAGAGCCGGAAGGGCATGACGTAGTCGAGGGCGATGGCCTCGTTGAACCTCCTCAGGACCTGCACGTACCAGGTCTGGCGGAAGTTGGAGAGCATCCGCGAGATGCCCCAGCCGCGGTTGCGCATGCCGGCCAGAGCACACTCCCGCATGTGGTAAACAAATCCGTCTTCAAAGAGGAAGTGCTGGTTGTCCCTGACCGCCTCGACGACCTCCCAGGGGGCCCTCTCCAGGTGGAAGAGGTCGCCCTTCCTGATCGCGCGCCGGTACTCCTCCGGGATCTTCCAGACGTACCGGGTGTCGTCGGTGAAGGGGTCCCAAAGGATCTCGATGTCGTGAGGCGACCACCGCTTGACCCGGCATGACGTCTCGTCGAAGACCCTCCGGTCCACATGCTGCATCTCGCCGTCGTGGCCGCAGGCCGGACACTGGGCAAGGAACTTGAAGCCGCTCCATCGGTACTTGAGACGGTCTCTCGCCTCGGCGACGGCGCGCAAAGGCGCCTCGAACCGATGGCAACGAGAGCATCGCAGGTAACGCTTGAACCCTGGAAGAACGGAAAAAAAGGAGTTGCCGTATGTGATTGCGTCCTTGCCGATGACCGCCAACCAGTTCTTGATGTCCAGGGACTCGTCAAAGAACTTCCGCCAGTTGTCGGCCTCGTCGTCGCCGACGCCCGTCCAATCCACTTCCGTGACGAAGTAGGAGACCACCCGGTTAATGGCCTGGGCGTAGGTCCCATCCTGGTTGGCGACGTACTCGCAGTAGTAGAGCGCCCGCTGGATAGTCTGCGGCATGTGCAGACTGGCGATATCGGACCACGGGTTGGGAAAGCTGGAGTCGTAGCCCAACCAGTTCGGGCCCTGGTGATCAGCAGACGGCCCCATTACCGGCCCTCCACCAGGGCCCCGTCGCCAATCGTCAAGGCTTGATACTCGAACCGACCATGTCGTAGTCGGTAGCCCGTAGCGAAGCAAAGGAAGACGCGATCGGGCCGGTTGTCCTCGCCGTGGACGCAAACGGCCAGCGCCTCGTCCGTAAAGGCCGGACGGTAGACGAACTGTGAGCCGCCCTCGTGGTCATAAACCAGAGTGAGGAAAAGCCCGTCGTCGTGGATGACCACCTCGTGGAAGACGGCCTCGACGACATCGCCGGGGCGACCGTCCCTGCCTTCTCGCTCAAAGGTGACGCGAACATGCTTCTTGGCCGGCGGTGGAGAAGCGATAGGGGCAGCGGGAAGAGGGGCCGGCTCGCGCGACGGCAAAGGCCCGCGCGGGCTTGCAAAGGCCTCGGCCGTGACGGCCGTTCCGGCGTTAAGCCCGCCCGAACGGCCCTGAGGCGTTGAGGCGATAGGAACGTCCCTGACAACAGGGCGGGAGGGCATGGTCTCCTTGCCGCCGTCGAAGTCAGGGTTGATGACGATCCGTGGTGGCTTATCGCTATCGCCATTCTTGCCGACGATATAGGCGCCTTCGCTCATAACGGCCTCGGCCTCTGGTACGGCCGAGCATGATAACCGATAGGCACCAACGCCACTTGAGCCACTGAGCTACGCCGGAGCTTACTTGCCGGTCATCTCGTAGATGACTCGGCCGACGCGCCCGCACAAGACCGGCTGGAGCTCGCCGCGCCTGCCCAGGGGGACGACCTGCGAGACGGCCAGAAGCGGGTCGCCATCCTGACCAAGCTGGTCAGGCCTGAGCACCAGCATCAGCCGGCCCTCGGGGACGGCACCGGGCCGATAGTGGTCCGCAGGCAACCACTCGAGCCCGTCGGCGCGGAAGAGACAGCTTCGCCTGTAGGCCTGTACGAGCTCCGCGAAGGCCGCCCGTCCCATGGCGGCCTCGATGTCCGTGGAGGTCAACCGATGGCCGTCCTGAATCGCCGACTCCCACCTCCTGACCAGTCGACCGTAGAAAGACGACAGGAGATGGGAGGGCTCGTCCACGCTCTCCCGCAGATCGCCAGTCAGTCGCCTGTCGGCCCAGGCGGCCAGCCCCAGGAAGAGGCCTTCGCCCCTGGCCTTTTCCGCGTGCCCTTCGTGCTCGCCCGCAGGCAGGCCCAGGGCGATACGCGGCCAGCTCAGACACTTCCGGGCGCGGACGTTGTAGGAGCCGGTCAGCTCCAGGTGGAAGAGCATGTCCAGGGCCTGCTGGTAGCAAGCCTGATAACGGGTGACGAGCTGTAGCGGGTCGTAAGCCGGGGTCGGGGCCGTGCCTCCCACATCGGCCCGGAAATAGTGGTGGTCCTTGTAGTGGTCGTGGTCCAGCGGCTCGTGACCGCCGATGCGCAAATTGCCGCCCTCGTCTTGCCACAACCCGAAGACGTCCAGCCGCCAGGAGGCCTTGCCGCCGGAGCCCGCCCAGCGACGACGGCTCACCACCAGGGCACGGGCGTGCTGGAGCGGGCACCAGGCCTGGCCCAGCCGCTGCCGGTCCTCGGACCAGCCGTCGGAAGTGGAGCGCAGAGCGACCGCCAGCTCGTCCGCAGCCAGCCCGTTCATCCAGCCGCACGGCGCAAACGGCGCGCTGCGAGAGCCCGAGGCGAACGTCACGGCGACGTAGTTGGCGGCCAGATAATCGGCGCGGGAACCGCGCGCGGCGAGCCAGACGTGGTCCAGCCGCCTCTGGAGAACGGGCGGCAGCTCGCACACGAGCTCCTTGAATCGCGCCCGGGCCGCTATTAACAAACCGTCGTGCTGCAGCCCCGAGGCCCTCGGGCGCAAGCCCGACTCGACCAGGAGACCGGCCAGAACGTCATCGGGCGCCAGGGGCCACTCATCGCCCGGCAAGGCGCGGCCGCGGGCCAAGGAGTCAGCCAGCGTGCCGCCGGTCGCGGCCTGCGCCGTAGGCATCGACTCGAGCCTGGTCGTCGCGTTCTCGATGTTCAAGTCAGTAAGCATCACGTTCTCACCTCCGTAAAAAGAAACGAACCCAGACGCAACAGACGCGATCGTATCGCGCCTCTACGACTGCTGGAGATCACCGGCCGAGGAGTCGGCCGCGTCGTCAGGAGATGGGGCCAGGTAAGTAAGCCGACAGGAGTACTCGCTGTCCGTCAGGGCCAACGGCTCTCTGCGCGGCAGCCCTGGCTCAGCCTTGAAATAGACCAGGACCTTGCCGTCCTGCCGACGCCTGGTCCTCTGCACCTTCAGGCCGTCAATCAACCGGTCCATGTTCCTCCTCCATCACCTAAAAACGAAAGAGGCCTACCGTTGCGACACGGTAGGCCCTGCTAAATGGCGGCAAGAAATATTGACACCTAGTAGGTAGAAATTAAGGTGTATTGGGCGGCGAGGAAAAAGCTGGTGTCAAGGCCGCGTAGGCAGGGTCAGCCTTGTCGTCGCCGACCCTGCCGGAAGGAGCAAGTTGCTCGGGGGCGGGCTCGGGCAGAAGCGGCAAGGAGGGGCCGTCAGGGGTGAGAGCGAACGGCCGCTCGCCGCCCGTGAGGTAGATCCTCTCCCCCTTGAAAAGATACGCCCAGCCCCTCTGCTCGCCGGAGAGGGAGGCGCCCAGGGCTGACAGGGCCGACTGGAGCTCGTCCGTCTCGGTGACAACAGGCGGTGAGCCGTCGGGGACGAACACGGCGTGGTACTTGACACCGGTGGCGGCACTGTTACTCATGACTTCTCTTTCTCCTTGGCAGCCTCTTCCTGCTCGTCTTCCTGGAAGGGATCGTTCTCGCCCGCGATCAACCTCTTGGCAAGCCGAACGGTGTCGGGTCGAGGAGGAGCGCTTGAGGCCATAGGTGGCGATCCTCTGGGCCCGGGCAAATAGCCCCAGGCGGCGTCGTGGCCGTCGATGCCGAAGAGGTAGATGGCGACGACGGACGGCGGGCCATCGCGTTTGTCCAGAGGGTCGGGGCAGGAGAGCACCTGCAAGGCGGAGCGCCAGTAACGACCTTGCTTTCTGCCCAGAGCGGCGACGGTGCCGAGAAACGACAACACCGCCGACCAGGCCGGGAGCTCCACGCCGAAAACGCGCCGGTCGTAGATGTCGTCCGTACCGGACACCAGCTTGGCTGGCAGATCGATGTAAAAGGCCTTGACGGGCCTCTTCTGGACGGCAAGGAAGTCGCTCATGGGGTCCCTGAGCAAATGCCCCTTGGTGAAGAATAGCCCGTGGTGAAACAGCGCGTACTCGCAGGCGAGATCGGCCAGACAAACGACGCCGGGCCTGAGCGCCTGAAGGGGCACTGCCCTGACTTTCTCCATTGGCCCGTAGCCAGGCTTGCGTATCACGGACCTTCTCCTTCGTCTTTCTTGTTCTTCTTGTTCGTTCTTGGTGACTTGCCACCGCCCAGAAGAAGCGTGCGGGCGTGTTCGGCGATGCAGACGGCCTCGGCCATTCCATCATGAGGCGATCGTGACTTCTCGGTGGCGAGGAGAGACAGCGCAGGCCAGCGCCTCTTCACATACGCTACCGCGTCGTCCTTTTCCTTCTTGGTCCCACGCAGGACGTCATCCTTCCAGTCCTGAGGCGTGGCCAAGACCAAAGGGGCGCCGGCCCATTTGAAAGCGCCCAGGAGCTCGCCGTAGCCGCGCAAGAAAGTGCCCATGGCCGTGGAGCTCTGCTGGGGCCTGGACGACTGCTTCTCGATGCAGACCAGAGACAACTGGAGAAAACCTGTCAGGACCAGGGAGTCAAGCCAGTGCTTGAGCTCGCGGATGTCCATCTCAGCGCCGGCAGACTTGCCCAGTGTGGGCATGGCGGTGACCGTCATCATCGGTTCACCCGCCAGGAGAAGTGCGGCGACGCCGCCGTCCTTGCCAGGGTCCACGCCGAGAACGAACGAGCCAAGCCGGAAGTCGTTGCTCAAGGCTTCACCTTCCCGGAAAGCATGTTGAACAGGTTCTCGCTCATACGAGAAAGGCCTTTGATGTCCACGGGGCACTCACCCTGCAGGGTGCCTTCTCTCAGGGGCCACCAGAGAGAAGCGGTCATGATCTGACCGAACCGAGCCAGGACGGCGTCTCTGATCCTTTTGTCAAAAAACAGAAAGCCAGACGAATGCGCCGCTTGCTCCGGCGACCCCTGGTTCGGGTCGAGGCAACAGGCGGCGAAACCGCAGAAGGCGGCCGTGGCCCTCGCCTCGGTCATGCTCATGGTCCCCGCCTCCAGCTCCTTGGCCGTGACGTCCATGAGCCTCTTGGCCACACTGGGCCAGAAGAACCGCAGGTTGAAAGCGGGGTCGATCCTCGTGTTGGTCCCGTCAGGCAGGTTGTTGGGCATCATGAAGGTCATGGATCTATCCCTTTGAAAGACAAACGAGGCAAGCCTGCGGCCGGTCCGGCGCCACCCAGCTCTCCCTGGAGCACTGCGGGCAGATACGCCTGTCGCAACTGCGAAGACGGCAGGCGACGGGGCAGGCGTCAAGACCGCGTGGGCAGACGTGGCAGGGGTGACTGAATCCCTCCGGGCAGACGAAACCGTAGCGAGCTCTCATGGCGAGGAGCGGCCTGTTGAAC
This sequence comes from Alphaproteobacteria bacterium, assembly GCA_005884685.1. GTDB lineage: Bacteria > Pseudomonadota > Alphaproteobacteria > Rhizobiales > Xanthobacteraceae > PALSA-894. Next base: position 150,992 of record VBAH01000059.1, read on the forward strand.
TTCAGGAGGGACTGCGTTCCCTTGATGGCCGCCGGCACAGGCGACTCCAGGGTCGACGTCAAGGGCTCAAAGAGCAACAGGACCCTCAGGCCAAAGAGTTGCTCGGGTCGCTCGTAGGTCAGAAACGGCTTTTCGGGCGGATGGTTCTCCGGCCGTACGCGCCTTTTGGCGAAGCCCCACTCTCTTCTCGAATGGGCCAGCGCAGCCAGGGAGAAGTAACGCCCGACCTTCCTGCCGGCTGGCGTGCCTGCCAGCACTTCCCAGGTCAGGACCGCGCCTTCCTTTCTCCTATCGGTCTTCCTGGTCGCCTCCACCAGGACGCACCGAGACGGGCACCATTCCCTGTGCCGCTGCCCTCGCCAGGGCAAGGCGGCCACCCCGCGGGCAAGTCTCTCATGGTTGCCGGCCAGCCTCCAGGCGACTGCGCGAAAGGTCTGCTTGTCCGCGGTACGGCCCAGAAGGTCGACCATGGATCGGCGCAGGACGTCGGTGAAGGGCCCGCCGGGCAGGACTTCCTTGGCGACGGCGACCAGGTCAAGAAAGACGTCGCCAACCATCGCGTGGCCATCCGCGACGGTCAGCCACTCGGAGACGAGCTTGTCCCTGATAGCGAGCACCTTCTTGACTGAGTACCCAGCCATGCTTGTTTCAATCCCTTTTCTCGTAGGTCTCTTACCGACTTGACCGGCACCACAGGTGGTAAGCTGGACACCGTATCAAAGCCCTCTGCGGCGGGCTCAATGCTGCGACTTCCTGTTGAGCGATACGGCCATCAGGTCATCTCCAGGGCGACGCCCATCCAGAACCGGAACATCGGGCCCTGTCCGCCCTCTGGCGGCAGGGCCTGAACGATCTGGCCAAGAGACACCCGGCAGGCCTTCGCTCCAGGGGCGAGCTTGGCAACCACCAGCCCCATCTGAAAAGCGAAGGCCAGGGCGGAGGCCGGGTCGAAGCGCGTGAGGTAAGGGAAGAGCGGCACCCGCGCCGCTTCGCCCAAGTTGTCGCCCAGTTGACCATCCTTCAACGGAGCCCCGTCAAGGGGCACGGGCGACGTCAGGCTCTTCCACGCGCTCGGCCTGCTGGTGATGATGTCGGCCGGCTTCTCGCCGGCCTTCAGCGCTGCTTCAACGTCCACGAAGGACGCCTCAAATCGCATAAAGAAAGTGCCTCCTCACGAGAACATGCCCTGAAGGACCGACTCGTCCGCCGAGACAGGGTCCTTGTCCTCGGGCTCTTCGGGCCCGGTGGCGGCGCCATCCGACAGGGCCTTGTCCAGCAGTCGTTTGGACTCAACGGCGTGGTCTCGCACCATCCTGAGCACGCCCTCCAACGCCTCGGCCTGCGCCGCGATACTGGTGAGCTTGGCGCCCCAGCCCTCTTTCAGCCGCTCGACCGGCTCTTTGATCACGGCCGCCAACAGGCCCTGTTTCTCGTCGGCCCACAGGGCGGCCCGTTTGGTCCAGGTCGTCAGGTGGTCCTGGATGTCCGAGATCTTTCCGTCGACCTCCTTCGGGACCTCGGGCGTTCGGCCCTTGTTGGGGCGGCGCCTCTCCTTCGGGATGACCGCGGCCACCTCGGTCTTGAAGCGCTTCGACGACCAGCCCTGCGAAGCGGCCGTGAGTAGCAGGTTCCAGCGCTGGTCCTTGTCCTCGATGGGCAGGACCTGGACCACGTGACTCCACTCGAGGGGGGCGCCGGAGCCGGACCGCTTGAGCTTGAGGAGAGCGGCGATCTCCTCGTCGTCGAAGCGCTGGGCGAAGTGGATGCGCTTGCGCAGCATGGCCGGGCCGCAGCCCACGATCTTGGCCACGATCTCGATGAACGACTGCCCGCTGTCGTGTTCGTCCAGGCACTCCACCAGCTCACGCCCGAACAACCAGGTGGTACGGAGCTCGCCGGCGTTCTTCTCCGCCTCCAGACCGGTCAAAACGTCGAGCTTCTCTTGTTGCTCCCGGGTCAACTGCTCCACGAGCCTGAGGCGGTCCGCCTCGCTCATGGTCTGCTTCTTTCTAGGCACGGTACACCCTCCATTGGGTTGCAGGAGGCCAACACCTTGCCGGCCGTCCTCTCGTACAGGAAACGCGCTCTGCCGCCGGCCCGTTCCGCCAGAGACAGAAGCGCAGAAAAGCAGTCCTCCAGGTCGGCCTCGCCTCGAAAGGCCGGCGAGCGACACAGCCAGTCGCAGGCTCGGCCCAGCGCCAGTCGATACAGCGGGCCCGCGCCCGTCAAGGACTGAAGAAGCCTTCGGCCCGATCGTCGGGACGGTTGGAACGTCTGCCCCTGCAGGCGCTCAAGCCTGGAAGGCAGGTCGTCCACAGTCGGTCGCTCGAGCATGCCCGCAGCGCCCGGCAGGATCGACTTCAAACGATGATCATGCGGCACGGCAACCGTGGGCCACTGGCCAAGCGCGCAAGCCGCGGGAGAACCACCGCCGGGCCGCAAACCGTAACACAGCGTAATCGCCCTCCAGGGAGCGCTCGGCGCGTCGCGGCAGCAAAAAACGACCTGCGGCCCGTCCTCGCCCTGCTCAGGCGCAGCCCAGTAGAAGAGCCGATCGACGCCCGTCAGGGAGGCGGCGAAGAAAGAAAGGCCCAGCCGCTCCGCCTGCTCATCCAGGGACGACCACAGCTCCCAGGGGCTCAGAAGGACGTAGTCGTTTGAAACGGACGTCAGGGCCTGGCCGTGCCGGACCAGGAGGCTGCGCCCCTTGACGTTGGCGAAGTGCGACCTAATCGCGTCGTTCCAGACCTTGAGGAACAGCTCAGAACGGCCACGACGCAAGAGGCAGTCCTTGGGCGTGACGGGCCGTCTCAACCTCTCAAGTCGACGCCTCAGCCCTGGCTGGATGGCCCTGGCCAGAGACGCCCAGGCCGACCGGGCCAGGTAGAGACCACGGCGTGTCTTGAGAAACCTCTCTGACCGGGCGTCGTCGAGCAGGAGGTCCTCTGGCGATCTGACCACGACCGAAGCGCAACCCAGTCGAGGCAGCTCATCAAGGAAAAGCCGTCTCTCGTGGGCGAGGTACAGACCAGTTCTCTTGCGTTCGGACACGATCACGAGTGCTTTCCGTCCTCGCCGTCCTGGACGACACAGAGGTCTTTGGTAGCGCGTTCGTTTTCCGTTTGCAGCTTCTAGCCCGCTACAGAGGGCTTTGGTAGGCAATTCTTTTCCGGAAAAGAATCAGCTACCAACTCGATCGTATCTCGTCGAGAAAGGCGATTAGAGAGCGCAGAACGAATCGCGTTTCCTTCTCGCCGCCCAGAAAAAAACACGGTCCTCTCTCCAGGCCGTTGGCCAGGGTGAACACCAGGGCACGGCCCGGCACCTTCGTGCAGGGGCCGAGAACCAAGGCCGGCGGGCTGCCGCCCGGCAAGAAGTTCTCGTCGAGCAGATCGCCCCAGTCAAAGCGCCCTCGCGAGCGCAGCAGTCCGGGCGACAGAAGGGCCGTCAGCTCCAGTTGGTGCAACCAGCCCGTAGGGCGCGCTACCAACCGGAAAGGGAACTGCGGGCAAAGATCCGTGAAGGCGGCAAAACCGAGTCGGGGCACGCCAGTAAGAACGCTGGTCCGCCGCCTGACGTCGGGCGACATGCCCTCCAGGCCCAGGTGCTTGAAGAGCCGCTTGAGCACCGACTCCTCCAGCCGGTGCTTTCGCTGCTCGCGCAGCTTGGCGCTAAATCGCTTTTGCACCTCGCCCAGGTCAGGGCCGTCCGGCTCATACTCGCGCGGCTGGTCAAGCACGGGCCCCCTCCATGCCCTGCGGGTCATCGGGCAAGGTCGCAAGATCAAGCCCGTCGCCCGGAATGGCGACGATCCTCTGGACCGCCTCGCGCCTCTGCCCGTCGATGTCGACACCGGGCTGAAAAACAAAGCGGTCCTGGATACCGAGCGGGCCCCGCAAAGCGCGGCGCAGCTCCTGGTTCGCCTCGATCAGGCAACCCAACTTCCTGGCGCTCACGGGCTCCTTCTCCGACACGCCCAGCCGCTCACTGGCGAATGAGACGGACTTCCCCTTGTTGACGGGCCGGATGTCAACAAGGGCGTCGATCTCCTTTCTCACCTTGGCGGGCAAGTCGCTATCCAGCAGGCGATCCACCAGGGCGGTCTCCCAGTCCCAGTAGGTGCGCTGGATGCGGCCGCCCGCGGCTAGCTCCTCGAAGTACCAGCGCATCTCCACTTCCAGGGGCTGCCCCTCGCCGGCCAACGAGTTCTTGTAGATCTTGAGCCGGATGCGTCGGCCCAGCTCGTGGACGGGTGAGCGGTTCTCGAACTGCCGGCCAACCGGCTGAAACTCAATCTCCAGCGACTCGTGGAAGCGCGGGGCGTAGCCGCCCTGCATGTTTCGCACGTTTCTGTTGCCGTGGCGGTCCGGGGACAACTTCAGGTGGTTCACGAACCCGACGGCGAACGGGCTCAGGTCAAACCAGTGCCCCATCCGCTTCAGGTAGGTGTTGAGAATGTTGGCCGCCTGCGGCTGTACCAACTTGGCGGCGCCTTCGGACTCGATCGCCTCGCCGACGCTGGCCGTGGTAACGCCGCCGATCGAGTCCACGATGAAGAACCACGGATAGGCGCTGGGCGGGTCGTGCTCGGCCAGCATCTTCCGCGTGGCGTCGAGGTTGGCGGTCACGCACTCCTGCCACTCCTCCACGGTCCGGGCGTAGTAGACCGCTCGCCTCCGGTTGTCGTAGCCGGAGATGCTCTTGAGAAGAGAAGCACTCTCCTTCTTCTCGGTCTCGATCAGGGTGAAGCCGCCGCCTGCTCGCCTGAAGATGCGGCCGACCTCGTACATGCCGGCGCTCTTGCAAGAGCCCGGCTCGCCGACGAAGACGTAGCTCCTGCCCAGAGGCAGGCCCGGAAGGCCGAGCAGTGATTGCAGGGCCAAGGGCGCGTCCAGGCAAAAGAGCCTGCTCTCCTCCGCGCCGCCTACGTACTGCCGCTCACCCCAGTGCTTGCGCATGTCCCTCTGGGCCGCCTGGAACACCGCGTCCAGAGAATCAGCGCCCTTGGGTGTCTGCGATTCATCAGTTTGTTGCTTCTTTTTGGCCAATAGAGCTCCCTCCGCTCAAGGGTGAAAAGGCGAGGCGGCCCGGCCGCCTCGCCGACAGGAACGTGGAGGGCTTACTTGGGCGGCTGCTGTTCGCCGCGTCGCTGGCGCAGCATGTCGGCCAGCCGAGAGAAGACGGGCGCGCTGTTATCGCCTTCGACCGGGGCCGGCTCGTCCGGCATGCCTCCCCTGGGCACCACCGGGTCCACCGCGAGCTGTCGCCCGTCGGGGTGACCGACGTGACCGCCGATCTGGACCGGCTGGCCGGCCTGGTAGACCGTCGGCTCGTCGCCGCCCATGACGGTGTCCAGCGGGCTGGCCGGCATGTCGTCGCGCGGCGGGAAGTCCACAAGCTCCTGGGCCCTCGGGCCGCGTAACACCGAAGCCTCGGCCGCCGCGACCTGAGTTTGGCCCTGCCTGACGAGGGCGCGCAGCCGGTCGAGCTCGGCCTGCATGTCCATCTGGCCGGGGGCCGCCTGCTGCTTTTGCGGGGCGACCTGCGGCTGGCTAGCCCTCGCCACCGGCGGCTGCTGGAGAGGTGCCGCCGAAGCGCCTCGCCAACCCTGCCCGCCGCCCGCCGGCGCGCCCTGCTGAGCCGTCGGCGGCGCGAACTGCGGCTGCCGCACAGCGTCGGGCGTCAAGGCCTGAGCGGTCACCGATCCGTTGAACGCCCTCCAGGTCTCGTCACTGATCCAGTGCCTCTTGGCGCCCTGGAAGGCGTAGACGATGGCGTTGGGCGGGAAGACCTGGTTGAGGTAGTAGGCCTGCTCCTCGTAGTCCGGGAAGTGCAGCGCGTCCTCCCAGTAGATCCACTTCTGCCGGATCATCTCCAGGTCTTCCGCCGAGCCCATGTAGGGCGTGCTGTTGTCGAACAAAGGGCCGTTGGAGACCCAGACGTCGTAGCCGCCCTGGAGGGCCTGCTGGCGCCCGCCCTGGACGGCCTGCTGTACGGCCGGGGCCGCTCGCCAGCCGGCGGGGCCGCCTGGCCCGGCGCCGGGGGCCGTAACGGCCGTGCCGGACTTTCGGAAATGGAAGAACCGGCCATGCTCCGGGGCCACCGGGTCGCCGTGGACGTAACGGGCCTCGAAGTCGTCGGCCGGCCCCTGGTAGTCCAGCCTCTCCTCGTTGAGCTGGCTGCAGAGCTGGTTGCCCGCCGAGAAGCTGCCCATCGGGCTGCCGCCCGAGATCATGAAGATGCACGACGGCGACGTCGGCCCGCCCCCTCCCAGGGGCGGTCGGTCGTGGGAGTAGGTCGGCTTGCCGTCCGACAGGATCACCATGCCCTGGATCAGGTAGACGGTCTTGGTCCTCTCGAGGGGCGGGCCCGCATCGCGCTCCCTCTCGAAGAGCATCACGAAGTTCGGGTTGCGGCGAATGTCCTCCTCGCGCTTCTTGGCCTGGTAGATCGCGTTGTAGAGGATGTTGAGGGGCGTACCGTCGGGGTCGTAGGGCTTGCCCGAGCCCGGATCGTGAGTCAGGAAGGTCTTGCGCTGCGGGCCCTGGCCGACGCTCCAGGCGCAGTCGTACTTCCTGATCCAGTTGCCGAAGCGACTGTCGAGTTGGGCGTTCTTGCGGTAGGGCTCGAACTGGTTGACGTCCTGGTAGGAGAGGCTCGGGAAGGGACGGACCACCGTCTCGCCGGCCGTGTAGGACGGCTTCTTCAAGACGGCGTTGATGCCCGCCTTGAGCAGATGGTTGCCAAAGGAGCCCTGGGCTCGGTCGGCGTCGCGGCCCCAGTCAAAGCGAGGCTCGGGAGGTGGGTTGCGGTGCTGCATGGGAAGCATCTCGTGAACTTGGTTGTAACTGTACAGAAGTTCAGAATACCACGCAAGAGAGGGAAGAATGACTTAAAGCGTCAAGAAGAAGTTTTTCGCGATTTTTCGTTCGCAGAGCAAAAGAATACCAGCACTTCGAGGGCGAAGCAGGCGACCAGCCCGCCCTTTCCATCAGGGGCCCGTTTGACGGGCCGGCCTGATTTTCGACTTAGGCGAGAGAGCTTTCTCTCCGCCGCGCGCAGGTCCAGGCCGTCAGGCAAGAGGGCCCGCGTTCGTCGGAGAAAGATCGCCAGGGACAGGTACTCGGCGCTTTCGGGCGTGGCCGCGTCCTGGTAGGCCAGGAGATCCTCGTCCGTCGGGGGCGACTTGTTGACCGGGAGCTGGTCAGGCGTAGGCTCGTCGTCGGGTAACAGGACCCGGCGCTGGCCGGGCGTTTCGATCACGATTGTCTCCTAGATCAGGTCGGGCGGAACATGCAACTTATCAGCCAACTCGGGCGTGAGCGTCTCGCCCCAGCGGTACTGCACGTCGATGTCGGTGGAGAGATGGAACGGCTCGGCGGAGAGCCGCTTACCGTCCATGTCACAGCGGTAGACGGGGATGGAGGCCAGGGTGGAAGGGATGACGACCTCGCAGAACCAACTCAGTTGGCTGGCCCGGCACTCGGCCATGAGCGCATCGTGCAGCTGCAACACCAGGCGATAGCGCGGCGAACCGTCGGAGAAGAAGCGGCCGGGGTAAGAGTAGAGCTTGTCCATCCAACGGCTGACCAGGTCGGCGATGCCCGACTGGATGTTGAAGTTGGCAGCCTCCCTCTTCATCTTTTCAAGCGCTTCCCGATCGTTCGTCATCGGGAAACGACGATGTCGTCCGAAGCAGTTCGTGATATGCCCAGGCCTGATCACACATCTCTGTGCCGACGCGAAGAAGGGCAACAAGCCGGCGTAGGCCTCAAAGATGCCCTCGCGAACCGTGGCCGCCTCCTCAGCGGTGATGTCCACCTCCTCTTCCTTGACGGCCCGAACGACGGCATCATCTCCACGTCCGTACAGTAGGCCGAACAGACAAGTTTGATGAGTTAACAGACCGTCATAGGAGACGATATGCCTCTGCTCGTCAGTGGTCTGAACGTCGTAAACCTGCCGCTCGCCTATGTCTATCAACGCCGTTACCTGCTGGAACGTCATCTGAGCCAGATGGAGCTCACGAAGCGCTGCCAGGGACTTGCGACCGTTCTCGTCCAGAAGCGCCTCGTCTGCCGACTTGATAATCATCACGAGCCGAACGCGGTTGAACGCGACGCGCACGTTCTCCCGGATGCACTCCCGACACTTCTCCCTGGCCACGCCGCGCAAGCCGGGCATGACTGCCAAAAGACGGTTGAGCTGCCCTGGTATCGGGTAGCAGTCTCGTTGGTATCGCGAGGTCACCTTGAGCCGGTCGGTCTTCAACTTCGTAACGCAGCCGATCTTCTCGGCGAAACGCATCCTCGACCGATGCGACTTGACCTCTATGGCGTAATAGTCGTTGTCGTATCCCTCTCGTCGCTCTTTGACCAAGTGACAAGTGATGCCGAAGGAGAGAAGCAGCGTACGGACGTCGCGAGCCAGGCCCAGGCTGGACGTCGAGTAACGCGGTTTGAAGGACGTCTTGTTCCTGGTGATCGAGCCGTCGCCCTCGAACAACCAGCGCAGAAAAACCGCTAGCAACCGTTCCGGCCAGCGGAAGACAAAGTCCGGCACGCGCTTCTGCTCAGCTTTCCCTGGGCAGAACGCGTAGATCCACCGAGCGAGAGCCACAGAACTAATCAGGTAGCGCGTCTGCTCCTGGTAGCCAGTGGGGAAGGCGCTTTCAAAACGTGGTCGGCCCCCGAACAGGCGTCTGTACAAATCGATCGTCAAGTCCGCCAGCTCGGGGTCTTTCTCTCGCGCAAGGTGCATCGCCACCGCGCCGCTCACCGGATCGGACCAGCCCTCAGAGATATAAAGGCCCAGGAAGGCGGCCCAGTCCTCGGTGAACTCCTCGGGGAAATCGACGGGCTTGAAGCTCGTCCTGGGCGAGCAGGGGACCTTCGGGAACGCAATATCGTCGCCGAAGGGGCCGACCGCGTCACGCACAACCACCCAGTCGCCGAGCCGAAGATCGCCAGCCTGCTTGAAGACCATGTCGCCGTCAGGGCCCATGACCCAGTAGCGATGCGTGTACGTACTCTCCAGCGAGTAGCCGTCCTCGGTCTCGACCCGCAGACACGGCTTGACGCCGCCGTTGTAGACGCCAACGACCGGCGTCGTCGAGACGTGATTGACTACTCCCAGGCCACCGGTATGGAGACGGCCCTGGTCAGGCGGAAGATCGCCCGCTAGCGAGTCGACCAGAAACCAGCCAGCCGTGGTCTGGAGCCTGGAGCCTGAGACAACGCACTTGGCGGCTATGCGCAAGTTCTCCCTGCCGATACCTTCCAGGCCCTTCTTGGTAGGCGGGCATGGCAGCTTAAAGGCTCGCACGGCCGTCGCAGAGTGGATGTCGTAATAGTTCGGGTCGTCCTCATCCAGGTTGTTGCGACGGCAATGGTCAAGCATGACGGGATCGGCCGCCTGGATGGCCGTCATCATCAGCTCGGCACCCTTGAGATCGAAGTCCACAAGCAGCCAGGGGTCCTCGCCCTCCGCCACGGGCGTGGCCGTGAACATGCTACGGACGGCGTACTTGTAGTGCGCACCAAGGATCTTCTTGTAGTCCTTCTCCCTCCTCTTCGTACAGTTCATCAGGTTGGGCCTAACGGATCGCGCCCTGCCTGTCTCCTGCGTCTGGAAGAAGTGCGAGTAGATCCGGCCATCCCTGCGGACCGAGCCCAGGAGACCACCCAGCTGCAAGGGCTCGCCGTCATCGCCCTCCACCACCAGTCCATCATCGTCGGTCTCAGGGGCCCTGAGAGAGTTGGTAGTGACCTGCCTCAGGAAGCGCCAGTTGCGCAGCTTCTTCACCAGGGGGTTACCGGGCGCAAGGATGCCCAGGACCTCCTTGTCAGTCGATGGCGTATAAAGCCCTTGCTCATTGCGAGCTACCACCTTTTCCCAGTTCTTGGGCGGCTTGCCCGTGGTCCTGACGGGAGTGAGATAGAGCGACACCGCGCCCTGAGGCCTGGTCCGGTCGTCCTTCCGGCCCGCGTACTGCTCGCCGAAAAGCAGCTCCCGACAGTCGAAGTGGCTGCCAGGGTTGAACGCAGTCCAGTTCGCGTCAACCTTCAGCTCCTGAAGAAGCGCGACGGCGGCCTGGTGATAGGTCTCCGTGAGCTCTCGGCCTCTCTCCTTCTTGTCGGTGTAGAGGCCAGTCATCTCGATCTCGAGCCATGCTTGCTGCGCCCGCATGCTGATCCAGTAGGGCAACCAGGAGGAGTTGCCGTGCTCGTCCGCATCGAGAAGCCCGCCGGGCCTGGTGAAGAGCTCGAGCAGCCTCTGTGGGCCATCCACGTCGTATATCGAGTAAAGGTGCAAAACCTCGTCAGGACACTCGCCATAACCCTCCAGATGTTTCTGCGGGATCTTTCGCTTGAGGCAGTAGTCGTGCTTCCACTGCTCCAGCTCGACGTTCCAGCGCTTCATCCCCAAAAGCGACTGCGCCACGTACTCCAGCTTGAAGCCCTCGGCGAAGCCGGTCTCCCTGATCGCGTGGGCCATGAGCATGGTGTCGTGGCCGCCCCTGGTGCGCATCTCCTCCGGGCTCTTGGCGGCCTCGTACTGGCGCATCAGGGCCAGCCCCAGCTCCTTGTCCAGCTCGTGATAAATGCGCGGGATGTCGGCACGCAGATGGTGGCCGGCGATGCGCACTTCTCTTCCGGGAGAGGAGGTCAACAGCCTGCGCAGGTGAGGGACGGCGCGGGAGATCGACGGGCAGAAACCAGGGCCGCCTCCTTGCCCTCTCAAGACCACGCAGCAGCCGAAGCGCGGTTGATCGGAGAACTGGATGGTACGTAGGTAAGCGCCGTTCTCCGACTGGTGCTCGCCGTGCCACTCGGCGTCAACGACGATGAGGGGTGACGGACCTCCTCGCTGAATCACCATGTCCACGACTTGCGCAAGCTCGTCCTCTTCAAAGACCACGCGATGGTCCACAGGCGCTTCCTTGGCCTGCACCTTGCCCTGAAGGGCGCCTGCGAAGTAACGCAGCCCGTCCATGAAGAAGGCGCGCTGCTCCGGGGAGCGCACCACGGCCGCAGGGTGGGTCACCACCACGACCCTGGCCGCGTAGGCGGGATGTTCGCCAAAGGCCCTGACTTGCCGCTCGAAGTAGCAGCACTGCGCGTCCTTGACGGCCGTCTTCGCGCCAAGCACGGCCTTGGCGGCCTCGGCGCCCAGGGCGAGAATGAGCTTGGGCCTGACCAGCGCGATCTCGTCGGAAAGGACCGGGGCCCAGTCCTTGAACTGCGTGGAGGAGACCTGGTCCGTAGACGGGTCGGCCCTGGGGTGTTTGACCAGGTTGGTGACGTAGAGGCCTCCCTGCACGTCACCCGTGACGCCGGCTTCTTTCAGACACTCGGAGAGCATGATGCCCGACGGGCCGGTCAGGTTTCTTCGGGCCGAGGCCTCCTGATCGCCGGGCCACTTGCCAACGACCATCACGTCAGCCGGGACGGGGCCTCTGGGCAGCTCCTCGCCCCAGAGATGCCCGATGATGCAGGAGACGGTGACGATCGCCTTCTTGACCCGAACGTTCAGACACGTCCCGTTTCGGTAGAGAACGTCTCGTCGCAGTTCTACAAGGGAGTTGCCGCCGCCCATGAGCTCGGCCTGCTCGAGAAAGGAGGGGCCCGGCGGCAACTCATTCTCCTCCATAGGAGGAATCAGCCTTTGGTGGTCCATGTTTCAATCCTTGTTCTCGTGGATCTCCTACTCAGGCAAACTCCGGGTAGTTCGCGAGAAGGGCCTGCTTGACAATAGCGCGAAGAAGCGGGCGTGGAAGAGAGCCGGGATCAGGCCCGGCGCGAAGTTTGATCCGGAAAAGAAACTTCGCGCCGGCCAGGGCCAATCTTGAGAAGGCCTTTCCCGACTCCTCCCAGGCCTCAGGGTCGAGAAGGATCGCAATCGGACGATCCCTGGCGTGTTTGATGAGAAGGGTCGCCTGTTCGCAGGAGACCTCCTTGCCGCAAATGGCGACGGCGCCATCGCCATAGCGCCACACATCCGTGACGCCTTCAACCACTACCAGCACAGGCGCGCTTGACGCTCGGTCCAGGGCGTAGAGCAAACCGGATCGTGGCGCGTCCGGGCAGTTGTAGTACTTGGGCGTGAGCTTCCAGTCCGTCTCGCCCATGTAGCGGGCCTGCCAGGAGACCATGTCGCCCGAGGCGGCGCGCAGCGGGATGATCAACCTCCCTGAGGCGAGAGCAAGGGCCTGCGAGCAGGCGTCCATGCACCAGGCCACGCCATAAAGTCGCCACAGCTCGTCAGGGTCATGGCCGCGTGAGATCACGTACTGCCTGGCCGGGTGAGGCCCTGTGAGCTGAGACAAGGGGTAGCAGACGCCAGGGTAGGAGACAGGCCCGGATGTCCTCTTCGGGGCTCCTGGCGACGCCTGAAGAACCACGTCGCTCTTGCCATAGGAGAACATGGCCTGCTCGAAGACCATGTGGGCGAGCGAGCGCCTATTACCAGGCTCTTTCAGGCAGTCGTCGTTGAAGCACTTGACGAACCGCCAGGACTGCCGGCCGAAGGACTCGGGAAGGCCCCAGGCGTGGCAAACGTACAGCCTGTTCCTGGTGTCGTTGCAGAAGGGGCAACAGACGACGTACGTCTCCCCCCATGCGGAGATATCGAGCGTGAAGCCGTGCTGCGCGTAGAAGGTGTCGGCCGTCTTGACTGCGGCGAAGGGCTCGCCGTGTCGCAGGACCTTGACGTGACGAAACAGGGACTGGAGCGCGAAGTAAAGCGCAGGCCTAAGGACGTCCACGGTGGTCAATCCAGGTCGGCCACGCCCTGAACATCAGGCGCGGCCTTGTTCTTTTGCCCGCCTTGCGGCGGTATGGCGATGTCCAGGTAAGAGGCGTCGGACTTGGAGACGGGCCTTCCCAGGGAGGGGTTGATGGTCATGTCGGTCGCCCGCTCCAGGGTGTTGATCTCGCCTCGGAGATAGAGGAGGACCGGGGCCTCCGCGCCTTTGGCTCTTCGTGTCTTGTCGCAGAAAAACTGCAGGCAGTTGGTCGCCTTGTCCCGGACGCCCAACTGGAAGCAGAACGCGACGTTCTCGCCGAAGTTCTTGGCCTCGGCGGAGTCGGTGTAACGAAAGGTGCTGGTGAATCCCTTGGCGTTCGCCGCCGCCGAGAGCTGGTGGTAGAGCCAGGCCCGGCAGTTGAAGGGCCGGGTCACTTTTTGCATGAGTTCGTCCGGCATGCCGCCGACGTAATGGCGCAGCTCGTCCATGCTCCGGCCGCGGGCGAGCAGGTAGCGCTTGGCCGCCAGCCCGGCGTAGTCGACGAAGATGGCGCCAGGCGGCCGACCGTCCCTGGTAGCGGCCATGAGCTCGGCCACGATCTCGTCGACGTAGCCCGTTCCCCTCTGCCGGTTCTCGTCTGCGCCCGAGTAGTCATGCACCCACACGTTCCTGGCCATCAACTCTCGGGCGGCCTGCAGTCGCTCGAACTCGCCAGGGAAGTTATCAATGCCTTCCCTGGCGATCTCCTTGGCGAAGAGACAACGCTCGTACTCCCTGAGCTGGCCCGTGTGTGAGAGCAACTCGGGCTCGAGCTCGGGCATGCCGGGCGAGTCCATCCTGATCCTGGCGGCGTGCGCCCAGAACCGTCGGACGCACTCGGCGTAGTCGGCCTCGTACGTGAACAGATGACAGTGCTGTAAGTCCTTGCCCTTGCAGTCGGCCTCGTACTGGAACTGCAGCGACTTGGCATAACACGACTGAATGGCCAACGCGGTCTTGCCACTGCCGTACCCGCCCAGTACGCCGTAGACCTCCGACGCGGCGTCGCCGCCAGCCATGAAGTCGTCGAGGAAGTCAATACCGGTGGAGGTCTTGTCGAGCGGTCGCAGTTTGTGGCCGAACGCCGCCGCCGAACGGGCTGATGTCGCCTTGAGCGCCTCCAGTTGCAGGTCGCTGTTTCGGGCCTGCTCGAGCAACGGGCCGAGCCCTTCAGGCACCGAGGCCCTGCCGACCGTGGCGATCAGCTCGCAGAGGGGGTCGTAGACGGATCGCTCGCGCAGGAAGTCCACGAGCAGGGACCGGCCCCAGGCGTGGTCGAGAACGGACGTCTCGTCAAAGAGGAAGTCCAGCAGCCCGCCATCGCCCAGCAGTAACTGCGCCATGCCCGGGTCTGGCGGGCCGGCGGCGAGCCTGGCCGCCATCTCCGCCCGCGTCATGGCGTGGAGGGCCTCCACCGACTTGGGCAGAGCGCCGCCTGCGTAGCGGTCCACGCAAGCGAAGACCGACTCCAGGGTCAGTAAGTAGTGCCGCTCGAAGCGCGGGTCGAATAGTCCATCCTTGAGCCTGTCCCTGGCGATCGGGAAGAGCTCGGGCAGCCTGAGGGCGTGGCGAAGCATCTGGTCCTTCTGCTCGCTCTGCAGTCGGTAGCGCAGCTTGGCGCTTTCCACCTGACCGCCCCGGCCTTTCTTCTCAGAGAGCATCAGTGCGTTCCTTGTCGCGAGGCGCGAACCATCCCTCTCTGAGCCGACCTGAAAGAAGGTCGGCCAGCTCGGGGAAGTCGTCGGGTAATCGGTCGCCCAGCACTCGGGCCCACTCGGCCCTCGAAGGAAGATACTCAAGAAAGGCGGCGTCAAAGAGCTCCCGAACCAGGTTCGTAGCGCCGGCCTCGAGCGCGGCGCAGAAAGCAATCAAGGGCGAGAACGAGGCGAGTGACAACACCTCGCGAAGTTGTCGCTCGCCGTCCTGAAGCGGGTAAGCGCGCCTCTGGGCGTAGAGCCTGGCGCCCAGCCGATCAAGGTCCGCCCTGGCCCTGCCCGTCAACTTGACGAGAAGGGCCTCGCGATACTTCCTGGCCGCGCTCAGGGCGGCCTGCGTCTTGAGCATGTCGGGCAAAGGCGGCCTTTGGTTCGAGCAGCCAAGAAAGGCCGCAGCGACCAGGTCCGTCGGATCAACACCGTTCTTCCAGGCGAAGTCCACGAGGCCGGGCCATGACGAGTTGATCTTCTTCCCTGACGGGCCGCGGCCGCCATCCCAGGGGCAGGGCCTGTCCAGGTGGACTTCGAGAGGACCGCCTTGCGTGCGGTGGAGAAAGCCGGCTCTTTCGTGGAGATAGACGGCGCGGGTGCGCTCACAGTCGCGCCGGAAAAGAGCAAGCAGGGGGTCGTGGTCTAAAGACTGGACGGCCATGACACTTGCTCCCAGCCCATCTTCGCGTAATGGCCGCGTCGTTGATCGGCCCTGCGTGACAGCGATGGCTCAAAGCTATCACGGAAGTCCACGAGCAGGCCCACTTGCTTGTCGATGAGCTTGGTGATGCGCGACACCCGGCCGGGCATCTGGATGCTTGAGATCCGGCTGGTATCGGCGTCGGCCCGGATGAGTACCTGTAGCTCGGGGAAGTCCACTCCTCTCGACCAGACGCCGGTGGCAATCACCTTCTTGATGTCGCCCTTGAGAAAGGCGTCCCGGATGGCCCGCCTCTTGGCCTTGTTCATCCCTGCTCTTTCGCCCACCAGCCCTCGCTTGTGGTAGCTGTCCATCTCCTTGTCTTCTCGGTCTCCGTAGACCAGGGCCCAACCGGGAAGGCAAGCGCCAAGGTGAATAGCGTGCTCCACCTTGTCCACCAGGACCAAGACCTGCTCGTCGTCTGCAAAGGATCGGGCGACCTCGGCCACGGCCTTGTTTCTGGCCTCGTTCGCCCAGATAAGTCGTCTCTTCTTCTCCGTGTCGTGAGTCGGTACGTACGAGGGCCTTGGGATGGGCGGGTCTCGCCAGTCGACCATGATCGGAACGACCAGCCCGAGCTTGACGGCCTCCTGGTAGGAGAGCTGGAAGATGGTCTCGCCGAAGAGGGCCTCCATGCGCACGTCGGAACCGTCAAAACGGCCCTCGGGCGAAGCGGTGAAGCCAAACATCCTCGCGAAGCGGTAGCGCTGAAGCCTGGAGGCCGCCTGGTCGGCCATGAGTTCGTGGGCCTCATCGACCAGGACGATGTCGGCGTCGCAGGGGGATCGATGAAGGCTGTCGGCCGTGTAGACGGTCACCCTCTCTCCCGTCTTGCAGGCACCGCCACCCACACGGCCGACCTTCACATGTCTAGCAAGGAACTCCTCCAGGTTCTCGACGACGGAGACTGAGTCGGTGGTGACGTCGATCTTCGCCTCAGGCAGGGCCAGGCAGACCATGGTAAGCAACACCATTTTTCCGAAGCCGGTGGGCGCCTCCACCACGCCTGAGCGATGAGACAGAATGGCTTGAAGGGCCTCATCTTGACGGGGCCGGAACTGAAAATGCCTCCGGACGTTGTCCATGTCCGAGCGAAGGGCCTCAAGCCGGGCCGGCGGCGTCTTGTCCTGGTAGGCCGCTTCGCAGCCCGACTCTTTCAAAACGCGTTGCACGCGCCGCAGAAAACCGGCGCAGGTACAGAGACGGCCCTTCTCGTCACGGTCAAAAAGGGCCTTGCGAGTGACCTCCACGGCGCTGCCGCCTGTCTGCGACCGCTCAGAGGAATGAACGTAGCGCTTGTGTGCATAGCTCAACTGCGCACACAAAAGGGCGTCGAGGTCGGCGGGCAAAGGACCTCCGGCGGAAGAAAGCTCGATCAAGTTGCCGTATCGCCTGACGAGGACCTGCATATCAGTTCTCCGTGTCCAGCTCGGCCGCGGCGTCAAAGACAGCGTCAGGCCGATCGATCTTCGTGGCCCGCTCGGGCTTGCCCCAGAAGGTCAAGTGGATCGGCAAGCAAGGCAGAAGGCACAGCCAGAGATCCAGCCGAGGCGTCAAGCCTGCCTTGCGTGGACCGATGAAGTCGCACAAGGCCTGGGCGTGATTGGCCATGAGCGGGTGGTCGGGCAGTTGCCACTCCCTGCGCCAGAAGAGACCTAACCACAGGTCTCTCGGCTCCCACTCCAGACAAGCGTGAAAGCGGCTTTCGTTTCGCAACCAGAGACGTGAAAAAAGCCTTCGCCAGCGCCCAGCGTCATCGGCGATCTCACCGCCGCCCGAACCTATGGCCCAGGCGAGAAAACGCCATTTCCAGGCGTACCATCGCATGTCGCTTCCTTTCTTTCACAGGGCTCTTTCCGACCGATGCGACCGAAAGAGGTGCGCCGCCTCGCTGTCGCCGGCAAAGAAGTGGCCTGGCACGAACAGGCGGCCCTTGTGGCTCACGGACAGGCAGTCAAGCCATCCCTGCACCAGGTAGTCGAGGAAATGGCCAAGGGCCGCCTCCTCGCCGCGCAGCAGCGCGACCCGCTGAAAATAGTCGCAGGACGGCCTGGCGCCACCGGCGAGCCCGACGGCCCTTGCCAGGACGGTCTGGAGCGCGCAAGGGCCTGAGTGGGTCAGACCGAAGAGCGCTCGCAAAGGACCATCAGGCTCGGGAGACGAGTAGCCCGCGAAATACCGCGGGTCCACGATGGCTCCGACCACGCCGCCCAGGGCCCGGTCACAGGCACAGGCGAAAGACGCGTGGGCATAAACCGGGTGCTGTCGAACCAGCTCGGCGGCGCGCTGACTGGCGCCCGGTCGACCTGGTAGCGCGGCCAATCGCAGAGCGATTACGTCACCGGCTGTCACGTCGTGCCAGCCGCCGGCGGTAATGCGCGCTCTCAACGTGCTCATGCGACAAAGGGCCACTTCCGGCTCGGCGCCATCAAGCGGACCATCATCGGGCGTTGGAGTACAGACCTTCAAGGCGCGAAGACGTCCCTGCAGCCGGCTGGAGTAAAGCGGCTCGATCAGGGAGAGGTGACGCGCGTCTCCAGGCAGCCGACACTCAAGTGTCTCAAGTCGGCACCGCTTCAGGAAGGCCCGAGCACCGCCCTGAAGCGGTGCCGACTTGCCTTCGTAAGGCCGCCTGGCCCATAGCCGGCCACGCACGTCGAGCACCAGGTATATGGCATCAGGCTCCACTTTATCCCTCCGGCCCCTTCAAGCAAAAAGCCCTGTCAAACAACCGCGTTAGTGACGGCTCGTGAGTGACCATCAAAACCTGAAGCGGCCCGCCGGCTTGTTGTTTGAGCGCATCGAAGGCGACCTCCAGGCACCCGAGGTTGTCCTCGTCGAGACCGGCGGTCGGTTCGTCCAGCACAAGAAGGCCGGCCTCAGGGGCGAAGCGGGCAAGAAGCCCGATACGGAAGGCAAGACCAAACAACACGCGCTGCGCCCCAGAGAGACGGCCGGCGGAGTGTCGTCCACGCACGCCACGAGCGACGAACCGCATTTTATCGTCACACGAAACGACAAACGGCTGTTCAAACCGGACGAGCACTTCGTTGGTCGCCTCAAGGGCCTCTTGCAGCCCGTCGAGCACCACGTCGGCCGGCACGGCCGAGTGATGGAAAAGCTCAAGCCCCCTGGAGGCCAAGGCTCGAGCTGACAGGGCCTTCTCAGCACGCGCGTCCGCCTCGCGAGCGACCTGCAGCCTGTTGTCCAGGTCCGCAATGCGAGAGTCGCAAGCACGCTTCTCGCCCACGAGACGAACCTTGCTCGTCCAGAGAGACTGGGCAGCCTTCAGGGCCCGGTCAGCCATGACGGCCTGCTCGTCGGAGGGCGAAGGTCGCTCAGCCAGGGTGGCTGTCAGCGAGGAGATCCGACGACTGATCTCCATCTCCTGGCGGACCTGCACATCGCGCTCGGCCAGTGCCACGTTCAGCTCTTGCTTGTACCGCCTGAGGGCCTCCAACTGCGCCTGAGCCTGACGAAGGACCTGTGACAGGTTGGACGCGGTCACAGCGCTCACCGGGTCAGGCATGGCGCCCAGCGCGCTCCTCACGGCGGACAGCTCGCGCGACAACGACTCCCTGCGCACGTTGGCGGTCTGCACGTCACGATCGTACTTCTCGCTGACAGCCAAGCAGGAAGCCAGGGCCTCATACCGAGGCCGCGCCTCCTCGAGCCGCGCTCTTCTCTCGGTCAGGTCCGGCAAGGGCGACAGACACCAAGGACAGGAGGACAGGCCCTTCTCCGGGGCCCGCAGCAAGGCCTCGAGGGCCTGTATCTCGCCCGAGAGACTGCGTACCGTCTCGGCTAGCAAGAGCCGCGGCGGAGGAGCGTAGTTCTCAGGCGGCTCGGCCGGTCGGCAGGAAGAAATGTCCCGCTCGAGCCGGTCCTCCTCGCTCATCAACGTGTCAATCCTGGACCTGAGCTTGACCGCCCTTTGCGCGTTTTCCAGGTCCACTTGCAGCCTGGTAACCGTGCTCTGCAGCTCTTCTTCTCCAGGGGCCTTCGAGAGGGCCTGCTCCAGATTGGAGGCTCGTAAATCGGCGGACTGGCGGATGCTGCAGGCCAACTGCTGGTCTTGACGAAGGTGGGAGATCTGCTCCGTGAGGGCCTTGCCCTCGGCGTGGCGCTTGACCATCTCGTAACGCGGGTCGTTGGTCAACGACCACTTCTCGGGCACGTCGGCCAACGGCAGAAGCTCCGCCTCGCAGCGGGCCAGCTCGGCCCTTGCCATCTCAAGGTCTTTCTCCAGAGAACGAATCAGGTCTTTCCGATCGGGCACGGTCAGATCGGCCTCCAGCTTGCGCAGAGACTCTCTGGCCTTCCGGACGTGATGCAGCCCGAACAGCCGGCCAAAGAGCTCCGCGCGTTGGGCCGGCTGCAGGCCCAGAAACGACGCCATGCCCCACTGGGGAACAAAGCAGTAGGCGGCCCAGGCCGCCAGGGGAGCGCCCAACAGGGCCTCCAGTTTCTCTTCCACGTCCCTGGCGCTTCGCCAGGAGTGGTCGCTGATTTGGAGCACCTGCCCCGGCTCGCCAGGCAGCGGCCTGAGCCTTCTGATCAAGGAGCAGTGGCGACCGTCGTGCTCGAAGAGCACGGAGACAAAGGACGGTTCGCCCTCGGGTAGGTCGTTTCTCACCTGGTCGGCCTTGTCGCCCTCCAGCGGGCAGTCGCCCGTGAAGGCGTACTCGACAGCGGCCAGGATGGTGCTCTTGCCCGAGCCGTTAGGGCCTGTCACGCCGGTAAGGCCCGGCGCCGGGTCGAGCACGAGGTCCTCATGAGGCCCGAAATTTACAAGTCGAATCTCTTGTATGTGCATGATTGGCGCTCCCGTATCCGGCCTGCTAACCGGCGTTTGTGATGTCGGTCATGAAAACTCGACGTTCCTCCTCGGCATCGGGCGCAAGGAGGAAACGCAGCGTAAAGGCGTAGAGCTCCTTGTCAGGGCCGCAGCGCCTCTCAAGAGACCGCGCCAGAAGGCCGGCGACAGGGGCCCTTTCAGGCCTCTCGGCAGGACGTGGGGCACAGGTCTTTGCTTCAGCCCTGACCGTGCGAATGAAGAGGTGGGCCTTGCCCTTGAGCTCCGCACGCAAGCCGGCCACTTCGCCGGCGAGAGAGTGGCCCAGCTCAAAGGCGGCCAGTGGCACCTGAACGGCGGCCGGTAATCGACCAGGAGACCTGAAGTCGCGCACGGCTTGCAGGGCCGTGTAAAGGTCTTCCTGGCTTTGACAGAAGAAGCGAAAGCAAGGCCTGGAGGTGACGGGCAAGGACGTCACCTCCAGGCCGTCCACCAGGTAGACCGCCTTGCGCGTGGCGGCCTCCTGGAGATTGCGACCGCCAGGCGGGCCGGGCGAGAAGACCGTCAGGGCCGGCTTGTCACGGCGCTCGACGTACAAACACCTGTGAGAGTGGTTATCTCCGGTGAAGACCACGTCCGGCCTCTCCACCTCGGCAAGAAGGCCGTCGTTTCGGGCCTGAGGAGGCAGGAGCTCGCCCCAGGCCTGGTGACAGACAAGGGCCGTCGCATTAAGAGGCGCCTTCAGAAGGTCGAAGGCCAGTCGGTCGGGAGGAGACCAGTTTATACCGTAGGCGAGAAGCCCGCCCAGCGTGAAGAGCGACTCGTGCGCGCTTGTGGCGTGGCCGTGAAGAGCGGGCCAGGAAAGCGACGGGCTCAGGCCGCCGGGGCCTCTCTTGCTGGTCCGGTCATGCTGGCCCAGCAAGTAGCGAACGATCACCTCGCGTTGCTCCAGCGAGGAACAAAATCGCAACCACCGCGCCACGCTGGCGGGCTCGGGAGTTGGCGAATCGAAAATGTCCCCTAAAAGAACCAGTTGCTTCGCGCCCGTAGCGTCCACGATGTCGAGCAACTGTTCACAGGCGTGCTCCGAGTCGCCGGTGATCTCGGGCCTGTCGGCGCGAAATCGCTCGATCATGTGCAGGTCGGCCGTGACGACGCTCCTCACCGAGATTGCTCCGCCTGAGACGCCAGGGACCGGTAGGTCTCCATGATCCGTTTCTTGATCTCGGCCCTGGCTGAGTCATCCACGACCGGTGCATCCAACAGGTCGTACAGCGACATCAGCTCGGTCATGACCGCGGCCGTCATGATGGTGGACGGCCCGATGAAGCCGTTGCCGTTGGGAAAGAGATCACTGGCCGCGACGTCGGCCAGCCGAACCGGGGTCGCCGCCCTGCCGGCGATCCGTGGCGGCTGGCTGCACCATATGCCGATCGACTGGCCGTGATAGGCCAGTTTTGCCTCGTACGGTCCATCGAAAAGAGAAGCGCCCTCACCGTCGAGTTTGTTTTCCTGAAAACAAATGGCGGTCTCCTTCCAGGCAACCAACTCGGTAAGGAGAACGTCCACCCGGCACAAAAGCTCCGTGGCGCTCTTGCACGGAAAGGCCAGCTCACGAAGGGCGCCCAGAACGGCCTGTCCGGTCGTGCCGTCGGGGACGGGTGGTAACAGGGCCAGTACTGTGCTCTCGGTGTCTCGACTCACGACGATTTCTCCTCTTTCGACACCACACGTACCAGGGCGCGTGACTTGCCCCAGGCGAGCTGGTAATCACCGCGAACGTCCTTGACACCGTGGGCCGGCCTGGTCTTGCACAGGACCGTACCGTCGGGCTTGTAAGCGCCGCAACTGACGTAGTTGCTCGGGTGGCCAGCCCTCACGGAGAACTTGACGACGCCTATATCGCCCAGCGGCGCTTCCGTCTCGAACAGGGCGAGGCCCAGATCTCCCTCAGACTTGCACACGCCCAGGGCCGCGGCGCTCGCTTGCTGGATGTCCGATTCGGTCAGAGCGATCACGACATCGGGAACGTCACAAGGGCCTTGTTCAGGCGACGGTGTCACCGAGCCTGGCGTCGCGTTTAGCTGCACGTTGATGCTTGGCAGGGCCTCGGTCGCTTCGATGACCTGGGAAGCGACCTGAGGGGCCACAGCGGCCTCCAGTTCGTCCAGGAACGCGTCCATGCTCGGAGGCAAAGAGCCAGGGAGAGAAGGGCTTTTGAGCCAGTCAGCGACGGTGTCGCCGTAGCCGGCGATCAAGGCCAGAGCGTCACCCTGGGACAGGTGATAGTCGGTCATCAACTTGTTGATCCTGTCAAGCGCGCCCACGGGCTGCTCCTCTTGCTTTTCGTTGCCTGGTCTCCTGGCCGACCAGGGACCTGAAACGGGCCTATGACCCAACATGGCAGATCACCAGCCCTGCGCAGCGGATCAGTTTCCTGGCCCTTGTGCGCAGGGCTGGTCCGTGTACGTCAAGACCACGCTGTATCCAGCCAGGAATAGAGCTGTTCCAGTGGCGTGAGTAAGGGCCCAGCTCCTGGACCAGGAACAGACGACCTGCGTACACGTAGGGCGTCCAGCCGCACAGCTCCAGACCGATGATCAAGTCGAGTAGCGAAGGACTCAGAGGGCACAGACCAGGCATGAGTGGCACGTCGTTCATGATCGATCCACGAGATGGGGCGTCTGGGTGGTGAGTGGATGATAGCGGTCGTTGCAGAGGACATGACCAGCCACGGGCCTGGGAACTGAGCTGTCGCCAAGGCTATTGGTTGGCTTGTGAACTGTTGTTTGAACGAGCTTGCCTTTTTTCTTTTCACGCACGTGTGTGATTGCCGAGCCGTTTTAGTCGGCTCTCACACACGTGTTTTTGTCTCTTCGGAAAAAAGAGGGGGTCCAGGGGGATTCCTCCCCCGGTAAGGTATGAGCTCCAATTTGTCAGCAAATACCTTATCTGTCTTTTAAGAAGCCGTAAACCCTTACAGGACAACAGGTTGTGGAACACCGAAATGGGAAGCGAATGCCACAGTGGTTGTCGCTGGCGTTGAACGAATGCCACCGTGGACCAGGCCGTTTGTTGAACGAATGCCACTGTGACTTGCCAGGTGAGAAGTTTGTGTGGGGGTGTATGACGTCTGGTAGAGTTACCAGTGGCGTGTTTGAGCAACGAAAAAGGGCGATTTTGAGTAGCGAATGCGCCGGTGTTCGGCAAAAACGAGTAGTATGTAGGGGTGTCTGCTGACTGACCCACAAACGCGTGTACACGCCCAGGTCAGTCCTGGCTTGTTTTCCGGATCACCATGAAGGGACCTATGGATCGCTTCGAGCTAGCCCCCAGGCCGGGTGAGAGCGTGTATCTGCCGGTTGTCGTACCGGACTTTGTTCTGTCACCGCCTTCTCCGAAGGTGCTGATTCAACTTCGCGCGGACCAGCCGGGAAAGACGCCGCAACGCGTCGAAGACGTACTGACCTACCTGTGTCTGGTGGCTGCGCAGGCCGACTTGCCGGCGAACGGCTTCGTGGTTGACTACGAGTCGCTTGGCAGGGCCGTCTGGGGCCCTGATCTTCGCCCGCCACGCTGGCAGGTGAAGATCAAGTCGTTGCTTGCGCGACTGGGGTGCTACCCGGAGCCGCATAAGGGCTGCCCTGCCTACTGCGGCCTGAAGGGCGCGCAGACCTGGCACTTGCACCTTTCGGTGACGTTGCCCACGGACGTAGCTCCCCTCTTGCCTCTTGCAGGCCCGTTGAAAGGCACAGGGCAACGACCGCTCTACGCTCCGCTTCTGCTGCTAGGCCGCGCGGCTGGGATGTTGTTCGACGACGTGCGCGTTCTGAGTGCCATCCTGTCCGAGTCGCGGTTCAGCCTGGCGGGTGAGCCTCGTCTCACCACACGAAGAAGGGTGTTCCGTTTCGACGGCTCGCACCCTCTCAAGGGCGGCTCACCCCTGCACGTGTTGCTGACCAAGGCCATGTTCTCGTCCGGCGGCTACCTGGACCAGGACATGGTCAGGCCAATCGTTGACAAATACCTGTCGTCCCTGGTCAGGCTGGAAGAATGGACCGGCTTGTCGGTCGTTGTTTCGCGGTCGAAGAAGGTGAAGTGCTCGGCGTCAAAGGCCCTGGCCTTTCTGCGAGCCAGAGAGGGCCTGCCGTCGGCGGCGATCGGCGCGTGGCGCGTGTCTATCACCGCCAAGGCCGACTTCTTCACGGCCCTAAAGAACAAGCTCCAGGAGCAGGCCAAGGTCATCCTGTCACCGGACTACTCACCAGTGGACGAGAAGGAGAGACGGGCGGAGTCAGGTAACAAGCCAAAGGAGAAGTTGGACCAGGAAGAGCTTCGTCGGCGTGTTGTCTTGTGTCTCAAGGAGATGAAGATCAAACAGACGGCCCTGGCGAAAAGGCTGCAAGTCACGCGCAGGGCCGTGTGGGGCTTCGTACATGGAAGGACGAACTTCCGCGAGACCAAGGCCGTACTGCTTCACCGCTGGCTTTTGGCCCTGGGTCGCTAGTCCAGGTCAGCCACGCCCTCAACGTCAGGCGCGGCCTTGTTCTTTTGGCCGCGCTGAGGTGGCAGAGCAATATCCAGGTAGGCGCTGTCGGCCTTCGAGACCATTCTTCCCAGGGATGGGTTGAACACCATGTCGGGCGACCGATCCGGCGTCGTAGAGGAAGACGTCGTCTGCATCAGGTAGGAGTACGTCTTGAGTTTTATGGTCCACTGCGCAGGCGGCCCGAGCTGGTCGGGCCAGTGCTCCAAGGCGAACTTGAGCGCCCTGGCGTACACCTCGTCGGGCAGGAGAGGGCACTCGCCACTGACGATCGGGGAGGCGAGATACTCCGCAGCACCCTTGGCGAACAGGAGCGCCACCGCGTAGTGGGTCTGGGGGAACGTGGCTTTGGACTTCATGGTCACCAGTTTCGCTGCCGGTTCTTCCTTTCCGGCCTTTTTCTCAGCCTGCGTCGCGGTCCTTTCGCAGCGCGGGCAGATCCCTTCGCCCACGCCGGTATTGAAGCGGAACACCTGGCTCTTCTCAGGGATGGGCCTGCCGCAGACGGCGTGCTTGCCGTCGCGGGTGAAGTGCCTTCTGGACCAGCGGCCAGGGCCTTTATGGCCCATGCTCTGCCAGGCCACCCACTCACCCGTCGCTTTTTCCTGGTTGCTCAAGTCGAAATCTCCTCAGCTCTCTTGATGACGACCACCAGCTCCGTGAACAGATACCTGGGCGAGCGCGGCCCGTCGGGCATGACGTAGGGCTGCCCGATCGCGTTGAGGTGGTGGACCTTCGCCTCGTAGGGCTCGTCCCAATCGCCGTAGATCGCTAACAGGTCGCCGGGCCTGAGGCCCAAAGCCTTGTAATCGTTGGTTGCCATGTCATCCTTCCACAAGCAGGGCTACTTTCCCCAGGCTGATCGCCTTGTCGATCTCTTCCACCCTCACGGCGTGCTCCTCCATCCTCAGGATGAGAAGGGCCCTGAGGGCCAGGGCCGCCTTCTTCGCGCTGTAGAAACAGCTCTCGAGCTGTCTGGCCGCCACAGGCAGGCCGTCATGCCCGCGGAAATGGGCGTAGGCGAACCTGTCCACGTACCAGAGCTTTCCCTTCTTGATCCTCCCTTGGTCATCGAGGTAATAGACGCACGCGCCCGCTTTGGCGTCTTTGCGCAACATAGGGCTTTCTCTCCTCTAGTTCTCGTCCGCGGCGAGGACGACGCCTCTTTCCTTGGCAATCAGCGCGAGGGGGTCTCCCTCCAGCGAGTTGTTACGCAGGGCCTTTTCCAGCTCCCCTTTGACCTCCAGGAGCTTGCTCTTCCAGAGATCGAGCGAGCGGCCCGACTCGTCGAACATGGCCAGAACGTCCAGGGCCCTGGCGTGGGACAACTTGAGCTCCTCCACGCCCTCTCGCTGCGAGTCGGCCAACTCGTGTAGGAGACCGAGCAGACCTTGTCTGATGAATTTCTGGATCGCCTCGTGGTACTTGGCAGCCCGCCACTCTTGGGGTGACTCAGGCTTGAATATCTCGGCCGCGCGGTCTACGACCTGTGAAACGATCGTGTCGGCCAGTTGTAGCCAGCCTGTAAGGCCGATAGAGGCCAACCTGACCAGGCGATCTTTGTGAAGAACGACCTGGATCTCCTTCTGGTCGAAACGCTCCTTACCGTCCAGTACGCGTACGGGTGACTGGTCCACTGAGTTGTCAAACACCCCGACGTGGTAACGCGTACCCAGGTAGCCATGGCTCTTCTCGTAGAAACTCAAGGGCAGATGTTCTGTGAGCGCAGTGCCAAGGACCTCTTCCTGAGCGGTGAGCTTCCTGCGCTCCAGGACCTCTACGTGCCTGGCCACGGTCTCCAGGGCCTCCGCGTGGCTCAAGAACTTGAACAGCCGCGCGTGGTAAGAGCCGAAGAATCGGTTGAGGCCGTTTACCAGGGCCTCTGGTTCGGTGTTCGTGCGCGAGCAGTTCCGATGGTCTATCAAATAGAAGAGCTTGAACTGGTTGGCCTTGACCGCTAGATCGTGTCTGCGAGGGGCCACCACCACGCGTAGCGCTTCACAATGCTTCGAGCAGGCCTTGTGAAGCCAGAGAGCGCTGACCCACTTGCGATTATCCGTGGGCGCATAGAAATAGGGCTCTGAGAGGTCGTCACTCTCCACCCCGACGTCACCGGCGAATATCTTCCGTATTCGCCGTTCTCTCTCCTCCACGTAGAGGTGTTTGCGTGTGCTCGTCTTCTTGCCCGAAGAGCTTTTCTTCTTGGGCCTGCCCGCGGCCTGTATCTCTTCGAGAAGGCGAGCCCTCTCTTTCAGCATGGCCTCCTTCGCCTCGGTCCAGACCGGGCAGTCGTCCTTGGGGTCGTTTCTCGCCGTGTTCAGGCGCATGGCCAGGTTCGTGACCACCGTGCCGCCCACGCCGTACTTGGAGTTGGGCCAGGTGGCGACGTGAACGCCGACGTTGTAGAGGTGAAGATCGCCCGTGAGGTTGAAGTGCCCCACGAACCAATCGCCATCTACCGACCACTTACCCTCGCGAGCGCCCTGAGAGATCCTCTCGTTGTCCAGGAAGACCTTGGTCTCCACGTACTTGACGTCGCGCTTGAGGTCGGCGCGCAGCCTGGTCAGGTCGTAGTTGGAGAGCGGCCTGTAGAGGTCCACCTTGACCGTGCAGCCGGGCTGGGCCTCCTCGAGCTCTTCGAGGCGATAGGCCAGGCCGTCCTTGTCCAGGTCCACGGACATCTTCCACCGGTTGCTCGTCCAGGAGCAGGCGCCGTGCGGCATGAGCTGCCCGCGGCCCATGCGAAAAGCGCCGAACTGCTTGGCCTCCCTGGCCTCATGCGGCCTGCCGAAGGTCTCGAAGTTGTTGACGATCTCCTCTCTGCTCGCGAAGCCCTTGCCCGGGTCGGCGATGCTCAGCCGCGAGAGGGACGTGGTGATGTAGACCTCAGGGGCGCCGGCGTCGATGGAGTTCTGCACGGCCTCCAGGATGGCCCGGTCCACGCCGCCGGTCTGGTCCCTGATGACCTTGGCCAGTAACTCTTCGTGGGCGCGGAACTTGCGCAGCTCGCCGTTCGTGTTCGTCATGGTCGTCCTCGCAACGCTTCTCGAAAACAGATCTTGCACTTGGCGCAGGTGACGTTCAGGCCAGGGCCTTGCTCGTAAGGGCAAACAAGCGCGCCCCCTGCGCGCTTGACTCTCTCGCCTGGTAAGTGGCCTTCATCCCGGAACACTAGGTCAACCGGGAAGGCCGGGGCCGTCTCGCCCGCCGTGAGCATGTAGGCGATCTTCACGCGCGGAAGCGCACATTCCGGTGGCCCTGTTTCCTTGTCCGTGGAAAACCAGGCCTCGACGTTGGGCTCAAGGGCCATGCCGGCGAGGACGGGCATTATCTCCCTGTCTCGCCAGGAGCGCGTGTAGAAGTAGAAGGCCGTGTGAGGCAGCCGCCTGAAGATGCGCCAGCAGGAGATGGCGTAGGCCTGAGAGTAGAAATCGCCCGAGCCGTGTACGCGCAATACCTGCACCGCGCGCTTCTTGAGGACGGACACAAGCCAGTCTTCAAAGTCGGCCCCGTGGCTGTATCGCAGGTTTCGGGCCAGGCCCATGGTCACGCTCGGCATCCGGAAGAAGCCGGAGTTGGCGTAGCACAGCTCTTCGCAGAGCTTGCTCCTGCCTGGACAAGTGGTCACCGCCGGCAGGTCCCACACCCAGAGGATGTCCTTCTTTCCTAGTTTCGTGTTCCCGTGTTGTATGTCGCCATGGTCTTCTTCACGCGGCCGTACCCTGGCCGCAAGCGGGAGAGCGAACGGCATCTCTCGCGGTCCCTTTTCAGGGTTGTCTTTTGTTAAAAAAACGTTAGCCGGCGGCCTTGACCAGACCGACGACGATAGCTATCGGCAAAGGCGCGCTCTCCACCATTCCTGTCTTCACGTAGCCTCGCCAGAAGGCGCCTTCTTCACTGATGACCATTGAGGCCTCGTAGACGAGCACGCGGTCGCCTTCAGAGGGCCTGACGGGGTCAGCCAGTTGCCTGACGCCGGACTCCGGCTTGACGCCTGGTAGTGGTCTCAGGCCCTGAGGCGCGCGCCTCAGGAACTTCAATCTGTCCACAGGCTCCGTGAAGACGACCTCGGAGGCGTCCTGTCGGGAATCAAGGAATGCCCTGTAGCTCTTGAGCCTGGCCAGGACATCGGCGGCGTGCGGCCCTTTGAGACTAAGGACGACGCAGGCGACGCCCTCGTCAGAGTCATCTCTGTCGATATCGAGAACGAGGATCACGGTTGTCGCTCTTTGGCGTGCAAGTGCGGGCGCAAACCGTCATCCTAGCAAGGACGTCCAAGTTAACTGATGTCTTCGAGTGCCTTGTTGATCTCCTCGTCCGTCTCGTCACCAGGCCACTTCCCCAGCGCGCTAGAAAGAGCGCGAGCGTTTCTCTTCGCGCGGTCGGCCTCGCGCTCCAGGATGATCGCGGCAAACACGCGGACCCTCATCATTACCGCGGCAGATGTTCATTCATGGCGCGGACCCGCCGTTCCTGCTCCTCGCGCATTTTCTTGAGGCTGTCCCTGAGCGGGGACACGGGCGGCGACAGGAAGGTCGCGGCGAACAGGGCGGCGTTGATCGCGCCAGGCCGGCCGATCGCGAAAGTCGCAACCCCCGGCGGCATCTCCATGAACGGCTGCACGAATCGGTCGATCGAGGCGACTTGCCCGGTCACGATGGGAACGGCGAGGACGGGCAGTAGCGTCGCGCGGGCCACCCTGCAGGCCAGGCCGATCCCTTGATCCGACCCCGCGATGAAGGCCGCCGCCCCTTCGTCCTCGTCCTTCGCCACGGCGCGCGACAGTTCGAGATCCGTGACCGTCTCCCCAACTACGCGAAAGTCGTGAAGCACCCCGAGCTTTTCAAAGTGACCCGATGCGTGCCGAAGAACCTCGTGCTGCGGCCCCCTCTCGGCAAGCACAACCACCTTCCTGGCTCGAAACTGGTTCTTTCCCGGCCGCCCAGGCGGGAGGTCCGGCCGGCCGGCGGCCAGACGGGCGCGCAAGGCGTCGTTCTCAAGGGCGAGGATCGAGGCGGCAAAGCGCGCGGCGCGGTCGGCGCCGGCAGGCCCGATGCCTACCGTCGCGACTCCGACCTCGGCGGGCATCTGCATGATAGACAGCAGGGCGTCCACGCCGCGCAGCGGGGTAGCGACCACGGGCACGCCGATGACGGGCACGATTGTCTTCGACGCCGTCATCCCCGGCAGGTGAGCCGCCCCGCCGGCACCGGCGATGATCAAGGCCAGGCCTTTCCCTTCCGCCTCGTTGGCATACTCGAACAAGTAATCGGGGCTGCG
The DNA here is from genome assembly GCA_005884685.1 of Alphaproteobacteria bacterium. GTDB lineage: Bacteria > Pseudomonadota > Alphaproteobacteria > Rhizobiales > Xanthobacteraceae > PALSA-894. The sequence continues at coordinate 180,806 of VBAH01000059.1, forward strand.
GTGCGCGGAGCGGACTTGCACATCGCATTTGACCCCGAGGTCCTTCAGGGCGTCGGCGGCGTGGCGCATGGTCTTTAAGTCGGAGTCGCTCCCCATGACGAGGCCGACGACCCGATTGTCCGTCTCCGCCGCAATCTCTTCCACTGTCGCCTCCAACATCGACCACTCGCTCCAAGCGGGCCACATCCCGCTCGCTACCAGTCGGGATTGTAAAGGCGGAGCGACCGCACGGCAACCGAGAGGCGGCTGGGGCGAGTGGTCATGCGCAGCGGCGGAATGTTGTCCTGCGGATAATGCTTATAGACGGACTGGCCGGCCTTCCCTTTGCGCCTTGCCCTCTGGCGGCCGGCCTCGATCATGAACGCTGCCGCCGTCCCCCTGGCCCACCCCTCCCCCTGTGCGCGCAAAACGGGGGCCGGCGCGAGCGTCCCCTACACCCTCGCCGGCCGGCCGGGCGGATGCCGGCAGGCCCGCCAAAGGGCATTATCCGCAAGCGGGCGCGCGGACCGACAGGCCCGCCCGGGGAAGCCCCAGGAGGCTGTCCGGAGTGGCCGTTGGCGCCGCGGCAGGCGCTGGTACGCTGACCATCGGGAGGGCTGCCAGGCGACGCGAACCGCTGACACCGCCGAGCCGTCTTTGTTGGGTGCTGCTCCGCCCGCGCATCCCCCAGGTTTGAGGGCCGCTCCATGACGACCGCCGGTCTGAACACCCCCCCCCGCCCCTTGTCTTCACGCCTGACTGGGTGGAGAAGCAAAGGCACCGCTACGCCAATCACCCCGCCCACAGCCGCCCGAGGCTGTACAACCTCTGGGTCGAGGGGCGGCTCCAGCCATTCCGGGACCGCATCGAGGCGTGGGTCGCGCCGGCGTTGTCGTGCCACCTGCTCACGGTGACGTAGACGCCTGGGTGCATGTCATCCAGACTCATAGGGTTGCTCATTTTTGTTTTCCTGAAAACAGTACGGGCACCGGTGGAAGTTCCACCGGTGCCCGTAATCCTAACGCGCACAAGATCGCGTTAGTCAGAACAGATCACATCCGTTGGCCGTGCAGGCGAGCTCCTGCGCGCTCGTGGTGTTGTCCTCTTTCTCGTAGAGGGACAACTGCGACCAGTCGATGACCGGGAACTCCCTGGTGAGGCGCTCGTGCTCCTCCTGGGAGATCTCCTCGTTAGGCGCGAGCTTGTAGGACCCGTTGGACCTGGGAAGGAAGCTCAGCCCCGTCACCTTGTCGAAGTGCTTGTAGACCTCCTCGCCCAGAGGCCCCCACTCTTCCTCGCCGACATAGATCGTACAACTCACCGAGTGTTCAGCCCACGTCTCACGCCAGAACAGCCAGTTGTGGAACTGCTCGACGGCCGTCATGGCGTTCCGGTCCGGCGTGCCTTCGGGGAGGGGCGGCGGCACGAAGTCGAAGACCCAGAGAGAGTCGTTGAGCGGGTCCTCGGCGTAGGGCACTCCCTGCGCGACCAGGAGCTTGCCGACCGGGTTGACCTTGGCGACGCGCACGCGCCTGAGCTGGTGTTTGGCGAAGCCGACATGGATGCCTGAGCGGCAGTTGAAGAAGGCCGCCGAATTGCCTGACGGCTTGACGCAGGTGGCCGCCGCCGCTCGGTTGATGCCCAGCTTCCTCGCCCACGTCTCGTTGACCCTGAGGACCTCTTCCTTGAGGTCTTTGACCAATTCGGTCCGTCCTGGCGCACCCGGCCTGAGAAGAGGGCAGTCCATCTGACCGGTCACGTCTACGCCAATCAGGGCCTCCTCCGTCGCGTTGATGCGCCAGCCGTCTCTCACGTAGCGGAACTTCGTGAAGGTGGCCTGGATGGTGCCGAAGATGGCCGCGAGTCGTACCTTGCGCCGGAGGCTGGTATAGTTATCTCTGTGTCGCGCAACGGTTATGCTCAAGTTGCACAAACCTAAACTTCTTAACAGAATCTCAGCACACGGGTTAAGGATAAACTTAACTATTAACCTTCTGGCCGGCGCAAGCATCCGTGCCGCCTTCCGGTTGAAGATGCCTCTCTCGCCCGACCCCGACCGCCTGAGTGCGTCCCACTCCCTGTCGAACTCCTCTCTGCTCGGCGTTCCTTCATAGGCAGCGCTGATATTCGCCATGTCGCGCCAGGGGGCGTGCTCCCACCAGGCCCCGGTCTTGGCGTTGCGCATCTCTGCGTCATCAGGGTCTGACAGGGAGAGCTCACTAGCGCGTCGCACGCCCCCCACCTGAACGATCTTGCCGATCATGCACAGCATGTCGTGGCAGTCGATCGGCCTGAGTTTCTCTCCCTGTCTGGAGAGGACGATCTGTCGGACGAAGCGCAGCATTTTGCGCAAAGGACCGGGGCCCGACGCCGTACCACCCTTGGTTTTGAGCTTGGAGCCAGCCGGTCTGATCAAGGAGAAGTCGTACTCGATGTCCCGTCCGCTGAACCAAAGCTCCAGCCCGTACTTCAGGGCGTTGCACCAACCCTCCGTGGTGTCCGGGACGACGAAGAGCTCCTTGGGGCCGCCCTGCTGCTTCTTGACCACGGGCAACTGGTCAACCAGCTCTTTCTCGACACTGAACCCGAAGCCAGAGCCCTGCATCAGGATGTACAGGGCCTCGGGAAACACCTCCAGGCAGTCCACGTTGGCGGCACTGCAGTTATAGGAGCCAATATTGCACCGATCCAACGCCGGCCCGGCCATCTGGACCACCCGCATAGCGGGAGACGCCTCCAGCTCGAACATCCCCTGGTGGAGCTCTCTCCAGGTCGCTTCATCCACGGCCCTCAGGTGATGGTGCTTGCGGAACCAGGAGATCACCCTGTTACAGCACTCGGGCCAGGTCTCCCGTCGGCCCAGGTCTTCCCGCCAACGGGCGTACTTGTCGATGAATTGGAACTTCTGAAGCGGCGTCACGAACGGGTCGTGGCCGCTATCGACGCAAAGGCCCGAAGCGGCGCCTGACGCGCCGCCATCGGCTGAGATGAACATGGCGATGCCCTAACGAATGAACGAGCCCGGATATCGGGAAAGCAAGAACAAGTCGAGGCGCTTGGTTAGCCTCGGCGGGCTGAAGTGCTCCTTTTTACCGCCGCCCAGGCAGGTCGCGCGGCGGTCGAAACGCATTATGACGGAGTTAGCGCCCAGGTGCGGTGGCCGGTCCTCTCAGGACCATAAGGGCCTGCTACGGCCCCTTCGTTTCCTCCTTGTAAGTCACCTCGACAGGGGCGAGTTTGTTTTCCTGAAAACAAATCAGGCTTGCCACCGCGGCGGCGGCCAGGACGCAGACAGGCAGTTGCAGCCAGAAGGCCGTGTTCTCACCAGCCAGGGAAAAGAGGGCCCAGAGAAGCGCCAGAAGGCACGCAGCCTGCATGGAGAAGCACAGCCGACAGAGGAGCAAGGTTCGCAGAAAGGAGTCGGGCGCGGCCTGAAGCCTGGCCCTCTTGTCCTGAAAGAGAGAGCCGTCGAACCAGACACGAGAGATGGCATGGGCGGCCAGACCGACGATCAGGACGTGCTCGAGAGTCAAGTGAGCTGGCCCCCGCGAGCGACGTCGTTGTCGGACAGTTCATCATCTGCCTCGGCGAGCAACGACTCGTCCTCGTCGTGCAACGACTCGTCCTCGTCGTACAGGGAGCGGACGTACTCCTCGACCTCTTCCTCGGTGCCGGTGGAGCAGTCGGTCCAACCGTCGTGCTCCATGAGGGCCGTCTCGAACGCGCGCTTTGCCTCAAGACTGTGAAACAGATAGGTCTCGATGCGTTCCAGGCCCTGGTCAAGGGTCGGCGCGTAGTCAAGGATCGAGTCGTCCTCGCCCCAGACGACACAGACCTCCAGGCCCTTTCGGAGCAGGTTGACCATCTCCTCGTCCTTCAGCTCCTCGAACATATCGGCCAGGGCCTGGCGAGCGACATCGTCGTTCGTGAGGAGCAACGACCTCACCGTCGCAAGAACGTCGGCGGCATTCATGTTTTTTCGTCCTCGGTGACGTGGCTGACGCTCAGACCGCCACTTACCAGGCCGCGGCAGACAGCCAGGAGATTTTCCTCGGCCTTCTCGATCTCTGTGTCTGCGTCCAAGTGGGACTTTCGGGCGCGCGACCAGTCGAGCGAGTGGTTGCGAAAACGCTCGCCCACCTGGCGCTTTTTCTTGATAGCGTGCTTGAGCCCTCTAACCAGAAGCTCCAGTTTACGTACGGTGATGTCAGCCACGATTAGTCCTATACTGCCTCTGGCAGTTCTTTCAGGTGGTCCCTCGCCTGGGCGATGGTCGAGGTAATCGCCACCATCTCCTCTTCCGTGACGTCGAGGTCAACAGCCAGGGTCATGAGTTTGTCGGCGACGGCGGTCAGTTGTCTGAGCCGTTCGGCCGTCCGCGGGGCCAGGAGGAGCAACCTGGCGTTGGCCATCGCCTCTTCCGGGCTCACCGTGAATGAGTGGTCGTCGCTGTCGTAGCTCGCCACAGGGTTGCCGTAGTAGTCCGTGATCTCGAAATGCACCCTGTCGCCGTCGCGGGCCAGGCTGATCAGGAAGGGCCATGCCGAGTACTTGTTCTTGCCGTCTTTCTCGGGCGACTGGCCGGCCTCGGGAGAACGGTCCATGTCGTCAGGGGTCGTGGTCATGCTTCAAGCTCCAAGGGCGGCAGGCCGACAATTCCTCGGCCGTAGCGGATGCAGGCGATGGAGAGGGCGGTAAGAGCGTCAGCCTCTTCGCTGCACGCCCAGCACCCCGGGGAGGAAACAAGCGGCGCGGGCGGCAGCAAGTCAAACAGGACGGCTGGCAAGGAGAACTCATCCCTCGTCCCCTTGCGCAACAGCCATCCAGCCCGATCCGCATCCGAAGGGTCTATGTAGCCGGCCGGCCAAAGGCCGCAGACGTTATAGAGGGGACTCAAATCTGACAGCAACACCTTCGTAACCGGGTGCTGCCCGAATATGGCCTCGGCGTGGCTGAGAAACTCGTCGCAGGACAGGCGGACGGATTCGACGCAGCCGCGACGAACGTGGCTGCCAGGCGTGTCACCGTCAGGCATGCGACCGAGCACGGACCAGGAGTAGCCCGTCAGCGGCCTGAAGTGGTGGGTCAGGCCCAGCAACAGTTTGTGCGCTTTACGTCGCAGCGGTTTCACCACGGCACAGGTTGCACAACCAGGCTGGACAAACAGCGACGGTGCGCAGTCACAAACGTGCAATCTCGCCTCTTCCAACTGCACGCGAATGAGCTCCGCCCGCGGCAGCTCGCCGCTCTCTTCCAGCCAGTCCGCGTAAGCCAGGCGTGTCAGGTCGTCCCCCGGACTGGCGAGGACCGCGCGGAGGATCACGTCACCGTCGGTCATGTCCTGCCACCGCCTTCATTCGTCGGCTGGTTCACCAGCTTCTTCCTCTTCGAGGTTCTCGCGCGCCCACTCCGACATTGGTAAGCGGTAGCGCATCAGGTAGGCGCTCTCGCCCGTGTCGTCGAAATGGTCTCGTAGAACACGGAGGGCCGTGAAATTCACGGCCCTGAAGAACAACTGGGCCTGCAGGTTCGTCTCTCGCACGACAGCGGTGATGTGCGTCCTTCGGTGGCCCGACAACTTGCTGATAAGCTTGGACACCATCTGCGCGCCCACTCTTGCTCGTCGGAAGTCCGGCTGGACGGCAAAGTTCAGGATGTCCAGCTTCCTCTTGTGCAGCTCGTAGATCATGAAGGCGACGACACGCTCGCCCTGCTCGGCCGACATGCCAATGCAATTTCTCGAGCGCAGACAGTTCAAAAAGTCCTCCTCTGTCCAAGGGAGCTCGAAACTGTCCTGCTCGATGCGCAAGATTTCGTTCATGTCGCGCCGGAGCATCCAGCGGATGTGAACGCGCATTGGCAGTAGCTGATTCTCCGTCCTGCCGGCCTTTGCGACCATGTTCTTCCTCTTACTTTTTTGGCCCGTATACCGCGCCCAGGAGCTTGAACACGACAAGGACGACCAGGGCGATGGGCAGAAGCGCGCAGCAGGGCAGGTCACCCGTGTACAGGCCCCAGCCCACAAGGATCGCGACGAACATGGCGAAAAGACCGGCCCACGAGTCCAACTCCTTCAAGAGCTCACCACTTTCTCGTCCGGCCAGGGCTCGGTCCCGCCGGCCCTATCCGGCCCGTTGAGGTCCTGGTTGATCAGTTGTTGCTCGGGCGTCAGGATCGCCGGCGAGCGCATCACAATATTGCGGCCCGGTGAAAGAACGGGCCTTCGGAACTGGTGTATCGTCGGACGGATACCGACGCGCTCCAGGTACACTCGGCAGTTGCCTGACATGGTGTTTTTCTCTTCGCGGCATTACGCCCGCCGCGCAGGGCCGGGGAAGGGCGAACCTGAGATTAGCAGGGATCAGTCGCCGAAGACGGCCTGAAGGAGAAGCCCCAGCAGGCCGCAGACGACGCGAATGGAACACGCGCAGAAGAGCGCAAGCACGCAGAAAAGCGCTTCGAGCAGCTCGGCTACGAAGCCGAGGCTGAAGTCGCTATTGGGATGAGCCATGAGTTATCCGGTCCAGAGCAACGAACAGGGCGACGCGAGCGCCCTGATGGAGAAGATCCAAGGCCTCATGTCACAGGGAGGCGAAGGAAACTTCGCTCCCTTTCTACCGCTGTTTCTCAGACTGAAGGGAAAGCCCTACGGCCTGGACGACCATTTTCCTTTCGAGCCGTTCTTCGACCTGGACGTACCTCCCGAAACGGTGTTGAAGACCGGCAGGCAATGCGGCAAGTCAAACGCCCTGGCCGCCAAGGGCCTTCTGATCTGCGCCACGGTGCCTCACTTCTCGGTCCTGTACATCACGCCCCTCTTCGAGCAGATCAGGCGCTTTTCGACGCAGTATCTCAGGCCCTTCATCGAGACGAGCCCCTTGCGCTCGGCCTGGGTGGGCCCTGACACCGAGAACTCGGTCCTCCAGCGCAGCTTCTGCAATTTCTCAAGGATCTTCTGCTCCTACGCGTTCACCGACGCTGAGCGAATCCGCGGTATCCCATCTGAGCTAATTGGGATAGACGAAAGCGCCAGAGGCGACACGACCTGGGTCATGACTTCCAGGGGCCGCCTCTTGATTCGGGACGTCGTTGTCGGCGACCAGGTGGAATCTTTCGATCCGGACGGCCGTATCGTCTACCGACGAGTGGTGGAATCATCATGGCACGGTCGTCGACGATGCTACCGACTTCACACCTCCCAGGGGACCTACGTTGACCTTACTTCAGACTCTTTCGTGGCCACGAGTGCCGGATGGCTTCGTGTTTCCCAGATCGTCGAAGCTGCCTCCCGACGAGCGCAAGACGAGACTGGCCGAGATCGAGATCGCCAAGAAGAGGCCGTTGGACATGGAGCAGAAGGCCCTGCTTCTGGGGACGCTGCTGGGCGACGGGTACATCAGCCCGGAAGGCTACTTCGCCATCAACCACAGCCCCAAGCAGGCCGAGTACCTCTGGACCAAGTACATCTGCTTGTCCGAGCTCGTAGTTGGCGTACCATCGCTCTCGAAGAAGAACAAACTCGGGCACAGGTCGGTCAGGTTCTGGACTGTCGTCACCTCGGAGCTCAAATACTGGCGCGAGCTGTGCTACCCAGGGGGCGTGAAGACGGTCACGGAGGCGTGGCTGAAGGCCATCGACGAGACCAACCTGCTCCAGGCCCTGGCGTGGTGGGTGGCCGACGACGGCTCCCACACGAAGCTCGGCTGCACGCCGGGCCTCCGGATCTTCACGAACGGTTTCACGTGTTCGACGTACGCGGCCAAGGTCAAGGAAAAGACCTACCCCCAGGTGATGTTCAAAACGTCCTCCGCCGTTCGACTGATGCGCATCCTGGAGGACTTCACGCCTCCGTCGATGTACTACAAGCTGGACACGTCTGGCAGAGTGGAGACGGCCGACTGCCACTTCTGCGGCAAGAACTTCCCGTCAAAGGGCCACCAGGCGGTGTGGAAGAAAAAGATCCGTTACTGGTGCTGCGGCAGCGACTCCTGTCTGATCGCCAGACGTCGCCTCTGGTACGCGAACGAAAAGGCCCATCCTCTAGCCAAGGAACGGCAGGAGGCCGCGCGAGCGAAGAAAAAGGCGAGGCCCGTCGATCGCGAAGCAGTCAGGGCGAAACAGGCGGCGTGGAACAAGAAGAACCCAGAGAAGCTCAAGGCTTACCAGGCCACCTACCGGGCCAAGAAGACAGGCTTGCCGCGCGCGACCGAGTGGTCCTGCCAGGACTGCAAGCCGAAGCGGGCGGTCATGCTGGTGCGGCTGAGCTATCTGCGGATGATGCTCAAGAGAGACAACCTTTCCGAGGAGAAGAGAGCGACCTTCTCGGACGAGTTCACCCGGCTGACGGCCTCGCTGTGGCCGACCTCGTCCGGATCGAAGACGTAGGGGTCCACGACGTCTTCGACATCGAGGTTGAAGGCACGCACACCTTCGTGGCGAATGGCATCGGGGTGTCTAACTGCCAGAACTTTGATCCAGGTCTTCTCGCCGTCGTTAACGAGACCATTTCCGCTAGCACCTGGCGAGCGAAGATCTACTCCGGGACGCCCAAGACCCTGGACACCACCCTGCACTGGGCCTGGACCAGCAGTTCCCAGGCGGAGTGGTGCATCCCGTGCCTGGTCTGCCACAAGATCAACGTCCCGGCGGCGGGCTACGACCTGGAGCGCATGATTGGACCGGTCAGAGATGACATCTCGGAAGAAAGCCCAGGCATCATCTGCGCCAACTCGAAGTGCGGGCGCCCGGTCAACCCCAGGCTGGGGCGATGGGTCCACAAGGTGGAGAGACTGGCCAAGCGATTTCCCGGCTACCACGTACCGCAAATCATCCTGCCTATTCACTACGCCCGCGAGGCCCACTGGGCTAGCCTCGTGGCCAAGATGAACGGCTACGGCAACACCACCACGGCCAAGTTCTACAACGAGTGTTTGGGCGAGAGCTACGACCAGGGCACCAAGCTCGTGAACATCACGGACCTGGTCCGCGCCGGGTGCCTGGAGTGGGAAAACTCCAGTGAGCCGTCGCCCGTGGTCCTGCGCCACGCCAGAAACTACGACCTGCTCATCCTGACCGTGGACTGGGGCGGAGGCGGCGAAGACAGGGTCAGCTTCACCACGCTGGCCGTCATGGGCATCAAGCCGTCGGGTCAGATCGACGTGATCTACGGCAAGAGGCTGTTAACGCCTCATGACCACCTGCGAGAGGCCGAGGCCGTCCTGGATGTCTGGCGGCAGTTCGGCTGCAGGTTGCTCGTCCACGACTACACGGGCGCAGGGGCCCTCAGGGAGACCTTCCTGATCCAGGCGGGGCTGGACGCCGACGTCGTAATCCCCGTGGCCTACATCGGCGCCGCCCGGCAGCACACGATGACCTACAAGCCGGCCACGCCGGAAAGGCCCAGGGCCTACTGGCAGGTGGACAAGACGAAGTCTCTGGGCCTTACCTGCGCCTGCATCAAGCTGGGCATCCTGCGGTTCTTCAAGTACGACTTCAAGAGCAAGGACGACCCCGGCCTGCTCCATGACTTCCTGTCGCTCACCGAGAACAAGACGCCTACCGCCGCCGGCTCGGACATCTACACGATCATCCGAAGCCCGATGTTCCCGGATGATTTCGCCCAGGCGGTGAACATCGGTTGCTGCGCTCTCTGGCAGAGCACGGGCCGCTGGCCTGACCTGGCCTCGGCTCGTCGCTACATGGCCAACGAGCAGCATAGCGGCGCTGATGAACCAGGGGCTGACTGGCGCGACGGCGACGCCGCGATCTATGGTTGAGTGACCTTGTCGAGCGCGCGACTGATCCGGTTGATCGCGGCGTGGTGGTACTCGGGGTACGTCTCCTTGCCGTCCATGTACGTCTCGTAGTCCTTGATGCCCGCTTGGCACGCCTCCACCAGGGCGGGCAGCTCGTCAGTCTTCAGCCCTGTTTTCTCGATGTCCGCGAGAGCGCACTCGATGTCCTCGAACGCCTGCTTCGCCTCAACGTCGTCCCACTCGTCGTGCATTGGGTTGGTATTAGCGGCCTGGATGACCGCCTGCGCCTTGCGGGCGACAGCAATCAACCTCGACCACGGCCTTTGTTTCTTTTCGCTCACGGTGCTCTCTTTCATTCGTCGTCCTCGCTGGTGATCTACAGAGCATCCAGTTGCAGCCCGCTTCTTCAACGGCGTCGGCGAGGATGGCGAGCCTGGCGAAGTCCAGCTCGCCTGTCTCAGGGTGTCTCTCCTCGTCGCCAGCGCGTAGTGAGTTGAAACGCCTTGCCGCTGCGCATGTTAGTATGGCACTCGTATCAAAGCCCTCTGCGGCGGGCTTATTGCCGCAAACGCAGGCTGTGCTGTTTGCCGAGGTGTCTCAGCATCTCCGGCGGGTCGCTGCACGCTATCCATTCTGATTCGGTCACAGGCCGTCTTCCATCAGGTCCGGCCCCCAGGAGGCGACCAGTTCGTCGGAGGGGCTGTACTCCTTGACGGCCTCCCGCGGCAACAGCTTCCTGGCCTGCAGCCAGCCGGTGAGATTGCTTTGGTATTGCGGCATGGCCTGGAAGAGGCTCGGCGGTGGCGGGCAGGCCTGATGTTCTTGTGGACTGGCGTGCAGTGGTGAAGAACCGACCAGCTTGGTGAACGTGTTGTCGCAGGCCTCCTGGGTCGCCTCCTTGTCGGGATTTTCGTAACTTACCCAGGCACATCGCGCAGCGCTGGCCCTGACGCGCGGATGAATGTCATCCAGGGCGACGCCCGGCCAGATGGTCGCCAGGTTCGGGGCCCAGAACGGGGCCTCACCATCGTCGTAGGGCAGGTGCCACTGGTAGCGGGCCAGTTGTTGCGGCTTGCTACCCCTGATCGCCAGGAAGGCCATCCGGGCCAGCTTTCGCAGGGCGGGGTGCGCGGCCCTGTGGCATCGCAGATGGAAGAAGTTCGACCAGTGGTCCATGGTCGCCGTCACCGCTTGCGTGACCCAAAGCCAGGGCTCCAGACACCGGTTCACGTCCTGCTTGTGAACGGACACATCGGGCGCCGGCAGGCCTTCGAGCTCTCGAATGAACCTCAGGTGTAGGCCGGCCTTCTGGATGGTCTCCGCGCAGTCCTTCCCGTTGAGCAGGGAGAGCGCCGCCACCACGGCCTGGTCCCTGAGGCGCAGCCAGTTCTTGACGGCGATCTCGTGGTCCTTGCCCTCCAGCCAGCCGGCACCCTGCATGCCCTTGCCGGCCGAGGAGAATCGCTGAGGGACGTACGTATCGTCCATGGCCTTCTTGATGATCTTCCAGAGCGGGATGGCCCTGGAGCTGGCGCTGTTCTTGGACATCCCCTGGGTGGTGGTCCGCTCGGCGTAGACGAGCTCGAAATCGCCGAAGACGTCCGAGGACCGTCTGTGCGTCACGGCCTCCGCCAGGACCACGCGCGGCGTGTCCCACTCGATGCTGATCAAATCCAGCCCTTCCGGCGGACGGCTGTGCTTCAGGACCTTGCAATTGAACATGAACGTACTTCTCCTGGTGAAACGAGTAGTTGACAGATTTCCTGTTTACCATTACGCTGGTGGCACCAGCGTAATGGTAAGGTTCACAGAAAGGCCTACACGGCGGCCTCAAAGTCGTGAAATGCCGCCGTCGCTGCAGCCAACCCAGTAGGTAGTCGGTCAGACCTCGGTCGTAACGGGCGCGGCCGGCTCCGTTAAGTTCTTTATCAGGTCGGACTTCATGAACTTGATCTTGTCCAACCTGGCCTTCTGCTTGTCGTTGAGCGCCTTGCGGCCCAGCAGGTAGTCGGCCAGGGCCGTGATGTCGGAGGTCTTGACGTCCTCATCCGCCCGGAAGTTGATCACCAGGCTGCCTCGCTTGGACAACTTCTTGACCTCCGGCTCCGGCTTCTTGGCGCCGTTGTTGGTCTTCTGGCTCATGGCTTTTTCTCACCTGTGTCTCTTGGTTCGTCAGGCCTGCTGTACCGCGCAGCAGGCGCTCCGTCCCGTCTTGATTCAGCACCAGCGTGTTTTCGTCCGCTACGGCCGCCCCTGTCTTCACCAGGGCCTGTACGACTTCTTCTGCATCGCAGCCCGGCCGCTTCGCTAGTCTTCGTAGTACCACATCAATGCGCTTGTGTTCGATCCGGACAATTTGTTTTCCGGAAAAGCGTGCCAGTCTGGCAGCACCCAGGAGAAAGGCCCTGGCCAGACAGGCCACGCGAGACAGTCTCTCTTCCAGGTCCAGGACGGCCAGGGCCGCCGGTGGTCTGCCGTAAAGCCCGCGCAGCCACCGGGCCATGTCCTTGAAGACGCTCCTGATGTCCGCGCCGTTCACCTGCCAGTCAGCCAGGCGGCCGGCCTCCGTGGCCAGGTAGCCGGCAACAAGGCCGGAGAGCGCGGCACCGTCCAGCTCGCCATCCAGATCGAGAATGAGCCTTGGCCCTCCGCTGAAACAAAGCCCTGCCGCCTCATGGACAGGCAGGACTGGTAGTGCCAGGGGGCCGAGTACACAGGGCAGCTCGTCAAGAGGAGCGAAGTGGATAACAGGCAGATTGAACCGCTCCAGCCGGGCCTGCCACGCGTTGCTATCTCCTTCTTCAGACGGCTGCGCCGGTCTGAACCCAGCTCTCTTCAGCTCTTCCATGTCGTTAAGCGGCCGCCGCGTGACAAGCACCGCGGGCACCTTCTCTTGCCCGTAGCAATCGGCCAGGAAGTTGATAACGAGCAGCGCCGCCAGGGCCGCTGTCCGTGGCGAAGGCGGCTGGTCGGGCGGTCTGGTCTCCGTGGGCGAAAAAGGGCAGTAGGCCTGTGAGGGGAAGCTCTCCAGGGGGCCCTTGACGCACTTCTCCTCGGGGTCAATGCTCATAAACGGAAAAGCAAACGCTCGTCGGGCCTGTCTCCAGCCGAAGACGTCGTCCACCTCTCGGAGCCTGGGAGGAGAGAACCGCCTGGCCAGGGCGGTGATCTTTTTCGACCAGGCGGCATCGGCCAAGAGCGTCATCCCGGCCGTTTGCAAAAGCTCCTCCATGAGCGGGAGGGCCGATTTATCCAGCTCCGAGCAAGGAGCGCAGAAGGGCAGGACCGCGCCCTGCGAAAGAACAGCGCCCTGGTAGAACGTCTCACCTCCCGTTCGCAGTCGGACGATCTCGTCTAGGCGCAGCACGGCGTCCGTGATCAGACCTTGCTTCTTGTCGTCCCGAAGCCAGCGGCCGTTCTTCTCAAGCACGTGGTCTCCGCCCAGCTCCACGCGTTTTGCGAGAGAAGCGGCCAGCGTGCTTACTCTCTCCCTGGTCTTGTCCCTGCTGCCCAGGAGGAAGACGGACAGGGCCGTGCCCGTGACGCCGGCCTGGTCAAGGAAGGGGCCTACCTCCTGGGCAGGCATGGCGAGCAAGGCCCTTTCCAACTGGAGCTCCGGCGGAAGCGCCTCCCTCAGGCACTTCTCCAGCCACTCTTCAGGCAGATAGTCCTTCAGTTGCCAGATCAGCTCGTCTCTGGCCGGCGACACGCAGAGACCGGCACCTGTGGAACAGGCCCAACGAAAAGCGCCGGGAGACGGCCTCTTCGCCCAGATGGTCAGCGGCCTGCCGCCAGGGAGAAGAAGCGCCGGCGGCGACCATTCTTCCTGAGCGCCTGCGATCGGCAAGAGGCCGCCTGCCAGCGCATGCAGCCTCAACGAGGCGCGGACGTCCAGAAGGACCAGGGCCTGATCACCGCGTCGACGGTCAGGCGGTTGTCTCAGCCCTGATGGAAGCACCACTCCGGTGATCGGTCCCCCTCTTTGCAACGCGGAGAAGGCCCTGGCCTTGTTCTCCTCTCTGTTGCCGGTAAGGAGCCAGAGGCCCGAGGTCCTTCCCGGCATGTCACTGATCCTGACGAGAAGGGCGTCTTCCCAGTCGCCCGCGAAGACGGCGCCCAGAACAGGCTTGATGTTCTCTGCGGGGTGCTCTCCCAGGAAGGGGCCGCCGGCGCTCGGCCAGCCTGGCGGTCTCTCGTCACCCAGGGAGACGCGCAGGGACCTCATGGCTTGTGAGCGCCCTGCCGGCCGCCTGGTCGCCCAGAGGTGTTCGCACGCCTGTCGGAAGCGCACTACTTGCAAGTAGCGCGCAAGCTCTCGCGGCCCTGGCCTGATCTCAAGCAGAGCACATAGTTTCACCAGGGCCTTTTCCAGGCTCATGGACCAGACCAGGGAGGCCAGCTCGCAGGCCTTCATGGCGCGGTCGCACAAGGAGCAATGCGCCGCATCGCCCCCCAGAGTGGTATCGTCAGAGACCGCAAGAGGGCCGAGACAGGTCGGGCAGACGAGCCCGTGGCCCGACCGCTCCAGGAAGGCCCTGGCGGAGAGAAGCTCGTCCAGTTTGAGGTAAGGGGAAGAGGGGCCCGGCATGGAGTACCTGGATTACGCTACCGACATTGATGGGCGGCTTTTGCACCGGTTGGGCCTTGTGGCCGGCCTGCCCGACTTCGTCAAGAAGGCGAGCGAGGAAGACCTCGTACCGCCCAGGGGCGCCGGGCCGGATATCTTCGCCGACCCGGCCAGGGGGCTTCTTCCTTGCCACACGAAGGCCGCCTGCTGGCTCTCGAGCGCCTACTTCCATGAGCAGAGACCAGCCCTCTCCAAAGACGTCTACGCCTTCATCAGCGACCGGCTGGAGAAGATGGCGGCCTTTCATGGTATCTCGCTCGGGGTGAAAGAGGCCAGAAGCAAGATCGAGAGCTTCAGGCAGTTGCCGGACGAGAGAGAGCTGCCCGATGACGACTTCGCCCTGGTCTACGAGGACGAAGGCGGGAGAAAAGTCAGGCGCTACCCGCTGCGGTCCTCCCCGGAGATCAAGGCCGCCGGCGAACACTACCTGAAGTTCAGGGCGAGCGCGCCATTCCCCCTGAGAAGGCTTTTCGCCGAGAAGGTGCTGGAGAAGGCGGCCGCGGTCGGCGCGTATCTCCCTGGCGAGGACGAGCTCTCAAGGGCCGCGGGAAGAGGCGCGTGTTCCGCTGAAGACGCGGCGAGGCTCCTCTTTGACCGCGTGGTCCTCTCGCGCGGCGGACCGGGGGCCTACTCCCCTCTCCAGGAGGCCATGCTGAAACTGGCGAAGGAAGTACTCGAACGGCCCGAGAAGGCCCGGAACAGGGAGGCCATGTTGCAACTGGCCGAAGTCGTGGACGGCTTCGACGAGTCCTATCGGCTGAAGGGGCACTACCAAACGGGCCTGGGCCTGCCCGAGGACGTCCTTTTCGGCGTCACCAAGCAGGCCGTTGCTAGGCTGGTGGAGGGCCACATCGAGACCAGGACCGGCAACCTCTACAAGGCCCATGAACTGACCAGGCTGCGCGTGCGAGAGATCAGAGAGGGCCTCGGAGAAAAGTACGCCAGCGAGCTCACCAGGGACGGCGTCATGGTGGACGCCGAGAAGGCGGCGAGCGTCCTTCCCGGGATGCCGGAAGAAGACGCCGCGCTCTTTGACGTCCTCTGTCAGGAGAACGGCGTACAGCCATCCCTGCGCGCCGCCAGGGAGGTCGTGGACGAGCACGTGGCGCTCTTCCGACGGGCGATGGCCGGCAAGGCCTAGTTAGCCATGCGGGGACCAACCTCCGGCCCTGGCCTTCGCCCAGGCCTTCTGGATCGCCTCTTCCGCCTCGGGGAAGTTGCCGAACGTTATGTGATTCGCCGCTGGCTTGCCTCCTTCCAACTGCTTGAAGATAGCCTCGGGAATGTCTGACTCCGGGTCGCCAAGCCCCGGCGAGATCCGATCCGCGTTGAACCACGTCGCCTGCTTGTCGGCCCTCGTGTACGGCCGCTTCCTCTGCTGGATCATCCAGCGCAGACACTCGGCGCGGTGCACCTCTTGGTTGTCTTCGTACCAATCGGCCACTATGCCGCGCAGGCCCCAGTTCTCTGGCGACTGGGCTAGCTCTTTCAAGAACTGGTGCAGCACTGTCGTTTCCGCGTTCATCGTTTCCCCTGTCAGTCCTTCGTGACGATCTTGGGCGGACTGATGGCCCCGAGGTAGACCATGATGTTCAGGTCGCCCTCGGGGTCGAACGGCAGTCCTTCGACCATCGCGCCCTTTGGCAGGTCCAGGCCGTTGGCGATCTCGACCTTGAGCTTCTCGGCCTTTCGTATGGCCTCTTCGTCGTCCTCGGTCACCACGTCAAAAAAGGCGAACGCCTTGCACAACATTCGGTATTTAGGCACCTACGTGCTCCAGTCAGCGTTTATCCAGAACCAGGTCCAGCGCCCAACACCCAAGGGCGTGGCATGAACAGTCTTTGCGCAGATGGTAGAGCAATGGCGCGAAATCGCACCCTGCCTCTTCCAGGGCGTCGCCCAGAACGGGCAAGAGAGAAAAGTCCCGCTTGTCGTAGGCCGTCTTCGCGATACGAAGGGCGTCCTCCGTCAGCCAGCTTCGGCGCAGAAGGACCAGGTCCCTCATATCGGGGTTGTTGATCTCGCGGTAGCTCGCCTTTCGAGGTGACGGATTGGCGGTCCAAACATACTGCCTGTAAGGGTCGCCAACAATCTCCCGCAGGCAGTCAGCCTCCCAGCGACTCGGCCGCAGAGTCGATCCTTCGAGTAAGTGAAGGGCCGCCCGTACGGAGTCGGACATGACCAGATCGTCCGCCTCTTCTACGGCTCTCATTTCGTCGGTCCCGGCCATGCCAACCTGGGTCAGCTCGACAAGGAGCTCCGACGTGCCCCGACGCAGGTCTTGGGTCTTTTTCTGGCGTAGCACGCCGTCGGCGATTAGCGGGGCCGCCTCCAAGGCCTCAAGAGTCCTTGTGTACTTGATCAGGCCCTTAACCTGCAAGACGCAGGCGTAGGTAAACAATCGCAGCTTGCGCGTTCCGGGAAAGCGCTCACAGCCCCCGGCGGGCACCTCCCGTTCGTAACCACCTGTCAAGAAGAGGAGCATTCGCACCGGGTCGTCTGAGACCTCCCATTCCGCCTCGGTCATGACGGCTTGCCTTTGCTAGTATGACAACTGCATCAAAGCCCTCTGCGGCTGGCTAAATGCCGCAACGCCCACGCCGCCTACGACATGGGCGAAGTAGCTCACAGACATGGCGGTCCCTCTTTGTTACCCTCGGGCGGCCCGGCGCAAAGTCGCCGGGCCTTCGCGCACGCTTCGTGGTTTGGTGTCAGCCCGTCGTGACCGACCAGGCGGTGGACTACCTGCTCCACCAACCGTCGCACCAGCCAGGCCTGTTCACAGCCCAGCCTTTTGGTGTCGGCCTCCAATTCCTCCAGGGTCATCTGCAAGGACACGGCGTAGTAGTTGTCCCCCTCGGTCAGGCCGCAGTCGGCAAGCAACTTCCTCAGGGACTCAACCGCCCGTTTTCTTGGCGTCTGTCGCATCACTCATCCTTGACTGAACTTTGAAACGATAGAGGCCCGTGGCTCCAGCCATTTCACGGTGGTGGAGCAGGGGACAAAAGAACACATGTGCGATTGGGAGCTATTGCAGCCCTGTTCAGTAGCGGTTGGCGTGTATAAGCTGAACAGGGGAAGATCCTGGGGAACCTGGAGCCATTTGCCATGCTTCTGGAAGCGGTATTCGATCGATTCGTGAATGAGAGCCCGATCACGGTAATGGCTCGGGGGCTGATGGAGCATGCCTTGCAGCCAGGGCCGATTGATGAACTGTTCGAGCGGACGGCCACGACTCAATACACGGAGAAGCTGCTGTTCTCCACGCTGGTTGATATGATGGGGTTGGTCGTCTGTGGTATCCACAAATCCCCGCACGCCGTTTACGTGAACCACCGGGACCTCTTTCCCGTTGAGCTGACCAATGTTTACGAAAAGCTCAAGGGTGTCGAACTGCCGGTGATGCAACAACTGGTCCGCGACAACGCGGCGCGCCTGACCGAAGTCGTCGAGGCGCTGGGCGGCTCCCTGCCGGCGCTGCTGCCCGGCTTCCGAGTCAAGATCCTCGATGGCAACTGCCTGGCGGGCACGCAACACCGCATCAAAGAGCTGCGCGAGATCGCCGCCGCTCCTTTGCCTGGCAAGACCTTGAACGTGTTCGACCCGCAGTTGGGATTGGTTATCGACGTCTTCCCGTGTGAGGACGGCCACGCCCAGGAACGCGCCCTGTTGGGCCCGGTGTTGGACAGCGTGCTCGAGGGCGAACTGTGGATCGAAGATCGCAACTTCTGCACGGTGGGCTGGTTGTGCGGCGTGGTCCTCCGCCGCAAGGCCCACGTGTTGGTGCGCGAGCACAAGAACTTGCCCTGGACCAAGGGGGACGACCTGCGTCTGGTCGGCCGAGTGGAGACGGGCTCTGTCTGGGAGCAGAAGGTGACGATCACCGCCGACGATGGCAGGCTGCTCGAACTGCGGCGAGTGCTCATCAAGTTGGACCAGCCGACTCGGGACGGAGA